>CAWDJB010000014.1:0-5714 GCA_963802505.1 uncultured Acidimicrobiales bacterium | reverse complement strand
CGGCACGCTCAGCGAGGCCATGGCGTTCTGCCTCGACCAGCGAGCCTTCGGCCCTCGCCGGCTCGTGGTCGCGTTCCGCGAACTGCAACGGTCGCTTCCGTCGTACGCGTACACCCGTCGCCCGATCCGCCCGAGGCCGCCCTCGCCGGTTGCATCGACTACCTGGGCGCGGGCCAGGGCACGATAGCGTTCTGTGATGAGCCGGTGACCTGGGGCCCGCCCCTGAGAACCTTGCAACGCGAGCTTCGAGCCGCGAGGGCGATCGCTGCGTCGTCTGGCGTCCACCTCGTCAATTGGTTCGCATGCGACGACGACGTGTTCCGCAGCAGCCGGTTCGCGCTCGACCCCAGAGACCGAGTGGTGGGATGTGCCTTGACAGCGCTCGCTCGGTCGTACTAATGTTCGATTTCTTCCCCGTTGATGCTGGTCACAAATGTTGAGTGCTTCTCTGGGGAAGGAGTGCGGGTGGACGTTCTGGCGTTGGTCGGCGATCTGGCCGCGCTCGATGCCGCGACTGCGAACCGTGAGCAGCTCGATCGTGGCGTCGAGACGAGCTCACGGCTGCGGGCGTGGCTCGACGGCATCGATGTCGACCTCGCCGAGGCGCTTCGAGGCGAAGACGGGCTATGGCGGCAAGACGTTGAATGCCGCCGAAGCCTGTCGTTGGCGGCCGGGCACCGAGTCATTGAGCGGGGCGAGACGTTGCGAGTGCTGCCCGCGCTCGAGGCCGCGATGAAGGCCGGTGATGTGTCGGCGGCGCATGTCGACGTGGCGGTGCTTGCGTTGCGCCAGGTTCCCGAGGCGCGTCGTGGCGAACTTGCAGCGATCATCGACCGGCGGGTGAGTGACGCGTGGTCGTTGCCGGCGAACGAGTACGAGAAGCGGTTGAGGGTCGAGGTCGAGTCGCCTGCAAGGCGACGATGAGAAAGGCGCGCCAGAAGCAGTCGATCCGGTGGCGATCGCTGCGGTGGAGCGCATCTCGGGGATGTTCCGGGGCCACTTCGCGTGCGACTCGCTGAATGCCGTCAAGATCGACAAGCGCATCCAGGACGAGGTCGACCGGCTGTTCGCCGAGCGTGTCCCCGACCAGTGTCCCGACGATCCGATCGAGAAGCAGAAGTATCTCGCCGGGCTCGCGGTGATCTCGTTGCTGCTCGGCAACGGCGGCGGAGTAGGGAAGCCCGAGCTCGTCGTGGTGGTCGATGCGACTCAGGTCGATGCCGACGGGAAGCCGACGGTCGATTGGGGACTCCCGGTCGATCTGCCCGATGACGTGCTGGCCGAGGTCGCGGCGTGGGCCAAGGTGCACGTAGTAGCGGTGTGGCCGCCGGCCGATCTCGACCTCGGGCGCAGACAACGTCTCGCGAGTGCGGCGCAGCGGCGCGTGCTGCGGGCGCTGTATCCGACGTGTGCGATCCCCGGTTGTGAGGTGCGGTTCAGCCGCCTCCGGATGCATCACGTCTGGTTCTGGGAGCACGGTGGCCCGACCGATCTCGACAACCTCCTGCCGATCTGCAGCCGGCATCACCACGCGGTGCATGACCGGGGTTGGAGGCTGAAGCTGCTTCCCGATCGCACTCTCGAAGTGACGATGCCGGATGGGAGCACGATGGAGACCGGCCCCCCAGTGAGGGCTCCGTGAACGAGGTAGGACGAATGTACGTGAGAAGTAGGATGAATGTATGACACGAGAGAGGCTGTCGGCGACGGTGGAGGGCGAGCTGCTCGAGGCCGGCCGTCAGGCCGTCGCGGAAGGGCGCGGTGGAGAGTGCGACGCGTGGGTGAATGACGCGCTTCAGCTCAAGGCCGACCACGACCGGCGGATGCGTGCCCTCGACGAGTTCATCGCCGCATACGAGGCCGAGCACGGCGTGATCTCCGATGACGAGATCCGTCAGGCGAAGCGTCGGGCGCGGCGTGCGCCGTCGTGGCTCGGGGCAGCGCATGACGATCGTGCTCGACGCCGGGGCTTTTCGTCGCGGTGGAGAGAAACGATCGCGACCTGATCGCGCTGATCAAAGCCGAGCGACTCGCGGGCCGAGCGCCGCTGACTCATGGCGGGGTAGTCGGTCAGGTCTGGCGGGGAGGTCGAGCGCGACAGGCGTCGATCGCCCGGCTTCTGCCGGGGGTCGAGATTCGGGCCCTCGACGAACCCTTCGGCAAGCGGGTCGGCGTGCTGCTGGGCGTGGCGAAAGCAACGGACGTCGTCGATGCGGGCGTCGTGCTCCTCGCGGACGACGGAGACGAGATCTTCACTTCAGATCCCGACGACCTTCGTGCGCTCGCGAGAGCCTCCGGTCGACACGTCGATCTCGTGCGCGTCTGATGCGCGCTCCCGCGCCGCCGGAGCGGCGCGGGGTGCTCGGGAGGAGCCCGAAGGAAGGCGGGGACTACAGGCCTTGCTCGGCGGCGTTCGCCGACTGCACCGTCGGGGTCGCCAACGGAACGGGCTGCTCTGCGGCGTTCGCGCTGCGCACGATGGCCGGCGTCGGTTGCCCTGCGGGCGGGCGCCCCTGTGTGCGCGAACGACGGTCGGGAACGATCAGCTCAGCCGCGGTCGTCGACTGCACGGTGCGGGTCGAAGTCGAAGAGGAGTCCGACGTCGGCCACAAGAGGCCGATCGAGACGACAGCGATGATCGTCACTGCCGCCACGGCGACGAGCGCCATGACGTACGAGCTTCCTCGATGGACTCCCGCTCGTGGGGAAACGGGTCGAACGATGGACGCGGAGGTTGAAGTGAAGGTCGACATGGCCGCCTCGACTTTCCGTGCGAGGTCAGTGCCTCGTCACCGCCACAGCGTCCGCCTTCCGTGCGCGCGGTACGTCGCGCAGATCACCGATGGCGTGTGACCTTGGAGTCAGCGACGCGTGAAGTCGGTCGTGTAGTTCGTGTCGTCGACGAGCAGCTGGTCTTCGGGGAGCGCCTCGCCGTAGTTCAGCGCGCCGTCGATGTCGTGCATCCACACCTCTTCGGGGAGGTCGTAGAGCACCTCGACGCCATAGCCGTTCGGGTCGTTGATGTAGACGCTGTGCGTCATGCCGTGGTTGACGCGCAGGTTCATCTTCACGCCGTTGTCCTTGAGGAACTGCACCTCTTCGAGCCACGACTCGCGATCGGGATAGGTGATCGCGATGTGGTTGATCGCCAACGTGCTCTGGTACATCGACCACTCGGGCGGCGGCTCGGGAAGATCCTTCTGCTCCACCAGCGCGATGTCGTGATGGTTCACGTCGTCGACGACGCCGCTGTAGAAGCGCATCGTCATGTTCGGACGGTTCTCGCGGGTGCAGCTCGCCGACCTGCTTGAACCCGAGAAGGTCGCACCAGAAGTGATGCGACTCCTCCATGTCGCGCACGTTGATGACGAGGTGGTTGACGCCCCGCGGGTGACGGCTGCCGAACGCTTGCGGATCTGCTCGCTCACCCCTCCAGCATCGCAAAGATCTCGTCGTTGTCCGCGCCGAGCCGTGCCGCTGGGCGGAGCGCCGACGGGTTGTCGCCGCCGAACCGCACCGGCGGGGCCGGCTGGCGGATCGTGCCCAGCACCGGGTGCTCGAACTCCTCGACCAGCTCGTTGGCGACGACCTGGGGCGCCGCGTGCACCTCGTCCAGCGAGACGACCGGTGAAGCGGGGACGTCGTGAGCGTCCAACCGCGCCAGCACCTCCTCGGTCGTGAGCTCCTCCATCGCCCGGCCGGCAAGTCGGAACACCGCGACGATCCGGACGCTGCCGGCCGTCGCGATCTCGGCCTCGTCGAGCTCGAACGCGGCGCGGATGCCCTCGACCTGGCGGGTGGTGAGCGCGATGAACGAGATGTGCCCGTCGAGGGTCGGCCACAGCCTGAACCCGTTCGCGATGTCGGGACGCTCGTTCACCGGATGCAGCACGGTGTGGTTCATCATCCCGTCGGGCCACAGCGTGGCGACGTTGACGTCGAGCATGCACACCTCGACGCTGCGCCCCTCGCCGGTCGTTGCGCGCCCGACGAGCGCGGCGCACACGGCCTGCGCGGTCGCCCAACCGGTGAGCTTGTCGACGATCCCGTTCCGCACCATCGCCGGCTCGCCCGTGCGCGGGTTGCGCTGGCGATCGCAGATGCCCGACATCGCCTGGATCACGTGGTCGTACGCGGGATGCCCCGCCTTCGGTCCGGTCGAGCCGAACCCGACGATCGTCACGTGGATGAGCTGCGGCCGTGTCGCGCGCACCGCGTCCGCGTCGATCCCCAACGACTTCGCGGCCGCGGGTCGGTAGTTGTGCACGACGACGTCGGCCCAGTCGAGCAATCGCTCGAAGGTCGGGCGCGACTCCTCGGTCGCTCGAGATCGAGCACGACCGACCGCTTCGACCGGTTGAGGTTCGCGTAGTACGCCGAGAGGCCGTCGCTGCCGGTGCCGAGCTGGCGGATGGGGTCGCCGACGGGCGGTTCGACCTTGATGACGTCAGCGCCCTGGTCGCCGAGGATCATCGTCCCGAACGGGCCCGACATGTTCGCCGTGATGTCGAGCACCTTGATGCCGGCGAGCGGTGCGGTCATCGATCTGCCTCCTCGGCCTCGGCGAGCAGTCGCCGCGCGATCACGATGCGCTGGATCTCGTTCGTCCCCTCACCGATGATCAGCAGCGGCGCGTCGCGGTAGTAGCGCTCGATGTGCTCCTCGGTCGAGTACCCGTACGCACCGAAGATGCGCATCGCCTCGGTCGCGTTCTCGAGCGCGGCCTCGGTCGCGACGAGCTTGGCCATGCCGGCCTCGAGATCGCAGCGCCGACCTTCGTCGAAGATCGCGGCGGCACGTTCGGTGAGCAGACGTGACGACTCGACGCGACACGCCATGTCAGCGAGCTTCAGCTGGATCGCCTGATGCTGCCCGATCGGCCGTCCCATCGTCTCCCGCACGTTCGTGTAGGCGCAGAGACGCCGCAGCGCTGCGTCCGTGACACCGACGCCGCGTGCGGCGACGTTGATGCGACCCAGCTCGAGGCCGCCGAGCACCTGGGCGATGCCGCGACCCTCGACGCCGCCGAGGAGCCGGTTGGCGTCGACCGTGACGTCATCGAACAGCAGCCCCACCGTGTCGACGCCGCGATAGCCGAGCTTCCCGAGCTTGCGCGGCACGCTGTACCCGTCGACTTCGCGGAGCGCGAGCAGCACCGACGTGCCTCGACTGCGCGGCGATGCGTCGAGGTCGGTCTTCACCAGCAGGGCGAGGCAGTTGCCACGGCCGCCGTTCGTGATCCAGGTCTTCGTGCCATTGACGATGTAGGTGTCGCCGTCGCGGCGTGCGGTCGTGCGGATCGCTTGCAGGTCGCTGCCGCACGTCGGCTCGGTGAGCGTGAGCCCCCGCGCAGCTCGCCCGACGCGAGCTTCGGGAGGAAGTCGTCGCGTCGCGCGTCGGTGCCGAACGTGCGGATGAGGTGCGCCATCATCAAGTGCGAGTTCAAGACGCCGGTGAGCGACATCCACACCGCGGAGATCTGCGTGACGATCTCTGCGCGTAGGTCGACGTCGAGAGGCCGAGCCCGCCGTACTCGGTCGGGATCGTGGCGCCGAAGAGCCCGAACTCCCGCATCTGCTCGACCATCGCGGTCGGGTACTCGTCGGCGTGGTCGAGCTCGATTACGTTCGGGAGGACGTCTCGTTCGAGCCAGCGGGCGAGCACGCCATGGAACTCCCCGGTCACGGTTCGACCTTAGAGTCGGGGCAGCCCAT
>CAWDJB010000013.1:0-31537 GCA_963802505.1 uncultured Acidimicrobiales bacterium | reverse complement strand
ACGAGCTGAGCCTGAAGCTCGGCCATCAGCCGTTCGGCTGTACGCGTGTCCAGAGATCGTTGAACGAGATGCTGTCGTAGAACGCGGTGCCGTCGATCACCTTGCCGTCGCGCATTCTCATGAACCACGCGTAGCTGTTCTTGTACGGAGCGGCGTCGTTCGCGACTCCTTCGCCGTCCCAGAGCACGATCACGGTGTCGGCGTCCGCGTGGACGGAGCGGATGTTGGTCGGGCGGAACCGTTCTCCCGTCGCGAAGCGCGCGCCGAAGGGCGCCAGGACCTCGTCGATGAACTGGCGCTTGTTGTCGTACTGCTTCGACGCGAACGAGTGCCCTTCGATGCGCCACACCATGTCCTCGGCGAACACGTCGGCAATGGGAGCAGTGCCCGCCTGCCACGCCTCGAATGCCGCTCGGATGATCTTCCGGTTGAGGTCGGTGTCGTTGGTCGGGGTCGTGGTCACGATTCGCCTCCAAACGCCGTGTTGGAGCTTTCCAGCATCACACGAGTCGGTCTCGGTCGGCCCAGTAGCGCGCGCGGATCGCCTTCCGGTCCGCCTTCCCGAGGGGAGTCACCGGGATGGCGTCCACGATCTCGACCGACTTGGGCGCGTAGATCGGCCCCTTGCGTTCGCGGACGAGCGCGATGAGCTCGTCGGGATCGAGCTCGCGTCCCGGTCGAGGCACCACAATGGCGGTGACGGCCTCGCCCCACTTGTCGTCAGGCACGCCGATGACCGCCGCGACTGCGACGTCGGGGTGCTCGGCGAGCGCATCTTCGACCTCGCGAGGAAAGACGTTGAAGCCGCCGGAGATGATCATGTCCTTCTTGCGATCGACGATGTAGATGTACCCCTCCTCGTCTCCGCGGGCGAGGTCGCCGGTGTGCAGCCACCCGTTGCGAAGCGTCTCCGCCGTGAGGTCGGGCAGCTTCCAGTAGCCGTCGGCCACGATCGCCCCACGTACGCAGATCTCGCCCACCTCGCCCATGGGCACCTCGTGGTCGGCATCGTCGAGCAGCTTGACCTCGACGCCGGGCAGCGCGCGCCCGCACGAACCGAGCAGATGAGGTCGTGCGGAGGAGTGTTCTTCCTTCCGGAGCGCCGTGACCGTCGCCGGCGCCTCGCTCTGTCCGTACAGCTGCACGAACACCGGACCGAACACCTTCAACGCCTCGTCGAGTCGGGCCGGTGACATCGGTGCGGCTCCGTAAACGATCGTCTCGAGGCTGCTGACGTCTGCGGTCTGCGTTCGGGGATGGTCGAGCAGCGCGTAGATCATCGTGGGCACAGCGAAGGTGAGCGTGATGCGGTGCTGCTCGACGAGGTCGTAGAAGGAGTCGGGCGAGAAGCCCTTGTGGAGGACGACGGTTCCTCCATTCATCAACGTCGGCAGCACGAACGCAACGGCCGCGTGCGAAATCGGCGTTGTCGCCAGGAACCGGATGTCCGTGGGGAGCTGCCAGCAGGTCGATATGAGGTGCGTCATCGTGACCACGGTGTGATGGCGCTGCACGATGCCCTTCGGCCGGCCAGTCGTACCGCCCGTGTAGGTCATGCTGCAGACGTCGGTCGCCTCGGCAATTGGCGTCACTGGGTCGCTCGACATCGTGTCTGCGCTCGCGAGCAGATCGTGGCCGAACGACGAGGGTCCGAGTGAGAGCAGATGCTCGAGCTTCGGATGAAGATCAGCGATCTCACGGGCGCGGTCCTCGTACGACTCCGGGTCGTAGACGAGCGCGAGGGCTTCGGAGTTTTCGAGGATGTACGCGTGGTCCTCCGCAGAGCCGAGCGGATGCAGCGCGCCCGACCAGCCACCGAGGCAGCGCGACGCCATGCCCACGAGAAGCGCGTCCGCGCGGTTCCCGCTCAGCGTCATGAGCCCGGTGTTCGGTCCGAACCCGCGTGCCTCGAGCGCGCGGGCGAGCTGTGAGATCCGTTGTCGGGCCTGCGCATAGGTCGTCGTCGTGTCGCCCTCGATGAACGCGATGCGATCGGGGAAGCGCTCGAGCGCCCACACGAAGAGGTCGATGAACGTGGGCTCGCGGCGGAGGGACTCGGTCATGACCGCACACTGTGAACTCGGGTTTACGAGCAGTCAACCCCGAACCGCCCAAAACAATGGGAGATGCGGCCCCCCGTGTGAACGAAGATTGACAAATCGGCGGTCAGCCAGGAAGATGCGCCCTCGCAGCGCTTGTTCGACGGAGGGACGCGAGATGGCCTACCGCTTGGCTTCGGACCCCGGGTATCCGATCATCGATGCCGACACGCACGTCACCGAGCCGCCTGATCTCTGGCAGAAGCACCTGCCCAAGAAGTTCCGCGAGGCAGGTCCGCGTGTCGTCGACGGAAAGCACGGCGGCCAGGCCTGGGCGATCGCGAACGGCAGCACGATGGCGGTCACCCGCCTGGTGAACACCGCAGGTGTCGCGCCCACCGACTGGGACCTCATCCCCAAGGACGGCTACGCGAGCATGCGCTCGGGCGGCTGGGATCCGGTCGACCGCATCGCGGACATGGACATCGACATGATCGACGTCCACCTCGTCTTCCCCTCCTACGCGTTCCGCGTCTGCGAGGCCGACGACCACGCGCTCTACATCGCGAACATACGCGCCTACAACGACTGGCTCGCGGAGTTCTGCGCGGACGAGCCGACGCGCCTCTACGGGTTCGGCATCCTGCCCAACAGCAGCGTCGACGACGCGATCGCCGAAGCCACCCGCGTGCGCGAGAAGCACGACATGCGGTCGGTCGTGCTGCGCACGTGGCCGAACGGCAGCCTCATCGCGAAGCACGCGGTGGACGACAAGTTCTGGTCGGCCGCGGAGGACCTCGACCTCGGCGTCGCGTGCCATGTCGGGTTCAACATCACCGGACAGGGCAAGAAGGAAGGCCTCGACGACCCCGAGGTGTTGATGGCGATGGCGACGTTGCCGTTCATCAACCAGGAGAAGCTGGCCGTCGACGCGATGCCGGTGATCTCGGAGATGATCCTCGGCGGCGCGCTCGAGCGCCATCCCCGCCTGCGGCTCGGTCTCATCGAGGTCGGGATCGCGTGGGTGCCGTTCTTCCTCGAGCAGAGCAACGACAACTACATGAGGCACCGCTTCTGGACGAAGGCGCACCTCCCCATGCCCCCGTCGGAGTACTGGGCCCGGCAGTGCTACGCGAGCTTCCAAATCGACACCTACGGCCTCGCGAATCGCGATCGCGTCGGGATCGACACGATCATGTGGACCTCCGACTACCCGCACGCAGGATCCGACTGGCCCAATGCCCGTGAGCGCATCGGAAGCCAGCTCGCCGGCTTCCCGGAAGACGAGAAGCGCAAGATCTTGAGTGCGAATGCCGCGCGCTGGTTCGGCATCGAAGACGAGATCGCCGCGCTGACCGCCCAGTACGCGCCCCGCGTCAGCCTGAGCCGGATCGCGCCGTGGGCGACGACCTGAGCCTGCTCGACGGGGTCGGGCAGGCGGAGCTGATACGTCGCGGCGACGCGACGCCCGTCGAGCTGCTCGATGCCGCGATCGTGCGCATCGAGCGGCTGAACCCCACGCTCAACGCCGTCGTCGCCGACATGTTCGAGAAGGCCCGTGCGGCAGCGCTCTCGCCGAACCTACCCGATGGCCCGTTGCGCGGTGTCCCGATGCTGCTCAAGGACCACTTGACTGGCACCGCAGGCGACCCCATGTACGAGGGCATGCGCTTCCTGCGCGACCTCGACTGGCACGAGAGCCGCGACAGCTACGTCGCGCAGAGGCTTCGCGGTGCGGGGCTACTCCTCGCGGGCAAGACGAACCTGCCCGAGCTCGCGATCATCACGACGACCGAGTCGGTGGCGTACGGCGCATGCCTCAACCCGTGGGACACGGGCCGGTCGGTCGGCGGGTCGAGCGGCGGATCGGGCGCGGCGGTCGCGTCGGGAATGGTCCCGATCGCGCACGGCACCGACGCCGGTGGTTCGATCCGGATCCCCGCCGCCTTCTGCGGCGTCGTCGGCCTCAAGCCGTCAAGGGGCCGCGTGTCGCAAGGTCCCGACTTCAGCGACATGTGGGGCAACGGGTCGTGGCACATCAATGCGTTGACCCGATCGGTGCGCGATGCCGCACTGATGCTCGACATCACGGCTGGCTACTCCGCGGGCGATCCGTTCACGGCCCCCACGCTCGAGCGTCCGTTGCTCGACGAGGTCGGTCGGCCACCCGGCCGCCTGCGGATCGGCGTTCTCGACCGCGCGCCGCAAGCGAACCCGACCCTCCACCCGGAGTGCCAAGCCGGCGTCACCGCGGCGGCGAAGCTGCTGGAGGAGCTCGGCCACGACGTCGAGCCCGCGTTCCCCGACGCCATCGACCACATGATGGAAGGTGCGATCGAGGCGTTCCTCGGGATGGCCGGCAGCGGCATCCAGTGGAACCTCGACCGCTGGAGCCGCGTCACCGGCCGCACGATCGGCGAGGACGACGTCGAGCCGTACACGTGGGCATTCGCGGAGCTCGGCCGTCAGTCCACCGGTCCCCAGTTCCTCCAAGGACTCGCGCAGGTGCAGGAGTCAGCCCGGCGCCTGTCGTCGTGGTGGGACTCGGGTTTCGACTTGCTGCTCTCGCCGACGACCGGGACACCCGCGTACGAGCTCGGCTTCCTCGCGTCGCCGCCCGACAACCCGCTCGCGCCTCTTTACAAGGCGTCGTCGGTGCTGCCGTTCACCGGCGTGTACAACATCACCGGTCAGCCTGCGATCTCGCTGCCACTCCACACGTCGGCCGACGGACTGCCGGTTGGCGTGCAGCTGGGCGCGGCGTACGGGCGAGAGGACGTGCTCGTTCGCATCGCTGCGCAGATCGAAGAGGCGGCCCCATGGGCAGACCGCATCCCTCCGCACCACGCGTCGCGCTCATGACCACACACGAGTTCGCGAGCGTCGGTTGGGTCGATGCCTACGAGGATGTCGTCCGCGAAGAGATGGCAGGCGTCGACACCGGGGGATTGCCGCTGCGCATTGCCCGCGAGTTCACCGACGCGCCCGCGGCGCTGTGCGATCCGGGACAGACCTCGGTGGGCTGGTGCCTCGAGGTGCGCGATGGAGTCGTAGAGGTCCACCGTGGACCGTCGCGCGACGGTGATGCCGTCACCATCTCGGACTACGACGCGATCGCCCCGGCCGCGCGCCTGGTGATCGGCGACGACGGCAACGCGCGGGCACGCGCCGGGCGAGATCGTCGGCTCCGCGATGGCCGCCGGGAAGCTCTCGCAGTCAGGCGAGGACACGTTGCCCGCCGAGGTGCGCCGGCGGCTGTCGCTCATCCATGACCGCATGGCTCGACTCACACGATGAAGGAGCTCCCATGACGATGTTGCTGCAGGCCACCCTCGGCCCGGTCGACGTCGAGGTGATGCGCGACGCGCTGACCTGGCTCCGCGAGGAGAGCGGCCACTCCGAGGGCTTCATCTCGCTGCGGATCTTCCAGGACCGCGCCGAGCCGACGCGGTTGACCATGCTCGAGGAGTGGGAGAGCGCCGAGGCGTTCGAGAAGGCGTTCGCGTCCTACAAGGGTGATCGGCGCGCGGGGTTCCTGACGCGTCTCGGCATCAGCGCCGACGGCATCCAGCGCGTGTTGTGGGACTCGACTGGGATCGACCTGACGTGACGAAGGAGTAGGTCATGGATCAAGCCGTCGTGAGCCTGTCGGCGCTCGAGCTGGCGCAGCTCGTCCGAGAGAAGGAGCTCACGCCGACCGAGGTCGTCGAGGCGTACCTGCAGCGGATCGAGGAGATCGACCCAGCAATCGGCTCGTACATCACGGTTGCCGGCGAGCAGGCGCTCGATGCCGCCAAACGCGCGACCGCGGACGTCGGGGAGGCGATCTGCCGCCGTTCCACGGCGTGCCGATCGGGGTGAAGGACTCCATCGACACTGCGGGGATCACGTCGACCTCTGCCACTGCCGCTTGGCGCGACCGCGTCCCCGACTACGACCCTGCCGTCGTGACCAAGGTCAAGCAGGCCGGCTTCATCGTCATCGGGAAGCACAACCTGCCCGAGTTCACGTCGGGGACGTACACCGAGCCCTTGGCGTATGCGCCGTGCCGCAACCCGTGGAACACCGACTTCACCCCGGGCGGTTCCTCGGGCGGGTCGGGTGCCGCGACCGCAGCTGGTCTCTGCCCGATCGCGCTGGGCACCGACGGCGGCGGCTCCATCCGCATCCCTTCCGGATGGACGGGACTCGTCGGCATCAAGCCGACCCGCGGCCGCGTCTCGATGGCGCCTGCGCCGAACTCGCCGTGGTCGACTCCCGGGCCGATGGCGCACACGGTCGCCGACGCCGCGGCGATGCTCGACGCGATCTCCGGCTACGTCGTGGGTGACGGCTTCTGGGCTCCCGAACCCGAGCGACCGTTTGCCGAGGAGGTCGGACGCGATCCTGGTCGCCTGCGCATCGCCTTCACGACCGCGGCGGCCGACGGCGTCGAGGTGCACCCGTCGTATGTCGACGCAGTGGCAACGACTGCTCGCGCGTTCGAGAGCCTCGGCCACGACGTCTTCGGCGTCGACGACTGGCCGGGCCGAGGCATGTTCCCCGACAACAGGGGCCTCGGGTTGCACATCGTCTACGGCGCCCGCTTCGCTGCGCTCGTCGAGCACGGCGAGTGGCCCGCGGTCGAGCAGCTCGAGCCCGGCATGCAGCTGCTCATCCAATGGGGATCGGAGGCCCGCGCCGCCGACTTTGCGTATGCCACGCACCTCGAAGGGGTGCTCGCGCGCACGATCGTGGCTCCGTTCTTCGACCAGTGGGACGTGCTGCTCACGCCGGTGACCTCGTCACAGCCGACGCGGATCGGCGAGATCCAGGCCGACCCGAGCAAGGCGTTCAAGCTGCTGCACAACGTGCAGTTCACCGGTCAGTTCAGCCAGACCGGTCAACCCGGCATCTCCGTGCCGTGCAGCATCGACCCCGACGGCGTGCCGATCGGCGTGCAGCTCGTGGGCCGACCCGCCGACGAGGCGACGCTGATCCGCCTCGCCTCGCAGCTCGAAGCCGTCAATCCGTGGAAGGACCGCCGCCCGCCGCTGCCCTGGCCCGCGTAGGGCAGTCAGGTAGGTCGATCAGCTGCGCGGTACCTCTGACCACGGCAGCTCCTTGTCGACACGCACGTCGCCGGGCAGCCCCAAGACGCGTTCTCCGAGCACGTTCTTCGCGATCGGTGACGTGCCACCGCCGATGGTGCCGCCGAGCGAGGTGAGCCACGCCTTCTGCGGGTTTGGCGGGCCTTCGCTGCTGCCGCCCAGCGACGAGCCACCCATGATCGTCGGCCGCACCATGTCGTAGTTGTCGATGAGCATTCCGTAGGGACCCATCAAGTCGACGCCGAGCTCGTATGTGCTGTACGACGCCCAGGTGTACGCGAGCTTGATCACCGAACCCTCAGGACCGGGGGTGCCCTTGTCGCGGAGCTCTTGCGCACGCAGCGTCGTGAGCCGGACGACTTCGTTCTCGATCCACTTCTGAGTCACCGCGTCGCGTCGCACCGGATCGTTGTCGCCGTACTGCTGGTACAGGTCGCGCACCATCCGCGAGGCGCCGGTGCCACGGGGGGCCTTGGCCAGGTGTCCGAACGCCGTGCGCTCGTTCATCAGCGTCGTGACGGCAACTCGCCAGCCTTCGCCGACGTCTCCGATCCGCAGCGAGTCGGGCGTGCGGGCGTCGGTGAGGAACACCTCGTTGAACTCGGCCTCGCCGTTGATCTGGCGAAGCGGCCTCACCTCGATGCCGGGTTGACTCATGTCGATGAGGAAGTAGGTGAGCCCCTTGTGCTTCGGCTGATCGGGGTTCGTCCGCGCGAGCACCATTGCCCAGTCGGCCACGTGCGCGAGCGTCGTCCACACCTTCTGCCCGTTGAACACCCACTCGTCGCCGTCGCGCTCGGCTCTCGTCGAGAGGGATGCGAGATCGGAGCCCGCGCCGGGCTCGGAGAACAGCTGGCACCAGATCTCGTCGCACGCGAAGCCCGGCCGCAGGAAGCGCTCCTTCTGCTCCTCAGATCCCATGGCCACGATCGTCGGCCCGGCCATGCCGACCAACATGAAATTGACGTTGGTGTTGCGCGGCGCGCCGGCGGCGCCGAGGCGAGAGTCGAGCCGCTCGGCGAGCTTCGGGTTGAGCCCGAGCCCCCCGTAGCCCACAGGGAAATGCACCCACGCCAGGCCGGCGTCGAATTGTGCGGCCCAGAACTGGTGCTTGTCTGTCGTCGCGGGAGGATTGTCCTCGAGGAACCTGTCGATGGCTTCGTCGAGAAGCGCGACGTCGGACGCGGCACTCATGCGAGAGCTCCCTTCGTGGTGCGGCCGGTCAACTTGCATCTCCGGACGGATCGGCGAGCGCAGCTTCGGCCCACACGAGCGCAGCCGACTCGCGATCAGCCTCGGGTGTCGAGACCTTCCGGAGCTCGACCTTGTTGATCTTGCTCAGCGTCGATCGCGGCAGGCAGGGCACGACGAACACGTCTCGGGGCACCTTGAAGTCAGCGAGCTTGCCCGCGCACGCGCGCTTCACCCGGTCGGCGAGGTCGGTGTTGTCGGCGCCACCGACGACGAACACGACGGGAACTTCGTCGAGCTTCGGGTCGGAGCGCGCGACCACTGCCGCCTCGACGACGCCATCGACCTGCAGCACGACACGTTCGATCTCGGAGGCGGCCACGTTCTCTGCGCCGACCTTCAACATGTCCTTCGCGCGATCGACGAACGAGATGTGTCCGTCGGCGTGGGGCACGACGAGGTCGCCCGTTCGGAACCAGCCGAGCTCGTCGAAGCTGTCGGCAGTCGCCTCGGGTTGGTTGAGGTACTCCGCGAAGAGCGAAAGCCCGCGGGTGCCCTTGACCAGGAGCTGTCCCGTCTCCTCCGGCTCCACTGGTGTGACGCCGTCAGCTTGCACCACGGCGATCCCGTACTCCGGCGCCGGTCGGCCCATCGACATCGGCCGGTTCGGTGTGTACGGATCACCGACGATCCCGTGGCTGATCGTCTCGGTCATGCCCCACCACCCGATCGTGCGGATGCCGTACGGCGCGAGCCACGGCGGATCGCAGATGCCTGTGCCGAACAGTCGATACGAGTGCTCCTTCGGCGGCGCTTCGGTGATGAGGGCGCGAGCGGAGAGTCCCATGAGGCTCAGCCACGAGCACCGGTGTCGCAGCGAGATGTCCCAGAACCGGCTGCTCGACCATTTCGGCACGAGCACGAACCGCGCCCCCACCCAGAGGCTCGCCAGCATCGAGTACGCGAGCGCGTTGGTGTGGAACAGCGGCATGTAGGTGAGGTGGCAGTCGTCGGCGTGCAGGTCTTCGTGCACTGCATTGACCTTCGCTCCCCAAAGGGCGTTCGCGTGCGTCCAGAGCACACCTTTCGGACGCGACGTCGTTCCCGAGGTGTACTGCACGCTCATCGGCCACATCGGATCGGGCGTGCGTGCGGGCAGCGTGTCGGGGTCGAGTCGCAACGCGTCGAAGCCACTGCTCGCGTCGGGCCGGTCGTGCGCGGAGGCCGGCTCTCCCGAGTCGTGCTCGATGCACGCGACCCACCCCAGGTTCGGCACCGCGGCGGCGAGGAGGTCTGCGAACTTCGGCTGCGTGATCGCGCCGACCGCGCCGCAGTCGTCGGCGTAGTAGGTGAGCTCGTCGCTGGCGGATCGCGAGTTCGTCGTCACCGCCACCGCGCCGAGCGCCGCGCAGGCCAACCACGACACGACGAACTCCGGACAGTTCTCGAGGTGGATCAAGACGCGGTCGCCGGGCCGCACGCCCCGATGGTGCAGTCCCGCCGCGACTGCGCTCGCGTCGTGGAGCATGTCCCCGTAGGTCCACGTACGTGCGTCGCCCACGAACGGTTGCCACACCAGATACGGCTCGGCCGCGCGGACAGCTCTCTGCGCGATGAGGAGCCGCCACACATCGGTGCCGCTGAACTGATGGCTCGTCGGGCTGCGCAGCTGATCGTCGCGCACGTCTCGCAGCGTGCTCCCGAGCGTCATGTCGTGAGGATCGTGACGGCCCCGACTCCCGGGGCGCCGTACACCTGCGTGTAGCCGACCTTCGGCGCGTTCGGGACCTGCCGTGGGCCGGCGTCACCTCGCAGCTGGAGCACGGTCTCGTAGACCTGCCGCATGCCCGATGCGCCGATCGGCTCGCCATTCGCGATGAGGCCGCCATCGGTGTTGATCGGCAGCCTCCCGCCGATCTCGGTCTCGCCGGCCTGGATCATCCACTCCTGCTCGCCATCCGCGCACAGCTGGTTCTCGGCCATGTGCATGATCTCCGCGCCGGGCTCGCTGTCTTGCAGCTGGGCGATGTCGATGTCCTCCGGTCCCAGACCGGCCATCTCGTAAGCCGCGAGCGACGCGTCGACGGTCGGAGCGTGTCGCCGGTCGAGTGCGAGTGAGGGGCTCATGACCTCGAACGCACCGAACTGGCGGGTCTTCAGACCGACGCCCCGGAGGTAGATCGGGCGGTCGGTGTAGCGGTGCGCTTGGTCGGCCCGACACAGCACGACCGCGGCCGCACCTTCGTCAGGGGAGCAGAACATGTACTGGGTCAGCGGCCAGTTCAGCATCGTCGACTCGAGGATCTGCTCCTCGGTGAACGGCGTCCGGCGCCACGCGTTGGGGTTCAGCGAGCCGTTTCGGTACGCCTTGGCCGCGACTTTCGCGAGCGTGTTCTGGGTGATGTCGTGCTCGTGCATGTAACGGACGAGCTTCATCGCGAAGAACTGCGTGGTGACCATGAAGCCGGCCTCGCCGTACCAGGACGGCAGACCGATGGTTCCTGCGTCGGCGTTGAAGTGGCCGCGGGGATGCTTGTCGAACCCGACCGCCAGGCCGAGATCGAACGCGCCGGCACCGATGGTGTGCGCCGCGACCGAAAGGGCCGACCCCGCGGTGGCGCAGCCGTTCGCCACGTTCACGAACGGGAGGCCGGTCATCCCCAGGTCATTGACGAGCGTGTCGGCCGAACCGACGTCTTGGTGGCCGAGCGTCGCTCCCATGCTGCCGCCGTACGCGAACTGGATGTCCTTCCACGCGACACCGGCGTCGGCGAGCGCGGCACGAACCGCCACCGCACCCATCTGGTCGCCGGTGACCCCTGGGAATCGGCCGAAGGGATGGATCCCGATGCCAACGATTGCGACGTCCATCACGCGGTCCCTTCGCTCGCGACTGGCTGGAACGCGTACATCATCACCTCGCGCCCCGCTTCGTCGTGGCGAAGCGGGAAGAGGGTCAGCTCCATCTCCATGCCGATGTGCACCGATTCAGGGTCGCAGCCGATCAGGCGACCCTCGACCCGCACTTGCTCGGGGAGCTCGACATAGCCCAGGAGATACGGGGCGAACGGCTCGTCGGTCGGATCGACGTGGTAGGGCTCCTTGGGCATGAAGCCCTGCGTGGTCCACGTGTAGAGGGTCCCGCGACGGTGGAGGGGCTCGTCTCGCATGTCGGCCGCTCCGCACCGCGCGCAGCCGCTCTGACGAGGGAACGTGACGACTCCGCACGCGCCGCAACGACTCCCGATGAGCTGAGGCTCCGCGCCCTCGGTGAGGAGGTCGGGTGCGATCGGCACCTGTTCCGTGCCCACGACCGTATCGCTCAAGGATTGTCACCCCTTCGTCCGGCTTTGTGAACGAACCTTAACCTACGCGGACGAGGCCCAGCTTGCTGCGCTCGTACCCGTGAACATGAAGTCACACTCTCGGATGCGGGGAACGGAAGGTCGCCGCACCTACACTCCGCCCAATGGGTGAGGGTCGACGCGTCTCGGCGACGAAGCGGCTCCCTGAACGGCGCGACGAGATCTTGCAATCGGCGGTGCAGCTCTTCTACGAGAAGGGCTTCCGCCAGGCGTCGATGTCTGACATCGCGGCTGCAGTGGGAACGACGGCGCCGGCGCTCTACCGCCATTTCAAGGACAAGGCCGACATCCTCGACACCGCGGTGCGGGGTTGGTCCGAGCGCGAGCTGTCCGAGGTCCAGGCCGTGGTCGACACCTATCGCGATCCCGCGGAGCTCGTGCCTGCGCTCGTTGCGCAGCTCGTGTCGATCGTGCTCGAGGACAAGGCCCTCGCCGGCGTCGTCGAACAGCAACGTCGCTACGCGAGCGACGCGGTGCGGGCCGCTGCCGACCGTACCGATCGGCTGGTGACTGCCGAGTGGGTGCACGCGGTTCGCCGACTGCGCCCGGAGCTCTCCGAGCCGGACGTCCGGGCGATGGTGTACGGCGCGCGTGGTGTCGTGTACTCGGTCACGCACACCGACAGCGGTCTCGACAGTGAGCAGCTGAGCGAGTTGCTGAACTTCGTCACCCGTCAGGCGCTGGTGGGCGTCGGCACCTGAAGGTCGCCGAGAGGGTCGCTCGGCGACTCGTCGACCGAGAGCAGGATCCGCATCGCCATGTCGACGATCAGTCGTTGCAGGTGGTCGGTGGCGATGCCAGGGTCGCAGCCTTCGGCGCCGAGCACGAGGCCATAGATCGCGTCGACGCGCGTGCGGGCTTCGACCTCGGACATCTCGGGCCGAAGCTGCAGAAGCACATGGACGAATTCCTCGACGTGGAGACGGTGCACTCGGTCGAAGACGCCCGGTCCTTGGCTCCCGAGGTGACGCAGATCGCGCCAAAGAGTGCGAGAGAGCTGGCGTCCTTCGTGCGTGCGGGTCGCGACGTTCATCACCAGCCGCTCGAGCGTCTCATAGGGCGTCTTCGAGGTGGCCACGATCTCGGCTACTCGGGCAATGGTGTCGCCCAGCGCCGTGTTGAGCACGGCCTCGAGGAGCTCGTCTTTGTTGCCAAAATGGCGATAGATCGCAGAGCCAGTGACGCCGGCGAGGATGCCGATCTCGTCCAAGCCGGCTTCCGCATAGCCCCGTTTGGCCAGGATCTCGGTGGCCGCCGCAATGATCTGCTCCTGACGACGGAGACCGTCGGGCCGCTTCGTGCGCCGCGAAATCTCGGTCAAGACAGACTCTGCAACGAGCGCGGGATCGGCTGTGACTCGGTCATGAGCTACGTCGCTGTCAGAGCGGATATTGCTGCTGAAGGCTAGCAGCCGGGCGGCACCCTTTGGATCCATGGGTTGGCTTCTTCGAGCTGAGATGCGACGCGGATGAGTGTCGCTTCGTCAGCAGGTCGGCCGGCGATCTGCACGCCGACGGGTGTGCCGCCCGAGTCGAGGCCGATCGGAACCGCGACCGCAGGCTGCCCGCTTTCGCTGAACTGCGCCGTCCATTGCACCGCGGAGAGCAAGCCCAACGCCTCTTCGGGGTGATCGACGAACCGGCCGACTTCGGGCGGACGGCAGGCCATCACGGGAGTCACGAGGACGTCGTAGTCGTCGAAGAACGCGACCACGCGCCTCGATGTGTCGGCCGCGAGGTGGTTGGCGAGGAGGACATCGGCGGCCGTCGCCTGACGGCTCATCTCGATGAGGAGCTGCTGCCCGGGCTCGAGCTCGTCGGCGGGAGGCATGACGCCCCACCTGCCGAGGCCGTCGTACTTCGCGCCGTAGATGAACTGCAGGGGCACGGCGCGATTGTCGGGGAACGTGCCGCGACCCGGCCAGTCGTCGACTTCCTCGACGTGGTGTCCGAGCTGCTCGAGCAGCTCGCCCGCGCGCCTCGTCGCGGTGATCACATCCGGGTCGACATCGACGCCGTCGGCCGCGCTCACGGTCACCGCGACGCGCAGCCTGCCGGGGTCGACGCTCACCTCGTCGAGGAACGGCCGTGCGGGCGGAGGCGCCCAGAAGCCGTCACCGGTCACGTAGCCGGAGATCGCATCGAGCATCGCCGCGGCGTCGGCGACGCTCAGGGCCATCGGGCCGTTGGTGAAGTGCATCGCTGCCGGATCGGGCGCGCACGACACGCGTCCCCGAGACGGCTTGATCCCGAAGATGCCGTTCCAGTTCGAGGGGATGCGGATCGAACCCCCGTCGTCGCCTCCGAGCGCGATCGACGACAGACGCGCCGCCATCGCTGCACCTGAGCCGCCCGAAGAGCCGCCACACGTCCGGTTGAGATCCCAAGGGTTGCGGCAAGGACCGAACGCGAGCGGCTCGGTCACCATCCCGCCGCTGAACTCGGGGGTCTTGGTCTTGCCGAGGATGATGAACCCCGCGGACTTCAGCTTGGTCACCACGGCGTGATCGCGCTCGGGAACCCTGTCCTTCCACGCGCCCGATCCGTACGTCGACCGGATGCCCGCGGTGTCGACCACGTCCTTGAGCACGACGGGGATTCCGTGAAACGGCGGGAGCTGCCCGCGCTGGACCTTTGATTCGGCGTCCTTCGCGTCGGCGAGCGCGGAGTCCGCGGCGACGGTGATCATCGATCCCACGGTCGGGTCGATGCGCTCGATGCGGCTGAGGTAGAGCTCGACGAGCTCGACGGGGGAGAGCTGGGCGCTGCGAATCAACCGCGCCTGCTCGAGCGCGGAAAGGTGTGCGATGCCGTCGTCGGCCATCAGCCCGATCTCGCGCTGGTGATCTCGATGCCGGTCGACAACCAGAACGCGCGGCCGAAGCTGTCCGCGGTGAGGCCCAGCCGACCCAGGAACTCGCCGCGCTGCTCCTTGTTGTACTTCGCGAAGGACGCCTCGAACGCGGCCTCGTCTTCCCACTCCTCGAGCATCGTGACGCGCGTCGGATCTTCCTTCGAGGTGAAGATCCGCAACGAGATCAATCCCTCGGTCTCACCCACGACCTCATGAAGCCAATCCACCGCTTCCCGCATGATGTTCACGTCGGGAAGCGTGCAGGTGGCCTGCAGCAGAAACGACATCGCGACGTCGTCCTCAGCTCGTGGGACCGGCGAGGTTGTAGAGCGCAGCAGCGTTCTTCCAGAGGATCTTCTCCTGGATCGCCTCGGGCTGGGCGGCCAAGCCGTTGCTGATCGCCTGGGAGATCTCGTCGCCATAGAGGCAGGTCGGGTGGGGGAAGTCGGTCTCGAAAAGGATGTGGTCTTCGCCGACGACCTCGACATGCCAGTCCTCGAGGCGCTCGAACCAGTAGTTGACGTAGAGCTGCCGACGGAACAGGTCGCTCGGAAGCAGATCGCCGAACTCGGGCTTCTCCTTCCAGACCCCCGCCTTCTTGAAGTGGTAGTCGCACGACTCGAGCACGAACGGAATCCAGCCGATCCCGCTCTCGACCGACACGAACTTGAGGTCGGGGAAACGCGCCAGCACTCCGCCGAGCAGGAGGTCGGTGACCTGCTGGCCGTTGTCGAGGAACGCCCCCGTCGATGTGCGGGCGTAAGTGACCGCGGGGCCGTCGAGCTGCAGCCGCTCGGGCGCCAAGTGCGCGCTGAGGTCGCCGTTCGCGACGTGGAAGCTGACCGGCAGCTGGGCCGCCTGGCACGCCGCCCAGATCGGGTCCCAGTGGTGATCCGCGAGGTAGGGGGCGGCGTGCTGATGGGGCGCACCCGTCGTCACGACTCCCTTGTGGCCGATCGCGGCGACACGCTCGATCTCGGCGACCGAAGCAGGCACGTCCCAGTAGGGGATGAGCGCGAGGGGTACGAAGCGCTCGGGCGCGGGGGAGATCCAGTCGAGGAGGAAGTCGTTGTAGGCGCGGAGGTGGGCGAGGCTCACCTCCGGGTTGGTCTCGCCCGAATACGGGTCGGACACCGCGCCGCCCGCGACGTTCGGGTAGAGGCACGCAACCGAGATGCCGCTCGCGTCCATCGCCTTGAGCCGTTCGTTCGCGTCGTACGAGGCGGGATGCGCGTCGGCCTGCGTCGGCGGCGCGCTCGGGAACGGCTCGGGCCAGCCGTACATCGCACCGGCCCAGGCCTTGAAGATGGGACGGTCGCCCATGAACCACATCTCGGCCTTGGCCTGGTCGCTCCACTTCACCTGGAGGATCGAGTCGCCGAGCGACTTCGGCAGCCGGCTGGTCCAAAGGTCCGGCGGCTCGGAGACGTGCGTGTCGGTGTCGACGATGAAGTCCGTGACGGTCATGGCGGGATCCCCCTGTTTGGCGCGCCGTGGGCCCAAGGCGGTGTGTGTCCAAGTATGTGCCTCGGAGGTGAGGCCGGGGCAAGAGCAAGTGATGATTTGCTAACATTTTGCCGCCACGGGAGGTGCGGGGGTGCCTGAGCAGCCGATGACCGACGCAGCATGGTGGCGAGACGACCCTGAGCGGGAGCCGTCACCGACCTTCTCGGGCACCGTCCGGACATCGCTCTACGTGCCTGCCCAGGACGGCACGCGGATCGCCGTTCACCTCCACGTCCCGTCCGGCCTGGCCGACGGCGAGCGGGTTCCGACCGTCCTGATCATGACGCCGTACTTCAGCGAGATGGAGTTCCGGCATCCTGCGGCGCTGAGCGCGGTCAAGCGCCTCGGGATGATCGGCGGGATGGAATGGGCCGAGGCGTTCAACCGGTACGGCTACGCGTGTGCGCTCATGGATCAGCGAGGCGCGGGCACGTCCTTCGGCGTCAAGCGTTCGCTGATGATGCCCGACCTGATCCGCGACGGCGCCGACGTCGTCGACTGGATCGTGGCGCAACCGTGGTCGAACGGCCGCGTCGGTGCGACTGGCATCTCGGCAGTCGGCATGACCGCGCTGTGGCTCCTCGGCGCGAAGCACGACGCGGTTCGCGCGATCGCACCGCGGTTCACCGTGTTCGACATCTACCAGGCGACTCATCCCGGTGGCCTCACCGCGGCACCGTTCGTGCGCGACATCGGACGCATGCTGCGAGCGATGGACACCAACCAGATCCACGAGCTCCCCGAGCAGAAGGTCGCTCAGACCGTGATGCGAGCACTCGTCAAGGGGTTGCAGCCCGTCGACGGGCCGGACGGTCACCGATTGCTCGCCGAAGCTGCGAAGGAGCACGAGGCGAACGAGCACTTCGACGAAGACATCATCGCGATCGAGTACCGCGACGATCCCCTCCCCTCGAACGACACCGCGACGCTCGACACGCAGAGCCCGTTTGCGCTGGCTGCCGACATGATGGCTTCCGGCACCCCGATCTACGGGTTCGCCGGCTGGTTCGACGGGTGCTTCATCAAGGAGATGATCGCCCTCCACAACACGGTCCGGACGCCCGGAAGCCGCCTGGTCATTGGGCCGTGGGGGCACGGAGGCCGGTGGTACTCGAGCTCGATGGTCGCCTCGAAGCGGGCCACCGACTTCGACCACGTGGGCGAGATCGTGCGGTTCTTCGACGTCCACCTCCGTGACACCGACCGCCGGCTCGAGGACGAACCCCGCATCCACTTCTTCACGATGGGCGAAGAGCGGTGGAAGGTCACCGACGTGTGGCCCCTTGCCGAGATCGAGCCGAAGCGGTGGTACCTCGGCAGCGGCGGTTTCCTCGCCGCCGAGCCGAAAAACCAGGTGCACACCGATCGCTACGTCGTCGATCCGTCGACCGGCACGGGCATTCACGGCCGGTTCGGCAAGCACCTCGCCGGCGGTCGATTCCCCGCGCGCTTTCCCGATCGCCGCGAGCGCGACGATCAGCTGCTGACGTACACCTCGCCGCCTCTGCCGACCGACACAGAGGTCACGGGACATCCGACAATCTCGTTGCACATGACGATCGACGGAGGCGACGCCGCGGTCTTCGCCTACCTCGAGGACGTCGCTCCCGATGGGGAGGTTCGCTACGTGACAGAAGGCGCGCTGCGGGCCTCACGCCGAACCCTCGGTGACGCGCCCTACGAGACTGCATGGCCCTTTTTCCCCGGCCTGCGTGACGATGCGAAGAGCGTGCGAGGAGAGCCGATCGAGCTGACCTTCGACCTGTACCCCGTGTCCTGGCTGTTTCGCACCGGACACGCCATTCGCGTCGCTATCGCGGGCGCCGACAAGGACAACTTCGTGTTCGTGCCGCCGAGTGAGCGACCGATCTTCCATGTGCGAGGCGGGGGCGATCAGGCTTCGTTCGTCGAGCTGCCGGTCGTGCCCGGAGGAAGCCGTCCCGCCGAGTGATCGCGACAGAGTGCGCGGTCGTTCACGTCGATTGCACTCGGCGGACGGTGTTACAGGTTGACTCCTTCAGTGGAATTGTGAGTGATGAGTTGCTAACGTTCCGGCCGCACGCCAGTGACCCCGCGGTTCGCGTCGGTCTGCCGTCCTGTCGATGCGTCGGGGGCTCGCACGAACCGTGACGAGCGGACGAAGGGGGAAGGTGCATGCGGCGTTCGTCGCGGACCATTGGGCTCAGCGTGTTGGCGCTCAGTCTCTTCTTGGGAGCGTGCGGAGACGACAGTTCGTCTTCCACGGCGACCACTGCAGGAGCCGGAACCACAGCAGCGTCAGCGGGATCGACCGCCGCCGCCGGTACGACGGCTGTGGCCGCGACCGGCGACCCGATCCTGCTCGGCGTCATCGCTGAAGACGCGGCGTCCACACCTCCGTCGACGAACGTCACCGTCGTCTCCACTGCGGCGGAGGCCGCGGCTGATGCGATCAACGCCGCCGGCGGGGTCGGCCCCGACCATCGGCCGATCGAGATCATCACGTGCGAGACGAAGGGCGACCCGAACGTCGCCGCCGAATGCGGACGAGAGATGGTGTCGAAGGGTGCCGTGGCGCTCGTGGGCGACATCTCCGGCGTCAGTGGCGGCTTCCTGCCCGTCACGGAGGCTGCCGGCATCTCGTCGATCGGGCACTTCTCGGTCGGGTCCGCTGATCTCACCGCGAAGCTCACCTGGCCGATCGTGTCGGGCGCGCCTGCGCTGATCATCGGCCAGGGGGTGCTCGCCGGCCAGATCAAGGCGACGAAGCCCAGCCTGGTGCGCGTCGACCTCGACGCGGTCGCCCAAGCCGCACAGCTCGCGAACCTCGGCCTTCAGAGCGCCGGTCTCACCGTGAACAACACCGTCGCCGTCCCGCCCGGTGCTCCTGACATGTCGTCGTATGTCGCGGCCGCGACGGGCGGCGGCACCGACGCCGTGATCGTGATCATGACGCCGCAGGACCTCGCAAACTTCACGAAGGCACTTCGGCAGTCCGGGTCCGAGATCCCCGTCATCTCCGACAGCGCCAATGTGCTCCGAGCCATGAACGCCGGTTTCACCGACGAGATGGAAGGCGTCTACGCCGTCAGCTGGGGCAAGCCCGCCACGCTGACCGATGATCCTGACGTGACGCAGTTCCTCAAGGAGATGGACGCCAAGGACCCCGACGCCACGAAGGACGACACCGCGACGAACGTGTGGGTGAGCGTCCACCTCTTCGCAGACATCGTGAAGGACATGCCGCAGATCGACGCGGCGGCCGTGACCGCGGCGATGCCCTCGGTGACCGACTACGAGTCGGGGATCTTCCCGCCCACGAACTTCTCCCAGGTGCAGCAGCTGCTGCCAGGCATCCGGTTGTTCAACACCTCGGTGCTCTTCACCCAGATCAAGGCAGGCGAGTTCGTCCCGGTGACCGGCGAGTTCGTCGACGTGTTCGCAGCCGCCGGCGGATCAGGCGGGTGAGGCAGAGCCTCAACCGCTGACCCGCCATGGAGCCGCTTCGCTTCGCCTTGCTCGGTCTGGGTGCCGGCGCGGTCTACATGCTGTCGGGCCAAGGCCTCGTGCTCGTCTATCGAGGCTCCGGCATCATCAACTTCGCGCAGGGCGCGATCGGGATGACGGGCGCGTACGTCTTCTACGAGATGCGCGAGCTCAGGGGCGTGTCGACCCCGCTGTCGTTCGCAGCGGCGGTCGCCACGTCGGCCGCCGTCGGCGCGCTGGTGCATTTGCTCGTGATGCGTCAGCTTCGACACGCTCCTGCGGTCGCGCGACTCCTTGGTCCGCTTGCCGTGCTCGCGGTGCTGCTCGCGATCGGTGAGGCGCGCTACGGCACCACGTTCCAACGGATCACCGGGGTGCTGCCCGACTTCGTGGTGCGGCCCTTGCACGACACGCCGCTCGGAGTCGATCGGCTGATCATGTTCGGCATCGGCATCGCCGTCACGATCGGCCTCGCGGCGATGTTCCGCTGGACGCGCGTCGGCCTCGCGACCTCGGCTGTCTCCGAGAACCAGCGCACAGCCGCGTCGCTCGGCATCTCACCCGATCTCATCGCGAGCCTCAACTGGGCACTCGCCGGGGCGCTCGCCACCGTTGCGGTCCTCCTCACGACTTCGGTCTCGGGCTCGCTCGACGTGCACACTGCTGTGCTTCTCGTCATCCCGGGTCTCGCCGCCGCGCTCGTCGGTGGGTTCGAGTCGTTCGTGTGGACGGCGGTCGGCGCGACCGCGATCGGCATCGCCGAATCGGAGATGGCCCGCTACGTCAGCACCCCTGGCTGGGCGAAGTCGGTGCCCTTCCTCGTCATCGTGGTCGCGCTCATCGTGCGGGGTCGTGCTCTGCCCCTCCGCGACGAAGTCGTGCAGAAGCCGCCGGAGGTCGGCACTGGGCGCATTCGCCCCTGGCTCGTCGCGGTGTGCGCGC
The DNA here is from genome assembly GCA_963802505.1 of uncultured Acidimicrobiales bacterium. Taxonomy (GTDB): domain Bacteria; phylum Actinomycetota; class Acidimicrobiia; order Acidimicrobiales; family DATKAS01; genus DATKAS01. The sequence goes on along the minus strand of CAWDJB010000013.1, from coordinate 11,086 downwards.
TCGCCGGCCTCGCGGTGATCTGGTTCGCGTCCGCGTCGTGGGCGGACGCGGTCACGAGCACGTGCATCGTCGCGCTCGTGGTGCTCTCACTGGTGGTCGTCACCGGCTACGCAGGACAGCTCTCGCTCGCGCAGTACGCCCTCGCGGGGATGGGGGCCTGGATCGCGGCTCGGCTGGTCGCCAACTACGGATGGCCGTTTCCCGTCGTCCTCCTCATCGGAGTGCTCGGCACCATCCCGCTCGGGATCGCCGTGGGCCTGCCCGCGCTCCGCACGCGCGGAGTGAACCTGGCCATCGCCACGCTCGGGCTCGCGCTCGTCCTCGAGCAGCTGATCTTCACCAACCCCGCGCGCACGGGTGGGACGTCAGGCACACAGGTCGGGACGCCGACGCTGTTCGGCCTCTCCCTCGACACGGTGCGCCATCCCGAGCGGTACGCAACCTTCGTCCTCGTGTGTCTGGTCGTCGTGTCGATCGGCGTCGCGAACTTGCGTCGGGGACGATCGGGACGGCGCCTGCTCGCGGTCCGCGGCAACGAGCGCGCCGCAGCGTCGCTCGGCATCGGCCTCTTCGGCGCCAAGCTCTACGCGTTCGGCCTCTCGGCGGCGATCGCTGCGCTCGGTGGCATCCTCCTCGCGTTTCGAAATCCGAACGTGCTGTTCGGTCCGTTCACGATCCTCAACTCGATTCGTGCCGCGATGTTCGCTGTCATCGGCGGTGTCGGGTACATCGGAGGAGCAGTCCTCGGGGCGACGCTCGCGCCCGGAACACTCGTGCAACGATTCCTCGACACGATCTTCGGCGACACGCCCGGCGTTGCTCAGGCGCTCGCGATCGCCGGTGGGCTCGGTGCGGTCCTGCTCCTCATCAAGAACCCGAACGGCCTCGCCGCGTACTACGAGCACCTCTGGAAGCGGTTCACTCGTCAGGCGCCCGTTTCGTCGTCCGCGGTCGCCGAGCCGACCGACGACGTCCAACACCTCGTGCGTCCGGCGACCCTCGAGATTCGAGGAGTGAGCGTGCGGTTCGGCACGGTCGCTGCCGTGCAACAGGTGTCCGCGACCGTTCGCCCCGGTGAGGTGGTCGGCTTGATCGGTCCGAACGGCGCCGGGAAGACGACGCTCATCGATGCGATCACCGGATTCGTGCGCACTGAATCGGGCGAAGTCCTCGTGAACGACGAACCCATCACGGGCTTGTCCGCAACCCGACGCGCGCGGTGTGGCGTCGCCCGCTCGTTCCAGTCGCTCGAGCTGTTCGAGACGATGACCGTGCAAGAGAACATCGAGGTCGCAGCCGATCGTCGCGACGCGGTGAGCTACCTCACCGATCTCGTGTGGCCGGGCTCGCCCCGCATCACGGGGTTTGCCGCAGCTGCGGTGCACGAGTTCGGGTTGGTGCCCGACCTGCATCGCCGGCCGTCGGAGCTGCCGTTCGGACGTCGCCGGTTGGTCGCCATCGCGCGAGCGATCGCGTCAGGACCGTCTGTGCTTCTCCTCGACGAGCCGGCCGCAGGTTTGAGTCGCGAGGAGAGCGACGAGCTCGGGCGACTCGTCCGACGCTTGGCCGAACGATGGGGGCTCTCGGTGCTCATCGTCGAGCACGACGTGGGTCTCGTGCTCGGCATGTGCGATCGGGTGATGGTGCTCGACGGAGGGCGTCTCATCGCGGAAGGCGCTCCCGATGTGATCCGCCAAGATGCTGCGGTCATCGACGCGTACCTCGGTCAGCCGAAGACTGCCCAGGATCAGCGAGCCGATCAGCGCACGACCGTACGGACGGCGGCGGCGAGCGCGGTCCCGCTGATCGCGGCCGTGGACCTCACGGCCGGGTACGGCAGCCTGCCCGCGGTGCGCAACCTCGGTCTCCGGGTCGAGCCCGGAGAGGTGGTCGCCCTGCTCGGTCCGAACGGTGCCGGCAAGACGACGACGTTGCTGACGCTCGCGGGCGAGCTCGCGCCGCTCGAGGGGCAGGTGCGTTGGCGAGGCGAACCGACCCACGCCCCATTGCACGTGCGAGCCCGCCAAGGTCTCGCGCTCATCACCGAAGAGCGGTCGATCTTCAAGAAGCTCACCACCGCGGCGAACCTTCGCCTGGGACGGGGGCCGACCGCGGACGCGTTGAAGCTGTTCCCGGAGCTCGGGGCGCTCCTTCCGCGGCGTGCGGGATTGCTGAGCGGCGGTGAGCAGCAGATTCTGGCCCTCGCGCGTGCCCTCGCGGCCCGTCCGTCGTTGCTGATCGTCGACGAGCTCTCGCTGGGGTTGGCGCCGCTCGTCGTCGACCGGCTCTTCGAGTCGATTCGCGAAGCCGCCGCGGGAGGGGTCGGCGTGCTGCTCGTCGAGCAGAACGCGAGGCGTGCCCTGGACGTCGCCGACCGCGTGTACGTCCTGAACCGGGGGCGGCTGGTGCTCACCGGCGACGCCGCGGATCTCCGGGATCGAGAAGACGAAGTCCGAGCGTCCTACATGGCCTACGCCTGACCCCCCGATCCCCCCGACGCGTTCTGCGTCGCGTGAGCCGTCAGATTTGACGGGCTGCGCGACGCAGAACGCCGGGGTCGGATGGCTACCGGGGCATCGGGTGGAGCTGGCGAAGCTGATCCGCCGAGATGGTGGCCGTTTGCGCCTGCGCGCTGGCCTGCGCGCTGACGGCGGCCCGCGCGGTGGGCTCGGGATCAGGGGCCGGCTGGCACTCTGCATCGGCTGAGTTGCCCGCGACCCGCGGGGGCAGCGTGCCGTCGGTGAGGTAGGCGGCAACCGCGTCGTCCACACACGGAACTCCGCCGAACAGGCTGTTGGCGTGGTTCGTTCCGCCAACGGTGGCGATCAGCGACGAGTTCGGGAAGAGCTGGCGCACTTCGAGGCTGCCCGGGAACGGCGTGGCCGCGTCGAGCGTCTCGTCGAGGAGCAGGATCCCGGGTACCGCAGATCCATCGACGTTCACCGGTTGCCCCGACGGTGCGAACCAGAACGCGCACGGAGCGTTGAACCAGGCGTTGGCCCACGTGAGGAAGGGTGCGGTGCGAGCGACGCGGGTGTTGTCGACATGCCACGTCAGCCAGTTCCGCGGCCAGCGGGCGTCGGTGCACTCTGTGGCGAGGTACATGGCGTAGCCGTTGTCGTCGCCGGGAGTGTCCTGGCCGAGATAGAGGTCGGTCGCGGGACCGGGATCGCCGTTGTTGACGAACGCGGTGAACGCCGCGGCAGTGTCGGGCCACAGGAACTGCACGTAGCCCGCGCCGAGGAACGCGTCGGCCCATTCAGACGCACCGAGCTGGCCCTGCGGGTTCGCAGCGAGCGAGTTGAGCGCTGCGTAGTACTTCGCCGATACGTCCGCACCAGTCGTGCCGAGGTGGTAGGCGTCGTCGTGCAGCGCGACCCAGTCGAAGAACTTGTTGATGGTGATCTCGAAGGCCGGGTCCTGGTCGAGGTTGGCCTGGTACCAGACCGTGCGCGGATCGACGTTCGAGTCGAGCACCATGCGCCGCACCAGATCCGGATGGAGGGTGGCGTACACCTGACCCAGGTAGGTGCCGTACGAGAAGCCGTAGAAGTTCATCTGCTCCGCGCCGAGCGACTGACGGATGGCGTCCATGTCGGCGACCGTGTCCGTGGTCTTCAGATGCCCGAGCAGGAAACCACCGCTGCGCGCGCAATCGATCGCGTACTTCGCGGACTTGACCAGCCAGGCGAACTCGATGCGTAGGGTCGCAGGGTCGTAGGGCGGTCGAGGACCGGCCGTGTAGTTCGGGTCACAGCTGAGGGCAGGGACGCTGCCGCCCACGCCGCGGGGGTCGAACCCGATCCAGTCGTAGGTGGAGCCGACATCGCCGGGCACGAAGGCGCCGAGGACGCTGTAGATCAGGCCCGAACCGCCGGGACCTCCGGGGTTGACGAGCATGATCCCCTGGTAGTCCTCGTCGGGCGATGTGTGAACGACCCGAGAGACCGCGAGCTGGATCTTCGCGCCGGACGGTCGCGCATAGTCGAGCGGCACGCTGAGCATCCCGCACTCAGCCCCGAAGGCGACCAGCGTGGGGTTCGTGCACTCGCCCCACGTGATGCTGCCGACCCCCGTGCCTGAGCTCGTGACCTCTTGAGCCGATGCCGCGGAGGTGTACGCGGGCACAAACGTCGCGATGACCCCGAGCACGATCCCGATCGAAATCAACCGACGTCGCATGGTTCCTCCCCACGTTCGTCCTGGCGCGCGGAAACAGTCGGTTTGACGTTGCCGGGACGATCGAGGTCTAAACGCGGATTCCGTCGCGTCAGCCGGTGCCGGGACGGAAGGTGCCGAAGCACCACACGTTGCCCTCGGGGTCGCGGGCCGCGAACTCACGCGAGCCGTACTCCTGGTCGGTGAGCTCCATCACTATCTCCGCGCCCATGCCCACGGCGCGAGCGTGGATCGCATCGGGATCATCGATCGCGGCGTAGACCGCAGTCGGCCCGAGGTCGAACACGCTGCCGCCCTCGGCCTTGGGCCCGAACCCGATCGTGCAGCCGTCAAGCGTGGTCTCGACGTAGACGATGTTCCCATCGGGATCGCGATACGCCTCGCGCTCGACGAAGCCGAACGCATCCTGGAGGAACTGCGACGCCTTCTCGGGATCGGAGTAGTGGAGCACGGGACTGATCGACGCGGTCACGATCGACCTCCTTCACCGCTGGCGCGGTTCCTTGTTGCAAAGTGCGCCAATTCTGGCGCGTTCTGCAACAAGGAACGATGGGGGGAGGACGTGAACCCGGTCTGGTGACTACGTTCCACGACCATGCCGCTCTACTCGTTCGAAGGAAAGTCGCCCACTGTCGCGCCTGACGCGTTCGTCGCTCCGACGGCGACGCTCATCGGTGATGTGACTGTCGAGTCCGGCGCATCCGTCTGGTACGGCGTCGTGATACGCGGCGGACTTCTCGCCGGTCATCATCCGGCGGGGCGCGAACGTCCAGGACAACTCGCTGCTCCACGGTCCACCCGACATGCCCACCGAGATCGGGCCCGGGGCAACGGTGGCCCACCTGTGCTGCGTCCACGGCGCGACGATCGGCGAAGAGGCGCTCATCGCGAACGGCACCACCGTCCTCGACGGCGCCAAGGTAGGAGCGCGCACGCTCGTTGCGGCTCACTCGCTGGTGGCCGCGAATGCCGACATCCCGGCGGGCGTCCTCGCGGCGGGTTCACCGGCAGTGGTGAAGCGAGAGCTCGCGGGCACACCCGCTGAGTTCTGGGTTCAGACGAACCCTCGCGCGTACGCCGACCTCGCGGTTCGTCACCGCAACGGCATCGCGCTCGTCGAGTAGCGCGTCACACGCGACGCGTGACGGCTTTCGCACCTCGCGTGGCGATCCTTTCGCGCGCCGCGGTCGTATCACTCGGCACGTGGCAGAGAAGCGGTGGTGTGGGGGAGCCCGCTGCATCGATCGCTGCGAAGTAGCGGAACCGACTTCGGTCGGTCGACAGCGATTGGAGAGACATGAAGCGATTCGGATCGAAGCACGCGTGCCCCGAACGATCCCCCTGTTGGCGGTCGCGCCCTTGTTCGGCGCAGGGACAATGGTGTTCGTTGCGTCGACGGCAGGGCCGGCCGCCGCACAGTCGACCCCAGGAGTATCGGCGGTGTCGGCGTTCGGCGTCCTTGCGGTCGTCGGTGACGCACAGGACAACACCATCGTGATCAGCCGTGACGCAGCCGGACGGATCCTCGTGAACAACGGCGACGTCCGCGTCATCGGATCGACGCCGACGGTCGCAAACACACGAACGATCGCGGTCGTCGGCAGTGGTGGCAACGACACCATCACGCTCGACGAGGTGAACGGTGCACTTCCACGAGCAACGCTCATCGGCGGCACGGGTGACGACACTCTGACCGGTGGCTCGGGGAACGACCAGCTCATCGGGCAGGCCGGCGCGGACACGCTCCTCGGCAAAGGCGGGACCGACCAGCTCTTCGGCGGTGCCGACAACGACACGCTCACCGGCGGCGACGCCGACGATCAGGCATTCGGCGATGCGGGCGACGACCTCATGATCTGGAACCCGGGAGACGACACCGACCTGAACGAAGGCGGTGACGGCGTCGATACCGTGCAGGTCAACGGAGGCAATGGTGCCGAGGCGTTCAGCGCAGCTGCCAACGGCACGCGTGTGCGCTTCGACCGAGTGAATCCCGCCCCGTTCAGCGTCGACATCGGCACGTCGGAGAAGCTCGTGCTCAACGCCAACGGCGGCGACGACTCGTTCGCCGCAACGGGGGACCTCGCGACCCTCATCGCCATCACCGTCGACGGCGGCGATGGCAATGACACGATCCTCGGCAGCAACGGCGCCGACCGTCTCCTCGGCGGAGCGGGCGACGACTTCGTCGACGGAAACCAAGGCGCGGACACCGGAGTGCTCGGAGCAGGCGACGACGTCTTCCAGTGGGATCCCGGTGACGGCAGTGACGTCGTCGAGGGTCAAGACGGCGTGGACGAGATGTTGTTCAACGGCGCCAACATCGCCGAGAACTTCGACGTCTCGGCCAACGGTCAGCGAGTGCGGTTCTTCCGCAACATCGGCAACATCACGATGGACACGGCCGGCGTCGAGAACATCGACGTCAACGCCCTCGGTGGTGCCGACAACGTTGTGGTGAACGACATGACCGGCACCGATCTCACCGACGTGCACGTCGACCTCGCGCAGGTGCCGGGTAGCGGCGTCGACGACGGCCAGCCCGACAACGTCACGGTGAACGGCACCGCAGGCAGCGATGTCGCCATCGTGGGGCAGCAAGGCGCGGACCTTCAGGTCGTGAACCTGAAGCCGACCGTGACCGTCTCGGCCTCGAGCCCTGTGAACGATCACCTCATCGTCGCTGCACTCGACGGTGACGACGTGGTCGACGCCTCTGGCGTCAGCGGTGCCTCAGCGCTGCTCTCGTTCGACGGCGGCAACGGCGACGATGTGCTGATCGGTGGGCCCGGCGACGACACCCTGAGCGGCGGTGCAGGCGACGACGTGCTCATCGGCGGCGATGGCACCGACACCCTCAACGGTGGACCCGGCGACGACACGCTCATCGAGGGCGAGAACAACACCGACGGCCTGGTCGAAGATGCGAGCTGGCTCGCCGACCACACGCATCTCGTCAACGGCACGACCGTGCTCGACGTCGGTGCCAAGAGCTACACGCTCCCGGTGGCCGATCTCGTGGCGTGATTCGCAAAGGGGGCACCGGGCGCAGCGCGCTCGGTGCCCCTCTTGCGCGTCCTCGTCCGCTCAGCCGGGAGGTCGCGGGAGCACCACGCGCATGACCGTTCCCCTCGGTGTGGAGTGGATCGTGATCTCGCCGTGGTGCATGTCGTGCACGATCTTGTGCGCGATGTCGAGGCCGAGCCCCGTGCCCTTGCCCACGTCCTTCGTGGTGAACCACGGCTCGAAGGCGCGGCTCTGCACGTAGGGCGGCATGCCCGGGCCCGTGTCGCCCACCTCGACCACGAGGCCTTCGGGTTCGGCACGGGTGGTCAGTGTGAGGGTGCCGGTGCCGTCCATGGCATCGATCGCGTTGTCGATGAGGATGGTCCAGACCTGGTTCAGGGCGCCGGGGCTCGCGAAGACTCGCGGAGCATCGGCGGCGAAGCTCCGCACGACCGAGACGCCGTCGAGCTTGGCTCGCAACATCACGAGTGTGCTCTCGATGCCCTCGGTCACGTCCGCCGTCTGCATCGACGGTCGGTCCATCTGTGAGTACGACTTGGCGGCGTCGATGAGCTCGGACACGCGGCTCGTCGAGCTCTTCATCTCGGTGAGCAGCGCTTGGCTCGCGAAGGTCGTTGCCACCCACTCGAGGCCCGGCTCGAGGGCGCCGTCGAGGATCTGCGCGGCGCGCTCACACCAGGCCGTGTCCACCCCCGCGACCGGCGAGGGCGGGCGCGATCTTCCACGCAGCTGCCACGCCGTGTGCTTCGAGCCAGTCGGACAGCGCCTCCTCAGCGTCTGCCACCGCGATCGGGTCGCGGACGGCCGCGGCCCCATCGACCTCGCGGCGCAACGCGTCGATCGCCACGAACCGCTCCGACGACAGGGAAAGCTCGGACAGACGTACGAGCGACGACAGCATCGCGTCGCACGTCGCGCTCAACGAGTCGACGGACCGCGCCGCGGCCGAGGCGGGGTTGTTGATCTCGTGCGCGAGCCGTGCCGACATCTCGCCGAGCTTGATCAGCTCCTCGCGTTGCCGCGAAAGCGTGTCCATGCTGCGCACTGTCTGGAAGAAGCCCCTGATCATGTGCACGCCGAAGGGCGTCCACTCGCCCGCGAGCCGAGCGAGCTCGGTGGCCGGCACCTTCAACACGTGCCCTGCGACCTCGCCGCGGCCGGTTGCCAGGTAGCTCGCGTCGGCCCACGCCTGGAAGCCGCCGGCCCACTGCCCGGGGTTCTCCATCACCGTCATCACGACGGGCTCGGCCCTTCCCGCCCGGCGCACGATCTGGATCTTGCCGTCGAGCAGCACCCACCAGAAGGCGGCTGGGTCGCCCTCCTTGAAGAGCTCCTCGTTGGCGTCGAACGCGACCTTCTCGCTGGCGGTGGCGAGGTCGGCGACCTGGGCGTCGGTCAACCCGTCGAAGAGGAAGATCGGGCGCAGCTCGTCGGCGAGCATCAGATCGTCGCCAGGTAACGGTGCACGAGGTGCACGGACATCGCTCCTTCGCCGACGGCCGACGCGACTCGCTTCATCGAATCGAAGCGCACGTCACCAGCGGCGAACACACCGGGGATGCTCGTCTCGAGCATGAAGGGGATGCGGTCGAGCGGCCACTGCGGTGATCCCTTGTCGTGGGGCAGGTCGCGTCCGGTCATCACGAAGCCCTTCTCGTCGCGAGCGACGCCGTCGCCGAGCCAGTCGGTGCGGGGGGTGGCACCGATGAACACGAACAACCAGTTCGTGTCGACGTCGCCTTTGGTGTCGTCGCTGTGATCGAGGAGGGTCAGGCCTTCGAGATGTTCGGCGCCGGCGCCGGCCACGACCTCGGTCTGCAGCCGCACCTCCACGTTCGGTGTGTTCCTGATCTGCTCGACGAGGTAGTGGGACATGCTGGCCTCGAGTGTCTGGCCGCGCACGAGCAACACGACTCGTCGCGCGTAGCGAGCGAGGTTGACCACCGCCTGTCCCGCAGAGTTCGCCGCGCCGATGACATACACGTCGTCGCCCTCGCACGCGGCGAACTGCGATGCGCTCGCTCCGTAGTACACGCCCCGTCCGGTGAGCTCACTCACGCCGGGTGCTTCGAGACGTCGGTACGACACGCCCGAGGCGACGAGGAGCGCTCGGGCTTCGATCTCGGTGCCGTCCGCAAATCGCACCGCCCGCACCGGCCCGCGCGCCTCGAACCCGACCACCTCACGGGCGAGCACCACCTCGGCCTCGAACCGCCGGACCTGGTCCATCGCCCGTGCCGCGAGGTCCGCACCCGAGAGCCCTTTCGGGAACCCGAGGTAGTTCTCGATGGCTGCGCTCTGACCGGCCTGACCGCCGGGCGCGTGACCTTCGATCAGCACGACGTCCAGGCCCTCCGACGCGGCGTAGACGGCGGCGGCCAGCCCTGCCGGACCGCCGCCGACGATGGAGAGGTCATAGAGCGGCTTCTCTGCACTGGTGCGCAGCCCGAGCGCATCGGCCACGTCGAGAGGCGTCGGTGCGCGGAGCGTCTCGCCATCAGTGATGAGGACGAGAGGCAGATCGGTCGGCACCGCGTGCGCCAGGTCGTGCAGCCGCCGCGCCTCTTCGTCGCGCTCGAGATCCCACCATGCGTAGGGCACGTAGTTCCGCGTGAGGAAGGTCTTCAGCTCGTGGCTGCGGTCGGACCACCGGTGGCCCACGATCGTGACCGGCGGACGGTCGCCGCGACGGTCTCGTCGCCAGTCCTGGAGCAAGTCGTCGATGACGGGGTAGAGCTTCTCGTCGGGCGGATCCCACGGCTTCATGAGGTAGCGATCGAGGTGTATGTCGTTGATCGCACGAATCGCCACGTCGGTGTCCGCGTACGCGGTGAGCAGCACGAGCTTCGCCTCGGGCGCTTCGCGCTTCGCGTGTTCCAGCAGCTCGATCCCGGTCACGCCGGGCATGCGCTGGTCGGAGATGATCATCGCGACGGGCTGACCGCGCAGCGCATACTCGCGAGCCGCTGGAGCGCCGGCGGCGCGGACGGCATCGCGACGATCTGGAACTCCTCGGCGAACCGGGCCTGCAGATCTCGTGTGACGGCGGCGAGCACGGCAGGGTCGTCGTCGACCGTCATGATCACCGGCTTCGCCAACCCGCCCTCCTCGTCCTGGCGGATCGAGGCTAGGCGGTCTCCCGAGGCCGTTGAGGCGTCGACGCCTCAGGCCGCTCCCTCGACGGGCGTGGACGTCAACCGCCAGTAGGTCGAGCCTGCGGACGCTCCGACCGTCGAGAGGTTCTCGACATGACCTGCGAGCTGGAGGAGCTCGAGCATCGGCACGACGTGGCGGCTGAGCGGTTCGAGTGGTCCGAATCCTTCCGCCGCCAAGGCGAGTGCGACGACGCGCGGACGCACCCACTCGCCCTTCACGATGCGCAGCTCACCCTCGGCCGGGTCGAGCCATGCACGGCCCTGCAACACATCGAGGATGCCGGCCTCCAACCGTCGCCCGGAGAACGCATCCACCCGACGTGGTTTCCCGACCCGACCGCGGCCCAAACCGAGAAAACGAAAGTGGCCGACCCTCTCGGGTCGGCCACCTCGCTCAGAGTCAGACGCTCAGAGTCAGACGCTCAGCGTCAGACCGTGTGGCGTGAACGGAAGATGCTGTATCCGCCGGGGCCCACGAGGCAGGCAACCACCAGAAGGATCAGACCGAACAGGATCTGCCCCTGGATCAGCTGCACGACGCCGACGATGGCGATGACAGCGGCGATGATGAAGAGCAACATTGAGGGTCTCCTCGTCGTCGACGTTTCGTGCAGCAAGACGCTGACGGCCAGGCTGTACCCACAAGCGAGACACCCCACACGTGCCGTTCTACGCTCGGTGCATGTTGCTCAGCGGCATCAACCACGTGGCCACGCTCACGAATG
>CAWDJB010000012.1:0-20639 GCA_963802505.1 uncultured Acidimicrobiales bacterium | reverse complement strand
GCTGCCGCGGCCGTGAGCGTGATGGCGGGCGCTGGGTCCTCGGGCTCGCTGCCGTCAGGGTTCGGCGGATCGACCCACCTGATCTCGCCCTGCTCGCACGTCTGCACGAGCGGGAAGAGCAGCACCTGCCCGGCGTCGTTCGGGAACGTCATCTCGACCGGGATGAGCAGCGCCTGGTCGTGAGGCTGCGGGCCACCGGTCCAGGTGATCACGCCGTCGGCGACCGACGACGTCCAGCCGTCGACCGGGGCCGGCGTTGCGTCAGTGACTCCGTCGGCGAGCTTCATCTCGAGCTTGACGGTGTCGGACTCCTCACATCCGTGCTCGAAGTTGAACGTGATCGTCGCGGTCGAGGCCGCTGGCACCGTGCCCGGGTCGGGCTCCACATGTGCGAACGCCGGCTGCGCAAGTCCTCCGACCGCGATGACCACCAGCGCGCCGCCGAGCGCGAGACGAATCCGTGATGCGTTCACGGCATCGCATGGTGGCAGGTGGGCCAGACCGAGTCAGATCAGCTGACCTCACGCAGTCCAGCGGGTGTGGAACGACTCGACGAGCGCCTCGCCGGCCGGCCCGACCACGATCCCGTGCTCGAGCGCAAGACCACCGTCGCTCACCGACGCCTCGAACTCGGCCGCCAACCAGTCCTCGGGGCCGAGCCCGTCGAGCGTGCGGTGGATGTGGACCGTGTAGTCGATGCTCACGCCGCCCGTGGGCGGATCGTGCACGACGAACGAGCACGGCGGGAACCAGTCCGGGATCATCGCGAGCCACGCCGCGTCGATGGGCCGCGGCTGGAGCGGCCGCACGTAGCCAGCCAGACGCTCGGTGCCGCCACCGCTGAACGGGACGCCGCGGGGATCGAGCAACGCCTGGGCGTGATCGAAGTGACCGACGTTCGCGGGTGGATAGATCGGCACGCACGCTTCGACCGGATACAGGTCGAGTGAGCGCGGGTGCTCCCACGTGGTGCCGTCGATGTCGGCGCGTGTCGCCGTCACCCTCGCCACGGCAACCGTGCCCTCTTGCTCGATCGTCACTGCGAGCGTCGTGAGGTTGCGCCCCTCGCGCACGGGAGCGATCGAGAGCCGTGCGGGCCCGGCCACTGCCGGGCGCAGGAAGCTGACGGTGACGGACCGAACCGGACGATCGACGAGCTGGGTCTCCGCCGCGCGTACCGCGACCGCGGTGAGGTAGCCGCCGTGGATGCCCCGCAGTGACGACCAGGACGCGTCGAGGGTCGCGTTGGCAACGAGCCGATCGTGATCGTCGATCGTGACGGCGGTGGTGCGATCGAAGGTCGTGAGCACGTCGAGAGCGCTCATGCCGCGGCCAGCTCGACGAGCGCCGCGGGCTTGGCGGCGGTGATGCGGCGAGGAAGCCGCGTTGCCAGCACGGTCACGACGAGTCCGCACCCGACGAGGTACCACCACACCCGATGGAAGGACGAGAGCGCCGTCGCGGGCGTCACGTCGGCCGTGAACGCCACGACGAGCGCGACGCCGAGCGTGGCGCCCAGGTTGCGCACCGCCTGGTTCACCGCTGAGCCCGAGCCGAACCGATCGGCCGGCAATCCCTGCACCGCGGCCGACGACAGCTGTGGCAACACCAACGACACTCCGAGTGCGGTGAGGACTAGTGCCGGCAGGTAGACGCCGAGGTAGCTGCTCTCGGTGGTCGCCCGCGAGAGAAGCAAGACACCCCCCGACGCCCAAACCAGACCGCCCGGCACCACGAGCGCGCGCTGACCGACACGTCCGGCCAAGCGACCGAAGAACGGCGCAGTGATCGCGACGATGAGCGGCCCGATCGAGATCGCCATGCCGGCCCGCAAGATCGAGTAGTGCCACACCTCGGTCAGGAAGAGCACGTTTCCGAGGAACATCGCGCTGAACCCGCTCGCATAGACGAGCATCGCCGGGTTGGCCCATCGGAACGACTGCGAGTCGAAGAGCGACAGGTCGAGCAATGGGTTCGGCACGCGGCTGCATCGCCAGAAGAACACGGCGATCAGAACAGCCGACACTGCAACCGTCGCGACGAAGGTCGTGCTGAGCCATCCCCACTCGTCGGTCTTGACGATGGCGAACGCCAACAGCGCGAGGCCCGCGGCGAGCAGGACGACGCCGAGCGGATCGGGCAGGCGACCCGGATTCGCCTCCTTCCCCTCGGGGAGCACGCGCCTCCCGAGCGCGAAGCTGACGATGCCGACCGGCAGGTTGATGAAGAAGGCCCACCGCCACCCGAAGTTCTCGACGACGAGCGCTCCGAGCGTGGGGCCGAAGGCACCGGCGACCGCGCCGATTGCCCCCCAGATCGCGACCGCGACCGGAACCTTCTCGCTGGGGAAGGTCTGCAGCACGAGGGCGAGCGACGACGGCACGAGCGCCGCGGCACCGACAGCCTGCAGGACCCGGGCGGCGACGAGGAATCCCGCGGTCGGGGCGAGGCCGCACAGCATCGAGGCGAGCGTGAACACGACGACCGCCGTGAGGAAGGTGCGACGTCGACCCACACGGTCAGCGAGGCGACCCGCCGGGATCAGCAAGGCAGCAAACACGATCGTGTACGCGTTCAGCACCCACGACAGCGAAGAGGCGCTCACGCCGCTGAAGTCGGCGCGGATCGCAGGGAATGCGACGAACAGGATCGTGGTGTCGAGGAAGACGGCGAAGATCGCCAGGCTCGTCGACACCAGCACCGTCCACGGGCTGCGAGTCATTGTCGTGCGCACCACTAGAGACTATGATGCAGTTACTAGAGAAAGTCTAGTGATCTATGACACTGAGCGAACGCACCTACGGGCAGTACTGCCCGGTCGCCGCCGGACTCGATCTCGTCGGCGACCGTTGGACCCTCCTCATCTGCCGCGAGCTCGCTCAGGGCGACCGCCGCTACACCGACCTGTGCAGGGCGCTCGACGGCATCGCACCCAACCTCCTGAGCGATCGCCTGCGCATGCTCCAAGACGCAGGCCTCGTGACGACTGCCGAGCTGCCGCCCCCTGCCGCTCGCAGCGTCTACCGCCTCACTGACGACGGACGCGAGATCATCCCCGTGTTGCGCGCGATGGCTCGGTTCGGCGTCCGCTACCTCGACGGTGAGCCGGACGAGGAGATGAGCGCGGCCCGGGCAGCGAACGCGCTGCTGCTTCCGTGGCGGCGACCGATCGATGCGAACCTGCGTGTGCGCCTCGCGGTCGGCGAGAGTCGAGTCGACATCATGCTCGAAGGCCGCGACACGCGGCTCGAGCCCGTCGAAGGCGATGCCGACATCGTGGTCACAACTGACTCCGCGTCGCTCGTCCGAGCGCGGCAAGGCGAGCCGCTCGATGCGGAGATCAGTGGCTCACGCGCCGCGAAGAGAGAGCTCCTCGAGGTGTTCGCCCTCACGCCATCCTGAGCCGGCTCAGCGCGCCGTCCTCGACCATCGCCTCGACCTGATCCTGCACGCTCAGCAGCATGCGGGGGTCGGTGAAGACCCAGAACCGGTTGGTCAGCACCGCGTCCAAGACCAGCTGCCCGACGTCGTCGGGATCCATCGCTTCGAGCACCGCACCCAGATCGACCTCCCCTTCGGCTCGTCCCTCTCCCCGCTCACGGGTCGGCGCGACACCGTCCTTGGCCCGGCGACTGTCGACGCTGTTCCGCCCGATGCCTGTGTTGACCGCACCCGGGCAGAGCACTGACGCGTACACAGGCGAGTGAGCGGCGCGCAGCTCGCGCTGCAGTGTCGCCATCAGAGCGACGACACCGTGCTTCGCGACGTTGTAGGCGCCGAGCGCACGAACCGCGAGCAACCCCGCCATCGACGACGTCGAGTTCACGTGGCCTTCGGGTTGGCGTTCGATGATCGGGAGGAAGGTCTTGACGCCGTGGATCGGCCCCCACAGATCGATGGCGAGCGTCCACTCCCAGTCCTCGATCGAGGTCTTGGCGACCGGCTTGAACAGGCCGACGCCCGCGTTGTTGCAGAGCACGTCGACCGCGCCATACGAGTCGAGCGCGGCCTCAGCAAGTGCCTCGACTTCAGCGAGCTTCGACACGTCAGTAGGCACGCCGACCACTTCGTGGCCCTGTGCCTTCAGGTCGTTCACTGCTGCCGTGAGCGCATCTGCGCGGTTGTCGGACAGCACGACTCGCGCGCCCGCACCCACGAATGCCCGCGCGATGCCGAGCCCGATGCCCGAAGCCGCACCGGTGACGACGGCGACTTTGCCTTCTACTGACTGCAAGATTCCTCCTCAGCGGACGGGTGTGCACACGACGAACGGAAGCCGGCCCGACACCATGAAGTTCGGCTCGTCGGCGCGCGTACGCGCCAGTTCGGCCGAGCCGGCTGACGCGCGCATCGAATCGAGATCGTCGAACCACGTTTGCGCCACGCCGTCGTATCGGCCCTCGTCGCCGGCCACTCGGTTCTGCACGTAGCGGCGAAGACCGGGCACTCGCCCTGCGATCGGGCCGTGGTGGTCGCGCCAGTACTGGTGGAACGCGGCACGGTCGGTGCCGGGAAGCCGGTTGAGGAACGCGAACATCGTCACGCTGTTCTTCGGGATCACGCCGTCGACGATGACGACCTCTTCCACCTCGAGCGACCCGCTCGCTTCCTCGTCGAGGAGGTCGGGGTCGAGCGAAGGCCCGTCGTCCCACGTCTCGACCACGGCGTCGTAGACGGGATCGTGCACGCGATAACCGGACGGATGCGTGAGATGCAGGACACGGTCGCCGAGGGTGGCCTCGGTGAGCGCGGCGCCGAACATCCCCACCTCGATCGTGGGTCGCCGCTTCAGGAAGAGCAGGCGCTTCGACACGAACGTAGGTTGTCACGATCGACGACCGGACGATGCAGCGTCTCGCGGACGAGGCCGACCTGCGCGATCTGATCCACGGCTATGCGCTCGGCCTCGACACGAGGAACTGGGATCTCTGGCGCTCGGTGTTCGCGGACGAGGTCATCATCGACACGAGCGACTACGAGCCCGAGCCGCCTCCTCGGCGGCTGCCTGTCGACGCCTACGTGTCGTTCGTGAGCCGCCTCTTCTCGGGGTTCGAGGCGACCCAACACCTGATCGGCACGCAACGCTTCTCGGTCGACGGCGATCGCGCGACGATCACCGCCCACTTCCGCGCCGAGCACTGGGCGACGGTCGCGCAGGGCGGCGACCGGTACACGATGTTCGGCACGTACGTCGACGAGTGCGAGCGGACACCTCATGGATGGCGCATCTCATCGGTCAAGCTCCACCTCCTGCGCCAAGAGGGCAACCGTGAGGTCATGCGCCGCGCGGAGTCAGCCGCGAGACGGCGCGACTCACCCCCGCACTGACGTGAAACCGGCCACGAGATGGCCGGTTTCGAGCGCGACGATCGGCACATGTACGCACCCTCATGCGATGACGAGATCACCACGATCGAGCGGTACGTGAGCGAGCAGCTCGATGCGATCCGGGCGTCGGCCATCGGGCTGACGGAGGAACAGACCCGTGCGCGCCCCTGCCGGAGCGCCCTCTCGATCGGCGGGCTGATCAAGCACGCCACGTACGTGATGCGCGGCACGACCGACCGGCTCACTGGTCGGACCGATCCGAATCGCGCGCTGGACGACACCGCGTTCGCGGCGCACGAGTCGAGCTTCGCCCTCGCCGAAGACGAGACGGCTGCAGGCGCTCTGTCCGAGTTCGACGCGGCACGGGGCGAGTACGTCGCTGCGATCAGCGCGACCGATCCCGCAGCGCCGACCGTCGTGTCGCCGGCCCCTTGGTACGGCATCTTCGACAGCCGGCCCGCTTTCGCTCGTTACGGCCTCGTCCATCAGATCGAGGAGCTCGCCCGCCACGCCGGACATGCGGACATCCTGCGCGAGCAGATCGACGGGATGGCCGTGCCGGCAATCGTGCTGAGCGAGTCGGGCGCGCCCGCCAATGACTTCTTCCAGCCCTTTGTCGATGCACCCGGCACAGTCGGCGCCCCATAACAGGTCGTCGATCCCGAGGGTGGGTGCGCCCGGTATCCTGAGCAACGCAGATCACGGGGCTGATCGGTTTCGACATCGGAGCCGGGTTCCGGACGTGCGACCCGAGTTGCTCAGACTCGCTAAACGGGGCACAAACAACAACTGCCAACCAGCAGTTCGCTCTCGCTGCCTAGTCCCTAGGTAGTCGCAGAGACATCGTGAGCCGAGAGGCCGCACGGGGCCGATCCACCGCAGCCCGGCAACAGAAGCGGAGGATGACAGCCGGAAAGACGGCTGACGGCGGGAAAGACCGCTGACGTCGGGGAAAGACCCGGCGGTGGCCGCGAGGCCAGCCGACCCGCCGGTGAGGTGCCGTCAGCCTCGAAGTCGGGAATGGTCGTAACGCGGACGGTGCTCACCCGATGGACGGGGGTTCGATTCCCCCCAGCTCCACTACCACGAGGTCGTCAGATGGCGGACGTGTTCTCCGCGATCCGAGAGGATCGCCGAGCGGCGGCACTCACCGCGATCGCGTCGGTCGCTGACCCGGCGTCGGTCACCGGGATCACTCCGACGACCGCGGGCGCGTCGGGCGCCTCGACGCTGCGGATCGACGCTGGCTCGGGCGCGTACCTGCTGCGGCTCGAGCTCCCCCGGGACGGCTTTCGAAACCCGAGGCGCAGCTATCCGTGTCTGCGCGCCGCAGCAGAGGCCGGCATCGCGCCGGCCGTGCACCACGCCGACGAAGAGGCGGGCGTGCTGCTGATGGACTTCGTGGTCGAACGGCCGTTGACGGCATTCCCTGGCGGCGAGCCCGCCCTCCTCCGCACCCTCGGCGAGATGGTCGCCCGGCTGCAGGCGACGGCGCCGTTCCCCCCGCTGATGGAGGACTTCGGCGCGCTCGTCGAGGTGATGCTGAACCTCGTGCGCGACGGCGGACTGTTCGCGCCCGGCGTCCTCGACGGGCACGTCGCCGGCCTGGCCCGGGTCCGCGCCGAGTATCCGCGCGCGGCCGCGCAGGTGTCCGCGCACAACGACATCAACCCGCGCAACGTGCTGTTCGACGGAGCGCGGTTGTGGCTCGTCGACTGGGAGCTCGCGTTCCGCAACGAACCGCTCGCCGACGTCGCCAACATCGCCAACAACTTCTCGGAGGTGCCGGACGTCGACACGCTCGTCCTCGAGGGCTGGCTGGGCGGGTCGCCGGACGACGACACCCGGCACCGCCTCGCTCTGATCCGCGACCTCCATCGACTGTTCTACGGCTGCCTGATGCTCAGCGAATTCATCGGACGGCGCGAGCCGGAGGCCGAGCTCACCGCGCTGACGCCCGACGAGTTCCGCGCCGCGATCATGCGTGGCGAGCTACGGGGGACGCCCGAGCTGCTCTTCGTGCTCGGCAAGATGTACCTCGTCGGCTTCGCCGCCGCGCAAGGGTGAGGCGTCAGGTCCGCAGGGAGCGGTCGAACTCCTCGGAAGTCCGGACGCCTCCGTCGAGCACGGCCGTGTAGATGTCGAACGATCTGACCGTCTGGCCAAACTCCGGCCGGTTCACCCACGCTCGCTTGATGTCGAGGATCGCCCTCCGAGTCTCAGGGGTGAGTCGCGGGCCCAGCTCGCCGACATGACGGAGGTCTGGCTGACGCTCGGCATCCGAGACGAACCAGATGTCGATGTTCCAGCTCCGGTGCCCGTCCCGGTAGTCGATCCCCCAATAGACGCCGTCGGGGTACTTCTCAGGATCGCTGTTCCATGCCCCGGAGTCGTTTCGCAGCGTCAGCTGCCGCACGCGGGGATGGCTCATGAGGTCGCTCGCCGCGCGGCACAGCGCGGCCACGTCGAGAGTGCCGCAGACAACGGTGATGTCGAGGTCGGGCCAAACCATCAACCCGAGCGCGGCGCTGCCGACCAGGTGCGGCTGGCCGAGCCCGGCAAGTACATCGTCGAGCTCGAGATCCGCCCTCACCAAGTCGGCGGCTTCCGCGAGCTCCTCCGGTGTCGACACCATCAGAGTGTCGCCGACGCCGACGCCCCGGAATGGAGTCCAGCATTCAGCAGCGCCTCAGCTGCCCAGGTCGTGACGGCAATGGCCTCGTCGGCGTCGAGGTGGCAGACGTCGCGCAGCACCGTGAACGCCTCCGCGCCGAGCACGAGGCAGAGTGCGAGCTCGAGTCGTCGCAGGTCGGCATCGGACGCGGTGCCGCGAAGGGGCTCCAACGTCGCCGCGATCCATTGCAACCGACGTCCTTCTCGAAGGTGCTGGTCGTGACCGTCGCCGGCCCGTTCAGCAGCGAGCCACGTGTCGAGGTAATGCCGTTGCGCGGTGCGCATGAGTGGTTCGTTCGCGGCGACGTAGCGGTTGAACATCTCGACGAGCTCGAGGAGGCGGTCCTCTGGGGAGCCGCGATCGACCGGTCTCGCCAACAGCTCGTCGACCTCAGCGAGGCTCACGGTGATCGACAGCTCCAGCAGCAACGACTCCTGCGTGGGGAAGTAGCGATACACGGTGGTGCGCGTCATCAGCGCCTCATCCGCGACCTGCGCGATCGTCGGGGTGTCGCCTCGATCGAGGATCGCTCGCGCCGCGGAGACGATCGCGGCTCGGGTGCGGCGCTTCTGGTTCACTCGTCCCGAAGATTCGAAGGAAGTGTCTTGACTTGGGGCGGTCACGCGTTCATGTTACACAAGTAACGTAAACGAACAAGCGTCATACGAAGGTTGACGCACAGCGAATGGAGCAGCCATGCCGAAGCCCCTCGTCGTCACCGCCGACCAGGCCCCTACGCCCCTGAAGATGGTCGGCGAAGAGGTCATCGTCCTCGCCTCCGGCGCCCAGACCGGCAGCTACGAGATCTTCCGCCAGGCGGGCCCCGAAGGCAGCGGCCCGCCGCCGCACCGTCACGCATGGGACGAGGCGTTCTACGTCCTCGATGGTCAGGTCATGTTCGGAGTGGATGCCGACCAAGACCTGGTTGCCAAGGCCGGCACGCTCGTGCACGTCCCCGGTGGCTCGACGCATTGGTTCCGGTTCGGCGCGGGTGGTGGCGTGATGATCTCGATGACGTCGCGCCAGGGCCCTTCCGAGTTCTTCACCGAGATCGATCGCGAGATCTCGCCGACCGACCCCGACTTCGACGCGTTGCTCGGGATCGCGTCCGCGCACAAGATCGAGTTCGCCGTCCCGTCGGCCTGAACGCACCCCTCCGCCCGACCGTTTGCTCAGTCAGGCGGCGCGCACGGCTCGCGCGATCTCGCCCCAACGGGCGAGGTGCTGGGGCTCACGGGTGATGTCGTCGATCGTGAGATATGAGATGACCCGCTCGGCCCGCCCGCGATAGCGACCGATGATCTGGTCGGCGACGTCGTCCCATCGCCCTACGACGGCGAACTGGTCGAGCATCTCGTCGTTGATCGTCGCCGCGAGGCCGTCGAGGTCGCCTGCCTTCAGCCGCTCGTTGAGCTTCGCGGAAGTCCCCTCGAACCCGAGGTCGTCGAACTGAAACGCGTAGTTCCGCGTCGAGCCGTAGAACCCGATCTGAGTGCGCGCCCGACGGGCGAGCGGCTCGAGGTCTTCGTGCGTGTCGCCCGGGACGATGAACACCGGGATCAAGAGATCGACGTCCGCGGCCGATCGACCTGCCTTCGCTGCTCCGGCCTGAACCGCCGGGATCAGGCGCTGCTCGAGGTACTGCACCGAGTGCAGCGGGTGGACATGCACGCCATCGGCCACCTCACCCGCCATCGTCGTCATCCACGGGCCTACCGCCGACACATCGACCTTGATGTCGCCGTACTCGTGCATCGGCGGCCGCCACTGATCCGGGAGCAACGACAGCTGGTAGTAGGGCCCGTCATGCGCGAGCTTCTGCTCGCCGCGGAACGCGGCCAGCGTGTCCTTCACCGCCAACATGTAGTCGCGCATTCTCGGGCCGGGCGGATCGAAGGCCACGCCGTAGCGACGTTCGATGTGCGCCTTCACCTGGCTGCCCAGACCGAGTCGGAACCGGCCGCCCGTGTTCCCCGCGAGCTCCCATGCGATGCTCGCCGCGATCATCGGGCTCACCGGGAGCGCCACCGCGATCCCCGTGGAGAACATCAGCGACGGCGCCGCGGCTGCGGCAGCAGCGATGCTCATCCACGGCGTCTGGCCGGTCTCGGTGAACACCATCCCCGAGAAGCCGGCCGCCTCGACCCGGCGCGCCAGATCCGCGGCTTCGGTCCAGCCACACGGCCCGACCATCACGTCGAACTGCATCCAGTCCCCTCTCGCTCAGGCCATCGTGAGCCCACCGCTCACCGACAACGTCTGGCCGGTGATGAACCCGGCGTCGTCGGAGGCGAGGAACACGATCGCGGGCGCGACGTCGTCCGCCGTCGCGAGACGTCGCATCGGGATCGCCTTCGTCAGCGCATCGATGAACCGCTCGCCCGATCCGAGCTCGTCGGCCATGCTGCGGATGAGCGGTGTGTCGGTTGGCCCCGGGCAGACCACATTGACGGTGATGCCGTAACGAGCCACCTCTCGGGCGACGCTCTTCGAGAACGAGATCACCGCACCTTTGGCGCCGGCATAGATCGCCTCCAACGACGAGCCGACTCTTGCCGCGTCGGACGCCACCGACACGATGCGTCCTCGCTGCCGCTCGATCATCCCGGGCAACACCGCGTGCACGGTGTTGAGCGTGCCCCGGTAGTTGATGTCGATCACCCGATCCCAGAACTCGGGCGTGGTGTCGACGAACGGCACGAACCGATCCCACCCCGCGACGTTGATCAACGTCGCGACCGGACCGACGTCGACTGCGACCTTGCCCAGCGCCGCCGCAACCGCCTCGGTGTCCGCTACATCGAGACCGACGCCGGTGTGAGCGTCACCCACGAGCGTGCCGGCCAGGTCCTGCGCCGCGCGCGCATCCAGATCGACGACCACGACCGTCCGGCCTGCTGCGGCAAGGCGGTGGCACACCGCGGCGCCGATCGCTCCCGCCCCGCCGGTGACGACCGCGACATCCCGATCCCCGGCGCTCACCGCCCCAGGCTCACACAAACGACCGAGGGATGAGTCCGTTCGCTCGCGCTTCGCGTTCGAGGTCGTCGCGGAAGTCGGGATGCGCGATCGAGATCATCAACTTCGCGCGCTCAGGCACCGACCTGCCCTTCAGGTTCACCATGCCGTATTCGGTGACGACGTACATCACGTCGCTCCGGGGCGCGGTGACGACGTTGCCCGGCGTGAGGTCGATGACGACGCGGCTCCGGCGTACGCCGTACCGCTCGTACGTCGACGACATGCAAAGGAAGGACTTTCCGCCGTTCGACGCGTACGCGCCCCGAATGAACTGGAGCTGGCCTCCTGTGCCGCTGATGTGGCGATGACCACTCGACTCGCTCGCCGCTTGGCCCTGGAGATCCATCTGCGTCGTGTTGTTGATCGACGTCATTCGGTCGTTCTGAGCGATCAGTTGCGGCAAGTTCGTCATCTCGACCGGTTGGCAGGAGATGTCCGGATTGTCATCGATCGCTTCGTACATCGGCTGCGAGCCGAGGCCGAAGGTGCAAACGATCTTCCCGGGGTTCACTGTCTTGGCTGACCCGGTGACAACACCCGCTCGGTAGAGGTCGATGATGCCGTCGGTGAGCATCTCGGTGTGAATGCCGAGATCACGCACGCCGCTCTCGAGCAGCAACGAGCAGACCGCGTCGGGCATCGCGCCGATCCCGATCTGCAGGCACGCTCCGTCCTCGATCTCGGTCGCGATGAGGCGGGCGACCTCACGATCGACGTCGGTGGGCGCCCCCTTCGGCAGCTCAGGGAGCGGCAGACCGGTGCCGTCGATGATGTAGTCGACCTGGCTGACGTGCAACCCGTTGTCGATGCCGTGGACGTACGGGACGGCCGGGTCGACCTCGACGATGACAACCTTCGCACGTGAGGCGACCGCGCCGTGCCAGAGATTCGCCGCGCCGAAGTTGAAGTAGCCGTTGGCGTCGACGGGACACGTCTTGATCACCATCACCTCCGGCGGGTCGATGAACCGTCGGTAGTAGTCAGGGATCTCGCCGAGGTTGCACGGGATGTAGCTCTGCAAACCAGCGTCGCACTGCTTGCGGTCGTAGCCGCCCAGATGCCAGTTGTAGAACGAGACGTGCTCGCCCTCGGGATCGGACTCGACGACCGCCCGCGGTCGCAAGCAGAGGCACGCGCGGATGCTCACGTTGCGGAGCTCGCCGATTCGCGCTGCCAAGGCCTTGTCGAAGGCGTCGGGCTGCCCGAGCACCGCGCCATAGTCGATCCAGTCCCCTGATCGGACCAGTGCGGCCGCGTCCTCTGCCGAGATTTGTCGAGCGGACTTCGCGGCGGTGGCCACGATCGATGACGTAGCCGGTGCGGTGCTCATGACGGTGACTGTACGCATGTGCTGGTTCGGAGCCGGTTTGAGGCGGCGATTCTGGGAACGTTGCGTGCATGACGGACACCGACAAGCTCACGACGAGGCAGGTCAGCGAGAGCGCGGGGCTGGACGACTGGCGGGTGCTGCTCCGCACACTGCAGACCTCGTTCAAGACCGGCTCGATGGCAAAGGGGATGGAGCTCGCCGCGCGCATCGGCGCAGCCGCCGACGAGATGAACCACCATCCCGACCTCACGATCACGTACCCGCGCGTCCACGTCCTTCTGACGAGTCACGACGTCGACGCCCTCAGCACGCGAGATGTCGAGCTGGCCCGCACGATCTCGGCGATCGCCCGCGACCTCGGCCTCACAGCCGAGCCCGGTGTCGTGACACAGCTCGAGATCGCGATCGATGCGATCGACATCCCGGCCGTCAAACCGTTCTGGGAGGCGGTCCTGGGCTACAAGCCACACCTCGACGACGACAGCCTCGACCCGTACGGGCGTGGCCCCGCGTTCTGGTTCCAGCAGATGGACACGCCTCGTCCACAACGCAACCGCATCCACATCGACGTCACCGTCCCGCACGAGGTCGCCCAGCAGCGCATCGCGGCCGCGCTTGCCGCGGGTGGAACGCTTGTGTCCGACGGGGCCGCGCCGGCATTTTGGATCCTCGCCGATCCCGAGGGCAACGAGGCCTGCATCTGCACCTGGCAAGGACGCGACTGAGCAGCGCTCGCCGCGACGGCGTCTGCATAGGCTTCCCTTGATGACCATCGAGCACATCCACGCCAGCGAAGACCCCGAGAAGATCGTCGCGGCGTTGCAGCGCGACGGCGCCGTGATCGTCGAGGACTTCCTTGACGCCGACCTGCTCGAGCGCTTCAACGCCGACGTCGACCCGTTGATGGACGCGACGCCGCGAGGTGGGTCGGCGATGTTCAACGACTTCTTCGCGTGGTTCTACGGTCCTCAGACCCGCACGATCACCGGGCTCGCCGGCAAGTCACGCGTCTTCGCTACGGACGTGCTCACGCACCCGCTCTACCACGCGATCTGCGACGAGATCCTGCTTCCGAGCTGCGCGTGCTACCGGCTGAACGTGGCGCAGCTGCTCGACCGTGGCCCGGGCTCCCCTGACCAGCTCCTCCATCGTGACGAAGCCGTGTGGCCCTACCTGCCTCAGCCTCACGGCGACGTGCAGGTGGCATCGGTGCTCGCGCTCGTCGACTTCACGGCCGAGAACGGCGCGACACGCGTGTCGCTCCCGGCAGCCATCTGTGGGACCGCGGCCGCGCCGCGGAGCCCGTAGATCTCGTCGCTGCCGAGATGCCCGCCGGCTCCGCTGTCATCTACCTCGGATCGACGATCCACGGCGGCGGTGCGAACACGACTGCCGATCAGACACGGCAAGGCATGCATGTGAGCTACTGCCTCGGCTGGCTCCACACCGAGGAGAACCAGTACCTCGCCACGCCGATCGACGTCGTGCGCACGCTCCCCCGCGAGTCGCAGGCCCTGCTCGGCTACGCGATCCACGACGCCCTTGCGATCGGCGGCGGCTACCTCGGCGCCGTCGAGCTCCAAGATCCCGTGGAGCTGCTCGCGAGCGGCGCGCTTTAGTCGCCGAGCAGCGGCACGACTCGCTCGAAGAAGAGCTCGAGCTGGCGGCGCTCGTCAGTGACCGGCCAGATGAACACCCGCTGCACACCTGCGTCGCGAAACGCCGCGAGCTTCTCGGCAAACGCCTCCGCAGGACCGACCGGCAGACGCTCTCGGAGAATCTCTTCGGGACGATGGATCGTCGGCACGAGCCTCTCGCTGAAGATCGCGTCCGCCTCGGCTCGGTCTTCGGTGATGTAGCACCACATCGTGCCGAGCGCGTTGGGGAACGTCGCGCGATCTCTGTCGCGCGCGGACAGCTCATCGCCGAGGCGCGCCCACGCCGCTGCGAACTCGCTGGGAGTGATGTTGTACGCAGAGGCCAGCCAGCCGTCGGCGAGACGCGCCACCCGCCGCAGTCCGGCCTCGGAACCCCAGCTGCCGATCCAGATGGGTGGCCCCTCGGCTTGCGCCGGCCGCGGTTCGAGGTCGATCCCTGCCGTCGAGTACCACCGCCCGACGAACGGCTCTCCGTCGAGGTGCCAGAGGCTCCGCAGCGTCTGCACCGCCTCGTCGAGACGCGCCCATCGCTCGGAGAAGTCGATGCCGACGGCCGCGTAGTCCTGCTCGGAGGAGCCCGGCCCCACTGCGACCACCAACCTTCCGTCCGAGAGGCGATCGATCGCCGACAGCGCCTTGGCGAGCGGGATCGGCCCGCGGACGACCGGAAGCGCGACGGTCGTGGCGAGCGTCATGTCACCCGAAGCGGCGATGACCGCAGCGAGCGCAGTCGGCCCGTCGAGCCACGGCGTCGCGAACACGAGGTGATCGTTCGCGGACAACGCCTCGAACCCGAGCGACGAGGCGGCCGACGCGAACTCGACGAGGTGGTCGAGGGTGTACGGGTTGCCGCCGAAGTCCATGAGCGGAAGATGTGCGCCGAAGTCCACCGATTCAGCCCTTCTCGATCTGCTCGTCCCCGAGACCGAGCAACGTCGTGCGCAAGAGCTGCACGAGCTCGCGCTGCTGCCGGGCCGACAGCGTCGCGAGGATCTCGCGCTCGGTCTCGAGGTGCGTGACCGCTACCTCGTCGACGAGCTCCAGGCCTCTGTCGGTGAGACGGACGATCACCTTCCGGCGGTCGTCGGTCGTCGTCCGCTCGACCAAGCCGCGTTGCTCGAGCCGGTCGACGCGATTCGTGATCGCGCCGGTGGTGACCATCGTCTGGCGGACGAGCTCGCCGGCGGTCAGCTCGTAGGGCTTTCCCGATCGGCGGAGCGTCGCGAGGACGTCGTACATCCAGCTCTCGATGCCGTGACGGGCGAAGTTCGCTTCGAGCCGGCGGTCGATGAGCCGCGACAGACGGGAGATCCGCCCGACGACGGCCATCGGCGAGACGTCGAGATCGGGGCGCACCGCGCCCCACTGCTTGGTCATTCCATCCACCGCGTCACGGGCGCTCGGCACGCGAGCGATCGTATGGGATGACCGATTGACATTCATTATCTTGATATTAAGATAATGAATGTGAAGGGACAACGAGCACCGGGAGCGTCGATCGCGCTGACCACGGCGCTTGCACCGATTGCGTGGGGCACCACCTACGTCACGATCACCAAGCTCCTGCCTGCGGACCGGCCGCTGCTGGTCGCCGCGATGCGGGTCGTGCCCGCAGCCATCGCCCTGCTCGTCGTCGCCCGGATCGTCTCCCCGTGGCGGCCGCGCGGCCACGACTGGTGGCGCACCGGCGTGCTCGCGCTCTTCAACTTCGGCCTGTTCTTTCCGCTCCTCGCCGTCGCGGTCTACCGGCTGCCAGGCGGCGTGGCGGCCGCGGCCGGCGGCCTGCAGCCATTGCTCGTCGCCGGACTGACGTGGCTGTCGTCGCGGCGCAAGCCCAGCCGCCGCGACATCGAGATCGCGTTCGTTGCCGCCGTCGGTGTCGCGCTCGTCGTCGTCAGGCCGAACGCCGGCATCGACACTGTCGGCGTGCTCGCGGCGCTCGCGGCCAACCTCTCGTTCGCCACCGGCGTCGTGCTCACCAAGCGCTTCCCGTCGCCGCCGAACCGCTTGGCCGCGACGGCGTGGCAGCTCCTGCTCGGCGGGGCGCTGCTCGTGCCGCTCATGCTCGTCGTCGAGGGAACCCCGCCGCCGCTGTCGACAGGCAACCTGGCCGGGTTCGCGTACCTCAGCCTCGTCGGCACCGCGCTGGCGTTCGTGCTCTGGTTCAACGGCATCCGCAGGCTGCCGACCGCTGCGCCTCCGCTCCTCGGGCTCGCCGCGCCGATCACGGGAGCGACACTCGGCTGGGTCGTGCTCGGTCAGTCGCTCTCGCCGCTGCAGCTGGCCGGATTCGCAATCACGCTGAGTGCAATCGCCTACGGAGCGACTCTCGCACGCGAGCGCCCCGCCCCGGCCCCACGGCTTGCTGTCAGGCTGTCGGCGTGACCGCGGCAACCCAGCACATAGGCATCGTCGCGTGCTCGGCCGAAGGTGCGGCCCTTTGCTATCGCACGATCTGCCACGAGGGTGCCGAGCTTCTCGGTGGTCACGCCCATCCGGAGGTGTCGCTCCACGGCCACTCGTTGGAGACCTACGGGGTTCTCCTCGACGCCGGCGACTGGCCCGGCGTCGGGGCGCTGATGCTCGACTCGGCCGAGAAGCTCGCGGCGATCGGCGCGCAGCTCCTCGTCTGTCCCGACAACACGATCCACCAAGCGCTGCCCTACATCGCCGACAGGTCGCCGCTCCCCTGGCTGCACATCGCCGAGGTCGTTGCCGCAGCCGCCGTGGAGCGCGGCTATCAACGTCTCGGTCTGCTCGGCACCCGTTGGCTCGTCGACAGCGACGTGTACCCCGACAAGCTCTCCGCGGCCGGCATCGACGTCGTTCGCCCTACCGAGGCCGAACGCGACGAGATCCACCGCATCATCATGAGCGAGCTCGTCTTCGGCCGGTTCGAGCCGGCCGGCACCGCGTTCCACCAAGCGGTCATCGATCGGATGCGCGGCCAAGGATGCGACGCGGTCATCCTCGGATGCACCGAGATCCCGCTGATCATCGACGACGGCAACTCCTCGCTCCCGACACTCGACTCGACCCGGCTGCTCGCGAAGGCGGCCGTACGGCGTGCACTAGTCGACCGCTGAGAGGTCGAGCTGGGCGAGCCGCAGCCGCAGGGATCCGGCTTGGTCCATCGGGGTAACCGACCCGCGTGACTGTGGCGTGCGGAACAGCGCGGATCGGCTGCTCCGGCTGGAACTATCCGGACTGGCGCGGCGTCGTGTATCCGACCCGGGTCCCGAAGCGCCGCTGGTTCGAGCTCTACGCCTCGATGTTCGACACGGTCGAGCTCAACAACACCTTCTACCGACTGCCACCGGAGACCACCGTCAAGGCGTGGGCGGCGGCAGCACCTGAGGGATTTGTGTACGCGTTGAAGCTCGGAGCGTTCGGGTCACATCGGATGAAGCTCCGCGACGCTGCGTCGTGGTTGCCGAACCACGTCGCTCGACTCGAGCTCTTCGGCCAGACCGTCGGGCCCACCGTCGTGCAGCTGCCACCACGTTGGAAGCGCAACGTCGAGCGCCTCGACGAATTCCTCACCCTGGCGCCGAAGCAATTTCGGTGGGTCGTCGAGCTCCGCGACGCCAGCTGGTTGCACGAGACCGTGTACGAGACGCTCGAGCGGCACGGGGCAGCGTTGTGCATCCACGACCTGCTGCCGAAGCACCCGTTCCTTCTCACCACCGACTGGACCTATGTGCGCTT
Organism: uncultured Acidimicrobiales bacterium; assembly: GCA_963802505.1. Taxonomy (GTDB): domain Bacteria; phylum Actinomycetota; class Acidimicrobiia; order Acidimicrobiales; family DATKAS01; genus DATKAS01. Next base: position 2,920 of record CAWDJB010000012.1, on the reverse strand, counting down.
CCACGGGCCGACTGCCGTGAAGCAGCCATACCACGGCGCCTACGGTCCACGCCGCCTCGCCCCGTGGGCCGATCGGCTCTCAGCGCTGCTCTGCGGTGGGCACGACGTCTACGCGTACTTCAACAACGACTACGAGGGCCATGCCGTCAACGACGCCGAGTGGCTCCGCGACGCGCTGGCTCAGGCCGACGGCGTGGCCATCGGAGTGCGTCCGTAGCGCACCGCGTCGCGCACGGGCGCCGGCACCTTGTCGACGAGCTGCTTGTCGGGTGCGGCGCCGAGCGCGTCGTTGACGGTCGAGAACGCGAGACGGAGCGCGACGAACACGGTCGCGTCGAAGATCGCTTGGTCGTCGAGCCCGGCTGCCCGCAAGCCATCGACATCGGAAGGCGTCGTGCCATTGGGGTCTCGCACGACTTGGCGCGCCCACGACGCGAGCGCAGCCTCGCGCTCGGACAGCGCGCTGGGGACACCACCCCCGATGACGTCGGCAGCGGCATCGGCGTCGGTCAAGCGGGCGAGGCGCGTGCCCCACGCGAGCGAGCAATACGAGTCGCCGCGCTGGGCCGCCGTCGCCGTGACGAGCACCGCGAGGTCGCGCTCGGTCAGCGTCGAGCCCTTCACGAGCGCGCTGCGAGTGTCGACGTAGCCGACAAACACGTCGGGACGCCACGCCCACGCGTGGAGGTAGTTCGCGACATATCCGTCGCCGGCGAGCGCCTCGGCGAACAGCGTGCCCGCGGCTTCGCTCTCTGGCGGCGGATCGAGGAACATCCCTGAGTTGCCCATGCGGCCATCCTCCCCCAAAACGGCGACCGTCAGGCAGTCGCACTCCTCGCGCCGAGCGAGCGAAGCCACACGACGACGTCGTCGGCCTCGCTCCGCGCCGCCGCGTCCAACGGCGTGAGGCCGTCCCACCCCACCCAGTCGATGTCGGCTCCCTCGCGCAGCAGGCGCTCCGCAGTGACGCGCTGACCTCCGTGACACGCGCCCCAGAACGCCTCGGTCACCTCCTCAGGCGATGGTGGCCGAACGACGATCTCTGACTCGACCTGGTCGACGAGGCCGAGCGTCGCGGCGGGCCACAACCTCGCCTCGGCGCCCCGCTCGACCAACCGCCGGGCCGCTTCCCACTGCCCGAACGCCGTGGCGTCGAGCAACGGAGTGCCACCTGCGATCACGGCGCCCTCGGCCTCGATGTCGGCTCCCCGGTCGAGCAGCGCATCGAGTGCGTCGATGTCGTCGCTGCTCGCCGCCCAGTGCAGGGGTGTCTCCGTATGGCGCCCGACGAAGCGCGCGTTCACGTCGGCGCCGGCGTCGACGAGCACCGCCACCGTTGCCGCAGCGTTCGCGCGATGCCCCGGCCAGTCCGTGAGCACGTGGAGCAAGGTGCGCGAGCAGTCGTCGGTGCCGATCCTCGCGGTCGCGAGCTCGGGGTGGTCACGCAGCAACGCGGCGAGCCCGTCGACATCGCCGCTCTCGACGGCTGCGGTCGCCTCGACTGCGAGTGGATCGTCGGTGGCCAAGATCATCGCTTCACAGCCGATCCTTCGTACATGTAACCGACCACCTTCGGGCCCTTGATGGAGTAGTTCTCGATCGTGGTGACTTCGAGCCCGCTCGCTCGAAGGAGGTCGAGGATTGGACGGTTGAGATGGCATCCGCCGCCGAGTCTGCGGTTCAGCGGTGTCCACCGGTCTTGCGCACGTGCGACCTTCTCGTCGGGCGACCGACCGTGCTCGAGGAAGTGCACCGTTCCGGCCGGACGCAGCACGCGCTTCATCTCCTGCAGCGCGGACTCGACGTCGGGGATGGTGCACAGCGTCCACGTCGTGAGCACGTGATCGGCGCTCTCGTCCTCCAGAGGCAGTCGTGCGCCGTCGAGGCCCACGAACTCGATGGGTGCGTGACTCGCCGCAACTCGCTCGGCGGCGAGCCTCTTCCCGAGAGCCGACGGTTCGATCGCCTTCACGCTCCGCACCGACGCCGGGTAGTACGGAACGTTCAGCCCCGATCCGAAGCCGATTTCGACCACGTCACCCGAGAGTCCGCTCGCAACCCGCTGACGCATCGGGGCGAAGCGCTTGCTCCCGAGCGACACGTTGATGAACCGGGGAAGGACCTGTTCGGCGTACCAGCCCATTCGCTCAGTGTGCCCGGGTCAGGCGTCGAGGGAAACGGCGATCCCCGAAGCGATCTCGCGCACCCGAAGCAGCAACCCGTGCGCGCCCTGCTCGGTCGCGACCGACACCGCAGTGGCGAGACGGTCGCGGGCTGTCTCCGCGTCACCGGCAGCGTGCGCGACCACGGCCTCCGCACTGAGGACGATCGATTCGGTCCAGCGCTCGTGTCGCGTGTCCAGCTCAGCGTGCGGCAGCGAGCACCGACGGAGTCGCCACGTCGAGGCGGCCGTGCTCGGCACACGCCATGGCCAGCAGTGCGTCGTGCGCCGCCAATGCCGACGTTCCGCCCGCGTCGACGTAGCGAGGCGGGCCTCGGTGAACGAGGCTGTGCCCGCGTCGACGTCTCCTCGATGCACGGCCGCGATCGCTCCCGACATCAGCAGGTGTCCGCCCCAGAACGCGAACTGCGAGGACGGGTCCGCGGCCAGACCCATCTGCACGAAGTCTTCGAGATCGTCCCACCGGCCCGCGAGCGCGGCGACGTTGCAGGCGAACCCACAGACCGACGCGACGTGGGCGCCGTCAGGCGTGCTCTCGGCGAGCTCGCGCATCGCCTCGAGCGCCCGGGCCATGGTGAGACAACCTCCGTGGGATCTCGTCTCTTGTGCGTCCCCGTTGTCCCACGGCGATCTTGACGGCCGCTTGACGACGCCTTGCTCGGGCAGGTCAGGAGGGCCGACTGCGGTCTGGACGCGCCAACATAGGTTGTGACGATGGAGCTGATCGACGTCATGAAG
>CAWDJB010000011.1:0-837533 GCA_963802505.1 uncultured Acidimicrobiales bacterium | reverse complement strand
GCAGATGCAAGCCGTGTTGCTGAATGGCAGCCCCAGCGGCTGCGAGCCGCCCTCGAGTCCGGCGTGCCGCGGTCTCGCAATGCCGTGGTCGAGCTCCGGGCACTGGCCAATGGCTTGCACCCTTCCCTGCTCGCCGATGGTGGGCTCACCGCCGCGCTCGAGGAGCTGTCAGCTCGCGTTCCCGTCTCGATCGTCGTCGGTGATGCCGGGCGGAGGTACCCACCACTCGTGGAGTCGACGGCGTGGTTCGTCGCATGCGAGGCAGTCGCGAACTCGATGAAGCACGCGTCGCCGAGCACGGTCGAAGTTCGACTCGACGACCTCGACGGCGAGCTGCGGGTCGTCATCGTCGACAACGGCTGCGGAGGAGCCGATCCCACCGGCTCGGGTCTCCGTGGCCTAGCGGATCGTGTCGAGGCCGCCGGCGGACGGCTCATCGTCGAGGCCGAGGTGCCGGCGGGAACACGAGTGGAGGCGGTCCTGCCGTGCGCGTAGTCGTCGCGGACGACGCCGTGCTCTGGCGGGAAGGCCTGGCTCGGCTGCTCACTGAGGCAGGTGTCGAAGTCTGCGCGCTAGTGGGCGACTCGGAGACGCTGCTGATTGCCGTGGAGCAACACAACCCGGATGTCGCGCTCGTCGATGTCCGCATGCCTCCGACGTTCACGCACGAAGGCGCGGAGGCAGCAAAGACGATGCGGGAGCGGTGGCCGACTCTCGGCACCGTGCTCCTCTCGCAGACGTTGGACGTTCAGTACGCCGCGGCGCTGGCCCGGGCGAACCCCCGCGGTCTCGGATACCTCCTCAAGGACCGAGTGCTCGACGTCGCCACTCTGGTCGACGCGCTCACGTCGGTCGCCAGCGGCGGCACCGTCCTGGACCCTGATGTCGTCACGGCCCTCTTGAACCGGCGTCATGCTCTGGACCGCGTCGAGCGTCTCACTGCCCGCGAGCGCGAGGTGCTGAGCCTCATCGCCGAGGGCCGCTCGAACGCTGCGATCGGCCGACAGCTCGGGCTCACCGACAAGACCGTCGAGCGCCACATCGCGAAACGTCCTCACGAAGCTCGACCTCGTGCAGGCGCCTGATGACCATCGCCGAGTCCTCGCGGTGCTCGTGTGGCTCGAAGCCTGATCGCTACGTCAGCCGTTCTTCGCGGTGACCAGCCACGCGTAGCCGGTGAGCGGGGGCACCGCCCCGTCGACCACCTGGGCGCGAAGGTCAGCGCGGGCCTCGTCGAGTACGGATTGCCATCCTCCCGGGTCGAGTCGGGGCTCGAGCGCGGCCCGAACGGCTGACCCGAACGTGCTGCTCAGTGAGATCGCCAGCAATTCCTCGACGCCGTCGCTGCCATCGATTGCGTAGTCGCAGGACCCGTCACTCGGCTCGATCGTCACATCCGACCAGCCGGCAACGGTCAGCACCTCGCGTATGCGGTCGGGGTTGGCCAGACCCATCGGGCCAGCCGCGCCGGTCTCGGGTCGCGAAGGCGGATCGGCCAGGCGCGCCGTGAGCGCACGAAGGGCGAGCGAGAACATGTAGGTCTCGCCCTCCCGCCAGCACACGAACGCAAGGCGCGCGCCGGGCGCTGTCGCGGACCGGATGTTTGCGAACGCCGTCGCTGGCTCTGCGAAGAACATCACGCCGAATCGCGAGATCACCCGGTCGAACGGCGCTCCCGGCGCGGTCACGAGCAGGTCGACGGTCTGCGCATCGGCCGTGACGACCGTCGCGGTAGGCACCCGCCGGCGCGCCGCTTCGACCATCGCCGACGAAATGTCGACTCCGACAGCGGCGGCCCCCGCCGCCACGGCCGCGTCGAGCAATGTGCCCGACCCGCACCCGACGTCAAGCACCCGCCGCGCTGCGCCGAGGTCCGCGGCGCCGAGTACCGCTGCGGTGAACGGGGCGAAGGCGGCGTCGAAGATCCGCTCGTTGCGCACCCACCCCTCCGCCCCGATCCCCCAGTGGTCGCGCATCTCCTCGTTCGCCATGCTCGGGCACCGCCCATCGTCGCGTCGACGCGCTTGGTGGGGTCACGGTTGACGCGGTGCGATCTTATGTACCGTCGCTGCCGCAACGGACGCTCGGCATCCCGGCTACTTCTTGGCTTGGCGCTGCGCTTTCTTCCGCTCGAGTGCGTCACCGGCGTTGGTCGCTGCCTTTGTGGCCTGAACCGCGCGTCGCTGCCGCGCGACCGCGGCGGACTCCTGCTCGACGCGCGTGAGGCTTGCGTCGCGTTCGACCGCGGTGACGCGCTTGTCCCGTCGCTGGGCGGTCGCCTCGATCGCCGCGGCTTTCTCGGCGAGCTCCTGCTCCACTCGCTGCTCTGCGACGCGCTTGTCGCGCTCGATCATCTGCTCACGTCGGAGCGCGTCCTGCTCCGCCTTCGTGCGCTCTTCGTTCGCTCGGGCCCGCCGCTCGCGCAGCTCACGTGCTCCGGCCGCCCGCGTCTGGTCGGCCTGGACCTCGAGTTCCACGGCACGGCGCAGCTCAGTCACCTTTGCCTGCTGGACACGACCCTCGTCGACGAGCTCGTCATCGCGGAGGAACGAGCCGACGACCTGCTTCACGCCGGCTTCGAAACCCTCGAATGCGATGGCCGGAGGCCAGCTGGTGTTGCCGGTCTGTCCGGTGAGCGCCTCGACTCCGCAGATGGGAAGGCGGAGCCCCAGCAAGGTCGCTTTCACCGCGGTGCGGGGGATGGTGTTGAGTTGCACGGTCACACTCCTGCGTCGTCGTCGTTTTGCGCTGCCTCGAGCACCGCGGCCCTACGGCGCGCTTGCTCCGCCGCGCTCTCCACGCGGTCGGCCTCGCGCTCGGTGCTCTGGTGCTGCTTGATGGCCTCGACTTCGTCTACTGCCACGGCGTTCAGCTCGGCGCGCTCAGCACGTTCGACCGCTGCCTTCTGCGTCGCCGCTGCCCTCTCGAGATCGGCGTGCGCCGTGGCCCGCTCGCGCTCGAGACGATCTTGTTCGGCCGCCTCAGCGGCTTCCGCGACGAGCCGCTCGCGCTCGGCGGCGAGCTCGCGCTCCTTGCTGATCAGCTCTGCCTCCGCTGCCGTCTGCGCCGCTGCCGCTGCTTCCTTCTGTGCGGTCTGCTCGGCGTCGGCCTTCTGCTCGTGAAGGCGGCCTTCGTCGACCAGCTCGTCGTTGCCCATGAGGGACCCGACGATCTCCTTCGCCTTGCCCTTCATGCGGTCGATGAAGCCGGTTCCTTGTGGCACGTTCGGTAGGGCGTCGCTCAACGCTGTCCTCCGTGTTGGGGCGTGCTCGTGCACGCGGTGAGTTGCGAAAATCGAAGAGCGCTTCGTGCTCGATCAGTGGAGAGCACATGCCGCCGGTCTGCAGGTGCAGTGCTACCCCGAACGCTCCGACCCAAACCGATGACCTTGGCCGGCAGGCGAAGAAGGAGCCTCGAAGTCCCGCTCGAGGCTCCTTCGTCGGCGTCAGCAGCGAGGCGTCAGGCCCCGTTTGCTTCCTTGGCCGCAGCGACCTCGTCTCCGAGCTCGTTGAGCTCGGCGGAGGACACTGACTCGCGGAACTTGGGGAAGACCTCTTCCTCTTCCTCCTCGACATGGTGCGAGATGCCGGCTTCGAGCATCTCGAGCGCACCGTCGAACCCGGGCTCGTTGGGCGACAGCTTCTCGACATCGGCCAGCGCCTTGCGGGCTCCCTCGTGCTCGGTCGTGGCTTCGTCCACCATGTCGTCGCCACCGTCGACCTGCTTCGCGATCGCGGGGTACACGATCTTCTCCTCGACCTGCATGTGGAGCTTCAGGGCGCCGGCAAGCTTGGTCACGAGCCCGGCGCGGGCTGCTCCGTTGGTCTCCTTGATCTTCGCGAAGAGGTCTTCTGCTTCGCGGTGGTCTTGCTCGAGCATCTTCGTTACATCAGCCATGACTCTCCTGCGTGGTGGATTGGGCGTGGGCCCAAGTGCCTACCCACGGCAGGCGCGGGCGAGACCGCCGATCTGCGCGGAAGTATCGTGCGCTGCCGCCTGCTCGATCCGGCCCCGGGAACCACGTGTCCGACGAACCGTCTCCATCCGCGAAAACTGACCTGGTCGTCGGCGTCGAGGTGCCGGCTCGGCTACCGGGCTCGCTCCCGCTGCCGGCGACGGGCAGAGAGGTCGCGCAATACGTCGCCCTTCGTGCCGCAGCGTGCGTCGGTGCCGACTACTCGAACATGGCCCTGCTCGACGCGACTGGGAAGACGTTGCGGCTGTTCCACGGAACCTTCCTGACACCAGAGCTCGCGGACCGCTATACCGACGTCCCCCTCGGTGCACCATTCCCGATCGCCGCGGCTGCTCGCTTCGACCGAGCCGTTCTGCTTCCCGACCTTGACGCGTACGGTGCACAGTTTCCGGAGATCCTCGCCGACACGATCGCCGCAGGCGTCCAGGCGACCGCTTCGTTGCCACTGCACCGAGAGGACGGGACACTGGTCGGTGCGATCGGTTTCGCGTGGACCGAGCCGACCACCTTCGACGCGAAGCTGGGGAGCGCACTCAACGCCGTCGCGGACCTGTGCACCGCGACCATCGAGCGAGCTGAGCGCTACGACGCCGAACACCAGCTCATCGTCGAGCTCCATCGCAGCCTGCTCGGCGCGCTTCCCACTATGGCCGGGATCGAGGTGTCGGCTCGATATCTCCCCGCGGGTGAGAGCCACTCGGTCGGAGGCGACTGGTACGAGGGCCTTGTCCTCGACGGCGAGAGGATCGCGCTCGTCGTCGGCGACGTGACGGGCCACGGCGTCGCCGCAGCGGCAGACATGGCCCTCGTGCGCGGCATGGTCACCGCGCTGCTCCACTCCGGCGTCGCCGTCGCCGATGTCTTCGGCGAGGTATCCGATGTGGTGCGCCAACGTCCCGGGCTGCTTCTCGCAACTGCCGCTCTCGCAGTCATCGACGTCGCCGCCGAGACGGTTACGTTCGCGACTGCCGGCCATCCCCCTCCCGTGCTGCGACTTCCCGACGGTGAGATCCGGCTACTCGACAGTGCGAATGCACCAATCATCGGTGGCGCGGGCATACACAGCGTCGCCGGCGTTATGGCGTTTCCGATCGGCTCCCGCCTCGTCCTGTTCACCGACGGGCTGGTCGAGCGTCGCGACCGACAGTTCGACGTCGGCATCGCCCAGGTGGCCGGTGTGCTCGCCGCGCTCTCCGAACACGTCACCCCGGATGAGCTCACCGACGAGCTGATCCACACCCTGATGGGCGACCGCGACGGTGAGGACGACGTCGCCATCGTCGTCGTCGAACACGTCGCCTGAGCAAAGCGTGGCGAGCACGCGGCGGGCACGCTCAGGTCAGCCGGCCTCTGCCTCGAGCTCGGCCTCCAGCTCGGCCTCGACCGCGGCGATCGCGAAGCCGAGGGCGCTCATGATGTTGCGCGCCGCGGCGACGGTGCGAGCGGTGCCGATGATGGGAGCGATCGCGATCAGCACGCCCTGGACGTCTTCCAGCGTGACCCCCGCATCGGTCGCGGCCCCGACGTTCGCCAGGTAGGACAGCGGTGTCGCGCCGGCGGCGGCCAGGGCGGCGATTCGGGCCAGCATCAGATCGCGCGGCTCGAGGTCGCAGCTTTCGAGCGACACGGCGGTCATCGCAGCGAGAGTGTCCAGCAGTGGAGTGTCGTCAGCCATCGAGGTCTCCTTGGGCTATCGGGGGAACGCGGCGCGCCCTCGGAGGCCATTGTGACGCCCCGTCGACCGCTCGACATCGGCCACAACGGGTGAGCCGGGCCCACCCGCGTTCGAGTGGGCTGCGTGCGCGGCTACCACCCCGCGTACTGCCGGAGTCCGTCCAGATCACGAATGGTGATCCGGCGCCTCCCCGTGGTGACGAGCCCGCGGCTGCGCAGTGATGCGAGGGCACGGACCACCGACTCACGTGAGGTGGCGATCAGTGTGGCTACCTCCTCCTGCGTGAGTGGGATGTCGATCTCAGCCGCGGTCCTTTCGGTCCCCGACTCGCTCAACTCCACGAGGTAGCGAGCCAGGCGATGGGGGGCGTCGAGCGCGGCGGAGTCGACCCGCCGCCGACCGGAGGCCTTGAGCTTCTGGATGGTCACGCGCAGCAGCAGGCGGGTGGCCCGACCGTGGGAATCGAGGAAGTCGAGAAACTCCGCGGCGGTGAGAAGCCGGCACTCAACAGCCTCCAAGGCGACGTTGCTCGCCTCTCGACCCTCCCCGTGACCCTCGATCGCCTCGAACTCACCGAGCAGGTCGCCTGCGCCCAACACCGAGAGCACGATCTCGTCGCCGTCGGCAGTGCCGATGAGCACCTTGACCCTGCCCGCGAGGAGGATCAAGACGGTTTCGCTGCGGTGGCCCTGCAGCAGGATGGTCGCGCCGCGCCGATAACGGCAGGGGTGGCCGAGGCGAAGCAGCGCGGCACGGTCCTCGGGCCCGAGCATGGCGAGGAAGCTGCCAGGCCGCGCGCCGGACCGCAGCCCTTCCATCGCCGGAAGGGTAACGGTCGAGTGCGTCAGATGACGCACATCGAGCGTGGCGTCTGCCCCGGCACCGCGTCGCCGCCGGTCGCATGCTCACCTCATGAACACACGGCGACACATCAGCAGGCGGGCGGCCTTGATTGCCACCGCTTTGGTCGTACTCACGGTGGGCGGCGCGAGCGGCGTTCGCGTAGGCGCGGCATCTTCGACCGGCGGATCAGGCTCGGTCAGCAGGGCTCCGGCCGCGACTGGATGCCATGGCCTGTCGCCGGCGTCCGCGGAAGGCTGCACAAGCGATCAGTTGCGCGCTGGCGCTCGACGACGACACTCCGTGACGGCGGAAGCGCGCGAAACCTACGCGCTTACACTTGCCGGTGGTGGCAACGGGCGGAGCGCGGGGAGTTGTCGTGCGGCGGCTCCGCGACGCGGGACGGGTCCTCCGACTGCCGTGGCGAGTGGTGCCCTATCTCGCCCACCCGATCCAGACCGTGCGCATGATGCGGAGCGCCGATCTCCAGCGAGACTCGTACATGTCGAAGGCGTTCCTGCTGAGCGCGGCGCGCAAGCCGTGGCGTTTTTCGTCCCTGCAGCGCTCGTGGTCCTGCTGCTCGCGATCGTGGTGCCTGCCGTCCGTCTCGTGCTGGTCGTTGTGGTCGCGGTCGAAGCACTTGCGGCCGCGTGGTACCGCTGGTGGAACAGCCCGCGGCAGCTCCGACGACGGGGCCTGCCCCCAGGTCGACTCGCGATCCCACTGTTCACTTCATTTCTCGAGGACGGCTTCTACCTTCGACACTGGAATCGCTACGGGCCGATCTACACGACCAACATGTTCTATATGCCAACGGTCGCCGTCGGCGGGATCGAACTGGGTAGGCGCATCCTCCGTGAACACAGCGACGAGCTTCGCCCCCCGGTGCTCAACCACGCTGAGCGCGTCGAGGGCGGCGCGATGCGGAATCAGGTGGGTGAGCGCCACCGGGCCAGCCGCGCCACGTTCACGCGCGCATTCGCCCCGAGCACGGTGGAGGCCGCACGACCGGCGATGGAAGCTGCGGTCAGGCGTCACCTTGTGACCTGGTTGGCCGAAAGCGCCGATTTCGCGTCGCCGGAATCACCGATTCGCGGCCGCCTGGAGCTGCTGGTGCTTGACGCGTGGATCACTGTGTTCCTTGGGGTTGATCCGCGAACAAATGTCACGTTGCACGCTCGCCTGGTCGAGCTCTTCTCGCGCTACAGCTATCTCTTCCCTGAACGGCGCGACCCACACGACCTGGCCGAGCAGCTCGCGATCATTCGTGAGCGATCGCTGCATCCCGAGGAGTTGTCGGCGAGCGCTCTGCGTGCGCTCGCAGAGCGCGCGCCGGAGGCGCTCCACGACCCGGTAGTGACGAGCAATCTCGTCCACATGCTCGACACGTCACGACACGATGTCGCTGGGCTCCTCACATGGCTCGTCTACCGTCTGGCCCACCATCACCAATGGTGCGACCGGATACGTCAGGCCGGAGCCAACGACGAGCCCGCGTCCTGGGTGGTTTCCGAGACGCTCCGCCTATCCCAGAGCGAGCATGTGATCCGAGAGACGCAGTGCCCAGTCACTGTCGAGGGCTACACGATTCCTGCGGGATGGAATCTGCGGGTCCTCGTACGCGAAAGCCACCGCGACCCGGACATTTTCGCCGATCCTGAGCGATTCGACCCGTGCCGGTTCGTGCGCGGGATGCCACCTCGGTCCGAATATTCCCCGTTCGGCCTCGACGCGCACGCCTGCATCGGTGAGGCGCTCACGCGGATGTTTGCGATTGTCGTGGCCCGTGAGTTGAGTTTCGGGTGCCATTTGGAACCGACGGCCGACGGGCCCGCGATGTTCAGCGAGTGGCACTGGGCGCCGTCAGCTGAATTTCGGGTGCGCTTCACTCGTGGGGATCCATTGGGACCTGACCGCGACACTCATCGGGAGCCCGACGCGATGGCGGGCGAGATTGAGACATCGCACGGTGGGCGCTGAGGGATTCGAACCCCCGACCCCCTCCTTGTAGGGCATCGGAGGCTGAGCGCTGTGCTCAGCCTCGTTTCTGCAGGTCGGGCGCTGAGCGAAACGCGCACAGTGAGGGGTTGAGTTTCAGCGCTCACCTGAACGCCGGCCATGGCCTCGACGTCTCTGCCGCTCTCCGAGTTGACGATCTCACCAAAGTGACCGATCGCTGAGACTCACGAGGGTGGCTTCGCTTGAACAAGACGCCCCCCTCGCTATCAGCAAGGAGTGAGAGATTCGACCGCTGGCGTGACGGCTGCCGACCCTCCGATGATCGTGATCGTTGGCGGATTGAGGCGCGTGATCTCCGAGGCGACTACGGGTGGCACACAGTTTCCCGGTACGAGATACGTGAGGGCCCGCGTCTCCGCACCAGCGAAGGCGGCTGCGGTCAGCCCGTCCGGGAAGTTCAGTCCGGTCACGAGGACGACGTTGAACTGGCCGGCCGGGAGTTGGCTGTAGATGATTGCCCCTCGATTGAACGCATTTCCCCCGACCCGACTCACCGGCGCGATCGCCGCGAGCTCCGCCACAACCCCTGGGCTGATCGCGTTTTCGTCTCCGCTGAGAAGGATGCTCTCGGGGTGGAGCCTCCGGACCTCGTCCAGCACCGCAGGCGAGGTCGGCGCCTGCCCATCGACGAGCAGGAGCGGCTGGCGCGCCACGGCTCCAACGGCGCCGGCGAGGAGCGCGTCGGGGAAGTCACGGCCCGTCGCAATCAGCAAGCCTTGCGATCCATTGGGCCAGCCGTCCTGCGTGAGCGCGACCGCGGTCTCGTAGCGGTCCGCTCCCGCGAACCGCAGTGCGCGGCCCCCGAAGGTCATCAGGTTGAGCGTCGCCAGCACCTGGTCGCTGATCGCAGCGGGTCCGCCGACGACGTTGATCTGAGTGGGGTGCAACCGCTGGATCGCGGCGGCCGTCACGGCTGGAATCGCATCCCTCGTGACGAGGAGGATCGGCGCATGGAAACCCCCCGCCAGTGGCCCGGCGGCCAGCGAATCCGGGAAGTTCTCGCCTGTCGCTATGTACACCTCGCGGAACGGACTGAACGTCTCGGAGACACGCGCAGCGGTTTCATACCGATCGGCTCCAGCGATCCGCGTGATCTGCGGGCCTGCGGCGCTCGCAGCCGAAAGGTCAAGACATGCGACCGCGAGGCCCAAGGCTCCCGCGATCGCGAACGAACGTCGTGCGGTGACCATGCACCCACCCCCACCCCTGAGTTGCGACGAGAATGCGCTGGCCAGCGGCGCCTGTCAACCCCGTCGACCGAGACGAACCGATCGGGCGCCCTCGGCGGTCACGGGTGCACTCGATGCCCCGGCCGGCGAGCGATCCGGGCGCATACCAAAGGCGAAGAGAGAGCGTCATCCCCGTCACGAGGACGATCGCCGTTTCGACGGCTGCGAGACCTCAGCACGTCGCGTACTTCTCCAAGCCGGCAGAGGCGAGCTCACCGGGTGCCATCGCGACTCGATAATGGACGGACGCGTTGAAGGTGAGCATCAGCGGCTCCGTCACGTGCGGCGCCTGCGAGGCGTTCTCGAGCTCAACGATCATGATGAGCCCGCGACCCACGCCAACGTCGGTGAAGTAGATCACCTCGGCGTTGATTGCCTGCAAGGTCTCCCCGATCTTCTCACCAACGGTGCCGCCGCGGACGTACGAATTGAACGGGGGAACGTGGCTTCAACGATGAACTTCATTGCAGTGCTCCTTTGGTGGGACAACGCCGGCGGCCCGCGACCTCGCACAAGTGGGCGCTGAGGGATTCGAACCCCCGACCCCCTCCTTGTAAGGCATCGGAGGCTGAGCGCTGTGCTCAGCCTCGTTTCCGCAGGTCGGCGCGGAACGAAACCCGCACAGTTAGAGGTTGAGGCTTGGTACACGCGCGCGTTGAACTATCGCCGCCACATCAAGGCGTCGCGCCAACGGCAGCCCGAGCGACGATGTCGTCGCGGCGTCAGAGCAGGCGGACGGTGCCGTGCGCGGGATCGATCTCGACCTGGGCGCCGTGGGGGATGCGGGAGGTGGCTCGGTGCGCGCCGATCACCGCTGCCAGGCCGAACTCGCGCGCCACGATCGCGGAGTGGCACAGCGCGCCGCCCTCTTCGACGACGAGGGCGCCGATCACAGGCAGCAACGAGTTCACCGACGGTCCGGTGAACGGAGCGACGAGCACGTCGCCCGGCTGAAGCTGGTCGAAAGCGAGCATCAGGTCGCGCACCACGCACGCACGCCCGGAGTAGGTGGTGTCGCCAATGCCGATCCCGTTCACGGTGGATGAGTCGTCGTCGGCGGGTGGCGGTGGTGTGACGTCGGCGCGGAGGTTGGCCATGATCGCCGCGGTGACGCGAGCCAGCGCCTTCGGGAACACATCGAGTGGGGGAGCCGGCTCGGGCTCTCCGAGCAGTCGTGGCGGGGGCGTGGCCTCGATGCAGTCGCGCTCGGCGGCGCGCTCGGCGAGCTCATCGGCTGAAGGTCGGTCGTCGCCTTGCCGTACGCGACCCACCAGCAAGCGGTCGAGCTCGTCGGGGAACAGTTCGACGACGTGCGCAACCTCGTGCACGTCTCCGGCTGCGTGCAAGCGTCGCCCGGCTTCGAGGACGGCGCGCCGCACCAGCCCGCACGGCCAGTTCCAACACATGCCGCGGATGTCGTCGCGCTGGCGGTGTCCGTAGCGAGCTTCCGCCAGCAACTCGTCGAACATGGGTCGGTCCTCACCCGGGACGCGGGCGCGAACTGCGGCGATGTCGGGTTCGACGACATCGAGCTTCTCGGCGGCGCAGAGCAGCGCCGCCAGTTGCAGCGCGGGGGCCTCGGCCAGGGTGGCCCGGTCGACGTCGTCGCTGGTGACCGTGCGCCACACGTGCTGCTGAAGCCACGCGTCGACGGCGGCTCGGGCGTCGGGGCCGAGTGCTCGCACGTCGTCGACTGTCTCGAGCGAGGACACTGACACCCCGCTGTGCCGGATCGCGCTCGCGACCGGGCCGAGCATGACGGCCGTCTCGACCGTCGCGGGCGAGCTGCCGGTGAGCAGACCTGCCACCTCGTTGGCGCCGATCCCCCACTGCTCGCAGTGCGCCAGCAGGTCGCCGGTGGGCACGAGGTCGCCCCCGTGCGTCGCCAGATTCCTACGCGCCGATCGTTCGAAGTGCGAGCGCGCGTTCATGACGTGTGCCGCGAGCTCGACGTCGTCGAGCGCGCCGGGCTCCACCGCCTGCAGCGCGAGGTTCTCCGCCAGCTGCGCTGACCTGTCGCGGTCGAACCACTGGTCGACCTCGTCGCGCCAACGTCGCTCGGCGAACGCCTGCTCGGCGGTCTTGGCGCGTCGGCGCAGCTCAGGGTGGAGTCGGGCGACCAGCTTCATCAGCCACGCCGGCGGCGGCGCCTTGGGCACGGAGCCCGGCTTCTCACCTACCGCCAGCGGGCGCATGTACAGGCAGCCGTGCACGAGCTTGGCCTGCACGGTGACAAGCGGCAGGCCGTAGCGCTGCATCGGCTCGACGATGCCGGCCTCGAACGCGCGCTGATAAGTGTCGCGCAGGAAGGGCGAGAGCGGCCGCAGCCCATGGTGGGCTGTCTCGAGCTCCCACTGCCCGGGCGCCGGGGGATCGAACCTCACGGTGGGCGGTGCGGTGGTCTCGGTGCGGTCGGTCACGGCGCCCCCTTCGGCTCCCGACCGACTCAATCATGTCAGTCTTCTGCTGTCAATATCAGATACCGTCATCATGACAAGAGTCCGCCAGGACAGCCAGGGCGAGGTGGTCGTGGCGGCATCGCGGGAGGACCGATGAGCGAGGCACCAAGCCGATCCGAGCGCAAGCCCTACACCTCGACGTTGCGCGAACGCCAGGTGGCCCAGACTCGGGAGCTCATCCTCGACGCCGTGACCACCCTGCTCGGCGATCGACGCGCCGACGAGGTGACCACTCGCGCCATCGCCGCGGAAGCCGGGGTCTCGGAGCGCACGGTGTATCGCCACTTCCCCGATCGCGACGCGCTGCTCGAGGGGTTGACGCAACGGCTGCCTCAGCTCGACGGCGTCGCGCCATCGTTCGCAGCGGGCGGTCTCGACGCTCTCGCTCCGAATGGCCGTCGCCTGATGGAGCTTCTCGACGAGCACTACGTGACCGCTCGCGCCGAGGCGGTGTTCAACGCCGATCCGCGCCGCTTCGCCGCCGGCACCCGGACCAACACGCGCGAGCTGCGCAAGCTGCTGGCGAAGGAACTGCCCGAGCTCGGTGAGCGCCAGCAGCTCCGCATCGCGGCCGTGATCCGCTGCCTGGTGTCGACGCAGGCGTGGCTGCGGATGCGGGAGGAGTTCGGCGTGCCTGGGATCGAGTCGGGCCCGACTGTCGCGTGGGTTGTCGACACCATCATCCGCGAGCTCCGCGCCGGCAACGCCCCCGCCGCGACGTAACGGCAGTTGGGACTGCGTCGCGATGATGTCCGCGTAGTCTGAGGGAGTGAACCGGCTAGACCGGCTCTATGCGCTGGTCGAGGAGTTGCGGACGGCCGGGCTGCGCGGGCGCAACGCACGCCGCTTGGCGAAGCGTTTCGATGCTCGAAGACACCGGCTTCACCGACGTGACGATCGGTGATGGAGTCGACATGTTCACCGGCCCCATCGGCGAGGAGAAAGCACGGGCGTACGACGTGCACAGCTACGCCTTCCTCGCTCGCCGACCGTAAAGAAGGGGCGTGCACATGACCGAGATCCGACAAGGACGCTGGACGGCCGAGATCGACGGTGACTTCGTCGTGTTCATCATCGGCGGCGCATCAACTCCAAACTCCACGCGCTCAAGGCCGTGATGGACCTCGGCGGTCGCCGCGGCATGAACCACATGCTCAAGTACCTCACCGATCATCCCGAGAAGGGTCTGCTGGGGTACGAGACGGCAGGCTTTACGGTCATCCAGTACTGGCGCTCGTTCGAGCACCTCGAGGCGTTCGCTAAGGACGACGACGATCCGCACCTCGAGGTGTGGCGCACATACTGGAAGCGTGTTGGCAAGGGCGCACGCGCCGGCATCTGGCACGAGACGTACCTCGTGCGCGCGGGCGAGTACGAGGCGATCTACGGCAACATGCCCCCCCACGGCCTGGGCAAGGCCACCAGCCTCGTCCCGCTCGCCGAATCCGTGAGCGCGCGCCAGCGCCTCAAGGCAGCGGCTCGAGCCGGGAGCTTTTAAACCGCACGGACTAGAGCGACGGTGAAGAACACAGGAGCCCGCTGATGGCCGCCACCCTTGGGGCTAGTTCTGGATTGCAGCTTCAACACGTCGACGAACCGAAGTCGAGCAAGAATCGAATGCACTTCGACATCGAGACTCCGACGGTCTACGAAGAAGTTGCCCGGCTCGAATCCCTAGGTGCGCAGCGCATCGCGGCTGAAGCCATCGAGGAGCACGGCAACCGTTGGGTGGTCATGGCCGACCCCGAGGGCAACGAGTTCGGCGTCTGCAACGCCGGTCAGGGATAGACGCCTCATGAGCTCACGCGACGAGCGCTCGGCGCGCGCCCAGTTCTCAGAGCGCTACGCAACCCCGTCGGCGGCGGTCTCAGACGACATCGAGCGTCGGGTCATCGGCGCGGTGTGGGGCGTCAATGGCTACACGACCCTCGAGCAAGCCGACGAGATCGGTCGACTGCTCCACCTCGGCCCCGGTCGTCGACTGCTCGACGTCGGCACCGGTCGGGGCTGGCCCGGCCTGCACCTCGCGCAGACGACCGGTTGCGCGGTCGTCGGCACCGACATGCCGATCGAGGGACTCGCGGTCGCCGCGCAGCGCGCACGGTCCGAGGGCGTTGACGATCGCGCGGTGGTCGTCGCGGCCGCCGGCGCCCACCAACCGTTCCGATCAGGTTCGTTCGATGGGGTCGTGCTCACCGACGTGCTCTGTTGACTGCGGCAGAAGCTCGCCGTGCTGCGAGCGCTCAAGCGGCTCCTTCGGCCCGGTGGTCGAATCGCCTCAACGACGATCTATGTAACAGAAGGGCTCGGACCGGCCGCTCGTCGGCGAGCGGTACGCGCCGGACCACGAGCGGTCGCCACCCGCAGCACGCAAGCGCGCCTGCTCCACTCCGCGGGCTTCACCGCGGTCGAAGAACGCGACGTCACATCCGAGTTCGCCGTCACCGCCCGCGCGTGGTTGACCGAGTGGGACGCCCACGCGGACGTCCTCGCTCCGCTCGAGCCACCTGGAGGCTTCGAACTGCGCCAACGTGAGCGCCGAGCGCAGCTCGCCGCGGTCGAGGACGGGCTCCTCCGACGCGGACTGTTCTCGGCGACCCGCCCAGCTCAAACGCCAGGGCGATCTGAGCCGCGGGTGAGATGAGAACTTGGCCCGATCGCACACCGCGACTTCGCTACTCCCGAAGTTCGGGCGCGGCGTGAGGCGCCTTACGGCAACGCCTACTTGTCCGGTCAACGAGCGCTGTACTGCGCGCGGCGCGGACCTTCGCGGCGTGATCTGTGCCCTCTGACCTGCGGTTGTGGGCGCTGAGGGATTCGAACGCCCGACCCCTCCTTGTAAAGCATCGGAGGCTGAGCGCTGTGCTCAGCCTCGTTTCCGCAGGTCGGAGCCGAGCGAAACGCGGATAGTTAGGGGTTGAACGACTCGTTGTGCGGCGGTCCTGGTGGACCGGCTTGTTCCGCGCCGGCACGAAGGGTGGAGTCACACGCCGGTTACGGCAAAGACACGCCAGTCGCACGGCAGTCTGTCGAGCTGATCGTCGCGAGCGTCGCCGAAGCTGATCGTGCTCCCGTAGACCAGATCGCGAACCGTCTGGGACACAAGCACTTCCTCCGACCCAGCGAGAGCGGCGACTCCCTGTGCGATTTCAACGGCCACGCCACCGGTCTCGGCGTTCGTGAGGTCGCACTCCCCACTGTGCAGACCGGCGCGAGCGTCGAGTCCTTTCGATCTCAGGTCCTCGACGATCGCCAACGCGCAGCGGATAGCTCGTGCGGGCCCGTCGAAGGCGGCCACGACTTGCGTCGGTCCGTGTCGCAGAATCCTGCCGCGGAAGCTCTCGATGAGCTGACATCCAACGGCGGAGTCCAGCGGTTGAGGTCCATGCCCGAGTTCGACGACCAGGACGGTCGCAAGTACGCGATTCGCCTCTTGAGTGGGGTGCGCCGCGGTCAGGAAGTCCTGAATTTCGTTTGTCATCGCGTCGAGCGCGTCCGAAAACCAGATCAGGTGATCGGAGCTGTCGAGTTCGACGAGGGAGGCGTCCGGTATGCGCTCCGCCATGTACCGCGCGAACGCGATCGGTGTGCGCCCGTCACGAGCGGCGTGCAGCACGAGCGTGGGTGCGCTCACCATCGGGAGCGCGTGACGGACGTCGAGACCAGTCACGACCCGGAGGTACTCGGTGGCCGAGCCCGGGCTCGCAGAGATCCGCTGATACCGGCCGAACTGCTCGCGAGCGACGAGGTCGTCACGAGCACTCGGACACCAGAACTCGAGCGCAGAGCTCGAGCCCCAGCCAGCTTCCAGGGACTCGATGCCCTCGTTCAACTCTTCCGGTGCGATACCGAACTCGTAGTCGTTGTCCCAAAGAACCCGGGCGTAGCCGCCATAGAGCATGAGCGCTCGAGTGCGTTCGGGATACGTGGCCGCGAAGAGGATCGCGATGGGAGTACCAGCCGACACGCCGAAGACCGCGGCCCGTTCCGATCCGACCGCGTCCAGCACGACACCTACGTCCGCCACCCACTCCTCGAGCTCGAGTCGTTCTGGCCGATCGGAGAGGCCCGTTCCGCGCTTGTCGAAGAGGATGAGCCGCGAGAAGGACGCCAGCCGCCGCACGAGTCGCCCAGACCACGCCTCCCACCACGTCTCGAGATGGGAGACGTAGCCCGGGATGATGATGAGGTCGGTGGGACCGTCGCCCGTCACCTGATAGGCAAGGTTGACCCCGTCCTTTGCCTTCGCGTAGTGCACGGTCGGCATGTCGTCCGCCGACAATCGGTCGACCATCCGCCGTCGGCGGGGGTCCGCCACCGGCGCGCAGTCCAGATCACAGGACTGCTCGAGCACCGCAGTCTCGAGCGCGCGAAGCGCCGGCCCTAGCTCCACCCCCCAGTCGTCAGCGAGCCGCTGTCGTATCGAAGCGCAGGCCTGGAGCGCTTCGGTCTGCCGCCCGTCGCGGTACAGGGCCAAGACCTGCTGGCCCCAAAGCCGCTCTCGGAGGGGATACCGGGCGACGAGTCCGTCGAGCTCCGGAAGGAGCTGACGGTGCCGGCCGCACACCAATTCGGCATCGATCCGATCTTCGATCGCATCCATGTGGGCCTCGTCGAGGCGCGCGGCCTCGGCATCCAGGCTCAAGCCGCCCCGCACATCGGCGAGCGGGGGGCCGCGCCACAGTCCGAGCGCCTGCGACAACGAGAGAGCAGCGGCGGCGGGGTCGCCGCCGCGCGATTGGCCCCGAGCGCGCTCGGTGAGCGTCGAGAAGCGCTCGGCGTCGACGTCTTCGGGCGCCACCGACAGGCGGTAGGCGGCACCGACGAAGTCGATCACGGCCGCCACCTGAGCGTCCCTGAGCGACTTGCGAAGCGCGGCCGCCCGAACCTGGAGCACTCGACGTGCCCGGTCGGCGTCCAGTTTGGGCCAGAGCTCCTCCACGAGCTGCTCGACGCCGACGGCTTGGCCGTGATTGATGAGGAGCATCGCCAGGAGTGCACGCTCCTTCGGCGCTGACGGCGTGATGTCCACGCCGTCGACCACCACCTGGAGCGGCCCGAGGATCCCGAAGGAGCACCCCACTGCTGGCTCAATCTATCGGCGAGGGTGCTCCCCGGCTCCCGTGAGCGATCCGTGAGGGTCGGTGAGCGATCCGTGAGCAGCGGGCGCGACTGTGATGACTGCGTGCGTTCCAGACCCGATCGGTCCGCGGACTGAGGGCTCCGGAGGGAGCTT
The DNA here is from genome assembly GCA_963802505.1 of uncultured Acidimicrobiales bacterium. Taxonomy (GTDB): domain Bacteria; phylum Actinomycetota; class Acidimicrobiia; order Acidimicrobiales; family DATKAS01; genus DATKAS01. Next base: position 820,099 of record CAWDJB010000011.1, on the reverse strand, counting down.
TCCGTCCCGCGCGCACGACCAGTACGAGGAGGAACCATGAAGAAGCCTGCCGTCGCCGCCTTTCTTGTATGTGCGTGCCTCGCCTCGAGTTGGCTGCCTTCCGCCGCGAGTGAAACTCGCACCGCACGCCCTCGAGCCCCCGATCGGATCCGCTGTCGCGGGCGATCCAGTCCTCACCTGGAACGAAAACGCCGGCAAAGCCGCCACCGCGGCGTGCCTCGCTCCTCTCGCCAACCCACTCCACGAGTCGCGCATGTACGCGACCATGCAGATCGCCGTTCACGATGCCCTCAATGCCATCGATCGCCGTTCTCGTCCTTACGCGTTCGATGCGAGTGAGCCGGCCGCTTCCCCGGATGCCGCCGTCGCCGCGGCCGCCCGAACAGTGCTGGTCGAGCTCATCGGTCAGCTCCCGCTCGAGCTCGTTGACGCCGCATGCATCACTGCCGGTATCGCGAGCACCGAAGCCGACTATGCCGCAGCTCTCGCTTTGATCCCGGCCGGTCCGGCGAAGACGCAGGGCATTGCCCTCGGCGAGGCGGCCGCCGACGCCATCCTCACCATGAGAGCCGACGACGGAGCAGTTGGTCCGTTCCTGAACTTCGACTGCCCCACGAACACCGATCCCGGCCAGTACCAGTGCACGCCGGGGACCCCGTTCATCGCTTTCCAAGTATGGGAGAAGGTCACCCCCTTCGTGTTGCACCACAGCTCACAGTTCCGTCCGGGACCGCCGTACAAGGTGGACAGCAAGAAGTACGCCGATGACTTCAACGAAGTGAAGTCGTTGGGCGGCGACGGAGTCACGACGCCCAGTGCCCGCACCGCTGACCAAACCGAAATCGCCCTGTTCTGGTATGAGAGCTCCCCTCTGAAGTGGAATCGGATCGCGAGAACGGTCTCGGTTCAACAGGGACTCGATCCGTGGGAGAACGCGCGACTGTTCGGCCTGCTCAACGTGGCTCTCGCCGACGGCTACATCGCTATGGTCTCGACCAAGAACCACTACGACTACTGGCGACCAGTCACCGCGATTCAGCAAGGGGACACGGACGGCAATCCGGCCACCACGGGCGACCCGACGTGGACACCGCTGCAGCCGACTCCCCCGAATCAGGACTATGCCTCGGGTCACAGCATCGAAGGCGGCGCGGGTGCAGAGGTGCTGAAGCAGTTCTTCGGCACCGATCGAGTGAGCTTCCAGGACTGCAGTGCGTCGTTGCCTGCTGGTAGCACCTGCAGCGATCCGTCACCCGTCCTTCGCTCATTTTCCAGCTTCTCGCAGGCTGCAGCCGAGAACGCCTATTCGCGCATCCTCATCGGGTTCCACTTCCGCAAATCGGTCGAAGAAGGGACCGCCTACGGCCGAGACATCGGCAAGCGTGCCACCAACCTCTACTTCCGCCCGGTTCATTGAAGGTGGTCCTTCTGAGCGAGTTGGCAGCTACGGCCAACGGCCACAGTCGTTCGTGGCCCGGCGAGGTCTCCCACTCGACCGTCTCGGGGCAGCGAACCTTCAGGCGGGCTACGGTCCCGCCAGACAACAAGAGGAGGATGGCATGAGCCATCTGAGTGCAACCAAGCTGACGTTCTCACCCAAGTGGGCGACGATGGATGATGACGAGCGGCTCGCTGAGCAGGTCGCGGCCTACGAGATCGTCTCGAAGTGCGGCGGTGAGATCAAGGCTCAATACGTGCTGTGGAGCGACAACTGCTTGTTCACGATCACCGACTACCCAGACGAGGAATCCGGGTTCAAGTCCCAACAAGCGATCGCGCGGCGCGGCGCTTTCGTGCTCGAGTCCCAGCGAGCCGTGCCGCTCGAGGACGTGCTCTCGTGGCAGGACGAGGTCAAGATCATCGCCGGGCGCTAAGGGTTCACGATGCCCGGGGTTGGTGGTCGACCGAACCCGGGCACGTCCCCTCGTCCGCTAGCCACGGTATGACGGGTCTCTGAGTATTACGGGCACTGACCTGGAGTTTGTGGGCGCTGAGGGATTCGAACCCCCGACCCCCTCCTTGTAAGGGAGGTGCGCTAACCAGACTGCGCCAAGCGCCCAGAAGGAGTCGAGGCTACCGGTGCCCCTCCCCCCGCCCAGTGTTCACGCCGGAGCGCGGCATAGTGCCCCGAGCGTGAACACTCGTCCGCGGCGTCGCCCCACCTAGGAGAGGCCCAAGCGGACGAGCTGATCGGGTGGCGCCTCCATCTCGAGCAACGCGACCCGGAGGAGCTCGGCCATCTCGGCCTCGCGCCGAGTGCCGGCAAGGTTGTGCTCCTCATCGGGGTCGTCGCCGCGGTCGTACAGGTGGTTGCCCGTGAAACGGGTCGCGGCCCAGTACGGCAAGCGGTCACCCACGACGAACGGCTGGCGGATCACCGGGATGTCGGAACCGGGCATGTGGGCGAGCACGGCGCGGTCGTCGGGCATGGGCAGCTCGTCGCGACGAGACAGCGCGCGCGTCGGCATCGTCGACCATCGGTTCGACCACATCGACAACGGCGCGTTGTCGCCGACCGGGCCCCGGGCATACGTCGCTCGACTATCGACGACATGCACCTCGCGGCCCCACACGCCGGTGAGCGCCCAGTCGCGGATCGACGTCGCCTCGCCTCGGACCAACGGCAAGAGTGAGCGACCGCTCGTGCGTTGCCGCAACACGACGTCGAACAGATCGGCGATCGTGGCGCACAGGTCGACGCTCGTCGTGAGCGCGTCGCACTCAGACGAGGCGACACCCGGCATTCGAACCATCAGCGGGATGTGACCCATCGGCTCGAACACAGGGACACCCGGCTTCCCCCAGATGTCGGTGAGCGCTCCGTCATGGCCGACGAGACGCCGATCGCCGAGGTAGTGGCCGTGGTCGGTGCACACGATCACCGCGGTCGTGTCGGCGAGGCCGTTGCGGTCGAGCGCCTCGAGCACGCGCCCGAACCAGTGGTCGATCATCGTGAGCTTGGCGCCGTAGCACGCGCGCACCTGGCGTCCCTGCCGTTCGGTCATGTCACCCCGGTCGATCGCTCCGACCATGTAGGGAGGATGCACGAGGTGGGGTCCCTCCCAATCGGGGTCGTAGAGCGACGCGTACGCATCGGGCGTGTCGAACGGCTCGTGCGGATCGAACTCGTCGACGAAGAGCAGGAACCGGTCGTGCCATCCCGCGTTCTCGTCGATCCACTGCGCGGCGCGGGCCATCGTGCGCGGCCCGGGGAAGCCGTCCTCGCCGCCGAACCAGCCTCGCGAGCGGTGGTACTCCTCGACGGGGAAGAAGCCGAACACGGGCGCGCCCATCCAGCTCGGGTCGGGACGGGTCTTCCACGTGTCGCCGCCTTGCCCGCGCTCGTACTCCCATCCCATGAAGTCGACGTGGTAGTTCTCGCCGCCGGTCTCGAACAGATGCGGATGGTCGCTGACGAGCATCGTGGCGACACCCGAGCGATGCAGCTCGTACACGACGGTGTCTTCCCAGAGCTCGACCGATCCCCACGGCTTCCAGAGGAAGTCGAGCTGGCCGCAGAGGATGTCGTGACGCGCGGGCATGCACGGCAACGAGCCGGTGAAGTGGTTCGTGAAGCGCACCGACTGTGCAGCGAACCGATCGAGGTTCGGTGTGGCGAACTCGGCGCCACCGTACGCACCGAGCAGATGACGGTTGAGGCTGTCGAGCAACACGACAACCGCGTTGGCAGGAGTGCCGATCGGAAGAGAAGTCACCATCCGATGTTCGCGCGCGCGCAACAACTACCCTCGCCCCCGATGGCAGGGACCCGCGCCGTTGCGGCACGTGGTGACGAAGCTGACTTGCTTCGACGGTACCTCGACGAGATCGGCGCGCATCCTCTGTTGTCGGCAGCGGACGAGGTCACGCTCGCTCGTGCCATCGTCGCTGCGAAGGTCGCGCAGGAGGAGATCGACACCACGACCGCGCGGATGCCGGTCGCTCGCCGGCGTGAGCTGCGCAACGCGATCACGGAGGGCGACGCCGCCCGTCGCCGCTTCATCCAGTCGAACCTTCGCCTCGTGGTGTCGGTCGCACGGCGCTACCAATCGAGCGGCGTCGGCATCCTCGACCTCATCCAGGAAGGCAACATCGGCCTGATGCGGGCGGTCGAGAAGTTCGACCATCGCCGCGGCTTCAAGTTCTCGACCTACGCGACGTGGTGGATCCGCCAGGCCATCGGCCGGGCGATCGCAGATACGTCTCGCACGATCCGGGTGCCGGCGCACGTCCGCGACCAGATCGTCGCCGTGTCACGCAGCGCGCAACGCTTGCGCGCCGAGCTCGATCGGGAACCCACGGTCGAAGAGCTCGCCGAGGACACCGGCCTCGACCCGCACCGCGTCGAGGCGACACAGATCCACGCGGCGGACCTGCTGTCGCTCTCGGCACCGACCGGTGAGGACGGCGACGGTGAGCTCGGCGACTTGCTCGCCGACCCGAACGCCGAGGCGTCGTTCGATCGCGCCGCGGCGGGGCTCGACGAACATGCCCTGCGCGCGGTGCTGTCCCGGCTGACGCCGCGTGAACGCGCGGTGCTCTCCATGCGGTTCGGTCTCGATCGAAGCAACGAGCCCCGCACGCTCGCCGACATCGGTGACGGCTACAAGCTCACCCGAGAGCGCATCCGTCAGATCGAGGCGAAGGCGCTGACGAAGCTCCGCCACCCGTGCACGGCTCGCATCACCGAGTCGACGATCGGGTGGGGCGAGCCGATCACGGCTCCCGCGCGTCGTCTGGGCTAACCGGTCGTCTCGCACGCGCGAGCGCGACCATCGCGCCTGCGGTCTCGTGCTGCAGCTCGGGGAGCTCCTCGCTCGGGAACCATCTCGCTTCGACGATCTCGACCGAGGTCGGCCGAACGTCGTCGGGAGCCGTCCCGTTCGCGAGCCGCGCTCGATAGATCACGTCGACGCGCCGCGGCCTCGGATCGACGACCACCGCTGGCTCACCGAGGGTCTCGATGCGCACACCGACTTCCTCGAACGCCTCTCGTTGCGCTGCCACCCGAGCGTCTTCACCGCGGCCGAGCAGCCCGCCGGGCAGACCCCAGCGGTGTCGGTAGGCATGGCGCACGAGGAGGACGGCACCGTCGGGTCGCTCGATCACGCACATCGCACCGACGGTGAAGGTCGGCGCAAGCGTGTGCACCACTGCGATGCGGGCGCGACGAGGCAACCGGCGGTAGATGCTCAAGAGGAGGGAGTGGATGCGTCTGATCAACGGACCGAGCCTACGAGCGGGTTCAGTCGAAAGAGCGCCGCGCGGCGAGGCTCTCACCGAGCAGCACCTGTGAGGCAGCGGCGACGGGAGTTCGTCGCGCCGCGTGTTCGAGCACGACGAGGTCGCGGTCGAACGCGTCGATGATCACCGCGCCGGCCTCGAGGCAGACGAGCATGCCGCCCAGGTAGTCCCATGGACCGTGCGCGTTGCGGCTGCAGTCGAGGAACGCGTCGAGGCGCCCGCATGCGACGGAGCACAGGTCGAGAGCAGACGCCCCGAGCGCCCGATACTGCCTCCAGCCGAGGCGGCGCGGCGGGTACCCGGACAGCCCGACGATCGAGGCGCCGAGGCGAGTCGCTGACGACGGTGAGATCGGCTCGCCATTTCGCTTCGCGCCACCATTTCGCACCGCCTCGAAGCGCTCCCCCGTCGCGATGTTGACGACCAGCGCCGCGACCGGCCCCTGGGCATCGACGGCGCAGAGGCTCACCGCGTACCAGGGGATCCCGTGGAGCGCGTTCGTCGAGCCGTCGAGTGGATCGACGACCACGACGATGTCGCGATCGGGCTCGTGCAGACCGCTCTCCTCCGACAGCACGCCGACGCCCGCCGCCGAGCAACACCCCGAGCGCGGCCTCGTCGGCGGCGATGTCGCTGTGGTGCTGACCTGGATGCGCACCGCCGCCAGCGAGCCCCCAATCGGTGACATCGCCCAGTGCGGTCATCACCGCCGATGCGGTCGCGTCGAGAAGGGAGCTGAGCCCAGCATCTGACAGCACGGAGTCGGTCACGGCTGGGCCACCGTAGCGGCGCGACGTGGCAGGCTTGTCCCGATGGCCGTCATCGACGTGGCCGGCTTCGTCGCCGACCTCAAGGATCACGCCGTCGACCACGGGTTCCACGTGCACGACGAGCGCCACTTCGTCGAGACGTACTCGTTGCGCCAGGCGTGGGAGGTCGACCTCCATCCCGAGGAAGCGTGCGGCGGCCCGCTCGACCTGCACCTGTCGCTCGAGGTCGACCCACGTGCGCTGCTCGCGTTCGAGGATGCGGTGCTGGCGCAAGGCGACGACGAGAAGCCGCCCGACGAGTTCGCATTCCCGCTCATGTTCACGTGGTCGCTTCCGCCGCTTCCGTCGCCGCCCGATCTGCTCGTGCTCGCGACCGAGCTCGCCGGCGTCGGCGGCACGCAGCTGCCGCTCGAGGTCTCGGCCATCGACTCGTTCCCCTCGGCCACCGACGCGCCCGAGCGCAGCATCAATGTGGTCGCCCGCCTCGAGGTCGGCCTCGACCGCGTGTACCTCGGGGAGGAGCAGCTGTGCGACACGCTCGACCGCTGCCTCGCCGTGAGCCAGTACCTGCTCGACCGCGCGCCCAGCTGGATCGAAGAGGTCTGACCCGGCGGAACGCACGCGGCATTTCGCTGTAACGCGAAGGACCCGTCACACGATCTAGTCGTTGCGATGCGTCTTGCCTGAACTACGCCAAGCTGTCGTGCCCGAGCGACAGCGGGCGAGCCGCGTTCGCCATGTGGAGCCAGGGGACCCTGTCTGGCGGCTCCAGGCAGGCCCTTGGCTCCACACCACACCCGCTGGCACCCGCCGGCGGGACACACGAGAGGGAGTAAGGGCGAATGCTGAAGAGATTGGTGGGCGTCGCGCTGTGCGCGGCCGTGGTTGTCGGTATGGGTGGTTCCGCCTTTGCCGGTGAGATCACTGGGAGCGGCAAGGGAGGCCCGGGCGGGGGCGGACAGCCGGCCGCGACATTGAAGGGCCACGCCTCGGAGTGCGCCTTCTCAGGGCTGAATGATGACCTGACCTCGGACGTGAAGACGCAGAACTTTGGACACCGTCATGACGACCCGTTCTTCCTCGAGTTCATCGACGAGTCCCACGGGGCTAGCCAGGTGACGGTAGTCATCGACGTTCCAGGTACCCCGACGGTGACGATCGGCTGCAACAAGCACGCCGGCGGCGTAGGCAGAAGCGAACCGTTCCGCTGACCATCGCGGAATCACAACCGAAGGCTCCGCCCCCAACGGGCGGGGCCTTCGTCAGTGGAGGCCCCGCGCCGCGCGTCGTGGGCGGGGGCGTCGCGCGGCTGCCCTCCGCAGGAGACCGCGCAGCTGGGCTGCGTCGATCGAGGGGCCGACCGCGCTCTGTCCCGCCGCGTCGATCGATCGGCCCGACGACCTGAGCATGACGTCGATGTCCATGTCGGGTCACGTGCACGCGACGACGTTGTCCTAGACATGGCGCGCCGCCGACCCGCACCGTGTGCGCGATTGCAGCACATGTCGCGGGCTACCGCGCACACGGTGGGCCTGTGCGGTGGGCCCGGCTGGGATCGAACCAGCGACCAAGCGATTATGAGTCGCCCGCTCTGACCACTGAGCTACAGGCCCGACGAGCTCCGGGGGAGAGACTCGAACTCTCAACACGCGGATTAACAGTCCGCTGCTCTGCCGGTTGAGCTACCCCGGAAGGAACGGCAGACCCTACCAGCGGCCGATACGCGTCCCGAAGCCGCAACACCGGTGCCGCGGTGCTGTCACGACCAGCGAATACCCTTCCGGCGATGGCGCGGCGTCTGGTGGCATTGGCCGTCGCCTTGCTCTTGATCGCCGGTGCCTTGGCCATCCGGAACCGCGTCGACGACGACTCCGACTCGAGTGGCGGGTCGTCTGGGGGCGGCTCGGGCCCGGTCGCGCTGACCTGTGCGACTGAGCTCGCAGACGCGTGCCGCGCCCTCGCTGACGCCAACGGCTCGGTGATCGTGGTCGTCGAGGACGCGGGCAAGACGGCGCAACGACTCGAGAATGCCGACACCGTGGACGACGTCGACGCATGGCTCGTCGAGGCTCCGTGGCCCGAGATCGTGGACGAGGCCCGCGGCCGCAACGGCCTCCCGGCGATCTTCGACGAGCACCCCGAGATCCTCGCCCGCTCCCCGCTCGTGCTCGCGATGTGGAACGACCGGCTCGCCGCGATCGTGCAGCACTGCGACGGCGGCGCGCTCACGTGGAAGTGCATCGGAGAGGTCGCTGGCCAGAAGTGGTCGACGCTCGACGGGGAAGAAGGGTGGGGTGTCGTGAAGCCGGGCTTCGCCGACCCTGACGTCGACGGCGTCGGCGCGTTGGTGCTCGGTCAGGCGACGGTGTCCTTCTTCGGCACCACCGATCTGTCCACTGCCCAGTTTGACGAGGCCGAGTTCCAGCGCTGGATCCGCCGCCTGGCGTCCGCGGTCCCACAGAACCCGACGCTCGACGACATGCTTGTCATAGGCCCATCAGCGGTCGACGTCGTGGGGACGACGGAGGCAGCGGCAGGTCCGGGGATCCCGGCGTCGCGCCAGAAGGGCCAGATAACGATCACCTACCCTGCCCCCATGGCGACGGCGGATGTCGTGGTGGCATCGGTCGCAGGCGCCGAGGGTGGGGAACGGCTCGTGAAGATCGTGAGCGGTGACGCCGGGCTCGACGCACTCGCGGCCTCCGGATGGCGAGTGCCCGACCGCGATGTCGTCGCCGGCGTCGACGCCGACGTGTCGCTGCCGACCGAGTCGGGCCTGCCTTCGCCCGGTGCGATCGACGCACTCCGCAACCTCTGGAAGGACCTGACGTGAAGCGCCTCGTGGCGCTCAGTGATCGGGCTTGCGCTGATCGCGGCGGCGTGCTCGTCGGCCACCGACGAGGGCGGCGAGGGCGACGACCTCTCGACTGCAGATCCGGGCGACTGCATCGTCGTCGACATGGCGTCGTCGCCCGAGAAGATCACGTTGATGACCCAGCTCGCGAAGGAGTTCAACGGCTCCGATCAGGCGAAGGTCGGCGACACCTGCGTGTTCGTTCGGCCGCGGAGCAAGGCTTCGGGCGCGGGCGCGGCGCTCCTGTCCGCCGGATGGCCCGATCCCGACGCCAATGGTCCCCAGCCGGTGATCTGGTCGCCGGCCGCGAGTGCGTGGGGCGCCGTCGTCAATCAACGGCTGATCGACAAGGGCGAGGCGCCCATCACCGAGCCCTCGACGCGGTTCATGCTGACGCCGCTCGTGATCGCGATGCCCAAGCCCATGGCCGAGGCGCTCGGGTATCCGTCGAAGTCCCTCGGCTTCTCCGACATCATCGCCCTCGCCAACGATCCGCAGGGCTGGGCGGCGTTCGGGCATCCCGAGTGGGGTCCGTTCCGGCTCGGGAAGACGAACCCGAACTTCTCGACGAGCGGGCTGAACTTCACGATGGCCCAGTACTACGCGGCCACGGGCAAGACCCGAGACCTCACGCTCGAAGATCTCGCGCGACCCGATGTCCAGGCGTTCTCGCAGTCGGTCGAGTCGGCCGTCGTGCACTACGGCGACACGACGCTCACGTTCCTCAACAACATGTACAAGGCCGACGCCCGCGGCACCGCGCTCACGTATGCGTCCGCTGTCGCGGTCGAGGAGAAGTCGGTGATCGACTACAACACCGGCAACCCCGACGGCATCCTGGATCCGGGCGAGGTCCCGCGTCCGCCACGCATCCCTCTCGTGTCGATCTACCCGAAGGAAGGCACGCTCTTCTCCGACAGCCCGCTCTTCATCCTCAATGCTCCATGGGTGAGCGACGAGCAGAAGCAGGGCGCCGCGCTGTTTCGTGATTTCGTGACCAAGCCCGAGAACCAGTCCGAGGTGCTGAAGTTCGGCTTCCGTCCGGGTAACCCGTCGGTCGCCATCGCGGATCCGATCACGCCTGCGAACGGGGCCGACCCGAACGAGCCGCAGGCGCTCCTCGAGGTGCCCGACCCGAAGGTCGCGATCGGCATCCTCGACCAGTGGGATCAGCAGCGGAAGCCGGCGCGCGTGATGCTGGTGATCGACGTGTCCGGTTCGATGGGTGACCCCGCGACCGAGGATGGATTCGCGACGAAGCTCGATCTCGCCAAGCAGGCCGCGATCGCGGCGCTGGGCGAGTTCAAGGACGAGGACGAGGTGGGCTTGCGAGTCTTCTCGACTGATCTCTCCGACAGCGGCGCGTCGTTCCTCGACCTGCTTCCTGTCGCTCAGATCGGACCGCAACGGTCGGAGATGTCACGGACGATCGACAACCTCGTGCCCACGAACGGCACGCCGCTCTACGACGTCACCGGCGAGAGCTACACGACGATGCTCGACGGCTTCGATGCGTCGCGGATCAACGCGGTCGTCCTGCTGACCGACGGCCGAAACGAGGACGGCGTCCCGGAAGATGACGCCGACCAGCTCGACGGGCTGCTCGCCGAGCTCGGCGCGGGCAGCGAGGGCCAGGCCAGCCGGCCCGTGCGAATCTTCCCGATCGCCTACGGCGGTGACGCCGACCTCTCCACGCTGCGGCGCGTCGCCGATGCGACGACCGGCGCGGCTTACGACTCGAGCAATCCGACGGCCATCAACGACGTGTTCGCCGCTGTGGTGTCCAATTTCTGATCGTGGCGCTCCGCTTCCGAGATCGTTTCTTCACCCCACCCGTCGCCCGGGCCATGACCTCGCCCGGTGCGATCCTGCTCGCGGGTGGCGGAGCGGCCGCCGCGATCGTCGCTGGCCTCCCCCTGGTCGCGGCTGCCGGAGTGGGAGCGCTCGCGTGGGCAGGCCGTGTCGCGTTCGCCATCCCACGTGCGCCCAAGCGCGAGCACATCGACCCGTTCGCGCTGGCTGATCCGTGGCGAGGGTTCGTGCGGTCGGCGCTGCAAGCCCAGGCGCGCTTCGACCGCACGGTGCAGTCGGCCAAGGCCGGCCCGCTGCGCGATCGGCTCGCGGAGATCGGTGAGCGGGTGCAGACGGGCGTGAGCGAGAGCTGGCAGGTCGCCAACCGCGCGCAGGAGATCTCGAACGCGGTCGAGCAGCTCGACACGATGGACGCTCGCACGCAGCTCGCGGCCCTCGAACGGGACACGAGCGCGCCGTCGGAGAGCCGATCGCGCACCGAGCAATCGCTCCGCGCGCAGATCGAGTCCGCTGACCGGATGGACGCCATCGTGCGCGACGCTCGCGATCGGCTCCGGCTGCTCGACGCGCGCCTCGACGAAGCGGCCGCTCGTGCCGTCGAGCTCTCGGTCGAAGCGAGCGACGAGGGAGTGCTCGGCCTGTCCTCCGATGTCGACAACGTCGTCACCGACATGGAAGCGCTCCGCCAAGCGCTCGAGGAGACGGGCACCTCGCCCCCCGGAGGATGAGCGCCACGACCTCCAGCCGGCGCTTCGTGCGGGCGAACCTCGTCGTCGCGACCGGCACCGGCCTCTCGCGCATCACCGGCTTCGGACGCGTCGCGGCCCTCGCCTACGCCCTGGGCCAGACCTCGCTCACCGACACCTACAACCTCGCCAACACGATGCCCAACGTCGTGTACGAGCTGCTGCTCGGCGGCATCCTCACGACGACCCTCGTGCCGGTGTTCGTGAGCCACCTCGACAAGGGCGACGAGGAGTCGACCGACGCGGTCGTGACCGTGGCCGTCGCGGTCCTGCTCGCGCTCACCGTCGTTGCGGTGCTCGCCGCCCCGCTGATCGTGCACCTCTACACCGTGCGGGTGCCGGCGGCCGATGTCGACGCGATCCGTGAGGAGGCGACGACTCTCGCCCGCTTCTTCCTGCCGCAGATCACCTTCTACGGCATCACGTCGCTCGGCATCGCGCTCCTCAACTCGCGGCGCCGATTCGCGGCGGCGGCGTTCGCTCCCGTGCTGAACAACGTGATCGTGATCGCGGCGCTGGTCGCGCTCCCCCACGTCGTCAACGGCGACATCACGCTCGACTCGGCGCTCGGCAACCGCACGGTCACGCTTGCTGCTCGGCCTCGGAACCACCGCCGGGATCATCGCCATGACCTCGGTCGTATGGATCGCGGTGGGCCGTTCAGGCATCCACATCCATCCGCGCTTCCTCTGGCGCCATCCCGCCGTGCGCGAGGTCGCCCGATTGTCGGGATGGTCGATCGGCTACGTGATCGCGAATCAGGTGGCGCTGCTCGTCGTGTCGATCCTCGCGTTGCGGGGCGAAGGCGAGCTCTCCGCCTACCAAGCCGCGTTCATCTTCTTCCAGCTCCCCCACGGTCTCCTCGCGGTCACGTTCATCACGACGTTCGCTCCCGAGCTCGCCGAGTCTGCGAGCAGAGGTGACCACGACGCCTATCGCGATCGGCTGTCGCTCGGCGTGCGGCTCATCGCTCTGGTGATCGCGCCCGCCGCCATCGGCTACGCGGTGCTCGCGCGACCGCTCGTGTCGACGCTCATCGAGCGCGGCGCGCTGTCGAGCAGCCAAGCCGTCCTCACCGGCAAGACGCTCGCGTGGTTCGCCGTCGGCCTCCTGGGGTTCAGCATCTACCTCTTCGTGCTCAGCGGCTTCTACGCCAGGAAAGACACCCGGCGACCGTTCTTCCTGAACGTCATGGAGAACACGATCAACATCGTGCTCGCGATTGCCTTTGTCGGTCGGTGGGGCGCTCCAGGGCTTGCAGCGTCGTATGCGATCGCATACTCGATCTCGGCGGTGATCGCGACGGTGGTGCTCTCGCGGGTCGCGGGTGGGCTCGGTCTGCGCGATCTCGCGATCGGCGTGGCCCGGCCGATCGCCGTCGCGCTGGTCATGGGCGCGCTCGTGTGGGGGCTCGCCTCGCTCGTGGGTTCCGACCATGGCACCGGTGCGCTCTCGCGCTCGCTGGTCGGTGTCGTCATCGGCGTCGCGGCCTACGTCGGGGGCTTGCTGTTGCTGCGCGTTCCCGAGGTCGTCGCTCTCCGCGCCCGTTTGAGGGGCCGATAGGCTCGGCCGCATGATCAAGTACCTCAAGCGGCAGTGGGCCTACTTGACCGCGAAGCTGACCGGCCGGTTCGACGAGCGGGCCGATCCGAAGGTACAGCTCCAGCAGGCGATGCAAGAGGCCCAAGAGCAGCACCGTCGCCTCCGTGAGCAGGCGGCCAACGTGATCGCCAACCAGAAGCAGACCGAGCTGCGCCTCAACCGCTCGCTCGAGGAGCTCGGGCGGGTGAACGGCAACGCGCGGCAGGCGTTGGTGATGGCGTCCGACGCCGAGAAGAAGGGCGATGCGGCCAAGGCATCCGAGTACAACGCCGCCGCCGAGGCGTTCGCCAACCGCCTCATCGCGCTCGAGCGCGACGTCGACGACCTCAAGGCGCTCAGCCTGCAGTCGGCGCAGGCCGCCGATCAGGCCAAGGCCGCGGTCCAGCAGAACGCGACCGCGCTGCAGCGCAAGCTCAGCGAGCGTCAGAAGCTCATGTCGCAGCTCGACCAGGCCAAGATGCAAGAGCAGATGAACAAGGCGATGGCCTCGCTCTCCGCGACTGTCGGCGAGGACGTGCCGACGTTCGACGAGGTGCGCGACAAGATCGAGGCTCGCTACGCCAAGGCCAAGGGCATGAGTGAGCTCACCGAGACCTCGGTCGAGAGCCGCATGCTCGAGATCGAGCAGGCGGCCGCGAACTCAGAGGCAAACACCCGCCTCGACGAGATGCGGGTGCAGCTCGGGCTGGCCGCAGCTCCCGAGCCGGCAGCCGTCGAGGCGCCCACACCCGCCCCGCTCCCGCCAGCGGCGCGGAGACGCCCTCCTCGTAGCCGGTCTCAGCCCGACCGTTCGCGCGATTGCCCGCGCCATAGTGCGGCAACCGCGCGCACGCTCACCGGGTCACAGGGGTAGCTCCACCCGTTCGCGCGATTGCCCGCGGCATAGTGCGGCTAGCGCGCGCACGCCGATCGGTGGGCGACGTCAACCCGGCAGGACGACGAGGTCGTCGCGGTGCACGACCTCGTGGGGCCATCCCTCGGGCAGCTCCGACGTGCGCCGGCCGGTCACCTGAGCGAGCTGATGCGCGTCGATGCGCGTGAGCCCCTTGGCGAACACGATGCCGTCGGGACCGGCGAGCTCGATCGCGTCGTCCGCCATGAAGTCGCCCTTCACGCCAGTGACGCCCGCAGGGAGCAACGAGCGGTTCCCGTCGACCAGCGCACGCCGCGCGCCCTCGTCGACCTCGACCACCCCAGCCGCGGCGAGCGCGAACGCGATCCACAGCTTGCGGGCCGGGAGGCGCCGCTCGTGCGGATGCACGACCGTCCCGACGCCGCCGACGCCGGCGACCGCATCGAGCAGCACGTTCGGACGATCGGCTGCGGCGATCACCGCCCGCACTCCTGACCACGAGGCGATGCGGGCGGCGGCGACCTTCGAGGCCATCCCGCCGCTCCCCCGCGACGAGCCCGCGCCGCCCATCTGCTCCTCGAACGCCCGATCGATCCCGATGACCTCCTCGATGAGCGAGGCGTTGGCGTCGAGGCGAGGATCGGCGGTGAGCACTCCGGGCGTGTCGGTGAGCAGCACGAGCAGATCGGCGTGCACGAGATGAGCGACGAGCGCGGCGAGACGGTCGTTGTCGCCGAAGCGGATCTCGTCGTCGGCGATGGCGTCGTTCTCGTTCACGATCGGGACGGCGCCGAGCTCGAGCAGTCGCACCAACGTCTGGCGCGCGTGCAGGTACTGGCGACGCTCGACGAAGTCGTGCGGCACCAGCAGCACCTGCGCAGCGACGAGACCGTGCGTCGCGAGGATGTCGTCGTACGTGCGCATCAGGCGGCTCTGCCCGGCGGCGGCGAGCGCCTGCAGCGTCGGCAAGTCGGTGGGCCGTTCGGTCAAGCCGAGTGCCGCGACTCCGGCCGACACGGCGCCCGAGCTGACCACGACGACGTCGTGACCGTCGACGCGCAGCTGTGCGACCTCGTCGCAGAGCTTCTCGATCGCGCCGACGTCGATGACACCGACCCGGTTCGTGAGCGACGACGTGCCGACCTTCGCGACGACGGTGCTCATTGGTCTGGCTCGTAGTCGAAGCTGAACGCGCCCACCAACACCGTGTCGCCCGCACGCGCGCCTGCACGTGCAAGTGCCTTGCCGACGCCGAGGCGCTTCAAGCGGTGGTCGACGTAGGCCAGCGCTTCGGCGTTCGTGAGGTCGGAGAGCGCGACCGCGCGCTCGGCGGCTCGCCCGATCACCCGGTACACACCCTCGCCTTCGCGCTCGACCCGCACGCCCTCGAGCGCGGGACGGTGGATGACGAGGCCTTCGTTCACCGGCTCCGCCTCGCGCGCCTCGTGCACGAGCTTGGCCATCTCACCGACGAGCTCGCGCACGCCGGTGCCCGTGATCGCACTCATGCGAGGCCCTCGCCACTGCACGTCGGCATCGGCCACATCCGCACGCGATCCGACGACGATGCGGGGGCGGTCGAGCAGGTCGGGCTGGTAGCGCCCGAGCTCGTCGAGCAGCACCCGCTCCTGCTCCTCGGGAGCGCGACCCTCGGACGGGGCGAGGTCGATCAGCACGACGAGCGCTCGAGCACGCTCGACGTGGCGCAGGAACCGGTGGCCGAGGCCGCGACCCTCGCTCGCTCCTTCGATCAACCCGGGGATGTCGGCGACGACCATCTCGAACGAGTCGTCGAGACGCACGACGCCGAGGTTCGGCTCGAGGGTCGTGAACGGGTAGTCGGCGATCTTGGGCTTCGCGGCGGAGATGCGGCTGATCAGCGTGCTCTTTCCCGCGTTGGGAAAGCCGACGAGGGCGACGTCGGCCATGAGGCGCAGCTCGAGCAGCAGCCACTGCTGCTCGCCTCGCTCCCCTTGCTCCGCGAACGACGGAGCCCGTCGCGTGTTCGAGAGGAAGCGGGCATTCCCCCGGCCGCCTCGTCCGCCAGCGGCAGCACGCCACCGATCGCCGTGGTTCACGAGGTCGGCCAGAAGCGCCCCCGTCTCCATCGCGCGCACCGTCGTGCCCTGCGGCACCGTGACGACGATGTCCTTCCCCGCCGTTCCGTGCTTGCCCTTCCCCGTGCCGTGGGAACCATCAGTCGCGCGGCGGTGAGGATGGTCGCGAAACGCGAGCAGCGAGGCGACGTTGTGGTCTGCGACGAGCCAGACGTCGCCCCCCGATCCCCCATCGCCGCCGTCGGGCCCGCCGCGGGGCACGTGGGCCTCACGGCGGAACGAGACACTGCCGGCGCCGCCGTCGCCGCCGCGCACGTTGAGCGCGCACTCGTCGACGAACCCGGCCATCGGGTCAGCGTAGGGGTTGGGTCATCAAGCGGCGGAGCCGCTTCGCGTTATTCGACGAGTCGAACGGGGTCGCCGTTGAGCGTGGCCGTCCACGTGGTCGTGTCGTTCGGCTGCGCGCCACCGCTGTAGGTCATCTGGATCTTGACCCAGCATCCCTGGGGATCGGTGAAGTTGCAGTCGTAGCCCGGCGGGATTGGGATCGACGCCGTCACAAGCCGTCCATTGTAGACCGCGCTGGTCATGCCGGTGATCGTGCAGTTCGGCGAGGTGAACGTCGCCGGGCTGCCGTTGTCGACGCTGATCGTGCAGCTCGAGAACGGCGTACTGGCGTCAGCAGGCGGCACGACGTGGACGTCGACCGACCCGTTGCCGACGTCGCCGAGGTCGTAGAGGTTCAGCAGCAACGTGCGGCCCGAGCCCGCGGTGGGTGTGATGCGGGCGAGGTAGAAGGTCGGCGTCGTGTCCGATCCGGCGTTCGCGTAGATCGGCAGGTTCGTCGTCGCCGAGATCGACACGCCCGTGCCGTTCGGCCGCTGGCCCGTGACACCCGAGCTCGTGCCGAAGCCGGCACGCATCGCATAACGGTTGTAACCGGCGTCGGCGATCGAGTTGTCGGTCGTCTCGGCCGTGGAGGGGCTGCCCCACGTTTGGTACGTGCCACTCGCACCGGTCAGACCGGCGCGGCTGCTGTTCGTCTTCACCTGGACGATGTAGTCACCGAGCACGACATTCGCCGCCGGAACCGAGCACACCGTCGCCCAACGGTGGAAGTAGTTCTTGACGTACACCGCATCGGGAGCGGCGTTGTTGGGATCGAGCAGCAGCTGCAGCGGCTGGTTGATGCCTCGGAAGAACGTCGGCTGGCAAGACCCCTGTGTCACGATCGGGTTGTCGGTGTCGGACCAGGGAGTCAGGTCAGGCTGGCGGATGATGTAGGAAGTGTTTTGCAAGTTGCCGGTGACGCCGCCGGCGTTCTGGTCGCCGGTGCACCAGCGGGTGCCGTTGCTGTTGATGCTCTGCCCGGCGCCGCTCATGCCGTAGCGGGTGATGTTGCCCGGGCCGCTCGGCACGACATTGGTGATGTTCCACGGCGACGCCGTGAGGTTCGGGATGTTGTTCTGCTGCAGGTCGGTCGGCATGTTGCCGTTGTTGCAGAAGTCCTCCGTGTACACCCACGCGGGGTCGTACACCTGGATCACGAGAGGCTGGCCCGCCTGGATGGACCCGACGCGCACCCGGAAGAGGTAGCTGTTCGGGTCGTAATCGAGGCTCGTCGTGCCACTGCACCGCGCGACCGACGAGTCGTTGCAGATCTTGGTGGCGAACCTGTCGCCCTCACGCTTCGTGCCGCCCGGGCCCGAGGTGTTCAACCAGAAGTTCTGGAGATCACCTTCGTCCGGATCCTGACCGAGGCCGCTGGTCGGGCTGCCCATCGGCACGGGGCCTTGGAAGTCGGCGACTGCGTCACGAGAGATGGTCTCGGTGTTGTATCCGACGAGGCCGGCGAAGAAGTTCGTGACCGTGCTCGTCACCGTCACACGGATGCGGCTGGGCTGAGGCTCCTGCGTCGCCGTGACCGTCGCGTTGACGCCGTTCTTGTAGCCGTTCTGCGCGGCGACGAAGATCGCCTGGGCGCGGCCGGTCGGAAAGTCGTTCGGCAGGTAGACAGAGCCGGCAAGCGCGGCAGCGTCGGCAGCGCGCTGTTCCTTCTGACCCACGAACCACCAGTTGGCGACGTCGATGCCGAACCCGCAGAACGCGAGGAGCACGAGCAGCATCAGCGCCATCCAGACGATGACGAAGCCGCCGTCATCGCCGTTCGTGGACTCGGCCACATCCGCCTTGGGTCGAGGAGAGGTCCGCATGGCGCTACGACCCGCAGTTGATGAGGGGCTGGGGCTCGAGGCGCATCACCGTGTGCTCGGCGATCTGCTTGCTCGAACCGAAGAAGTTCGTGACGAAGTTGTGGCGCACCTTGAGGTAGACGCCCACGGAGTCGAATCCGGTGGCAGCGCCACACGCGACTTGGCTGGCGGCCGGCCACGAGCCCGAGCTCAACGAGAACGACGTGCCGTTCCACGTGTACTTGATGCAGTTGGCGCCGCACACGAAGCTCGTCTGGCCCTCGGGGAAGCCGGAGTCGTCGGTGGCCGACGCGGGCACTCGGTAGATCCAGAGCTCCTCGGGCGTCGCGAAGGGCAGAGCACCCTTGAGGTTCTGCTCGACGGCAAGCACTGCCTGCTGCGCGTAGCTCGTGTTCTGCGTCAACGCTGACGCAGTACGGGCACCGGAGCGGGCCGCAGAGTTGGTCGACGTGGCGCTCAGGAACGCAAGGCCCCACTCGATGATGCCGAACACGAGCAGCATGAGGAGGGGCATGACGATCGCGGCCTCGACCATCGCCGCACCGTCGTCACCGCGCGCTCGACGGGGAGCTGGCCCCCGTGCCGCCCTCCGAGTCAGCGAACCGAACATCTGCACCACCTAGGTATCGGCGCCAACCCCCTCAGGCATGAGGTGACTGGTGCGTAGCTGTGTGCTGACGCCCAGCTGGGACGCCCGCCGTCCAACAAGAAAACTGCTCCGACCTGAGTGTGGGGATCACTCACAGCGGTTGCAATGGGTCATCCGACCCACTCAGCGTCGAAGTTCATCGACGAGTTCCCGAAGCTCACGACAGTCGTCGATCACCGTTGTATGTCGCACCCCCTCAGTACCCTGGGCGCAGAGGCAGGAGGACAGTTTGCCAGCGAGCAGTACCGACTTTGGTGTCATTGGCATCGCACACTCCCCCGCGTGGGTCGGCGAGCCCGGCCATGTGGCCCGTCCGCGTGAGGCGAGGGAGGTCGATGAGGAGGCGGTGCTCGCTCCCGGAGCCACCCGGGCCAGCGGGGCCGGCAACCGAGCCGAGCCCGAGGAGCCCGATCGGTTCCGCACGTGCTTCGAGCGCGACCTCGACCGCATCCACCATTCGAAGCCGTTCCGGCGGCTTGCCGGCAAGTGCCAAGTGTTCATCGCCCCCGACGACGATCACCTCCGCACGCGGCTGACTCACGCCATCGAGGTCGCCCAGGTTGCGGTGAGCATCGCCCGCCCGGTGGGGCTGAACGTCGCCCTGACCGCGGCGGCGGCCACCGGGCACGACTGCGGGCACGGTCCGGCGGGACATGCGTCCGAAGCCGCGCTCTCGCCGTTCCTCGAGGGCGGCTATCACCACGCCGTCTACGGCGCCGATGTCGTCCTCGCCCCGCTGAACCTGTGCGCCGAAACGCTCGACGCCATCCGGAATCACAGCTGGAACCGTCCGGCGCCTTCGACGCCCGAGGGCGAGGTCGTTGCTTGGGCTGACCGCATCGCCTACTGCTGTCACGACTTCGAGGACGCAGTCGCGGCCGGCATCGTGAAGCCCGATGACCTCCCCGACGCCGTGCGCGACGTCGTGGGCTCCGACCGCCGCACGCAGCTGCATCGGTTCATCACCACGATGGTCGACACCATCGCCGAGACCGGCCGGGTGGGCCTGCGCAAGCCCGAGGCCGATGCGCTCGAAGCGTTTCGCTCCTTCAATTACGACCGCATCTACTTGCGGCCCGAATCTCAGGAGCAAGCCGACCGGGTGGTCGATCTGCTGCAGTCGCTCACGTCGTGGTTCGTCGAGCATCCCGACGAGACCGGCGACGGGCCGATGGTCGCAGGGTCACCCGAGGCGGTGGCTGCGGCCGTGCGCTACGTCAGCGGGATGACCGACCGGTTCGCGTTCCGGCTCGCGGTCGAGCGCCTGGGTTGGGCCGAGGCGGCGTTGCCCCGAGGGGCGTGACGGTCGAGGGTCAGACCGGGTTGATGTCGACGAGCTTGCGGCCCTTGCGCTGGCCGAACTTCACCGTGCCGTCGATGAGGGCGAACAGCGTGTCGTCGCCACCGATGCCGACGTTCGTGCCGGGGTGGAACTTCGTGCCCCGCTGACGCACGAGGATCGTGCCCGCGGTGACCGCGGTGCCGTCGAACGTCTTCACGCCGAGGCGCTGGGCGCGGGAGTCACGCCCGTTGCGAGTGGAACCGCCACCTTTGGTCTTCGACATCTCGTGCTCCTCAGGCCGTGATCGAGATGATCTCGATGGTGGCGTAGTGCTGGCGGTGTCCCCAGCGCTTGCGGCTGCGGGACTTGTTCTTGTACTTGAAGCCGATGATCTTCGGGCCCTTGGCCGAACCGACGACCCGAGCCTCGACCTGAGCGCCCTTGAGGTCGTCGGCCGTGGCGAGCACCCGGTCGCCGTCGACCAGGAGAACCGGGGTGAACGTGACCGACTCGCCCTCGTCGATACCGAGCAGCTCGACGTCGAGGCGCTGCCCCTCGGCGACCTTCTCTTGCTTGCCGCCTGTGGCGATCACTGCATACATAGGGGTTCTACGCTACCGGACCCGCCCGACACCGGGCGAGTCAGCCTCTCCCCCACCGCCGAGATTGGGCACTCGGCGCCACATGTCGCGCTCAACTGCCCAATCCCGTCGGGGTGGACGCGGCAGCGCTAGTCGATGAGGTTGTGGTCGACGAGGACGCCGCGGCCCTCGCAGTAGGGGCAGGTGTCGGCGAACGACTCGAGCAGGCCCTCGCCGATGCGCTTGCGGGTCATCTCGACGAGGCCGAGGTCGGAGATGTCGAACACCTGCGTGCGGGTCTTGTCACGGGCCAGCGCATCGCGGAAGGCGGCGATCACCGCGTGGCGGTTCTCCCGGATCTCCATGTCGATGAAGTCGATGACGATGATGCCGCCGATGTCGCGCAGGCGGAGCTGGCGGGCGATCTCGTCGGCGGCCTCGAGGTTGTTGCGGAACACCGTCTCCTCGAGGCTCGACGTGCCCACGTTCTTGCCGGTGTTCACGTCGATGACCGTGAGCGCCTCGGTGTGCTCGATGATCAGCGACCCACCCGACGGCAGCCAGACCTTGCGGTCGAGCGCCTTGTGCAGCTGCTCGTGCACGTGGTGGCGCTCGAACAGCGGCAACCCCTCGGCCTCGGCGTCGTAGTACTCGACGCGATCGGCGAGAGCGGGGCTGATGCTGGCCACGTAGTCGCGCACCGCTTCGTACAGCACCGGATCGTCGATGACGACGCCGCGGTATTCGCGGTTGAACTCCTCGCGGATCACCCGCACGGCCATGCTGGGCTCGGTGTAGAGGAGCGCCGGCGCGGGCGAGCGCTTTGCCAGCGCCTCGATCTGCTCCCACTGCCCGACCAGGCGCGAGACGTCGCGCTCGATCTCGTCGGTGCTGATCCCTTCGGCAGCGGTGCGCACGATCACGCCGTGCTGTGCGGGCTTGACCCGATCGAGGATGCCGCGCAACCGCTTGCGCTCGTCGTCGTTCAGCCGCTTCGAGATGCCGTACGTGCTCGAGTTCGGGATGAGCACGACCGAACGCCCCGGCAGCGAGACCTCTTGCGTGAGCCGCGCGCCCTTCGCCCCGATCGGGTTCTTGGTGACCTGACAGACGATCGTCTGGCGCGGCTTGAGGATCTGCTCGATGCGGGCGTTGGCCCCCTTCTCGACGATGTCCTCCTGGTCGTACTGCACGTCACCGCGGTAGAGCACCGCGTTCTTGGGCGTGCCGATGTCGACGAACGCGGCCTCCATGCCCGGCAGCACGTTCTGCACTCGCCCCAGGTAGATGTTCCCGTGGATCTGCGTCGGGTCGTCCTCGGGCTTCGACACGTAGTGCTCGATGAGGGAGCGCCCCTCGAGCACCGCGATCTGCGTCGCGCCGGGCCGCACGTGCACGCACATCAGGTATCGGCCGATCGGCCGCCCTTTGCGCTCGCGGCCGCGCTGGCGAGCCAGCGTCTCCTCGTCGAGCTCGATCGCGCTGTCGCCGAGGTCGGCCGTGACCGGCTGGCCGCTCCTGGGACCCGTGCCCGTACCCCGGCCGCGGCCGCCACGGCGCCGCTTGCGCCGGGCCGGCGAGTCGGTCGTCGCCGCGCTGTCGGCATCGTCCACCGGGCGCGTGGGCGCCGGCATCGTGTCGCCGATCTGAGGCTTGCGGGGGACGAGCACGCGCTCGGCCACCTCGGGATCGTGGATCTGGCCCTCGGACAACCGCTCGGGCAGCTCGGGTTGCGCGTCGTCGATGTCGTCGTCGTCCGCGCCACGACTCGCGCCGTCGGCAGCCGAACGCGGACGGTTGCGACCACCGCGGCTGCCGCGGCGGCGCTTCTTGCGAACAGGCGACGCTCCGTCGACTGACGCTGCTTCGCCTGGCGCTGCATCGGCCGACCCCAGGGAGGGCGGCTCAGCAGGCGGCTCCGGCGTCGCAGGCACGACGGCGTCGCTCGGCATCGGTTCGGACATCGGGGGGTTCCCTTCTCATGAAGCACGCCCCATCGCGTGCAGCGCGTCCGTCGCGCCGGATGGGAGCGGCTCCCATCGCGCGCCATCGCGCTCGATCCATTGATGGGTGCGCAGGGCGCGCACGTCTTCGACGGTGGGCCACACCGCACCGGCCAGCTCGGCCGGGCGCAGAGCCCGTGGTTGGGTTGCCAGCTCGGCGACGAACGTGACGTTGCCGTCCTGCTCGCCGGCGAGCGCGAGGTCGAGGAGCGACGGTCGCAGATCGTCGATCGATTCCTGACCTTTGCGAACGCGGGTGGCCATGATCGTTGTGGCACCCATTGCCTCGTCGGCGGCCGCTACGACCGATGCACGGTCGGCGCCGACGATGGTGAGCCGCCACGTCGTCGACGTGACGTCTTGCTGCAACGACGGAGCATGGGCGTCGACAGGGGCGATGGCCACGACGTCGATGCCGTTCGGAAGCGCTGCGCTCAACCGGGGCGGCAGCGTGAGCTCGTCGATGGGCGCCCCGGGCGCCAGGTCGGCGTCCTGCACGTCGGCATCGAGGTACTCGGCGAGCGATTCGTAGCCCGTCGAGAGCGCGAGGCCGAAGCTGATGCGGGGCCGGGGCGAAAACCCCTCGGTGTAGGCGAGGGGGACATCGGCGCGCCGGAAGGCGCGCTCGAACATGCGAGCCACGTCGCGGTGGCTCGTGAAGCGGATCTTGCCGAGCTTGGTGAAACGGATGCGCAGGTGGCTCATGATGCCGCTCGCACGGGGATCAGTGGTGCATTGCGTCGACCGCCGACCGATCGATCCTGTCCGGTGCCCTGGCTGCCTCCGGCCGGAGGCGTCGCCGAAGCCACCACGTGCTCGATGCCGTAGCCGGTGCACACGCCGCAGTCGTAGCAGGGCGTCCACCGGCAGTCCTCGACCCCGGACTCGGCCAGGGCCGCCTGCCAGTCGTGCCAGAGGAAGTCGTTGTGCAGCCCCGCCGTCACGTGCGCCCAGGGCAGGACTTCGTCCTCCGTGCGGTGGCGGTGCACGTACCAATCGATCGACAGGCCACACGCGGCCATGGCTTCATGCCAACGGGTCACGTCGAAGCACTCGGACCACTCCTGGAAGGTGCCCCCGGCCCGCCACACGTGCTCGATCACCGCGCCGATGCGGCGATCGCCACGGCTGGCGATGCCCTCGGCCAATGTCGCCCGGGGGTCGTGCCACTTGAGCTGGACGCCCCGCGCCGAGCGGGTCGCGTCGCGCAGCAGCCCGACCTTGCGGTGCAGCTCCTCGACCGTGTTCTGGCCGAACCACTGGAACGGAGTGTGGGGCTTGGGCACGAAGCCGCCGACCGAAACGGTGACCGAGGCCCGAGGCGTGTACCGCTTCCCGATCGCGACGCATTCCTTCGACAGCTCCGCGATCCCGAGCGTGTCGATGTCCTGCTCGGTCGGAAGACCAGTGAGGAAGTACAGCTTCATGCGGGTCCAGCCCTGCGAGTACGCAGACTCGACCGCGCCGTACAGGTCGTCCTCGGTGATCAGCTTGTTGATGACGGTGCGCAGCCGCCACGACCCCGCCTCGGGAGCGAACGTGAGACCGGTGCGCCGCGCCGACCCCACGGTCGCGGCGATCCCGACGGTGAACGCGTCGACCCGCAGGCTCGGAAGCGACACCGACACCTGGCCGCGGTTCACCGGATCGTTCACGACGTCGGCGACGACGCGCTCGATGCCGCTGAAATCGGCCGTCGAGAGCGACGTGAGGCTCACCTCGTCGTAGCCCGTGCGACGCAGGCCCTCACCGACCATCGTGCGCACCTGCGCCTCGGGACGCTCGCGCACCGGCCGCGTGATCATCCCCGCTTGGCAGAAACGACACCCGCGCGTGCAGCCGCGGAACACCTCGACGTTCAACCGGTCGTGCACGACCTCGGTGAGGGGCACGAGCTGGTTGCGTGGATACGGCCAATCAGCGAGATCGGCGACCGTGCGCTTCACGACCGCCTCGGGAACGTCCGCGTAGCGGGGCGTCACTGACGCGAGCCGCTCGCCGTCGTACTCGACGTCGTACATCGAAGGCACGTAGACACCGGAGATCGTGGCCAGCTCGTGCAGCACGCGCTCGCGCGAGCCGGCAGTGCGACCACTCGCCTTCCACGCCCGCACGACCTCGGTGATCTCCGAGACCACTTCTTCGCCGTCACCGATCGCGAACCAGTCGACGAAGTCCGCGAGCGGTTCGGGGTTGTAGGTGCAGTGGCCGCCCGCCCCGATGAGCGGGTGCTCGGGCCCACGGTCGGCTGCGCGCACCGGCACTCCGGCGAGGTCGAGGCAGTTGAGGACGTTCGTGTACACGAGCTCGGCCGAGACGTTGAACGCGATGAGGTCGAACTCACCTGCAGGGCGGTGGGTGTCGACGGAGAAGAGCGGCAGCTTGTGGCTGCGCATCAGCGACTCGAGATCGAGCCAGGGCGCGTACGAGCGCTCGGCGACTGCGTCGTCGCGCTCGTTCAGGATCTCGTACAGGATCTGGAGCCCCTGGTTGGGCAGGCCGATCTCGTAGGCATCGGGGTAGACCAGCAGCCACCCCACCTTCCCGCTGTCGTGATCGGGAGTCAGGGCGCCGTCTTCGCCACCGATGTAACGAGCCGGCTTCTGCACCTTGGCCAGGAGAGGCTCGAGCCTGGGCCAGAGTGAGCTCATGTGAAGTGGCAGCCTACCTGCGCTGGACCGCAGCCGACCCTGGCGCGCGGGTAGGGCCGCGTAGTGGCGCGCCGGCCGCCTCTCTGGGGCGCCACCCGCGCCAATGCAGGAGCCGATGACCGCGAGACGTGCGGCGGAGCACTCGTACCTGTGGGCGCCGTTTCGGGCGTCGAGAGGTACAAGTTGGCGCGCCCGCGCCTCGCTCCCCGCGCACTTGTACCTGTGGGCGCCGTTTCGGGCGTCGAGAGGTACAAGTTGGCACACCGGCGCGCCTCGCTTGCGGCGAAGCGAAGCGGCGGATGGCGAGGAGGAACTACAGGAACCTGTGCATGTGGACGCTCTCGACGAGGCCGATGAGCGCGAGGAACGCCACCGTCGAGGAACCGCCGTACGAGAGCAGCGGCAGCGGGATGCCCGTGATGGGCATGATGCCGGTCGTCATCCCGATGTTCTCGAAGACCTGGAACACGAGCATCGAGAGCGCTCCGGCGCAGACCAGCATGCCGAACAGGTCGCGCGACAACGCGCCGATGCGCCAGATGCGCCATGCGAGCACGGCGTACAGGAAGAGGATGAGTCCCGTGCCGACGAACCCCAGCTCCTCGCCGGCCACCGTGAAGATGAAGTCGGTGTGCTGCTCGGGCACGTACGACAGGTTGGTCTGCGTGCCCTTGAGATAGCCCTGCCCCGTCACGCCGCCGGCACCGAAGGCGATCTTCGACTGTGTCTGCTGGTACGCCGGCGCGCTGCCCTGGTCGACGAACGCCGTGAGGCGGTCGCGCTGGTACTGCTTCAGCGTGTCGGTCTGCAGGATCGCCGCGACGCTGATGAGTCCGAGCAACGTCAGAACAACGATGTGTCGGGGCTTCGCTCCGGCGACGAGCAACGTGCCCATCGTGATCGCAGCGATGACCAGCGCGCTCCCGAGGTCGGGCTGCAGCATGATCAGACCGGCGGGGATGAGCGCGATGAGCAGCGCGACGCCGAGGCGGCGGCGATCGAGGTGCCCGTTCGCAGACGCGGCGACCGCGGCAAGAGCGACGATGAGCGTGATCTTCGCGAACTCTGATGGTTGCAGCTGGAACGACCCGAGCTGGAACCAGGCCTGCGCGCCGTTCGATCTCGAACCGAGTGGGGACACGACGAGCAACAGCACCGCACTGCTGGCGACGAAGAAGTAGCCCGCCCACTCGCGGTACTTGCGGTAGTCGATCGACGCAACGACCACGAGGGCGATGCCACCGACGATCAGAGCGAGGCTCTGACGCTTCACGTAGTAGAAGGGATCGAGCCCGGCGTCGGTGAGGCGTCGATGACGCGCGCTGTAGATGAGCGCGAGCCCGATGAGGCTGATGAGCCCGGCCACGACGAGGAGCCCGACGTCGATGTGCTTGCGCGGCGCCGCGGGGTCTTCGTGGAGCGAGCCGAGCGTGCGCCGGTTGAGGGTGTCGGCGAGCGCCATCAGTCCACCGCCGATCCTGCGGACGGGTCATCGACGAGACCCGTCACCACGAGCGGCGGGGCGACGCCGATGGGAGGCGCGGCCGGCACCTCAGGAATCGGCATGAACCCGCCGAGGCTCTCGAAGATCCTCCGCACGACCGGGGCCGCGGCTTGCGCGCCGAACCCTGATTGCTCGAGCACCGCGGCGACGACGTACTTCGGCGCGCCGACGGGCCCGAACCCGACGAAGAGGGACGTGTCGAACTGGGCTTCCTTACCCGCGGTCTGGGCCGTGCCCGTCTTGCCGGCGATCGGGTACTGCCCGAGCGGGAAGCCGGCGAACACCGGCCCCGCGGTTCCGTGGGGGGAGCTCACTGCGCCGATCAGGCCGGCCAGGATCGGATCGCGCACCGCGCTGGTCAGGCTCACCGTGCGCAGGACCCGAGGCCCGATCTCGCGCTCGACCCGAGCCACGCGGCCCTCGCCCGCGGGCGGATCGAGCACCTTCATGGCGATGTTCGGGGAAAAGACCGTGCCGCCGTTGGAGAAAGCGGCATAGGCGTTCGCCAGCTGCAGCGGCGTGGAGAGCATCTCGCCCTGCCCGACGGAGAGGTTGACGTTGTCGCCCGTGAACCATTGGCCGAACGGGAACGCGGCCGGGTTCTCGTCGTGCGCGGCCTGCTTCTGCTCGGGGGTCGGCACCCGGCCCTCCTGCTCGCCGGGCAATGGGATGCCGGTCTCGGCGCCGAAGCCGTAGGCGGTCGCGGTGTCCTGGATGGCGAGGTTGTACCGGTCACGGAACCGCCAGAGGTCCGCACCGATCGAATAGAAGTAGACGTCGCTCGACGCGGCCAGCGCGGTCGGCATCGTGACCCAGCCGTTCTGCTCGCCGCCCGCGTTGCTGAACGTGCACTTCTCTCCCTTGCAATCGGGCACCGTGTACCGACCCGAATCGAGGAACCGGGTGCCCGACGAGATGACGCCCGCCGCGAGGCCGGCCGTGGCGGTGATCACCTTGAACGTCGAGCCCGGCGCGTACTGACCGGCGATCGCCCGGTTCGTGAGCGGGTAGTTGTTGGCCGGATCGAGCAGCGCCTTGTAGCGATCCGGGTCGATGCCGCCGACGAACTCGCGAGGATCGAAGGTCGGGTACGACGCCAACGCGACGATCTCGCCGTTGGTCGGATCGAGCACCACGACCGAGCCTGCGGGTGCCGCGAAGTGATTGGGGTTGTCCTTCGGTGTGTGGGTGCGCGCGGTCAACAACGCCTGGGTGAGCGCGTCCTCCGCAAGCGCCTGCACCCCCAGGTCAATCGTCAGCTGCACGTCGCGGCCGGGAATCGCGTCGGTGCGGCTGAGCTCGCGCAGCACGCGACCACGAGAGTCGACTTCGAGCGTCAACGAGCCCGGGGTCCCTCGCAAGTCCTTCTCGAAGATCTTCTCGACGCCGTCTTTGCCGAGCTGATCTTCGAGCGTGTAGCCGGCGCCCT
Organism: uncultured Acidimicrobiales bacterium; assembly: GCA_963802505.1. Classification (GTDB taxonomy): domain Bacteria; phylum Actinomycetota; class Acidimicrobiia; order Acidimicrobiales; family DATKAS01; genus DATKAS01. The sequence continues at coordinate 791,849 of CAWDJB010000011.1, read as the reverse complement.
TCAACGACTCGTACTCGGTGTCGTTGATGGCTCCGACATAACCGAGCACGTGCGCGGCGCGCGTGCCGTAGGGATACACGCGCAGGGCGACTTCCTTTGCCTCGACGCCCGGGAACTCGTCCTGTCGCTCTTCGATGTGCATCACCGTCGGCTCGGGCACGTCCTCCGCGAGCGGGATCGGCAGCAACGGCGAATACTTCGGATCGTCGATGCGTGCGTGCAGCGAGTCGACCGGCACTCCGAGCACCGGTGCGAGATGGGCGATGAGGACATCCTTGTCGCGCTCGTCCGAGACGTACTTGCGATCGACGGTGACGACGTTCGACAGACGATTGTTGGCGAGCACGCGTCCTTCGCGGTCGATGATTCGACCCCGCACCGGGGCGATGCTCACCACCCGCTCGCGGTTCGTCTGGGCGGCGACGGTCAAGGTGGGTGCCGACATGACCTGGAGGAACCAGAGACGGGAGAAGAGGGCGGCGAACAAGCTGATGACAACGATCCCGAGCACCCCCATCCGCAGATGGGGTGAATCGCTCGTCATGCGGTTCCTGCCCAGTCCGCGAGAGCGCGCGCCTGGGTTCCTCCGCCCAACGGCATTCCTAGAGTCTGCCCTGCGCGACCGTCTCGCGGATAGTCACTGCGCTTCTCAGCGCCAGGCGTGCACCTGGTGCAGGGCATCCTCAGCGAACACCCAGCGCATCACCCGGATCACCGGAGGCACGAGCAAGGCGTTCAGCACCGATACGACAGCGACCACCGAGAGCAGACGACGGTCGAAGACGTGTGCGTCGCCGAGCAACGCCTCGAGCGCTGCGAACAAGACGACACCCGCTGCACTCGCGAGGAACGCGGTCACCATCGGCACCCACCACGCGGCGCGCAGGATGCCGGTCTGCGCGCGCCCGACGACGTAGCCGACGATGCAGTAGCAGAGCGCGGACAGACCGAACGGTGTTTGCAGCACGAGGTCGAACGCGATTCCGGCGATGAAGCCGGTGAGAGCGCCCCACTCCGGACCCGCCGCGATGCCCGCGGCGATCGCGAGCAACAGCAAGATGTCACCTGTCGCGGTCAGCACGTGCATCTCCGAGATCAGTGACAGCTGCAGCAGCAACGCCATCACGATCACGAGGCCCAATCGCACGAACGCCCGCGTCACGGCGTCGGCTCCCACAGCACGACCTTCACGAACTCGAGGTGATCGAGGTCGGCCGCGGGGTCGACCGTGATGTCGAGCTGCAGCGCACCGGCCGGATGGCGCACCGTGCGCACGACGCCGACCGGGATGCCGGCGGGATAGAGGCTGCCCTCGAGTCCACTCGTGATCACGACACTGCCGACGCTGACCTTGCTGCCCGCGTCGATGAGGTCGAGGCCGAGAGGACGATCGGGTCCCTTGCCCTTTGCGATGCCGTCGTCCTCCGCCGTCGGCACCGAGACGCCGACCGCGAACGTCGGGTCGGTGACGAGGCGGATCACCGACCGCTGGCCGGTGACCCGCACGACGTTGCCGACGAGCCCGGCGCCGGTGACCACGGGCATGCCCTCCTTGATGCCGGCACCGACACCCCGATTGATCTCGATCGTCGCGTCGAAGTTCGACGGGGCGCCCGACACGACCCGGGCGGCCACGGTCGGCACGTTGCCCAGGTAGTCGAGGTTGAGCAGGGAAAGCAGCTCTTCACGTTGGCGCTCCGCGTCGACCGCGGCGAGCGTCGACCCCCGGGCCTCGTCGAGCTCAGCCCGCAGGCGCTCGTTCTCCCTGGTCACGTCGTCGTACCGGAACACCCCGTTCCAGACGTTGGTGACCGGGTGGAACACCCTCCTCAAGGCGCTCGTCACCGGCGCGACGGCATCGATGGAGGTGTTGCGGGCCCGGTCGACGAAGCCGACCCCGCGGTAATCGAGCGTGATGATCGTGATCGAGATGAGGATCAAGACCGGGAGGATGTACCGGCTGCGCGCCGTGCGCCGCGAGAGTGCCACCAGCGTCTGCGCCTCAGCGCTGCGCGGCCGAGAAGAGCACGCCCTTCAGGGCCTCGAACTCCTCGAGTGATTGACCCGAGCCGAGCGCGACCGAATGCAGTGGGTTGTCGGCGATCACGATCGGCATGCCGGTCTCGTGATTCAGCCGCGCGTCGAGCCCTTGGAGGAGCGCGCCACCGCCCGTGATGACGATGCCCTGCTCCATGATGTCGGCCGCGAGCTCAGGCGGCGTCTTGTCGAGTGTCGCCTTCACCGCGTCGACGATCGCGGTGACGGGCTCGTTGACGGCCTCGCGGATCTCCTCGGTGGATGTCGCGATCGTCTTCGGCAGACCGGTGACGAGATCGCGCCCCCGGATCTCGGCTTGCAGCTCTTGCTTCATCGGCCAAGCCGAGCCGAGGACCATCTTCACTTCCTCCGCAGTGCGCTCTCCGAGCGCGAGGGAGTACTCCTTCTTGATGTACTGGATGATCGCTTCATCGAGCTCGTCGCCACCGACGCGCACGGACTGGCTCGCGACGATGCCGCCGAGCGAGATGACTGCGACCTCGGTCGTGCCGCCGCCGATGTCGACGATCATGTTGCCCGTCGGCTCCTGCACGGGGAGCCCAGCGCCGATCGCCGCGGCCATCGGCTCTTCGATGATGTAGGCGGGCTTGCGTGCCCCGGCGTACTCGGCCGCCTCTTGCACCGCTCGTTGCTCGACACCCGTGATGCCCGACGGCACGCAGATGACCATGCGCGGCTTCACGAAGCGGTGCTGGTGCACCTTGTGGATGAAGTAGCGGAGCATCTTCTCGCAGATGTCGAAGTCCGCGATGACGCCGTCCTTCAGCGGGCGGATGGCCTGGATGTGGCTCGGCGTGCGCCCGATCATCCGCTTGGCTTCGAGACCGACCGCGAGCGGGCGGCCGTCGCGTACGTTGACCGCGACCACCGACGGCTCGTTGAGCACGATGCCGCGCCCGCGCACATAGACGAGCGTGTTCGCGGTGCCGAGGTCGACAGCCATGTCTCGTCCCATCACGGACGCGAAGCGTTTATCCCGAGCCATGACCGGCGTGAGCCTATCGGTTGCCCTCGAAAGGCTCCCGCCGCCACTCAGACCTGCCCGAAGTCACAACGCCGGGAAGAAGATCCCGATCTCCCGTTGTGCGGATTCCGGACCGTCGGAGCCGTGGATCAGGTTCTCCGTGAAGATGATGCCGAGGTCGCCACGAATGGTGCCCGGCGCTGCATCGCGTGGATTCGTTGCGCCCATCATCGTGCGCACGACCTTCCAGGTGTCCTCCGGTCCCTCGACGACCATGAGCACGGCGGGACCCCGCGTGATGAACACCATGAGGTCGCCGTAGAACGGCTTGCCGTGATGCTCCTCGTAGTGCCGCGCTGCGGTTGCCTCGTCGATCATGCGCATCTCGAGAGCCACGACCGTCAGCCCGCGACGCTCGAAGCGCGAGATGATCTCACCGACGAGCCCGCGCTCGACGGCGTCGGGCTTCGCGATGACAAGTGTGCGATCCATGGGCGGCGAGGGTACAGGTGCGCGCGGTCAGGCGACGAGGCCGCCGCGGGCTTCGCCCACGACGTAGAGAGAGCCGGTGATCAAGATCAGGTCGTCGACCAGCGCTTCGTCGAGCGCTCGGTCGACGGCCGCGCGCACGCCGTCGACCACGACGACGTCGATGTCGAGCGACACCGCAGCACGGGCGATGTCCTCCGGCGGGATGGCGCGAGACGTCGCCGGCGCAGTCGCGATCACGAGCCGCGCCGACGCCGCATCGAGCGCCTCGAGCATGGCGACGGGATCGCGACCGCTCAGCATCCCGATCACATAGATGCGTTCGCCGACATCCGAGAACTCTTCGTCGACGACTTCCGCCGCGACGTCGGCGCCCGCGGGGTTGTGCGCGCCGTCGAGCACGATGAAGGGATGGCGTCCGACGATCTCGAATCGACCGGGCATGACGACGTTCTCGAATCCCGCCATGACGAGCTCGGGCGCCAACGGCCCGCCGAAGAACGTCTCGACCGCGGCGAGTGCAGCCGCGGCGTTGTCGCCTTGATGCGCGCCGTGCAGCGGGAGGTACAGCTCGGTGTACGCCGCGCCCGGCGTGCGGAGGTCGAGCAGGCGGCCCCCGACGGCGAGGATGTTGTCATTGCACGCGAAGTCGACGTCGCGCAGGAACGTCTCGCCCGGTCGTTCGGCGAGGAACACCGGCACGAGCTCGGGGTCGGTCACGCCCAGCACGAGCGACGCTCCCGGCTTCACGATGCCGGCTTTCTCTCGCGCGATGTCGAGCCGAGTCGGCCCGGCGTACTCGGTGTGGTCGAGCTCGACGTTCGTGACGATCGCGACCTGACCGTCAGCCACGTTCGTCGCGTCCCACCGGCCGAGCAACCCGACCTCGGCCACGACGACGTCGACCGCCACGTCGGCGAACCAGCGGTACGCCGCAGCGGTCAGGATCTCGAAGTACGACGGTTCGACGCCGGCCAGCGCCTCGGCGTCGGCCACCCCACGGATCGCCTCGCCGAACTCGTCGTCGCTGATGGGAGACCCGTTGACCGCGATGCGCTCGGTGATCCGCTGCAGGTGGGGACTGGTGTAGGTGCCCACGGTGAGCCCGTGGACCTCGATCAGGCGTGTCGCGATCTGGGCGGTCGAGCCCTTCCCGTTCGTGCCGGTGATGTGCACGAGCGGCGCGGCGTGCTGGGGGTCGCCGAGCACGTGCATGAGCCGCTGCATGCGCTCGAGCGTGGGATGCGAGTGACGATCGGCGACGACCGCTTCGAGGTTGACGTGCTCGTCGAGGTAACGCAGCGCGGCAGTGAGATCCACGGGACCTCGACGGGGCTTAGGACGCGGCGCGGCGGGGACGCTGCTGGCGAGGGGCCTCCGAGCGCGGGACGAGCGTGGGGTTGACCTTGTCGAGCACCGTCGCGCGGTCGATGACGACCTTCTCGATGTCGGTGCGGCTCGGGAGGTCGTACATCACGTTGAGGAGCACCTCTTCGAGGATCGCCCGCAGGCCGCGTGCGCCCGTGCCCCGGAGGTTCGCCTGCTCCGCGACGGAGACCAGCGCGTCGTCGCTGAACTCGAGCTCCACATCCTCGAACTCGAAGAACTTGCGGTACTGCTTGATCAGCGCGTTCTTCGGCTCGATGAGGATGCGCACGAGCGCCTCTTGATCGAGGTTGGCGACCGCGCCGATGACCGGAAGGCGGCCGATGAACTCGGGGATCAGGCCGAACTTGAGCAGATCCTCGGGCAGCACCTCACTGAGCACCGCGAGAGAGTCGCGATCGCTCGCCATGCGAATGTCGGCGTTGAAGCCGACGCCCTTCTTCCCGATGCGGCTCTCGATGATCTTCTCGATGCCGGCGAACGCACCGCCGCAGATGAAGAGGATGTTCGTGGTGTCGATCTGGATGAACTCTTGGTGCGGGTGCTTGCGCCCACCCTGCGGCGGTACCGAGGCCGTCGTGCCCTCGAGGATCTTCAGCAGCGCCTGCTGCACGCCTTCGCCCGACACGTCGCGCGTGATCGAGGGGTTCTCGCTCTTGCGGGCGATCTTGTCGATCTCGTCGATGTAGATGATGCCGGTCTCGGCCTTCTTCACGTCGTAGTCGGCCGCTTGGATCAGCTTGAGGAGGATGTTCTCGACGTCCTCACCGACGTAGCCCGCTTCGGTGAGCGCGGTTGCGTCCGCGATCGCGAACGGCACGTTGAGCATGCGAGCGAGCGTCTGCGCGAGGAACGTCTTGCCGCAGCCGGTCGGACCGATGAGCAAGATGTTCGACTTCGCGAGCTCGACGTCGTTGTCGTGCGTCGCGCCGAACTGCACCCGCTTGTAGTGGTTGTAGACGGCGACCGAGAGGATCTTCTTCGCGTATTCCTGCCCGATCACGTAGTCGTTCAGGAACTCGTAGATCTCACGAGGCTTGGGGAGGTCGTCGAACTTGAGCTCCGAGGTCTCGGACAGCTCCTCTTCGATGATCTCGTTGCAGAGGTCGATGCATTCGTCGCAGATGTACACGCCGGGGCCGGCGATGAGCTTCTTCACTTGCTTCTGCGACTTGCCGCAGAACGAGCATTTCAGCAGCTCGCCCCCGTCACCGAACTTGGCCACCGGACGCCCTTCCCCTCGTCGGCTCTGACTCGACTAGCCCTTGACGGCCGCGATGGGCCCGTCAGTGGTCAACCCACGTGCACTGATGACTTCGTCGATGATGCCGTACTCGCGGGCCTCATCCGCGGACATCACGAAATCACGGTCTGTATCGCCGTGGATCCGCGCCTCTGACTGGCCGGTGTGACGGGCCAGGATCTCCTCGAGGAGGTCACGCATGCGCAAGATCTCCTTGGCCGCCAGCTCGAGGTCGGTGGCCTGGCCGGCCGCCCCGCCGTAGGGCTGGTGGAGGAGCACCCGAGCGTGCGGGAGGGCGAGGCGCTTGCCCTTCGTGCCGGCCGCGAGGAGCACCGCGGCGGCGGACGCCGCCTGACCGAAGCAGATCGTGGCGATGTCGGGCTTCACGAACTGCATGGTGTCGTAGATCGCGAAGAGCGCCGTGATGTCGCCGCCGGGCGAGTTGATGTAGATGTTGATGTCCTTGTCGGGGTTCTCCGACTCGAGGTGCAGCATCTGCGCGCAAACGAGGTTCGCGATCGTGTCGTCGATCGGCGTGCCCAGGAAGATGATGTTCTCCTTGAGCAGTCTCGAGTACAGGTCATAAGCCCGCTCTCCCCGGTTGGTCTGCTCGACGACAGTCGGCACCAGGTAGTTGCGGATCGGGTCGATCACTCGTCTTCCTTCGCTTCGGTTTCGATTGAGTCGGTTTCGATTGCTTCAGATTCGGTTGCTTCGGGTTCGGTCGCTTCCGCTTCGGTCGGTTCGATCATGGGCAACAGATCATCGCGGTCGATCGGTTGCCCCTCGGGATCGACGACTTCGACGTGCTCGACGATCCACTCGAGCGCCTTGCGCTTGCGCAAGTCCGAGCGTAACTCCGGTATCTGCCCATTGCGCTCGATCACCTTGCGAAGTTGGTTCGGCTTCTGCTGCGTGCGCTCGGCCAGGCGGCCGATCTCCTCCTCGACCTCTTCGTCGGTCACCTCGATGGCCTCGGCGTCAGCGACGGCGCGCAACGCCAGATCGACCTTCACGCCCTCACGGGCGGCAGTGCGCAGCCCCTCGACGAACTCGGGCTGGCTCTGGCCGGTCGCGGCGAGGTACTGCTCGATTCCGAGGCCTTGTGCCTGGAGGCGCAAGCCCAGGTCTTGCAGCCGGGTGCGCATCTCGTCGTCGACCAGTGCCTCGGGCGGCTCGTCGTCGACCAGCTCGCCGAGCGCCGTTGCCGCACGCTCACGCATCGCCATCTGCGACTGCATGGCCCGCACGATCGTGAGCCGCCGAACGAGGTCGGCGCGCAGCGCGTCGAGCGTCTCGAACTCTGACGCCTCGTTCGCCCAGTCGTCGTTGAGCTCGGGCAGCACGCGCTGCTGCACCTGCTTGACGAGCACCCGGAAGTCGATCGGGTCTTCTTCCGGATCGGGATGCCGCGCGCTGAACTGCAGGATGTCGCCGGGCTTCGTGCCACGCAGGTGGTCGTCGAGCTCGGGCACGATGCCGGCGCTGCCGACTTCGTACAGGTAGTCGGTGGCGTCGAGACCAGGGAGCGCTTCACCGTCGCGCGAACCCACGATGTCGACGGTGACCTGATCGGTGTCGATCGCCGGACGGTCGACCGGCTCGAGCTCGGCGAACTGCGCCCGCATCCGCTCGACCTGCGCGTCGATCTCCTCGTCGCTCGGACGAGGCCGGGGGACCTCGACCCGTAACCCGCCGTATCCCGCGACGCTCACGCGCGGCCGCACCTCGACGACAGCGTCGAACGAGATCGGCCCGTCCTCGCGCCCGCGGTGATGTCGATCTCGGGCGGCGCGATCACGTCGACGTCGTTCTCGCGCACCGCTTGCGCGTAGTACTCGGGGAGTGCCTCGCGCAGTGCCTCCTCGCGCGCCGCGGCGGTGCCGATGCGAGCTTCGAGGATGCGCCGCGGCGCCTTGCCTGGACGAAACCCGGGAATGCGCACTTCGCGTGCGATGCGACGAAACGCCGCGTCCATCGCTTTGTCGAATTCCGTCTCGTCGACCTCGACCGAAACCTTGACCTTGTTGTCCTCGAGGGACTCGACGGCGCTCTTCACAGACCAGGGAGCATACCGGCGCGCCGAGAGCGCCCCGCCTGGCCAAATGGGTCGTACGACCCACGCGTGTCGCGCGGCCGCGGCTGCTTCTCGTGCTCGGCGCGCTGAGATTGGCCCGAACGGCCCATGGCGCCACATTGGGGTCATCAGTACCGTCAACTCACGTGAGCGGGAACCGGGCGATGCTCCGGGAGGAAGACTTCGCGGGCGGAAGCGGAGTCGGGCTGGTGGCGGAAGCCAGCCCACTCAGAAGCTCACTGACAGGGCCGGGGCTTCGTCGCCTCGGCCCTGTTCGGTTTTCCTCCGACCGTTCGCAGTTGCGGATGCGTCAGACTTGGAGCGCCGGGGAGTGGCGCAGTGGTAGCGCACCTGCTTTGGGTGCAGGAGGTCGGGGGTTCAAATCCCCTCTCCCCGACCAGGTGTAGGCCCGCGGACGTCGTCGAGCACGTGCTTTGCTTCGTCGTACGTGTGGAACACGGCGATGGGAACCTCGCCGTCGTAAGGGAGCACACCGTGGATCGCCCACGAGTCGTTCCCGATTTCGAGAACGTCCCCGTCGATCGAAGTGTTCTCCTCCAGGAGCTCCTCGAGGAAACGCAGCTGGCTGTCCGGTTGGTTGTCGTTTGATTCGTTCATCACCGGCGATCCCTTCGCTGGCGTGATGGTACGCATCTGACGGGTCAGCGCTCAGCCTCGCGGCGTTGCGGGCTCCACCGGCTCCAACCGTGGAACGACGAGTAGTCGCCCGCGTCCCACTTCTCGCGCAGCCCCGGCGTGCTGAGATCCCAGTCCGGCCGGACCTCGGCCGACGCGGCGCGCAGATCGCGGCGCAGCTCGTCGACCGACGGGCGCCCCCAGAACCAGTAGCCGTTGTAGATCGAGTGGATGACCAGGCCCGGCTTGAGCACGAGCGTGTGCGGGATCATCGGGTCGTGCTCGGGATCGGTGTACTCCTGGATGTCGAGGTCCTTCTGCACGATCCGACCCGGGTCCGAGAGGAACGGCCACTGCGCGCCGACTGACGCGCGGAACTCCTGCGTCTCGTGATCCGCGTCGGTCGAGATCGTCGCGATCTGCGTGTAGGAGACTCCGATCTTCGGCTGGAACGCGGCGAGGTCGAGGTGCTGCTGGTGCTCCTTCGGGCAGTAGTGGCCACGCGCGAGCGTGAGGATCATCGGATCCTCGCCTTGGATCTCGCTGAGCTTGCGCGGCGTCTCGGTGTGGTCGGGAAGCTGGTAGTCGGGGAACGTGCCGCCGGGAACGATGTCGGACCGCATCGGGCACCCTTCAGGTCGAGAGAAGCTGCTGGCCACCGTCGACGTCGTACGTCGCTCCGGTGAGCGCGGTGTTGATCATGATGTGCACCGCGAGCGCGGCGACGTCCTCGGGCCCGACGACTCGCCCGATGGGAAGCGTCGACCTGAGCTCCTCGCGTCGCTCGTCGAGGTCATCGCCGAGCAGGCGCGCCGACAGCGGCGTGTCGACAAAGCCCGGCGCGATGAGGTTGATGCGCACGGGGGCGAGGTCGAGCGCGAGGTTCGCAACGAGAGCGGGCAGTGCAGCCGTCACCGTTCCGATGAGCGCGAAGCCGGGGCGCGGACGGCGCCCACCAGTGCCACCGACGAACAGCAGCGAGCCGCCGGGCCGCACCCTCCCCACCGACTCCTGAGCAACCTTGAGTGTCTGGGTGAGCTTGTCGGACGAGCGCGACGCGCGCTTCGTCCGGCTTTATCTCGAGCGGAGGGATGTAGTGCGGTCCTCCCGCGGTGACCATGACGTGGTCGACGGGCGCCGGCAGGTCGCCGAAGAATTGCGTGAGGGCTGCAGGTTCATCAGCGTCGAACGTCGCGGTGCTCTGCGCGCCGACTTCCTCGGCAGCGGCGTCGAGCCGCGCACGGTCACGACCCGTGAGCACCACCTCGGCGCCTTCGGCGCGCGCTCGCCGCGCCGTCTCGAGACCGATGCCCGCGCTGCCACCGATCACGACGACGCGCTGCCCCGAGAGCTCGTTCATCGTGACGCGCCCATCGTCCCCCGCGCGGCTGCGATCTCACGAAGCAGGGCCTTGAGCGCGGCGCTCTGGATCTCGGAGAAGCTCGGAAACGGCTGGATGGTGTCGCGCAGCACGTCGAGCGGGATCCCCGCCCGGATCGCGAGCGTCGACTGCTGCAGCCACTCCCCCGCCTCGGGACCGAGGCCGTACGCACCGATGAGCCTTGCACCGTCGCTGAGGAGCGTGAGGAAGCCGGGCGACTCGGCGTACACGTGGGTGTAGGTCGCGGTCTTGGCGACGTCCGAGAGCATCGCCGTCCCACTGAAGGGCGCCTTGGTCGCGCCGACCGCTGCAGCCTGTGGGTCGGTGTATGTGACCCGAGGGACGGCTTCGAAGTGGGCCTCACGAGGTTCGCCGAGGATGTTCGATGCGGCGACCTCGCCTGAGTACTCGCCGACGTGAGTCAGCGGCCAGATTCCCGTGATGTCGCCGATCGCCCACAGCCGTTCACCCACTTGCATGTGCGAGTCGACCGGGATGCCATGGCTGTCGGGTTTCACGCCGACTGTCTCCAGCCCGATGCCGTCGACACGCGGGCGACGGCCCGTCGCGATGAGCAGGCGTTCGCCGCGCACCTCCTGACCATCGTCGAGATCGAGCACGAAGTCGTTGCCGTCGCGTCGCGCCTGGGTCGCGTGCCGCCCGAGGACGAGCTCGATCCCGTCGCGTCGCAGCACCTCACCGAGGGCATGGCCGAGTGGCCTCGGCTCTCGGGCGAGCACGCGATCCTCGCCCTCGACGATGACCACCTCGGCGCCGAACCATCGCGACGCCTGCGCGAGCTCGACCCCCGCCGGACCCGCTCCGAGCACGATCAATCGGCGCGGGATCGCCTTCATGCTCGTGGCTTCGCGAGTGCCCCAGACGCCGTCGAGCTCGGCGAGGCCGGGAATCGGCGGGAGGAACGGGTCGGCGCCCGCCGCGACGACGACGTGATCGGCGGTGTAGCGCTTGCCGTCGACGTCGACCGCGCCAACGCCATCGAGCCGCCCGTTCCCTCGGATGAGGTCGATGCCCCGAGCGTCGAGCCATTTCACCGCGCCGTCATCGGAGTAGTTCGACACCATGAAGTCGCGCCATGCCAGCGCGGCCTTCACGTCGACCTCCGCCTTCGCCCCCGCCTCGATCGCGGCCTGCACGGCCTCGCCGGGGCGCAGCAAGCTCTTCGACGGGATGCACGCCCAATACGAGCACTCCCCTCCGACCCGCTCGCGCTCGACCACCGCGACGCGCAGGCCACCTTCAGCCAGCGCACCCGCGCAGTGCTCACCCGGTGCACCCGCGCCGAGGACGATGACGTCGTAGTCGCTGCTCACACCGGAGATCGTCCGTCAGAAACGGTGCGAATCGCGCCAGTGCATGCCCTGGTCGCGTGCCGGGTTCACGTTCGGGTCCTATGCAGGCGCCCCGCTTCGTTCACGACTCGGCAACGCGTCTTGAAGGCCCTTGCGTGAGGTGATGCCGAGCTTCGTGAAGACCTTGCGCAAGTGCCATTCGACCGTACGCGCGCTGATGTAGAGCTCGGCGCCGATCTCGGGATTCGTGCGTCCGTCGCGCGCGAGGCGGGCGATGTGCTCCTCCTGCGGAGTGAGCTCGGAGCGAGTGTCCTCCCGGCGCTTGCGCACCTGCTCACCTGTGGCGAGCAGCTCCCGCCGGGCCCGCTCGGCGAACGCCTCGGCGCCCATCGCGCTGAAGATGTCGTGGGCCGTGCGCAGCTGCTCACGAGCATCGACACGGCGGCTCTCGCGTCGCAACCACTCGCCGTACAGCAGGTGAGCGCGGGCGAGGTCGGGCCGCAACCGCGTGCGACCCAGGCGTTCGACTGCCTCGCGATGCAGCGACTCGGCTGCGTTCCCCTCGACCAAGAGCGCCCCCGCCCGGGCTTCGAGGCCGAGCGCCCAATCAGAGTCGCCCACGTTCGCGGTGGCGACGAATCGCTCGTAGGCGTCGTCGGCCATGTCGCCCTTCCCGCTCCGGACGGCCGCCTCGATCAGCTCGACGAGCGTCCAGGTCGAGATGTGCAGCCCCGGTGCGTCGTCGATCACGTGTTGAGAGGCGGCCAGCGCGTCTTCATAGCGACTGAGCGCGTTGTGGAGGATCGCGCTCGTCCAACGACAGAGTGCGACACCGAGCCCCTCTCCGCGTGCCACCGAGTCGGCCAGGGTGGCGTCGATGAGTGCGGACGCATCTTCTGTCCGGCCCTCGTACGCCGCGCGGAGCATCGACCCGTACGGAGCGATGTGGACGCCCGTCGCCTGCTTGAGCGCCTCGTCCTCCGCGCCCACCGCAGCCGCGGTGTCGAAGTCACCGCTCCACGTGGCGATCATGACCTGGCCGTTCAACGCAACGGACAGCAGCGCGAGCGCGCCGGATGACCGCGCCAGCTCGACCTGACGGGTGCTCACCGCGTCCCAGCTGTCGAAGTCCCAGAGCGTGACAGCGGCGGACGACGCAAGCACACCCCACTGCAGCCACTGCTCGACGGAGGCCCCGTCGTTCCGGAACGCATCGACGGCCTGCCTCAGCTTCGGGGCGGCGGCCGCTCGCCCGTCGACGGCCAACAGGGCCAGGCCGTCGAGCAAGACGTCGGACGCTCCAGGGGTCACGGGTCGGGGCGCCGTCAACGCGGCACGTGACACGTCGATCAGGCTGCCTCCGTCCGCCGCGAGATGCCCCGCGAAGAGAGCGGCTCCCCAGGCGTCGAGGTACGTCCCCCGCGCGAGGGCGACGTCGAGCGACTCGAGCCGTTTGGCCGCCTTCACGAGCTGCATTGGCGCGTCGCTCCCGGGGCTGGCCGACGCGATCCTCCCGCGGAGGAGCTCGACACGCGCGCGGGAAAGCTCGTCGGGCGCGTCGGATTCGGCGGCCGCCAGCAACCCGAGGGCCTCGTCGAACCCCCCGGCCTGGACGTTCACTTGTGCGGCCGCCAGCATCCGCGCGACGCGGCGACCGGGATCGGCGGTCAGGCTCACGGAGCGCTCGAGGAATGCAGCCGCTGCCGCCAGCCCGCCGCGCGCCTGAGCCCGACCCGCCGACTGCTCCAGCTCGGTCGCGACTGACTCGTCGGCACCGGTTGCCGCTTGGGCGCGGTGCCACGCGCGGCGATCCGGATCGACCTCCGGATCGATCGCCGACGCGAGCGCGCTGTGCGCGGCTCGGCGCTCGGCTGCAGAAGCTGATTGGTACACCGCCGATCTGACGAGGGGATGACGAAAGCGCACCCGCGCGGCGATGTCGAGCAGGTGCTCATTGGCGGCGGCGGCCGCGGCTTCTCGTCCGATGCCAAGCGTCTGGGCGGCGCGCCACAGGAGCGTCGCGTCGCCGACTGGATCGGCGGCAGCCAGCAACATCAATCGCTGAGTGGACTCGGGCAGGCTGCCGAGACGGGCGGCGTACCGCTCCTCGATGTGATCCCCGAGGTCGCCGGCCGAGGGAAGGCCGAAGCCACCGGCGAGCTCCGCCGCGCTCATCCCCCTCGGCAGCTCCAACAGAGCGAGCGGATTTCCGCGCGTCTCGGCGATGATCCGGTCGCGTATGCCCTCGTCGAGTCGCCCGGGCACGACCGTCTCGAGCAGTGCCCGCGCGTCCTCGTCCGGGAGCCCGTCGAGCGACATCTCGGGCAGGCCGACGAGCTGTCCTTCGTCGTCGCTCCCCTCGCGCACTGCGAACACGATTGCCACCGACTCCGCCAGCAGTCGCCGCGCCACGAAGCCGAGGACCTGACCCGAGACGCCGTCGAGCCATTGGGCGTCGTCGACGAAGGCGAGCAGCGGCCGTTCCTCGGCGAAGTGGGCGAGGAGGCCGAGGGTGGCAAGTGCGACCAGGAACCGGTCCGGGGCCTCGCCCGACGTGAGGCCGAACGCAACTCGAAGGGCGCCTTGCTGCGGTTCGGGGAGCGCGTCGACCTGCGTGAGCATGGAAGCGCAGAGCTGGTGCAGGCCGGCGTAGGGAAGCTCCATCTCCGACTCGACGCCGGCCACTTGGACCACCCGGAAGCCGGCCGCCTGCCGCGCGGCATACCGAAGGAGCGCCGTCTTGCCGACGCCGGCTTCGCCGCGGATCACGAGGGCGCGGCTCTGGCCCCCGCGCACCTCCTCCAGCAGTCGGTCAAGGACCCCGCGCTCCTCGGCCCGACCCCGAAACGCGGGCAGGCGCTGGCTGGCCATCGGCCCGAGCGTACGACCAGGGATCGGACCCGGCACTCCCCTAGTGCGACGGGCAACCGGGACGCTCACAGTGGCGGCGTGGGTCGCGAGATCGAGGAGGCGCCGCGCACCGATCGGGTCGCGATCGTCACCGGAGGCTCCCGTGGTCTCGGCCGCGCGATCACCCTCGAGCTCGCGAATCGCGGCTATGCGGTGGTGCTGAGCTACGCCCGTGACCCCGTCGCCGCGGATCGGGTCGTCGACGAAGTCCTCGCCGCTCACGGCATTGCAACGGCAGTGCGGGGCGACGTCGCCGATGACGTCGACATCGCGCGCCTGTTCACCGAGACAACCGAGGCATTCGGAGGAGTCGACGTCGTCGTGCACACGATCGGCGAGACGGCCCGCGACGGGTCCGTCGTCGACCAGCTGGCCGCGAGGGAGGTCCGTGAGGGAGGCGCGATCGTCCACATCGAGGCTTCCGTGTCGCCGCGCGCCGTCATCGAGGCGGCTACCCGCGACCTCGCTCGCGAGCTGCGAGGTCGCAACATCACGGTGAACGCGCTCACCCCGGGAGACGAGCCGAGCGGGAGCGCCGGCGCGATCGCCAAGGTCGTCGCGTTCCTCGTGAGCGACGACGGGCATTGGGTGAACGGGCAGGTGATCGGTCACGTCGACTAGGGCGCGACCAGGGACTCCCCTGGCGCGAGGACCCGCCTGAGAATGCGAGGGTCGATGCCATGGACATCGCCCAGCTCGCTGACCTCCTCCACGAGACCTCGCTGAAGCACGGCTCGTTCGAGGCGGTCGCCACGAAGCACGACTGGTGGGACTGGTACGCGGCCTACATGCACGCACGTCAGGAGGGCAGCAGCTCCGAGGAGGCATCCGCCTCCGCGAACAAGTACATGGCGGACGTGAAGCACGTCGTCGTGGCGTGAGTCGTCGCCGCATTCGAGGGTAAGGATTGGGGAGACGCGACGCGTACAGGAGGTCCCCCGTGACGACGCTCTCGAATCGGCCGAACACCGCACTGCTGGTCATCGACGTCCAGAACGGCGTGATGGAAGGCGCCCCGCGTCGAGATGACGTCATCAAGAACATCAACTCGCTCGTCGACAAGGCGCGCGCCGAGCACGTGCCGGTCGTGTGGGTGCAGCACTCCGACGATGGCCCCCTCAAGCAGGGCAGCGACGCGTGGCAGTACGTGCCCGAGCTCGAGCGTCGCGAAGAAGAGCCGGTCGTGCACAAGACCTACGGCGACTCGTTCGAAGCCACCGACCTCGAGGCGCAGCTCGCCGAGCGGGGGGTCGGGCGCCTCGTCGTCACGGGCGCGCAGACCGACGCATGCGTCCGCTCGACCATCCACGGAGCGTTCACGCGCGGCTACGACGTCACGTTGGTCGGGGACGCGCACACCACCGAAGACCTCACGCAGTGGGGAGCACCGTCACCCGAGGACGTCATCGCGCACACCAACCTCTATTGGAAGTATCAGGATGCTCCGGGGCGCAGTGCGGGCACCGTCGAGACCGCTGACGTCAGCTTCGCGGCGCCGTAGACGCGCCGATGCCCGCCTCTCGGCGGGCACCGAACGCGGAGGCTGACCTGTGCTCTACCGGGCTGCGGTCAGCGCCTCGATCGCGATGAACGCTTGCGGACCGGGGTTGTCGACGTTCAGCGTGACCGCGACGGCGGAGCCGTTGGCCGGGTCGTACCCGACGAACGCCTCTTGTGCACCGGTGCCCATGTGGCCCTCGACGGTGACGGCGTCGGTTGAGTACTCCTCGAAGCCGAGTCCATAGCGATGAGTGACGCCGAACTCGGAGTAGTCCTCCCCGGGAACGAACGCCCGCATCGCCTGCTGCGACTGAGGCGACAGCAGCGTGCCGTCCTCGAGCGCCGTGATGAACCTCAGTAGGTCACGGCCGTTCGACTCGATCCCCCCCGCAGCGCCGCCGAGTGACGGATCCTCGGCGTTCGTCCGGTCGACGAACGAACCGTTCGAGGGAACGAACGCCGGGGCACTGAGATTGCCGGTGATCAGATCCGTGTGGGTCATGCCAAGAGGCTCAACGATGCGCGTGTGCACCTCTTGGTCCCACGGGTTGCCGGTGATCTTCTCGATGAGCTCGCCGAGCGCGATGTAGTTGGTGTTCGAGTAGTGAAAGCCGGCACCGGGCTCGCCGTAGCGTCCCGCGGCCTCAGCGACCGCGATCAGCTCGTCAGGGGTCCAGTGGCGGTGCGGGTCGTCGAGCACCTGGGGCTGATCGTTGAACTCGTGCAGCCCGCTCGTGTGCTGCAGCAGCTCACGGGGCGTGATGCGGTCGGCATCCTTCAGGTCGGGGAAGTAGCGCCGGATGCCGGCATCGAGGTCGACTCGACCCTCTTCCGCGAGCTGCAGGACGACAGTGGCAACGAACGTCTTGGTGATGCTGCCGACGTTCCACGGCGTGTCGAGGTCGACCGGACCGCTCGCGGGATCGAGCGTCGGCGTTCCGAACACCGCTTCGGTGACCGTGCCGTCGGCCTCGCGGAATGCGATGCGGCCGCCGACAAACTCGCCGGCGTCGTGATGCGACTTCAAGATGCCGAGCAACATAGAGCGACGAGCCTCGTCCACGACGGTGCTCGTGGGTGGCGGTGCCGTGCTCGGCGGCGCGGACACCGACGACGGAACAGTCGTGTCAGACGCGGAGCTCTTGGCGGTCGAGGAGCACGCAGCCGCGAGCAGCACGAGACCGGCTGCGAGACCGGCTGCGACTCGGCGGGCGTGACGAGGAGCTGATTGGGAGAACGCGCTGTTGGTCATGCATCGACTGTGCGCTCCTGCACATCCTCGATCGACACCCCCTGGCGTGATCGGCACTCACCCCATCGCGTCCCTCCCCAGGGGGATGCGACAGGGACGCCGTCGGGCCGCACGAGCAACGTGCCGCCTCGCAGCCCGACCGCGCGGGCCGCCATGTGATCGAGGACGCGAACGGTCAACGGCGCGCGCATCGCGGGCATCGCGACCGCGCTGTCGGTGAAGAGCGTCCAGCCCGGACCGAGGAGATCGACGGTCGACCGTCGCTGCCCCGCGGAGGGAACCCACGCGTGGGTGATGCGTCCGCCCAAGTCGACATGGAGCTCGTCGATGACGGCGCGACGACTGCCGTCTGGGTCGGTCGATCGGGTGACGTTGTGCTCGGCCACGCTGCGCCGCTCGAGCTCGTAGGTGTCGAGCAGGTCGGGTTCGGCCCAGCCCCGGAGGACCCACGCCAGCTTCCAGCCGAGATCGAACCCGCCGGCGAACGCGAGATTCATCCCGGTTCCGCCGCGTGGCGTGACCCGGTGGGCCGCGTCTCCGGCGAGGAAGGTCCTGCCCGCGCGGAACCGCTCCGCGATCTCGCCCGGCGAGTGAAAGCGACCGACGCGTTCGATGCGCACGTCGACATCGGCGCCCGCACCCACGCGGATCATGGCCGCGAGGGCGTCGGCGTCCTCGTGCACCTCGTCCGCGCCCGGGGCGTACACCCAACGATCGTCGACACCCGCGGGGAAGAACGCTCCCGGAGCCGACGGGGTCGTGACGGAATAGAGCACGTAGCGCCGCTCTCCGAGCAGCTGCCACAACGGCGCGCGAAACACGACCTGCATGCCCGCGAGGGCTTCACCGCCCATCGCCCTGCGGTCGATGCCGAGCAGTGTGCGCACCGCGCTGTGGGCGCCGTCGGCACCGATCGCGAACCGCGCGCGAACCCACCGCGTGGCGGCCGTCCGATCTCGCAGCTGCACGCTGACTCCGTCAGGTCGGTTGTGGAGTGAGAGCGCCTCCGTCCCGAGCTCGAGCCGCACCGACGGCAAGGTCTCGATGTGACGGCGCAGCACGATCTCCAGCCAGTCCTGCGGCACGATGCCCGGAGCGGTCGGGCTGACCACTGCGGCCTGCTCGCGACTCGGGTAGCCGACCGCGTACGCGCGCCCCTCGGCCGCACGCGCCAGGGTCTCGCACTCCCAGATCTGGACGTCGCCTTCGACGCCCCCCGCGCGGACCTCGTCCTCGAGCTGCCAGCCGCGCAGGATCTCCATCGACCGAGTGCTGATGACGGTCGCGCGAGGGATCGGTGACGGCACCGACCGCCGCTCGGCGACGAGCGCGGAGACGCCGTAGTGACCGAGCGTTGCCGCGGCAGCGAGGCCGGCCGGCCCGCCGCCCACGATGAGGACGTCTGTGTCGAAGTGGTTCATTGGGAAGACACGCTGAACTTTCAAAGACAGAGTGTCAAGTGAAATGGGTAACATCGCGCGGTGACCAGGAAGTACGAGCAGAACCTCCGCGCCAAGCGAGCGGACGAGACACGGCGACGCATCCTCGACGCGCTCGAGGAACGCCTGCGGGAGGCGCCGACCGAACCCGTGAGCGTCGACGAGATCGCGACTCGAGCCGAGGTCTCGCGCTCGACGATCTACCTCGTCTTCGGCTCGCGCCCCGGTCTGTTCGACGCGCTCGTCACCGACCTCTTCGAGCGAGCGGGCCTCGCGAACCTCACCGAAGCCGTGGCGCATCCCGATGCGCGCCAGCACCTGCGTGGTGGGGTGCGGGCCGCGACAGAGATGCTGGCGAACCTCCGAGATGTCGCGGCTGCCCTCTACGCCATGTCGGCCCTCGACCCCGACTCGGTCGGCGGAGCGATCGTTCGGCAAGAGGAGCGGCGCTGGGGCGGGATGCAGCACCTCGCTCGGAGGCTCGACGAGCAGGGCCAGCTCCGCGACGACGTGACCGTCGACGAGGCGGCCGACGTGCTCTGGATGCTCGCGAGCTTCGAGGCCTTCGACGCGCTCTACACGGGACGCGGACTTTCCACGGACGAAGTCGCGCGCGTGCTCTCAGCGACGGCAGAGCGCACGCTGTGCCGCTAAGGGATCACGACCAGAAGCCGTCGAACACTGCGAACGCCTCGGCGGTGAGCTCCACGCAGGGACCTTCCACCTCGATGTGCACGTCGCCCCGCGCGAACACCTCGCGGCTCGACAGCTGCAGCCGCGGGATGTGCTCGGGGACGATCGTGACGAGCTGTTCGCTCGACAGCGCGAACACCAGTCTCCCGATGCCCGCCCAGTACTGACCTCCCGCGCACATCGCGCAGCTCTCGCAGCTCGTGTAGAGCGTCGCCCGCGCACGTTCGTCCGGAGTCATGTGCTTCGACGCCCACGCGGCGAGCGCGAGCTCGGGATGGCCGGTGACATCGCCGTCGCCGACGGTGTTCGCGAGCTCTTCGAGCACGACGCCGTCCCCACTCACGAGGATCGAGCCGAAGGGCTCGTTGCCGCCGGTGCGGGCTGCTCGGGCCAACTCGATGCAACGTCGCAGGTGCGAGAGGTCAGCTTCGTCCACAGCCGGGCAACCTAGGCGTCCCGCGGGTTGTCCGACCGAGGTGGCGGGTACGTCTCGGGTGCCGAAGGGAGCACGCGATGGAAAAGAACATGCTCGACCTCTATGGGCGCGCGAGCGAGTGGACGCTCGAGAAGGTTCAGGGCGCCGCCTCGAAGCTCGAGGACGACACGCCGTGCGACGAGTGGGATGTGCGCACGCTGATGAACCACATGCTCGACACACAGAACTACTTCGCGAGCACGGCCCGCGGCGAGAAGGCGACTCTGTCGCCCGATCCCCCGGAGCGACTCAGCGACGACCCTGTCGCGGACTTCGAGCGCGCCCAGACGACGACGATCCGCACCTTCAGTGAGCCCGGTGTCATCGACAAGACGGGGCCGTCCCTCGGGATCGCGTTCGCCGATCAGCTTCTGCACGGCTGGGACTTGGCGAAGGCGACCGGGCAGGACACGACGATGCCGAAAGGACTCCCCGAGGCGGCCTACGAGATGATCCACGGCCGATTCACCGACGACCAGCGCAAGGGCGTGTTCAAGCCCGAGGTGTCGGTGCCCGCGGGCGCGTCCCCGCAAGAGAAGCTCTTGGCGTACACCGGTCGGAATCCCGACTGATCAGCTCGCGGTGACGAACCCGCTCTGGTAAGCCCATACGACCGCCTGCGTGCGGTCGCGAGTCCCCGTCTTCATGCAGATGCGCTTGAGGTGGGTCTTCACCGTCTCGTGACCGATCGAGAGCTCGGCCGCGATCTCTGCGTTCGACAGGCCCTCGGTGAGATACCGCAGCACCTCGGCCTCGCGTGCAGTCAGCGGAACGACCAGGGATGAGGACGCGTCCGTGGGCTTGCGTCGGGCGACGTGGGCGAGAAGTCGCCTGGTCAGCGCGCCGGAGATGAGCGCCTCGCCGGCGGCGACGGTGCGGATGCCCTCGACCAGCTCTTCGGGCGTCGTCCGCTTCAGCAAGAAGCCGTCGGCACCGGCCTCGAGCGCGTCGTGCACGATCTCGTCGAGATCGAAGGTGGTGAGCACGAGGACACGTGGCCGCGGTTCCGGCCACGCCGTGATCTGACGGGTGGCTTCGATGCCGTCCTGCCCCGACATCCTCACGTCCATCACGACCACGTCGGGAGTTGTCTGACGCGCGAGCTCGACGGCTTCGGCTCCATCGGCGGCCTCCGCAACGACGTGCAGGTCGTCGGCCGATTCGAGAAGCACGCGGAGGCCTTGACGCACGAGGACGTCGTCGTCGGCGAGCAGCACGGTGATCATGGCTTCTTCCCTTGCAACGGGAGGCTGGCGCGCACGACGAAGCCATCTCCCACCGGGCCCGATTCGAGGCTGCCGCCTTCGAGCAGCGCACGCTCCCGCATGTTCACCAGCCCCCGGCCGCCGCCGTTCGCGACCCCGACGACCGAATGGGTGGTCGTCCCGGTGTTGCGCACCTCGATCACCGCGTCGCGCTGCGCACGGGTCACCGACACTGCAATCGGGCCGCCGGCACTGTGACGGGCTGCGTTCGTCAGTGCTTCCTGCACGATGCGGTAGGCGGCGCGTTCGGCGGTGGGTGACAGATCGACCTCCTCGACCTCGAGATCGACCTCCCGTCCCGCCGCGCGGATGCGATCGCACAGCGCCTCGAGGCCCGACAGGTTGGTCGTCTCCGGCTCGGCCCGTTGCTCTGCGTCTGTCGGGCGGAGCACGCGCAACACTGCGTCGAGCTCGCCGAGCGCCGCTCGTCCGACGCTCTCGACCTGCTCGAGGGCCTGCCGCGCGAACTCAGGACGCTCGTCGAAGACGTGCCGCCCGACCCCTGCTTGCATGACCATGACGTTCACCGCGTGGCCCAGAGAGTCGTGCAGCTCCCGAGCGAGCCGAGCCCGCTCCTCCAACACGACCCGCTCCTGCAAGGCGTCTCGCTCCCGCTCCTGCGCCTCGTTCAGCTCGCGGCGGGTGCGCGTGCTGTCTCCGAGCAACCCGGCGACGATCGTCGCGATCGAGATCGCCACGAAGATCCCGACGTCGAGCGGTCCACGATCGGCAACCGCGTACGTGGCAACCGTCACCGCGATCGCGGCGATCGCGATCCAACGGCTGGGGCGAGATGCGTACGCGAAGACCGCGTAGAACGCGATGAATGCGGGGTACTGGGTGATGCCGACCTGATAGCCGGCGACGACGTTGACGACGAAGACGGCGCAGGCTCCGAGCATCGACGCGATCGGCGCGGTGCGCCACCACCACAGCGACATCGCCGACGCGACGACGAGCACCGCGGCGAACACCGTCGGCTCCCGGTAGCCGTCGGGCGTCGGGCTCCACACGAGCACCGCGAGCCCGGCCAGCGCGACCGCGGCAACGAGACCGGCGTCGAGGAGCCGCGAGCGCGAGACGCCGAGAACCATGTGTCAATGATGCGCCGCCGCTCCGATCGGTGTCGTCCCGTCGCGAGGGGAGCTGCGCATCCCCCGTTTGGGGGACGTCAGCGGCGCGCGAGGTCGGCGACCGGACCGACCAGGTCGTCAGCGGCGTGCTCGAGGTCCAGCAACCAGTGGCCCAGCCACACCAGGGCGAACGCATCGTGGTGTTGCCCGTCGTGCGCGCAGGCGACGTCGCTCAACAGGCTCACCGTCATCGCGCGCCGCTCGTCACGCATGTCGCCGGCCGAGGCACCATCGAGCACAGGCCGTCTCTCTTCGACGGCATCGGCGAGCGCGTCGAAGCGCGCGGTGACGATCTCCACGTCGCGCACGAACGCCTCCGGCGGAGCGCCGCCCAGGCGTTGGGCGCGACCGATCCGATCTGCTGCCGCTCGGAGGTTCGCCCCGCTTGCGACCAATGTGACCGCCGACGCGACGTGTGGGCCCGCGTTTCCGCGCTCGGCGACGAGATCCTCGAGGGCCGAGCGCGCCCGGTTCAAGGCGTCAGCGTCGTCACGTCTGGCGTTGGTCGAGCTCTCGGCCGACGTGCCCATTGCGTCCGCGAACGCTGTCGCGAGCAGCGCCGCGGTCGAGCGATACAGCGCAGCGATGGAACGGCGCATCTGCACGTGCGCACCCCGCGGCCAGAACACGAGGCCGACGACCACGGAGACGCCTGCACCCGCCGCCACGTCGATGAGGCGGATCTCGCCCGTGTGCCATCCCTTCGGCACGATGATGTCCACCGCGAGCACGACGAACATGGTGAACGCCATCTGCCCGACCGCGAACGGAAGGACCCCGCCGGCATAGGCGGCAAGGAACACCAGCGGCGGAAGCAGGATCCATGGCACCACCGTCGATGTGCCGACGAGCCACAGCAGGGGAAACGCCGCGAGGAAGCCGATCGCGGTGCCGGCTACGGCTTCGACGGCCGTCTTCCCCTCGGCGAGCACGCTGGTGCGCAAGACCGCGAGCGCGCCCAGCACCACCCAGAACCCGTGCTGGAAGTCGAACGCGCCGGCGATGAGCAGCGCGATGCCGATCGCCGCGCCGGCGCGCAACGCGTCGTGGAGGCGCACGGACGTGAGCACGAGGTGGGCGCGCATGGCGTGCCATGCCTCGCTCACCGCTGACCCCTGCGCCTGTCGCGGCGGAAGGTCGTGCCACGCCGTCGGTGGCGGGGCCGCCTGCCGCAACCGTCGTGCACGTGGCGATGCCGAGCGTCACCTGCGAGAGCAGGCGGAGCGGTCGCTCCGCGTCGAGTCCGTCGAGCACCAGCTCGGGCGACCCGTTGCGCAGCTCGTGCTCGGCCCACTCCTCGACCTCGTGCCGGTGCGCCGCCCGCGCCAGGTCGAGCGCTTCGAGGTCGGGGAGCTCACCCTCGCCTCGCAACGAGTCTGCGCATTGAGCAAGGGTCGACTGCACACCGGCGGCGAGCCGCTCGTGAGCGGCGGCATCGGCGATCACCTCCGCGGGCATCTCGGCCGCGAAGCGGTTGAACTCCTGCAGCTCGTCGATGAGGAGCACGAGCGCTCGTCGTCGCTGTGTGGCGCCAAAGGCGGACGCCGCGGCCAAGGTCCGCGCCGGCCCGAGCTCGTCGAGGCTGCATTGCGCGATCGAGTCGGCGAATGACGAGCAGGCCTGCGCGGCGCAGTCGGTCACGACGACGAGCTCGTCGCGACGCGGGAACAGCAGCAAGGCCGCAACGACACTTACGGCTCCCCCCAAAGTCCAGCCGAGCAGCCGTTCGTCGACGTCGTGAAAGGGAGCCGGGACGGACGCCGGCAGCACGAATGCGAGCACGAGCGGGGTTCGGAGCTGCGCGACCGCCGGTCCGATGACGGCGCCGAGCGTCAAGGCGAACGCGACGAAGAACGCGACGATCGCGGCAGCGACGTAGCTCTCCGAGAGCGCCGTGCCGACGACGATCAACCCGAGGCCCGCCGCCGTCGCCCCGACGTAGGCAGTGATCCGATGGTGGGTCGCTCCCCCGAAGTCGCCGAACACGAGCATCGTGAACGAGCCGAACAGAACGTAGAGCGCAACGACATCCGAGCCCACCAGAACGGCGAGCCCGAAGAGCGTGGGAACCACCACCGTCGCCCGGATCGCGCGCCTCCACGCGTTGCCGTCCGGGTCGTGGGGCACTCGCACCGCGGAACCCTATTTCGAGCGGTAGACGGGGAGGTGCGCCGATCGTCGTATGGACATGACGACTCGAACCGAACATGACCTGCTCACCGGAGCCCGTGTCGAGGTGACGGTGACACTGCCCGTGCCCATCAACGTCCTCTGGGATCGCATCAGCGATGTGACCCAGATCGGCAGCTTCAGCCCCGAGTGCTTCGAGGCCACGCTCATCGACGCGAAGCGGTTCATCGGACGGAACCGCTTTCCCGAAGGTCACGTGGGTGAGGCGCTCGGCATCATCACCGAACGCGCGCCGCTCACGACCTTCGCGTGGACGATGCTCGACGACTCGAAGGAGGTGGGGTCGTTCTGGCGGTACGACCTGACCCCCGGGGAAGCGCCGGGCACGACGGTCGCGCGGCACTCGTTCGAGCACGGACCCGGCGTGACCGGCTTGCGCGTGCTCGCTGATGCCGATCCCGCCGCGATCCCCGAGCGACTCGGGCGACTGGCCAGCAACATGTCTGCAACGCTGTTCGCCATGGGGCGTGCGTGATGCGGTACATGCTGCTCATCTGTGCCGACGACGACGTCGAAGCCCACCATCCGGGCGATGGCGATCGCGACGCGAGCGACTGGGTGGAAGAGATGGACCGCAGGGGCGTCCGGTCGATGGGCGAGCGACTCGCGCCCCCCGAAGACGCGACCACGGTGCGCGTGCGCGACGGGAAGCTGCTGCTGACCGACGGGCCTTTCATCGAGTCGAAGGAGCTCATCGCCGGCTTCGACATCATCGACTGCGCCGACCTCGACGAAGCGATCGAAGTCGCGAGCAAGCATCCGATGGCCAGGTTCGGCATGGTCGAGGTGAGACCGTTCTGGACGCCGCTGCCGCGATCCTGACGTCGCATCGCCGCGACTGGGCGGCGATCGTCGCTCCGATCATCCGGATGACCGGTGATTGGGACCTCGCCGAAGAGTGCGCGCAGGACGCCTTTGTGAAGGCCTGGGAGCGATGGCCGATCGACGGCGTGCCTGACCGCCCGAGCGCGTGGCTGATCACCACGGCGCGCAACCGCGCGCTCGATCGGCTGCGACGGGCGTCGCTCGAAGTGCGTAAGAACGAAGAGGCGGTCACCCTGGTGTCGCGAGTCGAAGCGCCCCCACCGAGCGCAGAGGACGACCAGCTGGCTCTGATCTTCACGTGCTGCCATCCCTCTCTGTCCATGGAGGCGCGGGTGGCGCTCACGCTGCGGTCGGTCGGCGGGCTCACGACGACGGAGATCGCACGCGCCTTCCTCACCGCAGAGCGCACGATGGTGCAGCGCCTCTTCCGGGCCCGGCGCAAGATCCGTGAGGCCTCCATCCCCTTCCGCGTGCCTGGACAGGAACAGCTCGAAGAACGACTCGAAGGAGTGCTTGCGGTCCTCTACCTCGTCTTCAACGAGGGGTACCACGCGACCGGCGGCGAGCAGGTCGCACGCGTCGATCTGTCGGAGGAGGCGATCCGGCTGACGATGCAGCTCCGCGACCTTCTCCCCGATCGCGGCGAGGTCGACGCTCTCCTGGCGCTCATGGAGCTGCACGACGCGCGCAGACCCACACGAGTCGATGCGACCGGAGACATCATCCCCCTCGAGGAACAGGACCGCTCTCGGTGGGACCACGAGCGGATCCGGCGAGCGGTCACGCGCATCGAACGCACGGAGACGGGTCGGTACCGGATCGAAGCAGCGATCGCGGCGTGCCACGCAGTCGCTCCCAGCGTCGAGGCGACCGACTGGGTGGAGGTGGCGCGGCTCTACGGTGAGCTCCTGCAGATCTCGCCGTCTCCGGTCGTGGAGCTGAACCGGGCGATCGCGATCGGCATGGCCGATGGCCCTGAGCATGGGTTGCGCGCGCTCGAGCGCGTCGACCCGACGGCGTTGGCGGGCTACCCATTTCTCCCTGCCTCGCGCGCCGACATGCAACGCCGCCTCGGGAGATTTCCCGAGGCGGCGGACTCGTACCAGGAGGCGATTCGATTGGCGACGAACGAGGCGGACAAGCGCTTCCTCGAACGACGTCTCGCCGAGGTCAGTGGCAGTGCGGTCAGTGACGGTGCTGGGGGAGGCGGGACGACAGCGCCGGGATGACGATCGCTGCGGCGACGAGGTGGGTGGCGATGAGCGTGGCCTTCGTCGCGACATCGGCGGAGAGCATGAGGTCGGGCACCACCGACAGCGCGGTGAGCACAACTGTGACCTTGACGAACGAGGAGTGGGGGCGGTGCGCCCGGCGGCGCAGCACAGCGGCGATCACGACGCCGACGGCGGTGAAGAAGAGAGTCAGCTGGGCGAAGCCGAGCACCGGGATCTGCTCGCCGGGGGCGGTCTCGAGTGAGACACCGGCGCCGTGAGCGACGGCGGCGATCACGGTGGTGGCCACCGCGGCAACGACGCCAGCAACAGCGCCGGCACGGACGAGCGACGGCCTGGAAGTGGACTGCTCGGCCTGGGTGGTCGGGGTGCTCGACGGGACGGTGGTGGTGATGGTGGCGGTCATCGGAAGCTCCTCACGGGTTCCGGGACCGGCCCTTCCGGCCCCTCACCACTCCTACGAACGGGGCACTCCGGAATCGACAGCCGCGACGAGCTTTCTTCAGACGGCTCGGATCTCGTCGAGGATCGACTCGTTCACGAGCTCCTCGGGGATGGTCTCTGGACCCATGAACGCTCCGAGCAAGAGCGGAAAGAACCCCGGATCCATCGAGGCCATCTTCTCGCCGAACAGCTCCCGCCTCGCGGCGAGACGGTCGCTGTCCTCGGCCTGGATCATCGCGATGATGTCCGCGATCAGCCTCAGCCGCCGCATGCGCTCCATCCGCTCCGCGCCATATGACGCGAACGCGCTCGCGTCGCGAGCGTCATCGAGCACCAGGTCGCGCACGGTGCGCGCATCGCGCATCCCGATCGACAAGCCCTGGCCGACGACGGGGTCGTTGTGCCCGGCTGCGTCGCCGATGAGCACCACACGATCGACATAGGGCTCGCTCGTCCACGTGTCATCGCCCGGATATGTCGCACACGGGCCAGCCGGGGTCGCGGCCACGACCTGTGCACTCCACGGATACGACTCGACCGCGCACGCCTCGAGGAAGTGCTTCGTCCCTTCGGGCCCCGAGAATCGGTGCTGGCTGGACAGCCCGCTGCAGATGTAGGACCGCGCACGCCCACCGCCCTGATGAAAGACGAGGAAGAAGCGGTCGCCTTCTCCGACGAGCACATCGAAGTCGTCGGGCACTCCCTCGAGACCTTCGAGCAGCAGTCCGGAGATGTACGAGATCGCTTCCTGTCGTTGGAGGGTGATCCCCACCTGCTTGCGCACCGTCGAGTTTCGGCCGTCCGCGCCGACGACAAGGCCGGGCCGCAGCTCGCCACTGACACCGTCGACGTCGTACCGCACAGTCGGCGCGTCGCCCTCGCCGAGCTCGATGTGTGACGCGCCGCGCAGGACTGTCGCACCCGCACCTGCCGCGGCATCGATCAGCGCCTGACAGGCATCAGGGTGGCGCAAGTTGAGCGTGCCGCCGACACCGGGCACGAGCATGTTCATCGGGATCGGCGCGGGCTCCTGCGAACCCTCCGTGTACTGGTTCCAGGTCGCACTCATGTGCGCGCCTGCGTCGAGCAACAGCTGCTCCACGCCGAGCTCGCGCGCCTCAGCGACTCCCCAGCACTGCATGCTCTCGCCGCGGACGCGGTCGGGGAACTCCGTCGTGGCCTCGAGCACGGTGACGCCGAGACCCTCGCGGGCCAGCGCGTAGGCGAGCGAGGCGCCAGCGATGCCGCCGCCGACGATGACGACGTCTGTGGATGTGGGCATGCCGGAGTTCACCGCCCGACCGGGTCTGGTGTCAACGTGACGCCTCGCTCACGGTTGACGGCCTGCGAGCGCGACGAGGCGCTCGACCGGCGTCGCGGCCGCGTCCAGCTCGACCTCCGCGGCGAAGAGGCCGCCCTCCCGCAATGGAGGGCTGATGAACTCGGCGTAGAAGGGCGTGACCGACTCGACGAACTCGACCGGCGGGTCGAACGCCTGCCCCGTGGCGACCGCGAGATCCCAAGCGTGCACGAGCAGATCCGCGGCGGCGATGCGCAGCGCCATGTCGGCCGGGAGTGTCGCGAACGGCAGCGTCACCGGCGCCGAGAGGTCCGACGCGTCGGCGAGCGCCGACGAGAACGCGGCGATGGCGCCGTCGTATGCGGCGATGTGATCGTCGCCGAGCAGATCTGCGTTCGGGTCGCCGTCCAGCGCGTCGCCGTTGAGTCCGGCGGCGAACATGTAGCCACCACCGACGAGGTGGTTCAGCAGATCCCGCACTGCCCACTTGTCGCATGGAGTGGGGTTCGTGAGCGCGCTGGCGGGCGTCGCGTGCACCAGCGGAGTGAGCACCGCGACTGCGGTGCGAGCCTGATCGGGCGAATCCATCGTGTCGTCCTCCTGGATCGATCAACGTCGGGGTTGTTCGCCGCAGGCCCACCGTCGGATCAGTGACACTGAGACGATGCGGACAGTCGTGCTCGTCGAGGGTGCAAGCGATCAGTGCGCCGTCGAGACCCTCGCGCGCCGACTCGGCCGCGACCTCGGGCAGGAGGGCATCGAGGTCATCCCCATGGGCGGCGCGACGAACATCGGCCACTTCGTGCGCCGTCTCGGACCCGACCTCCGTCTCGCTGGGCTCTACGACGCGGGTGAGGCGGGGGTCTTCCGGCGAGCACTCGGCACCGACGACCTCGAATCGCTCGGCTTCTTCGTGTGCGACAAGGACCTCGAAGACGAGCTCATTCGTGCGTTGGGTCCGGACGAGGTCGAACGGGTCATCACCGCGCAGGGGCAGATCGGCAAGCTGCGCACGTTGCAGAACCAGCCTGCCCATCGCGGCGAGGCGATCGAGGTGACCCTCCGTCGGTTCATGGGCACCACCAGCGGTCGGAAGCTGCAGTACGCCGGAGCGCTCGTCGAGGCCTTGGCGCTCGATCGGGTGCCCCGGCCGTTGGATCGCTTGCTCGCTCGGATCGCTCCGGGCCCGGAGTCGGCTGGCCCTGAATAGGCTGCGCCGGTGGGGGTGAGCGCCATGGAGATCGAACCACTCGACGCGACGTTCGGAGCGATCGTGCGCGGCATCGGCGTCGCCGATCTCGACGATGCGACATGGGATGAGCTTCACGCCACGTGGCTCGAACACGCGCTGCTGATCTTCCCGGGCCAGTTCCTCACTGTTGACGAGCAGGACGAGTTCGCGGGGCGGTTCGGCGATCTCGAGTTCAAGGCGGCGCCGATCTCGAACATCGGCAAGACCGGCCGCGTGCACTCCGAGTCCGATGACGACGTCGTGAAGTCGCTCAGAGGCAACGAGGGCTGGCATCACGACAGCACCTACATGCCCGTGCAGGCGAAGGGGGCCGTCTTCTCCGCGGAGATCGTTCCCGACGATGTCGCGCCGACCGGTTGGGCCGACATGCGTGCCGCGTACGAAGCGCTCGACGAGACGACCCGATCACGCGTCGAGTCGATGACGGCGTATCACTCCCTGTACTACAGCCAGGGTCGGGCGGGGTACTTGCCGTCGCGGACGAACGACCAAGGTGGCTACAACCAGTACGGATATCACGACGGCGACCCGTCGCTCCGTCCGCTGGTCAAGGTCCATCCCGACACGGGCAGGGCGAACTTGTGCATAGGCCGCCACGCGTACGGGATCGTGGGGATGGATCCCGACGAGTCCGAGCGCTTCCTCGACGAGCTCAACGAATGGGCGTGCCAGCCGCCGCGCATCTACTTCCACAGCTGGCAGGTCGGTGACGCGGTCGTGTGGGACAACCGCCGCCTCATGCATCGCGCGACGCCTTTCGACATGACGCAACCGCGCCGGATGTGGCACACCCGCATCGCCGGCGAGCCCTCCACCGAGCTCGCGCTGAACCACCGCTGATGCGGATCGTCGTCCTGGGCGCCGGCTTCGGCGGTCTCGAGCTGACCACGCGCTTGTCCGACGAGTTCGGCGACGACGTCGACGTCGTGCTCATCGACCGTACCGAGTCGTTCGTCTTCGGCTTCTCGAAGCTGGAGGTGATGTTCGGCCGCGCGACTGAACCATCGGTGCACCACCGCTACGCCGACATCGTCAAGCCCGGTGTGCAGTTCGTGCAGACGAACATCACCGCGATCGATCCGGCCGCGAAGCGCGTCGAGACCGAGGCTGGCACGTTCGATGCGGACGTCCTCGTGATCGCACTCGGCGCGGACCTCGACCCGGGCGCGACGCCGGGGCTCATCGAAGGAGGTCACGAGTTCTACACAGAGCGCGGTGCGTTCGCCTGCCGTGACGTGCTCGAGGGATTCGAAGGTGGACGCGTGATCGTCGCCGTGACCTCGACGCCGTTCAAGTGCCCGCCCGCTCCGAGCGAGACCGCTTTGCTCATGCACGACTTCCTCAGCGCGCGCGGGCTCCGCGAGCGCTCCGAGATCGATCTCGTCATGCCGCTGCCCGTGCCGATACCGCCCTCCCCCGACGCGTCCAAGGCCCTGCTCGCCGCCTTCGCCGAGCGCGGCATCGGCTGGCATCCGAGCACTCTCGTGCGCGGGCTCGATCCGGCCCGGCGCGTCGCGCTGCTCGGCGACGACACCGAGATCGCGTTCGACCTCTTCCTCGCCGTGCCGAAGCACACGGTGCCGCCCGTCGTCGAGGCCTCAGGTCTCACGGTGGACGGTTGGATCCCGGTCGATCCCCTCACGCTCGAGACTTCGGCGCCCGACGTCTACGCCGTGGGCGACGTGACGAGCGTCGGAACCCCGAAGGCAGGCGTGTTCGCCGAGGGCCAAGCCGCAGTGGCCGCCGACCGAATCGCCGCGCGCATCCGAGGCGACGCCGAGTCGGCCGAATACGACGGTCGGGGCATCTGCTACCTCGAGTTCGGAGACCATCAGGTGGCAAAGGTCGACGTGACCTTCGCGAGCGGTCAAACGCCTCACGGCAAGCTCGAAGGACCATCCGCGGTGCTCGCCGCGGACAAGGTCGAGTTCGGCACGAGTCGCGTCCGGCGCTGGTTCGGACGGGAATGGAGCATGTGATGATCCCGGCGCATCAGCTCGAGTTCGTCGCCGCCAACCGCCTGTGCGTGCTCGGCTGGAACCGGGGCGGCGGTTCGACCGAAGGTCCCCCGCTCACCCCCGTCTTCTACGTCACCGACGGCGACGACGTCCTGGTCTCGATCACCGAGGACAGGGCGAAGACCCGGGCGCTGCGGCGCGATCCGGCGATCAGCGTCTGCGTCCTCGGCGAGGAGATGCCGTTCCCGTACGTCACGCTCTTCGGGAACGCGACGATCGACGCCGATCCCGCGCACGCGTTCGAGCTGATGGCCCGCGTCGTCGAGCGCATGGGACGAGCCCTCGACGACGACGGCGAGGAAGAAGCTGCGCGAGCGCGCCGATCGCGAGCACCGAGTCGTGCTGCGGGTGACTCCGCAGCGGTCGGTCTCGAACCTGCCGCCGCCGTCCTGACCGACGGTCAGATCACGGTCGGGTGCCTCGGTTCGTAGAGCATCACGTCGACACCACCGGGAAGCACGAGGGTCGCGGTCATCCCCCATTGCTGCTGCTCGGGCTCGCCGCGGATCTCGAGGCCCCGCGCACGCAGGTCGGTGACGGTCGCGCCGATGTCGTCGCACATGAACGAGAGCTCGTGGCGCACGCCCGCATCGAACGTAGGCCCTTCGCCTGGGTGCACGCCGAGCTCGGCGGGCGGCAACGCGAAGATCAGCCAACCATGCCCGGCGTCGACGTGCTTCCACCCGAGCACATCGCGGAAGATGTCGCGGACCGCCTCGGGCTCTGACGTGTAGAGGAGCGCGTGCGTGCCGATGATCGCCATGTCCGCATCCTCTCACCGGCGCCTACCGTGAGGTCGGTGAGCGATGCGAGAGGTGCGAGCGACGCGCTCGCCGCGGGCGACTTCTCGGCGTGGCTCGCCAAGGTGCGAGACGCCCTGCGGGGAGCGCACGACGCCGACGTGCCGTGCAACGGCTGCACGGCGTGCTGTACCTCGTCACAGTTCATCCCCATTGCGCCGACCGAGACCGACACCATCGCTCACATCCCGAAGGCGCTGCTGTTCCCGGCGCCTCGGATGCCGGGCCACTACGTGCTCGGCTACGACGAGCGCGGGCACTGTCCGATGCTCGTCGACGATGTCTGCACGATCTACGACCATCGGCCGCGCACCTGCCGCACGTATGACTGCCGGGTGCTCGCGGCGGCGGACTTGACACTGGACGACGACGCCAAGGCGGCGATCGCCGAGCGGGTCGCGCGGTGGCGCTTCTCGCAGCCGACGACTCAGGACGAACGCGAGCAACGGGCCGTGCGCGACGCGGCCGCGTTCCTGCGCGATGTCGTTCCGTCGGACGTCACCCAGCGGGCGGTCTACGCGGTCGAGCTGTACGAGGAATTCATGGACGGGTCGACGCCGGCCGACCCCGACGCATTGCGCCTGCGGATCAGCTCGGCTTCCAAGGGCTCAGCCACGGCGTCTCCGGCCAACCCTCGGCGGCAGCCATGAGCGGGAATGCGGTGGCGCCGTCGACCGACTCGCGCACGATGTCGGCGTGACCCGCATGGCGCGCGGTCTCGGTGGCGATGTGCAACAGCACCCACCGCACTGACCACGCATCGAGGTCGTCCGGGAACCACGGCACGCCCTTGGGCACCGGGACGGGCTGTCCGAGATCCGCGATCTTGTCGATGACCGACTCGGTCTCGCGGGCCACGGCGTCGTACATGCCGAGGATGCTGGTGAGCGTCTCGCCGGGCTCGACACGGAAGTTCGCGCCGTAGTCGTCTTCGGCAACTTCGGTCTGCCGCTGCAGCACGAGGTCGATCCAGTACCGCTCGGTCGATGCGACGTGCTTGATCAGGCCACCGACGGTGAGGGAGCTCACGCTCGGGGCCGACCGGGTCTGCTCGTCGGTGAGGCCGTAGGCAGCCAGCTTCAGGACGAGGCGCTGCTGGGCCAGGTAGGCGAGGAGCTGCCCTCGCTCATCGGTGACAACGGGTGCTTGTCCGGGCATGCGGACATCATCGCGGACAAAAGCGGACATCCCGCGGCCGGTTTGGACGGTTGTGTCAGCTGTCGATCGGCCGCCGGAAGGTGGTCACGACCAGCATCACGGCACCGATCGCGCCGAGGAACAGCGCCAACAGCACCATCGGGCTCACGCCGCCGTTGCCGGTCGCGGGCAGCACCTCGGTCGGGCTGACGGTCGGCGGCACGGTGCAGTCGGGCGGGATGGTCGTCTTGTTCTCCGTCGTCGTCGTTGCCTGCCCCGCCGTCGTGACCGTGGTCGGGAGGGTCGTCGGCGTCGTCGTCGACCCTGCTGCCGTCGTGGACCCGGCCGTCGTCGTCGCGCCGGTCGTCGAGCTGCCACCTGTCGTCGTCGCGCCGGTCGTGGAGCTGCCTCCCGTCGTCGCCTGGGTCGTCGTTGTCGTGGACTCGGCAGTCGTGGTGCTGCCGCCGGTCGTCGTGCTGCCGCCGGTCGTCGTCGTGGTCGGCTCGGTGGTGGTCGTGGTCCCACCCGTGGTCGTCGACCCACCGGTCGTCGTCGTGGTCGGCTGTGTCGTCGACGTGGACGACGTCGATGACGTCGATGACGTCGACGTCGTTTGGACATTGTTGATGACCGCTGCTCCCTGCTCGGTCTTGGTGGAGCGGCGACTCGCCTGCAGGCCCGGCGTCGGCGGGCACACCGGCACCGAGGCGGACTGGAGCCCGGGCGTCGCGGAAGCTGCCCCCACGCCTCCCTGGACGCTCGGCTGACCGCCGCCGACAATCGACACGCTGACATCCACGTTCGCGTTGTCGCCCGTGTTGACCTCGGTGACGTTGCACACCGCCGGCACCGTGATGCCGGTGATCACCGTCGAGAGGTTGCCGATTGCCCCGCCGGGGATCGTCCACGGCGGGATGGGGCCGTTGGGCGGGGTGCACCCGATCTGGATCTCGATCGGCCCCTGCTGACCCGCGCCCGAGCCGATGATCGACTTGGTGACCGAGAACTGACCGGTCTGTGGCGGGCACAGCGTGGCGTTCACGTTGAAGTCGCTGTTGATGTCTTCGGCCCAAAAGGCACCAAACAGGTTGGTCGTGTGGCCGAGGTTGATCCGACCGTTGGGGGCAAGGAAGCGGCCGTAGATCGTCGAGTTCCTGCCGAAGTTCACGGTCGCGTCGTTCGACGTGACGCCGTCGGAGCCGACGTAGATCGGCACCGCGCATCCGTTCGGCTGTCCGAACGTGATGCCGTTGCTCGAATCGAAGTCCTTCTTGATCTGGATCTGAGTGAGAGGGGCGGTCTTCACCACGACGTCCTGGCCGAACGACAGCTCGCACATCACATAGAGGCCCGCTTGGAGCTCGACAGTGGAGTTGTCCTTGAACTTCACGTCGCCGTACAAGCCGGGCGGCATCACGACGCCCTTCTGGTTCGTTTCGGCAGTGAACGGGTTCTTCGGGTTGCACTCCACGGGCGTGCTCGCCGGCTTGGCCAGGACCGGCGCCGTGAACGCGGTCGGGCCCGAGTTCCGCGGCTTCACCGTGAACGCGCCCTGGGTCGCGTTGGCGAAGATGTCCCACACGTTGCACTCGTTGCTCGCCTGCAACGTGTTCGCGGTGAGCTGCGTGCCGTCGTCCATGGTGAGGCGCGCGTTCGCGCACGGGTTCGCGAAGTTGTTCGCGCCGACGTTGCCGCCCGAGACCACGCCCCGGTCGGCTGACTGCCCGCCCTTGAACTGCAGCTCATCGAACGCGAAGAGCACATACGAGTTGAGGTCGCGGCTGACCGGGTGAGTCGGCGCCCCGGCCCTCGGTACGAATGTCGCGGCGACCGCGGGGATGACGGCAATGCCGAGCATGGTCCCGATCAGGAGCAGCGCGACCACGATCCGTGACCTCACTGCCACACCGTACCCAAAGCGCCGCGCCTCAGGAAGGTTCTCGTCCTGGCGTGCGGAGCAGGATCACGGAGCCAAAAGCTGCCGCGATGAGTGACGCCGCGAGGATCCCGATCTTTGCTTCGTTCTGGAGGATCGGTTCGTCGTCGAACGCGAGGCCCGCGACGAAGAGCGACACCGTGAAGCCGATGCCGGCGAGAGCACCCACACCGACGATCCCCCGCCAGGTCGCGTCCGCAGGCAACGTGCCGATCCTGAGGCGTGTCGCGATCCACGACGCGCCCACCACGCCGACGAGCTTGCCGACGACGAGGCCAACGACGACGCCGTAGGTGATCCGCGACGTGAACGCGTTCGACACCGAGGTCGACGTGATCGGGATGCCCGCGTTGGCGAGCGCGAACAGCGGCACGATGAGGAAGCTCGTCCACGGATGGAGAAGGTGTTCCATCCACTCGACCACCGACACCGACTCACGAGCGAGCATCGCGGTCTCCGCGGCCGTCTCGACTGTCGAGATGTCGAGCAGCGCTTCCTCGTCGACGAGCTCGCTCTGACGAAAGGGCCGGGTCGGGGCCATCAATCCCAAGACGACGCCGGCGAGCGTCGTGTGCACGCCCGCGTCGTGGAGCGCCAACCACAGCCCCGCCCCGAGCGCGACGTAGACGAGAACGAACCGGACGCCGATCAAGCGCGCGCCGGCAACCGACAGCAGAAATCCGACCGCGACGAGCAGCGGCACGAGGTGGATCGAGTCCGAGTAGAAGATCGCGATGACGACGATCGCGCCGATGTCGTCGACGATCGCGAGGGCGAGCAGGAAGAGCTTGAGCGATGGCGGCACACGCGATCCGAGCAGACTCACGACGCCGATCGCCATGGCGATGTCGGTCGCCATGGGAATCCCCCAACCCCCTGCTCCGTTCCCACCCGCGTTGATGGCGACATAGATGAGCGCGGGAACGATCATGCCGCCGACGGCAGCGATCGCCGGCAGCGCGGCGGTGCGCGGATCACGCAGCTCGCCCTCGACCAGCTCCCGTTTGATCTCCAGCCCGACGACGAGGAAGAAGATCGTCATGAGCCCTTCGTTCACCCACTGTTCGAGCGTGAGGTCGATCGAATGGCTGCCGAGCGCGATCGACAGATGCGTGTGCCACAGCTCGAAGTAGGACTGCTTCCACGGCGAGTTCGCCCAGACGAGAGCGGTGATCGTCGCGATGACGAGGACGATTCCGCCCGCGCTCTCTGCGTGGAAGAAGTCGCGGAGGGGGCTGACGGTGACGCGGCGCGCCGTCACGCCGATTGGCGCAGCTTGAACCGCTGGATCTTGCCGGTCGCTGTCTTCGGCAGCGCCTCCATCAGCACCACCTTGCTCGGCCGCTTGAACCCGGCGAGCCGGTTCCGGCAATGCTCGATGACCTCGGCCTCGGTCACAGTGGCACCGGGTTTTGCAACGACGTAGGCGACCGGACGGGTGATGCCCCGATCGTCGATCTCGCCGACGATCGCGACCTCGAGCACGGACGGGTGCTCGATGATCGTCGCTTCGACCTCGGCCGGGGCCACCCACTCGCCGCCGACGCGCAACATGTCGTCCGATCGGCCGAGGTACGTGTGCACTCCGTCGCTGTCCCGCACGTAGGTGTCGCCGGTGCGCACCCACCCGTTCCCGAGACCGAAGGTCGCCTGCGACGCGTCGGCGTTGCCGTAGTAGCCCGTCGCCGCCGACTCGCCGCGCACCCAGAGATGGCCGGGGACGTCGTCGGCACGATCGATGCCGTCGTCGTCGACGACGCGCACCTCGTAGCCCTTCACGGCGACGCCGGTCGACCCAGGACGAACCGCGCCGGACCGATTCGACAGGAAGATGTGGGTCATCTCGGTCGAGCCGATGCCGTCGAGGATCTCCACGCCGAAGCGATCATGGAAACGATGCCAGGTCTCGGCGGGAAGCGACTCGGCCGCTGACACCCCGAGGCGCACAGATCGAAACGTGTCGTCGGCGATGTCGGACGCGTTGAGTGCCGCGTAGAACGCGGGGATGCCGAAGAACAGAGTCGGCTGCTGTTGCTGCACGATCTGCGCGACGCGCGCAGGCGTGGGCGGTCGCGTCGGCTCGAGGATGGCAACCGCGCCGACCGACATCGGAAAGCTGAGTGAGTTGCCCAAGCCGTACGCGTGGAACATCGGCCCGACCGAGAAGAAGCGGTCGTCCGGCGCGATGTCGAGGATGGACCGTGCGTAGGTGTCGGCCGTGATCTGTAGGTCGGCGTGCCGGTGCATCGCGAGCTTCGGCCGGCCCGTGCTGCCCGACGTGCACAGCCAGAAGCCCGGGGAGTCCGCCTCGGTCGCAGCCGTGCTGGTGTCGCCCTTCGCAGCGGCGACCTCGTCCCATTCCGGAGTGCCTGTGACCAGCCGCGGCGTGGAGACCTCCTCACTGCCCGCGGCGCGCTCAGCCGACACGAGCACGAGCCGTGGCGCCGCGTCGGCGATCACGACTCCGAGGTCGCGCCACGGCAGCAGCGGGTTGACCGGGACGGCGATCGCGCCGATGCGAAGGCACGCGAGGAACGCCACCGCGAACTCGGGCGAGTCGAGGAGCGCGAGCACCACGCGGTCGCCCCCGTGCACTCCCCCCTTCCGTAGACCCGCGGCCATGGACTCCACGCGCGTGAGCAGCTCTGCGTAGGAGATGGCGGGCTCGTCGTCGCGGAGCGCGTTGCGAAAGGCAGGACGGTCACCGTCGCCGTTCGCCACGTGACGATCGAGCAGCCACTCGGAGGCGTTCCAACTCACGCTGCGACCCCCTTGCGTCGACGCTTGCGTCATGCAATCAGATCTGTGGCAAGAATGTGACGCTCACATCAGCCGGCGCAATGCGCCGCTTCTCGATCACGAGGGTTCCCGACATGGTTCTCGCCGACGTGCATCTCAGCGACATCATCTGGTCTTTGTTGTGGCTGTTCTTCCTCTTCATCTGGATCATGATCCTGGTCCAGGTGCTGATCGACCTCTTCCGTGACCACACCATGGGCGGTGTCGCCAAGGCGCTCTGGGTGATCGCCCTCGTCTTCCTGCCGTTCATCACGGTGTTCGTGTACATCATCGCTCGTGGCTCCGGCATGGCCGAGCGGAGCATGAAGCAGCAGCAGGCGGCGCAGCAGCAGGTCGACTCCTACATCCGCGGCGTGAACGCGCCCGGCGGTGGACCTGCCGAGCAGATCGAAAAGGCGAAGGCGTTGCTCGATGCCGGCGTCATCAGCGAAGACGAGTTCGGCCAGCTGAAGGCCAAGGCGCTCGCGTAGCGCCCGGCAGCGCAGATGGAGCCCGGAGAGTTCCAAGGGGTCGCCGGCCGCACGCTCGAAGACTCGACGCCGTGGTGGCCGGACCTTCCTTCCGCGCCCGAGGGCGCGCCCAACGTCGTCGTCGTGCTGCTCGACGACGTCGGATACGCCCAGTTCGGTTGCTACGGCTCGACCATCTCGACGCCGACCCTCGACCGGTTGGCTGCGAACGGGCTCCGGTACTCCAACTTCCACACCACCGCGCTGTGCTCGCCGACGCGTGCCTGCCTGCTCACGGGCCGCAACCACCACCGCAGCGGGATGGGACGAATCGTCGAGTTCGCGTCGGGCTTCCCCGGCTACGACGCGACGATGCCGAAGGCGAACGGGATGATGCCCGAGATCCTCGTGCGCAACGGCTACGCGACGTTCGCGGTGGGCAAATGGCATCTCGCGCCCGCGGGCACGATGGTGGCCGGCGGATCGCGGGAGCGTTGGCCCCTCGGTCGGGGGTTCGAGCGGTTCTACGGGTTCCTCGGCGGAGAGACCGACCAGTACCACCCCGACCTCGTGCACGACAACCACCAAGTCGACCCGCCGCGCACGCCCGAGGAGGGCTACCACCTCACCGAGGACATGGTCGACATGGCGCGGCTGTACCTCTCCGACCTGCGCGCGGCTTCACCGACCAAGCCGTTCCTCCTCTGGTTCGCGCCGGGCGCATGCCACGCGCCGCACCAGGTGCCTCGACCGTGGATCGAGAAGTACGAAGGGGCGTTCGATCACGGCTGGGACGCGTACCGCGAGG
This sequence comes from uncultured Acidimicrobiales bacterium, assembly GCA_963802505.1. Lineage (GTDB taxonomy): Bacteria > Actinomycetota > Acidimicrobiia > Acidimicrobiales > DATKAS01 > DATKAS01. Next base: position 752,445 of record CAWDJB010000011.1, on the reverse strand, counting down.
AAGTGTTCGCGAAGCAGGTGGCGACAGGCCTGCTCCCTGAGGGCACCGAGCTGAGCGAGCGGCCGCAGTGGATCGCAGCATGGGACTCGCTCACCGACGACGAGCGCCGCCTCTACGCGCGGATGATGGAGGTGTACGCCGGCTTCCTCGAGCACACCGACGCGCAGGTAGGGCGAGTGCTCGACTTCATCGAGGAGCTGGGAGAGAGCGAAAACACCGTCGTCGTGGTGATGAGCGACAACGGCGCGTCGGCCGAGGGCGGGCCGCGCGGCTCGTTCAACGAGATGTACTTCTTCAACGGCCAGCCCGAGAGCCTCGAAGAGAACTTGAAGCGCATCGACGACCTCGGCGGGCCCGACGCGCACAACCATTACGCCTGGGGCTGGGCATGGGCGGGGAACACCCCGCTCAAGCGGTGGAAGCGCGAGACGCACGAGGGTGGGGTTGCCGATCCGTTGATCGTCCACTGGCCGTCACGGCTCGGACAGCCGGGAGAGACCCGCCACCAGTACGTGCATGCGATCGACTTGCTGCCCACGTTGCTCGACGTCATCGGCATCGAGCCGCCCGAGTCGATCGCTGGAGTGCCGCAGCAGCCCTTCGACGGCGTGAGCTTCGCGCACACGTTCGCCGACGGTGCCGCAGCGAGCCGCCACGTGACGCAGTACTACGAGATGCTCAGCTGCAGGGCGATCTACCACGACGGGTGGAAGGCGGTGACCTTCCACCCGCTGATGCTCGCTCCCTACGACGGTTCCGACCCGCGGCGGCCATTCGACGAAGACCCGTGGGAGCTGTACCACGTCGCCGAAGACTTCGCGGAGACGACGGACCTCGCCGAGAAGGAGCCCGACCGGCTCGCCGACATGATCGATCTGTGGTGGAGCGAAGCCGAGCGCAACCAGGTCCTCCCGATCACGAACATGCCGGGATTGCACGGCGACCGGCGCTACCGCCGCAACCACTACGAGTACTTCGCCGGCATCAGCTCGCTGCCCGACGCAGTGGCGCCGAACCTGCGCAACCGGTCGTGGAAGATGACCGCCGAGATCGACAACACGAACGGCGACGCTGCCGGCGTGATCGCGAACCACGGCAGCGCGAGCGGTGGCTACGCCGTCTACGTCAAGGACGGACGCCTCTGCTACGCGGAGAACTTCCTCGGCACCGAGACCACGATCGTGCGGGCGGATGTCGACCTGCCTCGGTCTCGGCTCACGGCGAAGTACACCTTCGAGTCGACAGGAACGTTCGGCGGCGGCGGGGAGGTCGCTCTGTTCCACGACGACACGCCGGCCGGCGGCGGCACGATCCCGCGCACCACGCCGATCTCGTTCGGGATGTCAGGGTTCGAGGTGGGCTACCAGCGCGGGCCGTCGATCACGACCGACTACGACGCGCCGTTCGCGTTCACGCCCGGTGCGCTCGGCAAGGTCACGTTCGACGTCGAGGGGCGACCCCCACGCGATGCCGCCGCGCAAGCCCGCGTCGCGGACGCCATCCAGTAACCCGGCCCTCCCCCTCCCCCCGACGGGTTCTCGCGCGAATAACCGGCCACAGGTGGCCGCTTTTCCGCGCTGGTTCCGTGGGCCTCACGGCCCGGGCGTGCCGAGAGTCACGGGCTTCCGCTCTGGACCGGTACAGAAGGATCGGTACTATATCGGTACAGAAAGGAGCTCTCCATGGAACCGTCCTTCGCACTCCCCCTCGCCGACATCGCTGCACGGTCACGGCTCAGCCGCGCCTACAGCGCACTTCCGGATGCGCCCGTGAGGCCGTACAGGCCGCGCCGGCGCCTGTTGTCGTGGCCGGCCAAGGCTGCACGTATGTTCGAGCGGTGACCCCAAGGGTGACCCTGCAGACGATCGCCGATCGACTGGGCGTCAGTCGCATGACCGTGTCCAACGCGTTCTCACGACCCGATCAGCTGTCTGACGAGCTCCGGCTGCGGGTGCTCTTGGCCGCCGAGGAGCTCGGGTACGTCGGGCCCGATCCGACTGCACGCGCGCTCGCGCGGGACGACGGGAGCGATCGGCGTGCTGCTCACCGATGCGCTCTCCTACGTCTTCAGCGACGAGGTGTCGACGATCTTCCTCGGCGCCCTCGTCGACACGCTGGCCCCCACCGGGTTGGCGGTGACGCTGCTGACGTCGAACGACCGGGATGACGTCCTCCCAGCGCGCGACGTCGCCGTCGACGGCGCGATCGTCTACTCGTGCCGGCCGAGCTCGGCGGCGCGCGACTGGCTGGTCCGCCGCAAGATCCCGCTCGTGTACGTCGATCAGGAGCCCGTCGCCGGTGCCCCGAGCGTCAACGTCGACGACCGAGGCGGCGCTCGTGCCGCGGCCGAGCATGTGATCGAGCTCGGCCACCGCGACGTCGGCATCCTCACGATCGCTTCCGAGGGAGCGCACCCCGAGCGTCAACGGATGCTGGGTTGGCGCGACGCCCTCCGCGAGGTGGATCTCGAGCCGACCATCGCCCAGACGAGCAGCAACGTCGAAGACGACGCGATCATCGCGGCGCTCACGATCCTCGCGCGAGACCCCAGGCCCACCGCCATCTTGTGCTTCTCGGACATCGCTGCGCTCGGTGTGTTGCGCGCGGCTGGACAACTCGGCCTCGAGGTGCCCGGAGACCTGTCGATCGTCGGGTTCGACGACAGCCCAGTGGCGCGCCGCGCACATCCGCCACTCACGACGGTCCGGCAGGACCTCGTCGCGAAGGGCCGTCTTGCGGCAGTGTCGCTGGTCTCGGTGATGGGTCTGGATGGGTCACGGCCGAGCTCACGCGGGCGCCATCACGTGTTGCCCACCGAGCTCGTCGTCCGTGAGACGACGGGCCCGGCGCCGCGCTGACGCGACCTCGGTCAGGGACGAGCGAAGGGCTGCGGCTCGGCTTCTTGGCCCGGAGCAGCCTTGGCCACCGGGTTCATCCGGAACGACGGGTCGTGGCGCAGGATCTCGCGCCGGGCGATCGTCATCTTGTGCACCTCGTCCGGGCCGTCGGCGATGCGCAGCGTGCGCATGCTCGCCCACATCGCGGCGAGAGGCGTGAACTGCGTGACCCCCGCGGCACCGTGCACCTGGATCGCGCGGTCGATGACCTTCAGCGCCATGCTCGGCACCGCGACCTTGATCCCGGAGATCTCGGTGGCGGCTGCCTTGTTGCCGACGGTGTCCATGAGATGAGCCGTGTGCAGCACGTACTCGCGGCACATGTCGATCTCGATGCGCGACTCTGCGATCCAGTCTTGGATGAGGCCCTTCTGCGCGACGAGCGTCCCGAAGGTGCTGCGCTCGAGGGCGCGGTCGACCATGAGCCCGAGGGCGCGCTCCGCCACGCCGATCGAGCGCATGCAGTGGTGGATGCGGCCGGGGCCGAGACGGGCCTGCGACATCGCGAAGCCGCCACCCTCCTCACCGAGAAGGTTGTCGACAGGAACCCGCACGTTCTCGAAGAAGATCTCGGGATGCCCGCCCGCATGGTCGTAGCCGAACACGTGCGGCGTGCGGCCGATGCGGACACCCTTCGCGTCCTTCGGCACGACGATCATCGACTGCTGCAGGTGCCGGGCCGCGTTGGGATCGGTCTTGCCCATGACGATGAGCACCCTGCAGCGCGGTCGCAACCCGCCGGACGAGAACCACTTCGTGCCGTTGAGGACGTACTCGTTGCCATCCCGCTCGATGCGCAGCCCGATGTTCGTGGCGTCGGACGACGCCGAGTCGGGTTCGGTCATCGAGAACGCGGACCGGATCTCACCTTCGAGCAGCGGCGCGAGCCAGTCGCGCTTCACCGTCTCGGAGCCGTACACGTTGAGGATCTCCATGTTGCCCGTGTCGGGCGCCGAGCAGTTCAGCGCCTCGGATGCGAACCCGACCTTGCCCAGCTGCTCGGAGATCGGCGAGTAGTCGAGGTTCGACAGCTTCGTGCCGGGGGCGTCGGGCGACAGGTGCGGGAGGAACATGTTCCACAGCCCGCGCTCGCGGGCCGCGGCCTTGAGCTTCTCGAGCATGGGCGGATCGCCGTCGTGACCGAGCGCATCGAGCTGCTCGTGGTACTCGGCCTCGTTCGGGTAGATGTGGTCGTCCATGAAGCTGACGACTTCCTGGAGGAGTGCCTTGCCTTGCTCGGTGTACTCGTAGGGCATGGCTCCGGTCTATCCCACGACCGCAGCGGGTGCGAACGCGACCCTTCGCTACCCTGGCAACCCTCGCGGGTGTAGCTCAATGGTCAGAGTTCCAGCCTTCCAAGCTGGCTATGCGGGTTCGATTCCCGTCACCCGCTCTGAAGTGTGCGCACGTCGCTCGAACTGGCGTGGGTTTCGGTCGAGCCGTACTCTTCGGTCGGGGTGGCGGAAAGGTAGGGCGGTGCGGTGCGGCGGTGGGATCCTTTGGAGTGGCTCGGATTCGCCTTGATGGCGGTCGCCATCGCGACATGGCGTCGGGCACGTGAACGGTGGGTCGCGGTCATCCTGGCGTTTCTTGGCGTCGTCGCGACGGGGTTGGGCAGGGGACTCCGAGAGCTGTCGGAGTAGGCGGTGACGCGGAGTCTTTAAGCGAGCCGGTCCGCGCCGGTGTCGCCAGGTCACGACACCGGCTCCTAGAAGGCTTCAAGCTGGCTATCCGGGTTCGATCCCCGTCATCCGCTCTGAATCGCTTCTAGTCGTCGGTGCCAGCTCCTGCCGCGCGGTCTTCGTCCGTGAGCTCCTGCTTGGGAATGTTGAGCTCTGCCATCGCCGCTTCGAGATCCTCGTCCTCGAGCTCCTCCGGCGGAACGCCGGTGTGCTCCTCGACCTGCTTGGCCTGGCTCTGGGACATCTTGTGCACACCGAACGCGACCATTCCGCCGGCGAGCATGATGCGCCGTCTCGCCCGCCGCCTCCGTCGCCGCATCATCCTCCGTGGCCTCAGACCCATGTCGGCTCCTTCCGTTTGCCGCCGCACGCGACAGGCGCGCTCCGTCGGACGTTAGGCCGCGCGGCCCGACGCTGCCGAGGTCTCCTCAGAGTGCGGACAGTGGTCCCCCAAATGCTCAGAGTGGTGTCCTACCGTTCGCTCGGTGCCGAGCAACTTCGTCACCCTGAGCGAGCGATGTCCCGAATGCCATCGCGAGAGCATCGTCGTCACCGTCGAGCAGCTGCTCACTCAGCGCGGCGAGGTCATCGCGTCGATCGTGGTCGGAAAGGCCCGGTGCACGACGGAAGGATGCGCGGGTTCCAAGAGCGACGCGGGCCTGTGAAACGGGCGTGCTGTAACGGTCACCGCTGCTCGGGCGATAAGCGGAGGGGGCGACCCGCGCGAACTCTCCTCCACCTTGTTCGGCCCCTCCGGGGCTGCGGGTCACCCCTGTCATGCGCAAGCGTGACAGGAGGGCCGCTCACGTGGGTGCAGTGACGCCGGCGTGAGCGAGGCGGGCGGTGTGCTGGGTCTGTTCGGGCGGAACCGACCCAGCCGCCGTTCTGTGGGCTCATCCGATCCGGCAGTCGCGGCGCTCCGTCACCCCCTGCGTCAGCTCGGCGCACAGGCTCGGGCGAGCTCGACGAGGCTGTCGAGCGAATCATCGGCGGTGATCGCGCGGACGATCGTCTCGTCGAGCACGGCCTCGAAGCGAGCCAGTCCCGGCTGGAGCGCGGCGCCTTCGGGGCCGACCACGCATGTGTCGAGCGCCGTCGCGTGCATGCGCGCCAGGTGCTTCTCGTACTGGGCGAGCCCCGAGTAGCGCTCGAGCTCCGCTGACAGTCGCGCCGCGGCTCGAGGCAGCAGCGCGCAGCGCACGTAGGCCATCAGCGAGCCGTCCACCGTTGGCGCGAGATGAGCGATGTGCGCGGGCGTCATCCAGTTGAACAGCACCCCATCGGCAACTTCGCCCGCGAGCATCGACATCTTCGGGCCGAGCGCACCGACCACGACCGTCGCCTCGATCTCGGCCTGCAGGGCGGCGACGCCCGTGCGCACGAGGGCGAGCGAGCTCTTGCTGTTGCCGCTCCCGACACCCAGGACGAGCCGGTCGAGTGGGAGGGCGAGCGATCGCAAGCGTTGCGCGATGACGGCCGGGGGTCGCGCGTCGAGCGGGATGACCCCGACGCCCATTGTGATGTGGCTCGTCGCCGCTGAGACCGCGGCGAGCGACTGCAAGCCTTCCGCCTCTGCCATGTCGTTCACCCAGAACGACGTGTAGCCGAGCCGCTCGACCTCCGCCGCCAGCTCTGCGGCGATGCCGTGGGGCACCGCTGCCGTGATCCCGAATCCACGTCCCATGCCCGGCATCTTCGCGAGTCTCGACCCGCTCGCCGAGTGGAACGATGCGGCCATGGAGTGCATTCATCAGATCGTCGTGTTCGACGCGCCCGACTTGGCTGCCGAGAGCGCGTTCTGGTCGGGGATGCTCGGCGGCAGGGTCGAGCCCGAAGACGACTGGCACATGATCTACGCCGCCGACGGGAAGCCGCGCGTCGGGATCCAGCTCGCGCCGAACCACGTGCGACCTGACTGGCCCAATGGCACGCAACAGCAGATCCACCTCGACCTCTACGTGAAGGACATCAGGGCCGCTCACGACGAGGCGATGTCGCTCGGTGCCACCCTGCTGAAGCCCGCCGATGACCTCGACGCGAAGGATGGGTTCCAGGTGTACGCGGACCCCGCTGGCCACCCGTTCTGCCTCTGCTGGATCTGAGAGCTAGACGAGGGGACGGGTCACCATCGGTCGCGGTACTCGATCGTCACGTGGCGCGACCGGAGCTGCTTCTTCACGAGGCTCAGGATCGCGATCTCATGCACGATCAAACGGCCCGGCCCACTGTCACCGGGAAGGAACTCGACCATCACGTCGCCCTCGATCGACCACGTGATGCCCGGCAGCTCGACCGCCGACTCCATGGGCTTGACCTCGCGCCGCCGCACCGGGCGGCCGCAGTAGGAGGTCGCGTAGTCGGCAAGGATCGCGTCGACCACGCGCACACGCTCGACCGCGCGCGAGAACCGCCATCCCGCCGACGCATCCTCGGCGTCTCGTTGTGCTCTTCCAGCACGGACCGAGCTCTCGATCGGCATGGCGCGAGACTACGCAGATGAAGGATCCCGAGGACCAAGATGTGAACTCCAAGGAGGCCGAAGCCGAACGGGTGGAGGAGGCGATCGAGTACTTCACCAAGGTCGGCGAGGACGACAGTCCGACGTCCGACGCGGACGCGCCTGCTCCCTGAGACTCGTCATCTTCCGACGAGCGCGAACGCCGCGAAGAGGATGGGGTTGAGGTCGACGTCGTCCAACGAGCCTTGCTCCACGGAAGCTGAGATGGTGAGGTCGGCGTCCGGACAGGTGAAGAACGCGGTGCCCCACAAGCCTTGATGTGACCAGCACGTCAGCCCGTTGATCTCCTCCCGGAAGATGCCCATCGCAGGGCTGATCGGTTCGGTGGCGGGCGCGAGCATCGTGTCGAGGGTCGCATCGTCGTCGAACACCTCACCGCCGAGGAGCGCCCGGGCGAAGTGTCCGAGATCCGCCGCGCTCGACACCAGGCCGCCGTCGCCGTAGAGGTTCATCGACGGATCGAACGCGAACGTGTCGACGTCACCGAAGAACTGGTCGCGCGAGGCCCCGCCGTCGGCGGCACCGGCTCGAGCGACTCGAGGTACGTGGCGTCGAGCCCCAGGTCGTCGAATCGAAGGAGCTCTCGGTACGCCTGCGCCAGCGGCATCGCGCTCGCACACTGGACCACCGAACCCAGCAGCACGTATCCGGTGTTCGAGTACGAGAAGCTGGCTCCCGGAGCGCCGAGGGGATCGCCGTGGTCGACGGCCCATTGCACCTGCTCCGCGGGCGACCAGTGATGCGCGGGGTCGGCGAAGACAGCATCGAGGTATCCGGGCTCCTGCGCGAAGTCGAAGAAGCCGGCGGTGTGCGACAGCGCCTGTCGCACTGTGATCGCCTCCGTGTCGTAACCGTCCGCTGCGACGATCCGCGCCAGATCGGGGTCGAGGCACTGGGTGAGCGGCCCATCGAGCTCGACCTTCCCCTGCTCGACCAGCCGAAGCACGGCCGCCGCGGTGAATGTCTTCGTGTTGCTCGCCAGCCGAAACGTCGCGTCCGCGCTGAGCGCGCCATCGACGTTGTCACCCGAGGCGATGCTCTCGTCGATGTCCACTGACGGAGCGATGATGTGCACGACCACGCCGTGCAGCGTCGGATAGTCGCTCACGATCTCGTCGATCGTCGCCTGCACCGTCGCCATGCTGGGTGGCTCGGTGACCGCTGTCGTGCTGTTGCTCGTCGTTGCCGAGGTCGATGCGGATTCGCCGTCGTCTCCACCGCACGCACCCACCAGCGCCAAGAAGACGACCGCGCTGACAAGCCGTACCGGGCGGAGCACGCGGGACGTTGTAGCCGCGAAATCGGTCAGGCCGCGGGGGCGATGTGTCCCGTGTCGACTCCGAGCGACCGCACGACGTTCGTTGCCAGGCTGACGATCTGGTCCGCACGCATGGACGTGACCGCGACCACCTCCTCGGCGAGCGAGGACAACGCCGCGATCGCGCTCGGATCGACGAAGCGCCCTTGCGCGTCTGACTTGGTGCGCGGCACCGAGATGCCGAGCTCGGCGATCACGTACGCGCCCTGCCAGGTCAAGGTCTGTGCGAGCTGGACCCTGGCATGCGCACCGCCCGAGGTGCCCGCACTGATGATCGCGACCGGCTTGCGATAGAGGGTGCCCGACGTGACGAGCCAGTCGAGTGCGTTCTTCACCACACCCGCGAGCCCGCCCGCGTACTCAGGCGCCGCGATCACGACGACATCAGCCGAGTCGACCCGGCGACGCCAGCTCTCGATGACTTCGATCGGGTCGTCGACACGAGTGGCGTCGAATGCGGGGATCTCGTCCAGGTGCTCGAAGTGGTCGACGATCGCGGTGCCCGCTCGCAGGACGCCGTACGCGACTTCGAGAGCCGACCGGTTGGCCGAGCGTCCTTGCAGGCTGCCGCACACGCCGAGCACACAGGTCATGCCGCCGACAACGCCGCCGGCGGCCGGCATCATCCCGAGCTCAGGCTTCGAGGGTGTCCGCGAGAAGCGTGAGCGCGGCCGCCGCGAACGCGACCATGTTCTGCTCTCGGTCGTCGAAGCCCGTCAGGACGTGGCGCGTGACATCTGTCGGCCCCGCGACCGCGACCCAACAATGTCCCGCGGGATCGCCGTAGCGATTGGGGGGACCGGCGGCCCCAGCCTCACCGATTCCCCATGTCGTCCCGAGCTTCGCGGCGACTGAGCGCGCCAGGTACCCCGCGAACTCCTCAGTTGCGCCCCGCATCCCTGCCGGCGCATCGACCGCTCCCGCCATCCACGCCCGGCTCGCGGCAAGCGTGTACACGACGGCACCACCGACGTAGTAGGCCGACGCCCCCGCCACGGACAACAAGGCCGAAGAGATCAATCCGCCCGCCGACCCTTCCGCCACCGCGACGGTCTCCTCCCGCTCCTTCAGTCGTGGCGCGATTCGTTGGGCGATCGAAGTGAGCTCAGACGGAAGCGTTGCTGCCACCGCCGTAGGGTACGCGCATGGCAGCCGACATCGGCCCGTTCAGCACTGCGATCGAGATGCTCGACGCGCTCGATGCAAGGGACGTCAGCGCAGTCGAGCTCGTCGAAGATCACCTCGCGCGGATCGACAAGCACGACGGGGTGCTCAACGCGATTCCGGTGCGCACTCCCGAACGCGCCCTCGAAGCGGCGAAGCGCGCCGACGAAGCACGCGCTGCAGGCGAGCGACAGGCGCTCCTCGGCCTGCCGATGACGTTGAAGGAGTCGACTCAGGTCGCGGGCCTGCCGCAGTCCGCGGGCATCGAGCTGCTCAAGAGCTATCGACCGAGCGCCGACGGGCCGATCGCGCGCTCAGTCTTCGCTGCGGGCGCGTGTCTGCTCGGGAAGACCAACATCCCCGTCTCGCTCAGTGACTGGCAGGCCGACAGTCCCGTGTACGGGCGGACGAACAACCCATGGAACCTCGGATGTACGCCCGGAGGCAGCACCGGTGGAGGCGCTGCTGCCCTCGCGGCGGGCATGACCCCGCTCGAGATCGGCAGTGACATCGGCGGCTCGATCCGCGTGCCCGCTGCGTACTGTGGCCTGTACGGGCACCGGCCCTCCGACAGTGCAGTCCCGCGGAGGGCGCGTTCCCATTCGCCGACTCGGTGAACCCGGCCGTTGTGATGGCAGTGCAGGGCCCCCTCGCACGCAGCGCCCACGACCTCGAGCTGCTCTTCGACGTCGTCGCCGGCCCTGTCCAGGGAGAAGACGTCGGATGGCGCCTCGAGCTGCCGGCAGCGCGGCACGAACGCCTTGGGGACTTCAGGGTTGCGATCATGCCCACCCTGTCGCTGGCGCAACCATCGACGGAGATGCACGCGAAGGTCGACGAGATCGCCGCCTTTCTCACGAAAGCGGGAGCCAAGGTCGCGGAGGCGATGCCGGCGCTCGACCACGACGCGTACTTCGCCGACTACATGCGACTGCTCACTGCGATCACTTCGCAAGGCACAGAGTCGCGAAGACCGCGAGAAGGCAGCGACGGCGACCGACTCCGACGATCCCGTGTTGAGGGCGAGCCAGCGAGGGCCCACTACTGGATGCGGCGGCATTCCTCTCTTTGTTGAATCGTCGGGAGGCGGCCCGCGCCGAGTGGCGAGCGTTCTTCGCGGAGTGGGACGTGCTCGTCTGCCCGACCGCGCTCGACTCGGCGTTCCCGCACGAGTCGGGCTCTCAGAACGAACGGAAGCTGCAGCTCGATGGCCGAGTGGTGCCCTACATGCTCAACATCGTGTACCCGATGTGGGCGATCTTCACCGGGCAGCCGGCGACTGCGTTTCCGGCGGGCCTCAACGCCGATGGACTCCCGCTGGGACTGCAGGCGATCGGCCCGTACCTCGAAGACCGCACGACGCTGCGATTCGCCCAGCTGCTCGAACGAGAGTGGCGAGGTTTCGAACCGCCGCCCGCCTTCCGTTGACCGATCACCCGGCGGTCGCCGAGGTCTTGAGGCAACACGTGGCGATCCAAGGCTGGCTCTCGGGCGCGGACGCGTCGGTGTGGGATTCGTTCGTCGCTGCGCTCGACCACGGGTTCGAGATCTTGACGCCCGACGGCGAGACAGTGGCGAGGCCCGCCCTTCTCGAGGGCTTTCGCGGCGCGTTCGGAGTCGACCCCGGGATCACGATCGACATCAGAGACGCGCACGTCGTCGCGGCGACCGACGCGATGGCGGTGGTGCGCTACCAGGAGTGGCAATCGACCTGTGCAGTCCCGAATCGCCGGGTGTCGACCGCCGTGCTCGCTCCCGACGACGCGGCACCGATCGGGTGGACGTGGATCGCGCTCCACGAGACGTGGTTGGTGGAGAGGTAAGGACGCTCACATGGACGATGTCGAGATCTCGTTGGACAACGCACCGGGTGAGCTCGCCCGGATGGGTGAGGCGCTCGGCGCCGCGGGCGTGAGCGTCGAGGGCGGCGGCGCCTGGGTCGTCGCGAACCGTGGTGTCGCTCACTTCCTGTTCGAGGATGGTGAAGCCGCACGGCGGGCGCTCGAGGCGATCGGGATGAACGTCGTCGCGGTGAAGCCTGTGCTGCTGCAGCGACTGAGGCAGGACGAGCCCGGACAGCTCGGCAAGATCTGCCGCGCGATGGCCGAAGCGGGCGTGAACATCGAAGCGCAGTACAGCGATCACGACCACCAGCTCGTGCTCGTCGTCGACGATCCGGTGAAGGGCGCCGAGGTGTCTCGGCAGTGGATGGCGCGTCCCTGAGTCGACCGCTCGCTAGAGCTCGACCGTTCCCTTGATCAGGGAGGTCGAGGAGCCGCCGATCCAGACCGCGTCACCCTCCTGCGAGACGAACACCTCGCCGGCTCGCCCGAGAGCAGCACCCTGGCTCGCGACGTAGGGCGCGCTCAGCTGGCCGCTCTCGAGCATCCATTGCGCGACCGACGCGTTGAGGCTGCCGGTGACCGGGTCCTCCCTCGTCACTCCGTCGACCGAGAAGAAGGCACGAAGCTCGATGGCGGCGGGTGAACCAGCCGGGTACTTGGCCACGGCACCGACCTTCTGCTCGAGCGCGCCCGGTCGCAACGCGAGCACCGCGTCGACGCTCGGGAGAACGACCGCGACCCAGCCCGGTCCGTTGTCGACCCACTGCGCGTCGACGATGTCAGCGCGCGTGATCCCGAGCCACGATGCGACCTTCTCGACCATGCTCGGGTCGACGGGACCTTCCTTGACGCGAGGTGGCGCGGCGAACGCGAGCCGTTCCTCATCGCGCCTCACCGGCACGAGCCCCGCGCCACACTCCTGCACGATCACGTCGCCGCCTCGAGCGACGCCGCCCGCTTCGAGCCACGCGTGGCAAGTGCCGAGGGTCGGATGGCCGGCGAACGAGAGCTCCTCTGCCGGGGTGAAGATCCGCACCTTGTAGTCGGCATCTGGGGTCGTCGGCGGCACGAGGAACGTCGTCTCGCTCACGTTGGTCCAGTGAGCGAACCGCTGCATCTCGTCGTCGCTCAGCCCATCGCCGTCGTGCACGACAGCAAGCGGGTTGCCACGACCTCGCGGTGAGCAGAACACGTCGACCTGGGTGAAGCGCCGGGTTGCCATCATCCGATTCTGCTGAGGTCGAGCACTCGCCAGCTCCAGATTTCGTCGCCCGCATCGCGGCGATGGGTGAGGACGATGCGGTGCTGCTCCATCGCAGCCATGCCCTCCCAGAGCCCGTTCCACGCGTCGAACGCCTCGGTGGGCAACCCGAGGTCGTCGAGCAGGCTGCTGCGCGCGAGGCGCACCACGGTGTCGGCGCCGGTCTCGACGACGTCGACGTCGTCGCCGTGCGCCCGCAACAGGCGGGCGAACCGATCGACGAACTCGCCACCTGGCCCGAGCTTGGCCATCACCGCGGCGTGGTACTGCATGCCGATCTGGCGCGCGGCGATCGTGCCCACCGCGCCCGCGTCGGCAGGGCCGAGCACCGCGCAGAGCTCGGGCAGGATGCTGCGGATGTAGGCGGTCGCGTAGTTGCGCTCGACCTTCACGAGTCGCATCGGGTCCCACGCCGGGCGCGGCAGCTCGACAGGGTCGCTCGGCGGATGCTCGCCGGGACGGAAGCGCACCCGATCTTCGGGTGCGAGCGGGTGGTCTTCCTCGATGTAGTAGCCCTCGAGGCCCGGCTGACCGTCGGTCGTCTGCATCGTGCACACGAAGCCGAGGCGATCGTTGCCGAGTGACACGCCGTTGTGGCCGTGCCATCCGTGGAGCATCGCTCGACTCACTTCGGTGGGGATGCCGCACACCGCCGTGCCGTCGAAGATCCACCTCGGCGGCACGTACCGCACCCACGACTTCGTGTCCGACTCGGGGATCCACACGACGTTCACGCCCCCGAGCGCGTTGGACAGCACGTGATACTGCGCGCACGCCACGGGGTGCGGCAGCCCGTCGAGCTCGAGCTTGCGCAGGCCTGGGAGGAACAGCTCGAGGTGCTGTCGCCGGAACGTGCGGAACACCACTTCCGCAGCGCGGTCAGTGCCCTGGCGCATCACCAGCGCGAGCAGGAGGCCCGTGAGGTAGCGGTGGTACAGCTCGCCGATCGCGGCCCAGCCGTCGACATCGTCGGTCACGGCGCGCACGCTAGTGACGGGGCGCGAGACTCGGTGATGTGGCGACGGAAGACGATGTCCGCCGGATCGCGCTCTCCCTCCCCGAGGTGCACGAGAGCACCGACCGCTTCGCGTTCTCCGTCGAGAACAAGGGCAAGCAGAAGGGCATTGCGTGGGTCTGGATGGAACGCATCCATCCGAAGAAGGCGCGGGTGCCCAATCCTGAAGTGCTCGCGATCCAGGTGCCCGACCTCGACGAGAAGGAGCTGCTGCTCGCGTCGGACGACGGCGAGAAGTTCTTCACCGACCCGCACTACAACGGCTTTCCCGCGATCCTCGTGCGCCTCGAAGCGATCGACCCCGACGAGCTCGAGGAGCTGCTCACCGACGCGTGGCGGTGCCAGGCGCCGAAGGCTTTGGTCGCCGAGTTCGACGCCGGCTAACGGCCCTTCCACACCGCGGGACGCTTCTCCGCGAACGCACGCAGTCCCTCCTGCAGGTCCTCCGATCGCATGACCGGCGCGGCGTACTCCATCTGGTTCCGCCACCCCTCCGCGTCGGTCCAGTCGTAGGCGTGCTGCACGATCTGCTTGCTCGCCCGCACCGCGAGCGGCCCCGCCTCGAGCACTTCGTTCGCGAGCTCGATCGCGACCTCGAGCGCCTGCCCCGGCTCCGCGAGCCGGTTGACGAGCCCGAGCTCGGCCATGCGCGTGGCCGGCCATGGCTTGCCCGTGAGCGCGAGCTCCATCGCGAGGTGGTACGGGATGCGCCTCGGCAGTCGGAAGAGGCCGCCGCCGACGGCGACGAGCGACCGCGCCGCTTCGGGGATCCCCATGTTCGCGGTGCGCGACGCAACGATGAGATCGCACGACAGCGCCAGCTCGAGACCGCCTGCCAGCGCGTGGCCTTCGATCGCCGCGATGATCGGCTTCGTCGGCGGCATCGCCATGATCCCGAAGCCACCTCGCTTCGGCGCGACACCCATGTCGTTCGACGCCGCCGCGATGAGATCTTGTCCCGCGGAGAACACGATGTCGGAGCCGGTGATGATCCCGCACCGCAGCGAGTCGTCTTCCTCGAAGGCATCGATCGCAGCTTCCATCGCGCGAGCGGTGGCGCCGTCGAATGCGTTGCGGCGCGCGGGACGGTTGATGCGGATGACGACGAGGTGCTCGCCGACCCGCTCGGGGATGATCACCGCGTCCGAGTCAGAGGTTGACACTGAATCCTCCGTTGACGGGATAGGTCTGGCCCGTGATCCAGCTCGATGAGCCCGAAGCGAGGAACGTGACCATCGCAGCAACGTCGCTCGGCTCACCGAACCGGCGGATCGTGTAGTTGCGCAGCACCTTCTTCGCGAGCTCCTCGTTCTGCACCATCCGCGCGACAGCGGGCGTGTTGGTCGTGGCGATCGCGACGCTGTTCGCGGTGATCTCGTAACGGCCGAGGCTCTTGGCGAGCGCGCGCATGAGCCCGGCTGCGCCCGCCTTCGCCGCTGAGTACGCCTCGAGGCCGGGCTCGCCGACGCGGCCCGCATCGCTGATCACCGTGATGAGCCGACCACCTCGGCCGCCCTCGATCATCCCGGGGATGACGGCGCGGCTGCAGTGGAACACGCCGTAGAGGTTCACGCCGATGAACGGCTCCCACTCGGTCGGGTCGGATTGCCAGAACGGCTTGCCCGTGATCGCGCTCGGGTCGGCCCCGGCGTTGCCCGCGTTGTTCACGAGGATGTCGACCGTGCCTGCGTCGGCGACCATCGCCTGCACGGCATCGAAGTCGGTGACGTCGGCCTGCGCAGCGACGGCACTGTCGCCCGCCGCCTTGATCTCGTCGGCGACGGCTTGCGCCCGGTCGACCACGTAGTCGTTCACGATCACGTGAGCTCCGTAGGCGGCGAGGTAGCGCGCGGTCGCGGCGCCGACGCCTTGGCCTGCCCCGGTCACGAGCGCGGTGCGTCCGGTCAGGTCGAGCAGGTTGATCTCAGACATTGCGGCTCTCAGACATTGCGGTCGCGACCTTTCCAATAGGGAGCGCGGAGCTCGGTCTTCAGCACCTTGCCCATCGGGCTGACGGGCAGGTGGTCCACGAACTCGAACTGCCGGGGCTTCTTGTAGGACGCGAGGCGGCCATCGAGGAACTCGAGCAGCTGGGGCCCGGTCACGGAATGGCCCGGCCGGGTCACGACGAACGCGAGCGCCTGCTCGCCGAAGTCGGGCTCGGGGATGCCGATCACCGCAGCGTCTTCGACATCGGGATGCGCGACGAGCGCCTTCTCGATCTCGGCCGGGATAGATGTTCACGCCTCCCGCCACGATCATGTCCTTGATGCGGTCGGTGATGAAGAGGAAGCCGTCCTCGTCGACATGGCCGACATCGCCGGTGCGATAGAAGCCGTCGCGCAGGACGTCGTCGCCGAGAGGATCGCGCCCGAGGTAGCCGCGCAACACCACGGGCGTGTTCACCGCGATCTCGCCGGTCTCGCCGACGGGCAGGCGGTTCCAGTCGTCGTCGACGATGGCGATCTCGACACCGTCGTAGGGGATGCCACTGCTCCCCGGCTTCGTCAGCTGATGCTCCGGCGGCATGTACGCGACCATCCCCGACTCGCTCGTGCCGTAGCCCTCCCACAGCACGGCGCCGAAGTGGTCGACGACCCACTGCTTGAGCGACTGAGGCACCGGCGCGGCACCAACCGTGAGCGCCTCGATCGAGGAGACGTCATAGCGATCGACGACGTCGTCTGGCAGCGCTTGGATGCGCAGCAGCATCGTCGGCACCCCGATCCACAGCTGCACCTTGTGACGATCGATGAGGCGCAGTGCCTCCTCGGGGTCGTACGGATCGAGCAACACGGCGGTGCCGCCCGTCGCGCACGCGCCGGTCGCCGCCGCGGCACCGGCACCGTGATGCACGGGCAGCGACATGAGCACCCGTCCCTCGTGCGGATGGGGCGGCACTCCCCCGACGGAGGCGCCGTACCGCGCCAACCTGTCGAAGTCCGCGTTGCTCAGGTCGAGGGGCGGCACGCCCTTCGGAGCCCCGGTGGTGCCCGAGGTGTAGAGAACGAGGCTCGGTCGCATCGCACCGAACCGTGGGTTGGGCTCGCCCGTGGCGAGGAGGTCTTCGTAGCGATGGCCGACCTCGTTGCCGACCGTCACGAGCAGACCGACGTCGTGCTCCGTCCACGGCGACGCGTCGACGTCGTTGCACGCGAGGCCCTTCGCGCCGCTGTCGCGGATGATGTAGACGGCCTCGTCCGGTGTGAGCCGCCAGTTCACAGCGACCTGCGTGACGCCCAGCTTCTGCAACGCGCGTTGGATCACGAACCATTCGAACGACAGCCGGAACCGCATGCCCAGGCGATCGCCTTCCTCGAGGCCGAGCGCGGCCAGCGCATCGGCGACTCGATCGGCCCGGTCGTTCCACTCGGCGTAGGTCATCACCGCGTCGCCCTTGACCACGGCGGGCGCGTCAGGACGTTGGCCGGCCCAGAACTCTGGGGTGCCTGGCTGGGCTTCGGTCAGCATGGCGCCAGATAGTAAGAAACCCAGATGCGCGTGGCCGCACACAAGGGTCTGTACGACACGGACGGCGACGGGCCGGTGCTGAGGGGAACCCGATGCCGAGCGTGCGGCACGGCGTTCTTCCCGACCTTGCCCCTCGGCTGCGAGGTATGCGGAAGCACGCAGCTCGAGGCGATCGACCTGCAGCCCGAGGGCATCCTCCACTCGGTCGCCACCGTCCATCTCTATCAGGGCCATGACCTCGAGGCGCCGTTCGCCATCGGCGAGATCCAGCTCGACGGCGGACCGTTGATCCGCGGGACGATGGCTGCTCTGGTCGAGCCCGACGCGATCGGGGCGCGTGTCGCTGCCGAGTGGGTGACCTTGCGCACCGACGACGACGGCAACGAGGTCGTCGAGCCCAGGTTCGGGATCGTCTGATGGCGGTCACGTTGCGCGACCTCAGGCCCGTGCACGTGGTCGGTGTCGGCCTGCACCCGTACCAGAGGCCGAGCGACACGCCCTATACGACCCTCGGCGTCAAGGCCGTGGGCGACGCGCTCGCCGACGCCGGCATCGAGTGGAGAGACGTCGAGACGGCCTACACGGGCACCGCGACGACGGCCATGGGGCTTTCCCGCCTGATGTACCGCCACTTCGGCTCGAGCGGCATCGCGATGGCCCAGGTCGAGAACGCGTCCGCCTCGGGGTCGACCGCGGTGCGGCAAGCGTGCATCGACGTCGCCGCAGGTCTCGCCGACGTCGCCATCGCCGTCGGGCTCGACAAGCCACTGAAGTTCGGTATGCCCCATCCCGCGGCAGGGCTCCGTGACCTCGTGGGCGGTCGGGTCGTCCCGTTCACGCACTTCGCTCTCCTCGCGAACCGCTACATGTACGACCACGGGGCGACCGACGAGCAGTTCGCGCTCGTCGCGGTCAAGAACAGCGAGAACGGCGCGCTGAACCCGAACGCACAGCGGCAGAAGGCACGGACGCTCGAAGAGGTGCTCGCGCCGCCGCTGATCAGCGGCCCGCTGACGCGACTGCAGTGTTGCCCAGTCGGCGAGGGCGCCGCCGCGGTCGTCGTCGCCTCCGATGCCGCGATCGCGCGGCTCGGCATCGACCGCGGCCGCGCCGTGCGAGTGCTCTCCTCAGCGTCGCGGTCCGAGACCGTCTACCGCGGCGAGAACTTCGACGCTGCGCTCACGCGTGAGACCGCCGGCATCGCCCTGCGTGAGGCCGGTGTGAGCCCGAGCGACCTGGACGTGGTCGAGCTGCACGACGCGTTCACCGTCGAGGAGCTGCTCTACATCGAAGCGATCGGGCTTGCGCCCGTCGGCCAGGCGGCCGCGCAGCTCGCCGACGGCCAGTTCCACATCGGTGGTCGCGTCGCAGTGAGCGCCTCAGGAGGCCTCCTGTCGATGGGCCACCCCATCGGGCCGACGGGTGTCGGGCAGATCTGCGAGCTGACGACACAGCTTCGGGGCGAGGGGGGCGATCGCCAGCATCCGGGCGCCAGCGTCGGGCTCGCGCACATGGTCGGGGTCGGTGCCGTCTGCGTCGTCCACGTCCTCGCCGCGCCCTGACGTTTCGTCACCGGCCATCGCGGGCACGCGTGAGGCATGACAGCACATGCGTTGGAGGTGTACCTCGCCGATCACTACGCGGGGTCGGTCGCGGGGCTGGACCTCGCGCAGCGGGCGATGCCGGATCTGGCGTTGGAGATCGAAGCCGACCAGTCGGTGCTCGAGGCGATCATGCACGAGCTCGGTGTGAGCAAGCCGCAGCCCAAGCGGTTCGCCGCCTGGATGGCTTCGAGAGCGATCAAGCACAAGGAGCCGCACGAGCTGGTCGAGCTCGAGATGCTGACGCTCGGCATCGCCGGGAAGCTCCTTCTGTGGAAGGCGCTCAAGTCCGCCGAGGAGAACGAGCCTTATCTGCGAGCAGTCGATCTCGACCACTTGATCGAGCGCGCCACACGGCAGTTCGACGAAGTGGAGCGCGAACGGGTGCGCAAGGCGGCGCAGCTCTTCGGCGCACCGGTCACCGTGCAGTACGGATGACCCGGGTCATCACCAGCTCCAGGGCGCCGTCACGCTCGCGTCGCTCGGACTCCCCCGAATAGGTGAACCCGCAGGACTCGTAGAGCTTCGATGCCGGTTCGTTGCCGTCGATCACCATCAGCGTGACCTGTTCGGCGCCGCTGCCCGTCGCCCACCCGACCGCGGCCTCGACGAGGGCACGTCCGACTCCTCCGCGTCGAGCGCGACTGCTGACGAACATCGCGTAGATTCCCACTGTGG
Source organism: uncultured Acidimicrobiales bacterium (assembly GCA_963802505.1). GTDB lineage: Bacteria > Actinomycetota > Acidimicrobiia > Acidimicrobiales > DATKAS01 > DATKAS01. The sequence goes on along the minus strand of CAWDJB010000011.1, from coordinate 732,996 downwards.
TGGGATCGTCGTGGGGAATCGCGACGATCAGCCCGACCGGACCATCGTCTGTCTCCGCAACGAAGGTTGCGCCGCGGCCAAGCCACGCGCGCCAGTCGTCGTCGGAGCGACCCTCTTCTCGCTCGAGCGTGCTGCCGAACGCGTCGGGATCGGAGCGCAGCGCTTCCAAGCGGATCGTGCGCAACGTCTCGACGTCGGCCGGCGCGAGCCGGCGGACCTGCACTTGCGCGGCTGCTGCTATGCCGTGTGGCGGAGGATCGCCGGGACGATCGTGTCCATCTCCTCGTCGGGGAGATCGTGGCCCACGCCTTCGAGGGGGAGCAGCTCGGCGCCGGGGATGTCCTTCGCGAGAGCGACTCCGTGCTCGTAGGGCAGGATCGGGTCGGCGGTGCCGTGGATGACGAGCGTCGGCACGTCGAGCGACGCAAGGTTGCTGCGCCACGCCGGCGTCTTCGCGATCGCAATCTGGTGGTTCGCGGTCGACTGGAAGTTCGGATCGCGCTCGATCTCGCGGGTGAAGAGGTCACGCATCCGGTCCGCGTCGTACGGGTGCGCAGGCCCGTGCAGCACCCCGAAGAAGTCGACCCGAGACTGGATCACGGCCTGCTTGTCGTTCTGGTCGACCCCGGCCTGAGCGAGAGCCGCTGCCATCAGCTCGGGACTCGGCCCGGGCAGAGCTGCTTCGACGCTCTCGCCACTCATCATCCCCAGGACCGCGCCGGGATCGGGTGTCGACATGATCGGCGTGATCGTGCGGACTCGATCGCGATGACGGAGGGCAACCAGCTGCGTGATCATGCCTCCCATCGACGCACCGACGATGTGTGCGGTGTCGATGTCATAGGCGTCGAGCACAGCGATCGCGTCGTCGGCCATGTCCTCGACCGTGTACTCGGGCTCGCCGAGCGGATAGTGGATCGAGCGGCCGGTGTCGCGGTTGTCGTAGCGAATGACGTACCGCCCGGCACCCGCCAACCGCTCGCAGAAGTCGTCGGGCCACATGAGCATCGACGCGCTGGCGCCCATGATGAGAAGGATCGGAGTGTCGCTCGGATCGCCGAACGCCTCGGTGCAGATGTCGTCGCCGTCGGACTTGATCATTCGCTCGGTCATCGCCGGAGCGTAGGTCGTACTGTCGTCGCATGCTCTCGAGCTCGGGCACGCGGATCCACCCCGTCAGCTGCGGCTGGCTGACCACTGACGCGAGCACGATGATCACGGGCCAGACCGGCGAGTTCCGCATGCCGGTGCCCGCGTTCCTCGTCGAGCATCCCGAAGGGCTGGTGCTGTTCGACACGGGCATGCATCCGGACGTCGCTCATTCGAACGACCGGCTTCACGGCCTCGAGTCGATGTTCACCCCCGAGCTCGCGCCCGACGGCAGTGTCGGTCCGCAGCTGCAGGCCGCCGGCTTCGATCCGGCCGACGTGGCGTTCATCGTGAGCAGCCATCTCCACTTCGACCATTGCGGCGGCCACGTCGAGGTGCCGAACGCCCGCCTGCTCGTGCAACGTCCCGAATGGGAGGCCGGGCACCACCCGCGGCTCATCGAGTTCGGCGTCTACGACCCGGCCGACTTCGACATCGGCCACGACGTCGAGCTACTCGAGGGCGAGCACGACATCTTCGGCGACGGCGCCCTGCGGGTCGTCATGACCCCGGGCCACACCTCAGGGCACCAGTCGCTCGTCGTGGAGGGTGAGACGATCCTGGTCGGCGACGCCTGCTACTGCCGCCTCGCACTCGACCTCGACGCGCTGCCGTCGTACTCCTACGACGCCGATCGGCAGCGGCAGACCTTCACGTGGCTACGGGAGCAAGAAGCGTCGGGCGTGCAGCTCGTGTTCTCGCACGACCTCGCCCAATGGGAGTCGCTCACCGCCGCTGACCGCTGACAGTTTGCTCACGCAACCACGTGTGACGTGGTCCGGTGAGCAAACGGTCGGGGGGTCAGCGGGGTTCGAGGATGACGACCGGGATCTGTCGGTCGGTGTTCTGCTCGTAGCCGGCGAAGGCTGGCACCGCTGCCTTCTGCTTGGTCCAGATCGCCTCGCGCTCGTCGCCCTCGGCGACTCGGGCCCGCACCGGGATCGTGTCGTCGCCCACCTCGACGCTCACGTCGGGGTGCGCCTTGAGGTTGTGGTACCAGTCGGGATTGGTGGGCGCTCCGCCCTTCGACGCGAACACGGCATACCCGCGATCGAGGGGCTGATAGGCGAGCGGGTTCACTCGCTCCGTGCCGCTCTTGGCCCCGTTGTGGTGGAGGAGCAGCATCGTGCCTCCCTCGAACATCCCGCCGAGCATGCCGTGGTTCGCCCGGAACTCGTCGACCATCTGCTTGTTGAAGTCGTTCACTTCGCTCATGGGCCGTGTCTACCCGGGGATACGGTGAATCCCATGCCCGCACGACTCACTCAGCCGCTCGTCCGTGAGAACGGCTCTCTGCGCCCAGCGACCTGGGATGAAGCACTCGCCCGTGTCGCGACCGGACTGACGAGCACGATCGACGCCTATGGCCCCGACGCCGTTGGCTTCTTCGCGTGCTCGAAGTCCAGCAACGAGGCCAACTACCTCGCGCAGAAGCTCGTTCGGCAGGCGATCGGCACCAACAACATCGACTCCTGCAACCGAACCTGACACGCCCCCTCGGTCGTCGGTCTGGCGACCATCTTCGGGTTGGGTGGTGGCACGAGCAGCTACCGAGAGACAGAGGACGCCGACGTCATCGTCCTCTGGGGCTCGAACGCGCGCGAGGCGCACCCCATCTTCTTCCATCACGTGCTCAAGGCCGTCCACCAGGGCGCCCGTCTCTTCGTCGTCGACCCGAGGCGCACGTCGACGGCTCGCTGCGCGGACACCTGGCTCGGCATCGACACGGGCACCGACATCGCGCTCTCGAACACGGTCGCTCGCGAGATCATCCACGCCGGGCTCGTCCATGAATCGTTCGTCGAACGAGCAACGGTGGGGTTCGACGCGTACGCGGCGTCGGTCGAGCCGTGGACCCTCGAGCGAGGCGAGATGGAGACCGGCGTCCCCGCGGACACCATCCGTGAGCTCGCCCACACGTACGCCAAGGCCGACAAGGCGCAGCTGTGCTGGACGCTCGGCATCACCGAGCACCACAACGCGGTCGACAACGTGCTGTCGCTCATCAACCTCGCCCTGCTCACCGGCCATGTGGGCCGCGAGGGCAGCGGGCTGTCACCCCTCCGCGGGCAGAACAACGTGCAGGGCGGCGGCGACATGGGCGCGATCCCGAACAAGCTGCCCGGCTTCCAAGACATCATCGATGACGACGAGGCCCGCGCGCGCTTCGACGCCGCCTATGGCGCCGTCGTCCCGCCGCGGTACGGGATGCACCTGTCGGCGATGTTCGAGGCGATGGACCGTGGCGAGCTGCGGGCGCTCTACGTGATGGGCGAGAACCCCGCGCAGAGCGAGGCCGACGTGCTGCACGCGCGGCACCTGCTCGAGTCGCTCGACCTGCTCGTCGTGCAAGACCTCTTCCTCACGCAGACCGCGCAGCTCGCCGACGTCGTGCTCCCTGCGGCGGCGGCCTGGTGTGAGGCAGAGGGCACCGTGACCAACAGCGAGCGACGCGTCCAACGGGTGCGGAAAGCGGTCGAGCCGCCGGGGGAGGCGCGCGACGACCTCTGGATCCTGACCGAGGTCGCCCGATGCCTCGGCCGTGACTGGCCGGAGCCGGTCGCAGAAGCGGTGTGGGACGAGGTGCGATCGCTGTCGCCGATGCATCGCGGGATGAGCTACGCGCGGCTCGAGGAGCTGGGTGGGATCCAATGGCCGTGCTTCTCGGACGACCAGCTCGAGCCGTCCTACCTGCACGGCCGGCTGTGGGCGCACGAGCCCGAGGCGCGCGGCAAGCCGGCGGCGTTCTCGGTCGTCGAGCACGAGCTGCCTGTCGACGAGCTCGACGACGACTTTCCGATCCGCTTGACGACCGGACGGCGGCTCGACAGCTACAACACCGGCGTGCAGAGCGGCGTGATCGCATCCCCCCTGCGCGGTGACGGCGAGGGCATCGACCTGTCGCCGGCAGACGCCCGCGCCCTCGGCATCGCTCCCGGGCAGACGGTCCGCGTGACATCCCGCCGGGGCGCGATCGTCGTGCCCGCCCGGGTCGACGAGGGCCTGCGACCGGGACTCGCGTTCCTCACGTTCCACTTTCCCGACGAAGCCGACACCAACGCGCTGACCATCAACGCCACCGATCCGAAGAGCGGCACCGCCGAGTTCAAGGCGACGGCCGTGCGCGTGGAAGTCGCGTAGATGGACCTCCGCTTCTCGTCCGAGGCGCCCACCGACGCCGAGCGAGAGGCGGTCGACCGCGTATTGGGGGCAGCAGTGCCCGTCGACCCGCAGCTGCGGGTCGCGCACTCCGATCGAGAGCGACGCGACCTCCTGCTGCCGGCGCTGCATGCCCTGCAGGACCGCGTCGGATGGATCAGCCGCGGCGGCCTCGACCACGTGTGCCGCCGACTGTCCGTTGCGCCTGCGGAGGCCTACGGCGTCGCGTCGTTCTACGACCTGTTCAAGCTCGAGCCGAGTCCCGCGCGCACGGTGCATGCGTGCGTCGACATCGCGTGCGCCGTCTCCGGCGGCCCGGTCGACGGTGAACCCAGCGCGTGCCTCGGGCTGTGCGAGCACGCACCGGCCGCTCTCCTCGTGGAGGCGGGCGAGTCGCCGGTCTGCGCACCTGTGCACGACGGCGACTGGGATGCGGCGTGGTCGGTACCGCAACGGGGTGACAGTGCGCTCGTGTTGCTGGCCCGAGCGGGCGCGGTCGATCCGGGCTCGCTTGCCTCGTACGAGGCGCACGGCGGCTACGACGCGCTGCGCAAGGCGATGGAGATCGGTGCGAGCGCTGTCGTCGACGAGGTCGTGCGCAGCGGGCTCGTCGGTCGTGGCGGCGCCGCGTTTCCGACCGGACGGAAGTGGCAAGCGGTCGCCGGGCACGCGTCGACGCCCCACTACCTCGTCGCGAATGCCGACGAAAGTGAGCCCGGCACCTTCAAGGACCGCGTGCTGATCGAGAACGACCCCTTCTCACTCGTCGAAGCGATGACGGTCGCGGCCTTCGCCACCGGTTGCGAGAAGGGCTACGTCTACATGCGAGGCGAGTACCCGATCGCGTGGCGACGCCTCGGTGACGCGATCGACGCGGCGCGAGCCGCTGGCTACCTCGGCGACGACATCCTCGGTCGAGGCGTTCGCTTCGATATCGAGATGCGCAAGGGCGCCGGCGCGTACATCTGCGGCGAGGAGACCGCCCTCTTCAACTCGATCGAGGGCTACCGTGGCGAGCCCCGGAGCAAGCCCCCCTTCCCGGTCGACGTCGGGCTCTTCGGGCAACCGACCGTCGCCAACAACGTGGAGACCCTCGTCAACGTGCTGCCGATCGTCCTCGACGGCGGCGACGCGTTCGCACGCACGGGCTCTGGGATGTCCACCGGCACGAAGCTGTTCTGCGTCTCAGGACACGTCGGGCGTCCCGGCGTGTACGAGGTGCCGTTCGGGCCGACGCTCGCCGACGTCATCGCGCTCGCGGGAGGCGTCGGCGGCTCCGGTCGCCTGCAAGCGATCCTCCTCGGCGGCGTCGCGGGACGGTTCGTCGGACCGGAAGCGCTCGACACCCCGCTCACGTTCGAAGGCGCACGGTCGATCGGCGCGTCGCTCGGCTCCGGGGTGATCCTCCCTCTCGACGACACAGTGGACCTGCGCCCCCTGCTCGTGCGCGTCGCCGGGTTCTTCCGCCACGAGAGCTGCGGGCAATGCGTGCCGTGCCGCGTCGGCACCGTTCGCCAGCAGGAGGCGCTCGTACGACTCACGAGGGGAAGCGACGTGAACCGTGAGCTCGCGCTCATCGACGAGGTCGGGCGCTGCATGCGCGACGCGTCGATCTGCGGCCTCGGCCAAACGGCGTACGACGCCGTCGAGTCGGCGCTGCGGCGGTTCCAGCCGTTCGGCGCCGGGGGTGCCGATGCCTGACGTCGAGGTCGACGGCCACTCCGTCACCGTCGAGAGTGGCGCGACCTTGCTCGACGCTTGCCGCGCCGCAGGCATCGACGTACCGACGCTCTGCTACGGCGAGACGCTTCACCCCAAGAATGCATGCCGCATCTGCGTCGTCGAGCTCGACGGCAGCCGCGTGCTCGTGCCGGCTTGCTCACGCCAGGCCGAAGACGGCATGGTCGTGCACACCCAGACCGACCGCACGCAGCACGCCCGGAAGCTCGTGCTCGAGCTGCTCGCGTCGACCACCGAGCTCGATTGGGCGCCCCACGTCGCGTCGTGGATCGACGAGTACGGCGCCGCTCCCGCACGATTCGGTGACGACGCTGCGACCGTCCATCAACCCGCGACGGTCGACAACGAGCTCTACGTACGCGACTACGGCCGCTGCATCCTCTGTTACAAGTGCGTCGACGCGTGTGGCGAGCAGTGGCAGAACACGTTCGCCATCTCCGTCGCCGGTCGCGGCTTCGACGCGCACATCTCGACCGAGTGGGACGTCGTCCTTCCCGACTCCGCCTGCGTGTACTGCGGCAACTGCATCGCTGTGTGCCCAACCGGCGCGCTGACGCCGTCGACCGAGTTCGAGATGCGCCACGACGGCACCTGGGACGAGGACGCGCAGGCCGTGACCACAACGGTCTGCGGGTACTGCGGCGTCGGGTGCAACCTCGAGCTGCACGTGCAGGACAACCGCATCGTGAAGGTGACGAGCCCCTCAGATCACTCGATCACCCACGGCAACCTCTGCATCAAGGGCCGCTTCGGCTTCACCCACGTCGAGGGCGACTGAATCCCCGGCGCGGTATCAGGGGGCGGTTGAAACCGGCCTGAAATCGTGCTGTCGTACCGTCGAGCCACAGGCTCCGGCACCAGGTGGGGGTGCGTATGCGGTACGAGGTTCTCGGCGGGATCGAGGTGGTGGCCGAGGACGACGGCGTCCTCCCGCTCGGCGGGCCGACCCAGCACCGGCTCCTCGGTGCGCTCCTGGTCGAGGCGAACCACACAGTGTCGGTCGATCATCTGGCCGAGGCGCTGTTCGATGGCGCCGAAGTCGAGAACTCCGTGAAGGCGGTGCGCACTTATGTGTCGCGACTCCGCTCGGTCGTGGGGGAAGGCACTGTCGCGACCACCTCTGGCGGTTATCGACTCGCGGTCGACTCGGCCTCCGTCGATTCCGAGCGCTTCGCCGAGCTGGTGCGCGGAGCGAGCGCCGCGCGAGAAGCAGGAGACGCGGCTCGAGCGGTCGCCCTCTCCGACGACGCGCTCGAGATTGTGGCGGGGACGACCGTTCTCGCCCTTCTCGGATGAGCCGTGGGCCATCGGAGACGTCGTGCGGCTGGAAGAGCTGCGCTTGGTCGCCAAAGAAGAACGACTCGAGGCTCGCCTCGCTCTCGGTGCCCACGCCGAGGTGGCCGGTGAAGCCGAGGCGATGACACGCGAGGCGCCGATGCGCGAGCGGCCCCGCGCGGCGCTGATGCTCGCGCTCTACCGCTCGGGTCGGCAGGCGGAAGCACTGCGCGCCTTCCAATCGTTCCGCGAGCAGCTCGCGGAAGAGACCGGTCTAGAGCCGAGCGCTGAGCTGCAAAATCTCGAGCACCGCATCGTCGATCGGGACCCTTCACTCGACACAGAGGGTCGTGGCCGAAGCATCCGCGGCTACGAGCTGCACGAGAAGATCGCCGAAGGCGCGTTCGGCGCGATCTATCGGGGCACCCAGCCATCGGTCGGGCGTGAGGTCGCAGTGAAGGTCGTGAGACCCGAGCTCGCGGACGACCCTCGCTTCATCGCGCGGTTCGAGGCCGAGGCGCAGCTCGTCGCGCGGCTCGAGCATCCCCACATCGTTCCGCTCTACGACTACTGGCGCGAGCCCGGCGGCGCGTTCCTCGTCATGCGCTACCTCCGCGGCGGATCAGCGGAAGAACGGCTCGTGCGGCAGGGTCCGTTCACGCTTGCTGAGCTCACACAGCTGGTCGAGCAGGTCGGCACTGCACTCGCCGTCGCACACGCGGCGGGGGTCGTGCACCGTGACGTGAAGCCGGCGAACGTCATGTACGACGAGGTTGGAAACGCGTACCTCGGCGACTTCGGGATCGCACTCACCGCGGCAGGAGATCGCACACGCGATGCCTTTCGCTCCGCCGGATCTCCCGTGTACGCCGCGCCCGAGCAACTCGGCGGACAGGACGCGTCGATCGCGTCCGACATCTACGCGTTCGGCGTGCTCCTGTGGGAGCTCGCCGCCGGCCACCCACCCTTCGAGAACGACTCGCTTGCCTCCCTCCGCCGCACGAAACTCGCCGGGCCCATCCGATCCGTCCGCGACTCCCGAGCAGACCTCCCCGTCGGGCTCGATCTCGTGATGCGCACCGCCACTGCTCCCGAGCCCTCCGAACGGTTCGGCGACATGGGAGAGCTCGTTCTCGCGTGGTGGGCTGCCGCCGCGTCGCCGGCGCGGGGCGTGACGACGAGCCTTCAGAGTGTCGACGCCGGGAGTGAGCGGCCCCGGGCTCACGCGAGCCGCACGCTCGTCTCGCTCCAAGAGCAGCGCGTCAACCCCTACAAGGGGCTGCACCCGTTCGGCGAGGCTGACGCTGCCGAGTTCTTCGGTCGGGAGGCCACGACGGCTCGTCTCGTCGAGGCGACGACGAACTCGGCGTTCATCGCGGTTGTCGGCCCATCGGGTTCGGGCAAGTCGTCCGTGGTCCGGGCGGGGTTGATCCCGGTGCTGCGCTTGCGCGGCCGGTGGGTTGCCGCGATGGTGCCCGGCGCGCATCCGTTCGACGAGCTCGAAAACGCCTTGCTCCGCTTGGCGCCGGGCTCGGTCACGGCGCTGCTTCCCCAGCTCGTCGCTGACGAGCGCGGGCTGATGAGAGCGGCCAAGCGAATCCTTCCGGAGGACGACACCGAGCTCGTCTTGGTCATCGACCAGTTCGAAGAGCTCTTCACGCTCGCTTCTGCCGAGGAAAGGGTCGCGTTCGGGGATGCGCTCGTGGCGGCGGCCACCGACCCCCGCTCGCGGGTGCGAACGGTCATCACTCTCAGGGCCGACTTCTACGACAGACCGCTCGCAGTCGGCGGCCTCGGAGAGCTCGTTCGGGATCACACGGTGGCTGTCACACCCCTCGACGGAGACGAGCTCGAGCGTGCCATCACCGGACCTGCGGACCGGGTGGGAGTGTCGGTCGAGCCGGCCTTGGTCGCTGCGCTGGTTGCGGACACGACGACCAACCCCGCGAGCCTCCCCCTTCTTCAGTACACGTTGACCGAGCTCTACGACCGCCGCGATGGCACCCGACTCACGCTGGACGCGTACCGCGAGCTCGGCGGGTTGGCAGGCTCAGTGGCAGGGCGCGCCGACGTGCTGTGCGAAGGAGTCGGCGACGTGGACGCGGTGCGCGGCCTCTTCGAGAGGCTTGTCTCACCCGGCGCTGGGACCGAGGACACTCGTCGCCGCGCCCGCATGTCCGAGCTGCACGGCGTGCCGGCGTCGGTGATCGAGGCGTTCGGTGACGCCCGCCTGTTGGCGTTCGATCACGACCCCGTCACACGTGAGCCGACGGTCGAGGTCGCTCACGAAGCCCTCATCCGGAACTGGCCTCGTTTGAGAGGTTGGTTGGACGAAGACCGCGAGTCGCTGACAGTCATGCGACACCTGACCGACGCGGCCGATGCCTGGGAGGTTCGCGGGCGCGAGCCAGGGGACCTCTACCGGGGAGCGCGCCTGGCTGCGGCGGCAGACCTCGTGGCCGCCAAGCCGTCACAGCTGTCGGCCCGCGAGACGGAGTTCGTCGCCGCGAGCGATGATGCCGCGCAAGCCGATGACCGCCGTCGCCGACGCAGCTCTCGACGCCTGCGAACGGTCACGGTCGGCCTCGCCATCACGCTCGTCGGGGCCCTGATCGCGGGCGCGATCGCGGTCGCTCAGCGCAACGAGTCGACCGCGCAACGGAATCGGGCTCGGGAGCAAAGCGCATTGGCCGCGACCACCGCGACGCAAGCCACCGAGGAGGCACGTACCGCAACCATCGGACGAATGGCATTCCAGGCTAGGTCGCTTGCCGCGTCGAATCCCTCGCAGGGTCTGCTCCTCGCGCTCGAGGCCGATCGGCTGCTCCCGAACGATGACACGCTGGGCTCGCTCGAGGGCGCGCTGCTCGCGCAGCCGGCTCTGCTCCAATCGGTGTACACGACCCCATTGCGGAACATCGTCTTCGACCCCGATGGAACCCGGGCATCCGGCGGCACGTCGGACGGACGCATCCTCGAGATCGACACATCCACGGGCACGACCGTGCAGGAGTGGCAGGCCGGTGAGGGTCCGGTGTTCGGAGGGCTCGGAGCCTCGGGTGGACTCGCCATTAGCCCGAACAGCCCTCAGGTCCTCGCACGAGACGAGCACGGCGGCGTGCAGGTCCTGGCGAGGGACGGCATCGCGAGTGCGTTGTACGGCGGCGCTGTCCCCATTGCCGTAGCTCCAAATCAGGGGACAGTTGCCATCGCGACAGCGAGCGGGGTGCGGCTCGTCGACGGCGCCAGCGGATCAGTGCTCGGAACGATCGATGGGCCGCCTGCGACGATGCTCGCGTTCAGCGACGACGGCACGCGGCTGGCCATCGAGAGCGGGGTCGGAATCATCGCGGTCGTCGATGTGGCAACGCGGCGAACCGTCGCTCCGCCGGTGACACTCCCCAGCCAAGCGGTGATCGCGTTGAACAAGACCGGGACGCGGCTCGGCGTTGTAACCAGCGATGACGCTCGCATCCTCGACGTTGCCACGGGCGAGACGCTCGGCACGCCGGAGCAAAGCGGCGGCTACGGGATCCACGTCGCGTTCAGCAGCGACGGATCGCTGATGGGCGCCGTCTGCGCCTGCGGTGCCGTCTGGATCTTCGACGCGGCGACTGGCGAACGGGTCGGCCCCGACCGCACGGTGCCCCTCTCGTCCCCTTCGATCGGTCTCGGCTTCACGCCCGACGACGCGACGCTCTTGGTCGCCAGCGGCGACGGCCAGATCGCCGTGCTCGACCTGGTGGGGCGCCAGAAGCTGGCGCGTCCGGCCGAGACGACCGGCTGGATCGGCACGTTCTCGCCGGACGGCACCCGGTTCGCCGTCCCGATCGATGGTTCCGACAACGACACGGCAATCGTCGACGTCGCAACGGGAAAGCTTCTGCAGACCCTGCACCCGGCCCGACGGTTCCCGAATTGGGGCCTAACGCCGAACCCCTTCCGGGTCGCCTTCAGCCCGGACGGACAGGAGATTGCGATCGGCTCCGCTGCGTACGACGGCCAGCCGGCCGAGATCGAGGTGTTCTCCGTGGTCGACGGATCCTCTGTCCGCCGCCTCCGTGTACCGGGTGTGCCGTTCATTGGGGAACCACTTGCGTGGAGCCCCGATGGGCGGGTGCTCGCAGGGGGGCTCCACAATCGAGTGGTTCGCGTCGACGCCATCACTGGTGCGCTTCTCGGGGACCTTGCCCTCCCCGACCTCTACTTTGCGCTCGAACTGGACTACGACACGGACGGAAAGCTGGCGGTCGGCGGCGGATCCTTCTCCGCCCTCGGGAAGGCATGGGTCTTCGACGCGTCCGGCCAGCTGATTCGCACCTACGGAACAACCGCGGACGATTACCTGCACCCCCGTTGGGGGCCAGGTGGAATCCTGATCCTTCCGAACGTCCTCACGGGCGAGATCCGACTCGTCGACCCGGTGGCAGACCGACCGGCGGGCCCGAGCTTCTTCAGGGGTCCAACGGGCAGCTCATGGGTCGCGATCGCCCCTGACGGACGGGGCGGCGCCCGAGGAGTCGTCGTCAGTGGACTCGACATGATCCAGCTCTGGGACGTCGGCACGGGGCAACCGATCGGCGAGCCGATCCAAGCCACCCCAACTCCTTCATCGCTGGCGGGAATCATGACGAACGCCGAGAGCGCAGTGGCCCAGGACGTCGAGAACCACCGCATGATGATCTGGGACCTCGACCCGGCGGTGTGGAGGGTGCGCGCGTGTGAGGCCGCGGGACGCAACCTCACTCGCGACGAGTGGGAGACTTTTCTCCCGCAGGGCGAGCCGTACCACGTGACCTGTCCGCAGTATCCGGCCGGCATCTGAAGCGGCCATCACCGCCGTCAGACCCGGACCATCGGCCGATTGCAACGCTGACTTCGTAGGTTCAGGATGTCGCTGATCTGCCAGAAGTCGGGGTGGCATTCATGGAGATCCAGGTCCTGGGCCCGGTCGAGCTGCGTGACAACGGCACCGAGGTCCCGGTGGGGGGCCCACGACAACGGCGACTCCTCGCGGCCCTTGTGGTCAACGCCGGGAAGGTCGTATCGGTCGACCGGTTGATCGACGCCGTCTGGGCCGGCGAAGAGCCGCCCGAACAGGCCGCCAACACCATGCGCACCTACGTGTCGCGACTGCGCGCCACCCTCGGTGATGGGCTCATCCAGAAGCGCGACCCCGGCTACTCGCTCGTCGTCGACCCTGAGATGGTCGATGCCACGCGCTTCGAGCGGCTGCTCACCGCAGCGCACTCTCGGCTCGCAGCGGGCGATGCGACGGAGGCGAAGGTGCGGCTCGACGAAGCGCTCGCCCTGTGGAACGGCCCCGCGTACGACGAGTTCGCGTCCGAGTCATGGGTCTGGGCGGACGCCGCTCGACTCGAGGAGCTGCGCCTCAGCGCGCGCGAGGACCGCGCCGAAGCGTTGCTGCTCCGCGGCGAGACGGAAGCGGTCCGCGAGCTCGAGCGGCTGACCGTCGAGTTCCCATTGCGCGAACGGTCGCGGCACAAGCTCATGCTCGCTCTTTATCGCGACGGTCGGCAGGCGGACGCTCTCCGCTCCTTCCAGACCTACCGCACTCACCTCGCCGAGGAAGTCGGCCTCGAGCCGTCAGGGGAGCTGGTCGAGCTCGAGCGCATGATCGCGACTCGCGACCCGCGCCTCGACGAACGTCCCGCGCCGAGAGCGCTGCGGGGCTACCTCCTCGGCGAGAAGCTCGGCGAAGGTCGCTTCGGAGTCGTGTACCGCGCGACTCAGCCCGGTGTAGGTCGCGATGTCGCCGTGAAGGTCATCCACCCCGACCTCGCCGACGACCCGGTGTTCGTCCGCAGGTTCGAGAGCGAGGCGCAGCTCGTCGCGCGCCTCGAGCATCCGCACATCGTTCCGCTCTATGACTTCTGGCGAGAGCCGGGCGGCGCGTACCTCGTGATGCGCTGGCTGCGGGGAGGCACCGTCGAGGATCGACTCGTCGACGGCCCGCTCGACCTCGACGAGACGCTCCGGATCGTGGATCAGGTCGGCGGCGCGCTGAGCGCGGCTCATCACGCCGGCGTCGTGCACCGAGACATCAAGCCCGGCAACCTGCTGCTCGACGACGAGCGCAACGTGTACCTGTCCGACTTCGGGATTGCCCTCGTGCCGGCGCAGCCCGGCCATGTTGGGGACGACCTCCGCTCCGCGGGGTCGCCGGCTTACGCGAGTCCCGAACAGATGACCGGTCAGACGATCACGCCCCGCTCCGACATCTACTCCCTCGGGGTGCTCATCTTCGAGTTGCTGACCGGACAGCTCCCGTACCGATCGCAGACAGTCACCTCGCTCATCGGCGAGAAGCTCGCCCGCCCCGCACCGGCACTGTCGTCGCAGCGCCCGGATCTGCCCAACGCCCTCGACCTGGTGTTGCAGCGAGCCACGATGCCGGAACCCGAAGCCCGGTACGCATCGGTCGCCGAGCTCGTGGACGCCCTGCACGCCGCGATAGCGACGGCTGGGCGCATGGCGACGACCGACCACATCGCGCCCGACCGGCCCGCCCGGGTCGCGGGCCGAGGCGCCCACGTCACGATGGCCGCACTCGCGATCGTCGCGACGAATCCGTACAAAGGGCTCCGCTCGTTCGACGAAGCCGACGCTGCCGACTTCTTCGGTCGCGCTCGCCTCGTCGAACAGGTCGTGTCCGAGCTGCGCGAGTCTCGGTTCCTCGCGGTCGTGGGCCCCTCGGGGAGTGGGAAGTCGAGCGTCGTACGCGCAGGACTGGTTCCGGCCTTGCGTGACGGAGCAGTCCCCGGATCGAGCCGGTGGTTCGTGACCACGATGGTGCCGGGGCGGCGGCCCTTCGAAGAGCTCGAGTCGGCGCTGCTGCGCGTCGCCATCAACCCACCCGCGAGCCTGCTGGAGCAGCTCCGTGATGGGGAGCGGGGCATGGCCCGGGCCGTTCGGCGCTCGCTCCCCTCCGACACAACCGAGCTGGTGCTCGTGGTCGACCAGTTCGAAGAGCTGTTCACGCAAGTCGACCCCGAGGAGCGCGATCACTTCCTCGCCTCGCTGACTTCCGCCGTGGCCGATGATGAGGCTCGGCTACGCGTCGTGGTCACGGTCCGGGCCGACTACTTCGACCGCCCGCTGACGCATCGATCGATCGGCGAGCTGATGGCTGCGCACCATGTCGCCATCACGCCGCTGTCTGCCGAGGAGCTCGAGCGCGCTGTAGCCGGCCCGGCCGAACGTGCAGGAGCGCGGCTGGAACCTGGGCTCCTGGCCGCGATCGTCGCGGATGTATCAGACCGACCGGCGGCGCTTCCGCTGCTGCAGTACTGCCTGACCGAGGTCTACGACCGCCGAGACGGACTCGTGATGACGCTCGCCGCGTACCGCGAGCTGGGCAGCGTGTCAGGCGCGCTCGGTCGTCGCGCTGAAGAGGGGTTCCAAAGCCTCGATGACGAAGATCGACTCGCGGCACGCGAGCTCTTCACCCGACTCGTGACACCAGGCGAAGGAGCGGCCGACACTCGGCGTCGTGCCCGTCGGTCTGAGCTGATTGCGCTCCCCGTCGGGAGCGATGCGATGGAGCGCGTGCTCGGCGCGTTCGGGAGTCAGCGTCTCCTGACATTCGATCGCGATCCAGCAACCCGAGAACCCACCGTCGAGGTCGGGCACGAGGCCCTCCTCACCGAATGGCCCCGACTCAAGGCGTGGGTCGACGAGGACCGTGAGGGGCTCCGCGTCATGCGCCGAGTTGCCGAAGCAGGCGAGGCATGGGTGCAGGGAGGTCGTGAGGAGGCCGACCTGCTGCGCGGCGCGCGCCTCGAAGCGGCGTCCGAATGGGCAGAGGCGAACCCCGAACGCCTCTCGGCGTACGAGCGACACTTCGTTGCTGCTTCGACCGCGGCGCGCGATGCCGCGGAGGCCCGGGAACGGCGCACCACTCGGCGACTCCACCGGCTCGCCGTAGGAGTCAGCGCGGCGTTGGTCATTGCGGTCATCGCGGGCACGGTGGCGGTTGCGCAACGCAACGAAGCGACGGACCAACGCAACAAAGCGACGGACCAGCGCAACCAGGCCACCGAGGAGGCGCGCAACGCGACCGTCGGACGGATGGCGTTCCAGGCCCGGTCACTCGCCGCGTCGAATCGTTCACAGGCGCTGCTCCTCGCGCTCGAGGCCGATCGACTGCTCCCGGACGACGACACATTGGGTTCGCTCGAGATCGCGCTCCTCGCAAATCCCGGGCTACTCCGTTCGGTGCACACGGCCACGGTGGGGAACGCGGTGTTCAGCCCAGACGGAAGCCGAGTATCCGGCGGCACGCCGGACGGACGCATCGTCGAGATCGACACCTCCACGGGCGCGACCGTGCGCGAATGGCAGGTAAGTCGCGGACCCGTGTTCGGAGGGCTCGGGGCCTTGGGTGGCCTCGCGGTTCCCCCGAACAGCTCTCAGGTCCTCGTGCGAGATGAGCGCGGCGGCGTGCGCGTCCTGGCAAGCGATGGCATCGCGAACGGGCAGCTCGGCGGGACGGTCCCCGTTGCTGTGGCTCCACGCCAGGACACGGTTGCGATCGCGACAGCGAGCGGGGTGCGGCTCGTCGACGTCGCCAGCGGATCGGTACTTCGGACGATCCAAGGCCCGCCCGCGACAGAACTTGCGTTCAGCGGCGACGGCACCCGGCTGGCCATCGAGACCGGCGTCGGGAACATCGCCATTGTCGATGCGGCGACCGGGACAACGATCGCGCCGCCGGTGACACTCTCGCTTCCGGCGTCGATCGTGTTGAACGAGACCGGCACGCGGCTCGGCGTCGGGGGCTTCGTCGACGGTGACGCGCACATCGTCGACGTGGCCACGGGCGAGACGCTCGGCACGCCGCTCGTGGACCCCGGAAGTCAGATCCATGTCGCCTTCAGCGACGACGGATCGCTGATGGGCGCGGTCAGCGGCTCGGGTGCCGTTTGGATTTTCGACTCGACGACCGGCGAGCCGGTCGGCCCGAATCGAACGGCGCCCTTCGGGAATCCGAGCGGTCTCGGCTTCACGTCCGACAACGCGACGCTCCTTATCGCCAGCAGCAGCGGCGACATCGCTGTGATCGACCTCGTCGGGCGCGAAACGCTGGCCCGTCCGGCAGCGACCACCGGGTGGCTCGCGACGTTTTCGCCCGACGGCAAGCTGTTCGCCGTGCCGATCGATGACTCCGACAACGACACGGCAATCGTCGACGTCGCGACGGGCAAGCGTCTGCAGACCCTGCACCCGGCCCGACGGTATCCCGATTGGGGCAGCGCGCTCTACAAGGGGCCGCTCATCGCGGCCTTCAGCCCCGACGGAAAAGAGGTCGCGATCGGTTCCGCCGCGTACGACGGCCAGCCGGCTGAGGTCGAGGTGTTCTCCGTGGCCGATGGGACATCTCTCCGCCGCCTCCGGGTGCCCGGTGTGCCGTTCATAGGTGAACCGCTCGCGTGGAGCCCTGATGGACGGGTGATCGCAGGCGGGGCCCACGACCGAGTGATCCGAATCGACGCCAGGACAGGTGAGGTTCTCGAGGACCTTGGTCTCGACCTCTTCCATGTGCTCTCGCTGGAATACGACAAGGACGGGAAGCTGGCGGTCGCCGGCGTCCCGGTGCCCGGCACAGGTGGGAAGGCATGGGTCTTCGACGCGTCCGGCCAGCTGATGCGTGCCTACGGATCATCAACCACCGACCCCTACTGGTTCCCCGTCTGGGGGCCAGGCGGGACGCTCGCCCTGCCGAACGTAGCCACCGGGGAGATCCGACTCGTGGAACCGGAGGCCGACCGACAGGCTGGCCCGAGCTTCACCGGTCCAGCTGGCAACTCAGCGGTCGCGGTCGCATCCGACGGACGTGGCGGCGCTCGCGGTGTCGTCGTTGGCGGAGACGACATGATCCAGCTGTGGGACGTCGGCACGGGTCAACCGATCGGCGAGCCGATCCGAGCCACGTCATCTTCTCGAGCGGCCGCGATCTCGACGAACTCCAAGAGCGCGGTGGCCCAGGACCCCGAACACCACCGCATGATGATCTGGGACCTGGACCCGGCGGTGTGGCGGGTGCGAGCGTGCGACGCCGCGGGACGCAATCTCACTCGAGAGGAGTGGACCAAGTTCCTACCCGAGGGCGAGCCGTACCACGTGACCTGTCCGCAGTACCCGGCTGGCGTCTGAGCGCGATCAGCGTTGTCGGGCATTGATCATCGACCGATTGCAACGCTGATTTCGTAGGTTCAGGATGGTCGCTGACCTGCCAGAAGTCGGGGGGCAGTCATGGAGATCCAGGTCCTGGGCCCGGTCGAGGTACGCGACGACGGTGCGGAGGTAGCCCTCGGTGGCCCCAGGCAACGGCGCCTGCTCGCCGTCCTCGTCGTCAATGCGGGCAAGGTGGTGTCGGTTGAGCGGCTGATCGACGTGGTGTGGGCTGGCGAGGAGCCACCCGATGGTGCAGCAAAGACCATGCGTACGTACGTGTCGAGGTTGCGAGCCGCGCTCGGTGACGGGCTGATCCAGAAACGTGATCCGGGTTACTCACTCGTCGTCGACCAAGACGTGGTCGATGCCTCGCGCTTCGAGCGGCTGCTGACAGCGGCACATTCACGGCTCGCAGCGGGCGACGCAACCGAGGCGAAGGTGCGGCTCGACGAAGCGCTCGCCCTGTGGAACGGGCCGGCGTACGACGAGTTCGCGTCCGAATCGTGGGCTTGGGCTGACGCCGCGCGCCTCGAGGAGCTTCGTCTCAGTGCGCGCGAGGACCGAGCCGAGGCGTTGCTCCTCCGCGGCGAGACGGCAGAGGCGGTCGGCGAGCTCGAGCGCCTGACGGTCGAGCTCCCGTTGCGAGAACGCTCGCGGCACAAGCTCATGCTCGCCCTCTACCGCGACGGCCGGCAGCCCGACGCGCTTCGCTCCTTCCACACCTACCGCACGCACCTGGCCGAGGAGACCGGCCTCGAGCCGTCAGGCGAGCTGGTCGAGCTCGAGCGCAGGATCGCGACCCGCGATCCACGTCTGGACGAACGACCCGCGCCCCGTGCACTCCGCGGCTACAAGCTCGGTGAGAAGTTCGGTGAGGGTCGATTCGGGGTGGTGTACCGAGCGACGCAGCCGGGCGTCGGCCGCGATGTCGCGGTGAAAGTGATCCACCCGGACCTCGCCGACGATCCCACGTTCGTCCGTCGCTTCGAGAGCGAGGCGCAGCTCGTCGCCCGACTCGAGCATCCGCACATCGTGCCGCTCCACGACTTCTGGCGGGAGCCGGGCGGCGCGTACCTCGTCATGCGGTGGCTGCGAGGCGGGACAGTCGAGGATCGATTGGTCGACGGCCCGCTCGGGCTCGACGACGCGCTCCGCATCGGCGATCAGGTCGGGGGCGCCCTGACCGCGGCGCATCACGCAGGCGTCGTGCACCGGGACATCAAGCCGGGCAACTTGCTGCTCGACGACGAGGGCAACGTGTATCTCTCCGACTTCGGGATCGCCGTCGCACCATCGCAACCCGGAGAACTGGGAGACGATCTCCGCTCCGCGGGGTCACCCGCCTACGCGAGCCCCGAGCAGATGACAGGCCAGGCGATCACGCCGGCCTCAGACATCTACTCGCTCGGCGTCGTCATCTTCGAGCTGCTCACCGCGCGGCTCCCCTATCGCGCGCGGACAGTTGCGTCGCTCCTCGGCGAGAAGCTCGCGCGGCCCGTGCCGGCGCTGTCGGCGCAGCGCCCCGATCTGCCCCAGGCGCTCGACATGGTCCTGCAGCGAGCCACGATGCCCGAGCCCGACGGGCGGTACAGCTCGGTCGCCGAGCTCGTCGACGCGCTGCACGCGGCGGCGGCCACCGGCGGCCGCATGGCAACAACCGACGAGACGGCTCTCGAACTGCCGCCCCGAGTCGTGGGTCGCGGCGCACACGTGACTATGGCTTCGCTCGCAATAGTCGCGACGAACCCGTACAAGGGACTGCGCCCGTTCGACGAGGCAGATGCAGCTGACTTCTTCGGGCGCACTCGACTCGTCGATCAGCTCGTGGCCGAGATGCGCGACTCCCGGTTCCTCGCGGTCGTCGGACCGTCCGGCAGTGGCAAGTCGAGCGTCGTGCGCGCAGGGCTCCTCCCGGCCTTCCGCGACGGAGCGCTCCCCGGATCGAGCCGGTGGTTCGTGACGACGATGGTGCCGGGCCGCCGCCCATACGAAGAGCTCGAGTCAGCCCTGTTACGCGTCGCCATCAACCCGCCGACGAGCCTGCTGGAGCAGCTTCGCGATGGGGACAGGGGCATGGCCCGCGCCGTTCGGCGCTCGCTGCCCTCCGCCGCGACCGAGCTCGTGCTCGTGATCGACCAGTTCGAAGAGCTGTTCACGCAAGTTGACGGGGAGGAGCGCGACCAGTTCCTCGCCGCGCTGGCGTCCGCCGTGGGCGACGACGACCGTCGGCTCCGTGTCGTGGCCACGATTCGGGCCGACTACTTCGACCGCCCACTGACGCATCGATCGATCGGTGAGCTGATGGCCGCGCACAACGTGGCCATCACACCGCTGTCACCCGACGAGCTCGAGCGCGCCGTCGCCGGCCCGGCCGAACGAGCAGGAGCTCGCCTGGAACCTGGGCTGCTGGCCGCGATTGTCGCGGACGTATCGGACCGGCCGGCGGCGCTTCCGTTGCTTCAGTACTGCCTGACCGAGCTCTACGAGCGCCGCGACGGACTCGTGATGACGCTCGCTGCGTACCGCGAGCTCGGCGGAGTGTCGGGCGCCCTCGGTCGTCGCGCCGAGGCGGAGTATCAGTGCCTCGACGAGGACGGTCGGGTCGCGGCTCGCGAGCTGTTCACGCGACTCGTTACGCCGGGCGAAGGCGCCGCCGACACTCGTCGTCGCGCTCGGAGGTCGGAGCTGCTCGCCCTCCCGGTCGGGTCTGCGGTGATGGAGCGCGTGGTCGACGCGTTCGGCAGCCAACGCCTGCTGACGTTCGATCGCGATCCGGCGACGCGCGAGCCCACCGTCGAGGTCGGCCACGAGGCTCTGCTCACGGAATGGCCCCGGCTGAAGGCGTGGGTCGACGAGGACCGTGAGGGACTACGCCTCGTGCGGCGCGTCGCCGAAGCGAGCGACGCTTGGGTGCAGGGAGGACGTGAGGACGCCGATCTGCTGCGGGGCGCGCGCCTCGAAGCGGCTTCCGAGTGGACCGCCGCGAATCCCGCGCGTCTCTCGACCGACGAGCGAGACTTTGTTGCCGCGTCGACCGCGGCGCGCGACGCTGCCAAGGCCAGGGAGCGCCGGAACACTCGGCGACTCCACCGGCTCGTGGCGGGGGTCAGCGCGGCTCTTGTCGCTGCGCTCGTTGCCGCGGGGATCGCGGTTGTACAGCGCAACGAGGTGGCAGATCAGCGGAACGAGGCGCGAACCCGAGCGCGTACTTGCTGAGAGCGCCGCCGAGGATGCGGCGCAGGCCGCCCGCAACGCTGACGTCGGAAGAATGGCGTTCCAGGCCAGGTCGCTCGCCGAGTCGAATCCCTCACAGGCTCTGCTCCTCGCTCTGGAGGCCGATCGCCTGCGCCCGGACGCCGACACCCTCGGCGCGTTGTTGGTCGCGTTGCTCGCCAATCCGGCGCTGCTCCGCTCGGTGTACACCGACGACCCGATCGGCAACATCGCCTTCAGCCCAGACGGAAGCCACGCCTCCGGTGGCACCGCCAATGGACGCGTCGTGGAGATCGACACCTCCACTGGAACGACCGTGAGCGAGTGGCAGGCGAGCGAAGGTCTGGTGTTCGGAACTCTTGGACCTCGGGGTGGCCTCGCCACCCCGGTCGGCAGCTCTCAGGTTCTCGGGCGAGACGAGCGGGGCGCTGTCCGCGTCCTCGCGAGCGATGGTTTCGTGCCCCCGCTCCTCTTCGGGACGGTCGCCGTCGCCGTACCGCGAGGCCGCCTAACGCCAGTCGCGATCGCGACTGCGTCGGGCGTGCGACTGGTCGACTTCAACACGGGATCAGTACTGAACACAGTTCAGAGCCCGCCCGCGATCTTCCTTGCGTTCAGCGATGACGGCACGCGGCTCGCCATCGAGACGGGATACCAGCCAGCGACGGTCACCATCGTCGACCCCGTGACCGGAAGAACGATCGCTCCGGCGGTGACGCTGCCCGCGCCTGCTCTGATCGCGTTGAACCGCACGGGAACACGGCTCGGCGCAGGAAGTCACGGCGGCGGCGACGCTCGCGTCGTCGACGTCGCCACGGGCGAGACGCTCGGCACTCCCCTGGTGGCCAACCAGTTCCGCATCGCGTTCAGCAACGACGGATCGCTGATGGGTGCCGTCAGCCTGTCAGGGGCCGTCCAGGTCTTCGATGCCGCGACCGGCGAGCCGGCCGCCGAGCAAACGGTGTCCTTCGGTAGCCCGAGTGGACTCGGCTTCACGGCCGACAACACGAAGCTCCTCGTAGCCAGCACCGGCGGCGAGATCGCAGTGCTCGACCTGGTCGGACGACAGAAGCTGGGCCGTCCAGCCGAGACCTCCGGCTGGCTCGGCACGTTCTCTCCCGACGGCGCCCTGTTCGCCGTCCCGATCGATGGTTCCGACAACGACACGGCGATCGTCGACGTCGCAACGGGCAAGCTCATCCGGACTCTGCGCCCGGCCCGAAGCTTCCCGAACTGGGGCATCCCTGGCGCACAAGGTCCCTTCGAGGTGGCGTTCAGTCCAGACGGGGAGGAACTTGCGATTGGTTCCCTCGCGTACGACGGCCAGCCAGCCGAGATCGAGGTGTTCTCGGTGGCCGACGGGACATCTCTTCGCCGTCTCGCTGTGCCTGGTGTGCTGTTCGTAGGGGAACCGCTCGTGTGGAGCCCCGATGGACAGGTGCTCGCCGGCGGGGTGTTCAACCGAGTAGTGCGAATCAACGCCATCACTGGTGAGCTTCTTCAGGACCTCGCCCTCTCCGACCTCAAGCTCCCGATCTCGCTGGCCTACGACGTGGACGGAAGGTTCGCGGTCGCCGGTTACCCGGGGAAGGCGTGGATCTTCGATGCGTCCGACCGGCCGATCCGAACCTATGGCCCACCACTCAACCCGTACTATGTCGCCGTCTGGGGACCAGGCGGGACCGTGGTGCTGCCGAACACCGCGACCGGGGAGGTCCGAGTCGTGGAGCCGGTGGAAGATCGG
This sequence comes from uncultured Acidimicrobiales bacterium, assembly GCA_963802505.1. Classification (GTDB taxonomy): domain Bacteria; phylum Actinomycetota; class Acidimicrobiia; order Acidimicrobiales; family DATKAS01; genus DATKAS01. The sequence continues at coordinate 710,519 of CAWDJB010000011.1, read as the reverse complement.
CAGATTGGCCCGACCCTTCGCGGGTCCTTCCGGCTATGCGACGGTCGCGGTTGGATCTGACGGAAGTGGGGGCCTCCGGGGTGTCGCCGCGAGCGGAGACAACCTGATCTACCTGTGGGACGTCGCCACGGGGCAACCAATCGGTGAGCCGTTCCGAGCCGGCTCGTCTCGACAGCCCGGCACCGTGACCAACTTCAAGAACGCGGTGACCTCGGACCCCGAACACGCATGATGATCTGGGACCTCGACCCGGCGGTGTGGCGAGTGCGGGCGTGCGAGGCCGCCGGCCGCAACCTCACTCGAGACGAGTGGACCAAGTTCCTTCCCGAAGGCGAGACATATCACCTGACATGTCCGCGGTATCCCGCCGGCGCCTGACCGCCACCGATTGCAACGCTGACGTCGTAGGTTCAGGATGTCCCTGACCTGCCAGGAGTCGGGGGGCGGTCATGGAGATCCAGGTCCTGGGCCCGGTCGAGGTGCGCGACAACGGTGCCGAGGTAGCCCTCGGCGGCCCCAGGCAACGGCGCCTGCTCGCCGTCCTCCTCGTCCATGTGGGCAAAGTCGTGTCGGTCGACCGCCTGATCGACGCCGTCTGGGCTGGCGAGGAGCCTCCCGAACGGGCGGCAAAGACGCTCAATACCTACTTGTCGAGACTGCGCGGCGCCCTCGGTGACGGGATGATCCAGAAGCGCGACCCGGGCTACTCGCTCGCCGTCGATCCTGCGGTGGTCGATGCGACGCGGTTCGAGCGACTCCTCGCCGCGGCGCATTCGCAACTCGAAGCAGGCGACGCGACCGGGGCCAAGGTCCGGCTCGACGCAGCGCTGTCCCTGTGGAACGGGCCGGCCTACGACGAGTTCGCGTGCGAACCCTGGGTGTGGGCGGAAGCGTCCCGACTCGAGGAGCTTCGGTTCGCCGCGCGTGAGGACCGCGCGGACGCCCTTCGCGTCCGCGGCGAGACCGCTGAGGCAGTCGGCGAGCTCGAACGCTTGACCGTCGAATTTCCGCTTCGAGAGCGGTCGCGGCAGAAGCTCATGCTCGCGCTCTATCGCGACGGCCGGCAGGCTGACGCGCTTCGATCATTCCAGGCGTACCGCCGACATCTCGCGGAGGAAGTCGGCCTGGAACCGTCGGGAGAGCTGGCCGAACTCGAGCGCATGATCGCGATCCGAGACCCACGCATCCACGCATGGACCGCGGAACGCGCGCCGCCCGGCCCTCAGCTCGGCGTGCGCGCCGAATCGACGGGGAGTGTGACCGACGGAGCTCAACCGGCTCGCCGATTGGGGGTGTTCTGCTTCACCGACATCGAGGGCTCGGCGCGCGCGTGGGAAACGGACCGTGCAGGCATGGAGCGCGAGCTCGCCCGGCACGACGAGCTCGTTCGATCCCTCGCCGTCGCCCAGACGGGCCAGGTGTTCGCACACACCGGAGACGGCGTCGGCGCTTTCTTCGACGACGCCGAGTGCGCTCTCGTGTTCAGTGTCGAGTTGCAGCGGGCCGTTGACGAGCTGCCTTTCGACGTGCGAGTAGCGATCCACGCCGGTTCGGCGGAGCAGCGGGCGGACAACTGGTTCGGGCCGACGCTCAACCGGTGCGCACGCTTGCTGAGCATCGGACGCGGCGGGCAAGTCCTGGTCTCAGACACCGTGCGGTCGCTGCTGGGTGACTTCGTTCCGGAGGGTGTCGCCCTGCGCGATCTCGGCTCCCATCGCCTGAAGGATCTGCATCACGCCGAACACGTGTGGCAGGTCATGGCTGCCGGCCTCCGTACTGAGTTCGGTCCACTGCGCTCGCTGGACACTGTGGCGAACAACCTCCCCCTCCACGCTTCGTCCTTCCTGGGGCGCGATGCGGAGGTCGCGGCCGTGCGGGAGGCGGTCGAGGCGCACCGGCTCGTCTCCCTCGTCGGTCCAGGTGGCATCGGGAAGACTCGCGTCGCGCTGCAGGCGGCTGCCGATCTGAGCGACCGATGGACACACGGTGTCTGGTTCGTCGATCTGACTTCTGTCGTCGACGGTGATGACGTCGACCTCGCGATCCTCACCACGCTCGGTTACGGCAAGCGGCCCACGCTCAGCGTCCGCGAATCGGTGGTCGATGTCCTCCGCAACCACGACGCGCTTCTCGTCCTCGACAACTGCGAGCACGTCGTGACTGGCGCGACCGAACTCGTAGGTGCCGTCCTGCGCTCGTGTCCCCGCGTTCACCTCCTGACCACGAGCCGCGAGTCCCTCGCGGACCCGGCGGAGCATGTCATTCGGTTGCCCCCGCTCGCGGACGCGGTAGAACTGTTCGTCGAGCGTGCCGTCGAGGAGGGAGGCCTCGTCGATGTCGACGATCGGCCAGCGGTCGAGGCGATCTGCGCCCGGCTCGACAACCTCCCTCTTGCCATCGAGCTCGCGGCGTCCCGGTGTACCGCGCTCTCGCCCGTCGAGCTCCTCGAACGGCTCGACGATGCGCTTTCGGTCCTCACGGCCAAGCGACACGATCGCGACCGCCACCACACCATTCAGGAGACCATTGCCTGGTCGTACGAGTTGCTCGATCACCGCGAACGGGACGCGTTCGATCGGCTCTCGGTATTTGCGGCCGGGTTCACTCTCGGTGGGGCTAGTGCGCTGATGGACGCGGACGCCCTCGAGCCCGTGACCTCCCTGGCGGCGAAGTCGATGGTGGTCGCGGAGCGCCAGCAGGACGGAACCACGCGCTATCGGGTGCTCGAGACGCTCCGACAGTTCGGGGCGAAGCACCGCTCGGCACGCGGGATCGACGAGGAAGTCATGCAGCGGCTTGCCGACCTGGCGTGCACATTCTGTGCGGCGGCGCGTGCCGGTCTCGAGGGACCGGACGAGGCGCGCTGGGTGGCCCGAATCGACACTGAGCTGCCGAATCTCAGGAGCGTCATGGCGTGGGCACTCGCTCGGGCCGACGCGCGCCGGGCACTCGCCATCATCGGCAACCTCTACTTCTACGCGTGGCATCGACCGAGCGCTGAGCTGGTGGACTGGGCGGAGCGGAGTCTTGCCCTTGCGGGCGCCACGATCGAGCCTCTGGCCGTCGAGGCGCACGTGGTCGCATTCTTCGCGTGCTGGCGGGTACCCGACTTCACAACGGGGCTGCAGCACGCGGATGCGATCGAGGCCATCGTCAGTGCACTCGGGCTCCCGACGCCCTATTGGCCCGAGCTGATGCGGACGAACGCCGCCATCTTCACGGGGGAGCGAGTCGGCCCGATCAGTCCAGAGGCGCGTCGCAACGCGCCGGCATTTTGGAGAGCGCACGCCTGCTGGCGGGACGAGATGCTCTACACGTTCAATCCTGGAGATAGAGAACCTCGCCCTCCGGCCCATCCCCGGACTGATCTGATGCCACGCGACCTACTCGAGTCGGGGAACCCATCAACCGAGGCCATGATGTGCATCGCCGGAGCAGCACGGACGGACAACCCGGATCACGCTGACGCGTTGCTCTCACGCGGGGCTTGGAGCTGATGCGCCCGATCGACGAGGGGTGGCTGCTCGGATACCTGTATCAGCAACTGTCGCAGTGGCGCGCCACGACCGACGTTGGCGCGTCGCTTCGACTCAGCCTCGCGCAGATCGAGCAAGAGCAGCGCTCGGGATCGCGTGTCCACCTGGTGCTTGCGGTCATGAGCGCCGCGATCCTCGCCCTTGTGCGCCTCGACCGCTTCGAGCCAGCAATTGTCGGTGACGAGTTCACGCGAGCAGCGTCGATGGCGATTCCCTTTTTCGATCGAGGCGTCACGTGGGCAGAAGCGCATGTCCCGCCGAAGCGCATCGCTGAACTTCGGGAACAGGCCCGGCGCATGACGTTCGGCGACTTCGCCGCCTACGCGCGGGGCGAGATCGAGGCTGCGCTCGCCAAGCTCGAATCAGCCTGAGAGCTGGTCGATCACCGGCGCTGCCATCGCCCTGCCGTACCGGTAGGCTCCACTCGACCACACGAGGCACCGGGCTGTGACCGGGTCGCGGTGCGAGTCGTCGCCCGGGCAGAGATGCACCCCGTCGGACGACCGCACGACAATCGAACCGTTGGCACTCGCGCACGGCTCCTCGGGCAGACACGGCAGCTCGTCCGTGTATTCAGTCCCCCGTTGCACCGCTGTACCCGCGTCGATGTAGGTCACCATCCCGGGTGGGCTCGCGAGCGCGACCCAGGAGTACATGACGTTCAATGCTCGCCCGCGCTGGAACGAGCCGGGAACCGGCCGGCTCACGGGTGCGCCGGCCAGGTACACATGCGTGCCCGCGCTCGGTGAAGATCCGCACCGCTTCCCGCACGTCGGCGAGGTACTTCATGTACGCGTCGCCGTCACCCATGACCTCCCCATCGGGGTGGTGCATGCACGTCGTGAACCGGTTACCGCTGAACTCGAGCACGACTGCCGCGGGGCGCAGCATGGCGGAATCCTCCCGCATGATGTCGAGGTAGTCACAGATCGCCGTGCCTCCGAAGCTGCGACCGAGCGCAGTCGCATCGGTGCCCAGCTCGACCGCCGCCACGAAGTGAGCTTGCGACTCCCACGCGAGCGAGTCGCCGTAGAGGATGACGACGCGAGCCTCAGAGGCGGCCGCGGCCGGCGGTGCCGTCGCGACACTTCCGACGGCCAGCGTGAGAGCGAGTGCGACGAGGAGTCCTGAGGAGCGAAGCGTGGTCGTGTGTGCCATGCCACGACCGTCCGCCCGAGCGATGACAGGCCGGCCACGACTCGATCACATCCGAGCGACAGGCGTTGCAGATCGGTCACAGCCGCAGCTCGACCGGGTTCTTGTGACCCGCTTGTGACCTCGGAGTCATAGCCTCTGCTGGGTTCGGCCCAGGGGGTGGTCCGCATGCACTTCACCGTGTTGGGTGGGGTCGAGGCGCAGGATGCCGACGGCCCACTCCCGGTCGGAGGACCCGTCCAGCGCCGACTCCTTGGCATGCTCCTCGTGCACGCGAATCACAGCGTCAGCAACGACCGGCTCCTCGAAACGCTCTTCGATGGCGACGCTGCCGACGGCGCGCTCCACGCGCTGCGTACCTACGTGTCCCGCCTCCGCAGCGCACTCGGTGACGGCGTCGTCGAGACGACGCCCGGCGGCTACCGGCTCGTGATCGCCGACCTCCACGACATCGACGCTGCACGCTTCGAGCGCATGGTTTCGGGCGCCAGCGCAGCCGGCGCTGACGGCGATCCCGCGCGGGCGCTCGCGCTCGCTGAATCCGCGCTCGCGGAGTGGCGGGGACGTCCATACCTGCCCTTTTCCGACGAGGCGTGGGCGGTCGCGCAGGTCGGCCGTCTCGAGGAGCTGTGGTGGTGCGCTCGCGAGCAAGGTCTCGAGGCGCGGCTCGCGCTCGGCGCCCACCGCGAGGTCGTGGGCGAGGCCGAGCTGCTCGCCCGGGAGGCGCCGCTCCGGGAACGTCCTCGCGCCGCGCTGATGCTGGCCCTGTATCGATCAGGCCGGCAGGCCGAAGCACTGCGCGTGTTCGAGGCCTACCGCGCGTACCTCGCCGACGAGACCGGCCTCCAACCTTCGGCGGCGATCACTGCCCTCGACCGGCGAATCGTCCACGGTGATCCCTCGCTCGACATCGTCGATCGCACCCGCGCCATCCGCGGCTACCAGTTGCACGAGAAGTTGGCCGAAGGCGCGTTCGGCGCGGTGTACCGCGGTGTGCAGCCCGTCGTTGGCCGCGAAGTCGCGGTGAAGATCGTCAAGACAGAACTGGCCGACGATCCTGTGTTCATCGGACGGTTCGAAGCCGAAGCCCAGCTCGTCGCTCGGCTCGAGCATCCCCACATCGTCCCCCTCTACGACTACTGGCGCGAACCCGGCGGCGCGTACCTGGTCATGCGGTACCTGCGGGGTGGCTCGGCCGAGCAACGGCTCGTGGCGAGCGGGCCGTTCCCGTTGGGCGATGCCGTACGACTCGTCGAGCAGATCGGCGAGGCTTTGGCCGTCGCTCATGCCGCGGGAGTCGTGCACCGCGACGTGAAGCCGGCCAACGTCCTCTACGACGAGACCGGTAATGCCTACCTTGCCGACTTCGGCATCGCGTCGACGCGATCCGGGTCGGTTCCGACGGTGAGGTCGGCTCGGCCGGTTCGCCGCTCTACGCCGCCCCCGAACAGATCAGCAATGGGTCCGCGACCCCGGCATCGGACATCTACGCATTCGGCGTCTTGCTGTGGGAGGTGCTCGTCGGGCGCACGCCCTTCGACGCAGACAGCCTCACCGCACTCGTCAGCGCCAAAACGTCGGGCTCCGTGCCATCCGTGCTGACCGAACGCCCCGACCTGCCGTCCGGAGTCGATGCGGTCATCCGTACGGCAACAGCTCCTGATCCCGCGAAGCGATTCGCCGACATGGGCGAGTTCATGCTCGCGTTTCGATCGGCCGCTGCCGGACTGCCGCGAGGGGCGACAACCACCGAGGACGAGGCGGGATCGCGGCCGATCCCCACTCCCGAAGACAGGCCGCGGGGCCGGGCGAGCCGGACGCTGCTCGCCATGCGCCTCGAACAGGTCAACCCCTACAAGGGGTTGCGCGCGTTCGGCGAGGCCGATGTCGGTGACTTCTTCGGGCGGGAAGCCGCGACGGTGCGACTGCAGGACGCGATGACGTCGTCGCGATTCGTCGCCGTAGTGGGTCCTTCCGGGTCGGGAAAGTCGTCACTCGTCCGAGCGGGTCTCGTGCCCTCATTGCGGGCGCGGGGCGCGTGGGTGGCGACGATGGTTCCCGGGGCGCACCCGTTCGATCAGGCCGAGAACGCGCTCTTGCGCTTCGCGCCGTCCTCGGTCACCTCGCTGATGGATCAGCTGATGTCTGACGACCGCGGCTTGGTCCGGGCCATCGGCCGGGTGCTGCCCGAAGATTCGGACACGGAGCTGGTGCTCATCGTGGATCAGTTCGAGGAGCTGTTCACCCACACGGACGCCGAGACGCGTTCGCGCTTCGCATCCGCTCTCGTGCACGTCGCAATCGACGACCGCTGCCGCGCGCGCCTGCTGGTCACGCTGCGGGCCGACTTCTACGACCGACCGTTGACGGTGCCGGGGCTCGGTGAGCTGGTGCGCGATCACACGGTCGCAATGACGCCGCTCGACGGTGACGAACTCGAGCGCTCCATCACCCATCCCGCGAGCCGTGTCGGGGTGTCGGTCGAGCCCGAGCTCGTCGCGAAGCTCGTGGCAGACGCGACGACCAATCCCGCTTCGCTGCCCCTCCTGCAGTACTCGCTCACGGAGCTCTACGAGCAGCGGACCGGCGGACAGATGACGCTCACGGCGTATTCACAGCTCGGGGGGCTCGCCGGCGCGGTCGCGGGACGCGCCGAGGAGCTGTGCGCTTCGGTCGGTGATGTCGAGGACGTGCGGCGGTTGTTCACGCGACTGGTGACACCAGGAGAAGGAACTGCGGACACCAGGCGGCGTGCTCGCCGGTCCGAGCTGGCTGGCGTGCCGGACGAAGTCGTGGACGCGTTCGGAGCCGCCCGCCTGCTCGCCTTCGACCACGACCCCGCGACTCGCGAACCGACCGTCGAGGTCGCCCATGAAGCGCTGATCCGGAACTGGCCGCGCCTGAGGGCCTGGCTGGCCGAGGACCGCGACGGGCTGCGCGTGTTGCGCCACCTGTCCGACTCGGCTGGCGCCTGGGACAGCCGGGGGCGAGAGCCGGGAGACCTCTACCGAGGCGCCCGCCTGGCGGCGGCGACCGATCTCGTTTCGGGCAGTCCCGAGCGTCTCACCGAAATCGAGGCCGAGTTCGTCGCCGCGAGCCGCGAGGCGGCCGACGCCGACGAGCACCGTCGCCGCCGCAGCACCCGACGCCTACGCCGCTTCGCGGCCGGCCTGAGCATCGCGCTGGTGTGCGCGTTGATCGCCGGTGTGGTCGCGGTCGACCAGCGTCGCAACGCCGACACCGCCGCTACGACTGCCAGAGCGCGCCGTCTCCTGTCGGAAGCCCAGGTCCTCGCACCCGAGAACCTCCAGGTCGCCTTGCTCCTGGCCAGCGAAGCCGTCGATCTCGACCCCACGATCAACACCGCGGGACTGATCGGCCTCATCCCACCGCGGTTGGAACGCATACAGACCTTCGGCGGCCAGTCCCTGGGATTTGGCGCGTCGCTCGCGCGTGAGTCGACGTTGCCGATACCGACCGAGGGCGGGACGCTCTACCTCTGGGATGCCAACAGCGGGAAGGTAAAGCAGACCGTGGCCGAGGACGACATGTCCTTCATCGCAAGCATCGCCCCGGACGGCCGCCACCTCGTGACAGGTGGCACCCACACTGGCGAGGTCACGGTGTGGGATCTCGATTCCGGTCAGGCCGTCGCGAGATTCCAGACCGGACAACCGCTGGCAATCGCCTACGCGGTGTCGAACGACGCGAGAGAACTGCTCGTGAACAACTTCGGGGTGTCAGTCAGGTTCGTCAGGTTCACCGAGGACGGCCGCCCAGAGGTGCTCTCCGAGGTGTCAGCTCGATTTGGAGCAACCCCGATCGTCTCACCCGACGGCCGGCTGATGGCCGTCCCGGATCTCGGGCCATCCGGGTTTCAATACACGCTCTACGACGTGAGCGACCGCCGCAAACCCATCAACGTCAGTGTGCTCCCGCCTCAGGACCTCGGTGCCGCGACGCGCTTCAGCCCGGACTCCACGATCCTTGCGATCTCGACCCGAGTTGGCGTCCGCCTGTACGACGTAACGGACCCTTCGACCCCCTCGTTGCTCTGTACGTTCGACATTCCCGGCGCAGTCACCGCGAACATGGGCGTGCCTGCGCTCTTTTCAGCCGATGGACGGTTCGCCGCGATCGGTGGCGGCGACGGCCGTCTCGCGGTGATTGCCATCCCCACGTGCGAGACGATCTCGGTGTCGGACACCCAGCCAGGGATCTCGGCGCCGATGGGTTTCCTCGGGTCGGGCGATGATCTGCGCGTGGTGATGAAGGGAGACACCGAGATACGCGTTGTCGATGTGTCGCCCTCCCATCGTCTCGCGACGTCGGTCGCCCTCCTCGCGAACCCATTCGAGGGTCTCGGTCCCGCCTCCACCGTGCAATACGACGTTGCGGGCGCGGTGTTCGGCACGCTCAATTTCTCCCTCCTTCGTGGCCGGGAGCTCACCACCACCCCCGAGGACGCCCCCGGCTTCTGGACCGCCGCGAAACGTGCGGACGGGCTCGAGGCCGTCAGCGTCGGCGATGGCGAGAGCGAAGCCGAGGTGCTCCTCACGCTCGGGGGGCGCGAGCTCGCCCGCATCGAGACAGGGCGCCGGTACGGACCGTATTTGTGGTTCTCTCCAGATGGGAGGCGACTCGTCGTCGGTCTGTACGGCGACGACGGCACCACTCGCCTCGGCCTCCCGCTCTTTGGCGATCCCCAGGGTTTCGCCACAGCCGTCCTCTACGACGTGACAGACCCGGAGCACCCCCGCGAGTTGGCTCGCCATCAGGTCGACGATCAGGCCACCTTCGGCTTTCAATACCTGCGCTCGATCGACGCAGCCGCGAGCCCCGATGGGTCACTCATCGCGATCGCAAGCGTCTGGAGCAGCCAGGTGATCGTCCTCGACGCCGAGACCGGAGCGGTCCGCCAATACCTCGAGTCGGGAGGCGCCCTCTGGTGGAATGGCGTCGACTTCGTCGACAATCGCACCCTCGTCGGGGCGGGCAACATCGGCTTCATCGACACCGAGGCCTTTTGGAACGTCGACACTGGTGCGGTGGTCGACACGCTGTCGGTTGGCGAGGACACGGTCCGCGCGGTCGCGGTGAACCGAGCATCTGGCGTGATGGCGATCGGTCATAACAACGGCGAGCTCACTCTGTTCGACGCTAAGACTCGAAGCCAACTCGGGCCGCCGATCAATCTGAGCCTCGGCGCCATCGTCGACCTCGAGTTCCGCGAAGACGGCCAGCGCCTCCTCGTCGCGTACGACAACGGCGTCGTCGAGTGGGATCTCTCGCGCGAGGCCTGGAAGAAAGCCGTGTGCGACATCGTCGGTCGCAACCTGACTGAGGAAGAGTCGCGCCTCTACTTCGACGGTGACGCCTCACACACCTCCACCTGCCCGGGAGTCTGACGGTCGGCCGGTTGTGATCGATCTGCAACCTGACGCTGCGACAGTGCGAACATGTTCGACGTGGTGGAACCGACGGTGGTCGTCCGGGAGCCGGGACGTACGCCGCTCCACCTCGTGATCCGAGACACCCTCGAGATCGGCCGGGAGTGCGAGGGGTTGCTGCTCGACGATCCCCAGATCTCGCGTCGCCACCTCCAGGTGCGCGCCGAGCGCGGGCGGGTGATCGTCGAGGACCTCGGCTCGACGAACGGCTCGACGGTCGACGGCCACCCGCTCGGCGGCGCTCATCTCCTGCTCCCAGGTGAGGTCGTCGAGTTCGGGGACTGCACGGTGGAACTGGCGCTCGATGCCCGAGCGACTCAGATCGGCCGCATACAGGATCCGGAAGCAGCCCGGCGCCTACGGGCGAGCTCGATCGACATGGTCGCGGCTGCAGCCGCCGAGGATCACCGCGACTACGAGAGCCTCGACACCGACGCAGGCACGCTGACGATCGTGTTCAGCGACATCGAATCGTCGACCCAACGCGCTGTCGAGCTCGGCGACACCAAGTGGGTCGACCTGCTCGGCGTCCACAACACGATCGTGCGCCGTGCTGTGGCGCGCCATCGCGGCACCGAGATCAAAGCGCAGGGCGATGGCTTCATGCTGTCGTTCTCGTCGGCCCGGGCCGCAGTGCAGTGCATGAGCGAGGTGCAGCGCTCATTGGAGACTCATGCTCGGTCGCATCCGGCCGACGCCATCCACATCCGGGTGGGACTGCACACTGGCGAGGTGATCCTCGGCGATGACGGCGACCTCTTCGGCAGGCATGTGGTGTTCGCTGCGCGCATCGCCAACGAGGCCAAGGGCGGCGAGATCCTCGTGTCGTCCTTGGTGCGAGAGATCATCGACGCCCGCGGCGACCTCGAGTTCGGCGAGCCGCGCGTCGTCGAGCTGAAGGGCCTGAGCGGCTCGCACACCGTGCACCCCGTCTTGTGGGGCGCCGAGTAGCGACTACTCGTCGATGTAGTAGTCGATGCCGAGGTGCGTGATCTGGTCCTCGCCCATCATCCAGCGAAGCGTGTTCTTGAGCTTGGTCTGCTGGATGAACAGGTCGTGCTCGGGATACAGGCCGGCGCGCGACCTGCGGCGCCTTGAAGTAGAAGCTCAGCCACTCCTGGATGCCGCCGAGGCCGGCGCGCTGCGCGAGGTCGGTGAACAAGACCAAGTCGAGCGCGAGGGGCGCGGCGAGGATCGAGTCGCGGCAGAGGAAGTCGACCTTGAGCTGCATCGGGTAGCCGAGCCATCCGAAGATGTCGATGTTGTCCCAGCCCTCTTTGTTGTCACCGCGCGGCGGGTAGTAGTTGATGCGGACCTTGTGGTACACGTCGCCGTAGAGCTGGGGATAGCGCTCGGGTTCGAGGATGTGCTCGAGCACGCCGAGCTTCGACTCTTCTTTGGTCTTGAAGCTGTCGGGATCGTCGAGGACCTCGCCGTCACGGTTGCCGAGGATGTTGGTGGAGTACCAACCCGCCACGCCCAGCATGCGGGCCTTGAACATCGGGGCCAGCACCGACTTGATGAGCGTCTGGCCGGTCTTGAAGTCCTTGCCGGAGATGGGGAGCCTGTGCTCGACCGCGTACCGCTCGAGGACGGGGATGTCGACGGTGAGGTTCGGCGCGCCGTTGATGAAGGGCACGCCCTCCTGCAGCGCCGCGTACGCGTAGAGCATCGACGGCGCGATCGTGAGGTCGTCGTTGTCGATCGCCCGGTCGAACGACTCGATGTCCATGTGCGCCGCGCTCGGCTCGAGGAAGATCTCGGTCGAGCCACACCAGATCATCACGACACGATCGAGCCGGTGCTGCTCCTTGAACGTGTTGATGTCTTCGCGCAAGCTCTCGAGCGCGGCCCGCTTCCTCATGTCGGCCTTCACGTTCGGGCCGTCGAGGCGCTTCACGTAGCGGGCGTCGAACGCCGCCTTCATCGGACGCACCTCGCGCAGCGCCTCCGCAACCGTTTCGAGGTGCCGCCCGGCGTCGAGCACGCCCGCACGTTGCGCGGCGACGTACGCGTCGTCGGGGAACGGATCCCAGCATCCGAAGACGAGGTCGTCGAGGCTCGCGATCGGCACGAAGTCCTTGATGAGCGGGACGTTGTGATCGGTGCGCTTGCCCAGGCGGATCGTGCCCATCTGCGTGAGCGATCCGATCGGCTCGCCCATCCCCCGCTTGGTCAGCTCGACGCCGGCGACGAGCGTGCTCGCGACTGCGCCCATGCCGACCGTGAGCACGCCGAGTCGGCCCTCGACGGGCTGCACCACGGGGGCCTGGAGCGTCTGGCGATCGGCTGCGGTCATGTGGGCAGCGTAGGCGTCGGCGTCAGAACCAGGTGTTGCACCAAGGCGCCCGAGGCCAGTGGAACAGCGCGTCCGCCCGCATCACCGCGCCGGCCTTGTGCTCGTCGACCTGACCAGCGCGAGCGAGCGTCGCCAGTGGTGTGCCACCGAGGGACACGGCACCGAGGGCCGAAGCGGACAGCGTGATCTCGGGACGGGTGCGAGCCTTGGTGCAGGTCGCGCCGTCGGGTCCACCGTCGAGCGCGAACCTGCCGCTGGCGTAGCCCATGTCGTCGACCACCTCGAACACGATCCGTTGCTCGACCGGGTAGCGGCGCGCCGAGAGCAGAGCGGGCACATCGAGCGGGCGCGCCCAGAGGAAGTCGCTGCGGTCTGAGGCGCGCAGGGCCCGGCCGTCGACGAGCTGCCAGTGCAGCGGATCGTCGACCGACTGGTCGTTGGCACTGACCGTGCGGACCCAGTCGATCTGCGCGACGTACTGCCACAGCCGCAAGGTGGCTTCCTGGTCGACCCCGATGAGCTCACCGATCGTGACCGTGTTCTCGGGACGGCGCGCGACCCAATGGTCGTCGATCGTGTACGACGCATACCCGACGACTTTCCCTTTGCGATCGCGGCACAGCGCCCAGAACTTCTCCGAGACCGGAAACGAGGGGAATTTCACGATGCGGAATGCGATGTCCCACCAGCGGTCATCGCGACCGATGGCTCCGGGCTGCTGCGCACGGAAGCGCTCGTAGACCGACGGTGCCTCCTTGCGCGCGGTCGCCTCGTCGACGAGCTCGACCGTGCCTTCGGCCTCGTGCATCCAGCGCGTGCGCGCGACCTCGAGCTTCAAGATGTTGTGGTCAGCGGCCGACCCGTAGCCGAAACGCCCGTAGATCGGGAACTCGGCGGCGATCAAGATGCCGACCGGCTCACCCTTGTCGACCGAGGAGTCGAGGTCGCCCGTGATCATGCGCGTGAGGAGCCCCTGCCGACGATGGGTCGCGGTGACCGTCACGGCGGTGAGCGCGGCCGACGTCACGGATGCGCCGCCGGGCAGCGTCAGCGGGGTCGGGAACGATCGCAACGTGCCGACCACCGACGTGCCGTCGAACGCAGCCCACGCCCGGTCGAGCTCCGTATGGCCACGGCGGAACTCGTGATCGCCCTCGGCCGGCGACGGGCGCATGAACCCACGCGCCATCGACGTGCCCCATGCTTCGAGTTCGTCCTCGGTGATCGTGCGGACTTCTACGCCCATGGGCGCCGAGGCTACGGAACTCTCCTCCGCCGTGCCGACCGTTTGCTCACGCAACCACCTCTCAGGTGGTCCCGTGAGCAAACCCGTGGGGGGGCGCGTCAGGGGAGGCGGCTGAACCAGACGAGCGAGCCGATGCCGGCCATCACTGCGAGCGCCATCGCGGCGAACGTGAACCAGTCGGTGATCTCGTGGTGCACGGTCTCACGCTCGACCGACTCGCCGAGCTTCTCGTAGACCTGCTTCAGCTGATCGGCAGTGAACGCCGAGAAGTACGTGCCGCCCGTGTTGTCGGCGAGCGTCTTCAGCGCGTCGCGGTTGACCGGCACCGGGATCTGCGTGCCATCGGGACCGGTGACGATCCCGCTGTCGGTGCCGAAGGCGATCGTGTTCACGGCCACGCCCGCCGCTGTGGCTGCCTGCGCGGCTTCGTCGTTCGGACGGCCCTCGGTCGTCTCGCCGTCGGACAGAAGCACGATCGCGCCGGTCAGCTCGTCGGTGCCGGTCTGCGGCGCCGCCGTCGTGCTCGGAGTCGAGCTGTCGCCGTTGTTCGCGGGATCGGGCGAGTTGATCGCCTCGAGGGCGGAGAAGACGGCTTCGCCGATCGCGGTGCCCTCGCCGAGCTGCAGACGATCGATGGTCCGTTGCACGGCCGCGGTGTCGTCAGTCGGGTCGAGGAGGATGTGCGAAGACCCGTCGAACCCGACGACGCCGATGCGGACGCCGTTGGGGACTGACTTCAGGAACGCCGTGGCCGCTTCCTTCGCGGCATCGAGCCGCGAAGGCGAGACGTCGGTCGCCTCCATCGACAGCGATGTGTCCATGGCAAGCATCACGACGCCACCCTCGCTCGCGACCTCTTCGGCGCGAGCCGGCTTGGCGAACCCCATCGCACCCACCACGAGAGCGAAGAGCAGGAGAAGAGCGGGCAAGTGCCGGCGCCAACCGGGGCGGTCGGGCGCCACCGAATCGAGCAGCTCGACGTTGGTGAACCTCACGGCGTACGAACGACGGCGCCGCTGCACGAAGAAGTAGGCGATCACCATGACGAGCGGGATCAGCAGCAGCCACAGACGATGCGGCGCGTCGAATGAAAGGGAGCCCATCAGCGGTGCCCTCCAGCGGCAGCGAGACGGCGCTTGCGCCGCCCGGCAACGAAACGAACGAGATCGACCACCCAGTCGCGGTCGGTGCGCAGCACGAGGTGGTCGGCGCCGGCCGATGCGACGGCCCGTCCGATCGTGGCTCGCTGCGCGGCTGCGGCGGTGGCATAGCGCTCGCGCAGCTTGCGGTCGTGGGTGTCGACGTAGCGGCGCCGGCCGGTCTCGGCATCGGCGACCTGGAGCAGGCCGACGTCAGGAAGTGACAGCTCGCGCGGGTCGACGACCTCGACCGCGATCACGTCGTGACGGTCTGCGAGCGCCTGCATCTCTCGCTCCCAACCAGTGGGAGCCAGGAAGTCGGACAGCACGACGACGAGCCCCCGGCGCGATGCGAGACGACGACCTCGCCGGAGCGCTTCACGCAGCCCCGTGTCGTCGGCACCGTCGTTCTCAGTGGGCTGACGGAGCGCCGTGAGGATGGAAGCCACATGGGCGTGCGTCGAGCGAGCGGGGAACACTGCTCGAGTCGAGGCAGTCGTGAGCGCACCGACTCGGTTGCCCCCCCGAGCCGCGAGGAGCGCGAAGGCGCCGGCGGCGGCCCAGACGACATCACGCTTCTCGGACCGCGCCGTCCCGAAGTCGAGGCTCTTCGATGCGTCGACGACGAGCCACAGCTCGAGCTCACGGTCGGCGATCGTGTCGCGGACGTGTGGTTCGGTGGTGCGAGCGGTCACCGCCCAGTCGATGTGACGGGTGTCGTCACCGGCGACGTAAGGCCGAGCCTCGCCGGTGTCGCTGCCCGGACCGGGCAGCAAGCCGGCGTAGTCGCCCTGCAGGAGACCGTCGAGCCGGCGCAGCACGGCCAGCTCGAGGTTCCCGATCGCGGCTTTCGACGGTGGGGTCACCCGCGGCTTGGCGGGCAACCCAGCGGGTCTCATCGTTGCGGCCTCAGCGCGCCGAAGGCTGGGCGCGCGGGGCGCCGACCTTCGTGAGCGTGGCCACGAGCACGTCATCCACCGTCACGCCGTCGGCAACGGCGTCGAACGACAGCACGAGGCGATGGTTCAACACGTCGTACGCGACGTCGTAGACGTCCTGAGGCAAGAGGTACGAGCGACCGCGCAGCAACGCGAGACCACGTCCCGCGGCCACGAGGCCGATGCTCGCTCGAGGACTCGCCCCGTAGGCGAGCAGCCCCTCGAGCTCGCGCAGCTCGTGCTCCTCCGGATGCCTGGTCGCCAGCACGAGGCGCACCGCGTAGTCTGCGATCTCGGGCGAGACAGTCACCGACGCGGCGACTTGCTGCAGTGCGGCGACGTCGTCCGTGTCGAGCAAGCGGGCGGGGACCACGACCTTGCCCGACGCGCGGGCGACGATCTCGTGCTCCTCGCTGCCGGTCGGGTAGTCGACCGGGATGCGCATCAAGAAGCGGTCGCGCTGAGCCTCGGGCAGCGGGTACACACCCTCGGACTCGATCGGGTTCTGCGTGGCGAGCACGAGGAACGGTGTCGGCACTTGGTGGGTGACACCGCCGATCGACACCTGACGCTCGCCCATGACCTCGAGCAGCGCGGACTGCACCTTGGCCGGTGCGCGGTTGATCTCGTCGGCGAGCACGAAGTTGGCGAACACCGGGCCGAGCTCGACGTCGAACCGCTCGGTCGAAGGCCGGTAGATGCGCGTGCCGACGATGTCTGACGGGATCAGGTCGGGGGTGAACTGGATGCGGGTGAACGTGCCGCCCAGGGTCTTGCTGAGGGTCGACACCGTGAGCGTCTTGCCGAGGCCCGGCACGCCCTCGAGCAGGCAGTGGCCATTGGCGAGCAGCCCGACGAGCACACGCTCGAGCACCCTCTCCTGGCCGACGATGACGCGACGCAGCTCGACGAGCACTTGCTCGAGACGAGCCCCCGCTGCGGCGAACGCCTGGGCACGCAGGTCGCGGTCATCCATGTCGGTCATCTCAAAGGTCTCCGTGTTCATGTCGACTGCCGTCATCGAACTGCCTCCACGTGGTCTGCGATCGCCTTGATGTCTGCGGGAGTCACGAACGAGTCCCCCGTGACCTTGATGAGCAGGTCGCCGTCGGCGACCCATGCGAACCCGTTGGTGATCGCCTTGGCGTCCTGACCCGCGACCGTCGTCGGATCGCCGTTCAGGTCGTCGTAGCTCGACTGTGCTTGCGGGCCACGCTCGGCCTCGATCGTCACGAGGCCGCGGGGGCCGCGCAGCACGACGGTCTGGTGTCCTTCGACACCCGAGCCGGTCGTGGTCGTCGCGATCTGGTTGCGCTCCTGCGTGTAGCCCTCGGGAGTCGACGTCACGGTGACGAGACCGATCACCGCCTGACCGTTGTCGGTCGCGCCTCCCTGGTCGGGAGCACTCTGCTGGTCGTCGGGGCTCGGGACGGCACCGTTGCCGAGCAGCTCGTTGAGCAGCTGCTGCAGCGCCTGGCTCGGATCGCCGTTCAGCAGGTCCTGCAGTCCGGGGATCTGGTCGAGGCCGGGGATCTGGCTGAGGTCGTCAGGCAGCTGGTCGAGACCGGGGATCTGGCCGAGGCCGGGGACCTGGTCGAGGAGGCCACCGCTGCTGTCGTCTTGCACGACCGGGGCGTCGACGCCGCCGGCCGCGTTCACCTGGTCCATCAGGCTCTGCGCGGTGTCGACCGGGATCGCGAACCCGACGCCGTTGCTGCCACCCGACTCCGAGGCGATGGCGGTGTTGATCCCGATCACCTTCGCGTCGGCATCGACGAGCGGACCACCCGAGTTGCCGGGGTTGATCGGCGCATCGGTCTGGATCAGACCCGTCAGCGTCGTGTTGCCGATCGGGAGGCTGCGGTCGAGCCCGCTGATGATGCCGGAGGTGACAGACGCCGAGAAGCCGAACGGGCTGCCGAGCGCGATCGCCGTCTCACCGACCTGCACGCTGCCGGGCTCGGCGAGATCGGCCGTCGGGAGGTCGTTCGGGGCCTTCACGGCGACGATCGCGAGGTCACGATCGGCATCGCGTCCGACCACCGTGCCGTCGAGCGTCTGGCCGTCTGCGGTCTTGACCGTGACGTTGTCCGCGCCGGCGACCACGTGGTGAGCCGTCAGGATGAGCCCGCTCTTGTCGTAGATGACGCCGCTGCCGACGCCGCCGTCGTGTTGGATCTCGACGACCGCCGGCGCGACCTGCTTGACGACAGATTGCACCGACTCGGGATCGTTCGGCGCCGATGCACCGGCGACCGGGAGGCCGCTCGCGTCGTTCTGGTCGTCCTGGGTCACGACCGCGAAGACTCCGGCGACCGCGGCAGCCCCGACGAGGGCACCGACACAGGCAGCGAGCACCCGACGCCCGCGCTTGGTCTTCGCAGGCGCGCCTACCGGGGCTGGCTCGGTCGCGGCGAAGGTGCGGGTGGCCTCGGGAGGGGGAAGGGGGACGCCGAGCGGCGGCGTGGGGGGCAGCTCACGCCAGGACTTGTGCGGCGGGAGCGTGCGGTCGATGACGTCGTCTTGCGGTGCGGGCATGGAGGATCCTCCGGCGGATGTCGCGTGCCCGAGGAAGGTACGAATTCGGGGATAAAGGGAGCGTCAAACCCGTGTAAGGAGATCGTCAAACGAGAGGTGGTGGATGCCGTCCGGAGCCACGACGTCAGAGAGCTGGGCGTCGGGATCGGACGGCAGCCAGACCACGAACGTCGATCCGACGCCCGGTTCGGACTGCAAGGTGAGCTGCCCTCCCTGGGCCTCCACCAGCTGACGAGCGATCGTCAGCCCGAGCCCGTGGGCCGCGTCGGGGTCGGCGGACCGATCACGGCGTCGGTCGCTCTCGTAGCGACCTTGCCAGTACCGCTCGAACACGAGGGGCTGCTCGGCTGGTTCGATGCCCGGCCCCTGGTCGCGTACCGCGACCCACGCCCACCCGCTGCGCTGACCGCAGCCCACGGTGATCGTCGAACCTGAGGGCGCGAGCCGCACGGCGTTCGCCAGCAGGTTGCCGACTGCGCCCCGGAACGCGGCGCGGTCGACCGCCACAGGGAGCGCTCCGGGTGCGACGACGTCGATGCGCAGACCTCGTGTCGAAGCGGACGCCGCGTGCTCGCTCGCCAAGGCATGGGCTTCCCTGGCGAGGTCGGTCGAGGTGTCCGCGCCCTGCAGTGAGAGGCGACCGTGTGCGGACAGGTCGTCGACCGTGCGGCCCATGCGATCGATCGCTCGGCGCGCTGCCGCGATCTGGGTCGCGGTCTCGCCCTCGAGCGCCGGGTCGCTCGACGCGAGCTCCAGGTTCGTCGTCGCGACGGCAAGCGGCGTGCGCAGCTCGTGCACGACCTCGTGCAGCAGCTCGCGCTGCTCGTCACGGCGCGCGTCGAGACGGTCGAGCATGTGGTCGACCCCCGTCGCGAGCCGGCCGAGCTCGTCGTCGCGGGTGCCGAGATCGACGCGCTCGGTCGTCTCCGTGCCGTCGACTCGGTCGACCACGTCGGCGACCTGGTCCACCGGTCGAAGGACCTTGCCCGCAACGAGCCACGCCAGCCCCGCCGCGGGGACGAACGACACCGCGACCGCGGTGAGCATCCACCGCAGACCGTCTCGCCGGGCGCGTTCCGCCGCGGCAGTCGAGTCCTGGGAGGTGATCTGCACGAGGGCGAGGCGATCGCCGACTTGCTCGACTCGGGTCACCGTGACGGGCTCGGGCTTGTACCCCAGCCAGCCTCCGAGAAGGAAGCCGAAGAGCCCGACCAGCGCGGCCGTCGCGAGGGCGAGTGCGGTCATGCCGAGCGCCAGCTTCCAGCGCAGGGTGCCGCGCCGCTTCGTCATGCCGCGACGCGCAATCGGTAGCCGCGACCCGGGAGGGTCTCGATGACGTCGTTCGCGCCCGCAGCGGCGAGCTTGCGGCGCAGGTTGCTCATCGTCACCCGGACCGTGTTGGTGAACGGGTCTGCGTTCTCGTCCCAGACGTGCTCGAGCAGGCGCTCGGCGCTGTGCACTTCGTTCGGGTGGAGGAGGAACCAGCGGAGCAGCGCGTACTCCTTGGGGTTCAGGTCGACGACGGCGGTGCCGTTGCGCACCTCCTGCCGAGCGCCGTCGAGCACGAGGTCGTGCCACTGGATCACCGCGCCGGTTGCGCCGGTCTCACGACGCAGGAGCGCGCGCATGCGAGCCAAGAGCTCGCCCAGCGCGAACGGTTTCACCATGTAGTCATCGGCACCCTGGTCGAGCCCCGCGATGCGCTCCTCGAGGCCGCCACGCGCGGTGAGCATCAACACCCGCGTGATGCGGGTGGGGTCGGCAGCGCGCTGCTCGGCGATCTCACGGCACACGTCGAAGCCGTCCATGTCGGGAAGGTTGAGGTCGAGGCAGACGAGGTCGTACTCGATCAGCGGGAGCCGCTCGAGCGCGGACCGTCCGTCGGCGGCCACATCTACCGCGTAGCCCTCACGCCGCAGACCCGTGGCGATGGCGCCGGCAAGGTCGGGCTCGTCTTCAACCACCAGGATTCGCATGTTCGTTCATCTACGACGCTACGACCTCGGAGGTTCCGCGAAGGGATCGGTCGACGACGACGATGACCGCGAGCACCACGGCCACCACCGCGTAACAGGCGATGCCCGCCCGCAGTCCATGAGCGTCGACGACCGCTCCGATGCTGATCGGGATCACGAACCCTGCGAACTCGATCGTGCTCACGACCGCCGACACCGTTCCCGCCTGACCGGGCCGCAGGAGGAGCACCCGAGACTGGAGCGCGGTCCAGAACCCGATGATGCCGAAGCCGAAGACGAGCGCTCCCGGGAGCACGAGCAGCGCGGTCGGTGCGAGAGCGATCGACGTGACCGCTCCGGCGACGAGGAGCGCCGGACGCAGCAGCGGCGGGGTCGGCGGGGCCCGGCGTGCCTGCTCGAGCGCGCCGAGCATCGCACCGACGACGGTCAGCAGCGCGACGGCGGTGGCCACGGTCCTCGACAGCCCGTCGGTGCGCTGGAGGTCTGCGATGAGGAACGCGAGGAAGGGCTCGTCGAGGGGGCTGAGCAGCATCGCCATGACACCGAAGATCCACACTCGACGGTCGCGGACGATCGACGCCAGCGCGCGATGCGGCGCCTCCTGCTCGGCGTGGCGATGCGGCGGGGGCAGCGGCGACAGGGCCAACCAGACGCCGTAGGCGGCCATCAGCAGCGCGGCGAGCAAGAACGGCGCCTGCCACCCGAAGCCCAGCCACGCGGCGACGATGATCAGGACTGGTCCCGCGAGGTCGCCGATCGACCCGAGGAAGTTCGACGCGCCGAGCATGCGGGGCAGGTCGTCACCGCTGACGTCGACGAGCGCGAGCTCGGAGGCATCGACCATCGCCGACGCCGCGACACCGATCACGAACGACGCGCCGACAAGCACCGCGTAGGACGTCGACGTCGCGAACACGGCAACCGCCGCGGCGAACCAGAGGGCGCCGCCCGCGGCGATGACCCGTCGACTCAGGTAGTCGGCAGCGATCGCGAAGCCGTTGCCGACGATCGCGCCGGGCGCTCCTGCGGCCAGGATCGTCGCCGCCTGCGCATAGGAGAGGTGCAGCTCGCTGCGGAACGCCTCGAGGCTGCCCGGGATCAGGAAGCCGGCCGACTCATCGGCCAGCCGCACCGAGAGCAGTGCGACCAACATCGCCGGTGCGTGGCGCGCAGAGGCGGGCGCCCAGCGAAGGAAGGAAGTTCGTCAATAGTGCGCGATGCGTGCCATCGAGCGAGCGTATCCCTGGGTGCCGTGCCAACTGTGGCGTTTCGACGCCCGATCGGGCACCCAGGCGCCACAGTTGGGCGAGGCGCCGCAACCAGGGGGCGAATTGATACGGTGCGGCGACACGTACCCGCCGGTGATCACCGGCCCTAGTGGAGGTCGCACCTGCAATGGCTGATCCGGTTCTCGACTACCTCGGCTCGCACTCGCTGCTCACGCTCGCGACGGCCTCCAAGAACGGCATCCCGCATGCCGCGCCGGTGATCTACGTGAACGACGGCACCACCGTCTACTTCTCGATCGCGCCCGCGTCGACGAGTGCGTCGAACCTCTCCGAGAACCCGGTCGCGGCGATCGGCGTGGCCGACAACCCCGACGACTGGAACGCCGCGCAGGGCGCGCAGCTCGTCGGCAACGTCACCAAGCTGAGCGGCGCGGACGCCAAGCTGGCCGCGGGCCTGTTCACGCAGCGGTTCTCGAACCTCGGCGACTCCGTCGATCAGGCGCCCTTCTACCGCCTCCAGCCTCACGACGTGCGCTACGTCGACAACAAGTCGAGCTCGGGCGAGAAGAACGAAGCCCTCGGGCAGGCGTGGGTCACGAACGTCGTGCACCGCGTCTTCCGGCACCTGCGGCCCGACGAAGTCGATTCGCTCTCGAAGAAGTTCTCGAAGGAGTCGTTCAAGTCCGGCACGACGATGATCGAGCAGGGCACGGCCGGCGATCGCTTCTACCTCATCGTCGACGGCGTCGCCCGCACCACGAACGCGCAGGGCGAGGAGCTCTCGACGAGCGGTCCGGGCGGGTTCGTCGGTGAGATCGCGATCCTCGCCGATCGTCCCCGCACCGCAACCGTGACGGCCGCGACCGACGTGAACGCGCTGTCGCTGTCGAAGGCCGACTTCGAGTCGGTGATGCAGGCCTCGCCAGACCTGCGCCGCGACTTCGACGTGGTCGTGGCCGAGCGCCTCGCGCGCGGCTGACCTGACCGCCCCCACACTCGAGCAGGACGCCCCCGAGTCCACCGCGCTCGCCCCGAAGGGGCGCGTGCCAGCAACGCTGGCCGTCCTCCTTCTCGCGCTCGTCGTCATCGGATCGGCGATCGCGTTCAGCATCCCGAACCGCCCTCCCCCTCCCGACGGCGGAGAAGCGCTCAACCGCTACCTGCCGCTGATCGACGGCGACGCGGCGCTCTCGTCGCGCGTCGACCCCGACGGCAAAGCGGCGGGTTGGGAAGCGGCGAACACTGACGTGCTCGGCGACGGCGAGGCGCTTCTCTCGCTCACGGCCACCACGTTCACGCAGCTGATCGATCTGTACGGAGCTGCCGACAAGGACCCCGTGCCGCCCGGCATGGCGGACGCGACCGTGCGCGTCGAGCTGGCCACGACGATCGACGCGAGCGGCGCGATCGTGACCAACGGGCAGCGCACGAATGTCGTGACGCGTGACGACGAGGGCGACCGGCTGCTCACGGTCACCGACGCGACCGGCGAGCTCGCCTTCAACCCGCCCGCGCTGATCGTGCCGGCCGAGCTCGACGTCGGGAAGGAGTGGTCGTCGTCGGGTACGGCCGGGACCCTCGAATACACAGTCGAGGGAGAGGTCCTCGAGCGGACCAAGACCGATCGGTTCGACGACTGCCTCCGGTTCGAGGTCTCGTCTGCGGTCGGCGAGTCGACGTCGCGCAGCCAGAACGTGGCGTGTGCCGGCATCGGCATCGTCGAGCGCGACGATCTCGACGAGAACGGCGCGCTCTTCCAACACATCGACGTCCTCACGAGCGGGACGACGCAGTTCACCGATGACGGTCTCCCGACGCCGCCGGCGGCAGTGCCGTCGCCTCCGGCACCCGACGGCGAGCTCTCGCTCGGCCGCGTCGGCAAGGGCACCCCGACCGGGTCGATCTCGCCGCCGACGTTCCCCGCGCAGTTCGTGCCGAGCGACCCGCCGTCGATCCTCGTGGCGTCCGAACGCGGGGATCTCGTCGCGCTCGCGGCGGACACCCCCGACGTGGTGCAGTGGCGGTTCCATCCCGGCGGCTCGATGTACGGCGCACCAGGGCTCGATCCGAAGACCGGATGGCTCTATGCGGGGGCCACCGACAAGCGCCTGTACGCGCTCGACGGCCGTGGCTACTTCCTCTGGTCGGTCGAAGCCGACGACAACATCGCGACCCGCCCCGCCGTCGCCCGCGGCATCGTCGCGTACGCGAGCGAAGCCGGCACCGCGTTCGGCATCGACGCGGCGAACGGTGAACAGCGATGGAAGCGCGACCTCGGTGCCGGGTCGGTGGCATGGCCCGCGGTCGTCGACGACACGGTCGTCTTCGGCACCGACGACGGCACGATCAGGGCGGTCGACATCGACGACGGCAGCGGGCGCTGGTCCCACACCGCCGATGGCTCGGTCGAAGCTGCGATCACCACCGACTCGGCCGGGACTGCCTATGTCGCGGACAGCGGCGGCGGGGTGAGGGCGATCGACGCGACGACCGGGGAGGTGCTCTGGCACGTGCAGGAGAACGACTCGTTTCGAAGCGCAGCCGTCGCGACGAACGGCTTCGTGGTCTTCGTCGGTGAGTCGGGCGCGATCTACGCGGTCGACGCGGAGACAGGCGACGCCGCATGGCAGTCGACCGGAGACTTCGTCGGTCCGGTCGCCGAGACCGGCGGCGCGATCGTCGTGGCGCGCGCGAGTGGATTCCTCGACGAGATCGCCGCGGACGGCAGCATCGTCGGCGAGCTGGCGGCCCAGAGCGCGAGCGCGCCCGGCGACCCGGCGCCCGACTACCGGCTCGGGCTCACCGGCGCGGCCGGCGCGGCGTGGTCGGTCGACGAGAGCGCGGTCGTGCGCCGGATCGGCCCGGGGCCGGGCGGACTCACGGCGCTGCAAGCCCGATGGGTCCACACGTTCACCGAGCAGCCGTTCTCGGGAGCGGGCTTCCCCGCGACGGTGGGCGAGTTCCAGGACGAAGCCGTGCTCATGGACGCGGGCGGTGCCGTGTACCTCGTCGACCCGAAGACCGGCGATCCCGAGCGCATCGGCGACGACCCGGACAGCGCGGTCGCGGCCGGCACCGCGGCGGTGGTCGACGGCAGCCAGGTGTTCATGACCCTCGGGGGCGCGCTGCGAGCCGTGGACCTGCCGAGCGGCAACGAACGATGGAACGACCGTCAGACCGGCACCGTGCTGAACCCACCGGTCGTCGTCGGCGACGTCGTGGTCGTGCAACGAGCAGTGACCCTCGACGACGGCACGTTCGTGAGCGAGGTCGTGGCCCACGATCGCGTCACCGGCGAAGAGCGCTGGACTCGACGACTCACACCCGCAGGCAGCGGGCCGACCGCCGCCGGTGACCTGATCATCGCGGGGTCGCCTCTGACGGCGCTCGATGTCCGCGACGGCTCCATCGTGTGGCAGGTCGAGCCCGATCGCGGCGTCATCGGTGCACCCGGCTTCGACCCGGACGAGGGACTCGTCGTCGCCGCGCTCCGCACCGGCGGCCAGACCTTCACGCAAGATCTCGTCGCAGTCGACGCTGCAACCGGCGAGGAGCGATGGCGCACGCCGATCGACGGCGCCCCGGAGTTCACCGAGGCGATCTCTGTGCACGACGGGCTGGTCGTCGTCCCCGCGGTCGGGTTGCCGGTCGTCGGGTTCGACGAAGCGTCCGGCGCCGAGCTTTGGCAGTTCACACCACCGCCGCCCGGACGCCACGTGGGCACGGCGACCATCGAGAACGGCCAGGTGTGGATGCTGTCGAGCAACGGTCGGGTGTTCGTGCTCGACGCGTCGAACGGCGAAGTGCTGGCGCAGTCGTCGGGCCTGCCGAACGACGTCAGCTCGTTCTTCGCTCCGTGGGGCATGCAGCCTCGCTCGGTCGACGGGGTCTTCATCGCACCGATGGCCGTCATCCTGTCCGCCTTCGACGCGCCCGAGGCACCGTGAGCCCTCGCCTGCGTCCGTCACGCGCGACCGTCGCGGCGACCATCGGGCTCGTCGGCGCGCTCGGGTTCGGCGCGGTGCGCGAGCTCATCTGGGACGAGCTCAAGGGCGGGATGCTCAACCTGCGTGGGCTGCGCCGCCCGCTGCAGGCCCTCGTCGTGTTCGGGTTCGCGCTGCTGCTCGTGATGCTCGTCGCGATGATCTTCAACGACTTCCTCCGAGGCCGCTACGACCTGTTCGCGCTGCCGTCCGGGACGACGGGCCGCGGCACGCTCATCCCCTCTCCCCTTCTCTCGGTGACGCTGTTCGTCCTCGCCGTCGGGTGGGCGTTCGTGCTCGCGTCCGCGATCGAGACACCCCTCCTGTCACGCATCGCGCTGCTCGTCGTGTACGTCTGCTTCGCGTCGGTGTGGCAAGGCTTCGGCCTCGGCGAGCAGAACGACCGCCTCGTCACCGTCGGCTGGGTCGGAGTGATCGCGGTCGTCGCGCTGTACGCGATCCGGTTGAAGCTGCCGGCGCGCCCGGTCCTCGACTTCTGCCTGCTGCTCGCGTTCGTGACGCTCACCTTCGCGGCGGGCCAGTACCGCCTCTTCGACTTCGACCGCTCGAGCGGCGGAGCCTTCGGCCTCTTCCAAGCCTCACAGAGCGTCAACCTGCTGTCGACGTTCGTCCTGCCCTTGCTCTTCCTCATCGGTCTCGACATCGCCGCGTTCGCGCTCAACATCGGCGAGTTCGGCACGCACTTCGTCGAGGATCGCTTCACGCCCCGGGTGCTGCCCGTGATCTCAGTCGCCACCGGCGCGCTCGCGATCGTTCAGACGTGGTTCGTCGTGCGCGACACGCTCGACGCACCCGGCGCCGCGAAGGCGATCCTCGGCGCGGCACTGCTCCCCCTCGCATTCGCCGTGCTGTGGGCGTTCGTGCACCGGCGCCGCAGGGTCGTCGGAGCCGAGGACGAGGAGTTCGTCGACGCGGCCCGCTCCTGGGGACCACGGCTCGTCGTCCTGATCTTCCTCCCGCTGCTCCTGCAGACCCTCCTGCTGCTGACCCTCAACTTCGTGAACGCGACCAAGCTCACCGAGAACCCCGACATCCTCGAGCACTGGGGAGATCTGTCGACCTGGCTGTTCGACCGGCAGGCGTTGTGGAGCGACATCCTCGGCCCCGCGTTCATCGCGACAGCGGTCTGGCTCGCCAGCCGTCACCGTCGCTCGGCCGCACTCTTCGTCGGCGGCGTCGGCATCATCGCTTCGTGGCTCGAGCTCACCGCCACCGACGGATGGCTCAGCGACCTCGACGCGAGCCGTGAGCAAGTCACGTCGATCTGGGTCATCGCGCTCGTTGTCACCGCGATCCTCTGGTGGCGACGCGGCTCGTTGAGTCGCCATCGCGTCCGCGGGCTTCTCCTGTCCTTCGGTCTCGCGTTGCTCCTCGGTCAGGTGAACTTCCTCGAAGATCCGCTCAGCGTGTTGGGCTTCCTCGGGCTGGCTCTGATCGCGATGGGCTTCGTCGCCGACGCTGCCGCGTACGGCGAGTGGGCGAACCACGACTCGCCCCGGTTGCCCCGCGTCAGCCGCGTGCTTCTCTACGTCGGATACGTGCTGTTCGCGGTCGCGCTCGTCAACTGGGCGCTGGTGACCCACAACCTCGCCGACGTGCAGCTCTACACCGGTCAGGGCGCGCAGTCGGGCTTCGCCGCGTTCGGACAGCCACTGATCTTCCTCGTGTTCCTCGCGGTCATCACGAGCCGACCCGACCCGGTCGCCGCCGCGCCGCCACCGCCCGTTGCAACGCCGCTGCTTCCCCCGCCACCGAGCGTTCCCCGGCGTCCGCCTCCCCCGCCGCGACCGGCGGGTGTCAGCTCGCCTGCTCCGCCTCCTTGAGCTTCGCTTCGACCGAACTGCGCTGGGTGTCGGAGATCGGTTGAGCGAGGATCTCGCGCAGCAGTGTCGCGGCCGCCGACGGATCGTCGAGCTGCGTCAGCTCGACGTTCGCGAGGAACCACTTCGCGTCGAGGTCGGTCGGGTCGAGAGCGATGCTCTGGTTGAGAAGGTCGGCGCCTCCATCAGGATCGCCGAGCGCCGCGGTCGTCCAACCGAGGTACTTCAGTGCCTGCTCGCGATCCGCGGCCGACGGGTCGTTGTCGAGCGCGAGCTGGGCGTGCTCCTTCGCCTTCTCGAGATTGCCCTCGCGGAGGTAGCGCTCGATCAGCGAGAGGCGCATCGGCGTGACCGACGGGTTCTCGGCGATCACCGCTTCCATCTCTTCGTCGGTCACTGTCGACAGGTCGCGCCCGCCACCGAGGAGGGTCGACACCGTCGACTGCACCGTCCCGCTCGTGCCCCGGTCTGAGTGCCCGACGACGACGGCCACGATCGCGACGCACGCCACGACGACGATGCCGGCGAGGGTGAGCGCGCCAGTGTGGCGATCCCACCGACCCAGGCTGAGGTGACCAGAGGGCGCGTCGGCCGGATCGGGCTCGAGCGCGGCGACCACCTCGGCTTCGTAGATCCTCGTCAGATGCTCGGCGGTCTCGGCGTCGATCTCACCGGCTTGCCGTTGCCGCTCGACCTCGACGAGATCGCGAAGCGCCTGCGCTTTGCGCGCCTCGACGACGTCACGCTCAGCTGTCACCGCTCAGAGCGTTGCACGGGCACCGGCATGGACTGCAGTCGAGCCCGTCGACGCAGCCACAGCCACCCTGCCCCAGCCGCACCGGCGGCCACCGCGCCGAGCGAACCACCGAGTGGACCCGCGATGCCGGTGCCGGCCTCGCTCTTCGGCAGCGTGCCCACGAAGTCGGACGAACCGAGGGCGCCCTGCTCGCTGTCGGGGCTCTCGTCGCCGATGCAGCTGAACACGCTGGCGCCGGGCTCGTTCTGCGGGCCGTCGCATGCGAGCACGACACCGCCGTCGGTCTCGGCGCTCACGACGTCGGTGATCACCATGTTCTTCAACAGAGCGTCGGGGTCGGTGATCTTGGCTTCCTCGGGGATCCGCTCCTGCTCGGCATCGCCCTCAGCGAGGCCCCTCACGAAGTACGGCGGCAGGTGGCGGAAGCGGAGCTTCGCGGTGACCACGATCTTCGTGCCCGGCGGAAGCGAAGCGGTGTCGAAGGTGTAGTCGTA
Organism: uncultured Acidimicrobiales bacterium; assembly: GCA_963802505.1. Taxonomy (GTDB): domain Bacteria; phylum Actinomycetota; class Acidimicrobiia; order Acidimicrobiales; family DATKAS01; genus DATKAS01. The sequence continues at coordinate 681,938 of CAWDJB010000011.1, read as the reverse complement.
GCTGTCGGACGACCGATCCTGGAGCTGACCGTCAGCGCCCTCGACCTCGCGGATCGGATCAAGCGTGCGCATGACCTGCTGGGTCGCGACTCGCGTGCGGAGCTTGACGATGTCAGGAAGGAACGCCTGGTACGGGACCTCGGTGAACGTGCCCGTCTGCTGTGGGTCTCCGTCGGTGAGGATCTTCTGATAGTTCGTCAGCCACGGGTCGCAGTCGTTCGCGGGGAACGCCGCGGTGAACTTGATGTCGACGTTGCCGACCGTGGCGGGGTCGACGGGCTGGCCGTTCAGGGTGGGGTCGGCCGCCAGCGCTTGCTGGATGCTGACCGGATCGCACTGGCGCAGCTCGTCCTGCGCGGATTCGACGACACCCGACGAGCACGGTGTGTCGATGCCGCTCGACGGCTTGACCAAGCAGACCTCTTGGCCGTCCGCGGTCTTCGCAGTCACCTCGAGCCAGAACTGGCGAGCGAACGCGAAGCCCGTCGGGAAGTTGTGCCCGAGGAGGTTGTTCTGCACGACGACTGACTGCACGTCCTGGTTGTTTGCGTTCACGCCCTTGTCGACGACTTCGAGGGTGACCGCGGACTCCAGCAACGCCTGCCGGGCGTTGAGCACCTTCTCCAGCGCGTTGTCGGGGAACCCGGACTGCTCGTAGTGGTCGGTGTCGAGGTCGTAGTCGACCCCGACGAACATGTGCGACCGATAGGTGCGATCGGGCTTCGGGACGAAACCGGGAGCGAAGTCGACGACCGCTTGCTCGCCGTCACCGGTCGTCGGCATGTGGCAGTCGGTGCAGCCGAGCGGCGCCTCGAGCTTGTTGCGAGGATCGTCCTTCACGCGCGCCTCGAAGCCGGCCACGTAGTCCTGCCACTCGTCGTAGGTCGTCTGCAGCACCAGGTCGTCGAGGGTGCCGTCCTCGTTGTCGAGCTCGTTCTGGTCGAGCGTGAAGTTGCCGTCGGCGTCGGTCGTGCTCGTGTCGTCGTCGGACGCCGGCGACAGGCCGTCGCCGTCCATGTCGACCTTCACGTTGTGGCACGCACCGCACAGCTCTGACGAGCCGACAGTCGTCGACCACCAGTCGTCGGTGCCGCTGTTCATGCCGTGCTTGGGCACCGGCACCGGGTCAGGGTCGGTGAACAGCGGCCCGTACTGGATGCCGAAGTTGTTCGCCGCTTGCTTCGCCACGGGCAGAGGGCCGAAGCCAGACAGCTCGGCGGGCGGCGCCTCCTGCGTGTGGCACGAGATGCAGCCGATGCCATCGGAGTTCACGGCGTCGTTGCCGCCGCTGACCGCGACGCCGCCGTCCGCGGCGGAGCCTTCCGCGTTCAAAGGGAGCAGCGCGTTGATGTCTTGCGCGAACGGGGCGCCGACGGGCGCGTGGCAGTTGATGCACGACTTCGCCGCGGTGTCGAAGCGGGCCTGCTGCTCATCGCCGAGGTCTGCGGCGAGCTGCTCGTTCTCGCCGAGCGTGACCGGCAGCTGCGCTTCCATGATGGTGCCGGTCTGCGCCTCGGCCATCGACGACAGCTTCCAGTCCTGCACGATGTTGTTGTGGCAGTCGGCGCAGCTGTCGGACGCGACGAACGCTGTCTTGTCGCTGCCGAATGCCGCTTGCGTGCCACCGAGCACGTCCCAGACGTGCCATGCGAGCACCGCGAAGAACAGGATCGTGATGATCGGGTGCAGCGCGCGCCACGACTGGAACTGCAACACCTTCGAGCTCTGACCACCCTCGCGTGGGAAGTTCTTCGCGACCTCGTCGGACATCTTGCGGATCTCGCGCCAGATGACCTGCTCGCCGGAGTCGAGCTTCGCGACCTCGGCGTCGATCTCGGCGAGCGGTCGACGGTTCTCGACGAAGTCGTTGACGAGCTCACGGAAGTGCCGCGGCTGGCCCTGCGCCATCTTGTTGATGGCGACGTTGACGTTGAGCGCTTCCTTCTTGAGGCCGATCATGTGGTGGCGAGCGAGGCCGCCGATGCTCACCAGCACGCCGAGCACGAGGAGGATCACGCCGGACGTGAGGTGCGTGAGGAACGGCACCATCGACGCGTGCACGATCGCCGCGACCAACGCCAGGATCGGCAGGTACATGTGCGACCGGATCCAGGTCATCGTGCCGCCCGGCATGATCTTCTTGCCGAACTTGGTGCGCTTGCGGAAGGGGTAGAGGGCTCCCGGGCTGATGAAGAGCAGCGCGGTCAGGATGCCGAACGCGATGACGACCGCGAGCATCACGCCGCCGGTCGGGTCGACGTTCTGCTGGATGTAGAACAGGCCGCCGAAGCCGATCGCCAGGATCAGGATCGACCCGACGACGGCCGCGACGTTCCACTTCCGCGATGTGATCTGGAACTTCGGCGGACCAGGCACTCCGCGAGTACCCCCCAAGGCGTCGAGGCTGGTGCGTTGTCTAGCACGCCACGCGCAAAGGGCCGTGCTACGTTCCGACCACAGATGCGGACACATCTGAGCGCACCACACTCGGGGGATACCGCGTGACGCTGGCGATCGATCTCGACGTCTTCAACGTGGGCTCCACGCCCTTGCAGATGCTGCTGGTCGTCCTGGTCATCACGGTGCTCGTCGGCCTCGTGATCGTCGTGGTCACCCAGATCTTCTCGCCCTACCTGAATCGCAGATGGCCCGCGACCGCGCCGCTCAGCCCGACCGAGCTGCTCTGGGGTGAGGCCGGCGGCCACGTGAAGCGGACCTTCAAGGGCCTCGACCTCGAGGACCAGAAGGATCTGGCCAGCCAGCTGAACGAACGCAAGGTGCCCGCGGGCGCGCCCATCACGAGCCAGGGCGATCCGGCCACGGCGTTCTACCTGCTCAAGAGCGGCACGGCCGAGGCGGTGCAGGTCGATGCGACCGGTGGCGAGCGCAAGCTCCGCGACTACACGGAGGGCGACTCCTTCGGCGAGGTCGCGATCCTCGAACGCAGCCCGCGCACCGCGACGGTACGGGCGCTCACCGATGTCGTCGTGCTCGAGCTCCCCGCTGAGGACTTCGTCGCGGCAGCCGCGCAGACCGCCGCCGAAGGCAACGACTTCACCGTGGTGGCCCGGCAGTTCCTCGTCGCCGACCGGGCGCGGGCCCGCATCGCGGCGGGCGAGCCGGCACTGAACCCCGTGCAGCAGATCCAGCAGTCTGCGCCGAGCGGTGCGCCCATGGCGGCGCCCGGCAACGCGACCGTGTCGTTCGAAGTCGCGACTGCGGCGGGCGCGGCGGCGGCGGCCGCGGCGCCGTCCGCGCCACCGGCGCCTCCGAGCACACCTCCGCCTCCTCCGGCGGGAGCACCGCCCGTACCGCCCGTACCGCCGGCCGCGGCTCCTGGCGCCGTGGCGGGCGCGGCTGCGGCGGCGGCCGCGGCAACGGACCGCCCCGCGCGTCGGCCGGCTCCGGCAAACCCGGTCCAGCGCGCGATCCAAGAGCGTCAGGTCGCCGCACCCGGCTGGCAGGCCAGCCATCGAGTCGGGTCAGGCGGCGCTCCCGCACGCACCTCGGCCGATCCCAACGCGCAGCCGACCGTCACGCTTCAGGCCGGCACCCTGGTGCGGCTCATCGAACGCTCGGGAGACTGGGCACGCGTCGATGCCGACAACGGGTGGACCGGCTGGGTCGACGGTCGCCATCTCGACCCGTACGGCCCGTAGTTGCGCCTTCGCATCTGGGGCACGCGCGGTTCGCTTCCGGTCTCAGGGCCAGGCGTGCTCCGCTACGGCGGCAACACCCCTTGCCTCTCGATCGAAGTCGACGGCGAGCCGCTCCTCGTGCTCGACGCCGGCACGGGCATCTTCAACCTCGCCAAGTCGCTCGGCCGTCCGCCCGAGTTCCGGTGCACGATCGCGCTGACGCACCTGCACTGGGACCACATGATGGGTCTGCCCTTCTTCTTCCCCGCCGACCAGCCCGACGCGGAGACGCTCGTGCTCGGACCCGGCGACCGCACCCGCAGCGACGAGGGCGCGGGGCTGCGATCCGGGCTCGACTCGGTGATGCGACCGCCCGGGTTCCCGATCACGCTCGACGGCCTCGAAGGGCGATGGCAGTACGAGACGCTCGGTGACGAGACGGTTCGCCTCGGACCGGTGACGCTGACGACGCGTCACGTGCGCCATCGGGGGCCGACGCTCGGTGTGCGCGTCGAGGCCGACGGAGCGGCGCTCGCGTACATCCCCGACCACGGTCCGGGCGCGGAGGGCCGCGGCGCAGAGCACGACGAGATGGTGCCGGAGGGCGTGCACGACCTCGTCGACGGCGTCGACCTGCTGATCCACGACGCGCACCAGACCCCGAGTCAGTACGAGCACTTCCGACACTTCGGTCACTGCACGCCCGAGTACGCCGTCAAGGTCGCGAAGGCAGGCAAGGTCGGACGGCTGCTCCTCTTCCACCATGACCCCGGCCGCGACGACGATGGCGTCGACGGCATGCTCGACGACGCGCGCGAGCGCGCTGCCGAGCTCGGGTACGCAGGCCCGATCGACGCCGCCGCTGAAGGTGACGCCCACGAGCTGTCGCGCGCTCTCCCACCGACCACCCAACCCCCGAGCACGGAGGCACTGCGGTGAGCACGCCCGATCAGCTGGCCGATGAAGCAGACACCGCGCTCGACGCGGGTGGGCCGGGTGCCCATCTCGCCGCGCTGAGAGCACTCACCGATGCCGTGCGCGAGCAGACCAAGGCGATCGCGGCTCTGACCGAGCGAGTGGGGGCCGGCGCGGCAGCGGGAGCGGCGCTGCGTGCCGCCCCGCCGAAGCGGCTCATGAAGCCGCCGGCGCCGGCGCCTCCGGCGAAGGGTGGCGACATGTGGGCGCGCCTCGGGCTCACCGAGGGTGAGCGGCGCCGCGTCACCGCGCTCTTCTCCGACGTGTCGGGCTTCACCGCGATGTCCGAGAAGCTCGACCCTGAAGAAGCGAACTCGATCATGAAAGAGACGATGGCCGAGCTGACGACCATCATCCGCAAGCACGACGGCTACGTGGAGAAGTTCATCGGCGACGCGATCTGCGCGATCTTCGGCGCGCCGGTCTCGCACGAGGACGAGCCCGAACGGGCCGCGCTCGCGGCGATCGAGATGCACGCGGCCCTCGACGAGCGCGCCGCGCGACGCCCCGACCTTCCCCCGCTGCTCATGCACATCGGCATCAACACCGGCCTCGTCATCGCAGGAACCGTGGGCGACGGCACGCAGTTCGGAGTGATGGGTGACACGGTGAACACTGCCGCGCGCCTGATGGACAAGGCCGTGAAGACGCAGACGTTCGTCTCGGCCGAGACCGCCCGCCGCATCCGCCACCAATTCCTGCTCACCGACATGGGCCAGTACCAGATGAAGGGGAAGGACCTGCCCGTGCAGGCGTTCCTCCTCGAGCGCGAGCTCTCCGACGACGAGGCGAAGCAAGCCCGCGTGCTCAACGCTCCGCTGATCGGCCGTGACGAGGAGATGGCGACGCTGCGGTCCGCGGCGACCCGCTCGAGGACCGGGCCCGACGGCGCGATCGCCCTGATGATCGGCGACGCGGGGATGGGAAAGACACGGCTGCTCGACGAGATCGCTGCCGAGCTGGGCGACGACATGCTCGTGCTGCGCGGCAGCGGCCACTCGGTCGGCGCTCGGCCGTTCGGCCTCATCGCCAACGTGCTCGAGCCGCTCATCGAGCAGATGGCCGACGGGCCCGACAAGCAGATCGCGCAGACCATCCTCACCGGCGGCGACACCGCCGAGCTGCCCGACCTGGGAGCCGCACTCGGGCGGGGTCTGGCGCACGCCGCGAACGAACGCCCGGTCGCGATCCTGGTCGACCGCTTCGAGTGGGCGGACCAGGCGTCGGTCGACCTCGCCGTCCTGCTCATGCGACGCGTCGGCACCGCGCGGGTGATGGTCGTGCTCGCGTCGCGACCCGGAGCCGCACCCGTCGAGGCGATCGCCTTGGTCGGGCCGTCGTGGGTGACTCGGCTGCGATTGTCCGCGCTGTCGAACGAACGCATCGCAACCCTGCTGCAGGCGCTACTGCCGGGGGGGATCTCGCCCGAGCTCGCCCTCAAGCTCGCGACCCGCGCGGACGGCAACCCCGCATTCGCCGAGGAGATCGCGTTGTCTCTCGTGGACGAGGGCGTGGTGGTGCAGACCGAGGGCGAATGGTCACTCGTCGGCGACCCCGACACCGTCGAGATCCCGGGCACGATCCAAGAGCTGATCGAAGCCCGCATCGACGCCTTGCCCGACGCATCGCGGCTCGTGCTGCAGGAAGCGTCCGTCATCGGCAACACCTTCACCGTCGACCTGATCGCCGCGACCGCGACCAATCCGGAGACCGTGCCGGGTGCGCTCGCCGAGCTCGTGGTCGCCGAGCTGCTCCGCGCGCCGTCGGATCTGGAGGAAGACCTCGAGTACGGGTTCAAGAGCCCCGTCGTGCGCGAGGTCGCGTACCAGAGCATCCTCCATCGCCGCCGACCGGCCTATCACCGGCGCGTCGCCGAGGCACTCGTCACGCAGCAGAGCGACAACGAGGGGCTCGTCGAGCTGCTCGCGCACCACTACCTGTACGCGGACGACCCCGAGAACGGCGTGAAGTACCTCGACGTCGCTGCGGCGCGCGCTCAGGCGGCCGGCGCCCACCGCACCGCCGAGCAGATGCTCACCCGTGCGCTCACGCTCGCTTCGCGGCACCCCGGAACGATCGGTGACGACGTGCTCGGCGATCTGCACGAGCGGCGCGGCTACTCGCGGATGGTGCTCGACGATCGCGACGGCGCCATCGAGGACTTGACGGCGGCGTCGAATGCGCACGCGGCTGCTCAACGCGTCGCCGAGCGCATCGAGATCGACGAGCGCTTGGCTTGGTTCCTCGTCCTGTCGCACCGCATCGACGAGGGCGCGGCGCATGCCGACCGGATCAGAGCCGAGGCCGAGGCGGCGGGGCTCACGACCATCGTGGTGCGCCTCGACGCCGTGCGCAGCCTGGTGCGCGCGCTGCAGGGCGACATGCCGGGCGCGGTCGACCTCGCCGCCGATGTGACGGCGCGCGCCGAGGCAACGGACGACGCCGAGGCCAAGGCGAAGGCGGCGATCGTGCTGGGCGGTCTGCATCGGTGGCAGGGTGAGCTGAGCGCGGCGCGTGACCTGCTCGAACCCGCGACCGAGGCCGCTCGGGGACTCACGTTCCCCGTCCTCGCTGGGCTGGCGAGCCGGTGGCTCCTCCTCACCCTCGTCGATGCCGGTGATTGGACGGCAGTCGAGCAGCTCGCGAGCGCGCTGCTGGTGCGCGGCGACGAGGCGGGCGATCTGCACACGGCCGCGACTGCGCACCACTCGATGGGCGTCATGGCGCGAGAGCTCGGCGACCTCGCTCGGGCGGACAAGTCAGCAGAGACGGCGCTCGCTCTCGCGACAGAGGGTCGCGTGCGCCCCGCCGAGCGAGTGACGATGGTCCTCAGCCTCGCGACGAGCGCGTTGCGGCGCGGCGATCTGACGGCCGCCGAGAGCCGCCTGCAGCAGGCAGCCGCGCTCGTCGCAGAAGACCCGTGGCTGAACTGGCGCTTGCAGTCGCTGCTCGGTCTCGCTCAGGGCCGCCTCGCTCTCGCGCAGGGAAGCGCGGACGCCGCGCTCGCCGCGGCGGCGCGAGCGCGCGCGAGCCTCGGCGACGCTGATGCACGACTCGAGCGCACCCGCGTTGCGCTGCTCGAGGGTGAGGCGTCCGCTGCGGCGGGACGTGCGGACGCGGAGGAGAAGCTGCAGGCCGCGCTGACGATGGCCCGCGACCTCGACAACGCGGCGCTGCTCGCGGACGCGGCGCTCGCGGTCGCTCAGCGATCGCCGACCGCGGCGCCCGACGCGAGGCCGCTGGCCGAGAGCGCGATCGCCCGCATCGAAGAGGTCGTGCCTCCCGAGTGGAAGGACGAGTTCGCGGCGAGCCCTCGCGTCGTCGCGCTCGGCGAGCTCCCTGACTGAAGCCGTTCGCACGAGCGCTCGGTCGCTAGTGTGCGAAGACTGCCGACGCTGAGGGGGTTCACGACGTGAGGCTGATGGTCATCTCTGCGATGAGCCGGGACAGCTCGACCACACACATCCTCGCCAAGCGGGTCGTCGAGATCTGCTCGATCCGCGGCGTCGAGGTCGACCTCGTGACACCTGCGGATGTGGCCGTCCCCGTGAACGACGGGACAGTGCCGTTCGACCTTCCCGAGGCCGTCGCCTGGCAGCAGCGCGTCGCCGAGACCGATGCCTACATCTGGATCTCGCCGGAGTATCACAGCGCTCCGGCCGCCAGCCTGAAAAACCTCTTCGATTACCTGACCAAAGAGCCGATGAAGGGTGATGTGGTCGGGTTGTGCGCGCTCGCCGGTGGTGCCATGGCGGCACTCAACACGTTGAACACGATGACGACCATCGCGCGCTCGCTCGGAGCGTGGGTGGCACCCGACTACTGCGCGTTGAACTCGAACGAGGTGAAGGAAGGCCTCACTGAAGGATCGGCTCGCCGGCTCGAGGCGATGTGCCTCGAGGTCATCGACGCGGCTCGCCGCCTGCACGCACAGGACGCCGACCCGAATCACCTTCCCTTGCAGTGAGCACGGCGGCGGCCTCGCCCGGCGGGCTGCTCCCCACGCGGGCGCTCTTCCACGAGTCGTGGAAGTGGCTGCGCAAGAACTGGATCCGCACGCTGATCTTCAGCGTGCTCTCGTTCCTCATCGCCTGGATCTGGAACGTCTGGATCATGGCTCGCAAGCTCGAGGGCTCGGTGGCCGAACCGGGCTCGAGCACGACGGCGACCGCGCAGGGAAAGACGTGGAACGGCATCTACTGGCTGCTGTGCACCACGATCCTGTTCGGCCTCATCACGTATGGCCGCGAGAAGGGCTTCCGCAACCTGCTGCGTGAGTTCTTCACGCCGCCGTTCACGTTCTTCGACAACCTGGTCAAGCGGCCTCGTTCTGCGATCGCGATGGGGTGCTGGGGCGCCGCTCTGGCACTGCTGATCGGTTCGGTCGTCTCGAACGCGATCGCCGGACTGCTCGGCTTGGGCTTCCTGCTTGCCGCGCCGACCGCGTTGGCGATCGTGCTGAACAACGTCTTGATCCGCGCGTGGATCGGCGCGTTCTCGGCTGCCCAGCCGCGGCTGCGTACGAACGCCCAGGGGCTCGCGAACCCGTACGCGATGATGTTCGGCGAAGCGATCGGTGCGATCGTCGCATGGCGTGCCGACGGAGCGGTCGTGCCCGTCGTGCTCGCCGTGATCTTGGTGGTGGTCTCGTTCGTCGTCGTTGCGGGCGGCGCGGGAAAGCCGTTGCCGAACCCGATGCCGCTCATCCTCTTCGTCGGTGCTGGCGTCGTCGCGTGGAAGGTGTTGCACGCGACACCTGCGCGCGCCGACGACGGTGGCTGGAGCGAGTGCGCGACTGCGAGCGGTGAGCCGTGCTCGCAGCTCGGCTTCTTCAAGGGATGGTGGGAGTGGCGCAAGTCGGCCGGCGCCGACATCGTGATCCGCCAGGGCCGCGTCGGCGGCACCTTCTCTGCGCTCGGCTGCCTCTTCGGCTGCATGCTCGGCGGCGGCCTCGCCGCGATTGCGGCCGCGTTCAGCAGCAGCGCGACCGGTGGCCTCGGCACCGGGGCCGCCGGAGCGACTCCTCCCGCAAGCGGCCCGCCGCCGGGCAGTGCTGCGGGGAGTGCGCACGGCGTGGCTTCGCTCGGACAGCCGCCTGCGGGCCAACCCGGCGGCCCTCTCCCCCAGCCCGGCGCGCCGCACGGCGTGGGCCAGGGCGTGAGCGACGCGTCGGGCGCGACCGCCTCGCCTGCGGGTGCCACGCCCGGCGCCACACCACCGGCACCCACTCCGGTGGCGCGCGCGGGCAACGTCCCGACGGGCGGCCCGCCACCCCCGCCACCTGGCGCGCCACACGGGATCGCCCAGGGCACCGAGGGACTTCAGGGACACGGTCCCGGCCAACCCGCGGACGTCGCGCCCACCGGCGCGACACGCGGCGCACCCGACCTCACCCCGACCGGCAGTGGCGCAGGAGCTCCGCACGGCATTGCCCAAGGCACCGAAGGACTCCACGGACACGGCGGCACTCCACCTGCCGACGTCGATCCGACCGGCGCGTCGAGACATGCACCGGACGTGACGCCCTCGGGGGGCGAGGGAGGCGCGGGCGCGCCGCATGGCATCGCCCACGGCAGCGAGGGCCTGCATGGCCACTCGGGCAGCACGGCTGACCTCACGCCCACTGGCGCATCGCGCAGCGCGCCCGACGTGACACCCGGGCACGGTGGGCAACCGGGCGACGTCGGCCCAACGGGCGCTTCACGCTCGGCGCCCGACGTCTCGCCAACGGGAGCCGAGCGCCACGCCCCCGATGTCACACCCGGTCAGCACCCCGGCGACGTCACCCCGACCGGCGCGACCCGCGGCGCTCCCGACGTCACGCCGGGCCAGCCCGGCAGCACACCGCCGCCCCCGCCACCCCCTGGAGGCTCGCACCAACCTCCGCCTCCGCGGCGCATGCTCGACGACGTCCTGCCCGACGAGGACAAGTTCGACGAGGAAGACGAAGGCGGCGAAAGCTGATCGATGGCGCCTGACTCAGCTGTCGCCGACCGCACGACGGCGGGGGTGCCGCTGTGGGCGGGGCTGCTCACGATCGCGCTGGCGGCGACCTCGATCCTCTCGCTCCTGGCCGACCTGTACGGCGTCATGTCGATGGGGCAGTTCTTCTGGACGATCACAGTGCCGAGCCTCATCGGCCTCGTCGTCATCGGCTCGCTGAAGTCACCGACGCTCACCGAGCTGCAGAAGCGCATCCGAGTCGGCGTCTTCGGCGGCGTGATCGGGACGATCGGCTACGACCTCATCCGCATCCCGTTCGCGGTCGGAGGCACTCGGGTCTTCGTCCCCATCGACACCTACGGCTTGCTCATCACGCGCGCCCACATGTCGTCGTCGCTCACGTCGACGATGGGTTGGCTCTTTCATCTGTCGAATGGCGTCACGTTCGGGATCATGTACGCGGTCGTGGGCGCGCGGCGGAGCTGGCTGTGGGGCGTGCTGTGGGGGCTCACCCTCGAGACCGCGGTGCTCCTCACGCCGTTCAAGGATCGCTACGTGCTCGCAGGGCAGGCCGGCGTCGTCGCGGTCGCCTACGCCGGTCACTTCCTCTACGGCTGGCCGCTCGGGAAGTTCGTGCAACATCTCGACAACACCGACAAGGAGCTGCGCGAGACGTTCCGCTACCCGACGCCGATCGTGCTCGGGCTCTCGATCTTCGCGATCCTGCTGTGGCAGCAACCGTGGCACGAGTCCGCGGTGCGAGCCGAGGCGGGCAGGCTTGCTCACGAGGCGGGACGACCTGTGCTCCTCGTGGCGGTCGGCGATGCGTTCACTCCCGAGTTCGCGCGCATACGACCGGGCGCGTGCGTGCTCGTCGTGAACCACACCGACAACGAGTTCTCGACGAAGTTCGGCGACGTGACCGCGCAGGGTCAGGCCGACTTCTGCTTCCCGAAGGCGGGCGTCACCCGTGTGAAGCTGAACACCACCCCGTTCTCGGGTGGGTTCGTCTACGTCGACGACAACTGACACGACTCCCTGACGTTCTCGCGCGGTTTCCCGGCCAGAATTGGCCGGTTATTCGCGCCAGAACACTTGGGGGGTGGCGTCAGCCGGCGCCCTCGGCCTCGAAGACGAAGCTGCGGCTGCCGACTGCGACCCAGCCCCCGGGCTTGACCGACGCCACCTGGTTCGGTACGAGGCGCACCCAGTCGGCGTTCGTGTCGCTCCACACATAGGTGCCGTTGGTCGAACCGCGATCGACGATCTGCAGCTCCGACCCGAAGAGCCGGAGCTCGGCGTGCACCCGTGAGATCGAGCGTTCGGCGTCGTCGACCACGAGCGGCCCTGCCCGTCCGGCCACGACGGCGGCGTCGTTCTCGGGCTCGCGGCCGATGATGTAGTCCTTGTCGAGGGCATAGCTCGTGCCGTCCTCGAAGACGATCACGCCGATCGACTTACCGGTCGCTCCCGACGGCGCCTCAGGCGCGGCGGCAGCGGCAGCTGCGACCGCGGCGGGCGCAGGGGCGGCGAAGGGCTCGGCCGGAGCAGGGGGCGGCTCGGGCGCGGCGGCCGCCACCGCGGCGATCTCGGCAGCGACGATGGGTTCCGGTGCGGTCGGCTCCGGCTCCGCGGCGGGCAGCGGCTCGGCGAGGTCGGTGAGTGCCGACGCGCCGCTCGACACACCGGCGGCAGCTCCTGCAACCGCGGCCGCGGCTGCGGGCGACACCTCCTCCGAACGCTCGTCCCCGGCCTGGCCGCCCGGCAGTGCGACGACGTGGCCGCCGGCCACGAGCGTGAGGCCGACGCCCGGCACGACGCCACCCTGCAGCTCGTACATCGCCGTGCGCTTGGGGGGCTCGGCGCCGCCCGCGCTCACCGAGCACGACCCGAGCGTGCCTTCGAGGATGCGGTCGACCCATGTCGCCGCGTCACGGCCCGAGAGCTTGACCTCGCCCCGCGAGCTCGACGCGGCGAGGTCGATGTTCCCGGCGAGGATCACCGACAGGCCGTCCTCGGTCTGCGACAGGACGCACAGCGCGAGCCCGGTGTCGGGGTCAGCGCTCGAGAGGAGCCCAGCCATGCGCCGCGCCAACGTGCGGCCCGGCGCCGCGGGGCTCGCTTCGCCGATCTCCCGGCACAGGGCGATCAGCTCGCCGACGCGCGCCTCGTTGCCGGTGGCCGGAACCGCGACCAGCACGATGCCCGGCATCCGGGCCACGACGCCATCGCCGGTGGCCAGAAGGGCTCGCTGCTCGTCAAGCTTCATGGGTGCTCCCTCGGTGCTCGGGGTGGGTCGTTGCGGGGGTCGAGTGCGTGTGGAACATCAGAACAGGTCTGCGTCGGCGGTGAAGCTCTTCTCGATCTGCTCGAGCGCCGGTTCGTCCTCTGCGGTAGGAACCTGGACCTCGACGACCGCTGTGTAGTTCTCCTCGGGCGGCTTGGCGATGATCACCGTATAGAACGACTCGGTACCCGCGCACTGGCTGAAGGTCTGGAAGCGGCCCTTGAACACGCCGTCGTCGTAGTCGGCGATCGCCTCGGCCGTGCACCCTTCCCTGACGAACACCGGGAACAGTGAGTCGATGTCGGGCACTTCGGTCTTGGTGGCGACGTAGAGCATCCCCGCGACCGTGAAGCCGGCCGTGAAGTCGGTGCCATCGGCCGACGCCGCAACGGCGGGGCCGATGTCCTGGGCGCCCGGCGCCGGGATGATGGTCCAGTCGGCGGGCACGTCGACGGTCAACGCACCGGTGTCGTCCGAGATCGTCTGGAACTCGCCACCGGTGTCGCCGCCGTCGCCGCCACCTTCGGGCAGCGGGGCGCCGTTCAGCTCGCCAGTGAGGGTCTCACCCGCGCGCACGACCGTCATCGGCATGACTGCGTCGGCGCCGTCGCTGCGGATGATGTCGCAGTAGTCCTGCATCGTGCCGTCGGTCGCGACGTCCGTGCCGTCGAGCTGGGTGATCACGTCGCCCGGAGCGAGGTTCGCGCGTTCGGCGGCCGTCGCTGTCTCGACCGACGCGACCCAGACCCCGACCGGATTCGTGTCGGATGCCGGCACCGCGAGGCCGTTGACGCCCACCGAGTCGACGTCACCCGACTGCAGGTCGTCGGCGATGCCTTCTGCCGAGGTCGACGCGATCGCGAAGCGGTCGTCGCTCGACGCACTCGCCGCGTAGTTCACGCCGACGACTTGCCCGTTGTCGTCGAGCAGCGGGCCACCTGACTCGCCGGGCTGCGTGTCGGCATCGTGGTTGACGACGTCGTCGGTCGCGGACCACGTCGTGGCAAGCGAATCCACACTCGTGACCGTGCCGTCGGTCAGCGCGAACGCCGTGTCGCCCGCGGCGTAGCCGGCGGAGTGCACCGCGTCGCCTGCCGCAGTGCCGGCGGGCGACCACTCGAAGAACGGATAGCCCTCGCCGGCGATGTCGATCACCGCGAGGTCGTCGCACTCCGACCGACCGACGACGCGCGCGTTCTTCGGTTCGGTGTCACCACCGACGAACACCTGCAGCGTGGCCGCGCCCGCGACGATGTGGTTGTTCGTGACGGCGATGCCGCTCGGGTCGATGATGAACGCCGACCCTTCGCCGGCAAGGTCGAGCTCTTTCCCGACATCGGGAAGGACGAAGTCACCCTCCGAGACGATGCGGACCGTGCCCTGCTCGGCGTCGGCGAGCGATGCGATCGCGGCGCCGCCACTTCCCTGCCCCGATGCCGTGGTCGGCGGCGGGTTGCCCGAGTCCCCGCCTCCCGACGCGACGACGATGCCGCCGATCACGAGCGCCGCGACGACGACCCCGGCGATCGCGATGAGCGGGCCTTTGCCCTTGCCCTTCTTCGGCGCGGCGCCCGCTGGAACACCGGGAAGCGTCTCGCGCGTCGGCGAGCTCGGTGGCGGGGTGACCACCGACGCGGCGGTCGGCGGCGGCATGCTCGCAAACCTTTCGCTCGCGGCGAGAGTCGAGGCACTCGTCGTCGCGGCTCGCCCCGTCACCGTCGAATCTGGCGCGGGCAGCGTGACCGACACGAGCGTCATGTCGGTGACCGGAACGCCGAGCGCCCGCTGCGCCTGCTGGAGGGCGCGCCCGAAGGCCGCCGCACGCGGACGCGTCGCCGGGTCCTTCGCGAGACCCTGCTCGATCACGCCCGCGACCTGATCGGGCACGCCGCGCGTCCGCAGGTCGGGCACCGGTCGCGTCACGATGCGCGAGATCATCGTGACGAGCGAGGTCTCCTCGTTGTCGTCGCTGAAGGGGCCGTCTCCGGAGATGAGCGCGTACAGGGTCGAGGCGAGGCTGTACACGTCGGACGCCTCGGTCGGCCGCTTCCCTTCGACGATCTCGGGCGGAGCGTGCGCCATCGTGGCGGTGATCACGCCGCTGCGCGTCTGGTTCGCTCCCTCGATGCGCGCGATGCCGAAGTCGCCGAGCTTGGGCTCGCCGTACTGCGACACGAGGATGTTCTCGGGCTTGATGTCGCGGTGGAGCACACCCGCGTCGTGCGCCGCATCGAGTGCCCCGGCGACCTTGATCGTCGCGGCGGCCGCGTCGTTCCACGGCATCGCGCCCTGCTTGGACAGACGATCGCCGAGCGAGCCTCGCGACATGAACTCCATGACGATGTAGGGCTGCTGGTCGTTGGTGAACCCAGAGCCATACACGGTGACGATGTTCGGATGGCTCGAGAGCGCGCCCATCGCCATGCGCTCACGCTCGAACCGGTCTCTCGCCGACTCGTCGGCGGCCGCGATCGGAAGGATCTTCAGCGCGACGGTGCGCTCGAAGCCGGTTTGGTGCGCCTTGTAGACGACACCGAAGCCGCCGCGACCGATCTCGACGGGATCCTCGAAGCCGGCGATGGAGATGGGTCGAGGCGCCCCGTGCCCCGCTCCCGGATCCGTCATCCCCAACCTCTCTGTACCGTCAACGCCCCCGATGGTGCAGCGGATCATACTGACGACCCACACCCGGTCATGGGTACCGCAGGAGCTCCTCGCGCTGCTCCACATGCGCCGACGCGGGCCGGTATGCCGGCACGTCGTCGGGGGTAGCCAGTAGGTGGAGTCGTGTGTCCCCCTCTCGCGCGATCTCGTCGATCGTGTGGGTGAGACAACGAAGGGGACCGAAAGGCCAGGAAGGTCGGCCGCAGATCTGCGTTCGGTCGACATCCCTCATTAGGGTTGGCAATAGTCAGTCAGGAGCGTTTGGGAGCGATGTCGTCCGCCGTCGGTGCAGTGACCGGATCTCGCCTCACTGCAGCGCAACGCAAGCAGCAGTTCTTGGACGTGGCCGCGCAGATCGTCGTCGAGCAAGGCGCGGACACCGTCACGATGGAGGCCGTCGCGGCCCGTGCCGGGGTCAGCAAGGCACTCAGCTACCGCTACTTCAGCAACGCGGGCTCCCTCCTGCTCGAGCTGTTCGAACGCGAGGTCGTCGAGCTCGACCGCCAGATCCGTGTTGCGGTCGAGCTCGCTGACACGTTCGACGACAAGATCCGCGCGACGTTCCAAGGTTGGGGCGACGAGATGAACGACAAGGGGCGGCTCCTCGGTCGCCTCTGGCAGGTGTCGGTCTCGGCCGGTCCGCTGCTCGAGGCGCGACGCCGCCGGGATCGCGAGGTCTACGAGTTCTGGGGCAGCCTCATCGAGGCGGAGTACGGGTTGCCGACGCCGGTCGCGCAGACTGCTGCGGCGATCCTCGTGCAGGGAACTGCTGGGCTTCTCGCGAGCCTGTTCTCCGGGCGCGGTGAGCAAGAGGAGCTCATCGACATCTACGTGTACATGACGCTCGGAGCGCTCGATCGCTTGGCCGAGCAGCGCGCCGCGTCGGTGACTGCCTGACCTGCGACGTCACCCCCCGGTCCCGTCACCCGATGGGCGCCATCACCCGGTTGCCCATCATCGCCGCGAAGTTGTCCGCGTAGAAGCGTTGCTTCGCCGCTTCCGGCGCCGATGTCATCGCACCCTCGAACCGGGCGAGCGGGTCGCGCCCGCCTTCGGGATGCGGGTAGTCGGACGAGAACAGGAACAGATCGTCACCGGCTTGCTCGATCATCCACCCGACGGGCTCGGTCGGGAACGGCGTGAACCACAGGTGCCCGTGCACGTACTCGGACGCCGGTCGGCCGAGTGCGAGCGCCGGCTCGGTCTTCCGGAACGTGTACTGAGCGAGGTCGAGGCGCTTGAGCCACGGCACCACCCACATCGCGCCCTGTTCGATGCATCCACCGCGCAGCCCGGGGAACCGCTCGAACACACCGTCGAGGACGAGGCACGAGAGGAAGATCTCGGGCGGCATGTGGATCGCCATGTAGTCCTTCGAGCGGATGTTCTCGCCGCCGCCGAGGAAGTCGGTGACCTTGTGCCCGTTGTCGTGGAACTCCGGCCGCATCAGCCGCCCTCCGCCGCCGATGTGGAGCATGAACGGGATGTCGTTCTCCTCGAGCGCGCGCCACACGGGATCGTTGTCGGGATGGGTCGGCGACGGCTGACTGGCTTCGGGCACCGACGGCAGCAGGACGGCCCCGCATCCGAGGTCGATCGCCTCCTCGACGGCCGCGCGGTTCTGCTCGGGGGAGCCCCACGGCACGAAGCCGACCGGCACGAGGCGCGGGTCGTCCGAGCAGAAGTCGACCATGCCCCGGTTGTGGGCACGGGTGCCGCCGTAGACGAGGTCGGGGTCGTCACCCAGGAACTGTGTCGGCGCGAACGTGCTGAAGACGAGCTGGCAATCGAAGCCCAGGAGATCGAGGGCGCGAGTGCGCTCGACCGGATCGAAGGCTCCGAGCGCCGACCATCCCTTGTGGTGCAGCACGTCGGACTCGAGGGCAGCGCCCGCCGAAGGGTCGATCGCACGGGTCTCCGCGTCGCGCATCGCGTTGTCGGCGAGCTTGCCGGCGGCGCCCAGATACAGCGGGCGGAGGCGATCACGGACGTCGGCATCGGCGTACTCCACGAGCCAGTGCGGCAGCTCCATGATGTGGCTGTCGGCGTCGTAGAACGTGCGGCCCTGCGCGTAGGTCATGCGCGACGGTAGCGCTCGGCCCAAAAGCGCGACAACCATGGCGGTGTGACCGACACCCCGTTGCCGCCGCGCCGTGAGCTCTCCGAGGGAATGCGCGAGCAGCTGTCGCTGAACAGCGTCGCCGGATTGCCGACGTTCAGCGGCCGCCCCTTCCTCACCGACCCCGAGCAGCTCGACGAGTGGCAACCCGACGTCGCGATCGTCGGCGCGCCCTTCGACGTCTCGACGACGAACCGACCTGGAGCGCGCTTCGGCCCGCGCGCGCTTCGCACGCAGGCCTACTTCCCCGCCTCGCATCACCTCGACCTCGACATCGAGATCTTCGACTGGCTCGATGTCGTCGACTTCGGCGATGCATGGTGCCCCCACGGTCAGACCGAACGCTCGCACTCGAACATCCGTGAGCGAGTCTTCGAGGTCGCGCGCCGCGGGATCGCGCCCGTGATCCTCGGTGGCGATCACTCGATCACCTGGCCGGCAGCGACCGCCGTCGCCGATCACCACGGGTGGGGCAACGTCGGCATCGTCCACTTCGACGCACACGCCGACACCGCAGACATCATCGAAGGCAACCTCGCGTCGCACGGCACGCCGATGCGGCGGCTCATCGAGAGCGGCGCGGTGCGGGGTCGTCACTTCGTGCAGGTAGGGCTGCGGGGTTACTGGCCTCCGCCCGAGGTCTTCGCGTGGATGCAGGAGCAAGAGATGCGCTGGCACCTCATGCAGGAGATCTGGGAGCGAGGCAGCAAGGCCGTCATCGAGGACGCGATCACCGAGGCACTCGACGGGGCCGACGCGCTGTACCTGTCAGTCGACATCGACGTCCTCGACCCGGGATTCGCGCCCGGCACGGGCACGCCCGAACCCGGCGGGATGAATCCGGCCGACCTCTTGCGCGCCGTGCGTCAGATCACGCTCGACGCCAACGTCGTCGCACTCGATGTCGTCGAGGTGTCACCTCCGTACGACTGGGCCGACACCACGGTCAACAACGCGCATCGCGTCGTCTTCGAATTCCTCGCCGGATTTGCGGAGAAGCGTCGTCGCGCTGTTCAGTGACGGATGAGGTCGCCAGGGGGGCGGCCCAGGGGCGGCCCCAGAGGGGGAGCGATGCGATTCCGGTTGGCTGCAGTTGGACTTGCCGTCGCGTTGTCCGGGCTCGGACTCGTGGCATGTGGTGACGACAGTGCGAGCTCGAGTGAACCCGAGAGCCTCACCGTCACCGCGAGCGAACCGTCCGAAGGCAAGTACGCATTTGACCTCCCCGACGAGGTCAAGGGCGGCACCGTGTCGCTGACGCTCAAGAACGACGGTGCGGAGCCCCACGAGCTCGGACTCGTCCGGGTCGAGGACGGCACGACGGCACAGCAATTCGCGGATGATGTGCTGGCGCCCGAGGGCGCCCCGATCCCCGAGTACGTGCTCGGCGCGCCGGGAGGCCTGGGCGGCGTCGGCCCGAGCGCGAGCGGCACCTCGACGGTGAGCTTGGAAGCGGGCACCTACGTCTACTTCTGCACCTTCGGCGACCCGCCGCACTTCCAGAACGGGATGCTCGGCGAGTTCACGGTCACAGACGTCGCATCGACGGCGCCGCTGCCCGACGACGCGGCCGAGGTCGACGCTTCCGAGTACAAGTTCGACGTCACCGGCTTGAAGGCAGGCGACAACACCTTCACGTTCGCCAACAAGGGCCAGCAGTTCCACCATCTGATCGCGGTACCGATGGCTGAGGGCGCGACCCTCGAGGATGTGAACACGTTCCTCCAGAGCGAGGACGGCGGCGGCGGCGACGCACCTCCGCCCATCGACTTCGAGAAGGAGCAGGACCTGGCGGTGACCGGCCCGGGTCAGGCCCAGAGCGTCACGATGAACTTCGACGCGGGCTCGTACGTCTTCCTCTGCTTCATCAGCGACAGAGAAGGCGGGCCGCCGCACTTCACCAAGGGCATGATCCAGCAGGTCGACATCAGCTGACCCGCTATTCTCCCGCCGAGCACAGGTGTGCGGAGTGGGGGCAGTGCGATGAAGATGCGAGTGACGGCCGCCGTGGCGGCCCTGACTTTGACCGGACTCGGGCTCGTGGCCTGCGGCGACGACAGCGCGAGCTCGAGTGAACCGGCGCAGCTGACCGTGACCGCGAGCGAGCCGTCGGAGGGCAAGTACGCCTTCGACGTCCCCGACGAGGTCGAAGGCGGCACCGTCCAGCTCACCTTCAAGAACACGGGGGCTCAGGGCCACGAGTTCGCGATCGTCCGCGTCACGGATGGCACGACCGCGGATCAGCTCGTGCAGGACCTGTTCGCGGAAGAGGGTGCGCCCATCCCCGACTCGCTCATCGGGGCACCGGGAGGCGGCGGCGGCACCGCACCGGGTGCCACGAACGTCTCGACGATCAGCCTCGAGAAGGGCACCTACGTCTACTTCTGCACGTTCCAAGAGGGCGACGAACCCCCGCACTACGTGAACGGCATGCTCGGCGAGTTCACGGTGAACGACGTCGCATCCACGGCTCCAGCGCCCGACACCGACGCCAGCATCGAGCCGTCCGAGTACAAGTTCGACGTGAGCGGGCTGAAGGCCGGCGAGAACTCCATCACGTTCGCCAACAAGGGCGAGCAGTTCCACCACGTCATCGCGGTCCCGATGGCGGAGGGTGCGACACTCGACGAGGCCGTCACGTTCCTCAGCAGCGAGGGCGACGGCAGTGAGGGCCCGCCGCCCGTCGACTTCGACAAGGAGCAAGACGTCGCGGTGACCGGTCCGGGTGAAGCGCAGGTCGTGAACATGACGTTCGAGTCCGGCTCGTACGTGTTCCTCTGCTTCATCACCGACAAGGAAGGCGGTCCGCCGCACTTCACCAAGGGCATGGTCCAGCAGGTCGACATCACCTAGGGCGCTGCGCGCCGCGCAGCGGAGGACGGCGACGAGACAAGCGCGGCGGCGCAGTGCGCCGCCGGGTGCGCGAAGCACCGATTGTCGAGCGACAGCGAGCAGGAGCCGGCCGAAGCACAGCGGAGGACGGCGACGAGGAGACTGGCCGCATGCCCTTCTCGTGGTCGTCAGACACCAGTCCGTTCGCGGAACCTGACGGAGCCCAGCCCGCACGAGTCGTGCTCCGTCAGGTGAGCGACACCGAGTTCGTCCTCGATCAGCCGTTCCGCTACTCGGGTGGACCTCGGCTCGGGCCGACGGTCGTGAACGACGAGTACCTCGGGCCGACCGACCTGGCCTCCGTGCCGCCCTTCCTCGACTGGATCGCGCGGCCGTTCGGCCGTCACACTCCCGCGGCGCTCCTCCACGACCAGCTCATCACGAAGCATCCCGAGGAGCTGCCCGAAGCACAGCGCATCGATCCCGGCGTCGCCGATCTCGTGTTCCGCGACGCGATGCTCGACTGCGGTGCACGCGTCTTGCAGACGTGGGTGATGTGGGCCGGCGTGACCCTGCGCACGCGAGTGCACCGCAGCGCGCTCATCGTCGCCGGCATCGTGCTGTGGTTCGCGGCTGCGCTCGCGGGCACGGCGACGCTCGTCGTCGGCATCGCCACCACTTCGCTGATGCTGGTTCTCGTCGCCGTCCTGGCTCCGATCCCGTTTGCGCTGCTGTGGGGCCGACAGTGGACCGCCGGGTTGATCGCCGGATACTCGTTTTGGATCGTGGTGCTCGGGTTCACGCCGTCTTGGGTTGCGTACCAGCTCTACCGGCTGGCCGAGCTGATCGTGCAGCTCGTCACCCGCCGCCGGCCTGCCACCCCGAAGGCCGGGGCGGCGGAGCCGCCACCCGCGTTCGCCAAGCGGTAGACACGGGCCATGACGACCGTCGACTCACCTCGTCGTTCCTTCTGGGCCTGGTGCCTCGAGAGCGAGGAACCGACCAGCCAGCAGCGAGACGAGCTCGCGACGAAGCTCTCCGAACGGGCGGGCACCGAGATCGTCGCGAGCCCGATCCCCCACCTCGAGGATGCGGTGTTGCGTCCACCGCGCATCAAGGTCCCCGACGCTCTCGCGCCGTGGTGCACGACCGACACGTGGGAGCGCGCGTTCCACGCGCACGGCGCCCACTTCACGGATCGCACTCGGGCCTTCAACCTCGAGTTCCCGAACCCGCCCGACGTGGTCGCGCATCCGACGTCCGAGGCCGAGCTCACCGCGACCGTCGACTGGTGCGGAGGCAACGGCCACGTGATCGTGCCGTTCGGCGGAGGGTCGTCTGTCGTCTGGGGAGTGAATCCCCCGGAAGCCGACGCGATCGTGACGATCGCGCTCGACCGCCTCGATCGCGTGCTCGAGATCGACGAGACGTCGCGGGCGGCCCGCATCCAGGCGGGAGTCCTCGGCCCTCAGCTCGAAGACCAGCTGCGGCCGCACGGCTTCACGCTGCGTCACTTCCCGCAGTCGTTTCGCTTCTCGTCGCTCGGCGGGTGGATCGCCACGCGATCGGGCGGCCACTACGCCACGAACCACACGCACATCGATGACTTCGTCGAGTCGGCGCGCATGCTGACCCCCCGGGGTTGGTGGGAGTCGCGCCGGCTCCCCGGCAGCGGTGCTGGTCCGTCACCGGACCGGATGGTGATCGGCAGCGAAGGGATCCTCGGGATCATCAGCGAAGCGTGGATGCGCATCCAGCGGCGACCGGAGTATCGAGCGACCGCGGGGTTGACGTTCGACTCATGGGCAGCCGCCTGCGAAGCGGTGCGCGCCGTCGTCCAGACGAAGCTCTGGCCGGCGAACTTGCGCGTGCTCGATCCCGCCGAGGCTCACCGAGCCGCGGGACTCGACGGCTCCCAGGCCCTGTTGATCATCGGCTTCGAGTCAGACGGGCTGTCGCAACGACACAACATCGCCGAGGCGGTCGCCATCGCTCGCGAATGTGGTGGACATGTCGACGACGACGAGATCAGGGTGAACGACGGCAGCGCGGCGCCGACCGGGCGCGAGGGCGCGGTCGGCGCATGGCGCGACGCGTTCATCGGTGTGGGGCTCGGCCTCGACACGAGCCTGGGACTGGTCGCCGACACGTTCGAGACTGCCATCACCTGGGATCAGTGGCCCGACTTCGATGCGTTCGTACGCGAGCGGGTGAGCAGCGCGCTGTCGAACGTGTTCGGTCACGCGCCGATGCTCTCGTGCCGGTTCACGCACGCGTACACCGACGGGCCTGCTCCCTATTACACGTGGTCGGGAGTCGGGCGTCAGGGGTCGGAGATCTCGATGTGGGAAGAGGTCAAGCACGCCGCGGCCGAGGCGGTGGTGGACGCCGGCGGCACGATCACCCACCACCACGCAGTGGGCCGCATGCACCGCCCGCAGTACGACCGCCAGCGACCCGATCTCTTCGCCGAGGCCTTGCGAGCGGCCAAGGCCGCGGTCGACCCGAGCGGTGTGATGAACCCGGGCGTGCTGATCGACCCGTGAGCCTCCGAGAGGTCGAGGGCGACCTGTTGCGAATCGCCGGCGCGGGCGAGGCGTTCGGTCACGGGTGCAACTGCGACGGCGTGATGGGCGGGCTCGCTGCGCACGTCGAGGCACATTGGCCCGCGCTCGCTGCCGACTACCGAGCAGCGTGCCGTGCCGGCACCTTCACGCTCGGCGGCGTGCTCCCGTGGCTCGACGAGGAGACCAGGGTGTGGATCTACAACCTCGCCAGCCAGCAGCACCCGGGCGCGGATGCGCGCCTCGAAGCGATCGACGCGTCGGTTCGTGCCGCTGTCGCGCATGCACGCGAGCACGGCGTGTCACGGATCTACCTCCCGCTCATCGGCGCGGGAATCGGTGGATTGCGCTGGGAGGACGTGCGGGCGACGCTCGACTCGGTGGCGGAGGCCAACGGCGACGTCGACCTCGTGGTCGTCAGATTGCCACCAGCACGATGAGCAAGGCCACGACTCCGATGAACAGCAGGAGGCCGCCGATCCACAACGGGCCGAAGTAGCTGCGCCGAACCTCGGCCTCGTAGGCCTGGTTCGCGGGCGTCCCCACCTTCGAAAGATGGTCGTGGTTGCCCTTCTTGCGCGGCCTGCTGGTGCTCGATCCCATGGCCGAAACCTAGCCGTGGCCGTGATCCACGAGTTCGGCGACGCGACGCAAGGTCTCGTGCAAGTTGTCTTCGGCCGACAGGGCAAACGCCTCGTCGAACGTCAACCACTGCATCGGCGCGTCGTCGGACTCGGGCCTCGCGGACTCGGGATCAGCCGTGCTCAGCACGTATCGGATGTCCGCGTGCTCGTGTGCCGGCTCCCCTCTTCCCTCCGGCACGGGCACGATCACGAGGTGCACCGGTGCGCGCCGCTCGTCGGGCCACGCAACCAGGTCGCTGAGCCCCGTCTCCTCCCTCGCCTCGCGGAGCGCGACCGCGAAGGGGTCGTCCTCACCCGGGTCGCCGTGCCCACCGACCTGGAGCCACGCATGCTGGCGCGCGTGCCACCGCAGGAGGACGCGGCCCGATGCCGGATGGACGATCAGCGCCGAGCCGGTGACGTGGAGCGGCGTGCTGCGATCCCAAGGCGATCCGCCGAGCAGCGACCGGACGCGCTCGGCGTCGCGCACCTCGTCGGGTGACCGCGGCACATGAGCGTCGAGCGCGTCGCGAAGCGAAGCATCCATCGTGGGGCACAATCATTGCGTGGACCGAGAGCTGGATGCAGACGTCGTCGTGGTGGGCGCCGGATTTGCCGGCCTCTACATGCTGTACAAGCTGCGCGAGATCGGGATGACGGCTCGTGCCTTCGAGGCCGGCGACGATGTCGGGGGCACGTGGTACTGGAACCGCTACCCGGGCGCGCGGTGCGACGTCGAGAGCATCGACTACACGTACTCCTTCTCCGAAGACTTGCAGCGCGAGTGGCGGTGGACCGAGCGCTACCCGACGCAGCCCGAGATCCTGCGCTACCTCAACTTCGTCGCTGACCGCTTCGACCTGCGGGGCGACATCCAGTTCGAGACGCGGGTCGAGTCGGCCGTCTTCGACGAGCGATCGGCGACGTGGACCGTGACCACCGACAAGGGCGACTCGGTGACGGCTCGCTTCTGCGTGATGGCGACCGGGTGCCTGTCGACCCCGAAGCGACCTGGGCTCGACGGCTCCGAGATCTTCGAGGGCGCGACCTACCACACCGGCTTGTGGCCCCACGAGGGGGTCGACTTCACCGGGCAGCGCGTCGGCATCATCGGCACCGGTTCGTCGGCGATCCAGTCGATCCCCCAGATCGCGAAGCAGGCCGCTCACCTGACCGTCTTCCAACGCACCGCGAATTTCTCGATCCCGGCGCAGAACGGCCCGATCGATCACGAGCGCGAGGCATGGAGCGACACGCACTTCGCGGAGTTTCGCGAGGTCGCACGGCAGTCGGGCTTCGGCAGCAGCAACGTGTTCAACGCCCAGTCCGCGCTCGAGGTCACGCCGGAGGAGCGGGCAGCGCAGTTCGAGAGCCGATGGGAGACGGGCGGCGTTGCGTTTCTCGGCAGCTACATGGATCTCCTCTTCAACGAGGATGCGAACGCGCTCGCCGCTGAGTTCGTCCGCAACAAGATCAGGGAGACCGTGCACGACCCCGAGGTCGCTGAGTCGCTCGCCCCGAAGGACCATCCCTTCGGAACGAAGCGGCTGTGCGTCGACATCGACTACTTCGAGACCTACAACCGGCCGAACGTCACCCTTGTCGACCTGAAGAAGACGCCGATCGTCGAGTTCTCACGGCGCGGCATCCGCACGACCTCGGGCGAGCACGAGCTCGACGCCCTCATCTTCGCCACCGGCTTCGACGCGATGACCGGAACGGTGCTCAGCATCGACATCCGCGGCCGAGACGGCCTCTCGCTCCGCGAAGCATGGGCCGACGGCCCGCGGACCTACCTCGGGATCATGGTGGCGGGGTTCCCGAACCTGTTCACGATCACCGGGCCGGGCAGCCCGTCGGTGCTCAGCAACATGGTCATCTCGATCGAGCAGCATGTCGACTGGCTCGCCGGCCTGTTCACTCACATGCACACTGACGAGCTCGCGTGCATCGACGCGACGAGCGAGGCGCAAGACGCATGGGGTGCGCATGTCACCGACATCGCGAACCTCACGCTGTTCCCCCGCGCGAACTCCTGGTACGTCGGGGCCAACATCCCCGGGAAGCCCCGCGTGTTCATGCCGTACGTGGCCGGTGTCGCCGTCTATCGCCAGCGCTGCGACGACGTCGCGGCCAACGACTACTCGGGCTTCGAGCTCACGAGGGTGTGATGTTCGAGCGGCCGAGTCGTGTGCCCGGCGCGATCGTCTGGACGTCTCGAGCCACCGGCGAGGAGTACCGCGTGCTGCCCGACGGCTGCATGGACATCATCTGGGCGACCGATGGCTCGCTGGTGGTGGCCGGGCCCGACACGACGGCGTTCATCACGAGCGGTGCGGCCGGATCGACGATGACCGGCATCAGGTTCGCTCCGGGCTTCGCCCCGAAGCTGCTGGGGGTGCCGGCCCACGAGCTGCGCGACCGGCGCGAGCCGCTCGACACGGTGATCTCCTCGCGTGCCGCCCACCGCCTCGCCGACGCGCTCGCCGCGACCGACGAACCGGCAGCTGTGCTCGAGGCGATGGCGTTCGACGTCGACGCCGTTGACGACATCGACGCAGTGGCCGAGAGCGCGCGCAAGGGAGAGCCGGTGCGCACGATCGCGGCAACGGTCGGTCTCAGCGAACGGCACCTGCACCGGCGGTGCCTCGACGCGTTCGGCTACGGAGCAAAGACCCTGACCCGGATCTTGCGGATGAACCGCGCGCTCGACCTGGTGCACACCGGCACGTCCTACGCCGATGCCGCCGCGAGCGCCGGCTACGCCGATCAGTCGCACCTCGCGAGGGACGTGAAGGCGCTCGCCGGCGTGCCGCTCGGTCAGCTGGTCTCCGACGCTGCGAACAGGTCGACACCGTTGCCGTCGGGGTCCTCGACAGTCGCGTAGCGCTGCCCCCAGAACGCGTCCCAGGGCTCGAGGTGGCCCGAGTAGCCCGCAGCCACGAGTTCCTTGAAGGTCGCGTCCACCTCGTCAGGGCTGTCGCACTGGAACGCGAGAGCCATGCGATGCCCGCCCGACGGTGGCGACCAGCTCGGGTCGAACGAGCGGATGGTCTCGGTCGTGTCGAAGGCGAGGCTCAGACCGCCGGGCAGGGCGACCTCGACATGCGGTTGGTCGTCCGCCGAGGCGGGAAGCTCGAGCCCGAGCCGGCGATAGAACGCCAGCGACCGACCCATGTCGGCCACGACGACGCCAATGACGTTGAAGCGAATGGTCATGCGACGACCGTACGACGCGACGGCGCCACCAGTCTTGGACGAATCGGACACTCGGCGGAGGCCGTCGATCAGCCGCGGGCGGCCTCGAGACGCGTGGTGAGGTGCTGCAGCGACGCGAGCTCGGCGTCGAGCGCGATCGGGTCGGCGGGCGAGACGCGGGCCTGCTCGGCGGCCCGGACCGCTTCGGTGACCGACCGCGCGATCTCGCCGGCACTGGTCGCAAAGGAGGCGCGCAGACCTCGGTGGATGCGGCGCAGCGCGTCCTGGACGTCCCTGCTCACTCGGAACGTGACCTCTTCGAAGTAGCGCGAGACCGATTGACGAGCCTGCTCTCGACGGCTCGCGAGCTGACGCTGCTTCTCCTCGCGCAGCACGCGCCGGCCCATGAAGATCCCGAGCACCAACGACAACGGGTTGAGCAGGCTTAGGCCGATGAGCCCTCCGACCATGCTGAAGGCCTCGATGCCCGTCCACGAGCCCTCGAGCAGCAGCACGCCGCGCTGGCTCGCGCCCAGCCGCCGCGATCCCCCGCCTCCGCCGACGTGGACGCTGTCGATCGCCCGCTCTGTCTCCGCGCCGAGGGTCGCACCGATGTCGGCCTCCGCGGCCTCGAAGCGCTCGGCGACGCGCGCCGCGAGCGCCTCGGCGCCCGTCGACAGGGCGAGGTAGGTCGCGGCGATGTCGGCCATCACCTGTTGCTCGAGCCACGCCGCGAACTCGTCCCATCCGTCCGCGGGGTCGGTCGTCGCGATGCGCTCCTCGGCTTGTCTCGTGACGGTGCGAAGACGACCCGCGAGGTCGTAGTCGATGTCGGTGCGGAGGTCGCCCATCCCGTCGTCGAGCGTGACCAGCCAGCCCGCGGCCGGATCATTGAGCAGATCGGCCTGCGCGTTCGCCTGCGCGAGCTCGGCCATCACGGTGTCCACTCGTGTCGGATCGGCGGCGTCACGCTCGGCTCGCACGACCTGCTCGACTTGGCGCAGCGCGATCTGGGCCTCGACGATCGCGACGTCGACGCGTCGGTCGACCGCCTCGTTGAGCACGGTGTCGAGGTTCGCGCGCAGCGCTGCGAGTCCGGATCGCTCGGCCGCCAGCACGACCGACACCGGCAACACCTCGACGGGAAGGCCTGCTCGACCGAGGTGACCTCGGTCGAGCTCGACGATGCGTCGCCACGCGGGCTGGAAGTCGATCTTGCTCACGACCTCGATGACGACGGGGCATGCGGAGCACGCGGCCCGCAGGAAGTCGAGCTCGGGAGCGCTCAGCTCCTGCGCGGCGTCGGACACGAACAGCACCGCGTCGGCAGCCGGCAACGCCGCGACGGTCGCGGCGTTGTGGACCGAGGCGAGCCCACCGACGCCGGGCGTGTCCACGAGCTGCATTCCCGCGGCGAGCATCGGCGCGGGCAATCCGAGCTCCACGAGCTGCAGTCCGCGGTCGTTGTCGTGGTTCCCGGCCTCGGAGCAGTAGTCGGCTCGGTCGTCGTAGGCGATCGCCGACACGATCGGCTCTGCGCCGATGCTGTCGGATCGAGCGGTCGTGTGGGCCTCGGGTGTCGCCGCCCACCGAACCAACGTCGGCACCGCGGTCGCCAGGTCCTCGTCGACCGGGCACACGGGTGACTCGAGGAGTGCGTTGACCAACGCGCTCTTCCCCATCTTGAACTCTCCCGCGACGACGACCCGAACCGCCGGATCGCCGATGGCGCGCCGTGATGCCGCCAGCCTCGCTGCGAGATCATTTCGGCCGCGGGAGGCGACCGCGGCGGCGGCCGCGTCGAGCAACGCCACCTGCTGTTCGAAGCGGGTCCCGTTGCTCACGCGCTCTCGTCCATCAAGAGGAGCACGCCCTCACAGGTGCGCACGAGCACGCGCGCCGCGTCGGACACCTTCTGCTGGGTCAGCGGGTTCTCGGCCCGACGTTGCCAGCGAGCCGCAGTGTCGAGCAAGGCCACGCGGACCTCTGACGGTGACGCATCGGCGGGCAACCCGAGCCGGGCAGCGGGCCGCGACCCTTCCGCACCGAGCAGGCGCTCGACCGAGTCACGCTCCTCCTCGCGCAGCGGGATCGCGCCGGAACGGACGAGATCGAGCACTCGCAGCTCCACGAGGTCGTGCGCTCCCGCTGTGATCCGTTCGAGCTCTGCCGCGAGCGCATCGGAGCCGTCGCGGTGGTCGGTACGCAACACGTCGTCGATCACGGCGAGCGCGGCCCGAGCTTTGAGCACGTCGCGACGCGCGGCGAACTGCTGCATCAACAAGCGCCGTAGATCGCCGAGACCGCTCAGCGCGATGAGGGCGTCCGCAAGGCGGGTCGAGGTCGGCGTCGCGCCCTCCCGTACGAGGTCGATCGAGCGACGGATGCCGAAGAGGCCGAACCGCTCGAGCAGCTCCTCCCGCTCCATCGACGTGAGGCCGCCAGTGGTCGCGGCCGGCGCCTCCGGGTCGACGAAGTCGTCGACCGACATCAGAAGGCTGTCGAGAGCGCTCGGCGCGATGCGAGCGAGCTGTTCGAACGCGTGGAACTCGTCCTCGCGCAACGTCACGCCCGCCTGCGCGATCAACCCCGCGACGGGAACGACGGCTTGGCAGATCCGGCGCAATCGGGGATCGCGCGAGTAGCGGGAGGCGACGCGCGCTGCCGAGTCCATCGCGTTCGCTCGACCGACGCCGACCTCGTCGGCTCGGGACAAGACGGCGATGACCGACGTCGGCGCGGTCTCGTCGCTGTCGGAGAACGCGTCGAGGAAGCGGAGGTCGGCGGGGTGCAGGTGGCGGGTGAGGTAGACGATCGCGTCCGCTGGGCTGTCGGTCGCCTCCCCGGTCAGCGCGAGCTCGGTGCTCGCCGAGAGCTCAGCGGAGATCGACGCCAAGCCAGGCGTGTCGATGAGGCTCATCGCTCGCAGTGCCGACGACGGCCACTCGATCACGATGCGCTCGACCGCCTCGGCCGAGAGCTCGCCCAGCGAGATCGTGATCGCGCCGCCCTCGCGTGAGAACGAGGCTTGCCGAGGCGAGCCTTCACGAGGATGGAGCGTCGCCTTGTAAGACGGGCCGTCGACGTACCACGTCACCACCCGCGTGCACTCCCCTGCGTCAGTCGGAGCCAGCTCTTCGCCGACGAGCGCGTTCAGCAGCGTGGACTTTCCGGCCTTCACCCGACCGACGATCGCGACGCGCAGCGGCTCACCCAAGCGATCACGCACGCGCCGGAGCCGGTCGACTGACACCGTGCTCTCTCCCGCACTCGCGCCGTAGAGGCCGATCGCCGACTCGAGCAACACCGTCACCTGGTCGAGCAAGCTCGGCGGTGCGGGCGGCCCACCGGGACGCGGGGCTCGCAGCCGAGGGGGTGGCGGGGGCGCCACGCGTGGGGAGGGCGGCGCCAATCCCGCCGGACCCGCCGGCCGCACGACGGGCTCGACCGCGCGCGTCACCAACATCTTCGTGATCGCCTGGCCGCACGCCTGCTGCGTCTCCTGCAGCCGGCGGCCAAAGGCGGCAACCGAGTCGGGACGGTCGGCCGGGTCCTTCTGCAATCCGAGCTCGAGGACGTCCGCGACCGCGGCGGGCACGCCACGCGGACGAAGGTCGGGAGGCGGGTCGAGCGCGATTCGCTTCAGGAGCGGAGCGATCGTTTCCTCCTCCCCCACCCAGAACGCGGGCACACCGGCCAGCAGCTCGTAGAGCGTCGACGCGAGCGCGTACAGGTCGCTCGACGGACCGGGCGACTGGCCGCCGAGCAGCTCGGGCGCCGCGTGCACGAGGGTCGCTGTGACCTTTCCGGCCGCGGTCTCGTAGGCGCCCTTCACCCGCGCGATGCCGAAGTCGCCGAGATGAGGCTCGCCCCACGCCGAGAGCATCACGTTCTCGGGCTTCACGTCGCGGTGGAGCACGCCCTCGCGGTGCGAGCTCTCGAGCGCCCCCGCGAGCTTCACGCCGTAGTCGAGCACGTCGACCCAGGAGAGCGGTCCCTGCCCGAGGACGTCGTGCAACGACCCGCCGGGGAGGTACTCCATGATGATGTACGGCTCGTCGCGCGCGATGCCCGAGTCGAAGATCGTGACGATGTGGGGATGCCCCGAGAGGCTCCCCATCGCAGCGCACTCCCTTTCGAAGCGCACTGCCGCCGCGTCGTCGAGCTCGCCGGCGAGGACCTTCACGGCGACTTCGCGGTGGAAGCGCGTCTGCCGGGCGCGGTACACGGAGCCGTAGCCCCCGCGGCCGACGAGCACCGCGTCGGTGATGCCGTCGATACCCAGCTCGTCTAGACGCGGCCCGTCGGTACCCGGCACGCCGTGCTCGGCCGCCGTGGGGTCGGTGCCGCTCGGGTCCATGACGGGTGAGCCTACGGTCGGGTGACAGTTGCCTAGGCTGCGCCGAGCCTTCGGGGGGTTCCTTTGACGGGGTTTGGCGCGTGACCTACGAGCTCGGGATCGATCTCGGCACGACGTGGACGGCTGCCGCGGTCTGGCGGGGTGAGCGCGCGACGATCGTCAACCTGGGCACTCGCCAGGCGGCGGTGCCCTCGATCGTGTACGTCGGCCCGGACGGATCGGTGCTGATCGGCGAGGCGGCCGACCGTCGCGTGCTCAGCGAGCCCGAACGCGTTGCCCGCCAGTTCAAGCGCCGGATCGGCGATCCGGCCCCGATCCTGCTCGGAGGCGCCCCTCACTCCGCGGAGCTCCTCACGGCAAAGCTGCTGCGCTGGGTCGTCGACGCCGTCGCGAACCGCGAGGGCGAGATGCCCACGACGATCACGATCACTCATCCCGCGAACTGGGGTGCCTACAAGAAGGACCTCCTCGAGCAGGCGGTGCACCTCGCGGGCCTCTCTGGCCCCGGGAACCCGACGATCCGGCTTCTTTCCGAGCCGGAGGCCGCAGCCATCCACTATGCGGGCACCGAGCGGGTCGAGCCCGGCCAAGCGGTCGCGGTGTACGACCTCGGGGGCGGCACGTTCGACGTGGCCGTGTTGCGGTCGACCGGCGACAGCTTCGCCATCCTCGGCGCGCCCGAAGGCATCGAGAGGCTGGGCGGCATCGACTTCGACGCCGCCGTGCTCGGCCACGTGGCCCGAACGCTCGGCGGACTCGACGACCTCGATCCCGACGATCCCGCGGTGGCGACTGCCGTCGCGCACCTCCGAGATCAATGCACTGCGGCGAAGGAGGCACTGTCGGTCGACACGCAGACGATCGTGCCGGTGCTGCTGCCCGGGCGGCACACCGAGGTGCGGCTCACGCGGGCAGAGCTCGAGGCCATGCTGCGGCCGGCGATCGAGGAGACGGTCGCCGCGACCACTCGAGCGCTGCGCACCGCGGGACTGCAGCCTTCCGACCTCAAGGCGGTCGTGCTGGTCGGAGGTTCGAGCCGCATCCCGCTCGTCGCACAGCTCGTCACGTCTGCGCTCGGTCGACCGGTCGCGCTCGACACCGACCCGAAGCACGCGATCGCGCTCGGCGCCGCGCGTCACGCGCACCTCACCGCGGCCGGGCCGGGTGCGCTCACCTCGCCCAGCCGCCAGACGGCCCAGGGGCTGCCGGCGGCGCAGGCCGCGCCGCCGCTCGCCGGCGCCGCGCTCACGCCGGCCGTCTCACCGCCACCTCCGCGCGTTGGCCTGACCCCTCCGCCGGCGCCCCCGCCGACCGCATCGATCGTCCCACCGCGGACGAGTGGGCCCATCCCGACGGCGCCCCCGCTCGCGACCTCGGGTTCGTCGACCCCGCCCCCGGCGTTCTCCACACCGCCGCCCTACGTGCCGCCGCCGAGCGACCCGACGACACCGAGTGGTCCCGACACGCCCGGGCAGCCCAAGCGCAAGCGGACGGGATTGCTCATCGGCGCTGCTGCTGCGGTGATCGCGCTCGTGGTCGGAGGCATCGCCGTCTTTGGAGGAGGAGGCGGAGGCGACGGCGAGTCGTCCTCCGACTCCACGATCGTCACCGACGACTCGAGCGCCGACACGGCGTTCGTCGACGATGGCGGCGTCTCCGCTCCGCTCGAAGCGGGGTTGCTGTCCGCCCTCGACCTCGAGGCCACCACCGGGACGGTATCCCTTCAGGGTGAGGCGGCGTTCCCGGGCGACGTGCTGTGCGATGCCGATGGTGTGATCGACACGTCGAACTTCGTCGACTACCGCTCGCGGATCTTTGCGGACAACCCCGACTTCAGCGGCAAGAAGGCCGCTGCCGGCGCGATCGAGTTCCCCGACAGCGACTCGGCCGATGCGTTCCTGGAGGAGCTCAACAACTTCGGTGCGAGCCATGTCGTGTCGGACGAGTGCCCCCTCCAACCCGTCGACTTCTTCGACGGCACGGTCGCGTTCAAGGAGAGCCCTGCCGGCGGAGGTGATCAGGGGGCGATCGGGTTCGCCAAGGTGGAACCCGACGTCGTGGTCTTCGTCGGGTTCGGCGACCCGACCGGGATGGACCCCTCGTCGGTGCAGTTCCTCGTCCAGGTGCAGAAGGAGAAGATGGACGCCGAGCTGAACGGCGGCGCGAGCGACACCGGGGCCGATGACACCGAGGCCGGCGACGAATCGACCCTGCAGCTGATGCAGGACTCGCTGCTCGCACCCGACGACGTCGGCGAGAGCTTCGACCAGGCCATCACCTCGGTCGACCCCGAAGTCGATTACCTCTGCTACGGCGAGGCTTCCGCCGATCGATCGAGCGCGACCGAGGTCGACGAACAGCTCTTCGGCCCCGATGGTGCGACCGAGGTCGCGGTCGTCACGCTCTCGTTCCCCGAGGCGGCCTCGGCGGACGACTACTTGGCGACGACCGAGGCCTTCCTCGACGAGAACGCCCAGGGCGGTTGCGCCCTCACGCCCGAACCGACCGACAGCCTCGAGTCGTCGACGACCCTCGACGACTCGTTCACCTTCACCTTCGACGGCGGCAATGGCCGCAGCCAGGCGACCTGGGCCAAGCTTGGGAACATCGTGGTGGTCGTGATAGGCAACCCACTCACCGCGGTCTCGGTGGACGACCTCGTCTCGCTCCAGATCGGCCGGTTCGACGAGGCGGGGCTCATCACGGACTAGGCCGGGTAGGGGATCGCGATAAAGCCGTCCGCATCCAGCGTCGATGAGACACGAGTGGCGCAGCAGCGCGATTTCGGCGCGGTCCTCGACGAGGCGAAGGCGGGCGAGCAATGGGCGGTTGCGATCCTGTTCAACGACCTCCAGCCGCGCCTCCTGCGCTACTTGCGCAGCCGGAACCGCGACCTCGCCGACGACATCGCAGCGGACGTCTGGGAGGCGATCGCGCGGGGCATCCGGGACTTCGAAGGCGACGACTCCGACTTCCGAGGCTGGGCGTTCACGATCGCACGGCGGCGCTTGATCGACCATCACCGAAGAGCCGAGCGGCGCAAGACCGATCCGACGGACGACGAGATGTTCAATGAGCTCGCGGCGATCCAGACGACCGACGTCGACGCCATCGAGCGGCTCTCGGCACAGGAAGCGGTCGCGATCATCACCGCGACGCTCTCGGAAGACCAGGCCGAAGTCGTGCTACTCCGTGTCGTCGCTGGGCTCGACACCAGCCTCGTCGCTGACGTCATGGGACGGTCAGAGACATGGGTCCGCGTCACTCAGCATCGGGCGATGAAGCGCCTCGCCGACCGTTTCGTCCCCGAGCCCTCGAGCACGCTGTAACGGTGCGGCGCGCTCGCACGATGTACTGACCGTGTCCGACCACCAGCGTCCCGATGAGAGCGTGAGCGCCCTCCTTCGGGCCGCGAGTGGTCCCGCCACGGCCGACGAGCTCGCGGGTGCCGATGCAGCGGTGGCCCGGTTCGTCGACGTGGTGCTATCGGACACTCCCGCAGCTCCGCCGGTCATTTCGCAGCCGGTGGACGCACCGCCCGTGGTCGTCGAGCCGGAGAAGGCGCAGCCGGCTCGGCGCCTGCGTTCGGTCCCGGTGCCGGCACGCGCCGCCGGGATCATCGCAGCAGTGACGCTGTGGTCAACGGGGATGGCGGCGGCGGCGACCGGAAATCTTCCCGATCCTGTGCAGCATGCAGTGTCGAACACCGCTGCCCACGTGGGGCTCTCGATCCCAGATCCGTCGGATGACGTGACCGTGCAGGCGAACGAGCACAAGAAGAACGAAGAGGACGACGACACGACGACGTCGAGCTCGTCTTCCTCGTCCACCACGGGGTCGAGCACGACCAGCCCGCCGACGACGACGGCGACGTCGACCAGGGCCG
Organism: uncultured Acidimicrobiales bacterium; assembly: GCA_963802505.1. Lineage (GTDB taxonomy): Bacteria > Actinomycetota > Acidimicrobiia > Acidimicrobiales > DATKAS01 > DATKAS01. The sequence goes on along the minus strand of CAWDJB010000011.1, from coordinate 646,849 downwards.
GCGGCGGCGCCGCGCTCGCACCAACGACCTCGGCAGACGACGATGAGGCGGTCGACGGGGAGCACGGCGGCCAGGGCCCGGACGCCAATGGCCCGGCGCACGACGGCTTGTGCAACGCGTACCTGCGGGGGCTCGCCAACGGGAATCCCAAGGACCCCGCGGTCCCGCCGTGGCGCAACCTCCTCGACGCGGCGACGAAGGCGGGCAAGTCGATCGAGCAGTTCTGCGGCGTCACGACGTCGACCACCGCGTCGACCGCCGCGGCAGCGGCCACGACGGCAGCGCCGGCAACCACGAGTGCAACGACATCGACGAGCACGACGATTGAGAACGAATCCGAAGGGGACGAGAATGGCGGCGGCAACGGCTCCGGTGGCGGGAACAACGGCTCCGCAGGAACGGCGCCGAACGGCGTCGGCCAAGGACCCGGAAACAACAACGGCCAGGGCAACGGCGCCGATGGCAGCAACGCCCATGGCGGGAATCCGAACAGCAGCGCGGACGGTTCGTAACCCTCGGCTGTTCATAGACGGCTTCACCGTCGAGTCGGGCGCGAGCCCGTGGCAGCCGACGCGCTGCACTCGCGAGGTCGCCCGCTACCGGCGGTCGCGGGAGATCCCTCTCGTCGGCGTGGTCGAGCAGTCCGGGACGCAGTACCTCTACCAATGCGTGCTCGGGCAGACCGAAGAGGTGAACATCTGGCTCTACACGCCGCTGCTCCCGGTCGAGCGGGACGCGATCGAAGCCGCGAGCCCGCGCCGGGCGACCGAGCTCTTCGCTCGATTCAGCCGACGTGATGGCCGCCTGGCGATCGCCCACAACAGCGTGGGTGTGATCGCCGTGCGCGCTCTGCAGGCAGACAGCGACGCCACGACCGAAGTCTGCGTTCTCTTCACGGCACTGCGCGACTACGTCGGCAAGCTGCGTGCGCACGGGCAGCATCTGCGCCGGCGCTTCGTGACCGCACAGGTCGCGCCGCTTTCTGCCTGATCTCCTCGGTTTCGCGGAACCGGCTCGCTGCTCCGCGCCGTCCAACGGCCAACAGAGCACACACAGGAGGCCGGCATGCGGGGACGGATCGGTGTGGGATGTGCAGTCGCCGTGGTGACGGTCGGGGTCATGGCCGCACCAGCGATGGCATGCGGTGGGCTCGTCGGCGAGAACGGCACGATCCAGCTCGTGCGCACCGCGACCTTGGCCGCGTACCACGGCGGCGTCGAGCGGTACGTCACGTCGTTCGAGTTCATCGGCGAGGGTGAGGAGGTCGGGTCGATCGTTCCGCTCCCCGACGTCCCCACGAACGTGGAGCGAGGCGGCGACTGGACGCTCCAACGCCTCGCGCGCGAAGTGGCTCCTCCGATCGAGGAGCGGGCGATCGCACTCGCCGCTTCTGACGCGGCGGGCAACGCAGAGGTCTTGCTCGAGACGAAGATCGACGCGCTCGACATCACCATCCTCCGCGGCGGAGGCGATGAGGTCGGCCGATGGGCGCTCGATCACGGCTTCTTCCTGAGTCCTGACGCGCCGGAGATGCTCGACTACTACGCAGCTCGCAGCCCGATCTTCATGGCGGCGCGCTTCGACGCTGCCCGCGCCCGCGACCTCGGTCAGCAGAGCGGTGATGGCACACCGATCATGCTCACGATCCCGACCGACGAGCCGTGGGTGCCGATTCGCATCCTGGCTCTCGGCCTCGACAAGAGCCAGACCGTCGATGCCGACGTGTTCATGCTCACCGACGACAAGCCGAAGCTCCTCGCTGGCGGACGCGGGCTCCGGCTCGAGCGCAGCGAGCAGGCGAGCGCGAGCCTGTTGTCGGATCTGCGCTCCGACAAGGGCATGGAATGGACGCCCGACGACATGTGGCTGACGTACTTGCGAGTGCAAGCACCCGCAGGCGACCTCGGATACGACCTCGCAGCGTCGACGCGACCCAACGAGTCGCCGTCGCTCACCGACGCGGGCATCACGGCACCCGAGGCACAAGCGGTCACGGCGGCGTCGACGGCCTCGCCGATCTGGCCGGTCGTTGCGGGAGTCGGCGTCGCGATCGCGGCCTACGTCGCGTTCCGATCGGTGCCCAGGCTGCGCACGGGCCGGCGCTCGTCGTGATCGCGCTGGCACGGCCTCTGCTGGCGACTTCGCTCGGCGCCGCGGTCATGTTCGCGGGCTATCACTACGAGGCACCGAGCGCAGGGGCCGACGCGCTCGGTCCAGGCACGGTCACCGTCGAGATCGGGATCCACCACAGTCGCTTCGACCCTGACGAGCTCGTCGTACGCGAAGGCACTCTCGTGCGATTCGTGATCCGCAACGACGACCCGATCCGCCACGAGTTCGTGCTCGGACCGCCCGAGGTCCACGCTCGCCACGCGGCTGGCACCGAGGCACTCCATCCGCCCGTGCCGGGCGAGGTGTCGCTCGACCCGGGCGAGACCGCCGAGACCATCTACGTGTTCGACGCACCCGGCGACCTCGAGTACATGTGCCACCTGCCGGGCCACGCCCAATACGGCATGCGCGGCACGGTCCACGTCCAGGCTGCGTGACCGACGTTCAGAAATAAAAGTAGTAATCACTTGTTCTTTGCGATACCTTCCTAAACAGAGAGGGGTTCGCAATGGAACAGCCAGCAGCACTGATCACGGGAGCCTCGCAAGGGCTCGGCAGGGCGATCGCTGAGGCCCTCGCCGGTCGAGGATGGAGGCTCGTGGTCGACGCTCGTCGCCGGGACCGCCTCGATGCCGCCGTCGCGGCGATGTCCGACTCCCCCGAGGTCATCGCGATCGAAGGCGACGTCGCCGACCCCGACCACCGCGCCGAGCTGGTGGCAGCGGTGAACCGCCTGGGTCGCCTCGATCTGCTCGTGAACAACGCGAGCACGCTGGGTGCGAGCCCGCTGCCGTCGCTCGACACGATCGACCTCGATCTGCTTCGGCGGGTGTACGAGGTGAACGTCTTCGCGCCACTCGCGCTGACTCAGCCGCTCTTGCCGATGCTCGCGGAGAGCGGCGGCACCGTGGTGAACGTGACTTCCGACGCGGGCGTCGAGGCCTATGAGACCTGGGGCGGGTACGGGTCGTCGAAAGCGGCGCTCGAACAGCTCTCCGCCATCCTCAGCGCGGAACAGCCGAAGGTACGGGTGCTGATCGTCGACCCCGGAGACATGCGCACCGAGATGCACCAAGACGCGTTCCCGGGCGAGGACATCTCCGACCGGCCGGTCCCCGAGACCGTCGTGCCTCACCTGCTCACTCTCGTCGACAGCGATCGACCGAGCGGTCGATACGGGCTGTCGGAGGTGACGTCATGACTGTGACACTCGAGTCTTCGCTCAGCCTCCCGCTCGACCCGTCGCTCGAGGCCCACGAACCGGCCGAAGTGCGTGGCCGCGGGCGTGACGACGTGAAGCTGCTCGTCTCCGATGGCGTCGACCGCGTCGTGCACGCGACGTTCCGCGACCTGCCGACCCACCTTCGAGCGGGCGACCTCGTCGTCGTGAACACGTCGGCGACCGTCGCCGCGGCCGTCGACGGCCGAGCGAGAGACGGACGCGACGTGCGCATCCACTTCTCGACCGAGCTCCCAGGCGGGCTCTGGCTCGTCGAAGCACGGCAGCCGGTCGACGGCACCACTGTCGCCCTCGAAGACGACCTCACGGGTGACGTCACGCTCGACGGCGACGGCCACCTGACGCTGCTCGAGCGCTTTCCTGCCTCGAGGCGGCTCTGGATCGCGGCTCCGCATCTGTGCGGCTCGGTCCTCGATCACCTCGCCGAGTTCGGAGAGCCCATTCGCTATCGCCACGCACCCGGCCCGTGGCCTCTGAGTGCGTACCAGCAGATCTTCGGCACCGAACCCGGCAGCGCCGAGATGCCGAGTGCATCTCGCCCGTTCACGCCCGAGCTCGTCGTCGACCTCGTGAGGCGTGGCGTCGCCATCGCGCCGATCCTCTTGCACACGGGCGTGTCGTCGCTCGAAGGCAACGAGATGCCCTACCCCGAGCGCTATCGAGTGCCCGCACCCACCGCAAGCCTCGTGAACGCCACGCATGCCGAAGGCGGACGAGTCGTCGCCATCGGTACCACCGTGGTGCGAGCGCTCGAGACCGTCGTCGACGATCGTGGTGTCGTGCACCCTGGCGCCGGGTGGACCGACGTGGTCGTGACCCCCGAACGAGGCGTGAAAGCGGTCGACGGCCTCCTCACCGGGTGGCACGAACCCGAGGCGACCCACCTGCTCATGCTCGAAGCGATCGCAGGGCGGCCTACGCTCGAGAAGGCCTACGACGAAGCACGGCGAGGTGGATACCTGTGGCACGAGTTCGGCGACAGCCACCTGCTGCTGCCCGGTCGACGGTGACCTCCGCGCATGAGTGACTCGACGCTCACGACGCTGCCCGAAGGACGCCGCGCGGTCCTGTACGCCCTTCGGCGACGAGGACAGGCCACGGCCACCGACATCGCGAGGCAGCTGCACATGACGCCGAGCGGCGCCCGCCAGCATCTGGCCGCGCTCGTGGACGAAGGCCTGGCCGAGGCGACCGAGCGGCCGCGCCCCACGGGGCAACGAGGCCGGCCCCAGCTCGAGTACACGGTCACCGACAAGGCCGATGGCCTCTTCCCGAAGGCCTACGGCGAGCTCACCAACGAGCTACTCGGGTATGTCGCCGACGCCGACGCCGGACTGGTCGACACGCTCTTCGAGCGGCGCCGGGACGAGCGGGTTCGCAACGCGACCGAACGCCTCGCGAAGTGCCGCAGCCTGAAGGCCAAGGTCACCGAGCTGGCCCGGATCCTCGACGGCGACGGATACCTCGCGACGTGGGAAGAGATCCCCGGCGGCTTTCGCATCATCGAGCACAACTGCGCGATCTGGGCGGTGGCGCAACGCTACGGGCAGGCGTGCACGAGCGAGATCGACTTCATCCGCACGGTGCTACCCGGGGCGAGCGTCGAGCGGGTGCAGCACATGGTGGCCGGTGCACCCCATTGCGCGTACGAGGTGCGCCCGTCACGCTGAAGCCGTGAGCGACGACGCCACGGCCGACATCCGCGTGCTGATCGACGACGTGCTCACCGACGGGTCGGTCGAGGCCCGGGGCCGCCTCGAGCGGCGGCTTCACGAGATCGCGGATCAGCTCTTGCTCGGCGACGACTCGCACGCGGCAGCCGACCAGGCGCTGGCGTACCTCGAAGCCGACCCGTACTACTTCTGGTCCGGGTACGAGCGGGCCCGGATTGCTCGACGTCTTGCCCATGCTCAGCTCGACGCGACCCAGCGCGAGCGAGCTCGGCGGTACGTGATCGACTGCCTCGACGGCGTGAAGCACTGCAACCAGTCAGGCGTCGGGCCACTCGCTCACGCCGTCGCCGACAACCCGATGCGCAAGACGTTGCGCTCGCGTCTCCACGCGTCAGACGACGGCGTCGCGCGACGCGCGATCCGAACGCTCACACGGGTCCGGCATCCCGGTCTCACCGACGCTGACGTCGCCGCGGCGCGCGTGCTCGTCCTCGCCGAAGCAGCCCGCACGCCCTGGCTCCCGCCCAACGTGCAGCGGGTCGCTCGGTGGCTCTGGACGCCCGAGTGGGAGGCGGAGCTGCGCGACCTCACGCAGCACCACGGGCCCGAGCGCGCGCCGGCGAAGAAGCTGCTCGAGTCCGTCGACCAGAGCCGAGCGCGGCGAGCACGGCGGCGACCGGGCCCCTGACGCCGCAAGGTCAGCGGCGGTCGAGCGGAGCCCGGGTTCGCCGCCGAGCACCTTAGGGCGACGGCCGCTTTGCGACGAAGAAGATCCGAGGCGTGCGGTCTTCGATCGTCTCCTCGGAAACCTCACGCGGCTCGAAGCCGGCATCCTCGAGGAGCCGTAGCCACACGGCTCGACCGAACAACCCAGTGTGGTGACGATCGTGCGCGACCTCGACCTCACCGTCGGCATCGCGCAACAGAAATACGTAGTCAGTCGTCACGCCATCGCCATCAGCGACCGTCCACCAGAACGCACGCGCCGCTCGGCCGTCGGCCCCGTCGACGCCGCCGTGGTCTGTCTCAGGCTCGAACGTCTCGGTCGTGTGATCGGGCACGAGCACCGCGATGCCTCCCGGCCGGCAGTGGACGAACGCTGTATCGATTGCTTTGGACAGGTCGGCCTCGGTCGTCATGTAGTCGATCGCGTCGTGCACGAAGACCGCGTCGAACGTTCGGCCCAGTCGGACGTCTCGCATGTCACCGACGACGTGCTCGCATTCAGGATTGAGCTCGGCAGAGACCGCGAGCATCGACGGCGACAGGTCGACGAGCGTCATCGCGAAGTGGTCCTTCATGTGACTCGCATTGCTACCGCCGCCGCTCCCGAGCTCGAGCACGTGCTCGACGACCCCGTCTGCCGTCAGCAAAAGAGACGTCGCGAATGCGGCCTCCTCCGCATAGTCGTCGGGCGGCGAGATCAGGGGCCACCAAGGCGCAAGGTCTCCGTAGAAGCGGTGATCGGACACGACGCAATCATCGGCCATCCAGATCGTGGTCGGCACCGAACTAATCCCCGTGCGGCAGATCGCTGACGCACCAGGGAGAGGAGAGACCCGTCATGCCTGATCTATCCCGTCGCACCCTGCTGCGCGCCTCCGCAGGTGTCGCTGTGATCGCGGTGCCGATGTCCGCCCTTGCCGCCTGTGATCCGGGCGCCAACCAGGCGAAGGCCGAGCCCGAGCTGCAGCCCGAGGAGCTCGCGGCGTTCGGTGAAGGGACCGTGGTGTTCCACGTTCGCGACGCCGCCGCCGGCGAGGTCGCGATCCTGCAAGGACCGAACGAGGTCGTGGTGCAGGACAAGCAGCTCGTCGCGCGCGTGATGCGTGCTGCCAACGCCGTCCAGGCCGGTTGAGGAGGTCGCCATGTCATCGCATCGTGAAGCACCCGAGATCTCCAAGGACCCGGTCGCGGATTCCACCGACACCTACGCGTTCGTGAGCCCCGACGCCCCGAACACGGTCACGATCATCACGAACTACATCCCGCTCGAAGACCCCGCGGGCGGCCCGAACTTCTTCGAGTTCGGCGACGACGTGCTGTACCGCATCAACGTCGACAACGACGGGGATGGCCGGGCGGACGTGATCTACGACTTCAGGTTCAAGACGACCGTCGTGAACCCGAACACGTTCCTCTACAACACCGGCCCGATCGCGTCGCTCGACAGCCCGAACTTCAATCGCCGTCAGACGTACTCGGTCACCGAGTTCCACAAGAACCGCGCTCCCCGCAAGCTCGGCGACAACCTGACGTCGCCACCGTGCAACGTGGGGGCTCGGTCGACGCCGAGCTACTCGAACCTTGCGAACTCGGCCATCCACGGCCTCGCGGATGGCATCAAGGTCTTTGCCGGTCAGCGGCTCGACGGATTCTTCGTCGACCTGGGCGCGGTGTTCGACCTTGCCGCACTGCGACCGTTCCAGAACCTTCACCTGATCTCGACCCCGGCCGGGGCCGGCGTGAACGCGCTCCGCTCGTTCAACGTCCACACGATCGCGATCCAGATCCCGATCACTCTCCTGACCCGCGACGGCAGCGCTCCGAGCGATCCCATGGCGAGTGCCGCGACGATCGGGGTGTGGGCGTCGGCGTATCGCCAGAAGGCACTGGTGCGCAGCGGCGGCAATGGTGTTGCCGTTGGCCCCTGGGTGCAGGTCTCGCGCCTCGGCAACCCCCTCTTCAACGAGGTGATCGTCCCGATGGGCCGCAAGGACGACTGGAACGCAACCACTCCGGACCGAGACAAGGACTACGCGCAGTACGTCGCGCAGCCTGAGCTCGCCAAGCTTCTGCCCGTCCTCTATCCCGGCGTGTTCCCGAACCTGGGTGCCTACAAGAAGGACCGCGCCGACCTGCTGGCGATCCTGCTGACCGGCATCCCCGGCGGGATCGTTCCAGGCTTCCAGAACTTCACCGGAACGACGCAAGCCGACATGCTGCGGCTCAACGTCGCCATCAAGCCGTCGGGCACCCCGAACGCGAACGGCATCCTCGGCGGAGACCTCGCGGGCTTCCCGAACGGCCGGCGCGTGTTCGACGACATCGTGACGATCGAGCTCCGGGCCGTCGCCGGCGTCACCATTCCGCTCGTCGACAAGACGTTCACGCCCGACGGCGCCGCCAGCCTTGTCACGGACGGGAGCATCGCGAGCCAGCCGAGCTACCTGCCGAACTTCCCCTACCTCGGTCATCCGGTCAGCGGCTCCGCCGTGCAGCCGCTGTCGGCCTAGGAGGCGCCGTGCACACGCACACGCACCATCAGGTGGGCGGCGGAGCTCCGGTTCTCGACATCGGGGAAGACGTGGGTGCGGTGCTCGCGCTCATGGACTCCTCAGCCGAGGGAACCGAGCTCTTCCTCCGCCGCGACGGTGACGCCGGCGCGACGATCCACACCGGCGTCTGGACACGACATCAGAACGGCACGCACGTCACGGCGGCCCTTTTCTGCGAGCTCACCGCAGGGATGTATTGGGTGCTCGATCCCGAGGGGAACGACCGCCTTCCGATCGACGTCTCGGGAGGACAGCTCGCGGAGATCGACCTTCGATCGTGACGGAGTGAGACGCGCGGAGAACCGGCCAACGGCGGCCGGTCCTTCGCGCGCACGGCTCACACGCGCTTCGCCAAGTAGATGATCAACAGGATGACCAAGATCAAGACGAGGACCCCGCCTCCGATGTACATGTCGACTCCTTGCGATAGGTATGCGAGAAGTCCAGTACCCCTTCGCAGGCAAGACGAGACGCGAGAGTCAGGAAGCGTTGTCGTTCACGACGTCCAGATCCCAGAACACGGGCGGCGCGTCGAGGAGTGCGGCTTGCTTCTCACCGAACGCGGTCGTCTCGGGCAGGTTCGAGTTCTCCATGGCTGACTCGTACGAGTCGAAGAAGGCGACGATCAGGTGGCGCGTCGGGTCGTTGCGATCCTGACCGACGACGGCACGACGCAGCGTCCGTTTTCCCTCGGTCGCCTTTCGCCACTCGTCTTCGAGCGCGGTGAGCTCGTCGATCTTCGAAGTACGCATCTCGATGATCTGGATGAACGCCATTGCAAGCCTCCTCAGCCGGGACAGTCATGAGCCCAGTCCCTCGGTGACCGGGCTCGTTACACGCTGACGGCTTGCGCGGTGCCACGATTGGTGGGTGGTGCGGACGCGGACGGACGAGCTGCTGCTCGGAGAATGGGCCTGCCTGGCGCTTCTGACGCAAGCCCCCGCGCATGGCTACGACGTCGCGACGCGGCTGGCCCCGCGTGGCGACATCGGCCGGGTGTGGTCGCTGACCCGGCCTCTGACCTACCGCGCCATCGATCAGCTCACTCAGCGGGGACTGATCACCGCCGTCGCCGAGGAGCGCGGGAAGGCGGGGGGCAACCGCACGATCTTCTCGGCGACGCCCACGGGCCGGCGGCTCGTTCGCCGATGGCTGCATCAGCCGGTCCCCCATTTCCGGGCCGTGCGCGACGAGCTCCTCCTGAAGCTGGTCCTCTGCTCGTTGCTCGGAGTCGACCGGTCCACGCTTCTCGAGGCGCAGCGCGCGGCGTTCGCTCCGATGGTCGACGCGCTCGCTGCCTCGGGCGGCGCGCGCAAGAACACCGACGACCCAGTGGCGGTGTGGCGCTACGAGAGCTCGCGGTGCGCTCTGCGGTTCATCGATCGCATGCTCGCCGCTCAAGCCGGATAGAGCGTCACCTCGGTCGCCTTCACGGTCGCCCAAACGCGCTGGCCAGGGCGCAACCCGAGGTCGTCGAGCGCCCCTCGGGTCACCTCGGCGACGAGCGGCACCTCACCCGCGAGGCTCACCCTGACGCGGTCAGCGAGCTCGTCGACCTCGGCGACGGTCGCCGGCCAGACGTTGCGAGGGCTGCCGTCGGGTTGGGTCGGGTAGAGCGCGACCGCATGCGGCGCAATGACCGCGAATGCGGGCCCATCGACACTGTCAGCCGAGACCACCCGCCCACCCGTCGAGGTGGAGATCGTGCCGTGGTCGGCCATCCCGCTCAAGAGGTTCACCCCGACGAGGTCGGCGATGTAGCGAGATCGCGGCTGCGCGGTCACGACACTCAGCAGCCCTTCCTGCACCACACGGCCGCCCTCGAGGATCACCACTCGGTCGGCCAGGGCGTACGCGTCGACAGGGTCGTGCGTGACGATCAGCCGTACTCCTTCGAACGTCGCCAGGTGGCGACGCAGATCGCGACGTACTTCTGAGCGCGTGGCAACGTCGAGCGCGGAGAGCGGCTCGTCGAGCAGTAGCAGCCGGGGCTCGGTCGCGAGCGCACGCGCCAACGCGACACGCTGCGCCTGGCCGCCCGACAGCGCGACCGGACGGTGCGAGGCATGGTCCGTGAGCCCGACGCGCTCGAGCCACCCCATCGCCCGCGCACGCGCCTCGGCCCTCGCCATCCCGCGAGCGCGCATCCCGAACGCGACGTTCTCGAGCGCCGAGAGTGTCGGGAACAGGAGGTAGTCCTGGAACACGACGCCAACCGGCCGTCTCTCGGGCGGCACGAACACGGCGACCGCAGGGTCATCGAGGAGCTCGCCGTCGAGCTCGATGCGTCCGGCGTCGACGGCCAGCAAGCCGGCGAGGCAGCGGAACGCAGTCGTCTTTCCCGAGCCGTTCGGCCCGAGGAAGGCGATCGTCTCACCGCCCCCGGAGCTGATGTCGAACTCGAGATGGAACTCACCCAGCGTGCGCCGCACCTGCGCCTGCAAGGTCATGGCGCCGGCGGATGGCCGCTCCCCAGAAATCGATCGCGTAGCGCGACGAGCACACCGAACGAGACCGCGATGAGCACGAGGCTCAACACGATCGCTTCGTCGGGATTGGTCTCGTTCGTGAGGTAGATGGCGAGGGGCATCGTTTGGGTTCGACCCGGGAAGTTTCCCGCGAACGTGATCGTCGCGCCGAACTCGCCGAGCGCGCGCGCCCATGCGAGCACAGCGCCGGCGATGAGCCCGGGCCGGATCGCCGGCAACGTCACCCTGCGAAACACATACCACCGCGAGGCGCCCAGGGTCCGGGCGGCGTCTTCGTAGCGAGTGTCGACCTGACGGAACGCTGCCTCGACCGTGAGCACCAGAAACGGCATGGCCACGAAGGTCTGAGCGACGATCACGCCCGCCGTGGTGAACGGCAACGTGATGCCGAACCACCGGTCGAGGTACTGACCGACGAGACCGCGGCGACCGAGCGCATAGAAGAGCGCGACGCCGGCCACGACCGGCGGGAGCACCATCGAGAGCGTGCAGAGTGCTCGCACTGCGCTCCGCCCTCGAAAGACGACGCGCGCAAGCAGCCACGCGAGCGGAACGCCGAAGACGATCGCGAACAGCGCGGCCCAGAACGAACACCAGAGCGACAGCCGCAACGCGACCAACGCCCGGTGCGACGTCAGGATCGACCAGACATCTCCCCACGGCGTCTTCCAGAGGAGGCCGAGAAACGGGAGCGCGAAGAAGCAGATTGCGGCGATCGCGAGGATGAGGACCGGCACCGGGAGCCGTTCATCGCCAACGCGCCGGCGGTCGGGCGCCTCGTCGACCGGTGCGGTGACGGTCATGGAGCCATGAAGCCGTACTTGGCCAGGATCGCCTGACCATCCGGGCTGAGCACGAAGTCGATGAACGCCTGATCCACGTCCGCGTGCGTCGACGCCTTGACACTCGCGATCGGATACTGAGCCACCACATTGATGTCAGGAGGGATGGTCACGGCCTCAGCCTTGTCGCCCGCTGCGGTGACGTCGGTGATGTAGACGATCCCGGCGTCGGCCTCACCCGCCGTCACCTTCGTCACGACGCCCTTCACGTTCTGCTCTTGGCTGACTGGCGTGACGGTGATGCCGGCGGCGTCGAAGATCTGCGAGGCGTACTTGCCACACGGGACTTCGGGCGCACAGACCACGACTTTGACGTCGGACTTCGCGAGGTCCGCGACGCCTGTGATGCCCGCCGGATTGCCCTTCGGCACGATGATCGCGAGGAGGTTCGTCGCGAAGATCACGGGCTCTGTGCCGTTCAGGCCGGCCTCAGTCAGCTTGTCCATGTTGCTCGTATCGGCCGACGCAAAGACATCGGCGGGCGCGCCTTGCGAGATCTGCTGCACGAGCGCCGACGACGCATCGAAGCTGAACGTCACCTTCGCGTCGGGGTTTGCCGCCGTGAACGCGGCTCCGATGTCGTTGAACGCGGCCGTGAGCGACGCCGCTGCGAAGACGGTGATGTCTCCCGAAACCGGTGCGGTGGTCGACGCGGGCGCCGAGGTGGACGCCGTCGAGTCGGAGGCAGCGGCCGACGACGCTGCGGACGATCCGCTGTCGTCGCCACAGGCTGCGGCGAGGAGCCCGAAAAGACCGACGAGGAGGACAAGGAGGTACCGGCTGCGTCGCATGGCCGGACTGTACCGGGAGATAGTCAGCCGGTGAATATCCTTGGTCCATCGTTGACGAAAGGTGTGCGCATGCGACTCAGCGCGAGGAATCAGCTGAATGCCAAAGTAGGTGATCCTCGCGAAGGACTAAGGACCCTCGAGCTCACGGGGCGTAGTCGCTGATAAACGTCTCTGAAGTAGCGCGGGCCGAGTCAGTCAGGCGACGGTCAGCTCGACGCGCGGCGAGAAGATCGGTGCACCGGCGAGGTCGGCGAGCACGTCCTGGCCCGTCAGTGAGTTCGGCCCGGCCGGTCCCCACCAGTTCGAGAACAGCACGAGCGTGCCTTCGAGCACGTCATCGCCGAGCTCGGCGTCGACGATGACCTCGCCGTGCTCGTTGCGCAGACGCACGCTCGCTCCGTCGACGATGCCGAGACGAGCCGCGTCGGGGCCGGCCATCCGCACGCGCGGACCACCGGCCATGTGCGCGAGCCGGCCGTGGTTCACGAACGTCGAGTTCAAGAAGTGGTGTGACTTCGGCGTGAGCAGCGTGAACCGGCCGTCGTCGGGCTCGGGATCGCGTCCGTCGGGCGCCGGCACCGCGCCGGTGCTGAGCTTGATCTTCGACCCCGATCGCTTCGGCACCGCGAGCTTCGCAAAGCCCTGGTCGCGTAGCTGCTCGACGATGTCGTCCGGGTACGCAGCGAGGTACGTCGCGAGCAGTGCCTCGTCGTCGTCGGCGAACCCCTTGTCGGCGAACCGCGGGTCGTCATCGGCCATCGTCGCAGCGAGCATCCGGAAGATCTCTGTGTTCGGACGGCTCTGCCCGCGCGGAGCGATCGCGGGCAGGTTGAGCGTCAGGTAGTAGTGGCCCCACGACCAGATCGCATCGAGATGCTCGAGCTGCGTCGTGGCCGGAAGCACGACGTCGGCGAAGCCCACTGTCTCGGTCGGGAACTGCTCGATCGCGACCGTGAAGAGGTCCTCCCGCGCGAGGCCCGCGCGCACCGACACAGAGTCAGGCACGACGACGGCGGGGTTGCTGTTGTAGACGACGAGACCGGTGAGCGGCCCGTTGTCGTCGAGCGTCCCCGCGAGCGCTCGGCCGAGCAGCACCATGTTCACATTGCGTTGCGGCCGATCGCCGCGCAGCTCGGGCTTGGCCATCTTGGCTTCGGGATGGGCGAAGGCGCCGGCCGAGTGCACGAGCACTCCGCCGCCCTGGTGCCTCCAGGCGCCGGTGACCGCGGGCAGCATGATCGCGGCGCGGATGCCCGTGCCCGCGTCGGCATGGCGTTGCGCGCCCGGCCCGATCTTCAGGAACGTCGGGCCTTCGGCGAGCAGTCGCGCGAACAATTCGATGTCCTCTTCGCGCAAACCCGTCGCCGCAGCCGCACGGGTGAGCGGCCACTCCGCGGCACGAGCGCGCAGCTCGTCGGCGCCCTCGCTGTGCTCGTCGAGGAACGCGTCATCGGCGAGCCCCTCGGCGAAGAGCACGTGCATCGCGCCGAGTGCGAGCGCGGCGTCGCTGCCGGGACGCAGCGGCAGATGGATGTCCGCAGCCTTGGCGGTACGCGTACGTACGGGATCGACGCAGACGATCGTGGCGCCCCGCTTGCGCGCGTCGAGGAAGAACTTCCAGAGGTGCAGGTGGGTGGACACCATGTTCGCGCCCCAGGCGACCACCGACCGGGCATGCACTGCGTCTTCGATGTCCGCCGCGGGCCATCCGCCATACGTCATGCCCCACGCCGTCGCTCCGGCAGCGAAGCAGATTGTGCCGTCGATCTTCGCGGCGCCGAGCGCGTTGAAGAACCGCATGTCCATCGACGGCCCGCCCTGCAGAACCCCTGCTGTGCCCATGTAGCTGAACGGCAGCACGCTCGTCGCTCCGCCGCGGTCGACCGCCGAGAGCAGCCCCTCCCGCGCGAGGCCGAGTGCTTCGTCCCACGTCGCCTCACGGAACGACTCGCTGCCCTTCGGACCGGTGCGGACGAGCGGCGTGAGCAGGCGGTCGGGGTGGTACGCGCGCTCTTCGTACTTCTGCACCTTGATGCACAGGTGCCCGGCAGTGATCGGGTGATCGGGGTTGCCGTGCACTCCCGTGACGACGCCGTCGTCGACCGTGGCGACCCACGCGCAGTTGTCGGGGCAGTCGTGCGGGCAGGCCCCGCGGACCTCGATGAGACCCATTGCGTCCCCTTCCCGTGCTCTCGACAACCATAGGTCGCCGGCTTCGCGGGCAGGTCGCAGTACCTTCGCGCGCGTGCGGCGGCCGGGAGCGAGCGCAGTGACGCTCAACGGCATCCGCCTCTTCGCCGGCCCGGTCGATGACCCTCGCGCTCGCCGGGCGAGCGACGTGATCCAGCTCGTCATCTCGTCGTTCTTCCTCACGATCCTCGCCGTCATCGCCATTCCACCGACGACGATCGAGCGCGCCCTCATCACCTTCGTGGCGGCCTCCCCCGACTTCCTCGACGGGCTCTGGCAGGTGCTCGCCGATCTCTTCTTCGTCGCGGCGGTCTTCGTGCTCGTCGCATCCGCAGTGCGCCGGCGCCTCGCATTGGTCCGCGACCTTCTGCTGGCAGCACTGGTCGCAGGCGTGCTCGCGCTCGTGATCGGTCGCCTCCTCGAAGGAGAGTGGCTTCCGGGATTGAAGACGCTGCGCGAGGTCGGGCCGCCCCCATGGGTGCCGGCACTGCGCATCGCGGTGCTCGGCGCGGTGCTCCTCACCGCGAGACCGAATCTCAGTCGACCGGCCCGCCGGCTCACCGTGTGGCTCGTGGGTCTCGCCTCGGTGTCGGCGGTGCTGCTCGAAGCGACGACCCCGAGCGGCGCGCTCGCAGCCCTCCTGGTGGCCGCGATCGGCGCCGGGATCGTGCACCTCATCTTCGGGTCCTCCGAAGGCAACCCCGGTCTCTCGGAGGTGGCCGCCGCGCTCGCACAGCTGGGTGTCGACGCCCGGTCGCTCGGAGCGGCCGATCGTCAAGAGGCAGGGCTCTTCCTCGTAAAGGCCGAGGACGCCGACGGCGCGCCGCTCATCGTCAAGGTCTACGGGCGCGACGCTCATGACACCCAGCTCCTCGCCACGGTCTGGCGAACCGTCTGGTACCGCGACCCAAGTTCACCGGTCGGTCTCGGACGGCGACAGCAGGTCGCCAACGAGGGCTTCGTCACGTTGCTCGCCGAGCAAGCCGGGGTCCGGACACAGAAGGTCGTCACCGCGGGCGTCACGACGCGCGACGACGCGCTGCTCGTGCTCCGTCCGACCGGGACGCTCTGGGCGGACTTCGGTGACCACGAGCGCGACGCGGCGATCGTCGACGCGCTCTGGGAGGCGACGAACCGCATGCACGACGCGGGGATCACCCACGGACAGCTCGATGCCGATCACGTGAGCGTGGTGCAGGCGGACGACAGTGACGGCCTCGGCGTCGCGCTCGTCGACTTCAGAGGCGCGATCGTCGCGTCGCCCGCGGATCGCATCCACAGTGACAATGCCCAGGTGGTCGTGACGAGCGCGCAGGCGATCGGCCCCGAGCGCGCGATCGAGGCGGCGCGGCGAGCGCTCGGCAACGACGAGACGAACGCGGTCCTCCCCTTCCTCCAGCTTCCCGCGCTGACCTCGTCGCAACGGCGAGCGGTGCGCCGCGACGAGATCGACCTGGACGAGCTTCGCAACGCGGCAGCCGCCGCCCTAGGGACAGAACCGCCCGAGCTGCAGCAGCTCAGGCGCGTCACCAAGGGAACAGTGCTCCAAGCGGTACTCCTCGTCATCGCGTTCCTCGCGCTGTTCCGAGTCGTCAGCGGGATCGACTTCGACGAGCTCCGCGAGTCGTTGGGCGACGCGACGTGGTGGATCATCGCCGTGGGCTTCGTCGTCGCGCAGACTCCGCGTTTCGCACAGGCCTGCTCGACGCTCGGCGCGTCGCCTATCCCCCTCCCGCTCGGGCCGGTGTACGCACTCCAGCTCGCCGCCTCGTACGTGAACCTCGCGATTCCGTCGAGTGCGGCGCGCATCGCGGTCAACGTCCGCTTCTTCCAACGGCACGGCCTGGCGACAGGCTCCGCGCTCGCAATCGGCGCGCTCGACGGCCTGAGCGGATTCGCCGTGCAAGCCGGGTTGCTCGTCTCGCTGCTGGTGTTCACGCCCGCGTCGCTCGACATCACTTTCGACAGCTCTGCGTCGGGCGCCGCCAAGCTGCTCGTGATGGTGGTCGCGATCGTGCTCGTGGTCCTGCTGGTCGTGCTGATCGTGCCCAAGCTGCGACGCGGGGCGATCAGTCGCGTGAAGGCTCTCCTGGCGGAGGCGATGAAGGCGCTGCACGGGCTGCGCTCGCCGCGGCGTCTGGGGCTGCTCTTCGGCGGCAACCTCGCGAGCGAGCTCCTGTTTGCGACGGCGCTCGGCATCTTCGTGCGCGCGTTCGGCTACTCGATCGGTCTCGCCGACCTCGTGCTCATCAACGTGAGCGTCGCGCTGCTCGCCGGCCTGCTCCCCGTACCGGGCGGCATCGGTGTCACCGAGGGCGGGCTCATCCTCGGCCTCACGACCGCGGGCATGCCCGAGACGACCGCCTTCGCGGCGGTGATCTTCTACCGCCTGGCCTCGTTCTACGTGCCGCCGATCTGGGGCTTCTTCGCGCTCCGCTGGCTCGAGAAGACGAAGCAGCTCTAGCCGCCGACGCTGGCGTCGCTCAGTACTGGTGGGGCGACGTGAGGTACGACAGCACGAGACGCCGCGGGAAGGCGAGCGCCGACGCGCAGTGGTCCGCTGACGCTCCGATCTCGATAGGGCACGTCGCAATCCCCGGCGGACTCGCGAACTGGACGAGCGATTCGCCGTCGGCCGCGTCGAAGATCCGCACGCGGTTCGTCACCGCTGACTTCTCCACGAGCACCCATACGAGGTGATCGATCGTCTGGCTCCCCCGCATCCACTCGGAGTAGCGCCCGAGCGCCAGCTCGACCTGCGTCGACTTCGGGGCCAGACCGACGCGCGAAAGCAGCTCGCTGCTCGACAGTGCCGGGCGAGCGACACCGGGCGGCATCAACGTCGCGGTGCGCGCGACGAACTGCCGCGGTTCGGCCACGACCCCTACGCCGGGCGCAGCGTGGGTGGCCGGCTCGGAACGAGGTGCCGGGGCAACCGCGGCCTCGGCGTCAGGGTGAGGCCGCCCAGCCAGGACGAGGCCGGACAGGGCCGTGAGCCCGACGAGCAGCGCCCCCCATGCGCCGGCACCGAAGCCGGGGCGTTCGGTCGCGACGCCCGCCGGCGCGGACTCTGACCAGGTCTCGAGCTCGAGCGCGGGGAGATCGTCCCGGTGCGATCGGCGACGGAGCGCCATGCCGCGGACCCTACGCCGGCAGGCCCGCCCGATGGCGGTTGGCAGTGGCTGCCACATGGCACCGAATGGCGCATGTCACATTGCGTCACGAAAAAAGTCCTGCGAGGCTACGTACTCGTGATCGAGGCCGGGCTGCGGGAGCGCAAGAAGGAGCGCACGCGCCAAGACCTCATGCGCTCGGCCCTGCGCCAGTTCGCCGATCGAGGCTTCGAGCAGGTCACCGTTGAGGAGCTCGCGGCCGACTGTGAGGTCTCGCCCCGCACCTTCTTCCGCTACTTCTCCTCGAAGGAAGACGTGCTGTTCGCCCAGAGCGACCACTCGCTCGTCCGCCTGCTCGAGACACTCGCCGATCAGCCCCCCGACATGGCCGCGTTCGAGGCGCTCCGCCGGGCGATCCGCACCCTCGCGGAGGACTACTTGGTCGACAAGGAGGCGGTCGTCCTCCGACACCAGATCATGACGACCACCCCCGCGCTGCGCACGCGAGCCGCCGAGCGCCAGCACGGATGGGAGGCAGCGGTCATCGACCAGCTGCGCGCCGGCGGTCAGATCGAGGGCATGAGCGACCTCGACGTCCGGCTCACGGTCGCTGCCGCCACCACCGCCCTGCGCGTCTCCGTGACCGTCTGGGTGACCGACACGAGCGACCTCGACCTCGAACAGATCATCGACGCCACATTCGACCGGCTGCATCGCGGCCTCTGATCCGAAAGCTCCTCGCTTGCTCGTCCGCCTCCTTCGCTCCCATCTCCGCCCGTATCGTTCGGTGCTCATCGCCGTGTGCGTGCTCCAGTTCCTGCAGACGATCGCGACGCTGATCCTTCCGACGCTCAACGCGAAGATCATCGACAACGGCATCGCGACCGGCGACAACGCCTACATCCTGCGCGTGGGCGGGTTGATGCTCGTCATCACGGTCGTGCAGATCTGCTTCGCCATCGGCGCGGTGTACTACGGGTCACGAGCCTCGATGGGGTTCGGGCGAGACGTCCGCAGCGATCTGTTCCACGGCGTGACGGGGTTCTCCAGCCGAGAGGTGAACCAGCTCGGCGCATCCTCACTGATCACGCGCATCACCAACGACGTGCAGCAGGTCCAGATGATGGTCTTCATGACCTGCACGCTGCTCATCGCCGCGCCCATGACGGCGATCGGCGGCACCTTCCTGGCCATTCGCGAAGACGCCGGCTTGTCGACGTTGCTGCTGTTCGCCATCCCCGCGCTGCTCGTGATCGTCGGGAGCATCATCTCGCGGATGATCCCGACCTACCGCGTGATGCAGGACCGCATCGACTCGGTGAACCGCGTGCTCCGAGAGCAGATCACCGGCGTGCGCGTCGTCCGTGCCTTCGTCCGGGAGCCCAAGGAGACCGAGCGGTTCGAGGGCTCGAACCAGCTGCTCACGGGTACCTCGCTCACCGCAGGCCGGTTGATGGCGCTGATGATGCCGAGCGTCATGCTCGTCATGAACGTCTCGACGGTCGCCGTGATCTGGTTCGGCGCGAACCGCATCGCCGCCGGCACGCTCTCGCTCGGCGCCATGATCGCCTTCCTCACCTATCTCACCCAGATCCTCATGGCCGTGATGATGGCGACGTGGATGGCGGCGCTCATCCCCCGGGCGTCGGTCTGCGCGGAGCGCATTCAAGAGGTGTTCGACACCGACACCTCCGTGAAGATCTCGCTCACGCCGATCACCGAGGTGCACTCGCACGGCACGATCGAGATGCGCAACGTGTCGTTCTGCTACCCCGGCGCAGAAGAGCCTGTCGTGCGCGGTGTGTCGTTCACCTCGAGCCCGGGGCAGACGACGGCGATCGTCGGGAGCACCGGTTCCGGGAAGACGACGCTCGTCAACCTGATCCCCCGCCTCTTCGACGTGACCAGCGGAGTGGTCCTCGTCGACGGCGTCGATGTCCGCGACCTGCAACCCGAGGTCCTCTGGACCCGCGTCGGCCTCGTGCCCCAGAAGCCCTACCTCTTCACGGGCACCGTCGCGAGCAACCTGCAGTACGGCAAGCCCGATGCGACCGAGGAGCAGATGTGGGAGGCCCTCGAGGTCGCCCAGGCTCGTGACTTCGTCGCGGCGATGCCCGGCGGGCTCGAGGCTTCGATCTCCCAAGGCGGCACCAACGTGTCGGGCGGCCAACGCCAGCGCCTCGCGATCGCCCGAGCCCTCGTGCGCAAGCCCGAGATCTATCTCTTCGACGACTCGTTCTCGGCGCTCGACCTCGCCACCGACGCTCGTCTGCGAGCCGCCCTCGCGCCTCGACTGAGCGACGCGACGGTGCTGGTCGTCGCCCAGCGGGTGTCGACGATCATCACCGCCGACCAGATCCTGGTGCTCGACAACGGTGAGCAGGTCGGGCTCGGGAGCCACGCCGAACTGCTCGAGACCTGCCCGACGTACGCCGAGATCGTGGCGTCGCAGCTCGCCAGTCAGGACGCGGCATGAGCGACAACGGCCGCAAAGACAAGTCGAACGGATCCGACGAGGACGAGGTCCAGCAGCCTCTCGGCGAGCGCACCGGGTTCGGCAGCGGCCGCATGCCGTCCGCCGCGATCCCGATGGAGAAGTCACTCGACTTCACAGGATCGGTGAAGCGGTTGCTGCGCCGCATGGGTTCGGACGCGCCGTTGCTCGTGCTCGTCCTGCTGCTCGCGCTCATCGGCGTGACCCTCGTCGTCTTCGGCCCGAAGGTGCTCGGCCACGCAACCGACCTGATCGTCCAGGGGCTGGTTGGCGGGGGCGGCATCGACTTCGGGGCGCTACACCGCACGCTCGCCCTCGCGGTGGGTCTGTATGTCGGATCAGCCGTGCTGGTGTGGTTGCAGGGCTTCATCCTCGCCGGCGTCGTGCAGCGCACGATGCACCGGCTGCGGGCCGACGTCGAAGCCAAGCTCAACGCGCTGCCGCTCAGCTACATCGATCGCCACGCCCGCGGCGACCTCCTGAGCCGCGTCACCAATGACATCGACAACATCGCGCAGAGCCTGCAGCAGTCGCTGAGCCAGCTGCTCACGTCGACGCTCACGATCATCGGCGTCACGATCATGATGTTCACGATCTCGCCGTTGCTCGCGCTGGTCGCGCTGGTCACGATCCCCATCTCGCTGTTCACGATCAAGCGCATCGCGAAGCGGGCCCAACCCCGGTTCATCGCTCAGTGGCGCCACACCGGTCTGCTCAACGCGCAGGTCGAGGAAGCCTTCAACGGTCACGCGATCGTGAAGGCGTTCGGGCGCCAGCACGAGGTCGAAGAGCGGTTCAGGGCCACGAACGAAGATCTCTACGACGCGAGCTTCGGCGCGCAGTTCGCCTCGGGTGTCATCCAGCCGGCGATGATGTTCGTCGGCAACCTCAACTTCGTCGCGATCGCCGTCGTCGGCGGGCTGCGAGTCTCGGCCGGCGCGCTGACGATCGGCGACATCCAGGCGTTCATCCAGTACTCCCGCCAGTTCACACAGCCGATCACCCAGGTCGCCTCGATGGCGAACGTGCTGCAGTCGGGCATCGCCTCGCTCGAGCGAGTGTTCGAGCTGCTCGACGCGCTCGAGCAGTCGCCCGACGCCCTGCCGCCGGCGCTCGTGCCCGAGCCGAAGGGTCGCGTCGAGTTCGAGCACGTCACCTTCTCGTACAACAAGGACCAGTCGCTGATCCGCGATCTGTCGCTCATCGCCGAGCCGGGCAGCACCGTGGCGATCGTGGGGCCGACCGGCGCCGGGAAGACGACCCTGGTGAACCTCATCATGCGGTTCTACGAGCTCGATGGCGGCCGCATCACCCTCGACGGCGTCGACATCTCGCAGATGCGGCGGCGGGACCTGCGCGGTGACATCGGCATGGTGCTGCAAGACACGTGGCTGTTCGGCGGCACGATCCACGACAACATCGGGTACGGCAACCCCGACGCGACCGATGAGGACATCATCGCGGCGGCGAAGGCCGCGTACGTCGACCGCTTCGTGCACATGCTCCCCCTCGGCTACGACACCGTCATCGACGACGAAGGCGGCAACATCAGCGCGGGCGAGAAGCAGCTGATCACGATTGCCCGCGCGTTCCTCGCCGATCCCGCGATCCTGATCCTCGACGAGGCCACCAGCTCGGTCGACACTCGCACAGAGGTGCTCATCCAGAAGGCGATGTCCGCGCTGCGGTCGTCGCGCACGAGCTTCGTGATCGCGCACCGCCTGTCGACGATCCGCGACGCGGACACCATCCTCGTGATGGACGGCGGGCAGATCGTCGAGCAGGGCAACCACGCCGAGCTGCTCGCCGCGGGCGGCGCGTACGCGACGCTCTACAACGCCCAGTTCGCCGGCGCGGCAGTCGACCTCGACCTCGTCTGACTCCCCCGGCACTCCTCCCGATCCCCCGAGTGTTCACGCTGGGGCGCGACATAGTGCCTCGAGCGTGAACACTGCGCGGGGGTCAGAACGACTTGCGCAGCTCGACCAGGTGGAAGTCGGTCCGCAATGCGCCTGAATGCTCGTGGAACGGAAACGGCTCGGTGCGTCCGGTGAGCGCATAGCCTCGCCGCTCGTACCAGGCGATGAGGTTCTCGCGGAGGTTGATCACGACTGCGGTCATGCCCTTCGCCCCCCAGCGATCGCGCACTGCCTGCTCGGCTTCGGCGAGTAAGGCCTTGCCCACCCCGCCCGTCTGCGCTCGCGGGTCGACCGAGAACATCCCGAAGTAGCCGTCGTCGCCGTGCTTCTCGAGGAGCACACAACCCACGAGTTCGCCCGCGTCCTCGGCCAGGAGGAACCCACAGTCGGGCTCTGCGATCAGCTCGGCCACCTCCTCGCTGCTTGTGCGCGGCCCGGTGAGGATGCCGGCCTCGGTTGCCCATCCCTTCGCTGACTCCGGCCCGCGGTAGGCGATCTCGATCAGCGCACGCACCGCCTCGATGTCGTCGGGCGTCGCCATTCGGTAGGAGAGCTCGGTCACGGCCGACCATGGTCGCGTACGCCCGGGCGGTGGTTCCCCGTTCTTTGATGCAAAGTGCGCCAGAAATGGCGCTTTCTGCAACAGAGAACCCTGGGTGGGGGTGGGGGTGGGGGGTCACTTCATGAGCGTCGTGTGACCTTGGCCCACGTCGTTGCGGCCGGGCCGGGCGCGAAGGACGAAGACAGGTGGTCGGGGATCGTGAAGCTCGGTCGGCCGCCGTGCCGTTCGTGATCGACGAAGCCGGCGAGCGTCCGCCGCGAGAGACGCGACACCAAGCGACGCACGACGGCGTCGTGCACCACGAGCCACGATGACCGCTCGCTGACTCCCCGCATCCCACCGACGAGGCGACCGGTCCAGTCGGCCTTCGGGACCTCGAGCAAGTCCGCCGTCGGGTCGCCGATGAAGAGCCGCGTCGTCGAGACGGCCATGCCCTTCAGCGGCGCGATCGGAATGAACGACCGCACGAGATCGAGCAGCGCCACCGACATCTGCGCGCCGGCGACGCTGGGCCGCTCGTTGCGCTTCCGGATGAGCGCTTCGAGCTCGTCCATCTCGGTCCGCTCGAGGGGCAAGAGATCGGGGGCGATGCCGAGCAGCCAACCCACCACGTTCCACAGGTGGCAGTAGTCGGCGGCTCCTTCGAGGTCGTAGTCGACGTGCAGACGCTCGAGGACGTGGAGCAGGGACGAGCTGTACGAGATCATCGCCCCGAGCAAGTGCTCCTGGTTGATCGGCATGCCCCATGCCTGATCCCACCGCGGCCAGACCGAGGGGTCCGAGGTGTGCGCGACGCGGGGGTCGTTGAGGATGAGGTGGCGGATGCCCGCGTGCATGAGCCGAACGAGCCGCACCGTCTCGTACGAGGGCCGGCCCGGTTCGAGGTCGCCAGGAGCAGTCACGTCCAAGACGAACTGAGCCGACTCGAGCACGCGTCGCTTCGTGTTCGACTCGAGCTGTGCGGTGAGGGCGAGCACCTGCACCCCGTCGTGCGCGGCGTACGCGAGCGGCAACGACGACAGGAAGAGGCCGAGACCGAGCTCGACGCCCCACTCGGCGAAGAACTCCACGCCTCGAGCCATCCGGTCGCGATCGGCCCAGCTCGGCAGGGGCGGGCCCTCCTTGAGCCACGCCGCGACGTGGGGATCGATCATGTCGGTGCCCGCGTACCGCGCGCCGAGAGCGCCCTTGAACATGTCGGAGGCGGGGCGGCCGAGGTAGTGCGCCGCCATGTCGTCTGCGTCGGGGTCGGTCTGCTGCCGGAGCTGATCCAGCAGTGCGGCGTCGAGGCGGCTCACGGGCCTCCGATGGTCGGGAGGGTCCTGATCGTAGGTCCGCTACTTTCCCCCGATCGCCCTTGACGCCACCGAAGGTTCGCTCCCGACCGGCCTTCTCAGCTTCCTCCTCACCGACGTGGTCGACTCGACCGCCCTTTGGGAGCGTGCGCCGGGTTCGATGGACGCGGCGCTGATGCGACATGACGCGCTCATCACCGCGGCGGTGACCGAGCACGGTGGCATCGTGCTGAAGCACAAAGGCGAGGGCGACAGCACGTTCTCGGTCTTCGACGACGCGTCGGCAGCGGTGGCCGCGGCCACCGAGGCCCAGCGCCGGCTGGTCGCGGAGTCGTGGCCCGAGATGACTCAGATCGTCGTGCGGATGGGGATTCACACCGGCGAGGCCGTCCAGCGCGGGCGGGACTACTACGGCCAAACCGTCAACCGCGCCGCGCGGGTGCGAGCGCTTGCTGGCGGTGGACAGGTGCTGCTGACGAGCGCCGCCGCCGCGCTCGTCGAAGGCGACCTGCCCGACGGCACGGAGCTCGTCTTCCTCCGAAGCGAGCTGCTGCGTGGCACCGAGAAGCCCGAGGCGATCCACGAGCTGGTCGACCATCGCCGACCTCCCCTCACCACCGTGCCCGCGCTCACCCCGGTCGCGCCGCCTTCGCTCCCCGCGCCGCTCGCGGTCGCGCTGCCGCCCGTGTTCGTCGGCCGTCGAGACCTCACCGAGCTCGTCCATGCGGCACGCACGCGCGCCCTGGCAGGCGCCGTCGAGACCGTGCTTCTCGGCGGTGAGCCCGGCGCCGGCAAGACGAGCGTGGCGGCGGCCGTCGCGCGTGTGGCGCACGCTCAGGACTGGACTGTGCTCTTCGGATCGTGCGACGAGCACGTGAGCACGCCTTATGAACCGTTCCGCGACGCGATCGTCCAGTACGTCGGCGGCGCGCCGACCTCGGTGCTCATCGAGCACATCGCGAACCATGGCGGCGAGATCGCTCGCCTCGCGCCGAACCTCGCTGCTCGCGTCGGCGCGTTGCCACTCACCGACGCCGTCGATCCCGAGACCAGCCGGCGGCTTCTCTTCGAGGCAATCACCGACCTGATGCGTCGCGCGTCCCGCGACCAGCCTGTCCTGTTCGTCCTCGACGACTTCCAGTGGGCCGATCGCAACACCATGCTCCTCACGGTCCGGCTCGCGAGCCTGCGCGACACGGGCCCGTTCGTGCTGCTCGGCACCTACCGGTCGACCGACGCCGACGTGCCCGCGGTGCGCGACGTCCTCGCGCAGCTTCGAGCCCTGCCGTCGGTCACCGATGTCTCCGTCGAGGGCTTGAGCACCGACGCGTTGTCCACCCTGCTCGAAGCGGCCGCGGGTCACGAGCTCGGTGACGACGGACGTGCGGTGGCGACCTACCTCGAGGAGGAGACCGACGGGAACCCGTTGTTCGCGGTCGAGCTCGTGCGCCATCTCGTCGAGACGGGTGTGCTCGCGCCGGACTCCGAAGGACATTGGCGCACTCAGGTCGACCTCGCGAACGTCGAGGTACCCCGCACCGTCCGCGCGGTGCTGCACACCCGGGTCGGACGGCTCGATCCCGAGGCCCAACGGGTGCTCGGGATGGCGTCGGTGGCCGGCAGGGAGTTCGACTCAGCCGTCGTGGCGTCAGCGCTCGAGCTCGACGAGGGCGCGGTTCTCGATCACCTCGAGGCCGCGTCCCGAGCCTCGCTCGTCCGAGAGATGAACGTCGGCAGCTTCGAGTTCTCCCACGCGTTGGTGCAGCACTCGCTCTACGACGATCTCAGCGCCACTCGACGGTCGCTCCACCACCGCCAGCTCGCGCTCCGGCTCGAGACCGAAGCGGCAGCCGCGTCGCCTGCGGTCCTCGCCACGCATTGGCAGGCGACCGGCCGAGATCACCAGAAGGTCGCCGAGTGGGCAGCCCGTGCGGGGGACGACGCGATCGCGGCGCTGTCTCCCGAAGATGCGATCCGCTGGTACCGAACTGCCCTCGACGCGCTCGACGCCGCCGGCGCCCCGGAAGCGGCGCGGCCCGACCTTCTCATCGCGCTCGGGAGCGCTCAACGATGGGCCGACTCCGATGCGTTCCGCCAGACGTTGCTCGACGCTGCTGCTCTCGCGGAACGTGTCGGCGACGACGATGCCCTCGTCCGCGCGGCGCTCGCGAACAACCGCGGCGGCGCGAGCCGCGCCGGCGCCATCGACCGCGATCGTGTCGACGTCCTCGAACGAGCCATCGAGGTGGCCGGCACCGAGGACAGCCCGGAGCGGGCCCGGTTGCTCGCGACGCTGGCCCTCGAGCTGTCGCAAGGCGGGGACTGGGAGCGGCGGCTCGCGCTCGCCGACGAGGCCGTGGCCTGCGCTCGGCGAATGGGCGACGAGGTCACGCTGCTGCGAGTCCTGCTCCACACGACCGAGGCGACCCGCCTGCCGATGACGCTCGATCAGCGCCTCATCGACACCGAGGAGCTGTTCGACATCGCAAAGCGTCTCGGCGACCCCGTGCTCCTCGGCGTCGCGGCTCTGCGGGAGGTCAGAGTGAAGATCGAAGCCGCCGCCTTCGATCAGGTCGATGAAGCGCTTGACGTGCTGGAGCAGGTGGCGCACCTCGATCCGTATGTGCGTTGGAGCGGCCTGTGCGTGCTCGCCGTCGTCGCGCACGTGCGGGGCGACCTTCCCGCGTCGCTCGCCCTCGCGGAGGAAGCTCGCGTCGTGGGGGTAGCAGAAGCCGACGCGCTTGCCGTGTACGCGGCTACCACCGCGCAGGTCCTCTGGGACATGGGCTCGCTCGGGGTCATGGTGCCGACCGTCGAGCAGACCGTGCGCGAACACCCGGGCGTGACCGGCTTTCGCGGCATCCTGGGCGCAGGGCTCGCAGAGGTCGGGCGCGTCGACGAAGCAAGAGCGATCCTGCACCACGAGGTGGAGACCGAGTTCGCCGACCACGTGCTGAACCCTGTGTGGCTCATCACGATCTCGGTCTTCGCCTCACTAGCGATCGAGCTCGAGGATCGCGACGCGGCACGGATGCTCTATCGCATCCTCGACCCGTGGCGGGGCCGCGCGAATTCGAGCGTTGTGTCGATCAACGGGCTGGTCACGGAATCGCTGGCGGGCCTGGCCGTCGTGGCCGGAGACTTGGCTGCGGCCGAGAGGGATATCGCAGAGGCCCTCGAGCAGGCGAGCCGTGTGGGCGCCCTCGTCTCGGCGACACGGACCCAATTGGCGCGAGCACGGTTGCTCGCCGCCCGGGGCGATGCGAACAGCATGCAGATCGCCCTTGTCGAGGCACGAGCGGCCGCCGCCGCCGCGGGGGAGATCGGGATGGGCGCGGTCGAGCGTCGCGCCACCGAGCTCGCCGCCTCGCTCGCTGCGTCCACGCCAAGCACATGAGCGATCACGACGGTCAGGCGACGGCCGTGTCGATCATCGTGCGGGTGCGCCGCTTCGGCGGACTCTGGTATCGCGCACTCTTCGCGGCTGCTCGCCACGTCGGCGAGATCACGGCGCCGATGCGGGCACAGCAGTTCATCCACTTCTGTCACTGGATGGTGTTGCACGACGTCCCCGACGAGCGCGGTGGCCGGCGACGGCTCCCGCAACCGGTGTTGTGGTTCGAGAGCAACTACGACGGCGACGTGGTTCGGTACATGGACACCTTCGCCCGGGTGATCCCGTGGCGGATGCGCGCCGCGTGGACTCCGACGGCCGACTTCCCCGGCCTCTTCCCCCCAGACCCGTTCCACCAGTGGACCGCCGACAACGCGTACGCGACCGCGCACTACTGGACGGCATACCCGGACGCGACGACACGTGACGTCGGCCGGGCGCTCCGGATGCACGCCGCGTTCGAGCGACTGCCGCGAGCCGACGCCGATGTCGCCCCGGAAGAGTTCGCCCGTGCCTGGCACGACCTCCTCGCGGCGATCCAGAACGACCTATGACGACGCAGCTGAGCATCCTCACGGCGGTGCTCGACGGCCGGGCCGCGGCCCTGCGCGAGATCGTGTCGTCGCTCCCGGTGAGAGACGGCAGTCCCTTCGCCTCGGTGGCGGGCACCCACAACGGGCGGTTCGTGGTCGTGAGCCCCCGCCCGCTCGCGCCCGCGGTCTTCCTCATGTGCTCCGCGACGATCGACGTTCCCGTCCGCGGGTGGGTCGAGCGGTTCCTGGCCGTTCTCGGGCCGACCGCGGACGCGATCTGGTCGCATTGCCCCGGCTGGCCGGGCCCCGCAGGTCCGATGATCGACTACTTGTGCTCGCACCGAGTGCACCCGGCGCTCGAGTTCGCGACGTGGGACGTGCCCGCAGCGGCGATCGTCGAGGCGCTCGCAACGCGCCGCCGGGTCCAGGACCTCGCGGTTCGAGCCCAAGGCCTGGACGCGTCGTCGCTGCTGGCCGCCTATCGGAAGGAGTTCGCCGGATGATCCGGGGCCTTCGTTGGGTGCGGAGTGACCCTCCCCCGCTCGTGCCTGCGCGCGTGCAGGGCAACGTGCTGCGGCCCTACGGCTTTCCCGTGTCTGCGCACCTGTTCGTGTCGGTCGGGTCCGGAGAAGACGGACGACGGGGAGGAGCTGCCGCGCTCGCCGAGCTCCTGCCTTCGATCACGAGGGGCGCGATCTGGACGACGAAGCCCGAGACGACGCTCAACATCTCCTTCACCTACACCGGGCTCGCGGCTCTCGGCGTGCCCGCCCCACTGCTCGACTCGTTCCCCACGGCGTTCCGCGAAGGCATGGCTGCACGGGCGGCTGCCCTCGGCGACTCAGGCCGATCGGACCCGTCGGCCTGGGAGGCGGGCTTCGGCACCGGCGAGATCCACATGCTCTGCACGACCCACGGCACGACGAACGCAGCGTTGGATGCCTCGATCTCGCGTCTGCGCGCATGCTTCGACCGGCACGGGCTGCACGTGGTCACCGAACAGCGCGGCGAGCGGCTGCCGGACCGCCAAGAGCACTTCGGCTATGCCGACGGCGTCGGCCAGCCTTCGGTCTCTGGCAACGGCGACCTTGCCTTCGGTGAGGGTGACGTCGGCATGTTCCAGCGGTGGCACGGGCTCCCGGTGGGTGAGATCTTCCACGGCCGAGTCGATGCGGACGGCTACCCCGCTTCCGGGCCGGCTGCTCCCTTCCATGTCGACGGCACCTACAAGGTGTGGCGGAAGCTGCACGAGGACGTCGCCACCTTCCGCACGTGGGTCGCGGATCAAGCGGAGCGCCTCGACATGGACGAGCTGCTGCTGCGCGCCAAGCTCGTGGGTCGCTGGCCGGACGCGTCACCACTGGCGCTCACGCCGCATCATCCCGACCCGGCGATGGGCCTCGATCCGGCACGCGTCAACGCGTTCGACTACAGCGACGACCCCGAAGGGATCCACTGCCCGCTCGGCGCGCACATCCGCCGCACGAACCCACGCGCGGGTCTCGGCGCAGGAGATGCACTCACCGCGCGCCAGCGCATCATCCGGCGGGGGATGACCTACGGTCCCGCGCTTCCCGACGGCGCGCCCGACGACGGTGCCGACCGCGGCATCTACTTCGTCGCCTACATGGCCGACATCGAGCGTCAGTACGAGTTCATCCAGGCGAACTGGTGCAACGACGGTGACGCCGTGAGGGTCGGCCACGACCGCGATCCGTTCGTCGGTCGGGCCGACGGCGACCACAAGTTCACGATCCCCGGCCCGGTGCCGAAGTTCGTGCATCCGCTCGCCGAGGTGGTCACGACACGCGGTGGCGAGTACCTCTGGACACCATCCATCGCGGCTCTCCACGCGCTCGCAACGAGCACGTGGACCGCGAAGACACCCGCTGGATCGACGAGAGACGCGACCGAGCGCGCTGCCGGCGCCGCGCTCGGCACCGTGCTCGCGCCCGTCGCAGCGACGATCGGCTTCGCACGCGGCAAGCGCGTGGTCCATCCGATCGGCGCTGCCTTCGAAGCGGTCGTCGTCGTCGATCCCGGGCCGCCCGACATCGTCGAAGGCACGGTGCTCGGCAGGCCCGGCACATACGCCGCGGTGGCGCGACTGTCTCGAGGCTTCGCGATCCCGCTTCGGTGGTCCGACGTCCACGGGATCGCCATCCACATCTTCGACGCCGACGGCGCCGGTGCGACCCAAGACCTGCTGCTCGCCACGTCGAAGCGCAAGACGTCGGGACGCGACGCCACGGCGGTCACCCCGCGGTACGAGCGCGTCTTCTCGTCGATGCTCCATCTGCGGTCGCCCGGAGGCGACCTCGTCGCGCGAGCGTGGCCGGTGCAGGAGATGCCGCACGACGCGACCGTGCACGCCGGGGTCGCCGGCGAGTGGCAGTTCACCATCGGAGTTGCTCCGCCCGGTGGCGAGTTCGTGCCCGCCGCACACCTCACGTTGGGCTCGCCGCTTTCGCGAGCAGCGACAGAGGCGTTGACGTTCAACCTCAGCAACGACGGCGGCGGGCTCGAGCCCGTGGGTCTCCTCAACCACGCCCGCCCGATCGTGTACCGAGCCAGCCAGGCCGGCCGTGGCGCGCGCCGGCGCCTCGGCGCGGGCTGAGCCGGTCGACGTCAGTCGAGCGTGCGCCGCTCGAAGAGGTGGGTGGCCAGAGGCACGCACACCGCGAGCAGCAGCGCCGTCCATGCGAATGACATGAGCACCGGGTGTTGCGCGGGGAACGAGCTCGACAGGGCGGCCGGGTTGGGATTCCCGAAGAGCTCACGACACGCGGCTGCGACCGACGAGACGGGGTTCCACTCCGCGATCGGCTGCATCCAGCCCGGCATCGTCTGTGAGGGGACGAAGCAGGTCGAGATGAACGCCAGCGGGAAGATCACGATGAACCCGATCCCCTGCGCGGCCTCCGGATCGCTCACGGAGAGACCGACGCACACGTTGGCCCAGCTCATCGCATAGGCGAACAGCACAGCGACGGCGAGACCGGCAACGACGCCGACGAGCCCGTTGCCGGGCCGCCATCCGATCACGAGGCCGGTGAGGAGGACGATCGTGCCGCACAGCACGCTCGCCAGCAGGTCCGAGAACGTGCGCCCGGCGAGGATCGAGCTGCGGCGCATCGGCAAGGTGCGGAACCGGTCGATGATGCCGGTGTGCAGGTCGGTGCTGAGTCCGACCGCCGTGCCGACCGACGACGTGGTGAGGTTCATCACGACGAGGCCGCCGATGGCGAACGCCGTGTAGCTCCCCCCTCCGGGAAGGACCATCGCGCCGCCGAAGACGTAGACGAAGAGGATGGTGAACAGGACCGGTTGCACCGTCGCGTCCGAGAGCTGCATCGGCTCGCGACGTACGTGCACGAGGTTCCGGCGGGTCATGAGGGCAGTGTCTTGTGCCCAATCGGTGGTGCTCATGTCAGACCTCCACGAGAGCGTGGTCGGGGTCGATCGCCGGCTCCTCCGCGGAGTGACCGGTGAGCGTGAAGAAGACGTCGTCGAGCGACGGGCGGTGGATCTCGAAGTCGTCGACCTCGACGCCGGCCTGGTCGAGCGCGCGGATGAACGAGGTCGCGAGGCCCGGCCGCGGTGTGACCGGCGCCGTGAGCACTCGACCTTCGTCGGCGATCTTGATCGGACCAGAGACGAGCGGAGCGAGGGCACTGGCGGCGTCCGGGTGCGCGGCGACGAGGCGCACCTCGAGCCGCTCGCCCCCGACCTTCGCCTTGAGGTCGTCGGAGGTTCCTTCCGCGATCACCGTGCCGTGGTCGATGACCGAGATGCGGTCGGCGAGCGCGTCGGCCTCGTCGAGGTACTGCGTCGTGAGGAGCAGGGTCGTGCCGTCGGCCACGAGGGTGCGGATGGCGTCCCACACGCCTTGCCGGGCCGTCGGGTCGAGGCCCGTGGTCGGCTCGTCGAGGAAGAGGACTGGCGGGCGGGCGATGAGACTGGCCGCGAGATCGAGTCGGCGGCGCATGCCGCCCGAGTACGTCTTCACCATGCGGTCGGCGGCGTGCGTGAGCTCGAACTTCTCGAGCAGCTCCTCGGTGCGAGCCGCGGCGTCCTGCTTCGACATCTTCGACAGGCGGCCGACCATGACGAGGTTTTGGGTGCCGGTCAGCTGCTCGTCGAGCGATGCGTCCTGCCCGGTCACGCCGATGATGCGGCGCACGTCTGCAGCGTTCGTGACCACGTCGAGACCTCCGACGCGAGCCGTGCCCGCGTCGGGCAATGTCATGGTGGTGAGGATGCGCACGGTGGTCGACTTGCCCGCGCCGTTGGGGCCGAGGACGCAGAGCACGGTGCCCGCAGGCACGTCGAGGTCGACCGAGCGGATGGCGAGCTGCTCGCCGTACCGCTTCTGAAGGCCAATCGCCTCGATCATGGGGCCTTCGCTCATGGGGGGTTCCTTCCGTTCGCTTGCTTGCCGCACGGTAAGTGCTTACCTGCCGCCCGTCAAGTAGGCTCCCGCCATGACAAGCGACACACGGGATCGGATCCTCGAGGTCTCGGCCGAGCTGTTCGCCGAGCAGGGATACGACGCGACGTCGCTGCGAGAGATCGCCGATCGCATGGGGTTCACGAAGGCGGCGCTCTACTACCACTTCCAGAGCAAGGACGACATCTTGAAGGCGCTCGTCGACCCCGCCTTCGAGATCCTCGACGAGCTGCTCGTGCGCCTCGAGCGCGCGACAGGCGTCGAAGACTGGGCCGATGCGCTCGAGTGGGTCGTCACCCAGTTCTTCGAGAAGCTCGACTTCTTCCGGCTGATGGAGCGCAACCGTCATTCCGTCGAGCTCATGAGCAAGGCCTTCGCCGAGCACGACCACATCCGCATGCACGAGCGCGTCGAGCAGGCGGCACATGCGGCCGCGAGCAGCCCGCAGCAGGAGATCCGCATGGTCGCCGCGCTCGGGGCAGTCACCGGGTTCGACGACTGGGCGCCGACGCTGCTCACCGAGACGCCGCATGACGTGCTGAGTGCAGAGCTCAGTGGCGCGATCCGAGACATCCTCAAGCTGCCCGCACGTCGACGCACCAAGGCGACTGCCTCGCTGGCGTGATAGCACGGCGACATGCCGAGCATCCCCGACAGCCATCGCGATCTCCTCGACGCCCAAGTCGGCACCCTCGCGACGATTGGCCGTGACGGCCGGCCGCAGCTGAGCGAGGTGTGGTTCCTCGCCGAAGGCGACACCGTGCGCATCTCGCTGAACAACACGCGGCAGAAGGTGAAGAACCTGCTCGCCAACCCCGCGGCGACGCTGTTCATCCTCGATCTCGCCCGTCCTTTCCGCTACCTCGAGATACGCGGAGACGCGGAGCTCGAGCGCGACGACGACTACGTGGTCGCTGATCGGGTCGGCGCGAAGTACGGCGGCACTGATCTGCGCACGCGTGACCAGCCCGGGGAGTACCGGTACGCGGTGACGATCAACCCGACGCGCATCAACGCTGTCGACATGTCGAAGCAGTAGCCCGAGCTACGCCGCGGACAGGACCTCCGCCGCTGCCCGTTCACCCGAGCGCACGGCGCCGTCGATCGCTCCGTGCGAGGTCGTCGCGGTCTCAGTCCCCGCCCAATGGATGCGGCCCCACGGCTCGCGCAGCAGGTGGCCGTAGCGGGTGAGGATGCCCGGGAGCGAAGTGCGCCATCGAACATCCCCGCGTCCACTCCTCTTCCCACCACGCCGTCTCGACGAAGTCCGAGGGCGAGGCAGCCCGCGGACCGAACCGGCGCACGAGGGAAGCGAGCACGGCATCACGACGTTCCGTTCGCGTCGAGCGCCTGCATCCGTTCGGCGACCGGTCCGAAGGTGAACGAGGCGATGACTCCTGGAGTGCCCGACATCGGCGAGGCGTCGATCGTGACCTCTGACGCCGCGCCGGGCTCGGACGCCTGACCGCTCAAGCCGTCGGCCCTCCAGAACGGTTCGTCGTAGACCACGATCGTCTTCGCCTCGGGGCCGGCGATCGCGTTGCGGTACAACGTCGCGCGGTCGTCGGGGAGGGCCGGGTCGAACGCGATCTCGAGTGCGAGCGCGGGCGGCACGGCCACGATCACATGCCGCGCCGACACGGCGAGGTCGGCGGCCTCCACCACGAGGTGATCGCTCTGCTGATCGACGGCGCGGACGGGGGCATTGAGCCGCACCGCGTCGCCGAGGTCGGCTGCGACGCGCATCGCGATCGACCCGGCACCGCCGTCGACGAGGTTCTCCTGCGCACCGTTCTCGATCGAGAACAACGTGTTGATGCTGCCGTGCCCGCGCACGAGCATCAGCAGGTTGAGGAACGACACCTCGTTCAGGTCACCGGCGAAGAGGCCACGGATCGCCATGTCGAACAGGTCGCGAGCGAGCGTCGTGCGGATGCCGGTGTGCTCCAGGTACCAGGCGATCGACCGCTCGTCCCACTCGGTCGCCTTCGGAGCCGTCCACGGCTCCTCGAGCGGCAGCTTCTTCGCGAGCCGGTCGAGTCGCAGCTGCGCCCACGCGATCGTGCCGACAGCGAGCGGGCTGATCTTCGGGATGAGGCCGGAGTAGCGACGGGTCTGGCCCTCGCCGATGAGGAGGTGTGCGCCCGCCACGTAGGTCTTGTAGGTCGAGACGCCCGCCTCGCGTGCGAGCCCGAAGATCGCGTCGTGCTTGGGACCGAGCCACGCTCCCCCGCGATCGACACTGAGGCCTTCGCCTCGACGCTCGGTCCAGATCCGCCCACCGACGCGGTCCCGCGCTTCGAGCACGACCACTGACTTGCCGGCCTGGTCGAGGCGCCTCGCCGCCGTCAGCCCTGCATAACCGGCTCCGACCACACAGACGTCGACATCGAGGCGCTCGGGCACGCCGCACGGTATCGAAGCCGCGCGAACCTTGCGGGCGTGTCCACCGCTCCGACCTTCGACATCGACGTCGACGACTTCTGGGCGGACCCCTACCCCGCGCTCGCGGTCATGCGGCAGGAGTCGCCGATCCCGTTCGTCCCCCAGCTGGGCGCGACCCTGCTGACACGTCGAGACGACATCGCCTCGATGGAGAAGCGCACCGACGTGCTGTCGTCCGATCAACCGGGCGGCCTGATGAACCGGTTGATGGGGCAGAACATGATGCGCAAGGACGGCGCCGCCCACACGGCCGAGCGCTCGATCTACTACCCCGCGATCGCGCCCGCTGCGGTGGCGTCGCACTGGAGCGCGGAGTTCCAGGCTCATGCCGATCGGATCCTCGACAGGCTCCCCGACGCAGGCACCGCCGACTTCATCGAAGCCTTTGCGCTGCCCCTGTCGGGCGAGTGCCTGAAGTCGATGACGGGCCTCACCAACGCGACGTACCAGGACATGGACGGGTGGTCCCAGGCGCTCATCGCCGGCATCGCGAACTACGTGGGCGACCCCGGCGTCGAGGCCCGCTGCAAGGACGCGACCGAGGCGATCGATGCCGCGATCGACGAGATGCTCCCGATCGTCCGCAAGTCTCCTGATCACTCGCTTCTCAGCGTGATGCTCGAGGGAGGGATGCCCGAGTCGCAGACGCGGGCGAACATCAAGCTGACGATCAGCGGCGGTCAGAACGAGCCGCGGAAAGCCATCGCCGGCACGGTGTGGGCGTTGCTCACGCATCCCGAGCAGCTCGGCGCGATCGGTCGGGGCGAAGCGTCGTGGATGCAGGCGTTCGACGAGATGACGCGGTGGATCTCACCGATCGGCATGTCGCCGCGTCGTGTCGCCAAGCCGTGGTCGATCGACGGCATCGATCTCGACATCGACGATCGCGTGTTCCTCATGTTCGGCTCCGCGAACCGGGACGAGAAGCACTTCGTCGACGGCGAGCGGTTCGACATCGCCCGCAACACCTCGAAGGCGATCGTGTTCGGCGCGGGGCCGCACTTCTGCGCCGGCGCGGCCGCGGCCCGCTCGATGGTCGCCGAGGTCGCCCTGCCGAGTGCGTTTGCGCGGCTGCGCGACCTTCGCATCGATGGCGAGGTGCACATCGGTGGCTGGGCGTTCCGCGGCCTGCTCACGTTGCCGGTCGCGTGGGGAAGCCCTCACTGACCTTTCCGGCGCAGCCGTCGATGAGCACCGTCGCGCCGACAAGCAGCCGTTCCCGCAGCGGCGGGTCTTGCCCACCGGCCTGCACCCAGTTCTGGATCGCTCCGAACGTCGCGGACAGGAACAGCTCCGCGAGATGGGAGGCGCTGATGTCGTCACGCACCTCGCCCCGCGCCTGCCCCTCGGCGAACAGCTGGCTGAGCAAGGCGAGCGCCCGGTCGAAGCGCTCGGTGCGAGTGCCGAGGAAGTAGCGGGTGTTGCCCGCGAGCAGGACGACGAGCTCGGGGTCGCCGTCGAGCTGATCGGCGAACGCTTCGGCCAGCTCGGTGAGCCGCTCGGTCACCGGGCGCCCGGCGTCGGCCGCCTCGGCGCCGAGGAGCGACACCGACTGCTCGATGAGGTTGTCCGCGACGGCTTCGAGCACCGACTCCTTGGTCGGGAAGTAGTTGAAGAAGGTGGCCTCGCTGATCCGGAGACGATCGGTGACGTCCTGGATGCGGGTCGCGGCGAAGCCCTTCTCCCGGAACAGCTGCAGCGAGGTCTCGGCGATCGCCGTCCTCGTGGCCTGCTTCTTCTCCTCGCGCAGCCCCATCGCGCCGTCCCCCTCGTCCCCGATCTTCCTGTGACACGAATCATAGGGTGACTGAAATATTGCTGCTCCTCGCCGGTTCAATTGGTGTGAGGCCCGAGCGGTTCGGGCTCCGATGAGAGGTGAGGAAGATGAGCAACAGCGCAGAGCTCCGGGCCCGGAAGTGGCTGGCCGAGCAGCTCGCGTGGGAGCGCCGGCTCGAGGAGCTGCGTGACGCCGCGGGCGTCCCGGGTTCCGATGTCGAGGTCAGCGAGACCGACCGCAGCCGCACCGCCGCCTGATTCTGTTCTGACGCCGGCTGGGGCTACATGAGCTACAGGTGGCTCACGTCGAAGCGCTACCTCTGAGCCACCCCCCACCCGCAGGGTTCCTCGGTGAATAACGCGCCATATCTGGCGCGTTATTCACCAGAGAACGGTGTGCTCAGGTCTCGTCGGGGACGAGGTCGAGCAGGATCCAGTGCATGCCACCCGCAAGCCCCGCGAGCTCGCGGCCGCAGTTGCGCCACATGCCGGGCCCTGAGGTGACGTGCTGGGTGCCGGCGTGCACGTCTCGCACCATGCGCTCGATGGGCCCGCTGCGCAGCGCGGTCGTGCCACCGGCGAGGTACACGAAGTTGGCGACGTCGAGGAGCGTCTTGGTGATGTGGCCGAGCGCGAGGCGCACGAGAGTGTCCTGCCGCACCGAGATCGGCTCGCCGGCGCTCGCGGTCGCCTCGACGTCGCGCCAGGCCTCCATCACGAACGCGCGGGCCGCTCGAAACGCGGCCTCGTTCTCGGCGAACTGCGTCTGGAAGTGATCTGACTCGGCGATGCTGCCCGCCCGTCCCTTCTTCGCCGCGACCAGCGTCTGCAGCTCGTCGAGCAGCCGGCGCCCGACGCCCATCGCCCACCCGGAGTGGCACACGACCGCGATCGCGATGATGCCCAACCGATAGATGTCGCCTCGGCTGCCGTCGCGCGTGAACGCGAAGTGGCAGAACTCCTCGGGCACGAACACGTCGGTCATCGTGTAGTCGATGCTGCCCGTGCCGCGAAGACCGAGCACATCCCAGGAGTCCTGCAGCAGCGTCGCCTTGTCGACCGGCGTCACGAAGATGCGCGGCTCCCCCGTCTCCTCGATGATGCCGAGTGAGTGGATGTAGGTGCCGTGCTTCAAGCCCGAGCCGAAGCTCCACTCGCCCGAGAGCAGGTATCCGCCCTCGACTGTGCGTGCGGTGCCGGGGCGCGTGCCCTGCCCCGCGATCACTGGGTAGCCGCCGTCGTGAAAGAGCTCGTCGACCGCGCTGGGGCCGAGGTAGGCGGCGGCAGTCCCGGTCGACAGGCACGACGCCATCTGCACCCAGCCCGCCGAAGGATCGCCGTAGGACGTGATCTCGAGCACCTCGAGCGAGTCGATCGGGCCGAGCTCGGAACCACCGAGCGCGCGCGGCACCCACATCTGGAACATGCCCTCGCGATGGAAGGCCTCGACGACCTCAGGCGCGAGCTCGCCTGCTTCGTCGGAGTAGTGGGCCCACCGGTCGAGCAAGGGCAGCATCGCCGCGGCCCGTTTGGCGAGGTCGGTGTGTCCGTCGAACGTCGCGCTCAGTGTCACGGTCCGACGCTATGTCAGCCCGGTCAGCTCACGAGTCGGCGGCGACGAACCGGTAGCCCATCCCCGGTTCGGTGATCAGGTATCGGGGTTGACCCGGCTCGGGCTCGAGCTTCCGGCGGAGCTGGGCGAGGTAGAGGCGCAGGTAGTTCGTCTCGGTCTCGTACGCCGGCCCCCACACCTCTTTCAACAGCTGCCGCTGGCTGACCAGCTTGCCGGGATGGCGCACCAGCACCTCCAGCACGTGCCACTCGGTCGGCGTGAGGTGCACGACCTCGCCGTTGCGCTGCACGCTGTGGTTGGCGAGGTCGACGGTGAAGTCCGGCGTCTCGACGATCGCCTCTTCTTCGGCGGGAGTCGCCCGGCGGAGCGCGGCCCGCAGGCGGGCGAGCAGCTCGTCCATGCCGAAGGGCTTCGTGACGTAGTCGTCGGCCCCGGCATCGAGTGCCGCGACCTTGGCCGCCTCGCCGTCGCGCGCGGACAGCACGAGGATCGGAACCTGCGACCACCCCCGCAGGCCGCGCACGACCTCGATGCCGTCGATGCCGGGCAGGCCCAGATCGAGGATCACCGCGTCAGGGTGATGGCGCGCCGCGAGCTCGAGCGCCCGCTCGCCGGTGACCGCGTTGTCGACCTCGTAGCCGCGTGCTCGCAGGTTTGTCGTGAGGGCGCGTTGGAGCTGAGGCTCGTCGTCGACGACCAGCACCCGCGGAGCCGCAGTCGTCACGTCTCGACCGGCATGGTCACGACCATCGTGGTGCCGCCCCCAGGCGTGTCCTCGATGTAGAGGTCGCTGCCCACCGCACGGATGAAGCCTTGCGCGACGGCGAGACCGAGGCCGACGCCCGCGCCGTTCGAGCGGTCACCGACGCGTTGGAACGGTTGGAAGACGCGCTCGCGATCGGCCACCGGGATGCCCGGGCCGCGGTCGATGACCCGGAGGTGGATCTCCGACGCCACGGCTCCGGCCTCGACCCGCACCGCCTGCTCGGGCGGTGACCAGCGCGATGGCGTTGTCGATGAGGTTCGCCACTGCTCGTTCGAGCAGCGCCGGATCGGTGTCGATGCGCGGCAACGTCTCCGGGATGCTCGCGGCGACGCGACCGTGGCGGGCCCGATCGCCGAGGCTGGCGAGCGCAGCGGGCACGATCTCCTCGACACCGACGCTCGTGTGATGGACGCTCAGCGCACCCGCCGTCAACCGGCTCATGTCCAACAGGTTCGCGACGAGGGAAGCGAGGCGGTCGGTCTCCTCGTCGATCGCGACGCAGAACTCGCGCACCGCCTCGGGGCTCCACTCGACGTCCTCGGCGAGCAGAGAAGTCACCGACGCCTTGATCGACGCGAGCGGTGTGCGCAGATCGTGCGACACGGCGGCCAACAACGCCGAACGGAGCTCGTTCACCCTGGACAGCTCGGCGGCGGCGGCCGCCTCACGCCCGAGCTCCCGGCTCCGCAACGCGCCGCCCGAGCTGGTCGGCGAACGCGTGCATGACGTGGCGATCCTCGGCCGCGATCTCGGGGCCGCGCAACACGAGGAAGACGTCGTCGCCGAGGTCGATCGTCTCGTCGGCCGTCGCTCGGATCGGCCGGCGGATCGATGCCGCTCGAGGCCTCGGTGCGCCACCCGTCCGCCGTCTTGGTGAGCACCGCGACGGAGTCGAGCGAGAAGGCGTCCCGCAGGTGGTGGGCGACCGTGAGGAGTGGATCGGCGGACGCCGTCGCGCCGACCAGCCGCACGAGAGTCTCGGCTTCGGCACGCGCTCGAGCCGCTTCGGCAGAACGTCTGGCGACCGTCGCGACGAACCACGACACGACGGCGCCGACCGTGACGAACACGACGAGCGAGACGACGTTGTCTCGGTCGTTGATCGTCCAGCTGTGCAGCGGCGGGAAGAAGAACCAGTTGGCGTACAGCGACGAGGTGATGGCGGTGACCAATGCAGGTCCCGTGCCGCCGAGCGCCGCCGCGCCGACGACGACGAACAGGAAGAACAGCAAGATCGACGGAAGACCGACGTGGTCGCGCACCTGGCTGAGCACGAGCGTCAAGCAGCGGCGGGCCCGCGACGGCCAGTGCCCACGCGAGCCGGCGACGCCGGGGCGGCAGCGAAGCCCGTCGGTGCGTTGAGGCAAGCGCGATGGCACGCTCGTGGTCGGTCTCCGCGGCGCTGATCACATGGACGTCGATCGAACCCGCGGCGCGGATGATCGCGGTTCACGATCGAGCCCGACGTGATCTCGGCCCAGCGAGAGCGCCGGACGCGCCTATCACGAGCTGTGTCGCCCGCTCTGCCCGGGCGGTGTCGAGGAGAGCGAGCGGGATGTCGGCTCCCGCGGCCTCGATGTAGCGGCCACCCAGCTGCGCCAGCAGCGCGCGGTGCTCGTCGAGCAGATCATCGGACGGTCCGAGCACGCCGTCCTCGGCGCGGATGTGAACGCCCACGAGATCGGCCTTTGCGCGGGTCGCGATGCGTGCCGCCCTCCGCACCAGGTGGTCGCCTCCCGGCGCTCCGGTGAGCGCCACCACCACGCGCTCGCGCGTCTCCCATGGCCGTTGGATGCCGTGGCGCACGCGGTACTCCGTGAGCGCCTCGTCGACGCGATCCGCGACCCACAGGAGCGCGAGCTCGCGCAGCGCCGACAGGTTGCCCTCGCGGAAGTAGTTGCCGAGCGCCGCGTCGATTCGCTCGGCCGGGTAGATGTTGCCGTGGGCCATGCGGCGCCGCAGGGCTTCGGGGGTCGAGTCGACGAGCTCGATCTGGTCGGCGGCACGAACCCAGGCGTCGGGCACCGTCTCGCGCTGGGTGATGCCGGTGATGCCCTCGACGACGTCGTTCAGGCTCTCGAGGTGCTGGATGTTCACCGTCGAGATGACGTCGATGCCCGCTTCGAGCAGCTCCTCGATGTCCTGCCAGCGCTTCGCGTTTCGACTTCCGGGGGCATTGGTGTGCGCGAGCTCGTCGACGAGCGCCACCGTGGGGTGGCGAGCGAGCACCGCGTCGAGATCCATCTCCTCGAGCGTCGTGCCGCGGTACTCGACCTTGCGCCGCGGGATGATCTCGAGGTCGCCGACCTGCTCGATCGTCTTCGGGCGGGCGTGGGTCTCGACGAGGCCGACCACCACGTCGGTGCCCCGCTCGGCCCGGCGGCGGCCCTCGTTGAGCATGTCGTAGGTCTTGCCCACGCCGGGCGCGGCACCGAGGTAGATGCGCAGCGTGCCTCGGGCCATGGGTGGGACTCTTCCCCTAGGTTCCCGCGCCAGCGCGATCGAGCGCGAGGTTCAGCTCGAGCACGTTCACGCCGGGCTCGCCGAGGAACCCCAGCGACCGCCCGTCGGTGTGATCGGAGATGAGCGAGCGGACAGCCTCAACTGTCATGTTGCGAGCGGCCGCGACGCGCGGCGCCTGCAGGTCGGCGTTTGCGATCGAGATGTGCGGGTCGAGGCCTGATCCCGAAGATGTCACCGCGTCCACCGGTACGAGTGTGTCAGCAGTGAGCCCATTCACCTCTCGATAGGCGGCCGCTCGGTCGGCGACGTCGTCGAGCAGCTTCTGGTTGGTCGGGCCCAGGTTCGAGGCGCCCGACTTCGTGGGGTCATACCCATCACCCGCAGCCGACGGCCGCGGATGGAAGTACTGCTCGCTGCTGAACGTCTGACCGAGGAGCGACGAGCCGACGACGTTGCCCGCGGCGTCCTTCACGAGCGAGCCGTTGGCGTCGTGGCCGAACAGCACCTGCGCCACGCCCGTCATCGCCAGTGGGTACGCGATGCCGACGAGCAAGGTGAAGAGCACGAAGATCTTGATGGCGGGAACGAGCTGGCGACGCATCACTTCACTCCCAGGGCTGTGATGACGAGGTCGATGACCTTGATGCCGATGAACGGAGCGATCAAGCCTCCGACTCCGTAGATGAGGAGGTTGCGGCGGAGGATCGCGGCCGCCCCAGCGGCGCGGAACTTGACCCCTCGCAGCGCCAGCGGGATCAACATCACGATGATCAGCGCGTTGAAGATGACCGCCGACAGGATCGCGGAGCGGGGTGTGTCGAGGTGCATGACGTTCAGGCGGTCGAGCGCGGGGAACACGCCGGCGAACATCGCGGGGATGATGGCGAAGTACTTCGCGACGTCGTTCG
Organism: uncultured Acidimicrobiales bacterium; assembly: GCA_963802505.1. GTDB lineage: Bacteria > Actinomycetota > Acidimicrobiia > Acidimicrobiales > DATKAS01 > DATKAS01. The sequence goes on along the minus strand of CAWDJB010000011.1, from coordinate 604,543 downwards.
CGATCGAGAAGGTGGTCAGGGCGCCGCGTGTGATGAGCAGCTGCTTGCCGATCTCGACGACCTCGATGAGCTTCGTCGGGTCCGAGTCGAGGTCGACCATGTTGCCCGCTTCTTTGGCCGCTTGCGTTCCGGTGTTCATGGCGACGCCGACATCGGCGAGCGCGAGCGCCGGAGCGTCGTTCGTCCCGTCGCCCGTCATCGCGACGAGATTGCCGCCCGCCTGCTCGGCGCGGATCCGGTCCATCTTCGCTTCGGGTGTGGCCTCGGCCATGAAGTCGTCGACGCCGGCTTCGGTGGCGATCGAGGCTGCGGTGAGTGGGTTGTCACCGGTGATCATCACGGTGCGAATGCCCATGACCCGCATCTGCTCGAAGCGCTCGCGCATCCCAGGCTTCACCGTGTCCTTGAGCTCGATCACGCCGAGGATGCGGCCGCCCTCGGAGACCGCCAGCGGGGTCTTGCCCTCTCGAGCGAGCCGCTCGACGATCGGGTCGAGGTCGGCGGGCACCACGCCCCCCTCGTCGACGATGCGGCGCTTCACTGCGTCGGCCGCGCCCTTGCGAATCGACCGGTTGGCGAAGTCGACGCCCGACATCCGGGTCTGGGCCGTGAACGGGATCAGCTGGGCGTCGCGCGGCTCGGCCGTGGTGCAGCCCTTCTCGTGCGCGAGATCGACGATCGATCGGCCCTCCGGCGTCTCGTCGGCGAGGGACGACAGCAACGCGGCCTCGACCAGGTCGCCTTCCTCGACCCCGGCCAGCGTGTGGAAGGCCGCCGCCCGCCGGTTGCCGTACGTGATCGTGCCGGTCTTGTCGAGCAGCAAAGTCGAGACGTCGCCGGCCGCCTCGACGGCGCGTCCTGAGAGGGCGAGCACGTTGCGTTGCACGAGGCGATCCATCCCGGCGATGCCGATCGCCGAGAGCAGCGCACCGATCGTGGTCGGGATGAGACACACCAGCAGCGCGACCAGCACGACGATCTTCTGCTCGGCCCCCGAGTAGATCGCGAAGGGCTGCAACGTCACGAGGGCGATCAGGAAGATGATCGTCAGGGCGGCGAGCAGGATGTTGAGCGCGATCTCATTGGGAGTCTTCTGGCGGTCGGCGCCCTCGACGAGGGCGATCATGCGATCGAGAAACGTCTCCCCCGGCTTCGAGGTGATGCGGATCACCAGGTGGTCGGACAGCACGCGCGTCCCACCGGTGACCGCCGACCGATCGCCGCCCGACTCTCGGATCACCGGCGCGGACTCTCCCGTGATGGCCGACTCGTCGACCGAGGCGATGCCTTCGATGATCTCGCCGTCTCCGGGGATGACCTCGCCTGCGGCGACCAGCACGACATCACCGAGGGCGAGCTCCGACGACAGCCGGTGCTCGACCGCGCCGTCGTCACGCCGGACGTTCGCGATCGTGTCGGCTCGAGCGGCGCGCAGCGTGGCTGCTTGTGCCTTGCCGCGGCCTTCGGCGATTGCTTCGGCAAAGTTCGCGAAGAGGACGGTGAACCACAGCCAGACCGCGACAAGGCCCGTGAACAGGTTCTCGGGGCTGGTCGACGAGGCGAAGTCCCGGAAGAAGATCAATGTGCAGAGCACACTTCCGACTTCGACCACGAACATCACCGGGTTGTGCACCATCGCTCGGGGGTCAAGCTTGCGAACGCTGTCCTTGATGGCCGGGCCGACGAGCTCGCGCTCGAACAGCGGCCGGTCTCGCTGACCGCGCTTCGGACGGCGCGGACGGGACGCGATGTCTTCGGGAAGCGTGGGCACGGTTGCCTGCGAGCTCATGTCAGATCCCCAGCTGTTCGACGATGGGCCCGAGGGCCAAGACGGGGAAGTAGGTCAACCCCACGACGATGAGCACCACGCCGACGAGCAGCCCGGCGAAGAGGGGCGTCCCCGTCGGGAACGTTCCGGCGGTCGCCGGTGTCTGCTGCTTCCGGGCGAGCGCTCCCGCGATCGCGAGCGCGGGCACGATCAGCAGGAACCGACCGACCAGCATCGCGAGGCCCTGCGTCGTGTTGTACCAGTCGGTGTTGGTCGTCAGGCCGGCGAACGCAGAGCCGTTGTTGTTCGCCGCGGACGTGAACGCGTAGGTGACCTCGGTGAGGCCGTGCGGGCCGGGGTTGAGGATCGATGACTTCGCCGTGTCCAGCAGCACCGACGCCCCGCTGAACGCGAGCACAGCGAGTGGGACGGCGATCAGGTACAGCACGACGAGCTTCATCTCCGACGCCTGGATCTTCTTGCCCAGGTACTCGGGGGTGCGGCCGACCATGAGCCCGGCGATGAACACCGACAGGAGCGCGAACACGAGCATGCCGTAGAGGCCCGACCCGGTGCCTCCGGGGCTGACCTCGCCGAGCATCATGTTGGCGAGCGGAGCCGCGCCGCCGGCTGGCGTGTAGCTGTCGTGGAACGAGTTCACCGCGCCCGTGGACGTGCCCGTCGTGGAGCCCGCGAACAGGCCCGACGCCGCGGGGCCGAACCTGACTTCCTTGCCCTCGAGGTTCCCTCCCGCTTGCTGAGAGGTCGCTGTCTGCGTGACACCCGGCTTGTCGAGAAGCGGGTTGCCGTGCACCTCGAACCCGGTCGCGACGGCGACCGAAGCGGCCCACAGCACGAACATCGCCGCGAACACCACCCAGCCCTGACGCTGATCTCCGACGAGGCGGCCGAAGGTATAGGTGAGTGCGAACGGGATCGCGAGGAGCAGCAGGATCTCGACCCAGTCGGTGAGCGGGTTCGGGTTCTCGAAGGGATGAGCCGAGTTCGCGTTGTAGAAGCCGCCGCCGTTCGTCCCGAACTCCTTGATGGCTTCCTGGCTCGCGACCGGCCCTCCCGTGATCGTCTGCGATCCCCCGTCGACGGTGGCCACCGTGCGATCGCCGTGGAAGTTCTGGACCATTCCCTGCGACACGAAGAAGAGGCCGAACACGATCGAGATGGGAAGCAGCACCCGGATGACGGTTCGGGTGAGGTCGACCCAGAAGTTCCCGATCGTCGCGCTCCGCCTGCGCACGAGTCCCCGGATGAGCGCGACCGCGACCGCGATCCCGACGGCCGCCGACACGAAGTTCTGGACTGCCAGCCCGGCCATCTGGGTGAAGAACGACATCGTCGACTCACCGGAGTAGCTCTGCCAGTTCGTGTTCGTCACGAAGCTCACTGCCGTGTTGAAGCTCAGCGCGGGAGCGACCGCACCGAACCCGTTGGGGTTGCCCGGCAGCACGCCCTGCAGGCGGAGGAGCGCGTAGAGGACGACGACCGACACGGCGCTGAACGCCAACAGGCTCAGCGCGTAGACCGTCCAGCGTTGCTCGCGCCGAGGGTCGACGCCGGCGACTCGGTAGATCCCGCGCTCGAGCGGCCCGAAGACCTTGTCGCCCGGCGCACTCCCACCGCCGTACACCTTCGCCAGGTAGGCGCCCAGGAAGCGAGTGACCAAGACGATCGCGACGATCAGGGTCGCGATCTGGAGCCACTCGGCCGCACTCACAGCTTCTCCGGCGAGATGAGTGCGTACACGAGGTACGCCAGGATCAGGATCGAGATCGCGAGGCCGACGACGTTGTCGAACGTCATCGCACGAGCTCCTCGACCGGGGCATCAGGCGCGAAATCAACCGGCGCCTCACCCGCACGAACGATGCGGTCGCAGAGGTACACCGCGCCCGTCGCGATCGCGAAGAACGCGATCACCAGCGCGATGAACACGAGATCTTGCATCACATCTCCAGTCAGGTCGTTGCCGGCTCGGCGGCGAGCGCCAATCCGAGCGCTTGGGCCATGGCGACAGCGACGCGCCGGCTTCCCGCGCTTGTGACGCGGTCGGGGAGCGGAATCGCGACGATGTTGCCGAAGCACTGGTCGCCCCACATCACCGGTACGGCGACGCCCTCGGCGGGGAGCCGCACGTCTCCCGCCTGCTGAACGGTGTCACTGATGCGCAGGCGACCGGCCTCGTCGAGGGTGGTGAGGCTCGTGGGCTCAGTCGTGAACCAGCAGTCCTGCAGTTGGAGCAGCGTCAGCAGCTCGGCGCGGATCGAGAGCACGACGTCTTCAGCGCAGCCGTCGGCGGCGACGTGCAGCACGCGGAGCAACGCGCTCGGTTCTGACCCGAACGCCGATTCACGACGGCTCCGCCGGTGCACGGCGGCCCCCACGACGAGACCGACCGCGAGCAGCAGGAACGTCGTCGCGACGTCTGCGCCGTTCGCGATCTTCAGCGATGCGTATGGCTCGGTGAAGAAGAAGTCGAAGCTGACGGCGGCGACCAACGCGGCGGCGACCCCTCCGGCGCGTCCGGCCATCACTCCACCGGCAACGACGGTGAGCGCGAGGACGAGGGCAACCACCTCCGCTGCAAGCTCATCTCGCACGCCGACCAGCGCCATCGCCACGACCAGGGGAAGCAGCATCGCCAACGGCAACAGGAGCTGAGGGTCTCGACGGGTCACGTGAACGGTGTACGTCCACCCGATCGACGCGAGAACAACCCTTACGCGTTTCCTACGCGGACCGCCCGTGAACTCACGCGCTCCTGACGGGGCCATGATGAGCACCCCCTCGGCGAAGGGAGTCTCATGGCGAAGAACTCACTCGTGATCGACGCCGGGTGGAAGGACGTCGCGCAGACGGCGCTCGACTTCGTGAAGCGCTTCGCCTGATCATGGTTGAACCGGGCCGCGATCGGGAACCGCGCGCCCATGCCGACCGCGAAGAAGCCCTCGAACCGACCCGCGACCGACCGCACGGGGAACGCCGGTGAGCCCCATCAGGTAGCCGTCGATCGCGCCAGCCGCCTCACCACCCAACAGGGCGTACCGGTCGCGGACGACCAGAACACGTTGCGGGTCGGTGAGCGGGGACCGGGGCTGCTCGAGGACTTCCACTTCCGCGAGAAGATCTTCCACTTCGATCACGAGCGGATCCCGGAGCGGGTCGTCCACGCTCGTGGCTACGGCGCGCACGGCTTTCTCGAGACCTACGAGCCGCTGAGCGACCTCACCAGGGCCGACCTCTTCCAGCGCGCGGGACAGCGCACGCCCGCGTTCGTACGGTTCTCGACCGTCGCCGGGAGCAAGGGATCATTCGACCTCGCCCGTGACGTGCGTGGGTTCGCAGTGAAGCTCTACACCCAGGAAGGGAACTGGGACATCGTCGGCAACAACATCCCCGTCTTCTTCATCCAGGACGCGATCAAGTTTCCGGACGTCATCCACGCTGTGAAGCCCGAGCCGGACCGGGAGTTCCCGCAGGCGCAATCAGCGCACGACAACTTCTGGGACTTCGTGTCCCTCATGCCCGAGTCGACGCACATGCTGCTGTGGGTGATGTCCGACCGAGCGATCCCCCGGTCGTTTCGATTCATGGAGGGCTTCGGCGTCCACACGTTCCGGTTCGTGAACGCCCGCGGCAAGTCTCGATTCGTGAAGTTCCACTGGAAGCCGAAGCAAGGCATGCAGTCAGTGCTGTGGGACGAAGCAGTGAAGATCAACGGCGCCGACCCCGACTTCCACCGGCGCGACCTCTGGAACGCGATCAACAGTGGCGACCTTCCGGAGTGGGAGCTGTGCGTCCAGGTGTTCGACGACGCGTTCGCGGACAAGTTCGACTTCGACGTGCTCGATCCGACCAAGCTCATCCCCGAGGAGGTGCTGCCGGTTCGGCCGATTGCTCGGCTGGTGCTCGACCGCATGGTCGACAACTTCTTCGCGGAGACCGAGCAGGTCGCCTTCTGCACGCAGAACATCGTCCCCGGCGTCGACTTCACGAACGACCCCTTGCTGCAGGGACGGAACTTCTCCTACCTCGACACGCAGATCAAGCGGCTCGGCGGGCCGAACTTCACCCACATCCCCGTGAACGCCCCGAAGTGTCCGATGGCGCACTTCCAGCAGGACGGTCACATGGCGATGCTGAACCCGCGCGGCCGGGTCAACTTCGAGCCCAACTCGTACACAGGAGCGGAGCGAGGGCCTCGTGAGGATCCCGACGGGGGATTCGTGTCGTTCGCGGCCGAGGAGGGAGGCCCGAAGCGCCGGCTTCGCGCCTCGAGCTTCGCTGACCACTACAGCCAGGCGGGTCTGTTCTTCCGCAGCCAGACAGCGGTCGAGCAACAGCACATCGTCGACGCGTTCACCTTCGAGCTGAGCAAGGTGGAGAACCCCGCGATCCGCGAGCGCATGGTCGCGAACCTGAGAAACGCCGACGAGGAGCTCGCGGCGCGGATCGGAGCCGGCTTGGGGATGGCCAAGCTCCCGCCGGCCTCGCGGGCGGCCGCGCCGCCGATCCACACCTTGAAGCCCTCACCGAAGCTCAGCATCCTCGAGAACGGTCCGTCGTCATTCGCCGGTCGCAAGGTCGGTGTGCTCGTTACCGACGGGGCGTCGGCGAAGGCCGCGAAAGCCCTCGCCGCGGCGGTCAAGGCCGAGAAGGCCACGATCGAAGTCATCGCGCCGACGATCACAGGCGTCGACCTCGACGACGGCTCGCGTCTACCCGCGCAACAGATGGTCGGCGGCGGCCCCTCTGTCCTGTACGACGCAGTCGCGGTGATCACCTCTGACGCAGGTGCCGCGGCGCTGGCGGAGCTACCGGCCGCAAAGGACTTCGTCACCGACGCGCACTCGCACAAGAAGGTCATCGGCTACGTCGTCGGGGCGGCAAGCTTGTTCGCCGCCGCGGGCTTGGGTGAGACGATGGACGTCGGCTACTGCGACATCGCGACTCCTGCGGGCGCCAAGCAGTTCGTCGCCTCGTGCCGCGCCCTGCGGGTGTGGGAGCGGCCCTAGGTCGCTCCCGTCAGGCCGTATCGAAGCCGAACATCTCGGTGAGGCCGCAGAGCTCGAAGGTCCGCCTCGCGGCCGGCGACGGGTTGACCACCCGCACGGTTCCACCACGGTCGCCCACCACCGCAGTGTGGATGCGGAGGAGCAAGGCGATGCCGCTCGAATCGATGAACTCCACCTGCGACAGGTCGAGCACGAGCGCAGACGGCGCGCTCGTCAGCAGGGAGTTGACCTCGCCCGCGACCTCTCGGGTCGTCACTATGTCGAAGTCGCCGGCGAGAGTGACGACCGTCGAGGCGTCGTCGTACGACACCACGAAAGGGCTCGAGGCCGACGCATCCACCGGCGACAGACTCTCACGCGGCGAGGCGAATCGCGACTTCGATGAACTCGCTGCCCTGCGGATCTCCGAGACGGAGCAGGAACAGACCGGTGGACACACGCTCCGCATAGGTCCACTCGAAGATCGCCTGCGCGTCGACGCGTGTGGTTTCTTGAAGGTGCGCGCACCAAGATCGCAACCTCGCCGCGGGGTCTCCCTCGAGCAGCTCCGCGTTCCAGTGCCTCAACGGGATGGCGAGATCGTGCGCCGGCTCCGAGAGCAGCCCGTCGGGATCGATCAGCTTGAAGCCGCCCGTCGGCGACTCGAGCACGTTCCAAGGGTGCGCATCTCCGTGGATGGCGACCGCGGTGGTCTCGTCGAACGACGCGAGTCTCCGCCGGGTGCACTCTTGCGCGAGACGCACCACCGCCTCGGGGCAGGGCCCGTCGAGCCGCTCCCACGCCTCGCCGATGAAGCGGTCCAAGAACTCTGCCTGCTCGGCTCCTGTTCGCCATCGAGTTGGGCTCGGCGGACGGTGCCATCCCCGGGCGAGAGTGGTGGCGATCTCCTCGATCTGGGCTTCGATCGGCAGGCCGAGCTCATGGATCGGTCTTCCGAGGCGCTCGAGGAGCATCGCCCGGTGATCCTCGTCGAACTGCAACAGGTCGACGTACCCGCGACCCTGCCCGAAGCGCACCGACTCGAGCTCCCGCGAGAACTCGCCATTGCCCTCGAGCCCATCGGGCATCGCGAGCTTCAGCACGGCGGCTCGCCCATCGGCGGTGGTCGCCGCGACGACGTGGCCGACACTGCCGCTTCCGATGAGAGCGCCGACCTCGATCTCCCAGCGCTCCTCCAGGCGAGCGATGGTCGAAGGCAGGGCTTCCATCCAGCGCGTACCGGGCTCGCCGAGGGCCAGCGCCTTGCGGCGCACGCTGTCTGAGACTTCCACCGGACCCGCCATCGCTGCAGTCTTCTCTATGCTCGGCTCCACAATCCGCTGCGACGACGGGGGACGACATGGCGTGGGACTTCTCGACTGAGCCCGAATTCCAGAAGAAGCTCGACTGGGTCGAGGACTTCTGCCGCGAGGAGATCGAGCCCCTCGACATGGTGTTCCCGTACGCGGTGCGCTCGCCAGATCCTCGGGTGCGCGCGCTCGTGAAGCCATTGCAAGACGAGATCAAGGCCCAAGGCCTCTGGGCGATCTTCCTCGACGAAGAGCTCGGCGGTCCTGGGTACGGGCAGCTGAAGCTCGGGCTGCTGAACGAGATCCTCGGGCGATACGGCTCCGCTCCGCAGATGTTCGGCTCGGCGGCGCCCGACACCGGGAACATGGAGATCCTCGCCGCGTACGGCACCGACGAGCAGAAGGAGCGTTGGCTCAAGCCGATGCTCAACCAGGAGCTCTGGTCGGCGTACTCGATGACCGAGCCGCAGGGGGGCTCAGACCCGAACCTCTTCAAGACCCATGCCGTCCGTGACGGTGAGGAGTGGGTGATCAACGGGGAGAAGTGGTTCACCAGCGCGGGCCGTGTCGCCGACCTGCTGTTCGTCATGTGCACGAACGGGATGTTCATCGTTCCCCGCACGACGCCCGGCGTCGAGATCATGCCCGAGCCGCGCAACCACAACCACGTCATCTACCACGACGTTCGTGTGCCCCTCGACCATCTGCTCGGCCCCGAAGACGGCGCGAAGGTGCTCGCACAGCGTCGCCTCGGTGGTGGCCGCATCCATCACGCGATGCGCACCATCGCCCAGTGCAAGCTCGCCTTCGACATGATGTGCGAGCGGGCGCTCAGCCGCGAGTCGCACGGCAAGATCATCGCCGATCACCAGATGGTGCAGGAGAAGATCGCCGACAGCTACGCGTCCATTCGCATGCTTCGCCTGTTCGTGCTCGAGACGGCGTGGAAGATCGACAACACGAGCACGCAAGAGACCCGCACCGACATCGCGGCCGTGAAGTACACGATGGCCAAGGTGCTGCGCGAGGTGTCGTTCAACGCGCTCCACATCCTCGGCTCGCTCGGAACGACGAACCTCACGCCGCTGCAGGCGATGTACGCCGGCGCGCCGACGATGGGCATCGCCGACGGGGTCGACGAAGTGCACAAGGCGACCGTCGCCCGCAACGTGCTCAAGCAGTACCGGCCCCACGAGGGGTACTGGCCCACGGAGTACTACCCGGCCAAGCGGGCCAAGGCCCGTGAGAAATTCGAGCCGCTCTTCCAGGAGAAGCCGGAGTACCGCGAGCTCGCCGATCAGTACGCGAAGTACATGGCGTCGAGGGGCTGACCCGACCAGGCCGAGTTGATGTTCGAGACGAAGGCCCTCCCGGCCGACGCTGACGTGGTCGCGCCGGATGGGTCAGTCGTGCGGATCCTGCTCGGGCTCGCCGGCGGCACCATGGCGCACTTCGAGCTCGCGCCCGGCGCGACGTCGATCGCGATTCGGCACCGCACGGTCGAAGAGATCTGGTTCATCGTCGCCGGTCGCGGCACGATGTGGAGGCGGGAGACGCAACGCGAAGCCGAAGTCGACCTGATCCCGGGAACGTGCCTTACGATCCCTGCGGGCACCGAGTTCCAGTTCCGCTCCGACGGGGACGAACCGCTTCAGGTCGTCGGGGTCACGATGCCGCCGTGGCCGGGTGACGGCGAGGCGATCCGATCAGAAGGGCAGTGGATCGCAGACGTCGAGCCCGGACCGGGACTGGCAGATGACTGAGCGGTACGACAAGAGTCCGAGGACCACGAGAGGAAGACATGGCGAGTGCGCTGAGTGAAGAGGGAATCGTCAGCGGCTTTGCCGCTGAGCTTGTCGACGAGGTAGTGGGCGAGAGCTCGAAGAAGTGGGCGCTGCTGCTCCTGCTCCTCGTCTTCGCACTGGTCGTGGGCGGCGTCGGAGCCAGCCGGCTGCGCAACCGCTAGCGCGCGTCGAGCTCTCCGGCGAGCTCGATCAGGAACTGCAGCTGCGACTCGGTCTGTGGGCCGGCCATCGGTCGGCTCGACGCGACCACCGCAAGCGCTTGCTCCAACGACGCTCCCTGGCGTATCAGCAGGGCCGCGGCGACCGTCCCGGCGCGCCCTATCCCGGCGCCACAGTGGATGACGAGCCCCTCATCTGCAGCGAGCCGACGCTCGAGGTCGTCGAACAGCGGCGAGACCGCCGCTGATCCCGGAGCGTGCATGTCGGGAAGTGGGACCCACACCGCCCGCCGGCCGCGGTTCTCGAGAAGCCAGTCGACGTACTCGGGATAGCGGTCGGCGAGCTCGGTGCTCTCGTTGAGGCACACGATCGTCGTCGCACCCGTTCGCTCGAGCGCGTGCTCGGGGTCGGGGCCGACGAGGTGCTTGCCGCAGAGCCACAAGCGACCACGTCCGCGCAGCGGGATCTCGTCGATGCCGCCATTGCGCGATCGCTCGCCGAGCCATTCGGTGCCCACCATCCGAATGTAGCGAGCCGAGTGGAGCGACCCGCCTACGCGACTTGTGGTGCCTCGTCGATGCCGAAGGTCTCGAGAAGACCGCACACCGCAAACGTCCGCCGCGCCGCGTCTGACCATCGGGTGACCCGAAGCGTGCCGCCACCCTCGCCAACGACGCGCCGGTAGAGCCGCAGCAGCATCTCGATCCCGCACGAGTCGATGAACTCGACCGCAGTCATGTCCAGCGAGACCGTCGCCGGCGACTCGTTGAGCAGCTGCAGGAGCGCGACACCGAGATCCTTGCCGGCCTGATGGTCGAACTCCCCCGACATCACGACCAAGGCCGATCGGGGCCCGGGCACGACGGTGAACGACGGATCGACGCGACGGGTCATCGACTGCTGCCGTTCCCGCCCGGACCCGAGCCGAGTCCGTTCGGGGAGAAGCGCGCCCATACCGTCTTTCCCTGGCCGAAAGGCGTGACTCCCCAGCTGCTGCTCAGCTCCTCGACGATGCGCAGCCCCAGCCCTCCCGCAGCATCAGGCACGCCTGGGGCTTGCATCTCGGGGAAGCCTGGCGCCAGGTCGCTGACCTCGAGTCGCAGACCGGAGAGAGCGACCGTGGCCCGCACGGTCGGCGCTCCTCCGCCGTGGGTGAGCGAGTTGGTGACGAGTTCGCTCACCACGAGACAGGCATCGTCCGACATCCCGGCAAGCTGGTGCGTCGCGAGTCGCGCCTTCAACCACCGCCGAGCGTCTCCCGGCTGCAGAAAGACGCCCTCGAAGGTGACGCCGGGCGCCGGCGAAAGCCGTGACGACGGTTCGTCCACGAAGGACGCGTACCCGCGACGGGCACCCTGAAACGGATCTGGCGGAATCGATTCCTGGCAGGCGACACTGCGAGGGCGTGGACGAGCATCGACGGACGGATCCTCCGACCCGCCTCGCACGGCGTCTCGGCATGTTCGACGCCGTGATCATCGGGCTCGCCTCCATGATCGGGGCGGGAGTTTTCGCCGCGATCGGACCGGCCGCGGAGGCCGCCGGTTCGGGGCTGCTCATCGGTCTCGCGGTCGCGGCGGTCGTCGCGTACTGCAACGCGACCTCCTCCGCCCAGCTCGCGGCGCTGTACCCATCCTCGGGCGGAACCTATGTCTACGGCCGCGAGCGGCTCGGGCAGCTGTGGGGCTATCTCGCAGGGTGGGCGTTCGTGGTGGGCAAGACGGCGAGCTGTGCGGCGATTGCCCTCACGTTCGGTGCCTACGCCGCGCCCGACTGGGCTCGTCCGCTCGCGGTCGGCGCGGTCGTCGCCTTGACGGTCGTGACCCTGCTCGGAGTGACCAAGACGGCGTGGGTCACCCGCGTGATCGTGACGATCGTTCTGGCGTCGCTCGCCACCGTCGTCGTGGGTGCGATCAGCGCTGATCCGTCGACGGGAAACATCGGGTCGCTCACCGAGGGAGGGCTGCATGGGATCCTGCAGTCCGCGGGACTCCTCTTCTTTGCGTTCGCGGGGTACGCGCGCATCGCGACGTTGGGCGAGGAGGTGATCGATCCCGCTCGAACGATCCCGCGCGCGATTCCGATCGCGCTTGGCATCACCCTCGTCGTCTACGCGACGGTGGCGACAACGGCACTGCTCGCCGTCGGTCCGGACGCACTCGCGGCGAGCACGGCCCCCCTCGTGACCGTTGTCGAGGCGGGTGCGCTCACGTGGGCAGCGCCGATCGTTCGCGTGGGTGCGGCGGTCGCGTCGCTCGGTGTGCTCCTGTCGCTGCTCGCCGGCGTCGGTCGCACGACCTTCGCGATGGCGAGCGAGCGGGACCTACCCCCCGTCCTCGCCGCAGTCGAACCGCGACACCGAGTGCCTCGAACCGCGCAGCTGGTGATCGCCGCCGCCGTCATCGCCGTCGTCCTGGCTGCAGATGTGCGGGGGGCGATCGGCTTCAGCTCGTTCGCCGTCCTCTTCTACTACGCGGTCGCCAACGCGTCGGCCTGGACCCTGGCCGGTACCGAGCGACGGTGGCCGCGTGCGTTCTGTGCGATCGGGCTCGTGGGGTGCGCCACCCTGTCGCTGTCGCTTCCCGCAACGAGCGTCCTCGTCGGCGCAGGAGTCGTCGGATTGGGAGCCGTAGCGTGGGCGATCTCGAGCAAGGGACGCTGAGGCCGAACGATGCGGAAGATCACGCTGATGATGTCGGTGTCGCTCGACGGCTTCATGGAGGGGCCGAACCGCGAGCTCGATTGGCACCTCGTCGACGAGGAGCTGCACCAGCACTTCAACGACTACCTCCGCACCGTCGGCGCGTTCCTCGAGGGACGGGTCGGCCACGAGCTCATGGCGGACTACTGGCCGACCGCCGACCAAGATCCCGAGAGCACCCCGCAAGAGGTCGAGTTCGCCGCAATCTGGCGTGACATGCCCAAGTACGTGTACTCCCGCACGTCCGACGACACCTCGTGGAACACGACGATCGTGCGTGAGGTCGTCCCTGAAGAGGTGATGGCGCTCAAGAACCAACCGGGCGGCGAGCTGTCAATCGGCGGTGCCGACCTCTCGGCGTCGTTCATGCGACTCGACCTGATCGACGAGTACCGGCTGTACGTGCATCCCGTCGTGATCGGGCGAGGCAAGCCACTGTTTCCGACGGAGGTGCACATCGACCTCGCTCTCGTCGAGACGCGCGCATTCGGAAACGGCGTGGTGATGCTGCGGTACGAACGTGCTAACCCGGACGGCGTCCCCACGTCGTGATCATCACCGGGCTGCCCAAGATCGTGTCGGGGTCACCGAGCAGTTCGAGATAGCGGTCGACGTCGTCGGGCGCTACGCCCTGGGCGACGAAGCCGTCGCGTACCTGGCGTGTGTTGGCCGCGATCACCTGCGAGTAGTCACCGCCTCCAGTCCCGATCGTCACCTGACCGCTCGCACCCACGTCGACGAGCCCGCGGTCGCGGAGGGAGCGGAGCGCGTTCGCTCCGAAGCTGTTCGCCGCGCCCCGCGTCCCGAGCAGCGTGTTGAACTCCCGGAGCATCCGAAAGAGGAACTCGTGGTTCGGCCCCTCGCGGTCGTAACTGCGCACCTCGCCGGTGTCGAAATCCTCGAGCACGATCCAACCGCCGGGAGCGAGGCCTTCGACGAGGCGATCGAGCACCTCGAGGCGCCTGGGTATGTGCACGAGCACGAGGCGCTCGTGGATGAGATCCCACGGACCCTCGGGGATGTCTTGCTCCACGACGTCGAGCGGCTGCACTTCGAGTTGCGGACTCCCGTCATGCTGGAACCACCTCGGGTCGAGATCGACCGCGAGCACGCGTCCCTTCTCGCCGACCTGCGACGCCATCCACCGCGCGATCGATCCTCCCCCCGCACCGATCTCGAGACAGCGCCCGCCCGATGGCACCCCCAGACGCGCGAGGTGTGCGATCGTCAGCTCGTCGAAGACGCGCTCCAACCCGCCGAACCTCTCTGCGGTCTCGGGCTCTGCGTTCCCCAGCAGGTATTCGGACTCGGCCACATGAACCTCCGGCTCTGAGTCGCACCCACGACCAGGTGCGGAGTCTCGCGCGCGACGATGGGCCCATGACCCGCCTCGGTTACCAGATCCCGAACTTCACCTATCCCGGCGTCGATCAATCCGGGCTGTTCGACGCCGTCGCTGCCCAGGCGAAGGCCGCTGACCGTTCCGGCTTCGACACGGTCTTGCTGATGGACCACTTCTACCAGCTGTTCACGCTCGGCCCGCCCGACTCCTACATGCTCGAGTGCTACACGACCCTCGGCGCGCTGGCGCGCGAGACCGCGAACGTGCGGCTCAGCTCGCTCGTGACCGGCAACACCTACCGCAACCCGGCATTGCTGGCCAAGATCGTGACGGCACTCGACGTCGTGTCCAACGGGAGAGCGCAGCTCGGCATCGGTGCCGGATGGTTCGAGTTCGAGCACACCTCACTCGGGTTCGAGTTCGGCACGTTCACCGACCGCTTCGAGAAGCTCGAGGAAGCGCTGCAGATCATCATCCCCATGCTGCGCGACGAACGGCCGTCGTTGGACGGCAAGCACTACACGGTATCGAGCGCGATCAACCAACCACCGCCGATCAGCCGCATCCCGATCATGATCGGCGGCTCCGGTGAGAAGAAGACCCTGCGAATGGTCGCCCAATACGCCGACGAGTCGAACCTCACCTCTCCGTCCTCGCAGCTCCCCCACAAGCTCGAGGTGCTCGCCGCGCACTGCGACCGTCTCGGCCGTGATCGCGCCGAGATCACGGTGAGCCAGCACCTCAACGTCGTGCTCGGCGACACTCACGACGATGCGTACAAGTCGATCGTTGCGTTCCTCGGGCTCCGGGGCCTCGACCTCGACGCGATGGACGAGACGGCGCGCGACCAGATCCTCGCCATGATCGCGTGGGGCGGCGAAGACGAGGTGGGCGAGAAGCTGAGCGCCGTGCTCGAGCTCGGCGCCGACGGCATCACGTGCTCGCTGCCCGGGACGGGTCACATGCCGGAGCGTGTCGAACAGCTCGGGACCGTGGCGTCGAAGGTGCTCGGCCGCTGAGCTGTGGAGGACCTTTCACCGACCACCGGAGACGAGGCCTATGAGGCGTGGCACGCGGCGCGCCATGCGTCCATGCCGACCACGGATCGCCGACGCCTTGACGACGCAGTGCGACGCGCGACCGGCGAGACGGCCGTCGACTGGCGACGGATCGTGGGTGGCGAGACGAACGAGGTCTACGTGGCGTCGCTCCCGAGCGGTGACGAGCTGATCGTTCGAGCTTCACGGCAGGGCGCAGCGTGTCGATTCGAGTCGGAGCAATGGGCGGTGTCGGCGGCCGCCGCTGTCGGCGTCCCCGTGCCCACCATCCTTGTCATCGAACGAACCACCGACGACCATGGCGAGCTCGCGCTGTGTGTCGAGCGCAGGCTCCCGGGCCACGGGATCTCCGAGGTCGACGACCCCGTCGAACGACGACGGCTCAGTGCGCTCGCAGGGGAGACCGCCGCGCGCCTGCACACGATCGAGATGAGCGGCTGTGGTTGGGTGAAGCCCGACGGCACTGCTCCGGCACCGTCATGGGAGCGGGTGATGCACCTCGGTGCGTCGCCCGAGCAGCTCGATGCGCTGTGCGCCCAGGCACTCGAGCACGAGATCTCGCCGGTCTGGGTGCGTGCGGCAGCGGACGAGCTGGACCGGCACGACGAGCTGCTCGCACCGCTCAGGCCGCGACTGCTCCACGGCGACCTGTCGCCCAACCACGTGCTGACCGACGGCGAGCGCATCACCGGCCTGCTCGACTTCGAGCAAGCGTTTGCCGGCGATCGGGCGTTCGAGCTCGTGAGGTGGGACTACTTCTACCGCATGGCTCCCGTCGAATGGCTCCTCGAGGGCTACGAGCGAGTCGCCGACCTCGGGCCTGAGGCGGCACTTCGCATCCGGCTCGGGCGCCTACGGCTGCACCTCGCGGTGATCGACTTCTACTCGCGCATGGGGCACACGCTCGCGCTGTCGGTCGTGCGCACACGGTTCGCGGAAGACGCCGAGTGGTTCGGCTTCCCTAGCTAGCGCTGCGCCGCAGCTTCCATGCCAAGAGGAACGGCAGTCCCTCGAACGCACCGCGCACCGCGTCGGGCAGCACCGGATATGCAGGGTGGCCGCTCAACGCGGACTCGGGCATCAGGGCCTCGACGCACTCGCAGATCTCCCACCCGGTCGCGAGGAACCCGGTGACGTACTCGCTCACCTCGTGCAGCAGGTTGGGCACCTGCACGATCCCTTCGGTGATGTCGGGAGCGCGGAACCCGGCACTGATGCCGAGGTGCACCGCCATGGGGTGGATGTCGGAGATGACCGCGTATCCGCCCGGCTTCACGACACGGGCGAGCTCGGCCAACCCCGGCAGCAGCTCGGGGATGTGGGTCAGCGCGAGCGAGCACACCGCCACATCGAACGATGCGTCTTCATGCGGGATCGCGTCGAGGCGTCCCTGCACGAAGTGCCCGTCGGGCACCCGTGCACGCGCAATGGCAAGCATCGTCTCGTTGAGGTCGACTCCCTCCACCTCGTAGCCGAGCTCCTTCAGCAGCAACGACTGCCGCCCCGTTCCGCACGCGGCGTCGAGCGCGCGGCCACGCGGCAGTGGCTCGAGCAGCTCGCGCACCACCTCGCTGTCACGCTCCGTGGCGGCGTTGGGACCGCTGTCGTACACCGGCGCCCAGGCGTCGTACCCCTCGATGACGTCGCACTCCACGACAGGGATGCGAATGTTGTTGGGGAACTCGTCGAGATGCGCGATCACTCTCCGCGCGTCCTCGAGGCGCGGCATCACATCGGACGGGGCCAGGAGGATGTGGCGCATCGCGGCAACGCCTGCAATGGCCACGAAGTACTGACCCGAGATCAGCTCATCACGTCTGACGATCATGGCCAAACCGTACGACGGGACCTTGGGCCGAATTCCTGGTTTGTCTCCTGTCGCGACCGATAGGTGCCCGTGCAAGACATGGGCGATGTCATTGCGGCTGCGCGTGCGTCGGCCGCGCTCCTCCCCGTCGGGGTGATCGTCACCGACCCCAGCGGCACGTGCGTGCACGTCGACGGCCGGTGGTGTGAGCTCTCCGGGCTCAGCCTCACGGAGTCGGTCGGGCAAGGCTGGAGCGGCGACCGATCGCGGCTCCGCGAGTGGCTCGCGCACAGCAACCCGCGACCGAGCTACTCCCTCGAGTACCGATCGACGTCGCCGGACGGCCTGGGGCAGTGGGCACGGGGATGGCTCGCGCCCGTGACGAACGACGATGGCGAAGTCGTCGCGTACGTGGGATCGATCGTGGACGTGACCGAGCTCGCTCGCAGCGAGGTCCGCCAGCGCCAGATCGCTGAGGACCCGAGCAATGCGATCGTGCGCGTCGACCGCACCGGCACGGTGAGCTACGTGTCCCCTGTGTTCGGGATGCTCGGCCTGCCGGGTGCGGAGCACGTGGGGGCGCCGATGACCCTCCACATCCATCCGGACGACCTCCATCTCTTCGCGGATCGCGACGCGCTCTTCGACAACCCTGACGAGATGAGGTTTCGTCGGTTCCGCCTCATCTCGCGCACCGGTGGCATCGTCTGGGTCGACGGCTGCAGCCACGGCGCGGTCGATCCGATCACGGGGCGTGTCAACGAGATCCAGACCTCGCTTCGCGATGTCACCGAACAAGTCGAAGCCGAGCAAGCGCTGCGGGAGAGCGAGGAGCGCTTTCGGGTGCTCGCCGAGGCGGCTGTCGAAGGGATCTGCCTCAGCGACGCCGGCGGGATCATCAGCGCGAACCCGGCCTTCAGCTGGCTCTACGGCTACGAGCCCGACGAAGTCGTGGGCATGTCGATCTCTGAGTTCATGACGCCAGAGCACCACTGCGCCGCCGCTGAGGCGCACGCCCTCGACGCGGCGCTGCGTGTCGAGTTCACCGCGGTGCGCAAGGACGGCTCACGGTTCCCCGGCTATGCGAGCAGCCGCACGACGACCTACCAGGGGAGGACGGTTCGCGTCACCACGATCACCGACCTCACCGCGCTCAAGCTGAGCTCTGCCCTCGAGGAGCGCCGCCGCATCGCTCGTGACCTCCACGACGGGCTCGCGCAGGAGCTCGCGTTCATCGCCAGCAAGACCCGCACGGCGACGCGCCATCAACCGACGCCTGAGACACTCGAGGCCGTGGGCAGCGCGGCCGACCGGGCGCTCCATGAGGCCCGGCGGGCGATCTCAGTGCTGTCGTCGCGAGAGCCACAGCCGCTGCCCCGCGCGCTGTGCCAGACCGCCGAGGATCTGTGCAGCCGCTCGGGAGTCGGTGTGGCCTTGCTCGTCGACGAAGACGTACGGGTGGGCGGCGACGCCGGCGAGGACCTGCTGCGAATCCTCCGCGAGGCGATCACGAACGCGAGTCGTCACGGACACGCTGAGAAGATCACGGTGCGCCTGTGGCAGGACGAGCGCGTGCACCTCAGCGTCGAAGACGACGGGACGGGATTCGATCCCGCGGCTCCGAGTCGGGGCTTCGGGCTGGTGAGCATGCGAGAACGTGCACAGGCGGTGGGCGCGACCTTCGCGCTGGAGTCGCGTCTGGGAGAAGGGACTCGAGTCGAGGTGGTCTTGTGAGCGCGACACCGGTGAGAGTGCTCATCGCGGACGATCAGGTGCGTACACGAGCGTCGGTGCGAGCGGCGCTCGAGGAGGACGGCGGGTTTGTCGTCTGTGCCGAGGCCGCCGATGCCGCGGCGGCGATCGACGCCGCACTCGCGACCGAGCCCGACGCGTGCCTGCTCGACATCAACATGCCTGGCAGCGGGATCGCGGCGACGACCCGGATCGCTGCCGCGCTTCCGGGCACCCCGATCGTCATCCTCACGGTCTCGCGCGACGACACCGACCTCTTCGACGCGCTGCGCGCGGGCGCGTCTGGCTACTTGCTGAAGGATCTCGGCGACGAGCAGATCGCCCCGGCGCTGCGACGGGTCCTCGCCGGTGAGGCCTGCCTTCCCGGCACGCTCGTCGCTCGTCTCGTGGAGGAGTTCCGCGATCGGGAGCACCGCCGCATCGGCATCGCCCCCGAGCAGGCTGCTCGACTGACGGGTCGCGAGTGGGACGTGCTCGAGCTGATGCGGGAAGGCCTCTCGACCAACGACATCGCGGCACGCCTCTTCGTCTCGGCGACGACGGTGCGTTCGCATGTGTCGGCGGTGCTCCGCAAGCTGCACGTCGCCGACCGCGAAGCCGCGGTGCGCCTGCTCGAAGGGATGCAGCCGAGCGCCGGCTGAGCCGGGCGAGTCGCGCGGGTCGTACACTCCCGCGTCGATGTCACCTGTGCTCGCTGAATCCCACGATCGCGCCCATCCCGTCGAGACCGACACGGCGTGGTCCGAGTCGTACTACTTCAACTGCTACGACCCCGACGCCGACGTCGGCTTCTACACCCGGGTGGGCGTGCGGCCCAACGAAGGCACGATCGACGTCGGCCTCGCGGTGTGGCTTCCCGGGGGCGGCATCGACCACATCGGGCATCGCCGCGAGCAGACCGAGATGGTCGACTCGGTCCTCGATGTCGGTCCGGTGCGCTACGAGATGATCGAACCGATGAAGCAGTGGCGGCTCACGGCCCGGGGCACGTCGGCGAAGGGCGATCTCGCGATGGACGTGCAGTTCGACGCACGCACGCCACCGATCGGCGCCGACGGACAGGATCGGGAGGCGAGCGACTCGTCGAGCGCCGCGACTCGGCAATCGGTCGGCAAGGGCCACCTCGAACAAGGTGGGCTGTGGCACGGCTGGATCGAAGCGGGTGGACAGCGCAAGGAGCTCGGTCCGAACGCCCGGGGCAACCGCGACAAGTCATGGGGACCGCGACGGTGGGGCGGCCCGAAGATGTGGCGCTGGTTCTCGATCAACATCGACGACGACACCCACTTCGGCGGGATCGTGATCGGCACCGACGCGGGCGACCTCCATCGCGGGTGGGTCTGGCGCGACGGCGCACACGAGTCGATCGCCGAGTGGAAGGTCTGGAGCGAGCTCGAGGACGACGGCATCACCCACCGGGCGACGCACGTCGTCGCCACCGACAAGGCGGGCCGGGCCCACGCGCTCGATGCCGAGCTCCTGCGGGTCGAGCCGGGCACGAAGGGCATCCGGCCCGAGCACCACCATCGTGAACGAGGGCCTCGCCCGGTGGACCTACGAGGGCCGCACCGGTACGGGCATCAGCGAGTACCTCCACCAGCTCGACGCTGACGGCCGCCCGGTCGTGCCGATCGTCTGACCCCCTCGCGACCGCGCGTCGCTAACCGCGGAACGGGGCGGCGAGCTCCGCGATCCTCGCCAGATGGTCCTCTCTCGCGCTTCCCGGCGGGGGCAACGTGAAGTCGGGGACGATGAACTCGTCCACCCCCATCTCGTGATGTGCGGCGAGGATGTCGGCGAACTGCTCGGAGGTTCCGATCATCGTGGGCATCGGCATCTCCGCCTTGCGGATCCCGTCGAGCGCGGACTCGTCGTCGTTCATGAAGACGAGCGCCTGGGTGGACACCTTGATCGTGTCGAAGTCGCGGCCGAGAGCGTCGCAGTGACGTCGCAGCACGTCGAGCTTCGCCCGCATGATCTCGGGCGTCGACCACGCGTTCCATTCGTCGCCGTACTGCGCGGCGATCCGCATCGTGCGTTTCTCGCCGCTTCCGCCCACCAGGATCTTCATGTCCTCGCGACCCGGGTTCATCGGCGCGTCGTCGATCACGTAGTAGGTCCCCTTGAACGAGAACCGCGGCTGCGAGAACAGCCCCTTCACGACCTGCACGGCTTCCTCGAACCGGTCGAGACGTTGCTTCACGGGCGGTAGCTCGATCCCGTAGGCCTGATGCTCGTTCTCCTGCCACCCGGCACCGAGACCGAGAAGCACGCGTCCGCCGCTCATGTGGTCGATGGTCGCGACCTCGTTCGCAAGGATGGCCGGATGCCGGTAGGTGTTGCCGAACACGAGCGACCCGATTCGCACCCGTTCGGTCGCAGCCGCCAGGCCCGCCATGAGCGCGGCGCACTCACTGGTGGGCCGGGTGTCGTCGCCGAAGTTCGGCATGAAATGGTCGGCGATGTAGACGCCGTCCCAGCCCGCTCCCTCGGCCCACCGCACCTCGTCGACGATCACGTCCCAGGGTTGTGACGCGTTCGGCCAGATCGACAACCTCATCAAGTCCTCCTCGGGCTCGGCGGCCGACAGCCTCTCCGAACTGGCCGAGGTTTGCCACCTGATGCCGGCCGGGCAGGATGTCTCGGTGAGCGATGTGCAGACCGAGCTCGATCCCCGCTTCAGCGATCCCGCCGCCGAGGCGACGTCGTGGGAAACGACCGTCGCGCTGCTCGAAGCGGCCCAGCTCGCGTGGATCACGACGGTCAGGAGCGACGGGCGGCCACACGTGACGCCTCTCGTCACGGTCTGGCTCGACGACGCCGTCCACTTCTGCACGGGCGCCGAGGAGCAGAAGGGCGTCAACCTGCGAGGCAACGCCCACGTCGTCATCACGACCGGGTGCAACACCTGGGACCGAGGGATGGACGTCGTGGTCGAAGGCGACGCCGTGCGTGTGACGGACGAAGCGACCCTGCATCGTCTTGCGGCCGAGTGGCGCAAGAAGTGGGACGGTCAATGGCGCTACGACGTCACCGAGCGGGGCTTCGCCCAGGAAGGGCACGAGGCCGAGGTGTTCGCGGTGCGGCCTACGAAGGTGCTGGCCTTCGGGAAGCAGCCGTTCAGCCACACGCGGCATCAGTTCTGAGTCGGCTTACGCTTCTCACGTGCACAGCGTTCTGATCGTCGCCGCCTCCTTCCTGGCGTGCGCGGTCGAGATGGTCGAGGCGGTCACCATCGTCTTGGCCGTCGGGGTGACGCGCGGATGGAGGTCCGCAGCCTGGGGCGTCGGTGTCGCACTCCTCGCGTTGGCGGTGATCGTGGCTTTGCTCGGCCCGGCGCTCGCGCATCTGCCGATCGATGCGATGCGGCTCGTCGTCGGCACCCTGTTGCTGCTGTTCGGTCTGCAGTGGCTGCGGAAGGCGATCCTGCGCGCGAGCGGGCTCAAGGCCATGCACGACGAAGAGGCGATCTACGAGGCCGAAGTCGCGTTGCTGCGCGCCGCGGGCGGCGAACCCGGCCACGACTGGTACGCGTTCACCGTCGCGTTCAAGGGTGTGTTCCTCGAGGGGCTCGAGGTCGCCTTCATCGTGGTGACGTTCGGGGGCACTCAACGCAACGTCGGGTTGGCGGCGATCGGCGCCGCGGCCGCGCTGGTCGTCGTGCTCATCGCCGCCGTCATCGTCCACGAACCGTTGACGCGCGTCCCGGAGAACACAGTGAAGTTCGGGGTGGGCGTGATGCTCACGGCGTTCGGCATCTTCTGGAGCGGCGAGGGAGCGGGCATCGAGTGGCCCGGCGGCGACGTCGCCCTGGTCGTCGTCGTGGGCTTCGTGCTCGCCGTCGCGCTCGGGCTCGTCGCACTCACCGACCGGCTCCTCGCCAGACCGAAGGCGGTGACGGCGTGAAGCACATCCGTCAGTTCCTGAAGTTCTGGTACGACTTCATCGTCGGCGACGACTGGCGCCTCGCGATCGGCGTGGTCGTCATCGTGGGCATCGTCGTCCTGCTGGCCCAGAACGGGTTCAACTGGTGGTGGCTTCTGCCCGTCGCCGTGGCGTCTCTCCTGACGGTGTCAGTGCTGCAGGAGCTCCGCCGTCACTCCCCCAGGTAGCCGGTGAAGCGGGTGGCGGCGTCGGCGTACTCGGTCACGAGATCGAGCATCACCTGACGTGCCGGCCGAACGGCGTTCATCGAACCGACGATCTGACCCACGAAGTACGTCGCCAGCTGGTTTGCACCCGACCCGGGGTCGCCGGCACGGCGATTGATGCGTTGCTGCGCGACCGCCGTCAGCATCGTCTGGTCGGGCATCGGCAACGTCGCCGGCGCGCCCTCTTCCTCCCACGCGTCGGTCCACGCGCTGCGCAGCATCCGCGCCGGCTTTCCGGTCAGCGAGCGGGAGCGCACGGTGTCGCTCGACGAGGCGGCGAGGAACTTCTGCTGTACGGCAGGGTCGGTCTCGGCTTCGGCCGTCGTCAACCACAACGATCCGCACCACACGCCTTCTGCACCGAGCGCGAGCGCGGCCGCGATCTGGCTCCCTCGACCGATGCCGCCTGCCGCGACGACGGGCGTCGGGGCGACCGTGTCGACGACCTCGGGTATGAGGACCATCGTGGAGATCGTGCCGGTGTGACCTCCTGCCTCGGTGCCCTGCGCAACGATCAAGTCGACGCCCTTCGCGTTGCTTCGTCTCGCGTGCTCGGCGGTACCGGCGAGAGCGGCAACCAGCATTCCGGCGTCGTGGGCGCGTTCCACGAGCTCGAGCGGCGGGTCGCCGAGCGCGCTGGCGAAGAGCCGGATCGGATGGCCGAACGCGACGTCGAGCAGGTTCCCGACGCGGCCGTCCGAGACGTTGATGCTGCCGACGCGTGCCTCGACTTCGTCGGGCAGCTCGGGAACCTGGTACCGATGCAAGATCTCCTCGACGAACTCCTGCTGCTTCGCCGGGAGAAGCTGCCGCAGCGTGTCGGCGTCGATCGTGGGCGAGCCGTCGTCTCGCTGGTTGTGTCGGTGGGGCAGCAGGAGGTCGAGGCCGTAGGGACGACCGTGCACCTGCTCGTCGATCCACGTCAGGTCGATCTCGAGGCTCTTGGGCGTGTGGCCCACGGCCCCGAGCACGCCGAAGCCGCCCGCATTGGTGACGGCAGCGACCACGTCACGGCAGTGACTGAAGGCGAGGATCGGAAACTCGACGCCGAGCATGTCTGCGACGCGTGTCTGCATGTCAGCCTCCGTTCACGGATGAGGCTCAGGGATGAGACGGGGACGGTGGCGCTCCAGCCACGTCGAACATGAGCTGGTCGACGTAGCACCACCACCAGTTCTCGCCCGGCTCGTACGACCGGATGATCGGATGATCGTGGTTGGCGTTGAAGTGCGCAGTGGCGTGCCGGTTGGGTGAGTTGTCGCAGCAGCCGACGTGCCCACACTCCATGCAAAGCCGGAGGTGGACCCACGTTCCGCCCATTCGCAAGCAGTCCTCACAGCCGGTGCTCGAGGGCTGCACCTCCATGACGACCGTGTCGAGGTGGGTGCATGTGTCTGCCATGACCCCGGCTTAGCATTTGACGCGCCGCCGAGCGATACCGTGCGTCCGTGACGGACACGGCCCCCGACGCCGTCGCCTTTCCTGACCTCGACGACACCCAGCTCGCCATCGTGGCCGAGCTCGGTGAGCGGCGCCGGGTCGAGGCGGGCGACGTCCTCTTCTCTCCTGCAGACGACCACTACGACTTCGTCGTCGTGCTCAGCGGATCCGTCGAGATCCTCGGCGTCGATGGTGGGGTGATCACTCGGCACGGCGCTCGCAGGTTCCTCGGCGAGGTCAGCCTGGTCACTCGGCAGCGTCCCTACCTCACCGCCAGGGTGGCCGAGCCGAGCGAGATCGTCGTCGTCCCGGCCGAGGTCTTCCGATCCCGCGTCATGACCGACGTTCGGTTGAGCGACACCGTGCTCGAGGCATTCCTCGCGAGAAGGGCGGTGCTGCTCTCCGCCGCAGCCGACACGCTCAAGATCGTCGGGTCGACGTTCACTCCCGCGTCGATGGCGTTGCGCGAGTACGCGGTGCGCAACCGTCTCCCCCACCAGTGGATCGATGCCGATGCCGACGCTGACACCGCGCTGTTGCTCGACGGCCTCGGTGTGAGCGCGACCGACCTGCCGATCGTCATCACCCAGCTCGGCCTGCTCAAGCAAGCGACGCCGGGCGACCTCGCGTACGTGCTCGGCATGACTGCCGACGCGCTCCCCGACCGCTGCTACGACGTCGTCGTGGTCGGTGCCGGGCCCGCCGGGCTGGCGGCGTCGGTGTACGCCGCGTCCGAGGGACTCCGAACGCTGACGATCGACGCGATCGCGGTCGGCGGCCAAGCCGCGACCAGCTCGCGGATCGAGAACTACCTCGGCTTCCCGATGGGAGTGTCGGGTCAGGATCTCGCGGCTCGAGCCGCGATCCAAGCGCAGAAGTTCGGCGCGACCATCACGAGCCCGTGCGCCGTGGACTCACTCGAAGAGGTGGCGGGGCACCTGGTCACGAACCTCACCGACGGCACCCAAGTCGCTGCACGCGCCGTGGTGGCCGCGACTGGCGCGCACTATCGCAAGCTCCCGATCTCCAACCTCGATCGCTACGAGATGGCCGGGGTGTACTACGCGGCCACGGAGCTCGAAGCGCGCCAGTGCGAGGGCCGACCGGTGATGGTGGTCGGTGGCGGCAACTCCGCCGGGCAGGCCGCAATGTTCTTGGCCGACAAGAGCTCGAACCTTTGCATCGTGGTGCGACGCCCACTCGACGAGACGATGTCGCGCTACCTCGTCGACCGGATCGAGGCCCACCCGCGGGTGCAAGTCCACGTGGGAAAGACGGTGACCGCTCTCCGCGGCGACCCCGTGCTCGAAGGAGTCACCGTCTCCACGCCGGCCGCCTCCGTCGACCTCGATTGCTCGGCTCTGTTCTCATTCATCGGAGCCGATCCCAACAGCTCGTGGTTGCCCCAAGTCGCTGTCGACGAGCACGGCTTCGTGCTCACCGACAGGGCGCTCAGCGCCGAGGGACTCGGGCAGGAGTGGGATGCGCTCGGCCGATCACCGCTGCCGTACGAGACGAGCAAGCCCGGGCTCTTCGCCGTCGGCGACCTTCGCTCAGGCTCGACGAAACGGGTAGCCGCGGCGGTGGGGGAAGGATCGGCGGCGATTCGCTCGATCCACGAACACCTCTCGCTCGTGAGGTAGGCCCGGCGCGACCTCAGCCGGTCGGGCCGAACCGCTCGACGCGGATGCACTCCGCCGCGATCCCGACGTCGACGAGGAGCTGGGTGGTGGCTTCCGCGAACCCGGCAGAGCCGCACACATAGAACGTCGCGTCGCTCCCGCTGAACCGCTCGACGTCCGCGGTCGAGAGCCGTCCCGCGGGGCGCCCGTCACCCGGAGGAGCGACTCGGGTGTACACGATCGTCGTCTCGGGCCCCGCGATCTCGCTGCGGTAGTACAGGGCGTCGGGGCTGCGCACCGAGACGACGAGCTGCACCAGGTCGCTCTTCCCCGATGCGCGAGCGAACCGCAGCATCGCCATCAGCGGCACGACGCCCGAACCACCGCCGAGGAGCACCGCGGGAGCAGTCGCATCCCACACGAACCAACCGCCGATCGGCCCGCGCACCTCGAGCTCGTCGCCGACCTGCACCTCGGAGTTCAGGTAGCCCGACACCTCGCCCCCCGCGAGCATCTCGATCGTGAGATCGATCATCCCGGAGTCGTCGGGCGGAGACGCGACCGAATACGAGCGCTGGGCGGTGTAACCGTCGGGTGCCGTGAGGCGGAGCACGAAGTGCTGACCCGCACGGTGAGGCACGGGTTGCGGGAGCTGCAGGCGGAAGGTCTTCGCGCTCACGGTCTCGGGCGTGATGGCGACGACCTTGGCCGCCTGCCATCGAATCGGCTGAGGCGAGTCGGGCACTGATCAGTCCCCCTGGTACCGCTGCTCCAGCCAAGGATCACCGCGATCGTGATAGCCGTTGCGCTCCCAGAAGCCTTGCTCGTCGTGGTCGAGCAGCGTGAGCTTCGCAACCCACTTCGCGCTCTTCCAGAAGTAGAGGTGCGGCACGAGAAGGCGCGCGGGGCCGCCGTGCTGCGTCGGAAGGGGACCACCGTCGACCTCCCACGCGACCCAGGCGTGGCCGCCGGTGACGTCGGGCAGCGGCAGGTTCGTCGTATAGCCGGAGTGTGATGTGGCCATGACGTGCGTGGCCGCCGGCAACGGTTGTGCGATCGCCAGCAGCGTGTCGATCGAGACGCCGGTCCATGTCATGCCGAGCTTCGACCACGTCGTCACACAGTGGATGTCACCGTTGTAGGTCGACGGCGCCAGTGCGTGGATCTCCTGCCACGTCCACGTCGTCGGGTTCGAGACGAGACCATCGACTCCGAAGCTCCACGTGTCGGTCGTCAGCCGCGGTGTCACCTCCGCGGTGAGCACCGGCCAGTCCTTGCCGGTGTCGTACTGACCCGGTGGCAGGCGCGGATCGCGCTCGGCCTTGCCGCGGCCCGTGAATCCCCGCGTGAACCTGCCCATCGAATCTCCTCTCCCTTTTGCTCGCCTCTATCTCGCGAGCCTGAAGCATTCCCGAAGATCACCGACGAATGTCTCGGGGACTTCGAACGCGGCGAAGTGCCCACCCTTGTCGTACTCGCGCCAGTGCACCACGTTCGGATAGAGCTCGCCCACCCACTCGCGCACGGGCGGCACGATCTCCTTCGGATACACGGCGAACCCCGCCGGTACGTTCACGGTCGGGCGGGAGCCGCGGCCGAAGCTCTCCCAGTAGATGCGCGCCGACGACGTGGCGGTGCGGGTGAGCCAGTAGAGCATCACGTTGTCGAGCATCTCGTCGCGTGTGAGCGCGTTCTCGGGGTGGCCGTCGCAATCGGTCCAGGCCCAGAACTTCTCGAGGATCCATGCGAGCTGTCCGACCGGCGAGTCGGTGAGGCCGTATCCGACGGTCTGCGGCCGCGTCCGCTGCTGGGTGGAGTAACCGGAGTCCCACTGCATGTAGTACTGGATCCGCTCAACGGCATGCAGCTGGGCGGGCGTCGTCGGCTCGCTCGTCGGACGCGCCGACATCGCCAAGGTGATCTCGATCATGGCGCAGTGGTCGGGATCGGTCGCGCCGATCACCGATGTGATCGCCGAGCCCCAGTCACCGCCCTGCGCCACGTAGCGGTCGTAGCCGAGACGGGCCATCAACGCGGCGAACGCCGCACCGATCCGCTCGACGCCCCAGCCCGTCGTCGTCGGCCGACCGGAGAACCCGAAGCCCGGCAACGACGGCGCGACGACATGGAACGCATCGGCCGCGTCGCCACCGAACGCCGTGGGGTTCGTCAGCGGCTCGAACACCTTGTGGAACTCGACGATCGACCCGGGCCATCCGTGGGAGAGGATGAGCGGCAGCGCGTCCTCGTGCGGCGAGCGGATGTGGACGAAGTGGACGTCCAGGCCGTCGATCTCGGTGAGGTACTGGTCGAACCGGTTGAGCAGGGCCTCGCGGGAGCGCCAGTCGTACGTGTCGGCCCAGTACTCCGCGACCTCGCGCACGTACGCGAACGGGATCCCCTGCGACCAGTCGTCGACCACCTCCGCGTCGCCCCAGCGCGTGCTGTGCAGCCGGTTGCGGAGGTCGGCGAGATCGGCGTCGGGGATGGCGATGGTGAACGGGCGGACTGAGGCGTCGCTCATTCGTGGGACGGTACTTGTGACAAAGTCATGCGGTGGCGTCGGAACATGACCAGCAGTACTACGACGAGATCAAGCGGCGGTTCGCCGAGGAGCGCGACCTCCGCCTGTCCTACCGACCCGAGGGCACGGCGCAGTTCACGTCCGAGCTCACGGGCGACTTCGCTCGCTACGCGGCTGATCCCTACGTCGAGGAGATCGTCGAGCGCGACCCGATCGACGACGAGGTCGAGGTGCTGTTCATCGGCGGCGGCTTCTCGGCGTTGCTGACCGCGGCCCGCCTGCGCGAGGTCGGGGTCGAGTCGATCCGCATCGTCGAGCGCGGCGGCGACGTCGGCGGCACCTGGTACTGGAATCGCTACCCCGGCGTCGCGTGCGACGTCATCGCCTACGACTACCTCCCGCTGCTCGACGAGATGGGCTACGTGCCCACCCGCCACTACGCCGAGGGTTGGGAGATCCTCGAGCACTGCCGAGCGATCGCGCGCCGCTACGACCTCTATGACCTCGCGGTCTTCCAGACGACGGTGACGTCGACTGTCTGGCACGCCGACGAGCAGCTGTGGCACCTCACCACCGACCGAGGCGACACGATGAGGGCTCGCTTCGTGATCTGCGCGAACGGCACGCTGTCGAAGCCGAAGCTGGCGAAGATCGCCGGCATGGAGACGTTCGCCGGGTACTCCTTCCACACCTCGAGGTGGGACTACGAGTACACGGGCGCGAACCTCGAGAACCTCCATGACAAGGTCGTCGGGATCATCGGAACCGGTGCGACCGCGGTGCAGTCGATCCCGAACCTCGCCGAGCAAGCGAAGGAGCTCTACGTCTTCCAGCGCACGCCGTCGTCGATCGACATCAAGAACGACTGGGAGACCGATCCGGAGTGGGCTGCGAAGCTGAAGCCGGGCTGGCAGGCAAAGCGCCGGCAGAAGGCGATGACCGCACCCCCTCTGAGCGCGATGCAGGTCGACGAGCGGGCCGCGATGTCACGCGAGGAGAAGATCCGCCGCCAGGAGAACGCCAACATCGACTACATGATGCGGATCCACGCCCGCATCGACGAGATCGTCGAGGACCAGGCGACGGCCGACGCGCTCAAGCCCTGGTACATGTTCATGTGCAAGCGGCCGTGCTTCCACAACGAGTACCTGCCGTCGTTCAATCGACCCAACGTGCACCTCGTCGACACCCATGGCAAGGGCATCACCGAGATCGGACCGAAGGGCCCCATCTTCGAGGGCGTCGAGTACGAGCTCGACCTGCTGATCTACGCGACCGGCTTCGAGGTGCAGAAGACCGGCATCTGGAACCAGATCGTCGGTGACAACGGCGTCGAGCTGAACGACAAGTACACCGAGGGCGTGCGCACGCTCCTCGGCATCCACTCGAACCACTACCCGAACTTGTTCATCATGGGTGGGTACCAAGCGTCGTTCAACTTCAACCTCACCGACGTGCTGCAGGCACAGGGTGATCACATCGCTGCGTGCATCGACTACGTCCGCCGCAACGGCCACACCACGATCGACGTCAGCTATGACGCCGAGGAGTGGTGGGTGCAGGAGGTCATCTCGCATCGCGGCAAGACGTCACGCAACGCCGAGTGCACGCCCGGCTACTACAACTTCGAGGGCGAGTTCAACCGCCGGCAGGACGGCAACTACAACGGCGGCTTCCCGGCCTACATCGGACACATGTCCTCAGTGCGCGACGAGATGGACCAGCACTTCACCTTCACCTGAGGTCGCCTCAGCCCGCCCCGCCCCCTACCCCCCCCGTAACTGTGGCGTTTCGACGCCCAATTGCGCGCCCCAGCACCACAGTTGGCCGCAACTTGTACCTGAGAGCGCCCGAATGGGCGTCGAGTGGCACAAGTTCGAAAGGCGAAGAGTTGCCCTACCCATGACTTGTACCTGAGAGCGCCCGAATGGGCGTCGCCAGGTACAAGTTCGGATCGCACTCCCCTACGCGAGTGGCACGAAGCAGCCCGCTACAGGTCGCGCTGGGACTCGGTGCCAGTGTCGAAGAACCTCGAGATGTATTCGTCGGCGGCCAACTCGCTCGCGCGGATCAGAGAAAAGACGTCGGCGCCGGCACCCGGCGGGCCGTCGAACTGGAACGCCTGTGCGAGCCCGGGGTAGGTGGCCCCGAGAGCGTCTGCGTACTCGCGCGCCTCGGCTTCCGCCAGCTCGATCGCAGCCTCGAACGAGTCGGCATCCCACAGCGTCACTCGCTCACGGGCCGTTGAGCTGGGGGATCTCGGGGGCGAGGCCGACGGTGTTGGTGCTCACGTTGATGCATGTCGCAACGCCCGACTGCACGGCCGCCTCGAGCTCGCGCTCGAGAGCTTCGAGCGTGTCGACCCGTGCGCCACGTCCGCCGAAGGCGATCATCACCTGGTGGTAATCGGCGTCGGAGAGCGCGGTGCCCACGACGCGCTGACGACCGTCGGGGCGCATCTGGAAGCCCTGCGACGCCCCCCATCGCGCGTTGTTCATCACGACGACGGTGATCGGGAGGCCATGTCGCACCATCGCCTCGAACTCGCCGATCGCGAAGCCGACCGCGCCGTCGCCGGTGACGCACACGACGGGCTGGCCCGGCACCGCCTTCGCTGCACCCATTGCCGCGCCGTGCCCTTGGCCCATGCAGCCGAGCCGGCTGTGGGTGACATAGCGAGCGCCACTCGGGAGCCGCAGTGCGTCGTGCAGCCAGTGCTTGCAGACTGCACCGTCGCCGACGATGACCGCTCCATTCCGCGCCGCCACATCCGCGGCGACCCGCGCGGCAGCGTAGGGATGCAACCGGGCGCCGTCAGTCGAGTCGATCGCGTCGAGCTCCGCGCGAGTCGCTGCCAACGACGAGCGAACCGCGCCGACCCAGTCGGGGTCGACCTTCCACACGTGCGCGCGACTCCGAGACGCGAGCGCTGCGATCATCTCGCCGGGATCGGCGATGACGGAGATCGCGGCTGGCGCGAAGCGACCGACCTCCGCCGGATCGCTGTCGACCTGCAGCACGGTCGTTCCCCACGCGACGCCGCCATCGCGGAGACCCGGAGTGTCGAACCCGAACCGCACGCCCAGCGCGAGCGCGACGTCGGGTCGCGTGCCCGCAGCCAGTCGACCGAGCTGGTAGAGCGTGCCGCCGTACCGCTCGTCGTCATCGGCGATCACGCCGATCGCCCCGTAATCCGCGAAGCACGGGACGCCGGTCACGTCGAGCAGCTCGTTGCACGCGGCCCGAGCAGCGTCGTCGGGCGCGCCGCCGAGCAGGACCACGGGCCGTGACGCAGCGGCGAGCCGTTCGAGGCACGCATCGACGGCCGCCGCGCTCGGCGCCGCGCCAGTCATCACGGCAGCGGGCGAACTCCGCGCAAGCGTCGCCCCCGCATCGAGCACATCGGCTGGGATGTCGAGCAGCACCGGCCCCCGCGGCGCGGTGGTCGCGATGCGGATGGCCTGCGCCACGATGCGCTCGAGCTGGTCGATCGAGTGCACCTTGCACGCCCACTTGCTGATCGGAGCCGCGAGCGCGACGTGGTCGATGCCGACCTGCAGCCCGTTCGTCTCCAGAGTCGACTCCGGCGTCGAGCCGACGACGTAGAGAACGGCGTTGCGGTCGAGCAGCGCGTTCGTCATCGAGGTCAGCACGTTCGTCAGCCCGGGCCCGGGGCACACCGCCGCGACACCCAGCGCGCCCGTGACCCGCGCGAACGCCTCCGCCGCGAACCCTGCACTCCCCTCGTGACGCACGTCGACCAGGCTGACGTCGAGATCGGCGCACGCCTGGAAGATCGGCTCGATCTGCACCCCGTGGATCGCAAAGACAGCCGTGGTGCCCGCCCGACGCGCGGCATCGACGAGCACGTGCCCGCCGTTGGTGGGGACTTGGTCCATGGGCCGGATCGTAAGGCTTGGATGTTTCTGGTTGCATTGGCTCGACATCGCAGGGGGACGACATGGACGAGCTGCAGAGCTGGCTGGACGACAACTGGGACCCTGACCTCACCGTCGGCGACTGGTGGGAACGACTCGGGATGTCGGGTTGGGCGGCCCCGCTCCTGCCGGCTGAGTCCTACGGCCGCGGCCTCTCCCGAGGCGAAGCGCTCGCCGTGCAGCAGACGATCGCCAAGCACGGCGCCCTCGGCGCGCCGATGGGTCTCGGGCTGATGCTGGCGGCGCCGACGATCGCGACGCATGGCAGCCGGGAGCAGATCGACCGTTACATCCCCGATCTCGTCACCGGCCGGCGCGCGTGGTGCCAGCTCTTCAGCGAACCGGGCGCCGGTTCCGACCTCGCCGGGCTCACCACAAGGGCAGCTCGCGACGGCGACGAGTGGCACGTCAACGGTCAGAAGGTGTGGACGTCGGGCGGCCAGATCGCCGACCTCGGCATGTTGCTCGCGCGGACGAACCCCGACGTGCCCAAGCACCAGGGCATCACGTGGTTCGCGATCGACATGCACCAGCCGGGCGTCGAGGTGCGGCCCCTGCGCGAGATGACCGGCGCCGCGATGTTCAACGAGGTCTTCCTCACCGATGCAGTCGTCGGCGACGACGGGCGCATCGGGGACGCCAACAACGGTTGGGCCGTCGCCAACACCACGCTTCTGTGGGAACGCTCGGGTATGGGAGCGGGAGGAGGTGCGCCTGTGCGCGGCGCGTTGATGGCCCTTCCTGGCACGGTGGCAGGGCACTTGCAGAAGCGCGCGGGCGACTTCGTGTCTCCGACCCGCTCACAGGGCAACGGCAACCGCGCACAGCGGTCGACCGGAGCCAAGCCCCTGATCGATCTCGCTCGGTCACTCGGTCGCAGTGACGAGCCGGCGATCCGCCAGGACCTCGCTCGTCTGCACACGTTGAGCGAGATCGCCCGCTACAACACCGAGCGACAGAAGGCTGTGCGCGCGGCCGGCGGCGACATCCCCGGGATAGCGAACTTCTCGAAGCTCAACATGGCGGATCTCGTGCGGCTCAGCCGTGACCTCGGCATGGAGCTCCTCGGGCGCGCGGCATGCTTCACGCCTACGACGACGATGCCCGCAAGGCGCTCGCGGCCGAACCGGGCGGCGTCGCCGCGATCATGGTCACGAGCCAAGCGCTCGGCGCGCAGGCGCTGCCGATCTACGGCGGCACCGATCAGATCCAGCGCAACATCATCGGCGAGCGCACGCTGGGACTCCCGAAGGAGCCCGGCGATCTGACGACCCGGCCGTTCTCGGAGCTGCCAAAGAACGCCTGAGGTCAGCGTGCCATCACGTGGCTGGCGAACAGGTCGATCGAACGCATCACCTCTGCGTGCGTCAGGTCGCCCATCGTGAACTTCCCGACGAAGAGATCGGTGCAGGCGCCCTCTTCGAACTGGGCGACCCGCTCGGCGACCGTCGATGGCGAGCCGGCAACGATCGCTCCGAGTTGCAGCGCCAGCTCGACGTCACCGCCGAGGGTCGGATCATTCGGCGGTGGGATGTCCCACTTCCGGAACAGCGGAGTGAGGTGCTCGCTGAAGACCGGCCAGGAGCGGCGCGCCAGCGCGACGGCCTCCTCGTCAGTCGGTGCGACGATGACGTTGCTGATGCCGCCGACGTCGCCGCCGCTCCATCCGGCGGTCTCACACACGGCTCGGTACTTCACGACCTGATCCGCGACCATCGGCACCGGACCGACGACAACGGTGTTCATGCGATTCTCGGCCGCGTGCACGAAGTTCCCGGGATGCCACATCGGCGGCGTCGGCTGCTGCAGCGGTCGCAGCATGATCGGCACGTCGTCGAAGTGATAGGTGTCACCGTGGAACGTCAGCGAGTCGCTCGTCAGCGCAGCCCGCAGGACAGCGAGCGTCTCTTCGTAGTTCTCGACCATCCGCGACGTGTCGAGACCCCACAGCTCGTGTTCGGGGAGGCTGATCCCTCGGCCCACCCCGACGTCGAATCGGCCGTCGAGCAGGTGATCGAGCGAGCAGATCTCCTCGGCAAGCCGCAGCGGATGGTGAAAGGGCAGGAGGTACACGAGCGACCCGAGCCGGATCTGGCGCGTCGACTCCGCTGCCGCCGCGAAGAGCAGGCCGATCTGGGGCATCGAGTCGAGCGGGATCATGTGGTGCTCGGACTTGAAGTAGTGGGTGAAGCCCGCGTCATCGAGCACGCGGATCAACTCGAGCCGCTCCTTGTAGAGCTGACCGAGCGGCCCGGTGATCTCGATCTGGTCGAAGACGCTGTAGCGCATGCCCCGATTCTGCTGCGCGGCGGTCAGGCCGCGCTTGACGTTCGGAAGCGGATCGTCAGCCCAGCCTCACCACCGCACCGCTGCCTGGAGCGCCCGCGGTGTTGATGGTGACGTACATCCTCCCGTCGGGACCCTGCGCGATGCCTCCCGGCAGTGGCAGCGAGCCACCACCGACGTGCGTGATCTGCGACGGATGGTTGAACGAGATCGCGACGACGTCACCGGGCGGACCGGCGCTGCTCGGCTGGAACATCTCCGTCGCCCAGAAGTTGCCGGCCCGATCGAACGTGCATCCCGTGATGGTCGTGAGCCCGCTGGCCCAAAGCTGCGGCTTGGCCGGATGCTGCGGGTCGAACGTGGTGTTCGGGTCGATTCGATACACGCTCGAACGCCCCGGTGCCTCGAAGTTCGCGACCAAGTCGAGGGTGCCGACGTAGAGCATCCCGTCCGGGCCTTGCGCGACGCACGTCGGGGTCTGGTCGTGGAACGGCGCGGCAGTCTCGGTCGGGATGTACGCGATGATTCGCGCGGTTCCGTTCGCGTTGATCTCCAAGACCGTGTTCGCGGCTGCGTCGGCGACGAACGTGCGCACGGCCCCCTTGGCATCTCGTGCGATCAGGACGCCGAAGGGGTCACTGTCTGGGAACTCGGTCCCAAGGGACTTGTGCGCGCCCGTGAACGCGAACATCTGGTCGCCCACGTTGGCCAGATCTCTCGCTGCGCCACTCGCGGGGTCGAGTCCGAACAGGTGGCCCATCTGGGTCGTGTTCACTGCCCCGCCGGTCTCAGCGGCGATGCCGTCGTGCGAAAGGCTGATGATCATCCGGACCGTGCAGATGCTGCTCGAACCCGGCGCCAGCCACGGCGTCGTCGAGGAGACACCCACGAAGCAGCTTGTGCCGAAGGCACTGATGCCGGCCGGTCCGAGCACGTCGGGAGGCTGCGACGGATCCTCGGTGACGTACAGCGACTCGAAGCCCGTCGACCACGCGGGGGTCGTCGATCCTGCCGGGTACTTCCTGACGCGTCCCAGGGTCGCGATCCCGGCCTCCCCGCTTCCCGCCACGCCCGACTCGGACACGTACATGCTTCCTGCCGAGTCGAACGTGATGCCACGCGGCGAGTTGAGCCCCGTGATCACCGGCGTGGCGACGCCTGCGGCGCTCGCGCTGACCGACCCGACAGCGACGGCGGCTCCGACCAAACCGAACACGACCATCGTGGACAGACGCACTCGAAGCCGCGTCATCGCGCCCTCCCCCCTCACTGGGCGGTAGTCCTACCGCCTCCCGCGCGGGCCATGCTCTCCCTGGCCAGCGCATGTGTCAACTGAACCCAGCGGCCGGGGCTGGTGAACGTACACTCCGCCGCGTGTCGGCGATCGAGATCCGCGACGTCACGCCGCGCGACGGGCTCCAGAGCGAGCACCCGGTCCCACCGCCCGCGCGTGCCGACCTGGCCGGCGCACTCGCGGAGGCCGGTCTCCACGACATCGAGGCGGGCTCGTTCGTGTCGCCGCAGGCCGTGCCGTCGATGGCCGGGGCAGAGGAGGTCTTCCGTGAGCTCGGCACACAGGCAGACGTGCGGTGGTGGGCACTCGTGCCGAACCGACGCGGGGTCGAGCTCGCCCGAGCCTGCGGCATCGAGGCCCTGACGCTCACGATCTCCGCGTCTGACGGCTACAGCCTGAAGAACGTGAGGCGCACGACAGAAGAGTCGATCGCGGCACTCGGGGACATCGTCGCGGCGGCGGAAGGGATCGAGCTCGACGCGGTGATCTCGTGCGCGTTCGGGTCGCCGTTCGAGGACGTCACGCTGCGCTCGGTCGCCGGCGTCGTCGAGCGGGCTCGCGGCGCAGGTGTCGGCCGCGTGACCCTGGCCGACACCACCGGCGCGGCAACCCCTCGCCGCGTGGAACGAGTGCTGGCCACGATCGGAACCGACGTCGGACTGCACCTGCACGACACCCGAGGGACCGCCCTCGCGAACGCACTCGCGGGCCTCGACGCGGGCGTCACGCGGTTCGACACCTCGGTCGGTGGGTTGGGAGGCTCGCCGTTCGCTCCGGGTGCCGGAGGCAACCTCGCGACCGAAGACCTCGTGCTCGTGCTCGAGGATCAGGGCATCGACACGGGCATCGATCTCGACGAGTTGATCCGTCTCGCGGCTCGCCTCACCGATCTCGTCGGTCACGATGTGCCCAGTCGCACCGCGGCGGCAGGGCGCCCCGCTCCCCGCGCGTTCGGCAGCTCCACGCTCGACAATCGGGCTGCAGGCACCGGCGGCGCATTGCGCCGCCGTGCGAGACGCTCCTTGCGGAGCGCAGCGCGACGCACCTTTCCCGCTTCGTCGCGAAGCGGTGCGTCGACGAACTCGACCACGCGCGGGAGCTTGTACTTCGCGAGTCGCTCCGCCGCGAACTCCAAGAGCTCCTGCTCCGCGAGCGCGTCGGGATCGGCTTCGACGATCGCGTAGACGAGGTTTCCCTTGTCCTCGTCGGGAAGCCCGATCACGCACACCGATCGCACGGCCGGATGCTCTTGGATCGCCGCCTCGACTTCGGCGGGATAGATGTTCGCCCCACCCGAGAGGATCATGTCCTGCATGCGGTCGCCGAGGTACAGGTAGCCGTCGGCATCGAACCAGCCCATGTCGCCGAGCGACTCCCAGCCACCGTCGAGCGTGCGCGGCTCGGCGCCCTTGTAGTGGTAGGTCGCCTGCTCCCGGTTGTTCCTGAGCCAGACCTCCCCCATCTCGCCGACCGGCAACGCGTTGCCATCGAGATCGGTGACCTTGAACTCGCCACTCGTGGGCCGACCCACCGAGCCGCGGTGCTCGAGCCACTCCGGACCGGTGATGATCGTGACGGCCTGCGCCTCCGTGCCGGCGTACAGCTCGAAGATCCGCTCGGCGCCCAGCCAATCGATCCATGCCTCCTTCAACCACACGGGGCACGGCTCGGCGAGGTGCCACACCGCACGCAGCGAGCTGAGGTCGTACTTGAGCCGCACGTCCTCCGGGAGCCGGAGGATCCGCTTCATCATCGTGGGCACGAGATAGACGACCTCGCCCCGGTGTTCCTCGATGGCGGCGAGAGTCGCCTCCTCATTGAATCGCTCGAGCAACACGACGTGACTGCCGCTGAGCCACGCCTGGCACGACCACACCGCGGGGCCGTTGTGGTAGAGCGGCCCCGGCATCACGAGGCAACCGTCGCGGCGAAAGCCGAACGCCGACGGTGCCTCCTCGTCGATGAGCGACGGATCACCGGACACGATGAGCTTCGGGCGACCGGTCGAGCCTCCGGACGTCGGCGCCTTCCACGCGGGCGACACCGCATCAGGCACCGGACCATCGTCGAGGTCGTCGGGCGACCGATAACCGACCGGGAGGCACACGGTATTCGGCAGGCTCTCGGGCTCGGCCCCCATGACGACCTTCGACTCGGCGAGCGCCACGATCTCGGCCAGCTCGCGGGGCGGCAACTTGGCCGAGACCGGCTGCGGCACGGCCCCCGTCTTCCAGCAGCCCAGGTAGGTGACGAACCAGTCGACCGAGTTCGGAAGCGCGACGGTCACGAAGTCGCCGACGCCGACGCCCCGTGAGTGCAGGTCGCGGGCCATGCGGTTGCCGAGGCGCTCGAGCTCGCCGCGCGACATCCTGCGCCCGCCGCACGTGACGGCCGGGAGCTCGGGATCGGCGGCAGCGAGGTCGGAGAGGCGCTGGGCGAACGACACGAGGGCCATGTCGCCCAGTCTGACTTGTGACGGACCTCGATCAGGAAGTCGCGTTCGCGGGGTGCACGGCGAGCTCCCCGAGACGACGGAGATCTTCGGTCAGGGCTGCGGTGCGGTCGCTGTGCGCGGGGATGAGCGTCGCGTAGACGACGTCGAGCACCTTCGGCGCTCTCACGACCTCGAACGTCTGCTCGATCACGGTGCCTCCGCCCTCGTCGGGCCTCAACCGGATCGCCCACTCCGTGCTGTCGGGGTAGAACGCGCTGGAGACCGTTCGCCACACGAGGTCGTAGGGCTCGGCCGTCACGATCTCGCACACTCGGCCCCACCGAAACACTCCGGCGCGGTTGCGGCCGCGGAACCGCGCTCCGGGGAGAGCCTCAGTCGCTGCACCCATCCAAGTGACGGTGACGCACTCGTGGCTCCACTCCCCCGTCCGGGTCACGTCGCGCACGACCGCCCAGACCGCGTCGATCGGCGCGTCGGTGTGCACCTCGCACCGCCCCTGCTTCTGCACTCGCCTGGTCATCTCCCCTTCCCTTCTCTCTCTCATGTTCGCTTCCGATCTGGCTTGAGCAAGCGTTCGAGGGTTGCCGCCATCCACTCGCCGTATTGGTCAGGAGTCCAACCCGAGTCGTCGACCAGCAGGCAATAGACGTCGGGACTCGTCACCGCCCACAGGCCGTCGCGCTCCATCGGCGTGCCCTCACGTTCGAGGATGAGCGCGACGCTCGCGGCGACGTCAGTCCGTTGACGTTTTCGAGTGGCGCGCAGCTCCTCGGCCATCTCCGCGTCGCCCCCTGCTGCTTGACGGATCACCTTCGAGATCGCGGCCGTCCGGCCGTAGATCGCGGTGAGCAGCCGCGCTGCCGCCGCTGTGCGGTCACGGAGGCTGCCGCGCCCCATCGCTTTGAACTCGGGCCGATCCGCGACAGCGACGGGCGCGTCGTCTCCCACGACCGACACGTTGACGACTGCTTGCAGCAGCGCGCGCTTGGAGGAGAAGTGTGCGTACACAGTCTCGGTCGCGACTCCGGCCTCGGACGCGACCTCGCGCATGCCCGTGCCCTGCCAGCCGTTCGTGACGAAGAGCCGATACGCAGCGTCGAGGAGCGACTGCCTGGTCTCGGCTGCCCGCTGCTCGCGCAACGGCGAGCGATAACGGCGTGCCTCCACGGTCTTCCCTGCCACCGCAACATCGTTAGCACAGTCTTATATTGAGTACAAGACTGTTCCACCAAATCTGGGTGAGCGAACGTCCGGGTGGGCGGCGAGCGACGTGGCGCTAGCGTTGCGGGCGCCATGTCGCGCCAGACGCGCTGCGCGCTGCTCCTCGCCCTCGGGCTAATCGCGATCACGCTTGCCGCGGGCCGCGACATCTCCTCTGGCGACGGCTCGCGTGCTCGGTGGAACGCACCGATCACTGTGGGCAGCACCTCACTCGCGGGCACCGTGACGCAAGCCGTGGACCAAGACCGCCGTGATGCCGACGCCACCCCGCGGACCCTGTCGCCCCGATTGATCCTCCTCGCCGTCGTCGCCGCGTTGGCAGTCGTGTGCGTCGGACGGCGCGGCTTCGCACTCGTCCATGTCGTGCTCGAGCCCCAGAGCTCGTTCGCCTCGCCGCACCGGGGTAGATCCCCGCCTCTGCCGGTCGCTTCGATCGCCTGATCGCAAGCCGGCCGCCGCGGCTCGGCTACGAGCCAACAGAGGTGTGACAACAAATGACAGATCGAAGGACAATCGAGCCGCGTCCCATCGGTGACGCGCTCGCCCTCACCCGAGGGGTGTCACCGTGGTACGTCGTCGCGGTCGTGGCGGGCATCGCCCTCCTGATCGTCGTCGCGAGGTTCCTCGAACCCCCGAGCGTCGTGGCCGGCATCACGGTCGACAACTCGACGCGCTACGACCTGTCGATCGCGGTGCGCAGCGGTGACAGCAACAGCTCCATGGCCGTCGGCTCCGCGCGCCGCAGCACGACGACGTCGTTTCGGGAGGTCGTCGATCAGGGCGACACGTGGACGTTCCACTTCTCCGCGCAAGGCGAAGACGGCGGCGACGTCCGGATTGCGAAAGCAGATCTCGAGAAGGCGGGCTGGAAGCTCACGGTCCCTGCAACGGTGAGCGACGAGCTCCAGGCGAAGGGAGCCGAGTTCCCCCCGTAAGGTGACGGGCCATGCCAGCGGGCAAGCAACGCAGCGCGACCGGGATCGTGCTTCTCACGCTGGCCTCTGGGCAGTTCTTGATGACGCTCGACAGCTCGGTGATGAACGTGTCGATCGCGACCGTCGCCGAAGACGTCGGGACGACCATCACCGGCATCCAGACCGCCATCACCCTCTACACGCTCGTGATGGCGTCGCTGATGATCACCGGCGGAAAGGTCGGCCAGATCCTCGGCCGCAAGCGCGCGTTCGCGATCGGCTGCGTCATCTACGGCTGCGGGTCGTTCACCACCTCGATCGCTCCGAACCTCACCGTGTTGATCATCGGGTGGTCGATCCTGGAGGGCATCGGCGCGGCCTTGATCCTCCCGGCGATCGTCGCGCTGGTCGCTTCGAACTTCCCGCCAGACCAGCGTCCGAAGGCGTATGGGCTCGTTGCCTCAGCCGGAGCGATCGCTGTGGCCGCCGGGCCGCTCATCGGCGGGCTGTTCACGACCTACTGGTCGTGGCGGTGGGTGTTCGCCGGCGAAGTCCTGGTGGTGTTGGTGATCCTGGCGTTCACACGCCGAATGGCGGACACCCCGGCTGAGGAGGGCGCGGGCCTCGACATGGTCGGCACGGGACTGTCGGCACTCGGGTTGGGTCTGATCGTGTACGGCGTGTTGCGCTCGGGCACGTGGGGCTTCGTGCAGCCCAAGCCCGAAGGCCCGGAATGGCTCGGCTTGTCCCCCGTCGTCTGGCTCATCCTCATCGGCATCGTCGTCATCGGCCTCTTCATGGCATGGGAGAACCGGCGGCTGAGACTCGGTCAGCCGGCGCTGCTCGATCCCTCGATGCTGGCGAACGTGACGCTCCGCGGCGGCCTCGTCGCGTTCTTCTTCCAGTACCTGCTCCAGGCCGGTCTGTTCTTCGCGGTCCCGCTGTTCTTGTCGGTGGCTCTCGGCCTCTCCGCGATCGCGACTGGCGTGCGCCTGCTGCCGTTGTCGATCACGTTGCTGCTCGCGGCCGTGGGCATCCCGAAGCTGTTCCCTCAGGCCTCGCCACGCCGCGTCACCCAGCTCGGCTTCGTGTCGCTCTTCGCCGGGCTCGTCGTGATGGTCGCCGCGCTCGACGCCGGGGCCGGGCCAGAGATCGTGACGTGGCCGATGCTGCTCGCCGGGCTCGGGGTGGGTGCGCTGGCTTCACA
The DNA here is from genome assembly GCA_963802505.1 of uncultured Acidimicrobiales bacterium. Taxonomy (GTDB): domain Bacteria; phylum Actinomycetota; class Acidimicrobiia; order Acidimicrobiales; family DATKAS01; genus DATKAS01. The sequence goes on along the minus strand of CAWDJB010000011.1, from coordinate 562,781 downwards.
GCTCGGAGCGGTGACAGTTTCGTCCGTACCCGACGCTCAGAGCGGCGAGGTCGGTGGTCTGCAGAACACGGTCACGAACCTCGGTGCGTCGATCGGCACCGCGCTCGCCGGCGCGATCCTCATCTCGGCGCTCACCTCGTCCTTCCTCGCCGGCCTGCCGGACAGCTCGGCGGTCAACGACAGCCTCACGAGCAGGCGCAGGTCCAGCTCTCCGCCGGCATCCCGTTCATCTCCGACGCCGACCTCGATGAGGCGCTCGCGAATGCGGGCGTCCCGCCAGAAGTTGCGTCGCAGATCTCGGACAGCTACTCCGAGGCGCGCCTCGTCGGCCTCCGCGCAGCACTGTCCGTCCTGGCGGTGCTCGCGCTCGTGGCGCTCGTGTTCACACGGAGGATCCCGACGAGACCGGTTGGCGCGGCCGACGTCGCGATCGAGGCGACAGTGTGAGCGACCTGTGCGCGCTCGGCGCCGCGGAGCTCGTCGCGATGATGGGAGTGCGTGAGATCTCCTCGCGTGAAGTCGTCAGTGCGTTCCTCGCCCGCATCGACGCCTTGAACCCGTCGTTCAACGCCATCGTGTCGAGACGTCCCGACAGCGACGTGCTGGCGGAGGCGGACGAAGCCGACCGTGCCCTCCTTGCGGGTGACGACCTCGGCCCGCTCCACGGCCTGCCCCACGCGATCAAGGACACCGCCAACACGGCCGGCCTCCGCTCGACGTACGGCTCCCCGCTCTTCGCCGATCACGTCCCGAACGAGGATGGGCTGGCCGTCGGTCGGGTGCGGCGAGCGGGCGCGATCGTCATCGGCAAGACGAACGTCCCCGAGTTCGGTCTCGGGTCGCACACGTACAACCCGATCTTCGGCGCTACCGGCAACGCGTGGAACCCGGCCTTCAGCGCCGGCGGTTCGAGCGGCGGTGCGGCCGTCGCGGTCGCGCAGCGCATGCTGCCGATGGCCGACGGCAGCGACCTGGGCGGCTCCCTGCGGAACCCCGGTGGCTGGAACAACGTCTTCGGGCTGCGCCCGTCACAAGGGCGGGTGCCGTCGTGGCCTCGGAGCGACGCCTTCTTCGCCCAGCTCGTCACCGAAGGGCCCATCGCACGGAACGCCGCTGACCTCGCGCTGCTGCTCAGCGTGCAGAGCGGCGAGCACGTCCTGGCACCACTGTCGCTGTCGAGCGCGCTCGACGCGAGCCGACCTCTCGACGTCGATCTTCGCGGCCGTCGCGTCGGCTGGCTCGGCGATCTCCGCGGGCACTTGCCGATGGAGCGGGGCGTGCTCGCGACATGCGAATCCGCGTTGAAGCTCCTCGTCGACGACGGACTCACCGTCGACGCGCCGACGCCAGTGTTCGACTGGGCGCGACTGTGGCGCTCGTTCGTCGTCCTCCGCCAGTTCGGCTTGGGCGGTGACCTCGCCGCCGCGTTCGAGGATCCCAAGCTGCGCGACCTCATGAAGCCCGAGTTGCAGTGGGAGCTCACCCAGGCGCTGGCGCTCACCGTCGCCGATGTGCAGCAAGCCGTCGCCGTTCGCACCGCGTGGTACGACACCGTGCTGCGACTCTTCGATGAGTTCGACTACCTCGCGCTTCCCTCGGCGCAAGTGTTCCCGTTCCCGATCGAGCACACGTGGCCGGCGGAGATCGCGGGCCGAACGATGGACAGCTACCACCGGTGGATGGAGGTCGCCGTGCCCGGCACCCTCTCAGGCTGTCCTGTCATCAGCATTCCCGCCGGCTTCGGCGGCGACGCGATGCTGCCGATCGGGCTCCAGATGATCGGCCGTCCGCGCGACGACTACTCGCTCCTCGAGCTCGCGCACGCCTGGGAACGAACGGCGCCGTGGATGGGGCTCGCCCCGCCAGATCCTCGCTGAGACAGCTCACTCGTCAGGGCAGATCGGGCTCGACCGACGCGCGAGCGATCGCGGCAGCATCGTGGTCGACCGGAGCCCGGGTGCGGGTGTCGTTGCTGGTGCGCAGCACCACCAGCGCCGCCACCCCCAACAGCGCGCCTGCGGCAAAGGCACCGCGATAGCCGGTCAGCGCGGCGACGACGCCAAGCGCGAGCGCGCCGACGCCCTGTGACAGGTCGAAGAAGCTGCTGACCGTGCCGACCGCGGAGCCGCGCTCGTTGTCGGCGAGTCCCGTGAGGGCAAGCGTCAGCATGGCCGGGTAGAGGAACGACATCCCGATCGAGAAGACGACCGTGCCCGCGTACAAGCCCGCCGGCTCGGCGAACGCCGCCATGATCAACAACCCCACGGAGGCCGTCACCGTCGCGATCGTCCCTGCCTTGAGCGGGCCGATCCGGTCGGGGACCTTGGCGCCGAGGAGACGCACCGCGAGGATCAAGCAGCCGTAGACGAGAAACACGGCGCTGGAGTCCTCCATGCCGATCTCCTTCACGTAGAGCGGCACGAACTCCGTGAACCCCGCGAGGCCGATGAGCCCGAGGAACAGCACCGCTCCAGGAGCGAGCGCGGCGCGGCTGATGAGCGGAGGTCGGGGCGCCCCCACCGCGGTCTCGCGGTTCAGCGCGATGACTTCGTGCGTGAAGAGCCCGATCGCGCCGGCGACGAACGCCAGCGTTGCCGACGTGAGCCACACCCGGTCGAAGTGATCGTCGTCGAGCAGGACGTTGCCGAGGAGCGGGCCGAACGCGAGGCCGCCGTACACCGCGATCGACCAGTAGCTGATGGCCTCACCGCGGCGTTCCTCGGGCGCGAGGTCGGTGATCATCGAGGCGGCGCCGACGAAGAACGCGGCTTCGCCGACACCGGCGAGGACTCGCACCACGACGAGCGGGGCGAGCGCGGACGCGAACACGTACAGCAGGCCGGCTGTGCCGACGACGACCCCGCCGAAGACGATCAGGACGCGCCGCCCGACGCGGTCGCCGATCCGCCCCGCGAACGGACGCAGGAGCACCGCCCCGACGGAGAACGCGCCGACCGCCACGCCGACCGCGATGTCATTTCCGCCGAGCTCGTGCTTGACGAACAGCGGCACGACCGGCAGGAGCATGCCGAGCGCCATGAAGTAGCACAGGCCTGATGTGACGACGAGCGCGAACCGGAATGTGAACACCCGGTCGCTGCTCGTCGACACCGGGGCCTCGCTATCTCGCGGCGGCGAGCTCAGCGAGCAAGGCGTCGTCGGCCGAGAAGTCGTACTCGAAGGTGTCCCGCCCCTCGGCGGCGAACCAGGCGTACGAGTCGGCATACGCGGCTTCGAGGCCGTAGCTCGGCGACCAGTCGAGATCCGCGAGCGCCTTGTCGATGGAGAACGTGGCCCCGCCGACGATCGCTTCTCCCCAGTGGACGAGCGCATGACGAGCGCTGCGAGCCACGTCGAAGGGGACATGAACGACTTCGGGTCGCACACCGACGGCCCGCGCCATCAGCTCGATGCAACCGAGGACACTCGCGTAGTCCGCGCCGGCGACGTTGTAGACCTGATGATGCGCGCGCTCGTTGCCGATGAGCGACACCATCAGTCGGGCAACGTCCTGCACGTGCACGAGGTGGACGAACGGGAACCCCTCCGCCGGGATGAGGATCGGGCGACCCAGCTCGAGCCGCCGGAAGAAGATCGGCTCCCGAGTCACGAGCGGGCTGTGGGGGCCGATCGTGTGCGTGACCCGCAACGAGGTCGCGTTGAGCTCGGGGATGTCGAACAGGTACTGCTCGCACCTGACCTTGCCGACGCCGTAGGCCTTGCGGGGGTCGGCGTCGCTCGCCGCATGCGTCGCGTGTGACTCGGTGACCGGCTGCACGAAGCTGCGCTTGTAGACCGCGACCGAGCTGGTGAACACGAACTGGCTGACCCGACCACGAAAGAGGTCGACCATCGGCACGAGGTCGTCGACGGTGTACGCCGTGTTGTCGAACACCACGTCGAAGTCATCGCGGTGCGGGCTCAACGCCGCCTGGATCACGCCAGGGAGTCGACGATCCCCGTGGATGCGTCGCGCACCAGCGGGCATCGGCGCTTCGTGGCTGTTCATCACAGTGACGTCGTGACCCTGGCGGGCCAGCTCGAACACGAGATGACGCCCGATGTACCGGTTGCCGCCCATCACCAACGCGCGCATGGCGTGACGCTAACCAGCAGGAGCGAAGTCCCGCGACGGACGAAACTGAACGCATGGCCAGACTGAGCCAGATCGTCGTCGACTGTGCGACGCCTTCGTCACTTGCCCGCTTCTGGGCTGCCGCGCTCGACGAATTCGAAGTCCGCCCGTATGACGACGCGGAGATCGCGAGGCTCGCCGCGCTCGGGTTGACCCCCGAGACCGACCCGGTCGTCATCATCGAGAGCCCGCAGCTCGAGATCTGCTTCCAGCAGGTGGAGCTCGAGAGCCGAGCGAAGATGCCCCTCCACTTCGACATCGACGCGGCAGACCGGCTGGCCGAAGTGCAGCGACTCGTCGCGCTCGGCGCGACGGTGAAGCAGTCATTCGCCGACCACACTTGGATGCTCGATCCCGCGGGCAACGACTTCTGCATCGTGGACGACCGTGTCTGACGACACCGTCCGGCCGCTGACGCGTGGGGCGATGAGAGCTAGGGATGCGAGCGTTCGGCGAGGTGCGCGGCGCGGCGGTCGTAGAACTCGCTGAGGTCGCCGAACTCGGGCTCGTCGACGAACGCAGTCTGAGTGACTGCGACGATCTCGTCGTTCGACTTCGACAGGTCGAGCGGTTTCGCTTGCGGCTGCTGCACGTGCCAGGGCGTGTCGATGAACACCTCGACACCGTTGTGCTCGGGATCGGAGAAGTAGATCGACCATGCGTTGCCGTGGGTGAGCGGCATGATGTCGCTCACCTCGGGATGCGCCTCGAGCGTGGCGAGCAGCGCCCTGAGGTCGTCGAGCGTTCCGGCGGAGCGGTACGCGGTGTGGTTGACGCTGTTCGACTTGTCCGTCGCGGGTCGACCGGTGATGAAGGCCACCTGGTGGTGGTGATTGGCGATCTGCGACAGGAACACGATCTCGTTCGGTCCGATCGGCCCGCGATCGGCGACCTCGAATCCGAGAACGTCGCGGTAGAACGCGATCATCTTGTCGACGTCGTGGACGTACACCACGGTGTGAGCGACCTCGAGGCGAAGTCGGTCAGAGGAGAGCATCGGAACCTCCCGGAGTGGCAGCTACGACGATTCTCCCTCGGGGAAGCCGACGATCTCGACCGTCCCCGCCGCGCCGTCGACCCGGACGAGCGAGCCGCTCGGGATCCGCTGCGTGCCGTCAACAGTGCCGACGACCGACGGGAATCCCATCTCGCGCCCCATGATCGCGGCGTGCGACGCGAAGCTGCCGTGATCAGTGACGATCGCGCCGACGACGTGGAGGAACGAGTTGAACGACTCGCCGGTCGCCGAGGTGACGAGCACGTCGCCGTCTTGCAGCTCGAGAAGCTCGTCGAAGTTCCTCACGACTCGTGCCGTGCCGACGTAGACGCCGGCGCTGCCGCCGATCCCCATCACGACACCGTCGTCTCCTGCCGGAGCGGGAGCTTCACCGGTGACCCCGTGGATCACGAAGCCGAGCGCGCTCATGACACGGGCGAGCGGCGGCGGGAGGCCGTCGACGGGCGGCGGAGGAGGCGGCGGCGGACCGAGCAGCGGCGGAGCTCCGAGCTTGCTCGCCGCTTTGCGGGACGCCACGCGAGCGGCGAGGTCCTCCGCGGTCGGAGCGGGCGAGCCGTCGAGGATCGCGTCGATCTCGGCTGACCGCAGGTCGAGGCTGTCGTACTGGAAGCCGATGCGGCCGCGCTCGAAGAGGCGGCGACCGAGCTCGATCAAGCCGAGGCGCATCAGGCCAACCGCTGACGAGTCGCTGTAGAGGCCGCGCTCGTCGCGCAACCGGTACACGAGGCGAGCCTCGGCGAGCATGTCGTCGAAGCTGGCCTGCTGATCCTCGGGCACGGCCTCGCGCAGCTCGGCTGCGAGGGCGTCAGCGCGCGCGGTGGAGTGATCGGCGTCGTATGCAAACGCGGCCGCCAGTCGCCCGAGCACGAGGTCGGGACGCTCGATGACGGTCGGGTTCGTGAGATCGAAACCGGCGGCGATGCGGAACCCGACCGCACGGACGTACGCGTCGACGGCGGGCACTCGCGCCCGCAGCGCTGCGAGCCGCTCGGCGGCCGGCGCGTCACCGTCCAGGAGCGCGGCCGCGTCCTGATCCGCATGCAAGGCGGCGATCGCTGGCGCGATCTCCGGGTTGAGCACGCCCGATGCCGGAGACCAGCCGTCGAACACCGCGAAGATCGGCACCGGGTCTCGCTGAGTCCATCCCGCGGCATGCAGCACGAAGTCGCCGACCGCCACCAGCGCGGCACCGTTGTACGTGTGGTGCTGCTGCCACATGGCCGCCATGTGATCCATGCACTGGTGAAGGTGCGCTCGCAGCTCCTCGTCGTCGAGGGTGGAGAGGTCGCTCGTCGCCAGGTCGCGATGCTTTGCGATCGAGCGAGGCTTCGCCTCTTCGTCCCACTGCCGCAGGGTGTCGCGCCAGATCCTCTGAGCGAACGCGGCGTCAGCCAACCCGGTGCGCCGGCCGATCTCCGCGCCGAGCTGCTCGGGCGTCTTCGGGCCGTCGGGTCCGGGGACGTCGAACGGCACCGGTTGCGTGTAAGGGAACCCGTTGACGAACGCCAGGCGCATCGTGTCGAGGAGCACGCCGTAAGGCGCGAGCGCGGCGGCGAAGCCCGCGGAGAAGCCATTCGGGTACAGCTCCTGCAGCAACGGAGTCACCGACGCAGGCAGGTGCGCCCGATCCTGCATCCACGGTCCCGGCCCCGGTGGTTCCCATGCGCCGTCGTTCATCCCGCCCCCTTCGCCCACGCGGGTGGCCCCCGCGGCGGGCTGCACGGTACTGCGATGATGCACGCATGGCGCGATTCGCTCATGCCTTCGGCCCTCACGCCCCCGACGTCACGTACGTCGCTCACGCGTTTCCCGAACAGCTCGCCGACCTGGGTGAGGTGCAGCTGAACTACGTGTCGGTCGGTGACGCATCCAAGCCGGCGCTGCTGCTCGTGCCGGGCCAGACCGAGTCGTGGTGGGGGTACGAAGCCGCTCTCCCACTTCTCGCCGAGCACTACCACGCCTTTGCCGTCGACCTTCGAGGCCAGGGACGTTCGACGAGAACACCGGGGCGTTACACGCTCGACAACATGGGCAACGATCTCGTCCGTTTCATCGACGTCGTGATCGATCGACCCGTGATCGTCAGTGGCCTGTCGTCAGGCGGTGTGCTCTCGGCGTGGCTCTCCGCGTACGCCAAGCCTGGCCAGGTCCTCGCCGCGCACTACGAGGATCCTCCGCTGTTCGCCTCCCAGGTCAACCCCGCGACCGGCCAAGGGATTCGTCAGGCCATCGGGACCGTGTTCAAGCTGTGGAGCACGTTCCTCGGTCCCCAATGGTCGATCGGCGACTGGGACGGCATGCGAGCTGCGGCACCCGATGTGCTGCCGTCGTGGCTCGGCGCACTGTTCGCGCTTCCCGACGAACCGCCGCAACCCCTGAAGGAGTACGACCCAGAGTGGGGTGCGGCGTTCTGGAGCGGAACCGTCGCGGCCTCGTGTGATCACGACGCGATGCTCAGATCGGTCCGAGCTCCGGTGCTGCTCACGCACCACTTCCGGCACATCGACGAAACGACCGGCCAGCTCATGGGAGCGATCTCGGATCTCCAGGCGCAACGGGTGATCGAGCTGCTGTGCGGGGCGTCGGTCGAGGTCGATTACCGGTCCTTCGAGGCCATGGGCCACTCGATGCACGGGCAGGACCCCAGGCTCTTCACCGACACGCTGGTCGATTGGTCAGCAAAGCTGCACCTCTGAGCCCGTGACCGTGGGAAACCGGGGTCCATCCGGTAGGTTGGGGCGACTCACCGCACGGGTGGGTTTCCTCATGAGAAGAGATCGTTTTGTCTACAGGTACCGTGAAGTTCTTCAACAACGACAAGGGTTACGGCTTCATCAGCCGTGACGACGGCGACGATGTGTTCGTGCATTTCTCGAGCATCCAGTCGGCCGGTTTCAAGTCCCTCACCGAGGGTCAGAAGGTCGAGTTCGACGTCGCCCCCGGGCGGAAGGGCGAAGAGGCGCAGAACGTTCGCGTGATCTGAACGCTCTGACTCACCTTGACGACAGCCGCCGGCTCACACCGGCGGCTGATCCATTTCTGGCGACAGCTCGAGGAGAAGGGCAGCCCTGATGGCCAATCCGAGCAGGATGAAGCGCGAGATCGACAAGGCCAAGAAAGAGAAGGCGGCCGAGAAGCGTGAGCGCCGGCAGAAAACGGCCGACGTCGAACCCGGCGACGAGATCACCGCGCCTCCGGTGCATGCAGCGGTCCCGAGCGACGAGGTCATCGGTCAGCTCGAACGAGTCCACGCGCAGTTCGCCAACGAGGAGATCGGCTTCGAGGAGTTCGAGCGGACGAAGGAAGCGCTCCTCGCGCAGCTCGCGACGGACTGACTGTCACGTCGCGATCGGTCAGCCGCTCGCCAACGCAGCCGCTTTCACTCTGCTCGCCACTGACACCGTCCGCAGCCGATCGGCGAGGTGGAGACGGCCGAGCGTCCAGATGAGCCACTTGCCGGGGTCGTATTGCCACCACCTCGGGCCGTTTCGATAGTCGAACGGGAACCGGTGGTGGAAGCTGTGGTAACCCTCGCCGAATGTGATCAACGCGGTGACGACGCTGTCGCGGGCCGACGAGCGCGGCGTCGTAGCGGCGCTTGCCGATCAGATGCGCGAGCGAGTTCACACAGAACGTGGCCTGCAGCATGACGGCCGTGCGCAAGAACCCTCCGACCAAGAGCCCGCCCCACGGGTCCCCCCATTGGGCGGCGATGACCGTGGGGAGTACGAGGCCGACACCGACCGCGATCACCACGTAGAAGCGATGCTGCAGCCGGATGCTCGTCACCGCGCTGAGGTCGGTGAGGCGGGTCACGTCGGCTGAGGCCTCGCGACGGCGGAAGAGCCAGCCGAGGTGAGCGAACCACGCACCCCGCGTCACCGCGTGAGGGTCGCCTGCGCCGTCGGTGTCGGCGTGATGGGCGCGGTGATCAGCGCTCCATGACAGCGCCGAGTTCTGGAACGTCGCCGCTCCGAACGCCAGAAGCGCCCAGCGCACCGGCGCCACGGGGTTGTAGGTGCGATGGGCGAACAGCCGGTGGTAGCCGGCCGTGATCCCCAGTCCGCAGGCCACGTACAACACTGCGGTGAGCACGAGCGTCGGCACCGACGGATTGAGGACGATCCACACGAGTCCGGCGATGCCGGCGAGGTGGATCAGCGACAATCCCGCGATGGTCGTCCAGCACAGCCCCGACGCGGGCGCCGCCGTCGTGTCAGGTCGCTCGAGAAGATCGGTCGACATCGTTTCCTCCGAATCGTCAGAGGGCTGAGTAGGGCACCGGATGGTTGCCGCCGAGCTCGACGAACCGTTCGTTCAGCGCATGCGCGATGAGGTCATGGTTGTGATCGGTGGCGGTCAAGGCGCCGTAGAGAAGGGCCTCGAGCTCGACAGGAGTGTTCATGCCGCCGAGCTCGAAGTAACGCAGCCAGAGCTCGTCGAGGCTGAGACCCGCATCGATGCGAGCGCGGTTCAGCCCGTCGTCGGGCGCGTCAATCACGACGCTCAGCTCGGAAGGCGCCAACACGCCGCTTCGACATGGGTGCTCGCTCCGGATCCGGCGTGGCTACGCCGACACGAGCCCTCACTGTCGAAGGCGCCTGAGTCGAGGGTAGCCTCTCGCGCCGGGTTGGCGGCACCAGCCTCCGTCGATTTCCGCACCGCAATTTGGGGACCGACTCGCGTGGATGACATCGAGGGCACCAAAGATGAGCTCGCCGCGGAGATCGCGGCGGTCGCCCAGGCGGTGCTGTCGGGGACCACGCTCGAGGAGACGCTGCACCAGGTGGTGTCGACCGCAGCCGCGACCATCGACGGGTGTGACTCAGCCGGTGTGTTCGTGGTTGACGGCCAGTCGGTACGGACGATGGCCGCGACCAGCGACGCGGTCGTGGAGCTCGACGGAGCGCAGGGCGCACTCCGGGAAGGGCCGTGCCTCGATGCGGCGAGCTCCGCCGCCGTGGTCTACGTGAGCGACCTGTTGGAGGACGCCCGCTATCCAGCGTTCAAGGCCGCGGCGACACAGGCGGACATCCGCACCGTGCTCGCCTGCCCGATCAGCTCCGAGGGCATGCGCGGTGCGCTGAACCTCTACGCGCAGCTCCCCAACGCCTTCGGGGCGACCGACCGCGCAAAGGGGACGATCCTGGCCGCGCTCGCCGGTGCCGCGATCGGCGCCACCACACGACGTGCCGACCTTCAATCGCAGAACGTCAACTTGCAGGCCGCACTGGTGTCACGCGAAGTGATCGGCCAGGCGCAAGGCATCCTCATGGAGCGCGAGCGCGTCAGCGCCGAGCAAGCGTTCGACATCTTGCGCCGCGCCTCTCAGCACTTGAACGAGAAGTTGCGGGACGTCGCACAAAACCTCGTCGAGACCGGCGAGTCGCCGAAGACCGGAGATGACGAATGACGCGGCACGCAGCGATCATCGGGGGAAGTGTCGCCGGCCTCGCCGCGGGAATCGCCCTCGCCCGTCGCGGTTGGCACGCGACGATCGTGGAGCGCGACGTGTCGCCCCCGACCGACGATGGAGACGAGGCGTTCCTCCTGTGGGATCGGCGGAACGTGCCCCAGTTCCGGCAGCCGCACGCGTTCTCCGCTCGGTCACGGAACCTCCTGCTCGAACACATCCCGGAGGCGGTCGACCGCATGCGGCTCGACGGCATCGACGAGGTCAACCTCTTCAAGATGCTCGCGCCGCCCGAGCTCTGGTCGGACGAGGACGATGCGTATGCGGGTCTGTGGACCCGACGGCCGGGCTTCGAGCTCGCACTCCGACGCGTCGCCGAGTCCGAACCGGGTGTGACGATCCTTTCCCCCGCTGTGGTCTCGGGCCTGATCGCCGATCACGACGGCGACCGCCTCGTCGTCGCGGGCTTGTCGTTGGCTGATGGCACCACGCTCGATGCCGATGTCGTCCTCGATTGTGGCGGGCGACGAGCACCGACGCCGAAGTGGCTGGCCCCGTTCGGCGTCGACCTGCCCCATGAGTCGCAGGACTGCGGCGCCGTGTACTACTCCCGCTACTACCGCCTCAGCGAGGGATCTCCCCTCTCGCTCTTCGGCATCCTCGGTGTGCGTGAGGAGCTCGAGCGGGCCAACGTCATCGGGTTCCCGGGAGACCACAACACCTACGGGCTCGCAGTGTTCGTGCCGCCCGACGATCAAGAGCTCAAGGTGCTTCGGCAGGACTGGGCGTGGGATGCCTTCTTCGCCGCGCTGCCCCGTGTCGGCGCGTGGGCCGACCCTGCGAACGGCACACCGCTCACGAGCGTGCAGTTCATGGGCGAGCACCAGAACGTCCGCTGGCATCCTGTCGTCGACGGCGCTCCTCTCGCCCACGGAGTTCTGCAGGTGGGCGATGCTCTTTGCACGACGAACCCCATGTACGGATGGGGCGCGTCAATGGCCCTCACGTACGCGTTCGCAGCGGTCGAAGCGATCACGGCGCACCCCGGCGATGTCGGTGCTGCGGCGGTCGCTTACGACCGTGCCGTCGGGGACGAAGCCGACGCTGTGTATCGCGAGTCTGCAGCGATGGACCGGATTCGCCAGTATCGGTGGAACGGCGAGGAGATCCCCGAGTGGGACCGGTCCGAGGCCGAACGCCAAGACCTCATCTTCTGCGTCGCGGCCGGCGCGCTACGCGACGTCGCGCTCGGGCGCGCGCAGCTGCGGCGCATGAACCTGCTCGAGAGTCCGGGGGCGATCCTCGACGACCCGACCGTCGTCGAGGCCGCGCGCCACACACAAGCGGTGCTCGCGGCCAAGACTTCCGGCCGGCGGGGACCGAGTCGAGCAGAGCTCCTCGAGCTCGTGGCTGCCGCAGCTCCCGCGCAGTAGCCGCGCTCCCGGCGGTTCAGCCCGACGCGGGCTGGAACAGCTCGATCATGTTCCCGGACGGATCCTCGACGAGGATCTGACGCCCGCCGGGACCACTGACGATCTCGTTTCGGAAGGGGACGCCCGCGGCTTTCAACCGGGCGACCTCGCCGTCGAGGTCTGTCGTGATGAAGTGGATGCGGTTCCATCCCCCCGGACCCGGGATCGCGCCGTCGGGCATGGGGCGACCGGCCGAGCTCATGGGTCCGCTCAGCAGCAGGCGGAGGTTGCCCTTCGTGGCGTCGGCGAACGCAGGCGAGTTGATCCCGACCTGGAAGCCGAAGTGGGTGGAATAGAAGTTCACGGCTTCGGCCACATCGTTGACCATGTAGCGAACGTTGACTGTTTCATCGGATGACATGAACGCTCCCTTCGCCGTCGGTTGGGTGCGAGAGCTCAGCGATCAGCAGAGCGACGCGGGTGTCGATCTCGTCCGCGGCGCGCACGAACTCCGGATAGGTGTCCTCGTCGGTCGCTGCCTCAGCGGCCGGATCGGCCATGCTCCAATGCGCAGTCATCGGGGCACCCGAAAAGTCGGGGCAGATCTCCTTGACCTTGTCGCACAGCGTGATCACGCGGTCGAAGCGGGTGCGCGCGAAGCGGTCGAGATGCTTGCTCGCCTGCCCCGAGATGTCGATGCCGCGCTCGGACATGACGCGCACCGCGTTGGGGTGCAGCGGCTTCGGGTGGCTCCCGGCGCTCTTGGCCTCGACGGCGCCGCCCGAACGAGTCATCAGCAGCGCCTCGGCGATCTGTGACCGCGCCGAGTTGCCGGTGCAGAGGAACAAGACGCGCTGCTTGCGCCGGGCCCTCTGCGCGGCGCGAGGCGCTTGGACCGGAGGAGGCGCGAGCTGGAGCGCGGGATGCAACGCAGCCCCAGCGGTCACGAAGAGCTCGCCCAAGCGTGCGAGGTGCAGCCGGTAGTACGTATCGCGGCCATCGGCAGAGCTCTGCCGCGCCGACACGAGCCCCCCTGACCGGAGCTCCCCCAGGTGGTACGAGACGAGGTTCTGGGCTTTCCCGAGCCGCTCGGCGACCTCGCCGACCCGCCGGTCGCTTCGCGCCAGCTCGCCGAGAAGCTGCCAGCGCAGAGGGTCCGCTACCAGCTGCAGGAAGTGGAGGGGTGCGTCTTCGGGAGCCGCGGCGACCACACTTGGACGGTACATCAATCCAGCTTGATACGTCAATGTGAATTGATGCACCCGATGAGGGAGCGAGTCACTGCCCGATCTCGGCCCGGATCGCGCGTGCCGCGTCGGCCAACGCACAGAGCTTGCTGAACGCAGTCCCCCGAGGCAGGTACTTCATGCCGCAGTCGGGGGCGGCGACGAGGTGGGTGGGCTCGACGCGTTCGAGACCTCGCCGGATGCGCGCCGCGACGACATCGACCGGCTCGACGTCGGGGTCCCCCAGGTCGATGACACCGAGGACGATCACCTTGCCGGAGAGGTCGTCGAGCACACCGAGGTCGAGCTTCGGCTGGGCCGCTTCGATGGAGATCTGCTCGGCGGAGCAGTCCGCCAGCTGCGGGAGGAACGAGTAGCCGCTGGGCTTGTCTCCCGGAACCACCGCGGCGTAGCCGAAGCAAAGGTGCACTGCGGTCGTCGCGGTGATGCCTTCGAGCGCTCGATTGATCGCCCGGACCGCGTAGCGCTCGGCCTCGGCGGGATCGTTGCGAAGCCAGGGCTCGTCGAGCTGGATGACGTCAGCGCCCGCGGCCTGCAAGTCCCGCGCCTCCTCGTTCAGTGCTGCGGCAAAGTCCATCGCGACTGCCTCGGGGTCTTGGTACCACTCGTCCTTCGCCTGCTGAGTGAGCGTGAACGGACCGGGAAGCGTGACCTTGACCGGTCGATCAGTCATGCGCCGCAGAAACGAGAGCGCATCGACCTCGACTGCCCTGGTGCGGCGTATCGGGCCGACGATCCTCGGCACGGGGATGCTGCGCCCCGCGCGGTTCGTGAGCGACGCTGGGTGCACCGCGTCGATCCCCTCGAGCGCAGCGATGAGGTGATTCGAGTAGCTCTCGCGGCGCACCTCCCCGTCGGTGATGACGTCGATGCCCGCGCGCTCCATGTCGCGGATCGCCAGCTCAGCCGCATCGTCCTGCGCTCCGGCCAGCAGATCCGCCGGAAGGGCCCAAAGCTCGTCTGCTCGAACACGAGGCACGCCCTTGGCCAAGAACGCTCGGTCGATCAGCCACGGAGGCTGGGGGTAGCTACCGACGACGGTGGTGCTCACGACCTGAGGCGCGACCTTCATCACACCATCGTCTCGCACCACAGGGCGCGAGACTCACGTGATGCTGCGGCTCGGAACGATCGTGCTCGGTGCCGACGACGTCGATCGTGCCGTGGCCTTCTGGGCGAGCGCGTTCGGCTACGAGGTCGTCGAATTCCCGGGATCCGATGACGACTTCACGATCCTGGTCCCACCGGATCGCGTCGGAACACGGATCGCCGTGCATCGGTCGGCGACTCCGGCCCAGGAGCGGCCGCGGGTCCACCTCGACCTCCTGGTCGACAGTCCGGCCGAGCAGTCGTCCGAGATCGACCGGCTCGTCGCTCTGGGTGCAACTCGCGTGGCTTGGGATTACCCGAGCGATCCTGACTTCGTCGTGTTGGCTGACACCGAGGGCAACCGCTTCTGCGTCGTCGACGCCAGCCACAGCTGACGACTATCGGCGTGCTCGCCGGGGCGCAGGCGTGTCGGGCTCAACTGCCAGGCCGAGGTCGTACAGACGCGCAACCGTCTCGCTCCGACTGGAGACTCCGAGCTTGTGGTAGATCGAGATCGCTTGTGTCTTGATCGTGTTCCGCGACACGAACAGCCGCTCGCTGATCTCAGCCAGCGTGAGATGAGTCGGCAACAGCGGCAGAAGGCGAAGCTCGGCCGTCGTGAGCGACGAAACCCCGAAGGAGTCCGCCCTCGACCGCTCCAAGTCGGTGGTCAGCTCTGCGGCTTGCCGCGCCAGAGTGCCGAGCCAGGGGCGGTGGTACAGGACGTCCTGCATCTGGCGGAGCGCAGCGCGGGCTCCTCCCGGATCGCCTACAGCGGAGTAGGCGTGCGCCAGCTCGAGCAGCGCCTGCGCGGACACCACGGGCAGCGCGTACGTGAGGACGGGTCGGAGCCGGGCCGCTCGGGCCGCGAGGTCACGTGCCGAGTTCAGATCGCTCCGATGGGCCGTGACGCGTGCAGCCCATGCGTAGGGCAGAGCACTCGTCCAGTAGTCGTCGAGCTCGGGCTGCATGATCTCGAGTGCCTGTGACGCGAGCGCCTCGGCGGACGTCCAATCGTCCCTCTCGATCGCGGCGATGCCCCTCTCCGCCAAGAGCAGCGGAATGAACGGAGTCGCACCGGTGCTCCTGGCTTCCTCGACAGCTCGCACGAAGAAGCCGTCCGCCAGCTCCGCGCCACCGTCGAGGAGGTGCGAGGCACCCTCCGCGTGCAGCATCGCGGGTCGATAGGGGCTTGTCGGGCTGAGTCCTTGGAGCGCCGTCTGCGCGCTCTTGCGCATCTCCTCCAAGCCGTCTCGGCAGATCAGTGTGCGCAGGTAGGCGACAGTGCCTTCCATCGTGTTCCCGTCCGAGAGGGTTCCCGTGCGCGTGGTGCGTTGCGCCGCAGCGGCCCAACGCTCCGCCTCGTCGGCGTTGCCGACGAGGGCGAGGATCAACGCGCCGTGCACGGCGACAGCCGGTTGCTCTTCGATGAGCTCGTTGTCCGAGAACCACTGCATCCAGCGCAGCACCGTGTCGAGACGACCGCTCGCCCAGACTGGGTTCGCGAGCGTCAGCACGAGCCGAGCGACGCGCTCCACGTCTCCGGCGCGCTGAGCATGGGTGATCGCCGCCTCCTGCAGACCATTCGCCTCGTACCACGACGCCGCGCGCAGATGAAGCTCGCGGACCATCTCCGGTTCTCGTCGCGAGAGCTCCGCATGAAGGAGCTCGCGGAAGAGATGGTGAAACCGAAACCACTCGCCGTCGCGATCCATCGGGATCACGAGGAGGTTGCGCTGTTCCAACCGGTGCAGAACTCGGCTCGAGCCGGTTCGCCCGACCGTCTCGTCGCACAACGAACCGCACATACGGTCGAGGATCGAGGCGCGGGTGAGAAACAGCACGTCCGCCCTCGAGACACGATCGAGGAACTCCGATCGCAAGTACTCCGCCACGAAGCGGTCGGTCCCGCTGAAGCTCGACGCCGCCGCAGGATGAGGGCTGCCAGCGTTCATCGCCAACGCGGCGAGGTAGAGGCCAGCTGGCCAGCCCTCGGTGCGCGCGACGAGCCGCTCGACATCGACATCTGACACTGCGACCCCCGCGCCGGCGAGCAGCGCACGCGCCTGCGTGGCATCCATCGCGAGATCGTCCCGGCCGACCTCGACGATGCGTCGTTGCGAGCGCAGGCGCGGGACGGGTACGGGCACCGGCCGTCGCGATCCGATCGCCAGCCGCGAGCCCTCGGGAAGTCGGAGCGCGAGCTCGGCGATCATGTCGTGGCACTCCGCGTTGGTCAGCAGCTCGGCATTGTCGAGCACGACGAAGACGGGCTCGGACATTCGCCCAATCGCCGAGACCAGCCGGACGACGTCGGCAACGCCTACTCGAGTCGCTATCGAGCGGAACACTTTGGGCTCGACGCGCTCCACTCCATCGAGCGCGACCGTGAGGTACGCGAAGAGGACGGCCGGGTCGTTGTCTCGGTCGTCGACGGACACCCACGCCACTCGGCTCGACTTCAGCCTCGCGAGGTCCGCCAGCAACGTCGTCTTGCCATACCCGGCTGGCGCCACCACCGCGACCAGTGGGACCGGATCGGGCCCCGACAGCGAATCGAGAAGAGAACGCCTGGTGACCACGCCCGGACGTGCCTGGGGCACCAACAGCTTGGACGTGTCGAGGTCGAAGCCGACGCGAGTCGAGCCGGTGCGGATGCGGGCCCGACGGGGCTGATCGCCGGCCTCGGGCCTCACCAGACGAACCTACCGCGGCTTTACGTTCACCCCGTGTGGATGAGGAGCGCGCCGAACGGAGGTCGAACAATCAATCCGGGAGAGCCCGTGGACGATCAGCCTGTGATCATCGCCGTCGCCAGCTACGCGTCGACGCCCGCTGCGCAGCATGACTTCGGCGACGTGTGCAGCACCCGAGGCGGGCCGGCCGGCCAGCTGACGGCGGCGGTCGTCGAGAAGGGCGCCGACGGCTACCTCACGATGGATCGCCACCACTCCACGCCATCGGGTGCGGCTCGGGGAGGTGAACTTCTCGCCGCCGCCCTCGTCGTGCTTGCCGCGCCGCTCGGACTCCGATTCCTGTCCTCGGTGATGGCGACGCGGGAGACATTGGTCGCCGTCGCGTACCTCGCAGCGCACTTCTGGCAGAACGTCCCGAAGTCAGAGCTCCATCGCATGGCAACCTTGCTCGAGGCCCGCCAGGCCGGCCTTGTCGTCGTTTCCGTCGATCAGACGACGGCGGAGCTCGGACTGCTTCTCTCACATGCGGACGCGCGAATCGTCTCCGACACGTGAGTGAGGTCGACGCCGCTTGTCGAAGGGCGGTCGCTCGGGCGAACCTCTCGCGATGATCCACGTGCGCTTGGTGAGCCCGCCGGACATCACGGCGGGCCTGGTCGATCTCCTCTCGAGCAATGCAGGCGTGTTCGACCTGATCGTGCTCGAGGGTGTCGCCCGCAACCCCGACGGTGACGCTGTCCAGTTCGACGTGATCAACGCGGAGGCGAACGGCGTCCTGCAGGACTTGCGGGCCCGGGGCGTGACTCGGCGCGGATCGGTCGTGATCGAAGACATCGGCGCCGCGCTGTCGGACCGAGCGACGGATGCGGAAGCCCGGTCGCCGCGAGCGTTGAGCCTTTCCCCGATCTGGGAGCAGGCCGAGGCCCGGATCCGCGCCGGCGGACGGTATCCGCCCAGCTGGTTCCTCTTGCTCGCGATCGCCGGGCTCATCGCCGCCGTCGGCATCTTCACGAACTCGCAGATCCTGATCGTGGGCGCGATGGTCGTGGGACCGGAGTACGCGGCGATCATCAGCGTCGCGCTCGGCATCAACCGGGCGGATCCCGGTCGAGTGCGCGCCGGGCTTGCTGCACTCTTCTTCGGCTTCTTGATCGCGATCGCCATGACCTACTGCTTCAGCGTCATCATCCGGGCGTTCGGTTGGGAGTCCGACGCGTTCCGCGCCGGGATTCGCCCCGTGTCCGAGCTCATCAACACTCCGAACGTGTTCTCCGTTGTCGTCGCGTCGCTCGCCGGGATCGTCGGCGTCATCTCGCTCGTCGAAGCTCGCACGGGAGCTCTCATCGGAGTCTTCATCTCCGTGACCACGATTCCGGCGGCGGCGGACATCGGAGTGTCGCTTGCGTTCCAGAACTGGAGCGAGGCGCGCGGCTCCCTCATCCAGCTCCTCTTGAACGTGGCGATCCTGACAGTCGTCGGCGCGGTCGGGCTCGTGGTGCAACAACGCGTGTGGAGGCGCGTCGAGAAGCGAGCAAGAGGCGCGGCGCCGGTCAGATGAAGTCGGGCATCACCTCCCGGCGCCGCGATCTGACCGAGCCCGGTACGGTGCGCGGGTGACGACGGCTCACCTGATCGCTCTCTCGGAGAAGGCGTACAACCGGCTGAGTGCGCGTCTCGACGGTCTCACCGACGAGGAGTACCTGTGGGAGCCCGCGCCGCTCGCGTGGTCGGTGCGCGACACGCCGGAGGGCCTGCGGTTCGATTTCGGTCTGAGGCCAGTGGCGCCCGCCCCGATCACGACCATTGCGTGGCGGCTCACTCACATCATCGACCTGTTGCGCGAGGACCGGTGCCCGCGCGTGCTCGGCGTGGCGCCGGCCGCCGATGTCGACGAGGTCTGGATCACGATGTCCGCAGCCGAAGCGATCTCGCTGCTCGAGCGCTCGTTTGCGACATGGCGCGGCTATCTCGACGCGACCGACCCCGAGCACCTCCTCGACGAGTCCGAGGGCTGGCCTGATCGGTTGACGTTCGCGCTGCACGTCATCGACGAGCTGATCCACCATGCCGCCGAAGTCAGCTTGCTACGAGACCTCTACCTCGCCGCGCACACGACCGACGACGCCCTCGCCGAGTTCCTCGCGGGCGACACGTCCCGGCTCGACGACCTGCGCGCACAGCGGCCAGCGATCGTGGCCGACCTCGCGTCCGCCGGCGAGTGGGATGCCGCCGCGCAGCTCGTCGACCTCGGGTTCGATGTGAACCCCGAGGGCGTCGTCGCGTCGCCGCTGCACCACGCCGCGGTGCTCGGCCGCATCGAGCTCGTGCGCACCCTGGTCGAGCACGGCGCCCGCACCGACGCGGTCGACACCATCTACGCGGTGACTCCGCTCGTCTGGGCACAGACGATGTCGACACGGATGGGTGGCCCGAACGCGCTCGGCAGCGACTACGACGCCGTGATCGAATACCTCAGCGTCCGCGCCTGAACCCCGCGCCGCGAGCCCCGCGTGGTCTCGCCAGCCCGATGTCGAGGTACTTCATGACAGATGGACTGGGCGGGGTGGCTGCTCTTCGGTCTCGTCGCCACCGCGGCGCTCACTGTGGTGATGATCGTCGCCCAGCTGACCGGACAGACGCGTCTTGATCTGCCGTTGCTCCTCGGCACCATCGTCACTGAAGATCCCGACCGTGCCCGGGTCGCCGGGTTCTTCATTCACATGCTGATCGGTGAAGGCTTCGCGTTCGGCTACGCCGCGACGTTCGCGCTGCTCGATCGGGCCAACTGGTGGCTCGGCGGGCTGCTCGGTCTGCTGCACGCCGCGGTGGCCCTCACGGTGCTCGTCCCGCTGTTGCCCGGCGTGCACCCTCGGATTGCGTCGGATCGCGCCGGACCCACTTCTACCGCCGCGCTCGAACCTCCCGGTCTGTTCGCCCTCAACTACGGCGCACAAACGCCCATCGTGGCGATCGCCGCGCACCTCGTCTACGGCATCGCGCTCGGCGTCCTCCTCGGAGTGCGCTGAGTGGGCGAGCACCACGAGCATCCCATCGAGGACTATGGGCTACTCGGCGACACCCGCACCGCGGCGCTCGTCGCTTCCGACGGCGCGATCGACTGGATGTGTGTTCCCCGCTTCGACGGGCAGCCGGTCTTCGGTCGGCTCGTCGGAGGACCCAGCGCAGGAACCTTCGCGATGAGTCCGGCGAGCCCCGCAACTGTCGTCGCGCGTGCGTACCGCGAGGGAACCACCACGCTGGAGACGACGTGGGAGGGCAGCGACGGCCGGCTCACGCTGACCGAAGCGATGATCGCCGAAGTCACGGGCAGCCTCTTGCCCACGACCCTGCTGGTTCGCCGGCTCACCGCGAGCGGCGGGCCCATCGAGGCGCTCGTCGACTTCGATCCTCGTCTCGGCGAACACCACCGCCCGCCGCGTATCGAGCATCGCGGAGAAGTGACGGTCTGTAGTTGGAAGGACACCGCACTCGCGCTCCAGTGCAGCCCGGCGCATCGGATCGAACCCGGACAGCCGACGACGATCACGATCACGCCGGGTGAGCCACTGACCGTCACGCTCGGAGTCGCCGAGCGGGCGCCCCTCAGCTATGTGCACCCTGACATCGGGTGGGCAGCGCTCGAAGCCGACGAACGCCGCTCGCGAGCATGGGGCGACGACATCGACCACGCGCTCCCCCATCGTGAGATGACGGTGCGCAGCCTGCTCACCCTGCGGCTCTTGACCTACTCGCCCTCCGGTGCGCCGGTAGCCGCTCCCACGACCTCGCTCCCGGAGCATCTGGGGGGGATCCGCAACTGGGACTATCGGTTCGCTTGGCCTCGCGACGCCAGCATCGGCGTCGGCGCCTTCCTCGGCACCGGCCAAGCCGACGAAGCCCGCCGATTCCTGGCCTGGCTCTTGCATGCGAGCCGTCTCGCGCGACCAAGGCTCCCGGTGTTGCTCACCCTTCACGGTCGCCATCCCGCTGCCGAATGCGAGCTCCGAGGATGGCCTGGGTACGCGCAGAGCAGACCGGTGCGGATCGGCAACGGCGCCGCGGACCAACATCAGCTCGATGGGTACGGGTGGGTCATCGACGCCGCCTGGCTGTTCGTGTCGGCCGGGAATCGGCTGTACTCCGAGACCTGGCGGGCGATGCGGGGCTTCGCCGACGAAGTCGCTCGGAGCTGGACGGAGCCCGACGCGGGGATCTGGGAGATCCGCGGCAATCGCGTCCACCACGTGCACTCCAAGCTGATGGCGTGGCTCGCCCTCGACCGCGCGCTCCGCATCGCCGTCACTCATCGCACGCCTGCGCGGCAGTCCGCGCGATGGACCGTGCAGCGCGCCGCCATCGCTGCCGACGTCACGACCCACGGCTTCAACGAAGCGCTCGACAGCTACACCCGGGCGTACGGCTCGACCGACCTCGACGCGGCCCTCCTCGTGCTCCCGCTGCTCGAGATCGAACCCAATGACTCACCGCGCGTGAACGGCACGATCGACGCCATCGCCCGCGCTCTCGACGCGGGCGGCCCCCTCATCCACCGATACCCGCCCGGCCAAGACGGCCTCCCCGGCGGCGAAGGCGCCTTCCTTCCATGCTCGTTCTGGCTGGTCCAAGCATTGGCTGCCACCGGACGTGTCGTCGAGGCCGAGACGCGCTTGAACGAGCTGCTCGCACTCGCCAGCCCGCTCGGGCTCTACGGCGAAGAGATCGACCCGTCCACGAGACGGCATCTCGGCAACTATCCGCAGGCCCTGACCCACGCTGCCCTCATACAGGCGGTCCTCGCTCTTCGCGACAAGGCAGCTGTCTTGCGATGATCGGCTCGCGCGCACTCTCAGTGTCAGCGGGGTCGCGCGGAGCGTTTCCATCCGCTTCGTCGCGCGCGTCTGTATGCCTCGACGCGGTCGAGGCAACGATCGCGCCGGGAGACGTTCGGACGACAGAAGGGTCGCGCGATGAAGATGCTTCTCGCCGTGGCGGCTGTGCTCGCCACGACGCTCGGGGTCGCCGGACAGGCGGGTGCCCTCGAGAACACACAGCCCACGACGGCGCAGGTGATCGGACCGGTGATCGTCGATCGTCGTGACCCCACGGTCGGCTACCTCACCGCGGTCTACCGCTGCTATGGCGAGGGAGCGCTCTGGGTTTCCGTGAAGCAGACGAGCGACCGCTCGCGCGATCCGGCTCTGCGCGAGGAAGGCTCGAGCCAGATCTCGGCAGCGTGGTCGATGAGCCACCGCAACTCGGTGAACTGCGACGGCCACCTGCATCTCCAGTTGTTCACGGTCGACCAGGTGGAGACAGCGCAGTTCGGGATCCCGCCGTCGCCATTGAAGTTCGGGTGGGGTTACGTGCAGTTCTGCCTGTTCGACGACAACTACCCGATCCCGCCGGAGAATCCGGAGCAGGGGATGCCGTTGATCAACGACGGATTCCACTTCGTGTTCTAGCGAGCACGGGCTGGACACGTGGTCGAGCAGATGATCGAAGCGAACGGGGTCGCGCTCTGCACGGAACCGTTCGGCGATCGTGCCGACCCTCCGATCCTTCTGATCATGGGTGTCGGCGCATCGATGCTCTGGTGGGACGCCGGCTTCTGCCGGATGCTCGCCGACGGAGGGCGGTTCGTGATCCGCTACGACCACCGCGACACCGGCCGATCAGTCGACGTACGAGCCCGGGCATCCGACGTACACCGGCGCCGACTTGGTCGCCGACGCGGCTGGCGTGCTCGATGCGTACGGACTGCCGGCAGCCCACGTCGTCGGCGTGTCGGCGGGCGGGGCCTTCGCGCAGCTCCTCGCTCTGAGCTTCGCCGATCGCGTCCTCTCGCTCGTTCTGATCAGCACCTCTCCCGCGACGCCCGGTGACCGCGGACTTCCAGACCCGACCGAGGAGTTTGCGCGCTTCGCGGCGACGGCCGAGGTGGATTGGTCGCGCCCTGAGTCGGTGATCGAGTACCTCGTCGGCTACTCCCGCGTGCTCAACGGAGACGAACGCCCCTTCGACGAGACGGCGTCGCGTGAGCTCATCCGTCGCGACGTCGAGCGCGCCCGCGACGTTGCCGCTCTGCAGAATCACGACGCGATCGCAGGCGACGATCGATCCCCTCCGCCGTTGTCGTCGATCAACGTTCCCACGCTCGTGATCCACGGCACGGCGGATCCGATGTTCCCGCTCGCACACGGTCAGGCGCTGGCGGCGGAGATCCCGGGCGCGACGCTGCTGCTCGATCCCGCACGCCGGACACGGCGTCGATGGACGCGACTGGGACACAATCGTGCCCGCGATCCTCGAGCACACCGGACGTCTCGCTTAGTCCTCGGCGAGCTCGGCGAGGGAGGGACCTGACAGCGGCACGACATAGGACTCGACTCGACAGATCAGGTCGTCGCGAAACGTGAACACGTCGCAGAAGGCGAAGCGGAAGTCGCCGCCAGCCTTCATCTGCCCCTGGCCCTCGCCGATGCAGACCACGGAATCACCGGCTTCCAGCTTGCGGTCGACGATGAGCGTCGGGTTCTCGTCGAACTGAGGATTGACGATCTCGCCCTCGAAGTCGGCCTTGCCGGTGAGGTGACGGAAGCCGGGGAGGTCCCAGGCGACGTCGTCGGTCAGGAGCACGAGGATGCTCGGCTTGTCGCTACGGCGGAAGCCCTCCATGTAGGCGTCGACGGTGTCGGTGTGCGTGCTCACGGCGTGCTCCTCGGGATCAGACTGCGGAGATGGCGGCCCCAATAGTCACCGATGAGAGCGTCGTGGCACACCGGCTGCAGGTGATGCACCTCGCGGAGCGGCTGCCACCTGGATCGCACGAGCGGGCTGCCTTCGGCGGCCTGCAGGACAGCGCGCCGCGCGCCGCGCTGTTCGCGCTCCACGCACGGATGCAGCAGGTCCACCCGGACGCCTGGGAGGACCCATTGCTCGTGCAGATCTGGTTTCGAATGGCCGACTACGTCGTCCCGCGGCGTGATGTCGGCGTGTTCACGATCGGCGGACTGCCACGTGATCCAGAACGACGCGCCGCGCTGCACGACGTCGCCGACGGAGTGCTCCGCGTGCTGGACGGCCAGCCCCGGTCGAGCCGCGAAGTCATTGCGGCCATCCCCGAGCTGGACGTGCGAGGCATGGCGCCGCTGCGACAGCTCAGTGTCACCGGCAAGGTCAACATTCGCTGGGACGCTCGCACGACCACGGTCGTACCTGCGGTCCCACCTGACATCGACGAGGAGGACGCGCGGCGCGAGCTCGCCCGGCGCTTCCTGCACTGGCTCGGGCCGGCCAACCCCTCGAACCTCGCGAGGTGGGCAGGCATCGATCGATCCGACGCCGCAGCCACCTTCAGAGCGCTCGGACCCGAGCTGGTGCCGGTCGCGACGACCCACTTGACCGGGATGATGCTCGCGTCTGACGAAGAGCAGATGTCGACGTTGCAGGCCCGAGCCGTCGGCGCCCGACTGCTGCCTCTCGGCGATCCGTACCTGTCTCCGCACGGCGGACTGCGCGTCGCCGCCGCACCCCCCGACCTCGCTCAACGCGCTCGCGATCTCAGCGCCAGTGACCGCGTCGTGAACAGCCTGGCCGGCCGAGTGCTGCTCGACGGGTCGATCGTCGGCTCGTGGGGCCGCGTCGGCGCCTCGTTCACCGTGATCCCGTGGCGATCGCTCTCACCCCGTGAGCACGACGAGATCGAACGCGAGCTCGAGACAACATCGGCACCGCTCGGCACCGCGCCCCGGGTCCTCTGGCTCGCCGAGGGCCACTAACCGTCGAGCACCCACAACATCTCCACCCCGGACTGCGCGTCGGTGCCACGCCCCGACACGGCACTCCTGCCAGCGTGACGGAAGCCTGCCTTCGCGGCGACGCGGGCGCTGGCCACGTTGGCGAGGTCGCAATGCAGCTGGAGACGTGCGAGCTCCGGGTGCTGCTCGTGCGCCCAGGCGATCAGCAGCCGGACTGCGGCCGTCGCCAATCCCCTGCCGACGCGATCCGCGGCGATCCAGTACCCGATCTCGCCGGTGATGCCGTCGGGCGTCAGGGTGACCTGTCCGGCCAGACGCCCATCGGCGTCGAGCACCGCGAGGGCGTACATGCGACCGCCGTTCCACGCGTCCTGCGCGCGCTCGATGAACAGCTCTGGGTCGTCGAGCTCGCGGATCGCGGACGGCAAGAACGCCGACAAGTGTTCCGCGGACCGAGCAGCGGCCTCCGACAGCGCACCGACATCGGAGGCCCGCCAGCGGCGGAGGGTGACGCCGTTTCCGATGGTTGAGTCGTCCACATCGTGCAGATTGCCGCACTACGTTCGTCGCATGATCGACGTCTCCAACGACCCCCGCATCGACCCTCGGATCAAGACCGTTCTCGGCGCGCTCGGCACTCCCGGCGGAGGTGGCGACGCCGAGAGTCGCGAGCAGCTCCTCGCAGAAGCGAACACCGACGAGGCGATCGCCCAGCGGGCGATGATCACGACACTCCTGGCTGCCGCCGACAACGAGGAGATCGCGCCGTCGAAGGGCCTCAACGTGACCGAGCACTCCGTCGTGTCGCAGCCCGACGGCAACACGATCAACGTGCGTCTCATCCGGCCCGACGGACAGGGCCTCACTCCCCGCCGTGTACTACATCCACGGCGGCGGCATGCAGGCGCTGTCGTGCTACGACGGCAACTACCGCGCGTGGGGCCGCATCATCGCCGCCCAAGGGGTCGCCGTCGCGATGGTCGACTTTCGCAACGCGCTCACGCCCTCGTCGGTCGAGGAGGTCGCGCCGTTCCCCGCCGGACTGAACGACTGCATCTCCGGTCTGCGCTGGCTCATCGACAACGCGCCCGACCTCGGCATCGATCCCGGTCGCGTCGTCGTCGCCGGCGAGAGCGGTGGCGGCAACCTCACGCTCGCGACTGGGCTCAAGCTGAAGCAGGACGGCGACATCGGTCTGATCAAGGGCCTCTACGCGCTGTGCCCCTACATCGCCGGACGGTGGCCGCTCCCGGAGCACCCGTCGTCGACGGAGAACAACGGGATCCTCCTCGACCTGCACAACAACCGCGGCGCGATGGGCTACGGCATCGACGAGCTCGAGCGCGGCAATCCGCTCGCGTGGCCGAGCTTCGCGACCGAAGACGACGTCCGAGGCCTGCCGCCCGTGATGATCAGCGTCAACGAGTGCGATCCCCTGCGTGACGAAGGCGTCGAGTTCTACCGGCTGCTGCTCCGCGCCGGTGTGCCGGCGCGGTGCCGCCAGGTGATGGGGACGATCCACGGCACCGAGGTCCTCCCGTTCATGTGCCCCGAGATCAGCCGCGACACCGCCGCGAGCATCGCCGCGTTCGTCACGTCGCTGTAGGAGGCACCGTCATGGAGACGTGGGATGCGATCCGAGCGCGGCGCAACGTGCGCACGTACACCGACCAACCGATCAGCGACGAAGACCTCGACCGAGTCCTCGAGGCGGGATGGCGTGCACCGTCGGCCTCGAACCGGCAGCGCTGGGAGTTCGTCGTGATCACCGACAAGGCGCAGCTCGAGGCACTCGGCGGAGTGTGGCAGGGCGCGCGGCACATACCGGGCGCGCAGGCCGCGATCGTGCTCCTCCTTCCCGAGCCGACCGAGGAGCGGTTCATCACACTCGACCGCTACGACCTCGGTCAGGCGACGTACGCGATGCTGCTCGCCGCAACCGACCTCGGCATCGGCAGCGCCCACTCGGCGATCGGCGACCAAGACAAGGCACGCGCGATCCTCGGGTTCCCCGACGGCTACATCGCTGCCTACATGATCGGGCTGGGTTACCCGGCTGATCGGCCCCTACGCCCGATCGTCAAGCCGGACCGCCGTCCGTTCGACGAGGTCGTGCACCGCGGCGGTTGGTGAAGGCTGCGTGGCTCCGACGCACACACGCCGACCGACAGGCGCGTTCGCGCGTTAGCCGCACTATGCCGCGGGCGAACGCGCGAACGGTCGGTGGATGCGGCGGCTGGCCAGCCGCTGACGCTACGAGTAGATCTCGAAGAGCCCGGCTGCTCCCTGGCCGCCGCCGATGCACATCGTGACGACGCCCCACTTGGCCTTGCGACGGATGCCCTCCTGCAGGACGTGGCCCGCGCAGCGCGCGCCGGTCATGCCGAAGGGATGGCCGATGGCGATCGAGCCGCCGTTCACGTTGTACTTGGCGGGGTCGATGCCGAGGGTGTCACGGGCGTACAGGCACTGTGAGGCGAACGCCTCGTTCAGCTCCCACAGGTCGATGTCGTCGACCTTGAGGTTGTGGCGCGCGAGCAGCTTCGGCACCGCGAAGACCGGGCCGATCCCCATCTCGTCGGGCTCGCAGCCAGCGACCGCCCAACCCTTGAACGCACCGAGCGGAGTGAGGCCGCGCTTGCTCGCCTCTTCGTCGGACATGAGGACGACCGCGGCCGCGCCGTCGGACAGCTGGCTCGCGTTGCCGGCGGTGATGAAGTTGCCTTCACCGCGGACCGGCGGCAGCTTTGCGAGACCCTCGAGCGTCGTGTCGGGACGGTTGCACTCGTCGCGGTCGACGACGTAGTCGACGAACGACTCTTCCTTCGTCTCCTTGTCGACCTTCTTCATGGTGGTGCTCATCGGGACGATCTCGTCGGCAAAGAGCCCGGCGGCCTGCGCGGCGGCCATGCGCTTCTGCGACTCGAGCGAGTACTCGTCTTGGTACTCGCGGCTCACGTCGTAGCGCTTGGCGACGATGTCGGCGGTCTCGATCATCGGCATGAAGATCGCCGGGTACATCTCGAGGAGCTTGTCGTCGATGTTCGCCGAGCCGCCCATTCCCCCACCGGGCATGGTGATCGACTCGACGCCACCGGCCACGACGACGTCGGCGCTGTCGGTCTTGATGTAGTTCGCGGCCAATGCGATCGCGTTGAGGCCAGACGAGCAGTGGCGCTGGATCGTGGCGCCGCCGGTCGTGACGGGCAGGCCGGCGAGGAGGCCCGCGAGCCGGGCGAGGTTCGCTGCACCGTGAGCGCCGTTGCCGAGGTACACGTCCTCCACAGCTTCGGGCTCGACTCCCGACTTCGACACCGCGTGGCTGATGGCGTGTGCCGCCATGCTCATCGCGGGTGTGTGGTTGAACCCTCCCCGACCCGACTTGGCGAGTCCGGTGCGGGCGTAGCTGACGATCACGGCTTCACGCATGGTGCAACCCTAGGAAGATCGGAGGGTCACGTCGAAACCGACCGTCGAGGCTCGACCCAACGGCTATCCGGTGACTCAATTCTACGACAGCGGGGTCGCTTGCTTCCAACGGCCTGCGCAGCGACGATCCCCCCGTGCCGGGTGACGACGAGCTGCGCCGCGAGCGCGCCTACCTCGATGCCGCCTACGACCGGGTGGTGGCCATGCGCGGCTCGGCCGAGCGAATGGCCGGCACGGCACGGCTCACCGAGACGCAGGAGTGCGCAGGCGCTGT
The DNA here is from genome assembly GCA_963802505.1 of uncultured Acidimicrobiales bacterium. Classification (GTDB taxonomy): domain Bacteria; phylum Actinomycetota; class Acidimicrobiia; order Acidimicrobiales; family DATKAS01; genus DATKAS01. The sequence goes on along the minus strand of CAWDJB010000011.1, from coordinate 534,311 downwards.
TCGAGCGCGACAGCGCGATCGCGCACGCGGGCCACCGGCTGGCCGCGCTCGACATCGCGAAGGACCGCCTGCTCGTCGGTCGCCTCGACCTCGCCGACGGCAGCTGCCTCTACGTCGGTCGAGTCGCCGTCGCTGACGAGCACGGTGACCCGCTCGTCGTCGATTGGCGCGCCCCGGCGGCCGAGCCGTTCTACCGGGCCTTGCCCCATGACCCGCATGGGCGTCGTACGCCGACGCCACTTCCGTTGGCGGCTCGGCGAGATGATCGGCCTGGAGGACGAGGTCTTCGACGTGTCCGCCGCGGGCGAGGCCGGGCTCCACCTCGTGGGCGAGGGCGCGCTCATGGCCGCGCTCGACGCCCCGCGGACCGGTCGCATGCAAGACGTGGTGGCGACGATCCAGGCCGAGCAGGACGTCGTGATCCGTCGGCCGCGCGCCGGCGTGACAGTCGTGCAAGGGGCGCCCGGTACCGGCAAGACAGCGGTAGCCCTTCACCGGGCCGCGTACCTGCTCTATGCCGAGCGAGCGCATCTTTCCACTGCGGTGCTCTTCGTCGGTCCGTCGACGACGTTCCTCCGCTACGTCGAGGACGTCGTCCCCTCGCTCGGTGAGGACAGGGTCGTGCTGGCGACCCCCGCGGATCTCGGCCCCGCCGTGACGGTGTCGAAGCTCGACCCACCCGCCGCGGCCGCGATCAAAGGCGACCTCCGCATGGTCGACGTCATCGCCCGCGCGATACGAGCGCACGAGCGAGCGCCCCGTGCGGGCATCGAGCTGTGGGCGGGACGGTTCCGCCTCGTGGTCGACCACGACAGCCTCGCGGCGATCGTCGCGACCGCGCGGCGACGGTCGACGACGCACAACGGCGGCCGTCCGCTGGTCGAGCGACTTCTGTTGCGCGCGCTCGACGCCGCGTACCACGACGGCCTCGAACGCGATCTCCGGATCGGTCGCATCGGAGCCGAAGCAGTCAGCTACGCCACGCCGCTCCTCGACGTGATCGACCGCGGCGCGCTCGCGCAGGCGCTCCACTCGGTGTGGCCGCTGCTCACTCCCGAGGTGCTCGTGCGCCGTCTCCTCGCGTCGCCGCGACGCATCGAGACTGCCGGGCGCGACATCCTCACGACTGAGGAGGTGGACGCGCTGCTGCGCCGCGAATGAGGCGAGCGACGGATGGACCGAGGCCGACGTTGCCCTTCTCGACGAGGCCGACCTCCTTCTCGGGCCGATCCCGACGCGCCGGGAGCGCGCCGTCGGCGCGACGGTCGCTCGACCACGTCGCCGAGCGGATCCTGGAGGAGCGGCTGCCGGACTGCCCACGGTGCGGTCGCGCACTCGAGTACCGGCCCGGCGAGGCGTCTGGCACCGATCGGCTCGAGTGCCGGGAGTGCAAGGTCAGGTACGCCACGACCACGCTCATGGGTGACTCAGCCGCCAACGAGCTGCATGGGGTGTACGAGGAGCTCGCCCACCAGTTCGCGCACGACGAAGCGGCGGCGATCCGCCCGGCCGACGCGCAGTACGGCCATGTCGTGGTCGATGAGGCCCAGGACCTGTCGCCGATGCAATGGCGGGCCATCGCCCGGCGGTGCCCTTCGCAGTCCTTCACCCTCGCCGGCGACGAGGCGCAAGCGGTGCGCGCCGGCTCGGCGGCGACATGGGTCCGGATCCTCGCGGCGCTCGACGTCGCTGAAGACTCGGTGACCCGTCACGAGCTGACGGTGAACTACCGCACCCCCGCTGAGGTCATGGACGTGGCCGCCCGGCTGCTCGCGCAGTTCGCACCACACCTGCACCCGGCCCGCTCTGTCAGGACTGCGGGCGTCGGTCCTCGCCGCCTCCACACCGATGGTCGACCGCTCAGCGCGACAGAGGTCGCGGCAGCAGTTGCCGACATCCGGCACGAGGTCGGCGCGGGGCTGGTGGCAGTGGTCGCACCCACGCACCTCGTCGCGCGACGGCAACGGTGATGGAGAGCGTCTCACCGCGGTCGACGCGAAGGGGCTGGAGTTCGACGGTGTCGTCGTCGTCGATCCCGAGGCCATCGTCAGCGAGTCACCGGGAACGACGGGCATGGCGCGTCTCTACGTCGCGCTCACCCGGGCGACGACCCGGCTGACGATCCTCGCACCAGCGCCGCCGGGCCCGCCGCTCGACGACGTGCTCGGACCGTTCGAGCCAGTCGGCTGAGCCGCCCGGTACTGTCGGCACGATGGCTGACTCTCCGCTCGCCCTCGTCCAAGCGTTCTGCGACTCGTGGGCGACGGGCGATCTCGACAAGATCATGTCGTTCTTCGCCGATGACGCCGTGTACCACAACATCCCGGTCGAACCCGTCCACGGAGCAGACGCGATCCGCGCCACCATCGCCGGCTTCACCACGGGAGTCGAGTCAGTGGTGTTCGAGATGAAGCACATCGCGGCAGCAGGCGACATCGTCATGACCGAGAGAGTTGACGTCTTCACCTTCGCGAACGGACGCATCGCCTTGCCGGTGTCGGGAACGTTCGAGGTGCGCGACGGCAAGATCGCCGCGTGGCGCGACTACTTCGACATGAACCAGTTCGTGTCGCAGCTCCCGAAGTCCTGACCGCTACTTGATGGCGAGAGGATTGATCGGAGAACCGACCGCCTTCGTGACCTTCAACGGCGGCGCGCAGAAGAAGAACTCCCACACCCCGTCCGCGGCGCAGTCTGCCGCGAGCTCCTCGAGGTCGAGGATCTCACCGAGCGTCATCCCCATGTCGCGGATGAGCACGCAGTGCACGTTGAAGACCGCCTCGGGGTTCTCGCCCGGCAGCACCTCGATCGCCCAGTTGTCGCTGAGGATCGCCGCGACTTCTCGGTCGTGGAGCCACTCGCAGCAGTCCTGCCCGATGCCCGGTTCGCCCGCCATGAACTCCGTGGGCGACTGGTGGGTGAGGAACTGTCTCCGCCACCCGGTGCGGAACAGGAGGATGTCGCCACTTCCGACATCGACGCCACCCTGCGCGGCGATTGCGGCTTCGAGGTCGTCCGGGGTGATCACATACCCGAGGTCGAGCCAATCGACGCCCTTGAGCTTCGCGATGTCGAGAAGCACTCCTCGTCCCGCGATGCCCTTCCCTTGCTTGTCGATGCTGTTGCGCGTCGCACCGACGACCGTGACCTCAGAGGTCGAGAAGCCGTTGTACATCTGGTCGTCGTAGAAGACGTGCGCAAGAGAGTCCCACTGCGTCGAGCCCTGCAGCGGCATGAAGATGTAGTCGTCCGCGTACTTGAAGCCTCCGGGGAACAGCTGCGTGTCGCCGGTCTGGCTCATGAGGTGGACGGGGTTGATGCGCCCGCCACCCGGTTGGGGTCCCGCGTCGTCGAACGGGATGCCGAGGTCGAACACCTTGCCCGACCGGATCATCGTGCCCGCCCGGATGAGCTTGTCGGGCGTGATGAGGTTCACGGTGCCGCGCTCGTCCTCCGCGCCCCACCGTCCCCAGTTCGAGAGTCGCTTGCCCAGGCTGCGAAAGTCCTCCACCAGTCTCTCCTCTCTTCCTCGTTCGGCTCAGTCCGGCTCAGTACGCGCCTTGGCGCTCGAAGACCTTCTTGGGGTTCTCGACCATCATCTGCTTGATGTGCTCGTCGGTGACGCCGCGCTCCTTCAGTGCGGGGATCACGTCCTGCGTGATGTGGAGGTAGTGCCACCGCGGCATCACGTCGAACGCTTCCTTCGGCAACCAGTCGATGTGGCACGACGCGTCGTGCGAAAGCACCATCTGGTCGGCGTGCCCGCGCTCGCACAGCGTCGCAACCGTCGCGACGCGGTCCTCGAACGGCAGCAGCGCGTCGATGCCGAAGCGGTCCATGCCGATGAACGAGCCTCTCGCCATGACCTCCTCGAGATAGGCGATGTCGGTCGTGTCGCCGCTGTGGCCGATCACGACCCGGCTCAGGTCGACGCCCTCGCTGTCGAAGATGTCCTGCTGCTCGAGGCCTCGTCGGGTGGGAGCGTGGGTGTGGGTCGAGATCGGGACGCCGGTCGCACGATGGGTCTGCGCGACGGCGCGAAGCACCCGCTCGACTCCCTCGGTGACGCCCGGCTCGTCAGTCGCGCACTTGAGGATGGCGGCCTTCACGCTGGTGCCGGCGATGCCTTTCTCGATGTCCTCGACGAACATCTCGACCATGACCTCGGGCCCGTTGAAGAGCGTTCCCGGGCCGCGGAAGTGGAAGTAGTGCGGCACGTGGTCGTACGTGTACAGGCCGGTCGCCGCGACGATGTTGATGTTCGCCTCGGCGTTGATGCGCTCGATGCGGGGGATGTAGCGGCCCAGACCGACGACGGTCAGATCGACGATCGTGTCGATGCCCGCGGCCTTCAGCTCGTTCAACCGGACGATCGCGTTCTTGACCTCGGCCTCTTCGTCGAACGCCGGGTAGTTCTGGTCGATCTCGGGGCTGAGCACGAAGACGTGCTCGTGCATCAGCACTTGCCCGAGGCCACTTGTGTCGATGGGGCCCTTCACGGTTTGGACGGTCGCCATGGACGCTGTGCTCCTTCAGTTGCTGGTGTCTGAGAACCGGTCGCGCAGCTCGCGCTTGAGGATCTTCCCGGAGACGTTGCGCGGCAGCTCGTCGATGAACAGCACTTGCTTCGGCGTCTTGAAGCCGGCCAACCGGTCTCGGGTGACCGCCATGATCTCCTTGTCCGTCGCCGATGCACCCTCTCGCAGCACGACGACGGCGGTGACGCGCTCACCCCAGGTCGGGTCGGGCAGGCCGATCACCGCCGCTTCCGAGACGCCGGGGTGGGTGTAGATCACCTCTTCCACCTCGCGCGAGTACACGTTCTCGCCGCCGGTGAGGATCATGTCCTTCATGCGGTCGACGATGTAGAAGAAGCCCTCGTCGTCGCGCCTCGCCATGTCGCCGGTGTGGAACCACCCACCCGCGAACGCGGCCTTCGTGCCCTCCTCGTTGCGGAAGTACCCCTTCAGCACTTGCTCGGCCTGGATCACGATCTCGCCGACGACTCCGGGCGGGCACTCGTTCATGTCTTCGTCGAAGACCTTGACGTTGGCGAGGCACATCGGCGTGCCGCACGACGAGAGGAGGTACTCGTCGCCTTGGATGGCCCGGACGTGCGCCTCCTTCGGGAACGTGAGCACGTTTCCCCCGAGCTCGGTCATCCCGAACCCGGAGTACACGATCGGTCCGAAACGATCGATCGCAGAGCGCAACACCTCGACCGGCATGGCTGCCGCCCCGTAGCCGATGCCCGTGAGGCTCGACAGGTCGTACTCGCGGATCTTCGGATGCTGCAGCAGGAAGTTGACCATCGTCGGAGCGAGGCTGCCCCCCGTGATGTGGTACTCGTCGACGAGTCGCATCCACTGCTCGGGCTCGTACGCACGCATCAACGCGATGAGCCCTCCGCGCATGTGTGTGACCGGCACGATGTAGCCAGCGACATGGCACAGCGGAAACGCCATGAGAGTGCGCTCGTTCGGGCTCGGCTGGTACTCGATCACTGACTCGAGTGCAGCCGCCACGAGGTTGCGGTGCGTGAGCATCGCTCCCTTCGGGAATCCCGTGGTGCCGCTGGTGTAGATCAGCCACGCGGTGTCGTCCTCGTCGACCTCGACCGGCGGCTTGGCTGCGTGCGCCGCGCCGACGAAGTCGTCGTACGACACGAGTCCGCCTTCGCCCGAGCCTCCGATGACGATCACGTGCTTGATCGAGTCGATCTCGGACAGCACGGGTTCGATCTTCTCGACGTACTCGCGGTCGACCAGCAGGACGCGCGCATCGGCGTTGTTGAGGATGTACGCCCACTCCTTGGGGTTGAGCCGGTAGTTCAAGAAGGTGAGCGCCATCCCGGCCGCGGGGACGCCGTAGTACGCCTCGACGTACTCGGGCACGTTCTCGGCGAGGATGCCGATGCGGTCGCCCTTGCCGGCCACGCCGAGGAGCGCGTTCGCGAGCCGGAGCGAGCGCTCGTAGAGGTGGCCGAAGCTGATCTCGCGTCCGTCGACGATGAGCGCGGGGCGGTCCGGCGACTTCTGGGCGTTCAGCCTGACGATGTCTCCGAGAAGCATGCGAGATCCCCCCGTGTACGCTGCCCGCTGGTAGTTGACATCCGTGTCAAGTGTGGGCAAGCGGGACTTTCGCCCGTCTCCAGCGTCGTGTCAAGCAGGTCCCGCGTCGTTCCGCAGAGGAGGCTCGATGATCGTCAAGGCCGGCCGCACCCCTCGGATCCTCCCGTATGCGATGGACCACATCGACCGCACGGCCGACGGTGTGCTGCGGTACACCGAGCTCGTCCCGTCGCTCGTCCACCTGCTCCGCGACACCGTCGAGCGCGGTCCGACGACGGAGGCCCTCGTCGAGCTCGGTGGCGAGCGGTTGACCTACCAACAGCTCTGGGACCGCGCGACCCGGGTGGCCGGCGGCCTCCGCGATCTCGGGATCGGGAGAGGCGACCGGGTCGGCATCCGCCTCCCCAACGGGAACGACTGGGCGCTCGCCTTCTTCGGGACACAGATGCTCGGAGCCGTCGCGGTCCCGGTGAACACTCGATTCACCGAGAGCGAGATCGAGTACGTCGTCACCGACTCGGGCGCCTCGTTCGTGTTCGAGCCCGCCGCCCCGCTTCCGGACGGCGAGCCCGTGGTCGTCGACGACCTCGGCCACAAGGACTTGGCCGCGATCTTCTACACCAGCGGCACGACCGGGTTCCCGAAGGGTGCGATGACCACCCACGAGAACTTCCTGTCGAACTCCGAGACGTGCCGGCGTGTCATCGGGTTCACGCGAGAGGACTACATTCGCAACCTCATCTCGGTGCCGATGTTCCACGTCACCGGCTGCAACAGCCAGCTGATCATCACGATCCAGATGGGTGGCACGACGGTGATCATGCCGGCGTTCGAGGTCCAGCAGTTCCTCCACGCCGTCGTCGACGAGCGCATCAACGTGCTCACGTCGGTGCCGGCCATCTACTGGCTCGCGATGAACCAGCCCAACTTCGCTGACTTCGACGTGAGTGCCGTGAAGTGGCTCGCCTATGGCGGGGCGCCGACGGCGCCCGACGTGATCGAGCGACTGCTCGTGTCCTTCCCGAACGCCCGTCTCGGCAACGGCTTCGGCCTCACCGAGACGTCGTCGGTATCGACGTTCCTGCCGCACGAGTACTGCCGGCAGCGGCCCGAGACCGTCGGCTTTGCCGCTCCCGTCGTCGAGCTCGACCTGATCGAAGTGGACGAGTCGTCGAACGTCGGCGAGCTGCTCATCCGCGGCCAGAACATCGTCGCGGGCTACTGGAACAAGCCCGAACAGACTGCCGACACGATCGTCGACGGATGGCTGCACACTGGCGACCTCGCCCGCGTCGACGAGGACGGGTTCACGCAGATCGTCGACCGCAAGAAGGACATGGTCAATCGAGGCGGCGAGAACGTCTACTGCGTCGAGGTCGAGAACGCGCTCGTGCAGCACCCCGCTGTGTTCGAAGTCGCGGTGATGGGCGTCCCGGACACGATGATGGGAGAGAAGGTGGGCGCCGTCGTCGTGCTACGGCCCGACACCAAGGCCGAGGCGAAAGAGATCGCCGACTTCGCTCGCGACCTGATCGCCGACTTCAAGGTGCCGCAGTTCATCTCGTTCCGTGCCGAGCCGTTGCCGCGCAATCCGGGCGGGAAGGTGCTCAAGGGCTCGCTGCGCAAAGACACGCAGTGGGGCGACCCGATCCGCTAGAACAAATCCCAGTACGAGTCGCGCTGGCGCATCTGCTCGACGGTCTCCTCGAGGATGACTCGGCCCGAACGCATCACGTACACGCGGTCGACGATGCGCAGCGCCTGCGCGACGTTCTGCTCGAGGAGGAGCACCGAGAGCCCTTCGGTGTCGGCGAGGTGACGCACCTTGTCGAAGATCTGCCGCACGACGCTGGGCGCGAGACCGAGTGAGGGCTCGTCGAGCATCAGCAGCTTTGGCCCCGACATGAGCGCGAGTCCGAGGCTGACCATCCGCTGCTGGCCACCCGACAGGGTGCCGGCCGGTTGCGACGAGCGGTCGCGCAGGATCGGGAACAGCTCGTGGACGAGATCGAGACGACGCGCGCGTTGCTCGGCGTCGCGCATGTTCGCACCGCCGAGGAGCAGGTTGTCGAGCACAGTGAGGTCGGGAAACACGAACCGTTCGGAGGGGATCAGGGCCATGCCGTTGCGCACGTTGGACTTCGACCCGGCGCGGGTGACATCGCGACCGGCATAGATCGTGTGTCCTCCCTGTGCGGGGTTGAGGCCCAGGATCGCCTTGATCGTCGTCGACTTCCCGCTGCCGTTGTGGCCGAGGATTCCGACGACCTCGCCCTCGTACACCCGCAAGTCGACGTCGAACACGACGTGCTTGCGGCCGTATCCCGCTTGCATGCCCTCGACCGACAGGAGCGGAGTGCGTCCGTCGCCGTTCCCGACCGGACCGTCGCCGCTGCGCTCGGCCTCAAGCCGTTCCAAAGTAGGCCTCCGCGAGCTCGGGCGAGCTGGTGAGCTCCGCGACGGTGCCTTGTGCAGTGATGCGTCCGAGCTCCATGAAGTAGGTGTGGTCCGCGAGTCTCGACACGACGTGAAGGTTGTGTTCGACGATGCAGACCGTGCGACCTTGCTCCTTCACCGCCTCGACGAGATCGAGCATGGTGTCGACCCACTTGGTGTCGATGCCGGACGCGGGCTCGTCGAGGAGCAGCACATCGGCCTCGGTGGCCAGGACCCGGGCGAGCGAGACGAGCTTGGTCTGGCCGTAGCTCAGCGCACCGGCGGGCACCTCGGCGAAGTCCTTCATGCCGACGAACCCGAGCCAGTCCATCGCCTTGTCGCGGGTGAGTCGTTCGCCCTTGCCCGCCGACGTGCCACCGAGCGTCAGCTTGATGACGTTCTCGCCGGGCTGGTTCTGTACACCGAGCATCACGTTCTGGACACACGAGATGCGGTTGAAAAGGCGGACGTTCTGGAACGAGCGGACCAGGCCGAGCCGGGCGACTTTGTCGGGTGAGAGCCCCATGAGCTCCGTGCCGTTCAGCTTCACGCTCCCCCGGTCGGGGCGGATGAACCCCGTCAACAAGTTGAACGCGGTCGTCTTTCCGGCGCCGTTCGGCCCGACGAGCGCGGTGATGGTGCCCTTGCGCAGATCGAAGTCGAGGTCCTCGGCGGCGACGATCCCGCCGAAGCTCTTGGTGATGCCGCGCGCCTCGAGCACGACCGGTGCGTGCTGCCACACGTCCTCACGACCGACCTGACGGACGCGCTCGTCCTCGTCGATCTCCATCGCGCCCGGCTGGTGGACACGGGCCTCAGGTTTGGGCTCCCACATCTCGTCCATCTCGAGCCGGCTCGTGGGCGGTCGCCCGTAGCGGAGCCGGCGCCAGATCGAGAAGCCCTCAGGGAGGACGCCTTGGGGCCGCACCATCATCAGCACGACGAGCGCGACGCCGTAGATGACGAGCTGGTACAGGCTCGCCTTGGCCGGGTCGGTGTGGATCGTGCGGCGGAGTACTGGCTCGAGCAGAGTGACCGCGGCGGCGCCGAGGACCGAGCCGGTGAGGTTTGCCATGCCGCCGAAGATCACGATCGCGAAGAGCGTGAGCGCGAACGAGAACCCGAAGACCGTTGGCGTGGCGAGGCCGAGCCAGCCGGAGTAGAAGGCGCCGGCAAGTCCCGCCAAGCCGGCGGTGATGCCGAAGACGCCCACCTTGTAGGCGAACACGTTCTTGCCGAGCGCCTGTGTCGCCTCTCCGTCTTCGCGGATCCCCTTGAGCACGCGACCGAACGCCGACTCACCGAGTCGCCAGCAGATCGCGTAGGTGCCCAGCATCAAGATGAGGGTCGGGAGGACCCAGTCGCTCGGACGGCGCATGGTCCACCCGAAGAACTCGGGTTGGGGGATGCTGATCAGCCCGTAGGTGCCTCCGAGCTGCGGGAACGTCGTGAACACCCCGATGATCACCGAGGAGATCGCGAGCGTGAGCAGGATCAGGTACTCGCCGGACAGCTTCTGCGCGGGGAGCGACACGAGCGTGCCCGCAATGAACGCGAACAGCATGCCGAGGATGGCCGTGGGCAGGAAGCTCCATCCGTGGGTCATCACGAGGTAGCCCATCGTGTAGCCACCGATCGCGCCGAACGCCGCGTGGGCGACGGAGACCTGACCCGTGTAGCCGAGGAGGAGGTTCAGCGAGAGCGCGAACGCCGCATAGATCAGGATCTGGTCGAGATAGTTCAGCCAGATCTGCACGATCGCCTCCTAGATCCGGGCCAGCTTGGACCGCAGCCACGCCATCGGATCGGTGCTGCGCAACGAGAGCCACGACAGGTACACGACCAGCACGACGAACACCGCCGTTTGCGTCCACCGGACCGACAGCCAGATCGACGCGTATTGCTCGATCAGGGCAACTGCGATTCCCATTGCGAACACCCGGATGGGCGAGCTCGCCGTGCCGGCGAGGAACGCGACGACGAAGGCGAAGATGACGGGCTTGAAGCCCATCGCCGGGTCGATCGTGAACTGCAGCCCGTACCAGAACGCCGCGACGCCACACAGCAGCGTGCCGATGAAGAAGCAGAGCAGGTAGATCTGGTTCGCCTCGATGCCGATGGTCTGCGCGAGCTCCGGGTTCGCCCGTGTGGCCTTGATCGAGCGCCCGAGCGATGTGTACCGGAGCAGCAGAGCCAGCACGACCACGCAGGCAGCGCTCGATACCGACTGCCACACGTCGAAGTTCAGGAAGTGGACCTTCCAAGGGCTGTAGACGACCTGCTCGGGCCCGATCAGGTTCTGGCTGGAGCTACCCCACAAGAGCCGGATCACGTTCTCGCCGGCGATCGCGATGCCGAGGGAGGCGACGAAGATCGCGAGGAGCGCGGTGTCACCCGCTCTCAGCGCGAGCGGCCGGTAGATGAAGCGCTCGATTCCCGTACCGAAGATCGCGACGGCCACGATGCCGGCAACGACCGCGACCCAGAACGGCAGCCCGACGCGATCCTTGAACGTGAACACCATGTACGCGGCGAGCGTGTAGGTGAAGGCATACGCGAAGTGGAACCGGCCGGTGACGCCGAGGATGATCGCGAAGCCGACCCCCAAGATCCCGTAGGCGGCGCCACGGAAGATGCCGTTGAGGGTCAGCTGCGCGACTGTCTCTGTGTCGAACACCCCGAAGATCAATGAAGAGCTCCTTCGAGGGGCTCAGGCGTCCTTGAAATCGGCTCCGTCGATCCCGAAGAACGCCTTCGGCGTCACTGTTCCGTCCTTGTACTCGAAAACGCCCATTCCCCGCTTGACCACCGAGTGCGTGGTCGGGTCGAGCGTGTACGTGCCCACGGTGCTCTCGTCGCCGCCGTAGACGCTCACGACGGTCAGGTTCTCCTGCAGCGCAGCGTCGAGCGCGGCTCCGTCGTTGATGTCGCCGCCGCTCTTGAGCACGCGGCGGATGACCTCCCACATCACCAAGGTGTTCTCGTAGAAGTTGGCGGCGTAGAAATCGGGGGCTTCCCCGTACTTCGCCTGGAACTCGTCGACGAACAGCTTGGCGAGCGGACTGATCGGGTTGTTGGCGTCGAAGTAGTCATACGCGAACGTCCACCCGACGCTGTCATACGAGCCCTTCGAGGCGTTGACGCCGTCAGGGGTGAACTCGAAGCCGAGGACCGTGGCGTTCAGACCTGCCGTGACCGACTGGTTCACGAACGACCCCGGATCTTGGCCGTAGGCGCCGAGAAGCAGGATGTCGGGCTCGTTGGCCTTGAGCTTCGGGAACACGGCGCTGAAGTCCTGCGTGCCCACCGGGAAGAGCTCATAGAGGTTGTTGAACTCGTAGCCGGCCGCGGCGATCTTCTTCAGGACGTCTTCCTTGATGATGCCGTTGTTGGGCTCGCCGATGTCCCAGCCGGTCAGCCCGACGGTCTTTGCGTCGGGGTACGTCTCCTTCGTCCACTTGAAGAGCCCGGGAAGCGGATCGTTCGGCGTGATCGCCCGGGTGCCCCAGAAGAACGGCTGGCCCTGTCCGAAGATGCTGGTGCCACCACCCCCGTCGAGCGTGAACATCTTGTACTGGGCGGTTCCCTCGAGCATCGCTCCGAGGTCGTCGACGTAGGACGCGAGCTTCGCGGGGTACCCCGCCTCGCCCAGTTCGGTGATGGCCTGCTTGCCGGCCGCGGCGTCGCCCGACTTGTGGTCGTAGTACTTGACGCTGATCGTCGGACCGCCCGCAGCCGCGATGTGCTCGACCGCCAGGTCCGTGCCGCGAGTCATGGTCTTGCCGTAGAACGACCCGCTGCCCGTCAGGGCGAGGACGTTGCCCATCTTGAACTCCATGCCGGCGCCCGCCGTGGCGGGGTCGATCTCGAGCAGCTTGGCGAGCGTCGCACCTGCACCCTCGGCCGCGCCTCCCGCGCCGGTGGTGGCTGCGCCGCCTGCCCCGGTCGTGGCTGCGCCTCCACCGCCCCCTGTCGTGGCTGCGCTGCTCCCGCTGTCGTCACCGCATGCCGCCAGGACTGCGGGACTCACCGCGATCGCGGCTCCGGCGATGCCGATCCCCTTGAGCATCTTGCGGCGGCTCATGCCTTCGCGGCTCAACCGGTCTTGTTCTCGGTCGCTCAATTTTCCCCCCTGCGCTGTGAATCCCCAGGTCCGAGGTCCGTACGCCGACGGATCGCTCGGGGCGTGCGGGCAAAGTTGACACTCGTATCAACTCAGGCGGATTCATACCTCACGCATCCGCGGGGTGCAACTGATTGGAGGCGCGCGGAGTGATGTCAATCGGCGGGAAGGCCGAGCGCGTGGCAGTACAGCAGCGTCAGCTGCTCCACCGCGGTGTCTTCGTCGTACCGCTCGCCGAGGACCATCCAGACGTACGCGGAGCGGTTCACCATCGCGCCGAGCGAGGTCGCCGCGTAGTACGCGTCGATCGAGGCGTCGACGAGCCCCTCTTCTTGCCACCGCTCGATCGCGGCGCGCGACCGATCGACCCAGTACCCGCGGATCCCCCGTCGCACATCCATGAGCATCTCGTTGAAGGTCGTCGACTGCTCGAGCACCGCCATCATCCGGGCGTTCTTCCGGTACGCCTTCAGGTAGCCCCGGTTGGAGCGCGCGATGCGCGCCGCCGGGCTGGGTCCGGCGGGCGGCTCGGCGCGCGTGACCTCCTGGAAGTCTGCGAGCAGCGCGTCGACGACCTCGGAGAAGATCTCTTCACGGGAGGTGAAGTACGTGTAGAAGGTGCCGTAGGCGACGTCGGCCTCTTCGGCGATGTCGACGACACGCGTTTCGACGTAGCCGTTCTTCTCGAACGCGGCGCGAGCACCGCGGATGAGCTGCGCGCGGGTGCGCTGACCTCGAGTCGTCGTTGGGATGTGGGGGGTCGCGACTTCGCTCGGGCTGGCCACCAGTGAAGGTCTCCGGTTGGGGGTGTCAGGAGAGTGTCAGGTGTCAGGAGAGCTCCGGGTTGAACGCCTCCAGGCAGTTGAGCGATGTTAGCGGGACTGTCGCGATGGTCCTTGATCGAGCAGCCGCCACCACGACCGCGGATCGCTTCCGCGAAGCGCCTCGCCGGAGTGCTCCGCGGCGACCGTACCGTTGGTGATCACGTAGACCCGATCTGCCACCCGCGCGACAGCGGCGATGTTCGTCTCCGCCATCAAGACCCCGATGCCCTCGTCGGCACTCAGTCGTCGAAGCGCCTCGAGCACTCGCCGAGTCGCGGTAGGTCCGAGGAACTGCGTCGGCTCGTCGACGAGCAGGAGCCCGGGCGCGCCCATCAACGCGATCGCGAACGCGACCAGGCGTTGCTCGCCGCCGCTGAGCACGCCCGCTCGACGCGCGAGATGCGGCCGGAGCTCGGGGAAGAGCGTCGAGCACCGCGTCAGCGCGCTCGCCGCGGACTGCTGGCGCGGCGCGGCCCGCGCCGAGCCAGAGGTTGTCGCGGACCAGGAGGTCGGCGAACACGGGACGGTGGGTGGGCACGTACCGCATGGCGGTGCCGTCGGCGACGTCGACGAGGCCGCGCTCCGCGGGCGTCAAGCCCACGACCGCCCGCAAGGTGCTCGTCTTGCCGCTGCCGTTGTGTCCGACGAGGGCGACGATCTCTCCCCGCCGAACGTGCAGGCAGGCGCCACGGATCACGCGCTGCCGTCCGTACCGCACGTCGAGATCGTCGACGCTCAGCAACACGTCGGGACCGCGTCGCGGCCGCGCCGTGACTGTCGTCTCCAACAGCTCGAGCTCGAGCAGCTCCGGACGAGGGACCTGAGGTGCATCAGCACCGCGGACGATACCGTTCCTCGTCCGCGGACTCGGGGGGGCAGTGATGGCAGATCTTCGTTTGGTGTGCGATGGACTCCGTTTCCCGGAAGGTCCGATCGCCATGGATGACGGAGCCGTCGTGGTGGTCGAGATCCAGAGCGGCACCTTGGCCCGCGTCAGCCCCGATGGTGAGGTGACCCGCGTGGCCACCACCGGAGGCGGCCCGAACGGCGCGGCGATCGGACCAGACGGGAAGGTGTACGTCTGCAACAACGGCGGCTTCGAGTGGGCTGAGTTCAGCGGCATGACCGCGCCAGGGCCGCAGCCGGCGGACTACATCGGCGGGCGGATCCAGCGCGTGGACATCGACAGCGGCGAGGTCGAAGACCTGTACACCGAGTGCGACGGGTTCGGCTTGCGAGGGCCGAACGACATCGTCTTCGACGATCTCGGTGGCTTCTACTTTACCGACCTCGGCAAGTCGAGGGCGCGCGACGTCGACAAGGCAGGCGTGTACTACGCGGCGGCCGACGGCTCGTCGATCAAGAACGTGGTCTACGGGCTCGACCACGCGAACGGCATCGCGTTGTCACCCGATGGAAGCCGCGTGTACGTGGCCGAGACGATGACGGGGCGACTCTGGTCGTGGGACATCGAGTCGCCCGGCCTCTTCAAGCCCGGCACGACACCGATCGCGCCAGGCACGTTGCACTACGACTTCGAGGGCTTCCAGCTCCTCGACTCGATGGCGGTCGACAGCGAAGGAAACGTGTGCGTCGCGACGCTCGTCACCGGGGCGATCAGCGTGATCAGCCCCGAAGGCAAGATGGTCGAGCAGATCCGCGTGCCGAAGTACGACGTGTTCGTCACGAACATCTGCTTCGGCGGGCCCGACCTCCGCACCGCGTACATCACCTCCTCGGGCCTCGGATTGCTCTACGCGATGGAGTGGCCGGTGCCCGGCTTGCGGCTCAACTACAACGCGTAGTCACCGCGCGTAGTTACCGCACGTAGTCATCGGGGTGTGCCCGGACCGATGGGCGTGCTGAGCTCGCCACTCCACTCGTCCCAAGGCTGAGCGTTCTGCGCGTAGCCGCCGCTCGCGCTCCACCCGCCGTCGACGCTCAACACGACGCCGGTCACGAAGCTCGATGCGTCTGAGGCGAGGAACAAGAAGGGGCCGACGAGCTCGGGCAGCTCTCCCATCCGTCGCATCGGCGTGCGGCTGCGCATCCAGTCGGCCATGCCCGAGTCCTCGAGGAGCGTGCGCGTCATCTCGGAGATGAAGAAGTTCGGCGCCAGTGCGTTCACGCGAAGGTTGCGGTCGCCCCACTCGCATGCGAGCAACTTCGTCAGCTGGTTCACGCCGCCCTTGGCTGCGAAGTAGCCGGCGGTGCGATTCTCCGCTCCGGCGTTGCCGAAGATCGACGAGAGGTTGATCACACTGCCGCCGCCGTCCCGCAACATCTCGGGTGCTGCTGCTCTCGTCATGTAGAAGAGGCCGACGAGATCGGTGCCCACCATCTTGGCGAACATCTCCGGCTCGCAGCGCTCGGTGCGCACGAGTCGGTCGTCCGCCCATCCCGCGTTGTTGACGAGGATGTCGATGTGACCGAACGCGGCCATCGCCTCGCGGACGACCGCTTCGCAGTCTTCGTAGATCGTGACATCGCCGGTTACAGCGACGCACCGACGCCCCAACTCCTCGACGAGCCGCTTGGTGTCCTCGAGCTTGTCCTTCGAGCGGGCGGTCACGACAACGTCGGCGCCGGCAGATGCCAGCACGTCGGCGAAGAGCACCCCCAACCCGTACGACGCGCCGGTGACGATCGCGACCTTGCCGTCCAATCGGAACGTGTTGTTCAGATCCATTGTCCTGTCCCCCGTTCGAGCCTCCGCCCAGCGTGTCACTTCGAGTGGTTGGGGTGACGAGCGTTCCGGGTACATCTCCTCGAAATGGAAATGGTCACCGTCGGGTCCCTCCTTGCGGGGCGGTACCGCCTCGACGATCTGCTCGCGCACGGCGGCATGGGATCGGTCTTCGCGGCGTATGACGAGGTGTTGCATCGGCGGGTCGCCGTCAAAGTGCACCGAACCGGATCGAAGCCAGACCGACGTCGCTTTGATCGCGAAGCCCGAGTGTTGGCGGGACTCTCGCATCCGAACCTCGTCTCGGTGTTCGATGCCGGCGAGGAGGGCGACGATCTCTTTCTCGTCCTCGAGCTGATCGACGGTCCGACGCTCGCAAGCCGGCTCCGCGCGGGTCCGCTGCATCCCGACCAAGTCAGCGAGATGGGCAAACAGCTCGCCGACGCGCTCGCGTACGTCCATGGCCAAGGTGTCGTCCATCGCGACGTGAAGCCCTCGAACGTGATGTTCGACGAGCATGGGCGGGCCCGCCTGGGTGACTTCGGCATCGCCCAGTTCGCCGATGCCACCACGCTGACCGCCGCGTCGACGACCGTCGGGACCGCCGCGTACATGGCGCCGGAGCAAATCGACGGGAGCCAGGTCAGCGCGAAGGCCGACGTGTACTCCCTCGGACTTGTCCTCCTCGAATCGCTGACCGGTCATCGTGTGTTCCAGGGCCCCGCTCATGAGGCCGCTGTCACCCGGCTCGTGCGCGACCCCGACATTCCGGGAGACCTCTCCGAGTCGTGGCAGGCGCTGCTCCCAGAGATGACGTCTCGGCAACCCGCCGACCGACCCGACGCGGCCGACGTCGCGGCCGCCCTGGGCGAACTCATGGGTGACGCCGCCGCGCCGATGTCTGTCACCGCGGTCGAACCGATGGCGATGACCCCCACCGAGACGATGGGGATCACCGCCACAGAGCTCTTGCCGACGGAAGCAGCTTCGACCCGACTGGCGACGGCTCGCCCGCGCACCGCGGCGCGGAGTCGTGCCGTGCTCTGGACCCTCGTGGGCATCGGACTGCTCGTGGGCGCGGTCGCCGCGATGACCGCTGCCGACGAGGATGGTTCACCACTGTTGGCGACCACCACGGCTGTCCCGGCGGCGATCATCCCCTCGACGACGGTTGCGCCCGCACCGCCTCCACCGACTGTCGATTGCGCGGCGCTCCAAGCTGAGAAGGCCGACCTAGCTGCTCAGACGAAGGCGAACAAGCACGATCGCGGGAAGCCACGACCGGCGCCCCACGACGTCGACGAGCGGCAGCGAGCGATCGATGCCCAGCTCGCGGAGCACTGCCGCTGAGCGACGCGCGTCATCCGCCGAGGGCGGTGTACATCGTCTCCAGCTCGCGGCGGATGTCGGGACCGCACGGTTGGAAGACAGCCTCGGTGACTCCCTTGGCGCCGAGCTCGTCGATCTTGGCTTTGATCTCGTCAGCGGTGCCAGTGATCGTCGTCGCCGGCAACAGCGCGCCGCCCGTCACTTCCCATGCGGCGCGGTCGGCGTCGTTGAGGTGGATGCAGTGCCCGACGTGGACGTCGAGGTGGCGCTCGGCCTCGATCCGCTCGTCGATGACCGCGAGCCACTCCTTGCCGCCGGGGATGTCGGGCACGGCGTCGCGCCCGTACAGCTCGTAGGTGGCGTGGTAGGCGAGCGCGCCACCCGGCCCGGCGGCGGCGAGCACGCGCTCCGACGACACGTCCTCGCCCTCGGCCAGGACCGTGCCCCAGTACAAGTAGGCCACCCACTCGAAGGCGCCGGGCTCGAGGCCTTCGAGGGTCGTGGTGGCGAACACGCCGTCGTAGCTCGCGGCGACGGCGCGCCCCTTCGGGCCGAGGGCGCCGATCAGGACCGGAACGTCGATCGGGCGGGGCGGTGCGCTGCCGTCGGGATGCAGCATCTGCATCCGCGCGCCCTCCCATTCGATGATGTCGCCGCGGAGCAGGCCGCAATACGCGTCGATGTATGCCGACATGAACGACCACGGGATCGCCCGGTACCCCATCGCCCGTCGCCCGGTGAAGCCGGTCCCGAACGACACTGCGACGCGCCCGGGTGCCAGGCCGACCAGCGTCGCCGTCGCTGCCGCGTTCGTCATCGGGTGGCGCAGATGGGGCACGAGCACCCCCGGGCCAAGGCCGATGCGCGACGTTCGCTCGGCGGCGAGCGCCAGCGACATCCAGACGTCTGGACTCTGCTGCGGCGTGTCGTAGAGCCACGCTCGCTCGTAGCCGATCTCCTCGGCGAGCGCGATGTCGGCCGGCGACGACTCCGTCGTCGGGAATGCGCAAGAGACTCTCATCGGCAACCCCCTGGCACCCGTTGGGCCGCGCCGGTCTAGCACCGATCTCCGTGTGAGAGCATGCCGAGGCCGAGGCTCGGAGCCCCGACCGAAAGGTTCCAATGACTGTCCTGAAACAACATCACGCCCCTGGCATGCCCGCCGACGTGTACGACCAAGTCGCCGCTGGCGCCATGCCATCTCAGAGCAAGGCCGACGGCTTTGTGGCCCACTACGCCATCGTGGAAGACGGCGGTATCACGGTGATTGAGATCTGGGACTCGATCGCTCAGCACGACGCGTGGTTCAACGAGGTCGTCAAGCCGCATCTCCCCGCGGACACGCCGGAGCCCAAGTTCACCGAGCTGCACAACACAAACACCAAGCAGTAATGCGCTAGGTCGGGAGCGAGCTCCTCGGGAGTTCGATGATGGTGACGGTTCCGTTGTCGCCGTCGACTTCGATGATGGCTCCGTCGGGAATCCGCCGAGTGGCGTCGACCACCGATGGCACACAGGGGATGCCGAGCTCGCGGCTCACGATGACGGCGTGGCTCAGCGCCGCGCCGACGTCCACCACGACTGCCGAGGCCGGCACGAACAAGGGTGTCCACGACGGATCGGTGCCAGGAGCCACGAGCACGTCACCCGGCTCGAGTGCCGACGCGCTCGTGGGCGTCAGCACGATCCGGGCCCGGCCCCTCGCCCGTCCGGGACAGCCGGGAACGCCGGAGATCGTGTCCCCCACGGCAACGCCGTTGACCGCCCGCGATCCCTTGGCCGGCCACGCGGAGTTCGGCGGCGCTTCGCCGCTGATGATGAACGGCGGCTCGAGGGACGCGAGGTAGAGGCGATGCTCGCGGCGCGGCGGCACCAGGTCCTTCACCTCGACCAGGTTGCCCGCCACGAGCTCGGTGAGCTCGTCGAGGAACAGCATGAAGACGTCACCCGGTTCCGCGATCGTGCCTCGCTCGGCGAGCCGCCGGCCCAGCTCGCACGCGGCCATCCGGCCCTCGTGGATCACGCGGACGATCGCGGTCTTGGACCGCTCCCGACCTCGGTTGAACGTGGCCGCTGAGCTCAGGCCGACCTCGAACGCGCCGAGCGACTCCGCGTCACCCGCCAACGCTGTCCGCACTCGGTCTGCCAGCTCGCGGCGCTCGCGCTCACGAGCTGCGTTCTCCGCAATGGGCGAAGCGTCGTCGTCCGCCATCCGCATGCGGTCGACCGCAGCCAAGGCGGTGTCGGGATCGAGCTCCCACACGCGGGCGATCAGGTCCCACTCGTTGGCGCCGCGCGATCCGAACTCGCCGAGGAACAGGTCGAACTCCTCGACGAACGCGATCGCGTCCGCGTGCGAGGACGCGCGCAGCCTGTCGCTGAGGCCGGTCGTCCCGCCGTCGAACAGCTCACTCAGCGCAGCCGACGCACGCACCTTCCGCGACATTCGCCACATCGCATAGGCCGGAGCGGCAGAGTCGACGCCTCCGAGGCCAGTCATCAGTCGCATGGCCCAGTGCGGCTCGCCGATCGCAGTGCAGACCTGCGCAAGGATGCCCGGCCCGATCGACGCGCCGATCGACTGGTTGATGTGCTGGTGGAACATCCGCCGGTACAGCGGCCGAAGCGAGACGATGTAGCCGAGCAGCGCACCATCCGACATCTCGCTGTAGTCCGGCCGCTGCGCACGAATGCGTAGCGACTCCTCGCGGTCGGCTTGCAGCTCCTCCTGGGTGACGTCGGTCGTCGCCCATGCCAGCCATCCGGTCATCACCTCGCTGGTTCGGGTGTTGGCGTGCCAGTCCTCGGCGACGTACGGCGGCACGTCGGGGTGGTCGCCGAAGTACACCTCGTCGATCGTGGTCGGCGTCATGCCAGGTGTGCGGCCGGCCCACACCCTGAACAACGATGCGCCCAAGTACGCGTATCCGCCGAAGATGCCGATCATCTCCGCCCGGAACGGATCGAGCTCCTCGTCGGGCATGCCGAGACGCTGCACGAACAGGTCTCGCCAACCCGCCACCGCGGCGCCTTCCCACACGACGTCCCAACCCAACGGCGATGGTGGCTCGGGGAGCACCTCACTCACGTTGGCGCGCGTCCAGAACGTGTAGCGCGGCTTGAACGTGTTCTCCTCGATCCACCGCATGGCGTATCCCCCCGCCGTCGGCCACTGAGTCGGCACACGCTAGGAGGAGACGCCGATTCGCGCTCAGCTCATCCGCCGGCCGCCCTCGACCATCGCGGCGAGCTGATCGCGGGAGATGGCGATCTGCACTTCGTGCACCTCGTCGTGCGGGAAGCCGAGGCGCTCGAACTCCTTCACCACTGCGTCCGCGCTCTCACCGTCGTAGATCGTGACGATGAACCCCTCGAAGATGTTGGCGAAGACATTGACCATCGTTGCGTGCTTGCCCTCGAGCACGTCGGGGGCGTTCTGCATGAACTCCTCCTGCGACAGGCCCGGAGCACGGTGGATGCTGGCGAACAACGGCATGAGATCTCCTCGGGTCTGGGCGGAAGCAAGTCCTTCACGATACGCCGTAGCGATATTCAGCACACTTGACCCGTAAATCGGGACGACTTATGGTCGCTCGGTGAGCGCACTCGCAGAGCGACCCGACCTCGATTTCGCCGAGCGGGATCGGCGATGGAGCCGTGTTCGCAGCGAGATGGCCGATCGCGGCATCGACCTTGTCATCGTGCTGCCAGAGTCGAATCCGATCGACGTGCTGTATCTCAGCGGTGGCGAACAGGGCGCCATCCTCTTCCCCGGCGACGCGGATCCCTGGATTCTGCTCGGCGGGGAGGACAGCAACCTCGCGGTGGAACGAGAGGGCTGGATCGACCAGCGCGAGAGTGCGACGCCGTACGGCTCGACCAAGGTCCCGTATGGCGCAGCGGTCGCAGACAAGCTCGAGCGATTGAACATGAAGCTCGGACGGGTGGGCATCGCCGGGCTCGATGGCAACCTCTACTCGCACGTCCGATCCGCTGACGGGTATGCCATCTACTCCACGGTGCGCCGGATCCTCGACGCACTCGATGGCACGGAGGTCGTGAACGGCGCGCCGGTCATGTCGCACGCTCGCTACGTGAAAAGTGAAGCCGAGATCAACGGCTTTCGCGCTGGCATCGAAGTCGCCGAGGCCGGTGCTCGCGCCATCGGAGAGGCGTACAGCGTCGGGAAGGCGCAGGCCGACGCGTACCGCGCGGGCATCGCGGCGATGTTGCAGCCCGGCCTCGGTGTCCCTTCGATCGCCTGGTGTCCGGGGCCCTGGAAGACCCCGCGCCCTCGGATCGTCGGCACCCCGCCCGGCGATGTGTTCGACGGCCTCTGTGTCGCGGCCGAGATCATGCCGGGCTCGCGGATGATGACCCAGGTCGCTGAGCCGTTCTTCGCCGGCACGATCCTCCCCGAGCAGCAAGAAGCCTTCGACCTCAACGTCGCCGCGTTCGAAGCGACGCGGAAGGCGTTGGTGCCGGGAGCGACGTGGCGCGAGGTCGAGGAGGCGGCGCTTGCCGTCGCGGACGGGACCGAGTGGCAGGTGAGCTTCCTGCTGCACGGCGGATTCGACGGTCCCCTCTTCATTCCCGTCGACAGCCACGAGCCTGTGCTCGACGATCGCATCGAAGCCGACACGGTGTTCATCGCCAAGCCGACCGTGTTCCCGCGCGCTGCCGAGCGTGTCGTGGCGCGAAGCCACGACGTCAGCTGGGGCGACATGGTCGTCGTGAAGGAAAGCGGAGCCGAGCGACTCGGCACGCGACCGCAACGCCTCATGTCATACAACTAAGGGGGACACGGATGGAACACGAACGAGGCCAGATCGCGGACCTGTTCTCGGCGGGGCACAAGGCCGGCGCCTGGGGAGACCTGCCGACGACGCCTGCCGGCTTCGATCCTCAGATCCTGGTCTCGCGCAACGAGGGCGTGCAGCCCTTCTTCCTCACCTGCGAGCGCGACTCGCTTGTGGTGACGATGAGCGGCGAGGGCTTCGTCGAGTTCCGCGACTCGAACGTGCTGCACTTCCGGGTCGCACCCGGCGACTTCGTCTACGTCCCCGCCGGGACACCGCACCGCATCCGAGCCGAGGGCCCGATGGTGCAGCTCCGCTTCAAGGCGGTCGACGCCGGGAGCGAGGTCGTCTCGTGGCACTGCCCCGAATGCAGCACTGAGCTTTGGCACCGCGAGTTCGACGCCACGAGCGAGATCGCGCAGCGCGTGTACCTCGAGGCGACCAGCGAGTTCAACAGCAACGAGGCGCTCCGCCGCTGCGCGAAGTGCAGCGCGACGCACCCGGTGGTCGACGTCGGGGGCACGAAATGGGATGAGATCGCGGCATTCCTCGACGCCGAGCGCGCGAACGCACCCGCCCGCGCGACGAAGGGCGATCGCCTTGCTCCGGCAAAGGATCGCGAGCCGCTGCGCACGAACGTGTTCGAGCTCATGAGGGGCACGACCACGCAGCTCCTCCCCCTCTTCCCCTACCTCGGCCCCGGGGCGATGCTTCCCGCGGGCGCGCTGTTCCGTGGCCGACCGGATGCGAACTTCGGACGCTTCTTCCATCGCAACAGCGAGGAGGAGGTCAACGTCTGCTTCGGTGCCCAGCAAGCGCTGGGCGCGGCCGGTGTCATGTTCATCGGCGGGAAGATGCACGAAGTGCAGGCGCCGCTGCTCGACACGAACGATCCCAACGCCTTCATGGTGGCGGTCATCACCCAGCGTCAGCAGGACGAAGGCCGCGCGCAGAAGGAGTCGGTGATCTTCCGCTGCTCCGAGTGCAACAAGAAGCTCCACCAAGTCGACTACTCGGCCGAGCTGCCCGACCCCGACCGCCCCGACCTCGTGACCGGAGGCCGGGTAGACGACAACTACGCGATGTTCCCCACCATGTGGGGCAGCATCCTCGCCACCGACTCGTTCAACTCCGACGAGAAGGCGCGCACGTGCACCGAGTGTGGCCACGTCAACGCGCCATTCCCCGAGGAGGCGTGGGGCTGGCAGAACTACGTGGACCGGCACGAAGTCGTCAACTCGGCGCGACATCTCCTCGACGAGAGCGCGAGGAAGGCCGAGGCGGCCGCGTCAGCCGTCTGAAGCCAGCGCGGCCTCGCCGAGGTAGCTCACCTCGATCAGGTCACGGCGGTTCCGAAGGTCTTCGGCTCGTCCTTCGAGCACGAGCTCGCCGTGGTTCAAGACGTAGGCGCGGTCGGCGATCGCCAACGACAGGTGTGCGTGCTGCTCGACGATGAGCAGCGCGGTTCCTGTGTCGGTGACCACTTGCT
The DNA here is from genome assembly GCA_963802505.1 of uncultured Acidimicrobiales bacterium. GTDB lineage: Bacteria > Actinomycetota > Acidimicrobiia > Acidimicrobiales > DATKAS01 > DATKAS01. Next base: position 510,554 of record CAWDJB010000011.1, on the reverse strand, counting down.
GGAGCAACGCGAGCAGGCGCTCGAAGACGAGCGGAGCGAGGCCGAGGCTCATCTCGTCGACCACCAACAGACGCGGCCGCGCTGCGAGCCCTCGCGCGATTGCGAGCATCTGTTGCTCGCCACCAGATAGCAGACCGGCCTTGCGCTTCGCGAGCGGGGCGAGCTGGGGGAAGACCTCGAACATCTGAGCCGCGGCATCGCGACGCCCGCGGGCGCCGAGACGGATGTTCTCCTGCACGGTGAGATCGAAGAAGAGCGCTCGATCCTCGGGAACGAGAGACACGCCCAGGCGCGCAACCGCGCTCGTGTGCATCGATTCGACCTGACGGCCGCAGACCCATACCTCGCCGCCGAGCGCCGGGAGGAGACCGCATGCGGTGAGCAGCGTCGTCGTCTTGCCGGCACCGTTCGGGCCCAGCAGAGCAACGACTTCCCCCTCGGAGACATGGAGCGACACGCCGCGCACGACCGCGAGCTGCCCGTAACCGGCGATCAAGTCGCGAACGGCGAGCAGCTCGCTCAACGCGCACCGCCGGAGGGCTCGACGCCGACAGGGTCTTCTCCGAGATACGAGCGCAACACCTCGGGGTTGCCACGGATCTCTGCGGGTGTGCCCGACGCGATGAGGCGGCCGGCGTCGAGCACGTGCACGTAGTCGCAGACCGTGAGCACCAACGCCATGTCGTGGTCGACGAGGAGCAGTCCCGGACCGGATGACGCCAGCTGGCGAAGGCGCTCTCCCAGCTTCTCGGTCTCGAACCGGTCGAGGCCTGCGGCCGGCTCGTCGAGCATCAGCAGCGCGGGCCGAGCGACGATCGCGCGCGCCAATGCCACAGACTTGCGCTCGGCTTGGGAGAGCGAGCTCGGAAGACGGTCGGCGACGTCATCGAGCTCGAGTAGCTCGAGCGCCCAGGCGACATCGGCGCTGTCCTTCGCACGCCAGCGAAGGATCACATTGGCGAGCGACCTCCACCACTGCGAGCTTTCGGTCGTCACTCGCACGTTGTCCGCGACGGTCATGTCCTCGAAGAGCTCGAGCGACTGGAACGTGCGGGTCAAGCTGCTCAGCGCGCGCCGATGCGCCCGCATGCGAGTGATGTCTCTGCCGCCGAAGGAGATCGAGCCACCCGTGACCGGAGCGAAGCCGGTGACCGCGTCGATGAGCGTCGTCTTCCCGGCGCCATTCGGCCCGATCAACCCCGTGATCCCGGCGCACGGCACCTGCAACGACACGTCATCGACCGCCCGAAGACCGCCGTACGCGACGCACAGCCCGTTCAGCTCGAGGGTGGCCGCGCTCACGAGCCGACTCCCGCTGTCGACCGCTCGGGCGCCGGCGTCTCGGCTGGGGACCCTGCGGGCTTCGACCTGCCCGATGTCATCGTCGCCTTGATGCGCTTCAGGCCGCGTTCGAGTCCGTCGGACAGGCCGTCGGGGTGGAGGATCGTCGTCGCGACCAGCCCGAGGCCGCCGATCAGGTAGGCGTACCGGCCGATGCCGAACCACTGGTCGAGCAAGGTCGGGCCGAATCCGTTCGGCGCGAAGAACAGACCGGCGACGATCGCGCCCGAGATGCGCGCGACCCCGCCGATGTAGATCAGCGCGACGAGGAGGAGCGAGGTGAGCACCGAGAACTGCTCCCCGGAGAGGTTGCCGGTGAGCAGTCCTGTCATCGACCCCGCGATGCCCGCGATGAACCCCGAGGCCGCGAACGCGAACAGCTTGGCGCGACCGAGGCTGACACCGGATGCCACCGCCGCCCGCTCATTGGCTCGGATCGCGAGCATCTGGCGACCGACGCCGCTGTTGCGCAGGAAGGCCACGAGCACTCCGACGAGGACGGCGATGATCAGCACGAGCAACCCGAACTCTGGACGCGGATAGGCAGTCGCGTCGGAGCTGCGGATGTTGAAGTCGATGCCGAACAGCTTCACCGCGGGGATCAAACGGCCGGAGGCACCGCCGGTGAAGGTGCCGCTGCTGAAGAGAAACGCGTCGAGCGCGACTGCCGCGGCAAGGGTGAGCACCGCGAGGTGGATGCCACGCGTGCGAAGCGCGGGTAGGCCGACGATCAACGCGAGCGGCGCGGTGGCCAGACCTGCCAGCACGAGCGCGGGCAAGAACGGCACGCTCAGCTCCGCGCTCAGGATCCCGTACATGAAGCCGCCGAAGCCGGCGAAGGCCATCTGCGCGAGCGAGATCTGGCCCGCGAATCCGGTCACCACGACGAGCGACAGGCCGAGCACGATCACGATGAGGCTCTGGATGAGTCCGAGCCGAAGGGTGCTGCCGAGCGTGAAGAGCGCGACGGTGCCCGCGGCGAGGCAGAGCGCGGCCGAGAGCACGACCCGCTTCGGGCGACCGGCGACCGGCATGGCGCGATCGATCAGCGTGCCTCTCCACGGGATCGACCGACCGAACACGACGAGCGCCACGATGATCGCGATGAAGGGGAGGCCCTCCTGCAGGCCGCTTCGCGGCAACCAGTCGAACTCCAAGACGAGCTTCGTCATCAGCGACTGCAGCATGCCGATCGCGAGCCCGGCCACGAGCGTCGCCGAGAACGAGGTCATGCGACCCAGGAGGGCGGCACCGAGCGCGGGAACGATGAAGAGCGTGAACGATGTCGGGTTGAGACCGGAGATCGGTGTGATCAGGATTCCGGCGAAGCCGGCGAGCGCGGTGGCCACCATCCAGTTGATCGCGCCGAGTCGAGTCGACGAGTAGCCGCACACCGCCGCGCCCTTCTCGCTCTCAGCGGCGCCCCGCGTCGCGAGGCCGAAGGTGGTGTATCGAAAGACTGCCCACAGCGCGACGCCGATGACGACGGTGAGCGCGGCAAGGTAGAAGCGATCTCTCGGAACCCGTGTGCCGAGCACGACGATGGGGTCACTCGGAAGGATCGAGCCCGCGGTCTGGCCGGAGATGTTGAAGGCGCTGTCGCCCAGGTTGATGACGACCATTGCCTGCACGACGATCATGAGGCCGACCGATGCGACGAGCCGCGCGAGCGGCGGCGAGTTCCGCAGCGGCCGGAAGACGAGCAGGAAGATCAGCAACCCGAGCCCGGCCGCGTAGACGAGCGCGATCAGCAGCGCGGGAACAGTCGCGATGCCGCCGCTGAAGATCCGCAGTCGGTACGGCAGGCCGACGACGGGCAGCATGAGGCGGCCCGTCTTACGGAGCTCGATGTACGTGTACGCGATGAACATCGCGATCGCGCCCTGAGCGAAATTGATGACACCCGAGCTCCGGTACTCGAGCACCAGGCCGAGGCCCAGGATCGCGTACACCGCGCCGGCGCCGAGGCCGAGGAGGAGGAAGAGGAGGTAGGACGACATCCGCTACCGCGCGAGGCGAGCGACGGGTGCGGCGATCAGCCCGCCGCCGCGCCCCAGAGCTCTTCCATGGCCACGTAGTCGCTCAGCTTCTGGATCTTCCCGTCGACCTGTTGCACGAGGTACGCCGATCCCGCGCAGATGCCGGCGAAGTTGGGCAACGGAGGTGCCGAGCACGAGTACGGCACGTTGAGGAAGCTCGGCTGGTCGGTTGTCGCCTTGAACGCGGCGAGGACGCTTTGGTGCGTCAGCGACGCCGGGTCCATGCCGTCGAGGAGGTCGTGGATGTTCATGATCGTGCCGAAGCCACCGCGCGAGAAGTCGGTGTCGGCGGCATCGGGCTTCTCCTCCTCCATGACCTGGTTGTAGAGCTTGACGTCGGGGTCATCGGGGAACACCTCGGAGCCCTTGTAGAGGCCGACGAAGTAGACGCCGTTCGCGGCTGCGCCGGCAGCCGCGAGGGTGTCGGGATCGCCGCAGTTGTCGGGCATGATCATCGGCACATCGGTGCCGAGGCTCGAGTAGGCCTGGAACGCCGGCTGGCACGGCAAGCCGTAGGCGAGCAGCGCGTCGGGCTTCCCCTCGAGCGCGGCCGCGAACGTGGCGGTGAGATCAGCGGTGCCCGCGGGAGCCGTCACTGTCGCCGGTGCCGGGATGCCAGCCGCCTTCGCAGGCGCATCCATGAAGAGCGCCTTGATGAAGGTGTTGGACGGCAGGTCGTACGCCAGCGCAGCCATGTTCGTTGCGTGCAGCTGAGAGATGGCGAAGTGCACCATCGCCGGGAACAACGAGGCTGACCATCCGTTGAACAGCGCCCGACTCGCTGAGGTGTATTCGGGCGGGGTGAACGACGCGCCGCCGATCAGGGGGATCCCGGTCGCGTCAAACGTGGGTTGCACCGTGAGGGCGCCCGCGTCAGGACCGGGGATGATGATCAACGGCTCCTTCTGGAACAGCTCGTTGGCGCACGCCGTCAGGCGGGGCGCGGTGTAGTCGGTCGTGCACGACTCGAGCTGGATCGGCCGGCCGCCGATGCCACCGAGCTGGTTGTTCACGTACTCGACCGCCGCCTCGGCACCGTCGATCAGCTCGGGAGCGGTGAAGCTGGGGTTGTCGGCCGGGGTGTAGATGCCGACCACGATCGGCTCGCCCGTCGCCTGCTCACCCGCAGCCGTCGTCGCCGCCCCGCCGGCTGCGGTGGTGGCCGCACCCGCTGCGGCCGTCGTGGCCGCACCCCCGCCGGTGGTCGCAGAGGAGCTGTCGCCCGAGTCGTCGCCGCACACGACCAGGGTCATCGCGCATGCGGCTGCGACGAGCCCGCCGATCAGCCGCACGCGTGCCCGCTTCTTCGTCGCGCCCATCTGTTCCCCCCAAAGGTACGGATGACTGGGTCAATACCGAATTACAGGACTTGAGTGCCGAATATTAGGTCACGGCTTGTGAGCGCGGCAAGACGTCAGACGATGGCGCCGCTCACCGCCGCGTGGACGTCGAGCAACGGGAGCACCTGCTCGGGCGGCCGGCGGCCCATCCCGCACTCCGTCGCCACCCCGAACGACGAAACCACAGACGATGCCGCGGCGACCCGGCGTTCGGTGCCTTCGACGCCGTCGGTGAAGTGGACGAGGCCGAGGTAGAGCTCGGTGTCGGCGTGCAGCGCGAGGTCACCGAGTGGCGCGAAGTAGCCGACGTCGTCGCGGTCGCGCGGCACCGGCAGGTGGATCCACGTGAGCGGACGGTTCACACCTGCGGTCAGCGCGTTCGCGATGTCGACGAGCTTGCTCGTGTCGACGGGCTGCTTGAAGTGCTCGTGCTCGTAGTCGCCGTAGCAAAGGTGATAGCCGAGCTCGATGTCCGCGGGCACCCAGCTCGCATACCGGATGAGGCGATCGAGCACTCCCTGGCGGACGTCACCCTCGAAGTAGGGAGGGAAGGCCTCCTCGAGGATGCCGAACTCGGCCGCAGTGTCCCATTGGAACGCGAGCTTGTCGTGAGGCACGACGGCCGCGATCCGTTCGATCTCCTGCTGCATCGCCGTCTCGTACGGGCCCTCCAGCGTCAGCTCGAGGCCGCCTACGACGAACGCACTGATCGGCGCGAACGGCGTCGGGAGGCTGACCTGGAACTTCCAATGCGGGGGAAGGTCGCCGGCCGCCTGCAGGTCTGAGAAGAGCTCCCACGACGAGACCGCGCTCTCCGCGTAGCCGAGCGCGCCGAAGTCGAAGTCGTCGGTCGAGACACCTTCTGCCAGCGCGACCCGCGGGTTCGGCGCGTAGTTGCGTGGGCCGGGCGGGATCATCTCGAACTGCGGATCGGCCACGAACCGGTGCAGCTGCCAGACGATCCAGTCGAGCCTCGGACCGGTCTCGCCGTCAGGGACGCGACGCAGTCGGTCGCCCAGATGCTCAGCGCTCGCGCGAAACACTGCTTCAGCGTCGGGAAGCGGGACGGATCCCACCAGATGCGCGCCGTGCGGGTTACCGGGCATGTTCCCCCTTTGTGTCGTGGAGCTACGAGCCGAGCTCGTCGTAGACGCGAGCCGCGGCGGGATGCAGCGGGATCGGCGTCGCACGCATGCACCCGGGATCGAACGGATAGTTCAGCGGGCTGCGCTCGGACGGTAGGTGGTGGTACTGCCGCTCGATCGCGTGCGCGGTGTGCACCATGCACCACGTGAGCAAGTACGCGACGTCGTCGGGCATGTCCTCATGCACGAGCACGAGGAAGCTGCTGAAGTCGAGCGTCAGGACGTCGTCGTCGCAGCCGGGAAGGTAGCCCCCGCGCAAGATCCCTCGAGGCCAGTGGAGCTCCTCCTCGAGCAGCGTGAGCGCAGCGTCCTCCATCGGGATGAAGCACGTCTCGCGGGCGACGCCGACTTCCTGCCAAGGCGGCGTCATGATCGCCTCGTGGAACACCGCGTCGGCGAGGCCGTCGCGGTACCAGTGCAGCGGCGGGAACGGACGCTCGTCCTCCATGAAGCTGCCACCCCACGCGAGGAACTCGTCGCGCGAGATGCCGTGCGCCGCCATCACACGGTTCACCCCGTAGCCGACCGTGTTCACCCCGTCGTCGTGCGATGTCGCGATCTTGAGTGGCACCTTCTTCGTGCGCAGATCCTCGAACGTGCGGATGCCGTGCTCCGCCCCGACCGCGAACACGAGGCGGTCGTCCTGAGGCATCACGCCGAGCGCGCGCAGCTCAGGGTAAGGAGTGCCGTCGAACATGCCGACGCCCGCGACCGCCGAATAGCCGACGTAGCTGGGCACGATCAGCGAGAGGTCGACGTCGTGGTTCACGATCGCCGCGACCGCGTCAGTGCCGCCGCGCCCAGTCCAGATCGCAGTACGCGATCCCGGGCCGGCCCGATCGTTGAACTCCTGCGCCAGCCACCCGCAGATGCGATGGAGGTTCGCCTGGCCCCAGTCACCTTGGAAGTGGAGTGTGACCGCGCGGTCGATGTGAGGCTGCACGGTCTCGGGCATCACGCGTTCCGGATGGCGTCGGCGACTTCGGGCCACCGGATGCCCTCGAGGTCGACGACATCGTGCACGGTGCCGCACGACCCGCAGCGTCGGCTGTCGACGTCGGCGTTGAATGCGTTGCACGCGCGCCAGTAGCCGTCTTGCGGCAGCTCCTCTTCGGTGTCGAACTCCTCGCGGTGCACCTCGGCGCCACACGACGAGCAGAACCACGCGACGGCTTCGAGCCCCGCATGCAGCGCCTTGTAGCGCACATGGATCGACGGCTCGTCGGGGCGGATGCGACTTGCCGTGCCCGCCGGCAAGTAGACGAGATCTCCGGGCTCGAGACGGTGGTAGCGCACGGGCGAGTGCTCGAGGTCGAGCGTCGCAGTGCCCGAGACCTGCGCGAGCACTGTGTCGGCCGAGCAGATGAGAAAGAACGGCTGCGGGCGGTCGTTGCGCGAGACGTGCACCTGCGGATCGCGGCCATCGACGAGCACGGGCATCTCGTCGTAGGGCCCGCACTCCTTCGCCGCGTCGAACACCTGCACCAGCTTCTTGCGGGTGAGGTCCATCGGTCAGACCGTTGCTTGCGACTCAGCGGCCTTCGCGAGCATCGCCGCGCGCGCGTCGTTCACCGTGCGCTGATGCATCGACCACTTCGCCCATCCCCACTCGTCCATCGGGAACGGCGGGTTGACATGACCGCACGCGTTGCAGGTGCGCAGTGACTCGTCGCCGTTGAAGCGAGCAACCGGTTCGACTGATTGGTTCAGTGTGGGGAACTCGGGGAAGCGCTCGTCGTGGTCGTCGGTCGGACGATCGGTGAACTCGTGCACGAACAGATGCTCGTGGCACTTCATGCACCGCCAGATGAGCTTCTCGGTCTGGGCCTCCGTGTCGCTCTGTCGCTGCACGATCGTCACGAGAAGGAAGCTGTCGGGCGACTCGGGATCGCGCAGGAAGCTGTTGACGCCGTGGAGGTTCGGCTGCGCCATGATCCGTCCGGTCTCGAGCAGCGCGCCGTTGGCACCCCACACGAACGAGATCTCGTCGACCGTGTTGTAGTGGAAGAAGTGCCCGACGTCGTAGCCCGGGCCACCTCGGAAGAGGGCGCCGGAGTACACGATCGCCCCAGGGCCGTAGTACGGGAACAGCGGGACGAGCTGGGTGTTCGCGTGCTGCATCCGCTCGTAGACGTTGACCTTCAGGGGCTCGCGGTCGCCGGTCGGCGGCGGGATGCGATGGTGCTGCGCGGGTGCTGTCGATGTCGGAGTCATCTGCGCCATGGGTTCCCCCTCGGGCCATGAGCTGTCCTGATTCTCAGGATGTCTCTCTTGCATTTCAGCACTCGTGGGTGCGGGCCCGCAACGGCCGAGGTCAGCCGCCGATCTCGGCGAGGCGATCGGTCACACGCTTTGCGGCTGCCTGCACCGCCTGGATGACCGCGGGCAGATCGTCCTCCGTCAGCTCGAAGGCCAGGCACCCGACGCTGATCCCGGCGGTCACCTTGCCGTCGGGCCCGAACACGGGTGCGGCCACTCCACGCACTCCCAGATCGCGCTCGCCGTTGCTCAGGGCATAGCCCCGCTCTCGGATGCGGGCCAGCTCGCGGCGCAGGTCAGCCGGGTCGGTGATCGTCGTGTCGGTGAACCGCTCGAACGGCGCGAGCGAGTCGACGACGAGGTCGGCGTCCTCCTCGTACGCGAGCAGCACCTTCGCGGGCGCTCCCGCATGCAGAGGCAGCAGGTGGCCCCGCTCGTAGCTCAGCCGGATCGGCCGGGCGATCTCGACCCGCTCGACGCACACCGCCATGTTCCCGGAGCGCCGCGTGAGAAGCACGGTCTCGTCGACCTCACGGGCCAGCTCGCGCATGATCGGCAGCGCCAGCTCCGACAGGCCGAGGCCCTCACGCGCGATGCGAGCGAGCTCGAAGATGCGAGATCCGAGGCGGAAGCCGCCGCGCACGGCGTCCTCCTCGAGGAGGTTCGACGTGCGCAGGCTCTGCAGATACCTATATGTAGTGCTGCGCGACATCCCGAGCCGCTCCGCGATGTCGCCGGCCGAAAGGACCGGGGTCGCCACGTCGAACAGGAAGAGCACGTCGATCGCACGATCGGCGGTGCTGTTGCGCCCCGTCGTGGACGCTCCCGTTTCGCTGGGCACCTGTCCCATCATATGGGCCAGTCCAGTTCGTGCAGACCTGTTCACGATATTCAGGACGCTTGACCCGTTTTTCGGGAGTCATTACCGTGGCATCGACCTGAGGAGGCTCGATGGACTTCGGCGTTCAGTTCTTCCCATCCGTCGGGCCCGAGACCACGCCGGCGAGCCAGTACTTCGCAGAGGCGCTCCGGCTCACCGAGCAGTCCGAGGCTCTCGGGTTCACGAACGTCCGCACCGTCGAGCACTACTTCCACCACTACGGCGGGTATTCGCCCAACCCGCTCATCTTCCTCGCCGCCGCGGCGACTCGTACGACGACGATGCGGCTCATCACGGGCGCGGTGCTCCCGGTGTTCAACCATCCGCTCAAGCTCGCGGGTGAGATCGGCATGCTCGATGCGATCTCGGGCGGTCGACTCGAGGTCGGATTCGCACGCGCGTTCCTGCCGCACGAGTTCCAGCGGTTCGGCGTGAGCCTCGACGAGAGTCGTGACCGATTCGACGAGGGCATCGCGATCGTCGATCGGTTGCTCCGCGAGGAAGACGTCGCGTTCGAGGGGCGGTTCCACCGCTTCCCCGCAACGACGTCGCTCCCCCGCCCCACCCAACAGCCCCGGCCGCCGTTCTGGGTCGCCGCGCTCGCGACCGAGGCGTCCTTCATCAGCGCGGGAGCGAATGGCCACTGGATCATGGCGATCCCGCTCGCCGGGGCGAAGCTCGCATCGCTGCTGTCGGCGTACCGAGACGCCTGGCGCGGCGCCGGCCACCCGGGCGACGGCCGCGTCATGCTCGCGTTCCACATGCTCTGTCACGAGGACGAAGCGACCGCGCACGACCTCGCGCGCGACCTGATCAATCAGTACCTCGCGAGCCTGGTCGACGGCGCCAGCGGTTGGCTCGACGGGTCGAGCTCCGACGACTACCCGGGGTACGAAGCGATCATCCGAGGCCTGAAGGCCGACTCGTTCGAGCGACAGCTCGAGCAGGGCGCGGTGTGGGTCGGCTCCCCCGACTCGATCTCCGAGCAGATCGCCGCGTACGCCGACGCCGTCGGTGGGTTCGAGGTCGCTTCGATGCAAGTGAACTTCGCGGGCCTCCCGTACGACGTCGCCACGCGCTCGCTCGACCTCTTCGGTCGCGAGGTGCTTCCGCGGTTCAGCGCACTCGCTGCCACCGGGCAGTGAAGCTCGCGCTCTTCGACGACTGGCGGGTCGGTGTCGTCGACATCGACACGCAGTCGATCAGCGACGTCACGACGTCGGTGCCCGGAGCGGGAGACGCCGACTCGTTCGGCGCGGCGTGGTGGGTGCGCCTCTGTCGCGACTTCGATGCGCTGCGCGCCGCACTGGACAACGCCGCGCACGGGAGCCCCGCTCGCGCCCTGGCCGACGTGCGGCTCCGCGCTCCAGTTCTCAACCCCGGCAAGCTCATCGCCACCGCATCGAACTACGGCGACCACGTCGCCGAGATGCGCGACGTGGTGCTCGACCGGGTCGCCGGTCGCGTCGATGGCTGGCTGCTCGACTTCGACGTGTTCCTGAAGGCCACGTCGTCGATCGTCGGTCCGGGCGAAGCCGTGGTGCTGCCCGAAGGTCCCGTCGCCGAGGGCCGCGAGATCCACCACGAGAGCGAGCTCGCCCTCATCATCGGTCGGGGCGGGTCGCACATCGCTGAGTCCGACGCGCTCGACCACGTGCTCGGCTACACGATCGGGCTGGACATGACCGTGCGGGGCGACGGTGATCGATCTCGGCGCAAGAGCTACGACACGTTCACGCCGGTGGGGCCGTGGATGGTGACGGCCGACGAGGTGGCCGACCCGAACAAGCTCGAGGTGCGGCTCGAGGTCGACGGCGAGGTACGCCAGCAGGCGAACACCAACGACATGCTGGTCGACATCGCGGGCATCATCGCCTACACATCGTCGGTGATGCGTCTCGACCCCGGCGACATCATCCTCACCGGAGCGCCTCCGGGCGTCGGTCAGGTGAAGGCCGGCGAGGTGATGGTCTCGGAGATCAGTGAGATCGGCAGCATGCGCAATCCGGTGACGCTTTGAACCTGGAGGTGGCGACATGAGCAACGACATCGGCGTCGACGATCGGCTCGACGCGTTCTACTCAGATCTCGGATCGGTCGATCTGCAACCGCTGTGGACCCAGGTGCGAAACCTTCTGCCCGCGACTCCGAAGCCCGAAGCGCTGCCGTGGCTCTGGCAGGGCGAGACGTTGCGCGCGCTTGCCGCACCGAGCGCGCGACCTCATCACGATCGAGCGTGGAGGCGAACGGCGGGTGCTCGCCCTGTCGAACCCAGGTCTCGGCGGCGCGCCGTTCGCGACGTCGACGTTGTGGGGCGCGATCCAGGCCCTCGGTGCGCACGAGAGCGCTCCCGCGCATCGGCACAGCGCGTCCGCGATCAGGTTCGTGCTCGAGGGCAGCGGAGTGTGGACGACGGTCGACGGCGACGCGTGCCACATGCATCCCGGCGACCTCGTGCTCACCCCCGCCTGGACCTTCCACGACCACACGAACGACGGCGACGAACCGATGATCTGGTTCGACGGCCTCGACCTGCCGATCATCGCCGACGCTCGACGCCAGCTTCTTCGAGAACCATCCCGACCTGAACCAGCCTGTACGGGGCTTCGATCTCTCGGAGCAGATGTACGGCGCAGGGGGTCGCGTGCCCTACGGCACGACGAACGCCTCACCGCACTCGCCGCTGCTCGTCTACCGGTGGAAGCACAGCGACGCGCTTCTCGACAAGCTGCTCGCAGCTTCAGAGGGGCCGATGGCGAGCATCGAGTTCGTCGACCCGACCTCAGGTCGCCCCGCACTGCCGACCATGAGCTGCGTGCTCCACCGGGTCGTTCCGGGCCGGCGCACCCCGTCGCGGCGCAAGACGGGCAGCTCGATCTTCGTCGTGCATCACGGCACCGGGCAGAGCGTGATCGGCGGGCAGGTGTTCCGCTGGTCGCCTGGCGACATGTTCGTCGTGCCGTCGTGGGAGGCGCTCGACCACCAAGCCGACACGACGGCCGACATCTTCGAGGTCAGCGACGAAGCCACGATGCGCGCGCTCCACCTGTTCCGAGACGAGACGGTCGAGCAGCACCAGGAGATCACCGGAGTGTTCGAGCCCCGGCGCGTCGACACCGCGTGAGCGCAGAGACGATCGATGCCGTCGTCCGCGCCAATCGTGCACTCGGCGCGGCGGGCCAAGGGGATCTCATCTGGGGGCACGCGTCAGTTCGCGATCCGGGCGGGCGCGGCGCGTGGATGAAGGCGGCAGGTTGGGGCTTCGAGGAGATCACGTCGCAGCGAGTCGTGCTCGTCTCCGACGAGGGTGAGGTCCTCGCCGGCGAAGGCAGACGCCACATCGAATTTCCAATCCACACCGAGATCTACAAGCGGCGTCCCGATGTGAGTGCCGTCGTGCACTCGCACGCTGCTTCTGCAGTGGCATTCGCGTCGCTCGACGTCCCGGTACGTGCGCTCTCGCACGACGGTGTGTGGTTCGCCGATCCCGACATCCCGAGGTTTCGGGCGACCGGAAGCCTGATCCGTGACCACGACCTCGGCTGCGCGCTCGCATCGGAGATCGGAGATGGCCCGGGTTGCCTCATCCCGCACCACGGCCTCGTGACGGTCGGCGCGACCGTGGCTGAGGCCGTCATGCGCGCAGTGTGTCTCGACCGCGCGTGTCAGGTGCAGCTGCTCGCGATGTCGGCCGGTGGTCCGCAGACGTGGTCAGACCCTGAGGAGGTCGAGCGCAAGCGGGCCGAGGTCTGGACCCCCGAACAGGTCGCCGCGGGCTTCGACTATCTCTGCCGTCTCACGAACGACTGATGGTTGCCGGCCTACTGGTCGATCAACCGCTCGTACGTGATGTGGACCGCGTTGGTCGACGGGCGAACCTCTCGTTGGCGATACCGCTGGCGCGTACCCGCGCGAAATAGCGGTGTGCCGCCGCCGAGCACCAATGGCGCGAGGTGGACATGGAACTCGTCGACCAAGCCCTGCTCGAGCGCCTGCCCGATGACGTCGCCGCCGCCCATGATCACGACATCGCCTTCCGTCGCGGCGGCCCGAGCCTGATCGATCGCAGTCTCAACATTGGGCGCGAAGGTGAACCGCATGCCGAGCTGGCTCTCCAGGCGGACGTCGTGCGGCGGCGAGTGCGTGACGACAAAGAACGAAGGCGTCCCGACCTGGTGCGCGCCGTAGCCCATGTCCTTCGACCAGCCGCCGGGGGCGTTGACGGTATCGAACAGCCTTCGACCCATCACGACCGCGCCGCTGGCCGCCGTCGCTCCTTCGAGGATCTCCTCGTCGACCGGGTCGTGTCCGAAGACCCATGCGTGGAGCTCGGGGGCATCTCCGAGCCCGTGTTCAACGTCCGCGCCATGGCCCGTTACGTACCCATCGAGCGACATGGTGATGTCGGCGATGACCTTCGGCATTGCTCTCCTCTCGCGTCGCGCTCAGCGCCAGTCCGATAGCTCGGGCGCCTCCAGGAACGATTGGTGTTGATCGAAGGGGCTTGCCTTGACTGGGGTGGCGAGCGCTTCGGCGTAGGCATCGATGCCGATGGTGTGGCCGCCCTCGCAAGTCCAGTCCGCCTCCGCGCACTCCCAACCAGGCTGGGCTTGCGCCTCCAGCGCTCCCGTCCAGTAGAGCGCGATGCCCACGGAAGGGTCGGCTGAACACTCCTCGACGGCGGCATCGACGACCGGGTCGTCGACGACGACGCGGACGAGCCGGCCCCCGAAGGTCTCTCCGCGGCAATAGAGCTTCGCCGCGAACGCCGCACCATTCGAGAACCCATGGAGGATCACCTGGCCGCACCCAGGAATGGCGTCTTCGACCACCTTCCGTGCAGCGGTGTACTCCTCGTCAGGGAAGTAGACCCATTGGCGGCCGCCCCATCCCTCGGCGTTCCCGTCCGGGGAGATCACGCTGACACCGTCCTCGACGACGGTGTCAGCGCCTCCACCCCCCTTGCCATGCAAGCGCACAAGGCAGCGATCCGTCGCGGAAGCGGAGGGATCGGAGCCGTCCGCGCACCCGACCGCGACAGCCGACAACACGAGCCCACAGAACGCGATGCGCCCCAGAGCCCGAACCGGCGACCGCCACATGCGGCAATGATCGAGGGCCAATCTCCTCGCCGCAACCGTCGCTGGCCCCCAAGAACAGCGGCCTCGTCATGGGAGACTCATTGATGGCCGACGACATCGCCGCCCAGATGCGGCGCTACGACGACTGGTATGCGGCGATGGCAGGGTCACCTCGGCGAGAGGAGATCGTGCGGCGGCACCTCGGGCTACCCGCGCCCATGCTGTCGAGCAGTCTGCTGCCGTGGGAGGGCATCGCCGAAGTCGTTGAGCTGCTACGTCTACGGGAACCAGCAACGCTGGTCGACCTGGCCTGTGGCCGGGGCGGCTACGGACTCGAAGTCGCCGCCCGCACGGGCGCCTCGCTCATCGGAGTCGACTTCTCCGTCGAAGCAATCCGCCAAGCCGACCAGTACGCCGACTCGCTGGGGCGTGACGCTCGCTTCGTCGTCGCCGACATCGCCGCCACTGGCCTACCCACGGCGTCCGTGGACGGGGTGATGTGCATCGACGCCGTCCACATAGTCCCCGAACCGGCAGACGTGTTCGGCGAACTCCGCCGGGTGCTCCGGCCCGGCGGGCGGGCCGTGGTCAGCAACTGGGAGGCGCGGGACCGGGACAACGACGCCCTGCCTGAGTGGGTCCGCCAGGTCGACTGTGCCGGCTGGTTCGCCGCGGCTGGGTTCATCGATGTCGTCGTGATCGAGCGGCCGGGGTGGGAGCAGAGGGAACGGGCACTGTGGGCCGAAGCGGCCATGCTCGACCCAGCCGGAGACAACGCCGTGGCGGCGCTCCGCGATGAGGCGATCCAGCAGACGCCACACGTCCCGCTGACACGAAGGGTGCTCGCGTCGGCCACCGCGCCGCCGCGCGCACTCGCGCCCTGAGCAAGGCACCGAGCTCGCGCTGGGCACCTGTCCTCCAGCGTGGGTCCTACACGGCAGCGACGTCGACGCTCGGCCGGAACTTGCCAATTGTCGCAAGCACGTCGTGAATCGGGTGCGTCTGGAGTGCAGCGAACAACTTGGCGTCGTAGCCGCCGTCGCCGTCGAGGGTCGGGAACACCTGCTGGTTGATCGCGACCTCGAACCGCGGCTCCCACCGACGCGCGCCGAGCTGCGCCGTGGTCGAGCAGTTGTCAAAGTTTGCGCGCCGGCTGTTCGGGGCAAGACGCAATCCGACGGTGACGCCGAGGCGATAGCCCCGAGGGACATCGCCAGACTCGTCGAGACACGGGTCCTTAAGCCCCCTCGGGGCGTCGTCGCCGGGAACGCCGTACGTGAACGACCACGCGCCCTGCGCGGGTTCGATGGTTGCGGTGACCGAGGTCGGTCCGACTCGGTCCGACCCCGGCGCACCACCCCACCCACGCCGAGGAGACGCCAGTCACCCCACGCAGATGAACCATCGCGCCGCTCTGCGCGTTGATCGAGGCGGCCCGCCACCCTGAGAGGGCTGAACAAGTGGCGTAGTTCGGGGCGGGCCGCCATCCCTAACAACGCTCGACCACATCAGGGTGTTACAACAACCGTCATCCCGCTCACTCGGCGAAGTGTGAGCGTTGGCCGTCGGTCGTCCTACCCTCCTTCGAGTGGTGGATCGGAATGACAGCACGAGTCGGCTGACGAGGTTCGTGCCGCGGGTCGTGCTCGAGTGGGACCTCGACGCACAGGGTTCCCAGTGGCAGGCGGTCGACGGCACGCTCGTGTTTCTCGACATCTCGGGATTCACGAACCTGTCGGAGCGCTTGGCTCGTCGCGGCCGGATCGGCACCGAAGAGCTCACCGAGGTGCTTGGCACGGTCTTCGGTTCGATGCTCGACCTTTCGTACGCGCGTGGCGGCGGATTGCTCAAGTTCGGCGGCGATGCGCTCCTGCTGCTCTTCCAGGGCGACGATCACGCGTACCAAGCCGCTGGCGCCGCGGTCGAGATGCGCGCCGCGCTCCGCGACGCCACGAAGATCCCGACGTCAGTCGGCCGAGTTCACTTGCGCATGTCAGTGGGTGTTCACAGTGGGACTCTCCACCTGTTCCGAGTCGGGCGCCGCCACCACGAGCTGGTCATCGCCGGCGAGGGCGCCGACCTGACTGCGCGCATGGAGGTGCTGGCCGGTCCAGGTCAAGTGGTCGTGAGCAGCGGCACCAAACAGCGACTTCCGAACACGGCGACCCGCGAGATGGACCACGGTGGTTGGCTCCTGAGATGGCGGACACCTCCAGCGGCCACCGCCGGGGCAGTCGCCCGACGGCAAGTCAGCAGCGAGGTCATTGCCATGAGCATGCCCACGTTGCTTCGTGCAGAGCTGACGGACGGTGCAATCGAAAGTCAACACCGCTCGGCCACGGTCGGCTTCGTGAAGGTCAGCGGCATCCCGCAGCTCATGGCGAGCGGACCCGACGCCGTTGCCGGCGCGCTCGACGACGTGGTGTCGAAAGCGCAGGAGGCGAGTGAAGCCGAAGCGGTCACCTTTCTCGCGTCGGACATCGACGAGGGCGGCTTCAAGATCATCCTCGCGACAGGCGTGCCGACGAGCGGGGCCGACGACGAAGGCAGGATGCTCCGCGCGCTCCGCCGCATCGTTGATGCACCGCTGCCGCTGCCCGTCCGAGCGGGCGTGAACCGCGGACACGTGTACGCGGGCGAGATCGGCACGTCCCACCGATCCGCCTACACGGTGATGGGCGACACGGTGAACCTTGCCGCGCGCCTCATGGCCAAGGCTCCCTACGGCGCCGTCTACGCGACCCCGGCGCTGCTCGCGCAGGCACACACCGTCTTTGCCGCGGAGCCGCTCGAGCCGTTCCCGGTGAAGGGCAAAGCCGAGCTCATCCAGGCTTACGCAGTGGGCAGTGAGATCGGTCTGCGGCAGGTCGCGTCGGATGGCGATCTGCCGATGACCGGCCGCGAGAGCGAGCGATCCACGTTGCGGTCGGCCCTGTCGGTCGCTGCCGCAGGGTCGGGTGGCGCCCTCACGATCGTCGGGGACGTGGGGCTCGGCAAGACGCGCCTGGTGACAGAAGCGCTGCGCGAGTGGCCCGGTGGGGTCATCGAGGTGCGGGGTGAGCCGAACGGCGCGTCATCGCCGTTCCGAGCACTTCGAGACGGGCTCCGGGCATCGATCGGGGTGACACGCGGACCGCCCGAGGAGATGGCGGCGAAGCTCCGCGAAGTCGTCGCGAGCGTGGCGCCCGAGCTCCTGACGCTGCTGCCGCTCCTCGGCGACGTGACCTCGATCGACATGCCGGCGACTGAGGAGACCGCCGCGATCGATCCTTCCTACCGAGCTGAACGGAGGGCCGCCGCGCTCGCGGCGCTGCTCGACGCGATGCTCCCGGATCCGAGCGTGATCGTCATCGAGGACGCGCATTGGCTCGACGACGCCAGCACCGAGCTGCTGACCCATCTCGTCGATGCCGCCCACGACCGCCCGTGGCTCGTGCTCGTGACGCGCCGTGACGAATCAGCGGGATTCCGACCGAGCAGCGGCGCAGTCCTCCAGCTCGCTCCGATGAGCGAGATGGACAGTCGCGCGCTTGCTCACGTCGCGACCGAGGCCGCACCGCTGTGGCCCCACGAGATCGACGCCATCGTCGAACGCGCGGGAGGGAGTCCGCTCTTTCTCGGCGAGCTGCTCCGAGTGAGTCGGGCGACCGGCTTCGTCGGCACGCTGCCCGATTCCCTCGACGCGGCGATGAGCGTCGAGCTCGACCGACTCCCCCCCGTACCTCGCCGCCTCGTGCGGACCGCGGCCGTTCTCGGTCGCAGCTTTCGCGCGGCCGTACTGGCCGATCTTCTCGCTGCCGAGGGGATCGAGCTCGACGAGGCGCTCGGCCCGGATCTCGACCCGATTCTCGAACGGGAAGGGCCGGACCGCATCACATTTCGGCACGCGATGCTCCGCGACGTGGCCTACGAGGGCCTCCCCTACCGTCGCCGCCGAGAGCTCCACCTTCGGGCGGCGGCCGCAATAGAGCGCGCCGCCGATCTGCATCCTGAGCTCGTTGCGGATGCGCTCGCATTCCACTTCGCGCTCGCCGGCGACCATCTACAGACCTGGGTCTACGCGCGCGTGGCAGGGGACCGCGCGAGGGACGCATTTGCCAACGTCGAAGCTGCCGCTCATTACGAGCAGGCGTTGACCGCAGGCCGGCATGTGGGCGCCATCGCCGAAGCCGAACGAGCCGACGTCTGGGAAGCCCTCGCGACCGTGCGAGACAACGCGGGGCAGCTCGATGCGGCCGAGACTGCCTACCGATCCGCGCTTCGACTCCTCCCCGCCGGCAGCCCGCGCGCCGGTTGGCTGTTCGAGCGGAGGGCGTGGGTGTCACAGCGTCGCGGTGACGTGCCCGGGGCGATTCGTCTCGTCCGGCGCGGTGTGCGCGTGCTCGACGCGAACCCCGCGATCGAGGCTCGTCGATTCCGAGCTCGCCTCTTCGCGCGCGAGGCGGTGATCCGCCGGCAGCAAGGGAGGAGCGAGGATGCGATGCATCTCACTCGGGTCGCCATCGCCGAGGCGACTGCCTCCGGAGATCGGATGACGCTCGCGCGCAGCTACCTGACCTGGGACTGGTGTTTGCTCGAGCTCGGCCGGCTCGACGAGGCCGTGCACGCTCGGGAAGCGGTCGAGATCTACGCCGCCCTTGGCGAGCTGCGGGAGAGAGCAGGTGCGCTGAACAACCTCGGCGCCGTGGCGTACTGGACCGGTGACTGGGACACGGCGATCGATCTCTACGGGCAGGCAGCCGAGAGTGCCCGGCAGTGCGGCGGGCTGGCGGACGCGGCGATGTTCGACGCGAACATCGCCGAGGTGTACGTGAACCAGGGGCGGCTCGACGAGGCCGAACGTCTCCTTCAGTCGTCGATGCGACTCTCCCGGGCAGCCGGATCGGAAGGCCAGCGAGCGTTCGAGACACTGCAGCTCGGTCGGGTCGAGGCCGCGCGTGGACACGACGCTGACGCGATCGCGCTCCTCGCACAAGCGGCGGCCCTCCTCGACAGCGTGGGGGAGCCTCGTCACGCTGCGCACGCTCTGCTCTACCTCGCGCTCGTGCACGCCGGCACCGGCCACGTCGACGAGGCGGAGGACATCATCGCGGGTGTGGGTCACCACATCGGGGACTCTGACCGCGGTTTCATGGGCGTCTTGTACGACCGCGCGCGCGCGACCGTCCTCGCGGAGCGGGGTGATCGAAACCGCGCAACAAAGGTGCTACGCCGTGCTGTGGCCGACGCGCGAGCCGATGGGCTCCTCTACGAGCTGTCGACGGTGCTCGCTCTTGCTCGCCGACTGAACATGCCGGACGACGTCGCGTCAGACGCCGAGCTGGAGGAGCTGAGCGACCGGCTGGGAATCAGCCGGCCGCTCTAGCCGATCACCACATCCGGGGATCGCCGAAGCCCTCCCAGATCTCGGTGATGTGCGTCTTCGTTGCCGAGCCGACCGTCTCGTAGCTGTAGTGCTTGTCGACGGTGCACCACGGCTCGGTCGCGGGCGGGTTCGCCGACGCGCAGAACGTCTGAGGCACGTACACGTTCGGTCCCGTCGGGAAGGTGTTCACGTACGTGATCGGACACGCCGGGGGACCTGCGCTGGGGTTGCCGTTCGGGACGCACTGGTCGAACAGGCCCCAATCGATGGTGATGCGGATGCGGGCGGCACCGGCCGAGGTCGTGTCGAAGACAAGGTGCGCGGGCGGCCCGTCAGGAAGGCTGGGATCGGGCTTGCCCGCTACCCAGGAGAACGACGCGTACGGCTTGCACGTGGTTCCGATGTTCGTCGCGGAGGCCTCGGTGAGCTGGGTGCTTCCTTGGCTGAAGTTCGTGGTGATCGTCTCACCGGGGCAAAGGAGATCGTTGAGGTAGAAGATCGTCTGAAGCGGCTGCTTCGACGTGCCTCCCGACACCGAGATCGACGGCACTGCCCCGCTCGCCGGCGCGATCGTCGCGAGGCGAAGCTCATCGAAGTTCACGACGTTGCCGCCCGTGGTCTGTTGGATGGTCTTGACCACGGGTGAGTTGCCGCCCTGGCTGATCAGCTGTGTGCCGACCTGGACCCCTGCGCGGAAGAGATCCGCTCGCACTGCCAGGTGCCGTTGTTCGGGAACTGGTTGCTCACCTGTTGCAACGAGAGGTCGACCTTGCTGAAGCAGCCGGTCGACCATGGGCCCCGAGGTCCCGACCCTGAAGATCAGCGTCTCGCCCGGGTCGATGGCGAAGTTCGGGTTCGTGTAGCAGACACCCATCCGGCCGTTGTACGCGGTCGGAATGGCGCTCGCAGGCAGAGCCCCCATCAGCACCAGCGGCGTTGGGCGACCCGAAGTTCGGATCGGCACAGCCACCGCCGCCAGTGATCGACTGCGTGAACGGCGTCGGGAAGGCAGTGTTCTGATTTCCCGGCGTCCACCGCCAATACGACGGACTTCCGGAGTTGCCGAGCCCGAGGTTCAACACCACCTTGTCCGGTGTCTCGCCGACCGCGCCGGCCTCATCCCGCACCGCGGCGAACGTCGCGACCGTCATGAGCAGAGCCGCGCCAAAGAGCGCCAACCGTGTACCCGTGCGCATCATCTCTCCCTCCGCCACCCCGGGTGGGCTGAGCGATCGTGTGAAGTTATCGGGTCGCTGACGACTCTTCGCACTCCGCGCGCGCTCTCACTCCCCACGGTTGGCAGTGGTCGGAGAGTGACGAAACCTCTCGTGGTCGGATCCGAGCTGTTCGAGGACCTCGCCGGCAGCAGGTGATCCCAATGGGTCCGCGTGACGGTGGACCACCTTCCATTCGCCGTCGTCACGACGGAACACCGTCGTGACGCGCAGGACGTACGACGCGCGTGGCCGTCCTTCGACTGATGCAGTCGTGTGCTCGTACGCGACCGTGTAGGCGAGGTCGTCGCTCGCTCCCGCAGCGATGACCTCGTTGTCGAACGACGCGGCAGTCAGAAAACGACGCTCCCAAACGCTCGAAGATCGGTTCGATCTCCTGCCCAGCCCGTCCCGCCCATGGCCGCGCCGAACAAGGTGACGGAGTCGCCGTGCGACCACATCGCGATCCGCGGCTTGGCGTCGCCGTTGTGGAGGGCCGTTTCGGCATGGCGCAGCCTCGGCAGCGTCGCAGCGAGGAACACATCGGTCTCATCCATGGATCGCCTCCCACTCAATTAGACGCAGTATCTAATTCAAATAGACTGCGAGTATGATTGGGGTCATGGCCGCTGTCAAGAGACGTCCCTACACGACCACCATTCGACGCGGCGACGCCCCGGCACTGATCTGCGCCGCCGCCTACCGGCTGTTCTCCACCAAGGGCTACCTGGCGACGTCGATCGAGGACATCGCGGCCGAGGCGGGCGTCGCCCGACCGACGATCTTCACCGCGGTCGGACCCAAGTCGACGATCCTGCGCCTCGTCGTCGATCAAGCTCTCGCCGGCGACGACGTAGCGGTCCCGATCGCCCAGCGACCCTGGTGGCGAGAAGCCATCGATGAGCCTGATGCCGTGCGGTCGATCGAACTGCACGCGCGCAACATGTGTCTGATCAACCACCGCGCAGCGGCGGTGCTGCGCGCACTCGAGACCGCCGCGTCCGTCGACGCTGAAGCCGCTGAGGTCTGGGACACCTTCCAGCGGCAGCGCCATGACGGGCTCAACGAGGTCGCCGTTGCGCTGAGCGGCAAGACGGACCGCCTGCGATACGACGAAGCCACCATCACCGACACGCTGTGGATGCTGACCCCCGATGCCTACCTACGTCTGGTCCGCGACGCCGGCTGGTCGCTCGAGCGCTTCCAGGACTGGCTCACCGACGTCCTCCTCCGCTTGCTCCTCGACTGAGCGACGTCCGCTTGAGGCATCATCATCAACAAGATGCGCTCATCGGCGAGAGGTCTGCTCGTCATCGGCCTCACGTGCCTTGCCTCCGCGTGCGGATCATCCCAGTCCGACGCACGACCGACAGCCACCTCAGTGCACGCAGTGTTGGCTCCCGGAGGTTCCGTCGCCGCCCGGCAGACCTGTATTCACCGCCGGACCCGCTCGATCCGGCGCCGCCGGGAACCCTCATCTGGGCGGAGGAGGTCGACGGACTACAGCTGAACCCACCCGCGTCGGTGTGGAGGATGCTGTACCACTCCCGCAGCCGAGACGACCGCGACATCGCGGTGTCGGGTTTCGCGATCGTGCCCACGGCCGCGATCCCTGCGAGCGGCCGCCCTGTGTACGCGTGGGCGCACGGCACCGTCGGGCTCGGCGACCAGTGTGCGCCATCGCATGACGTCCGCGAGAACCTCCCGCCATTCGGAGGCCAGCAAGTCGAACGCGGCGCCGTGCTGGTCGCGACCGACTACGAGGGGCTCGGAACGCCCGGCGTGCCCACCTCCACCGTCGCCGCCGCCGAGGGCCACGCCGTGCTCGACAGCATCCGTGCTGTCGCTGAGCTCCCCAACGTCGGACCGCTTGGCAACGTCATGCTCGCGGGCCACTCCCAAGGTGGCCGAGCCGCACTCGTCGCCGCGGAGATCGCCCCGGAGTACGCACCCGAGCTCCATCTCGTCGGCGCGCTCGCGCTCGCCCCCGGCGTCGAGCTGCCGGCGTTGGTCGACTACCTCGTCGCACCACCGGGCACCGGGATCGTCCTCATCGGTGCCATCGGTCTCCGAGCGGGATACCCCGAGCTCGACCTGTCGGCGGTCTTCACTCCCAGCGCGGTCGCCGACATCTCCCGCGTCGAGAACGAATGCGTCGACGACACCTTCGCCCGCTATCAGACGTTGACCACCACCGACGTCATCCGTCGCGCGCCCAGCGACCTGCCCGACCTGCAGGCGCTCCTCGAGGCGAACTCGCCGGGGGCTGTCGCTCCGGCCGTTCCGATCTTTCTCGGTCACGGCGACGCCGACCAACAGGTCCCGGTCGCGCTGTCCGGCCAGCTACAAGACAAGTACTGCGCCCTTGGGGTCGCAGTCGCTCGAAGCGTCTACCCAGGCGTCGGCCACGACGATGTCATCGACGCGGCAAGCGAGGACGCCCTCGCCTTCATCACCGACCGCTTCGACAACCAACCTGCGACCACCGTCTGTTGAGGATCGATTCTGCCCGTTCCGCCGATTGTCTCCGCGAGGGCTTGTGCGAGACTCCGCGGGAGCGCCCGGGGTGAGGGCGAGAACGGGGGACCTCGATGGCAGCCGAAGCGTTTGACTTCGTCGTAGTCGGCGGCGGGTCCGCCGGGGCGGTGATCGCCTCACGGTTGTCCGAAGATCCGTCGACCACGGTGGCACTGGTCGAGGCGGGCGGCTCACCCCCCGCTGCCGAGTCGATGCCGGCTGCGGTCGCCACGCTCCAGCTCAATCCCGAGACCGACTGGATGTACACCGCCGATGCGGGCAAGGCCGGCCGCGGCCTCACCGACGGGCGCATGATGATGCCGCGCGGTCGAATGCTCGGAGGTAGTTCCGGAATCAACTACATGGCCTACGTGCGCGGTCACCCTGGCGACTTCGATGCATGGGCAGCGGCTGGGGGCTCCGGTTGGAGCTACTCCGATGTCCTCGCGTACTTCAAGAAGAGCGAGGGCCTTGCTCCGAGCGGCGACATCGTGGTCGACGCCGACGCCCACAGCACGACGGGACCACTGGGAGTATCGGTTCGGTCTCCAGTGCTCGCCGGCGCACAGGAGTTCGTCGACGCGGCCGTCGCGGCCGGAATTCCCGTCGGCGACTACAACGGCCGTGACCGCGGCGGGCCCGACGGTGTCGTGTCGCTCCTACAGACCACCACCCGGGAGGGAAAGCGGTCGAGCACGTATCACGCCTTCCTCGAAGGTGCGGTCGCGGAGCGTCCCAACCTCACGGTGATCACCGACGCCCAGGTGACCCGAGTGCTCCTGGACGACTCCGGCTCGCTGAAGGCACGCGGCATCGAGTACCGCACCGCCGATGGAGCGACCCACACGATCAGCGCGGACAACGAGGTCGTGCTGAGTGCCGGCGCCATCGGCTCGCCGCACATCCTCATGCTCTCGGGCATCGGCCCGCGTCACGAACTCGAGGCCGCCGGAGTTGCCTGTCAGCTCGACGCGCCCGATGTCGGCAAGCACTTGAAGGACCACCTGCAGGTCGCCTTGTTCTTCCCCGCGCCGGGCGTCGGCGTGTCGATGACCGAGCTCGGCATCTCGCTGGGACCCGACGCCCTCCGCGCTCCGAACGGTCCGTTGCCCGCGGATCCGGCCGATGACGCGACCATGCCCGACGAGCTGAAGGAGCTGAAGCGCGAAGCCGAGCGGCGCGTCGCCGAGTGGGCGACCACCGGACGCAGTCTCGTGTCCTCGTCGCTCTACGAGGCGTGCGCCTGGTTCTCGACCGGACTCGGCGACCATCACAGCCACGACGCTCAACTCGGCTTCTTCTGCTGCGGCTACACACCGGACCTGTGGCGTTGGGTGCTACGCGTCGATCCCGACGAGTACTTCGACGACCCCGCCACCCGACTCGGGCCAGCGGCCGAGTCGATGATCGTCCTCGCCAACCCGGTTCAGCCCCACAGCGAGGGCGAGATCGTCCTGGCCAGCCCCGATGCCGACGTCCACCCCGACATCCGCATGAACTACTTCGACGACCCGCATGACATGGCAGTGATGATCGCGACTCTCCGCAAGGCGCTCGAGGTGGTGGCGAACTGGCCGGGTCACCGCGAGATCGGTCCACTGATGATTCCGCCTGCGCTCGCCGCGAAGCACTCCCACTCCCCCGGCGACACACCGAGCGACGACCTCCTCGAGGACCTCGCACTCCACTACTCCTGGACCGTGTACCACCCGACATCGACCTGTCGGATCGGCAGCGTGGTCGACGCGCGCCTGAGAGTCGCTGGAGTCTCCGGACTGCGTGTCGCCGACGCGAGTGTCATGCCCGACGTCGTGAGCGGCAACACCAACGCCGCCTGCATCATGATCGGGGAGAAGGCCGCGGAGATGATCGCGGCCGACCACGGAGTGAAGCTGGCCGAGTTCGTTCACGCGACTCCCTGAGTCGAGGAGCTCGCGAATCATCAGGGGGCAGCGCTTCGGAACGACTCGACCAAGATGTAGATGCTGAACACAAACACCCACGCCGGGAAGATCAGCTCGATCCATGGGAACACTCCGGAGGTAAGCAGAAGAACCGCACCCGTCGCGAGGCCGAGGACGGTGAGCCACCGCGGCGCAAGCCGAAGGCGAGTGGCGATCGTCGTTGTCGAGATGGCAAACACCGCGGCCATCCGCATCGCATAGACGGTGAACAGCGTGAAGATGATGCGGCGCCCGAATGGCCACACGTCCGCTGCCGGTCGGTCACTCACCGAGAGCACCAACCCACCGGCAATCGCGCCGGTGGCAAACAACATGGCGATGAAGAGGAGTCCGCTGCCAAGGAACACCGTCGCAAAGAGGCGGTCCTCGGCTTGGCCGATCCGGTCGCGGACCACTCCGATGAACCAGAGAAACGAGATGCCGGCAAAGGGCAGCAGGTTGAGCGCCAGGATCACGGAGTCTCGCCGGCGGCCATCCGTCAGCCAGTCGCCGGCTTCATTCGGATCGCTTGGCACGGCGAGACGAACGAGCACCAGCGCAGCGGTGAGCAGCACGGCGAATGCAATGCCTGCAACGGCCGCCGCACGCGGTGTCCGCAGTGCCTGCCTAGTCAGGACACTGGGCCGCAGATCAGGACCGTCAACCACGAGGTGATCTCAGAGTGCAGAGGGTGATGCAGTCTCACCCTACGGTTCGCTACAAGTCAGCTGAGTGATGTCCTCACGAAGCGGACCGACATCTGACCCTTTGACGGAGCGAGGAGCATGTTGTGGCCACCGTGACCACCGAAGCCAACGAGTCCGGGAACCCAGCCCTTGGGTCGAAGGCCGCGTCCGCCCTGTTCGCCGAGACGTCCCCGCGCTCCATGAGCATCGGCGGAACGGCGATCAAGACACTGTTCCTGCTCCTTGTGCTCGTCGGCGGCGGGGCGTGGGGCTGGGCGTCTGCGACGCAGCCGGTCGCGGTCGATCTCGGCGGCGGCTACGCGAACACGACCGTCACCATCCCAGGCGGGTTCTGGCTCGCGAGCTTCGCCGCGTTCTTCGTCGGCATCTTCATCGCCCTCAACCCCCGGCGAGCGGCACTGCTCGGCGTCGTGTACGCGGTCTTGGAAGGCTTTTGCTTGGGTGCGATCTCCGCTGCGTTCGACGCGCAGACGGACGGCATCGTCGCCGCGGCGATTCTCAGCACTGTCGCGGTGTTCGTCGTGGCGTTGTTCCTCTATGTCACACGGATCGTGAAGCCGACTCAGAAGCTCGCCTTCGCTGTGATCGTCGGAATTGGCGGACTCTCGCTCTTGTACTTGTTCGTCTGGGTGCTCTCGATCTTCAACTGGGGCTTTCTGTACTCCGACCAGTTCCGCACCGTCGGGATCGTCGTGACCGTGATCGCGGTCATTCTGGCCGCGCTGTCACTGACTCTCGACTTCGCGTTCATCGAGGGCTGCGTCGATCGCGGCGCGCCGAAGTTCATGGAGTGGTACGCCGGCTACGGCCTCATGGTCACGCTCATCTGGCTGTACATCACTCTGCTGCGACTGCTCGCCCTCGTCGCCCGCAACCAGTAGGAGAAACTCACAGATCGGGGGGCGCTCTGCGCGATGCGGGATCCGAGGCGCTCATGATCCCGACGTGGTTGCCGTCGGGATCCACGAAGATGGCGTACCTCGAGCCCCAGAACGCGTCGAAAGGCTCCTGGCTGCACTCGTAGCCCAGGTCTGTGAGTGTTCGATGGAGGGCATCGACCTCGTCTCGTTCCGTGACCTTGAAGCTGAACACGTTGCGTGTGCCGGTGCCCGTTGGGGGTGTCCATCCACGGTTGTACGCGACAGCGAGCTGGGGGCTGTCGAAGTGGATGATCAGTCCGCTCGGCATGGTGATGTCGATGTGGTGGATGCCGGTCGAGGTCCGCCAGATGGCGTCGTCAGAGATCTCGACGCCGAGTGCCCGATAGAACGCCAGCGTTGCGTCCATGTCGGCCACGACGATGTCGATCTGGTCGAAGTCGATCGTCATGTCATCTCCAATCCTTCGTCACGAGACCGGCTCTCCATTCCGGACCGGATGTTGATCGACAACAGTCGGCCTGGTGCGCGCATCGAGAGCCGGTGCCAGGTCGCGCGGCGCACAACCGCCGCTTGGCCGGCATCGAGGTTGACAACGACCTCGTTGCCGTCCGTCTCGCTGATGAGGTCGATCGCGCCCGCAAGTACGACGATGAGCTCGTCGCCGTCGGGATGCACTTCCTGCATCTCCGAGTGGAGGTCGTCGGACGAGGTGAACTCGAACACGGCGACGACCCTGTCACCGGTTTCGTGTTCGCCGCTCCAGAACGAGGGCGTGAGGGGCTCGAGGTCCATGCCGCCGCCTGACCGCAGGCGCACGAAGACGTCGGTCAGGCTGAACGGATCAGACGTGTGTGTGCTCATGTCATTCTGAAGCACCGAGGACAATCCGTCTTGACCGAATCGGGTTTCATTTTGAGTGGTCCGGGGCACTCTCGCGCAAATGCCCTCGCGGACGGCCGTACGCGTGCCTTCAACTGCGCCGCGGGGGGTGGGGTAGATCACTCGGAGCGGAGGTCTGGGCCATGGGAAAGCACCGTCTTCTGGTTGGCGTGAGTGCGGTGGTCGCGATGGCGCTGGTGGTCAGCCCCGCGTCGGCCGCGCCGGAAATCGATACTGAGCCCCTGCGCGACGCGGTCACGGTCGAGGGAATCACCGAGCACATGGCTGCCTTGGAGGCGATCGCGAACGCCAACGTCTTTGAAGGCGTGCCGACCCGGGCAACTGGGACACCGGGCCATGAGGCGTCGGTCGAATACGTCGTCGGCGTCATGGAGGCGGCTGGCTTTGACGTCACCCTGCAGCAGTTCGAAGCGGACATCTTCTTCGAGCAAGGGCCAGCCTTCTTCGAGCGCGTCTCGCCGGATCCGGTCGTCTACCCACGCTTCGATGGTCTGTCCGGCGTCTGGTCCACCGCCGAGTTCTCCGGCGATGGTGACATATCGGCTCAGGCGGTCGTGGTCGACTTCACGGAGCCGACGACGCAAGCCAGCGCGTCGGACTCTGGTTGTGAGGCATCGGACTACGACGGCCTTGACGTGACCGGGAAGATCGTCCTGCTGCAGCGCGGTACGTGCGACTTCGGCCTCAAGGCCGAGATCGCCCGCGAAGCCGGGGCAGCGGCCGCCGTCATCTTCAACGAGGGCACTCTCGGCGCACCCGACCGAAACAACGTCCTCAATCCGACGCTCGCCGGATACGACGCCGGCATTCCGGTGATCGGCACTGATTACGCCACCGGCCGCGACCTCGTCGACCGCGTCGCCGAGGGTCCCGTCGAGCTACGGGTCGCGGTCGATGGGTTCATCGACGAGGGCGTCCTGACGAACAACGTGATCGCCGAGACGCCGGGAGGCCGATCGGATCGCACGGTGGTGGTCGGGGGGCATCTCGACTCGGCCTACGCGGGTCCGGGAGTGAACGACGACGGGTCCGGGGTGAGCATGATGCTCGAGACCGCGCAGGAGATGAACGAGCTGGGTATCACTCCGCGCAACAAGGTGCGCTTCATCTTCTTCAGCGGTGAGGAGCAGGGCTTGCTGGGTTCCGACTACTACGTCTCGCAGCTGTCGAGGCGGCAGATCAAAGACATCTCGGTGATGCTCGACTTCGACATGCTCGCCTCGGGCAACTATGCCCGCTTCGTCTACGACGGCGACGGCAGCGACCACGGAGTCGCCGGACCCAACGGCTCCGACGTCATCGAGCAAGTGTTCAAGGACCAGTGGGACAGCGAGGGCCTCGCCTACGAGACCATTCCGTTTGACGGTCGCTCCGACTACGACGCCTTCACCCAGGTGGGGATTCCGGCGGGCGGCATCTTCGCCGGTGCCGAGGAGATCAAGCAGCCGTACCAGGTGGAGTTGTACGGAGGCACAGCGGGCCAGCAATTCGACCCCTGCTATCACCTGGTCTGCGACACCCTCGCGAACATCAATGAGGACGGTCTCGACGAGCACAGTGACGCCGCGGTCCACGCCATCGTCACGTTCGCTCAGACCAACTCCGCCGTGAACGGCACGGCCAAGGGCTCGAAGTCATCGACGAAGCCCTCGGACTGGCACGGCAACCAGAGGGTGCGCTAGCCGCGCGAGAGGGCGGAGGACCCTTGCGGATCCTCCGCCCCTTTTATGCGGCTCAGACACTTCAGACACGGATGAGCTCGTTGTCATCCTTCTTCGTATCCGTCTGATCCGGCGCCGCGAACGTTTCGTCCTTCGGCGTGCGGAACGCATGGACCAAGCCGGCGATGGACAAGAGCGCGAGGAGCCCGGCGACGATGAAGGCGACGGTTGCGACCTGTTCGCCCTTGACGCCGAAGACGCTGAAGCCGAACGACGTCAGCAGCAGGCCACGGAGGGTCTCGCCAGTGAAGAGGCTCGTGCGCTGGGCGGTGATGTCCGTCAGCTGCTTCTGAAGAGCGGGCAGAGCGGGATCATTGGCTGCCTGCGCGTCAGCGACCTGGGTGCGAAGGGCCGCCTGCGGCGCACCGAGCTCGGAGTAGGTCTTGCCGTCGGCGATCGACTGCAGGTGCAGGCCGATGAAGTCGTTGGCGTAGCACTCGGCTTGCTTGCCCGTGGTGAGGGGCTGGCCCGCGTACTTGACGAGACACGCCGACTCCGCCTCTTCGGGAGTGAGGGTGTCAGCGGTCTTGAAGCTGATCTTCTGCTCGCTCAGCTGGTCTTTGACATAGCTCTTCGCGAAGTTCGCGTTGCTGGTCATGACGAGCCCGAGCACGAGGAGGAGCATCGCAAGTGCGAGCCCACCCACGCTGAAGAGCACATCGAGGGTTCTGCGTTTCATTTCTTCTCCTTCAGTGTTACGAACGGGTGAGGACGACTTTCAGTGCGCCGGTCTCCGCTGCGTGAGCGAACACGTCGTACGCCTCCTCGAACTGGTCGAGGGTGAAGTGATGGGTCACGAACCGGCTGGCGTCGAGCTGATGGCTGATCAGCAGGCGAAGCAGCGTCGGGGTGGTGAAGGTGTCGACGAGCCCGGTCGTGATCGTGAGATCGCGGATCCAGAGGTCCTCGAGGTGCAGCGTCACGGGCTCACCGTGGACTCCGATGTTCGCGACGTGCCCGCCGGGTCGAGCCAGGCGCACTGCCTGTTCGAAGGCGGCCGGTACACCGACGGCCTCGATCGACACGTCGGCTCCGAGGCCGCCGGTCAGCTCGGCGACGATCGCGTCAGCGTCCTCGAGTGAGTTGTTGATCGTGACGTCGGCGCCGAACTGCTTCGCAGCCTCCAACCGACTGTCGCTCAGGTCGATGGCCACGATGTGACTCGGGCTGAAGAGCCGTGCACTCATGATCGCGGCGAGGCCAACCGGACCGGCGCCCACGACCGCTACGACATCGCCCGGGCGGACGACGCCGTTGAGCACACCGACCTCGTAGCCGGTCGGAAGGATGTCGGCCAACATCAACATGTCCTCGTCCGCGACGCCCGCGGGCACCGGGTATGTGGAGGTATCCGCAAACGGAACCCGCACGTACTCGGCCTGCGTGCCGTCGATCTTGTGGCCGAGGATCCAACCACCGCCGCCGAGGCATTGGCCATACCGTGCTTCCCGACAGAAGCGACACGTCCCGCACGCGGTGATGCACGAGACGAGGACGCGGTCGCCGGCCTTCACCGTCTTCACGCCACTGCCGACTGCCTCGACTGTCCCAACTGCTTCGTGGCCGAGGATCCGGCCGTCAGTCACCGCGGGAACGTCGCCTTTGAGGATGTGCAGATCACTGCCGCAGATGCTGACGGCATCGACGCGGACGATCGCATCGGTATCGCTCACGAGCGTGGGCTTCGGGACATCCTCCCAGGCCTTCTGGCCGGGACCGTGATACACGAGTGCCTTCATTGAACGGAACCTCCTGGTCATCGCGAACTCACCATGGGCGCGTCGACGATCAACGTGTAGAGGCGAACGGCACTTCGACCCGGGAACGTGCCGTTCGGCCCTGTTCTGAAGGGCTGTGTCGGGGTTCGATGGTCGTGTGGCCAACGGTGTGCGCAACGCAGTGCTGCTCGACGGCCGAGAGATCCACATCCGCCCGATCTCACCGGGCGACGGCGATGCCCTCGTCCGGTTTCACCAGGGCCTCAGCGACGAAACGACGCGGCTTCGGTTCTTCGTGCTCCACCCGGAGCTGGCATCTACTGAGGTCGTGTACTTCACACATGTCGACCATCACGATCGTGAGGCACTGCTCGCGCTCGCGGGAGACGACATCGTCGGTGTCGGCAGGTACGACCGCATCCCTCGAACGAGTGACGCAGAGGTGGCGTTCGTCGTCGCCGATGGTTGGCAAGGAAGCGGCATCGGCACGCATCTGCTCGAGCGTCTCGTGCGTCGGGCCACCGTGGAAGGTGTCACGCGATTTCTCGCGGACACGCTCGCGGAGAACTACCGCATGCGTGGGGTCTTTCGCGACTCCGGGCTGCTCACCGAGTCCGTGACGCGCGCCGATGTCGTTCACGTCGTTCTGGATCTCCGGCCGGAGCCGGCGATGCTTCTCGGTACGGCCTGACGCCGTGCAGCTCGACCGCAATGGGCTCGAGATCCTCGACCGTGCGGAGTGCTTGCGGCTGCTGGCGCTGACGACCCTGGGTCGCGTCGGGTTCACGTCCGGCGCGCTTCCGACGGTGCTACCCGTCAACTTCCATCTCGACCACGAGCGCATCTTGGTGCACACCGCGCGGGGTGGCAGGCTCGACGCGGCGCTGAAGAACGCGGTCGTTGCCTTCGAAGCCGACGAGTTCGATCCCGTCGATCACTCAGGGTGGAGTGTGGCTGTCACCGGCGTGACGAGCGAGCTCAGCGGTGCGACTGTCACCCACTGGGCGCCCGTGGGCGATGGAGCGGTGG
The DNA here is from genome assembly GCA_963802505.1 of uncultured Acidimicrobiales bacterium. Lineage (GTDB taxonomy): Bacteria > Actinomycetota > Acidimicrobiia > Acidimicrobiales > DATKAS01 > DATKAS01. The sequence goes on along the minus strand of CAWDJB010000011.1, from coordinate 478,474 downwards.
TTGCGATCTCGACGGAAGTGATGTCAGGTCGGCGCATCAGGACTGGCGTACGCGGCGACCTGCCACTCCAGGACCGTGCCGGTGGGCTGGCCGGCTCGTAGCGCGAAGTGTCCCTGGAGTCGCTCGGCACGAGCCTCCATGTTCTTCAGACCGTGCCCGCGCCGCGCGTCTGCCGCCGGCGGACCGCTGCCGTCATCGATCACTCGCAACATCACTCGGTCAGTCACGACCACCTCGATCTCGACCCGCGTCGCCTGCGCGTGACGGGCGACGTTGCTGAGCCCCTCGCGCAATGTTGCGAGGAGCTCGACGGCGACGCCGTCGCCGACGCCGGTGTCGATGGGGCCGTCGAAGAAGCAGCGGGGTTGGAACCCGAGCGCTTTCTCGGCCTCGCGACTGATCGCGAGCACACGGCTGCGAAGACCGCCACTCGACGACACTCGAGACGTCTCCAGCTTGAAGATGGCCGAGCGGATGTGCTTCACCGTGACATCGAGATCGTCCACTGCCGCTTCGATGCGAACTACCGCAGAGTCCGGATCGCTCTGCACCAACCCAGCCGTGCGTTGCAACGACAGGCCAGTCGCGAAGAGACGTTGGATGACGGTGTCGTGGAGGTCCTGGGCAATGCGCTCACGATCTTCGACAAGCGCGAAGGCCTGCACGCGGCTGTGCAGACGGGCGTTTTCGATGGCGATGCCGGCTGCGGTCGCGAGGGCGACCACGAGCTCCTCGTCGACGTCGGTGAACGTCTCGGCGGTCGTCTTGTCGGTGAGATAGAGGTTCCCGAACACCTCGTGGCGCACCCGCACAGGCACGCCCAGGAACGAACGCATCGTGGGGTGGTGGGCGGGAAAGCCGAAGCTGTCCGGGTGCTCTCGCAGGTCGGGCAAGCGCAACGGCTTGGCGTCCACGATGAGCGAACCGAGGATCCCGAGCCCCTCGGGCAGGTCACCGATGAGCGCGTGCATGTCGTCGTCGATCCCTACGGTGATGAACTGCGCGAGCCGCGTGCCGGTGTCGTCGAGCACGCCAAGCGCTCCGTAGCGGGCATCGACCAGTCCGACCGCCGCCTCGACGATCCTCCGGAGCATCGTCAGAGGATCGAGATCCGAGCCGAGGGCGAGCACGGCGGCAAGCAGCTCGCGCAGGCTGCGCGGCCCTGCCACCTCGGACATGGGTGCACACTACGAGCCGTGACACTGCGCGTGTTCCTCCTCGACGACCATGAGGTCGTGCGGCGCGGTGTGCGTGAGATGCTCGAGGCGGCGAGCGATCTCGAGGTCGTCGGCGAGGCCGGCACTGCGGAGGAGGCGTACGGTCGCATCCCGGCGGCGACCCCGGATGTCGCCATTCTCGATGTACGCCTACCCGACGGGGACGGGATCGAGGTCTGCCGAGAGATTCGTTCAGAGCACCCCGAAATCGCGTGCCTGATGCTCACCTCGTTCGCAGACGACGAAGCGTTGTTCAGCGCGATCCTCGCGGGAGCGTCCGGCTACGTGTTGAAGCAAGTGCGCGGCACCGATCTTGTCGACGCTGTCCGCCGGGTCGGCCGTGGTGAGTCCCTCCTCGACCCGCTGATGACCACCAGGGTGCTGGAGAGGTTGCGCCAGCCACCACAGCCCGACGAGCTTGCGGGTCTCACGAACCAAGAACGCCGGGTCCTCGACCTGATCGCTGAGGGGATGACCAACCGTCAGATAGGCGAGCAGCTCTTCTTGGCCGAGAAGACGGTCAAGAACTACGTGTCGAACCTGCTCGCGAAGCTGGGCATGAGCAGACGCGCGGAGGCGGCCGCCTACGCCGCCCGCCTGTCCGAGCGCCGCGAGCACCGCGACCCTCGGCCTTGAGCGAGCGACGACTGCCCGTCACGGACGCGCCTGGGCGTACGAGGTGAGCGTGCTGGCCCAAGCCTCGGCGCGATCCTCTTCGCCCGGGAGGAGGTGATTCTCCTTGTCGACGACGAAGCTCTCGGGATCGGCGGCGAGGCGATAGCCGACCTCCACCAGTCGTCGACCTATCGCTTTCGAGGCCCGGCCGGTGAGCAACGCGGGACCGTCGTTCCTCGTGTCGAACGCGGCAGCAGCACGCGGCGCGGTCGCGGGCAATGAGTGAAACCAATCCCGGAGTCCCTCACCTTCGGCGTCCGGATCGAGGCCCATCTCTTCGCCCGGCTTGTGTGCCGCATCTCGACCCGCCTGCCGGGAGCGCGCGCTCGACATGCTGTGCACGTGGGTCGGGCCCCCGACGACCAACAGGTCAGCGGCCGCCACACGAGCCGCCGTGGCCCCCTCGACCGAGACCACATCGACCTCGAACTCTCGACCGAGACCCGCCCCGATGTGGTTGGCGACAACGTGGCTGTTTCCGTAGATCGACTCGTAGACGATGAGTGCGCGCATGATCCGAGCATGGGCTGACGCGAGTTGCGGTGGTAGGGCCGAAGGTAACTTTCAGGTCATCGGTCGATCAGGTCCAGGATGATCGATCCGACCAGCCAGGCGATGTTGACGCCGAGCCAGATCATGGGAATCGTCCACCACAGGCCGCCTGGGCCGAAAGGGGGCGTTCAGGACGGTGCCGTCCCGGCTTTCGACGAGCCAAGGCATGCCGCCGGCGACCATGAGAGCAACGCCGACCAGCCAGAGTGGGAAGAGCGCCAGTGCTGCGAGCCGCCGCCCCGCGCCATCCAGGTCTTTCACGGGCTTCACCCTCCTCCTCCGCCCGGCATCGGGGCAGAGTCGAAGGTCACTAAAGGTCACTAGAGGCGCTTCATGTCACGAGCGATTCTCCCGCGCCTCCTCGACGAGTGCCCGGATCTCCTGCGTGATCGTGTGGATCGAGCGCGTCAGGTCAGTGTTCAGCTTCAACTCGGTCTCGGCTTCGCGGAAGTCGTGGTCGGCCTTGGACTGCTGGAACTCCGACTGGCGGTTCTGACCGATCATGACGAAGGTCGACAGGAAGATCGCTTCCAGCGACACGATGAACGTCAGGAACTGGAACGGATAGGGGTCGGCGCCAAAGAGGCCGGACGCGACCCAGAACGCAAAGATCGCAACGTGCACCCAGACGAAGGTCATCGAGCCCGCGAACGTGGTGATGCGGTCGGCGAGGTGCAGTTGCCAGTCTTCAGCGCGTTTTCTCAGCTGATTGATGACGACAGGCGAGTGAACGACGGGTTGATGTGTGGACATGCCCGAGCCTCCCAGGGTCTGCGAGAGGGCGTCGACGCTCGCGGAGGGTCCGTTTCACTATGGCGACTCGAGAACCAGCCCGGCTTCGGTCAATTGACTGCAACGCGTCGTGCATCGCCGCAAAGGGTCACCGAACTCGGCGTTCACCACCACAGCGGCCCAGGGTGACGCGGAAACGACGGGCAGATCGGGCGGAACTCGATCGCTCAGACTTCGAGCGTCAGCAGAAAGCTGCGTACCTCGGTGTCGAACGACTCGGCTGACTCCAAGTAGCACTCGTGGCCGAGGCCGGGCATCACTGTGAGACTCGATCTAGGGATCGCGGCATGGAGCTTGTGGGCGATGTCCAGCGGTGAACGTTCGTCAGCGTCGCCGTAGATCAGCAGCGTTGGCGCCTCGATCCGGGGTAGCAGATCTCGCAGATCTGCCTCGGCAAGCGCACGAGCCATCGTGCGGGTTCCCGCTGGACGGATCTCGGACATGATCGTCGTGAGCTCTGACCTCCGATCCTCCGGCATCGCGTCGGAGAACAAGCCCGGCATCGAAGCGGGCTCGAACGTGCCGGGCGGAAGGTCGGCGATCCGCAGAGCGAACTCAAGTCGTCGCGCGACCTCCTCAGGTGGGAGCGAGCCAGCCCAGCCTGCGTAGGCTCCGACCAGCACGAGACTCCTCACGATGCTCGGGCGCAGCCGATAGAACTCCAGCGCGAGCGCCGAGCCCCACGAGTGCCCCAGTAGGTGCGGGCGCTCCAGGCCAAGCGCGCTGATGAACTGTTCGAGACATTCGGCGTACTCGGGCAAGCGAAAGTGCTCAGGCGGATCAGACGAGCCACCGCAGCCCGGTGCATCCCACGCCACCACACTGAACACATCGGAGAGCGATTCGAGTTCGAGTCGCCACACCCGGCTGTCGCTCACCGCCCCATGCAGAAGCAACAGACACGGACCTTCGCCGCGCCGCTGGAAGGCGACCCGAAGCCCGACCACATCCACATACTCCACGTCAGCTCCCAGGCGCTCAATCAGAGCGCACGCGCCCAGATTGCCCGTTTCTCGCGCCCCCGGCAGGACTCGAACACGAGGAAGCCTCGTGGCTCCCGGTTCGCAACAAGACTGCACGCGATGGATCACCGACAGTTCGACGGCGTCCTGCCCGCCGACCGCATCCTGGCCGGGCTGCTCGAGGATCCCGTGAAGGTCGACCTCATGCGCCGGATCAAGGTGGCGTTCGATCCGAATCGGATCCTCAACCCCGGGACGATCTTCTCACCTTGGACGAGTGCGCCGCTGATCAGGGTCGTTGCGACGCATCGCGTGCTGAAAGTCTCGGCACCGCCACCATCCAACGTCCGCGGCTCTCGCAACTGCGCAGGTTGACTCACACGCGGGAGCGCGGCTCCCGCAGCGTTACCCTCGTATGCGGTGACGGCGTGAGCGGGGATCTCATCAATCCACCGGTCACGGCGCTCGCGTCCGAGGTGCAGCGGCTGCTCGGCCAATGCGCGCCGATCGTCGCGGCCCACTGCGAGCGCAGCTACCAGTTCGCGGCGGCGTTCGCCGCCACCGACGGCGTCGAGCTCGACGACGAGGTGCTCTACCTCGGCACGGTGCTGCACGATGTCGGCCTCTCCCCCGCCGCCGACGGCGACGAGCGGTTCGAGGTGCGCGGCGCCAACGTCGTGCGGGCGACTGCTGCTCGACCACGGGATGGAGCGCGACCGGGTCGCGAACATCTGGGACTGCATCGCGATGCACGCCTCCACCCCGCTCGCCCGTCACAAGAGCGTCGAGACCCGCTACACCAACCGCGGCATCGCGCTCGACGTGCGCGGCTCGGGCGGCGAAGCGCTCGACCCCGCGCTGGTCCGCGCGGTACTCGATCGCTGGCCGCGGCACGACTTCCCCACCGAGTTCGAGGCGGTGCTCGCTGATGAGGTGCGCGCTCATCCAGACTCGGTTCGCATGTCGTGGCTGGAATCGGTCGCCTCCGTGCACGTGCCCGGCTTCGTACCGACTGACTTCCTCGCTGGCCTCCGCGCCACCGGAGGCTTCGCCTGAGATGTACCGGACAGGACGCCACGCTGCGATGCGGAAGTGGACTCACGGCCACGTGGCGATGGCGTGGATCTGCGTGGCAGCGATCGGGCTCCTCGGAGCCGCGTGCGGAGGTGACGACGGCGGCGCCGCCGGGGACTCGAGCGCGTCTGCCCCTGCGACTTCGGCCTCCACGGACACGACGGCGAACGATGAAGTGATCAGCGTGGAGGCGGCGGCCGAGCAGTACCTGGCCTTGGTGGCCGCGCCGAACTGCGCGCTCGACAAGCTCAACGCGGCGATCGACGACGTCGGGACCACACCGAGCGGCGCCGTCTCCGAGGACCAATGGCCGGCGATCCAGGCCACCGTGGTGCCCGCGCTCGTCGAGGTTGAGGCGACCGGTCGAGACTGGGCCACCGCGCTGCTGAGAGCCGAGTGGCCGCCGCTGGTCGCGTCACACGTCCAGGACCTCGCGCTCGCAGCGACCGAGTCCGCGAGTCTCTACGGCGAGATCGCAGACGCAGAGGACTTCGACACGTTCTTCGAGCTCTACAACTCCGCGGACACCACCGCCACTTTCGAAGCGAGCACAGCCGCTGCGACGACGGTACGGGAGGACCTCGGGCTGGACTCGGAGACCGACCCGCCCGACTGGTGCGCGCTCGCCGCGCCGTCCTAGGGAGGTCAGGCCCGGCCTCCGGTGTGGCCGATGAGCTCGTCGGACATCGGCGACCAGAGGGGCTGAGGGACGTTGTGGCCCATACCAGCGAACCCGAGGAACTTGGCGCCTGGAATGGCGTCGGCGATCGCCAAGCCGCCGGTGATGCTGACGAGAGGGTCGGCCACGCCGTGGATCACGAGGGTCGGGATGTGAAGCTGCCGGAGCGCGTCGGTGCGATCGCGTTGGCAGAGGCCGGCCGCCATCTGACGTCGAACGCCGTCGGGGTCATAGGCGCGGTCGTAGCTGGCGCTGGCGAAGTAGCGGACGCGGTCCTCGTCGAAGGGATAGGCGGGTGAGCCGATGATCTTGGAGACGGCGACCGCTTTCTCGACAGCCTCGGCCTTGCTGTTCACACGTCGCCGTCCGAGCAGGCGCACGACGACATGAGGGGATGGCCTGCCGACGCGCCGGCTTCCGGTCGACGTCATGAGCAGTGTGAGCGTGCGGACGCGGCCTGAGTTGCGGATCGCGGCGATCTGAGCGATGAAGCCGCCGAGCGAGACTCCGACGACGTCGGCCGTGTCGATGGAGAGCGCATCGAGCAGACCGATGAGATCGTCGGCCATGTCCTCGAGCCGGTAAGGGGGCGGCCGCGCAGCACATCGACGACCGTCGGCGGGCCGAGCTCAGTGAGGTGGGTCGATTCGCCTACATCCCGATTGTCGAAACGGATCACGTACCGTCCGGCGGAAGCAAGGTCGTCGCAGATCTCGTCAGCCCACGCGAGTCGTTGGGCGCCGAGACCCATGACGAGTACCAAAGGTCTGTCAGCTTCGTCTCCGAACGCGTCGTACGCGATGTCGATGCCGTTGGCGTGCACGGTTGCCGTCCTCATCAGACGTGCTCCTTGCAGTCGGCCTCGGCGACGCGCCAGGTGCCAGTCATTCCTCGACCTGCTCGCTGACGTCCAGGCCGAGCTGCTTGGCGGCGTCGTATGCGGCGCGGGCGACGATGCCGGCATAGGTAGGAAAAGAGAGCGGAACTCGCGCCAAGTCGTCGACCTTCATCCCCGCCGACATGGCGATCGCCACCACCTGGACGATCTCCACGGCCCGCTCACCAACCACGTGACAGCCCACGATCGTGCACGTCACTCGGTCCGCGATCAACTTGCAGAACCCAGCTGTTCGGCCGTCGATGATGGTGCGTGTTGTCTCGTCGAAGCGCACGACGGCGACGACAACGTCGTGGCGAGCGCGCGCCTGCTCCTCGGTCATGCCGACCTGCGCGTATTCCGGGTCGGTGAAGCTGCCCACCGGGCTGACCTGATCCCCGAGGGTCGAAGGGCCGCGCACTGCGTTGGTGGCCGCCACGTACCCATCATGGATCGCCTGCGGCACCAACATCATGCGACCGGTGATGTCGCCGGCAGCGAAGACGTGCTCGGCAGATGTCCGGAGAAAGGCGTCTACCCGTACGTAGCCGCGTGCATCGGCCTCGACGCCGGCGGCGGCCAGATTCAGCCCGGCAGTGTCCGCAACCCAGCCAACCGCGACCACGGCGATCTCCGCTTCAGCACTGTCCCGCTCCCCGTTGTTCGAAAAGACCATCCGCACGCCGCTCGGCGCCGGCTCGAACGATTCGATCGCCCCAAAGCTCTCTCGCACCACGATGCCTGACGCCCGGAACGCTGCTGCGACTTCCGCGGATACGTCTGCGTCCTCGGATGCGAGGATGCGCGGCCCGGCTTGGAAGAGAACGACTCGGGAGCCGAACGCGCTGAAGATCGAGGCGAGCTGCACGCCTGTCGCGCCCGCGCCCACGACCAACATCGACGCCGGGACCGCTGTCAGGCCCCAAGCATCGCTGTGGGTTGCCGTCAGCTCGAAGCCGGGAACGGGCAGACGCCGGCTCGTGCCGCCAGCGCACAGGATGAACTTGTCGGCTTGCAGCCGGAGCCCACTCTCGGTCTCGATGGTGTGCGGATCGACGAATCGTGCGATGCCAGCCTGTTCGTAGACCGTCACCCCGAGTCGGTCGACGTCAGCGCGACCGAACGACTTCGCGCGCACATCCTTGACGACCTCAGCGACGCGTACGAGCAGTCGGGGGTAGTCGAGCGCCGGCTCGCTTACGGAGATGCCGTACCGACCGAGCTCGCGTGCGTTCCGGATCAGCCGGGCCGCATGCGCCAGTGTCCGCACCGGAACTGGTCCATCATTCGCGGCCGTGCCGCCGAACTCAGCGCGCGTGATCAGCGTCGCCTTGGCGCCCAGGTCGGCCGCTCGGCGCGCCGCAAACACGCCGGCCGGTCCAGCGCCAACAACGATGACGTCCATCACGCTCAATCTCCCGCGACCCGAGGATCAGACCGTGCTATCCGTTGAACGCTCCCATAGACGAAGGTGCTACTTCTTACGGACCGCGATCATCGGGTCGGCGGCGGACACCGTGACGGTCGCCGTGGAGTCGGCGAGCTCCTCCTCCAGGCTGCGCACCTCACCGTGGAACGACGCCGGCGAGTCCGGTTCGATCTCCTGGAATTCGGTCGGCAGGCCGATCTCGTCGAGGATGGCGATGAACGGCTCGGGGTCGAGCTCCTCGACATTCACCATTGTCTTCGCATCCCAACGGCCGTCGGCGATCAGCATGGCGGCGGCGACCGGCGGAACGCCCGCGGTGTAGCTGATCCCCTGGGACTCCACCTCGGCATACGCCTCGGCGTGATCCGACACCTGATAGATGAACAGCTCGCGCGCCGCGCCGTCCTTGGTGCCCTTGATGATGTCGCCGATGCAGGTGTTGCCGGTGTAGCTGGCCGCCAGGCTCTGCGGGTCGGGCAGCACGGCCTTGACCACCCGCAACGGGATCGCCTCACCGCCACCGGCGAGCTGCACCGGCTCGTGCGACAGCAGGCCGAGCGTGCGCAGCACGGTGAACACGTTGATGTAGTGGTCGCCGAACCCCATCCAGAACCGGATGCTGCGCGCATCGATGTTCTTCCACAGCGAGTGGAGCTCGTCGTGCCCGTTCAGGTAGATCGGCTGCTCGCCGACCACCGGGAACGTGAACGTCCGCTTCACCGCGTGGGTCGGGAACTCTTGCCACTCGCGGTCGATCCAGGTCCAGACCTTCACGAACTCGCGAAAGTTGATCTCCGGGTCGAAGTTGGTGGCGAAGTAGCGCCCGTGACTGCCGGCGTTGACGTCGAGGATGTCGATCGTGTCGATCGTGTCGAAGTACTTCTTGGCGGCGAGCGCGGCGTAGGCATTGACGACGCCGGGGTCGAAGCCGGCGCCGAGCACGGCCGTGACGCCCTTCTCGGTGCAGAGGTCCTTCTTCTGCCACTCGTAGTTCGCGTACCACGGCGGGTCCTCGCAGACCTTGTCCGGATCCTCGTGGATCGCGGTGTCGATGTAGGCCGCGCCGGTCTCGATGCAGGCGTCGAGCACCGCCATGTTCACGAACGCCGAGCCGAGGTTCATCACGATCTCGGAGCCGGTTTCGCGGATCAGCGCCGCGGTGGCGGCGACGTCGAGGGCGTCGAGCTGACGCGCGTGCACCCTCTTCGACTCGTCCTTGATGTGGCCCTTCCGCTTGACGCTGTCGATGATCGCCTCGCACTTGGACACCGTGCGGGACGCGATGCAGATGTCACCGAGCACGTCGTTGTGCATGGCCGCCTTGTGCGCGGCCACGTGGGCCACGCCGCCGGCACCGATGATCAACAGGTTCTTCTTCATCGCTGATCTCCTTACCCCAAGGTGCGCTTGAAATCGTCGTACCCGAACTCGCGCACGACCTCGACGGTGCCGTCGAGCCGGCGGACGACGATCGAAGGCATCCGCAGCCCGTTGAACCACGTGGTCTTGACCATCGTGTAGCCGGCGGCGTCGGCGAAACGCACCTCGCTGCCCACCTCGAGCGGGGCGTCGAGGCTGAACTCGCCGAACACGTCGCCGGCCAGACACGTGCGCCCTCCGATCGTGACCGCGTGATGTCCCTCAGCCGGCGCGCTCACGTGCGGATTGGTGCCGTAGATGAGGTGGTCGAGCATGTGCGCCTCGATCGACGCGTCGACGACGGCGACGTCGACCTCGTTGTGCACGACGTCGAGCACCGTCGTGACGAGCTCGGCCGCGCCCGTGACCAACGCCTCGCCCGGCTCGAGGTAGATCTGCACCCCGAAGCGGTCGGCGACGTCGCGCAACATCGAGCAGAAGCGCTCGATCGGATAGCCGCGGGTCGTGAAGGAGATGCCGCCACCGAGGCTCATCCACTGCATCCGGTCGAGCATCGATCCGTAGCGCTCGGCGATCAGGTTGACCCCCGTCGCGAGCGCGTCGAAGTCTTCGTTCTCGCAGTTGAAGTGGAACATGAGACCGCTGAGGTCTGGGGCGACCTCGCGCAGCTCGGCGTCGTCGGTGACACCCAGGCGCGAATGCTTCCGCGCTGTGTCGGCGAGGTCGAAGCGCGAGTAGCTGACGCCGGGGTTGACGCGCAACCCGACCGGCACGCCACCGGTCGCGTCACGGTGACGCCGCAGCTGGGCCACCGAGTTGAAGATCACCTTGTCGGCGACCTCAGCGACGGCGGCGACCTCATCGGCTTCCCAGGCGACGCTGTACGCGTGCACCTCCTTGCCGAACTGCTCGCGGCCGAGGCGCGCCTCGTACAGCGAGCTGCTCGTCGTGCCGTCGAGGTACCGGCTCATCAACCCGAACACACCCCAGGTGGAGAAGCACTTGAGGGCGAGGACGGACTTGGCGCCGGACTCGTCACGTACGCGGTCGACGACCTCCAGGTTCTGCTGGAGGCGGCGCTCGTCGATCAAGTAGTAGGGCGTGCGAAGGGTCATGCGCGGCTTCTCGACCGGACCGGAGACAAGGCGTACGCCGTCGCAACTGCGAACGAGGCTACGAAGACGCTACACCGACGCTCCCCTACGAATCTCTGGCCACGTCGGGGGAGGGGTGTCCCCTATCGTCCGGGAATGACCGCGCCCGATCGCGACGTGAGCCGACTCGTGACCGAACTGCTCGACAGCGTCCTGCCCGCCGATCGCATCCTCGCCGGCGCTGCACACGACGAGTACACGCACGACGAGGCGCTCGGCGCGACGCCGGTCGTCCCGATTGCTGTCCTTCTGCCAGAGACCGCGGGCGAGGTCGCAGCGATCCTCCGGGTGTGCAACGAGCACCGCATCGCCGTGACCGCGCGCGGAAGCGGCACCGGTTTGGCGGGAGCCGCGATCCCGAGCGCCGGCGGTGTCGTCGTCTCGTTCGAGCGCATGAAGCGGATGGAGATCGACACCGAGAACCAGGTAGCGATTGTCGAGCCCGGCGTGACCCTCGCCGAGCTCGACGAGGTGACGGCCAAGCACGAGCTCGTCTATCCCGTCTATCCCGGCGAGTACTCCGCCTCGCTCGGCGGGAACGTGGCAACGAACGCCGGAGGCATGCGAGCGGTCAAGTACGGCGTGACACGGCACCAAGTGCTCGGACTCGAAGCCGTGCTCCCGAGCGGTGAGGTCATCCGTACCGGTGGGCGTTTCGTGAAGGGCTCGACTGGCTACGACCTCACGCAGCTGATCGTGGGCTCCGAGGGAACCCTGGCGCTCGTCACCGAGGCCATCCTCAAGCTCTACCCACGCCCTGCGCATCAGGCGACGGTCCTCGCGCCGTTCACCACGCTCGACGGTGTGATGCACGCCGTCCCCCGCGTCGTTGGGAGCGGCATCGGCCCGCTCATCCTCGAATACATCGACTCGGGCACTCTCGGCGCCATGGTGCGCGAGTTCGGCCTCGAGCTGGGTGTGCCCGATGCAGTACGCAACGCGACGAAGGCCTACGCCGTCGTCATGATGGAGAACCGCAACGAGGCGCGGCTCGAGGAAGACGTGCACGAGCTCGCCATGCTGCTCTCCGAGCTCGGGGCCATCGACGTCTACGTGCTGCCGTCGGCATCAGGCCAGCGGTTGATCGAAGCGCGCGAGAAGGCGTTCTGGATCGCCAAAGGAGCGGGCGCGGACGACATCATCGACATCGTCGTGCCGAGGGCGTCGATCTCGGAGTACATGGCACACGTGGGCGAGATCGCCCAGGAGAGCGGCGCCTTCATCGCCGGATGCGGTCACGCTGGCGACGGCAACATCCACCTCTCGGTGTACAAGCCCGACGCCGAGGAACGATCGAAGGTGCTTCAGGCGCTGTTCGAGGCGGGGATGGCGCTCGGAGGCGTGATCTCTGGCGAACACGGCATCGGCACGACCAAGCGCAAGTACTTCCTCGAGCTCGAGGATCCGGTGAAGGTCGACCTCATGCGGCGCATCAAGGCGGCGTTCGACCCGAACGGCATCCTCAACCCAGGGACGATCTTCTAGTCATGCCGGCAAGGACCGGAGCCGAGTTCCTCGACGATCTGCGCAGTGCCCAACGCGCGGTGTGGATCGACGGGGAGCTGATCACCGACCCGACGACGCACCCGACTACACGAGGCGGAGCTGCAAGCCTTGCCGAGCTGTTCGATCGGCAGCACAAGTTCGCCGACGAGTGCCTCATCCCCGATCCCGAGACCGGGGAGGCGATCAACATCAGCCACATGCTTCCCCGATCGCTCGAGGACCTTCATCGGCGGCAGGTCGGCCTGGCTCGACTGTCGGAGGGCACAGCGGGTCTGATGGGTCGCACGCCCGACTACATGAACATGAAGTTCTCAGCGTTCGGATCGGCCCCATGGGTGTGGGCGGGCGAAGACGGACGCAATGCGCGCGGCGCGGAGAACATCGTCGCCTACCGCAAACACCTCGCCCGTGAGGACGTGGCCCTCACGCACACGATCATCCAACCCACGATCGACAAGCGCTCCGACGCTCGGTTCGTGGGGAATGAGAACCTGCACAAGGTCGGCGAGACGAGTGAGGGCATCGTCGTGCGAGGTGGCCGGGTCCTCGCCACCCTCGCGCCGTTCGCCGACGAGACCGCCGTGTACCCGGCCCTCTCGTTGCCCGAAGGCGCTGAAGCGCACGCAGTCGCGTTCGCAATTCCCCTTTCGAGTCCGGGTCTCAAGTTCTTGTGCCGAGACTCGGCGTCCGCGCCGAACGCCGATCCGTTCGACAAGCCGCTGTCGTTCCATTTCGACGAGCAGGACGCCTTCTGCATGTTCGACGACGTGGTCGTGCCTTGGGATCGCGTGTTCGTCGACGGCGACGTCGAGATCTACAACTCGACGTTCGCCACGAACTACTACATCCACATGGTCAGCCAGTCGACGACCCGCGCGTTGACCAAGCTCGAGTTCGCGTACGGCCTCGCGTGTCGCATGGCCGAGATGATCGGGGACGAGTCACCGGCCACCACCGAGATGCTGGGCGAGCTCGCCTGCTACGTCGAGGTCACCCGTTCGGCGGTCGAGCTCTCGATCGAGCGGGGCTGGGAGCGCGAGCGCGACGGCATGTGGTTCCCCGCCCACGAGCCCCTCGCGCCGATGAAGGCGCTGCTCGCCACCTGGATGCCGAGGGTCAACGAGATCATCACGCTCATCGGCAGCCACAACCTGCTCACGACGCCGACGCGCAGCCAGCTCGACGACGCTGAGCTACGACCGCTGATCGACGAGATGCTCCACGGCGCTGACGGCACGCCTGCAGACGAGCGAGCGGCGCTGTTCCGCATGGCCTGGGACTTCGTCGGCACGACGCTCGCGGGGCGGGGGTTCCTCTACGAGCGCTTCTATCTCACGTCCGCGACTCGCAATCGCCAGCTGTTGCACCGTGGGTTCGACCGCACCCGCGCCAACGCGATCGTCGACGACATGCTCGCAATGGCATCCCAGCCACGCAAACGAGAACGATGACGCCAACGCGCGCCCGATCACACGGCATTCTCGCCCCGCGTCGGCGACGCACTGTTGTGACGATGCACAAGTCGATATGCGCCGAGGAGCGCGAGGCCGATCATCGTGCCGCAGATGGCGCCGCCGAGAACGTCGCGCGGTAGGTGCGCCCCCAGATAGACCCGGGCGATGATGCACAGCCCGGCAACCGCCCAGACAGCAACGCGCAGCCGTCGCGAGATGAATGGCGTCAGCACGGTGGCAATCCCGAAGACGATGGTCGCGTGGCCCGACACAAAGCTGAGTCCGGAGGCTGGCACGTCACCGCGGAAGATGGCATCGGGGATGTAGACCTTCGGCCGCTCGCGCTGGAAGTTGGATTTGATGACGTCTTCGCTCCACAACTTCGCCGGCATGATCAGAACCAAGGCCGCGACCAGCCAGTACCTCTTGCAGAGCAGGGCGACAGCCGCACAGACGGCCGGCGCGGCCAGCACACCCGCAAACTGAAAGATCGTCATCGGCACGTAGAGCGCTTCCGGCCAGCCGTTCACCCATCGGAACAACGCCGCTTCATGGCTGGTGACACGCCCGCCATCGACCGATATTCCAAGAAGGATGAGAGCCGTGAGCAACACGGCCTCAGTACAAGCCAAGGCGATGTACGGGTGGGCCGACGCGACTTCCTTGGCCCGCGTGGTGTAGCCCGAACGAGTCCTGGCCATCTGCAGCTGGTTCGCCCTACGCCGGCGCGGCACGGTATCGGCCGCGCGTGTTGCCCCGCCGCCAGACGACGTAAGTGCCGGCGCCAAGGAAGATCGGCGGAAAGTACGTGGTGGCGCGCCACACCAGATCGGCCGCCAGCGCCGCGTCCGAGGTCGCCCCGAACGCGGTCAGCATCGCGATGAGCGCGGCGTCGACGATTCCCAAGCCACCCGGTGTGATCGGTATCGCGCCGAGCAGCCGCGCCACGGAGAACGACAGCAGCATCTCGAGAAAGCTCACCTGGTCGGCGCCGATCCCGACCGCGCGGGCCGCGAACAACAGCAGCACGAAATTGGCCAACTGGCTCGCCAGCACCGACACGGTCAGACGACCGGCCCGCTCGTGCAGGATGTCGCTGGTCTGTGCGCGGAAGCGGACGATGGCGCGCTCGATCCGGTCGGATGGTTCGCGATGCAGAAGCCGCAGGAACCAGTTGACCACGCGGTCGCCAAGCCGCCCGACGGCTTGGGCGCTCCGGTCGTCACGCAACGTCAGCCATATGACGATTCCGGCGATGACGATGATGACCACTCCCAACGCGGCGAGAGCGAGCGTCCCGGCAGTGGTCCCCCCAGTCAACAGCACGAGGGTCACGGCCACGATCGGCAACCCGAACTTGAAGCCCATGTTCCAGATGCCGGTTGCCACCACGGCAGTGCTGATGGCCACATCCGATTGGTTGAACGATTCGAACATGCGAAAAGTCATGCCGATCGCGACGGCACCACCGGCCGGGACGGTGTTGGAGATCGCCGAGGTCGTCTGGGTCTCCATGTAGCCGTGGCGGTAGCGCAGGCCAGGCAGGACAGCCTGATAGGGCCACGCGAAGGAGATGTCGTACAGCGCGGCCCCGATCACGAGCACCAGCCACCACGCTGAGCTCATCTGCGAGATCGCCTCCCAGGCCACCTCGTAACTGGCGAATTGGGGGATGACACCCACGAAGATGAAGACGATGAGCGCAAGGCTGAAGACCACGCCCACGACGCGCGTCGCGCTTGAGCGACGCTTGTGCTGCGATCGGCCGGCAACGTCGACACCCGACGGCGAACGCCCGGGGGGCTCGTCTTGGGTCGCCAGCCCTCTCTCGTCCCCCACCAACGCATTCTTTCCGCTCCGTCACCCTCGCAGGGGGGATGACGCTCTTCGGTTTCGAGCAACACACGCTCGTCGCTCATCGCCGACTTCCAGCGGTGACCGCGAGGGGGGCCATCCGGAAAGTTCAGGGTCGCGAGTGGGCGGCCCCTGCACGGTCCGGTAGGTCCGCCGGCCCCGGGATGACAGTGAAGATGTCGATGCAGCCAGTGAGCTCGAACAGGCGCCGGACTGGCCCCGCGGGCGCGACCAGGACTAGCTCCGCGTCAATCTCTACCGCCCGTCGATGGGCCTCAATCAGCGCCTTCAGTCCGTTGCTATCGATGAACTCGACCCCGGACAGGTCAATTTCGGTGCGTTGGCCCGACTGGATGAGCTTGCTGAGGCAGCCGCCGAGGTCGCGGCTGTTGGCGAGGTCGAGGTCGCCTTCGATGCGGACGACAATGCCTTCGACGTTCGAGACGACCGTCCAACGGTCCACGTTCATCCCTCCCACCACGAACGAATCGGCTGTGAGCGAAGGCGCGGCCACCGCCCACCCGCGGGTCTGGACCGCAGCCTTACTGACACAGGAAATTTATCCCGCGATGCGACAGGTGAAACGTCGCGCGTGAGCTTGCGTCCGCCACGCGGCGGGCCGGTTTCGTTTGAGAACGCCGTGGGTAGCCCATGTCGCACGACGCCGCCCGTCGGCGCCGACCGCAGACCGAGGGAGGAAGCATGGACAGCAGTTGGCAGAAGAAGTGGGATGGCCGCTGGGACCAGTTCAAGGGCAAGGTCAAGCAAACCTGGGGTCAGATGACCGACGACGATTGCGACGTCGCCGAGGGCAAGTACGACGAGATGGTCGGCCGGATCAAGACTCGGACCGGTGAGGCGGAGGAAGAGGTGCGCGAGCGGCTGAGCGCGCGCTCTAGCCAGTGGTTGGTGCGCTGCCCGCACCCGACGGACGGGTACACGTCGGGTGCGGGCAGATGCGCGAGCCTCGTCGCATGACTCCGCCGGTGAGGTTCGGCGTCGCGCACGACTTCCGCTGTCCTCCCGGCAGCGATTACGCGCTGCGCGACGTGTACGCGCAGACCATCGAGCAGATCGCTCGGCTGGACGAGCTCGGTCTTGACGAGGTCTGGTTCAGCGAGCACCACTTCGTCGACGACGGCTACCTGCCGTCTTTCGTCCCCGTGGCGGGCGCAGCCGCCGCGGTCACGAAGCGGATGCGGATCTCGACGAACATCGCCATCGTCCCGTTCTCGCATCCGCTTCGGCTCGCCGAAGACCTCGCGGTGCTCGATCAGCTCTCGGGCGGCCGCATCGAGTTCGGCGTGGGTCTCGGGTACGCGCCGCACGAGTTCCGCGGGTTCGGCGTCCCCATCTCGCATCGTGTCTCGCTCACCGAGGAGTGTGTCGACATCCTCCGCCTGGCGTGGTCGGGCGAGCGCTTCAGCTACGCAGGCAAGCGCTACCAATTCGACAACGTGCGGGTGACGCCCGACCCACTCCAACCTGGCGGCCCACCACTGTGGATGGCGGTGTCGAGCCCGCCGGGAGTCGAACGAGCCGTTCGCTATGGAACGCACGTCCTGCCTCAGGGCCCCGTGTCGTTGCTCGACGGGTGGCGCGAGCAAAGTCTCGCCGCTGGCGCTGATCCGAGCTCGAGGCGAGTCGGGATCATCCGCTCGTTCTTGGTGACCGAGGATCGGGACCGCGACTGGCCGCCGTTGCGTGCCGCCGAGCGGTATCGAATGGAGGTCTACGGCCGCTTCGCGGAGGAGGCGGGCACAGGCGATGCACAAATCTTCAACGACGCGGATCGGATCACGCAGCGGGTCTTCGTGGGCAACGTGGACGAGTGCGTCGACGAGCTCACATCGTTCATCCAACGGTATGGGTTGACTGATGTCGTGACATGGGGTTCGGCGCCCGGGCTACAACCCGCGGCGCTCACTGCGTCGATGGAGCGCTTCGCCGCCGAGGTCGTTCCGCAGGTGCGATCACGTCTCGAGCTCCCGTAGAGGCACCTACTTGAAGCAGTAGCCGACGCCACGGCTGGTCTCGACCCGCGTGGCGCTGGGCCCGAGCTTGTGGCGGAGGCTCCGGACGACGACATCGACGACGTTGCTGCCGCCGTCGTACGTCGTTCCCCACACGCTTGCGATCAGCTCCGCGCGGGACACGGGTCGGCCGCGCCGCGACGACAACGCCTCGAGGACACCGAACTCGAGCGGTGAGAGACGGACGCGGCGGTCCCCGAGGTCCACCGTGCGGTCCGCCACATCCAGGAATGGTGCGTCCTGGATGCCGAGCTCCGCTGCCGCGATCCGAGTCAGCCAGCCGTCGACGGAGTCAGGTCCAAAGTCCAGCGCCGCGAGCTGGAACGCTCGGTCGTCGACGGGAACGGGGTCGCCAAACGGCTGGATGCCCAGGACGAGCATCGCGTCCAGGAAGGGTGACGGGTCAGCGATCGCCAGGTACAGCCGGCCGAGTCGCGGACGCAGCCGGAAGTACTCGCGCTTCACGTCGAGCCACGCGGCGGCTTGTGGCCCGCAAGGCCCCTCTCCCGCTTCGACAGTCAGCGTGCGCCGGTGCACGAGGGTGCACTGCTCCGCAGGAAGCCGGTTGCGGGCGGCGTGTTGGGCCAACGCCGCCATGACCGGGTCGTCACGCTCGAGTGAGTGGGGCACCTCGCGCCAGTCGGCGAGGATCGAACAACCCACAACCGCGCCGGCTCGATCCCGGATGGTGCGCACGAGGTGGGGGGCGCGCTCCAGCCACGCGTCCAGCGCGATGGCCGTCGATTCCGGGTCGTGGCGGTGCCACAGCGCGCGCAGGTCGTCTCGGTCGTCGACGCGCGACGGCTCGACGCTGTACAGGTGCGAGGTCGTCGGGAACACCGCCTCGCGCACCCGGGGATTGTCGATCAGGAACAGCAGGTCGGCGGTCGATCGGGCGAGGTCGCGGCCGCCGGCCGCGCGGGACTCGGACTGCAGGTGATGCCAAGCCGCAGTGCGGTACGTGCGGAAGCGTTCGGGGTCGACCGCGCGGAGCCGCTCGACGATCGCCGTGTGCACTGCGTCGTGAAGTGCGAGCCCCTCAGAGGTGGCTTCGACGAACGCGAGATCACCGAGCATGTCGAGCGCCGCGTCGGCTTCATCCTCTCCGAGCATGGCCGCGAGAACCCCCCGCGTCACACGTCTCGGGACCGACGCTGCATCGAGTGCTCGGCGCGCCCCAACGTCGAGTCCCGATCGGAACGCGCCGGCCAGCGCGTCGACGACGCGTGGCATCGCGTCGAGCTCTGGGACGTCGACGCGAGCGAGGCGCGCTTCGAGGGCAAGGCGCAGCGCGAGCGGGTGGCCGCGACTGACCCGCATGATCGCGGTTGCGCTCTGACCGTCCTCGACCCCGGCGGACCGCACGATCTCCCGAACGCTGTCGTCGTCGAGCGGTCCGAGTGGAAGGACCTCGAGACCCCCGAGCTGGCCGCGCTCGATCGCCCACTCGAGCATCGGTGGCTCTCGTCCCGCGACCACGACCCGTACCGCGCTGCCGAGCCGTGGAAGCAGCTCGTGGCGCAGCCACGGATCAGCGATCCGGAACACCTCATAGTTGTCGATGACGACGACCGAGGCGTCCACCCGCGGCGGGCCGGTGAGGAGTCCGAGCGCGCTCAGAAGACCCTCCGGCGTCGGATCGATGCTTCGGCAGTCAACCGAGAAGACGTCGACGCCGCGGGCTTCACACTCTTCGCCGAACCGCGCGAGCAGAGTCGACTTCCCGATGCCCGCGATCCCGTACACGAAGCAGACGCGGGGTCCGCGGTCCTCCAACACGCGGAGGACCACGGACAGCTCGGCGTCCCGGCCGACCACCTCGGAGCCGGTCGACCGGCGATCCATGGCCTTCATGCTGCCAGGCGTCAGGCGGTCGCGCCGACGAGGCCCCGGGTGACCGCGGTCGGTCCTTCGAGGACTCCGAAGCGGCGCGCAGAGATCCCCGCGAACGCGGGCGTCGCGGCCACGTGCGCGAACAGGTCCGAGCTCATGTACGCGTCGACTGCCGCTCCGTCTTCGAACGTGTACACGCCGCCGTAGACGCCGCCCGCGGTGTCGGCGAGCCACACCTTGGAGACGAGGCCCGGCACCGCGGCAAACGCCGGCGCGACCTCGTCGCACTTGGCCCGGTACTCGGCCTCGGACAGGCCGTCGAGAGAGAAGTTGATGATGACGACTTCCATGACTGATCCTCCTGCTTGCGTCGTGACGGCACGGTGCCGTCGCGAGGAGGATGCGCTCGCGCAGCACGCCCAGGATGAAGAGAACATGAGGATTCGCGAGGCCGTAGGTTGACCGGGCCACGGTGGGTTCCGTCGGAGGAGGTTGGCTGGTGTCGCACGATTTGGTGCTGGCCGGTGGTCGAGTCATCGACCCGGAGACCGGCTTCGACCGCGTGTGCGACGTGGGGATCGATGGTCAAGCGGTGACGGCGATCGGCGACGGTCTCGACGGCGCGACGACCGTCGACGTCGCCGGGCTCGTCGTCGCCCCTGGCTTCGTCGACCTCCACAGCCACGCGCAGACGCTGCCGGGACGGCGGCTCCAGGCGTGCGACGGGGTCACCACCGCGCTCGACCTCGAAGCGGGGCGCGCCCCGGTGGAGGTTGCATACGCCGAAGAGGCGGAGCGGGGCTCCCCGATCAACTACGGCTTCTCGGCGTCATGGGCGGCGGCGCGCATGCACGTGGTCGCGGATGCGCCGCTCGACGGGGGCATTGCGGGGATCCTCGGCGGGCTGACCGACACCAAGTGGCAAGAGGCTGCAACGCCGGCACAGCTGGCACGGATCCTCGACCAGGTGTCGACCGACCTCGCCGCGGGTGCCGTCGGCATCGGAGTGCTCATGGGCTACACACCGGGGGTCGATCCGGCCGAATATCTCGCCCTGGCGGAGCTGGCCGCGGCAGCCGACGTGCCGACGTTCACGCACTCGCGTGACGTCGTCGAGTTGGCTCCCGAGACGTTGATCGACGGCGCTGAAGAAATCGTCCGGGCCGCGGGTACGACGGGCGCGCACATGCACTACTGCCACATCAACTCTACGTCGGGACGGCACATCGATCGAGTGCTCGCGCTGGTCGGCCGGTGCCAGGCGGAAGGCGCCCGCGTCACGACCGAGGCGTACCCCTACGGCTCGGGATCGACGGCGATCGGCGCTGCGTTCCTCGCTCCAGAGCGGTTGCTCGAGCGTTTCCGAGGCACGACCTCGATCACGTACCTCCGCACGGGCGAGCGCATCGCTGACGAGGACCGACTCCGCGAGCTGCGAGCGACTGACCCCGGCGGTCTCGTCATCGCCGACTTTCTCGACGAGTCCGACCAGCGCGACATGGCAGTGCTACGCCGATCCCTCTCGTTTCCCGACGCGATCGTCGCGAGCGACGCAATGCCCCCTTTGTGGACCGACACAACGCGCATGGACGTCACTGCCTGGCCGTTGCCACCCGAAGCCGTCACGCACCCACGCACGGCCGGCACGTTCGGGCGCGCCCTGCGGTTGTGGCGGCAGGAGGGCGCGCCGCTCATGGAGGCTGTCCGTCGCGCGACCCTGCTTCCCGTGGAGGTGCTCCAGGGCGCGGTCCCCGCAATGCGCCGCAAGGGTCGCGTGCAGACCGGCGTGGACGCCGACCTCGTCGTGTTCGACGAGGCTCGTGTGACTGATCAGGCGACGTATGCCTCATCCACGCGCCCCTCGTCGGGCATCGCCCACGTGGTAGTCGGCGGGACCTTCGTCGTGCGTGACGGCGAACTCGTGCGAGACGCGCTTGCGGGACGGCCAGTGCGCGCCTCGCCCCGGTGACCCGGCATCGCGCCTCACTCGTCAGCGCTGAGCGCGGGCGACCCGCGACGCACTACGTTCCGGTCCTGCTTCGAGGCCAGCGGGAGGCCCAATGTCCGTCGTGGTGATCACCGGTTGCTCCACTGGCATCGGACTGCACGCCAGTGTCGCGTTCGGCCGCAACGGCGACACCGTCGTCGCCACGATGCGAAACACGTCCAAGGCCGAGGCCTTGCGCAAGGCAGCGGCCGATGCAGGAGTCGAGGTCGAGGTGCTCGAGCTCGACGTCACTGACGATGGGTCCGCGCGATCCGCACTGAACGAGGTACTTGCGCGGCACGGACGCATCGATGTGCTGGTCAACAACGCGGGTGTGGGACTGTCGGGTGCGATCGAGGACTTCCCCGAGGATCAGGCTCGCGCGAGTCTCGAGACCAACTTCTGGGGTCCCGTGCGCATGATCCGCCTCGCGTTGCCGACCATGCGCGCACAGGGCAGCGGGGTGATCGTCAACATCAGCTCGATCACTGGTCGCCTCCCCTCGTTTCCTTGCTATGGCTTCTATGCCGCGGGGAAGCATGCGCTCGGGGCCATGTCCGAGTCCCTGGCGGCAGAAGTCGCGCCGTTCGGGATCCGAGTGCTGTGCGTCGAGCCGGGCTACTACCTCACCAACCTGACCGAGACGGTCGACACGTTGGAGGCGCAGCTCGATCCGAGCTCGCCGTACGCGGACCTCGGCCACTTCATGCTCGACTTTACGAAGGACGCGCTCGTGAACGGTGGTGATCCGGCAGACGTCGCCGCCGCCGTCGTCGCCGCAGTCGCCGATGACGCGAGTCCCTTGCACGTGCACGTCGGCGCGGACGCAGACGCGTACCTCGACCTCTGGCGGCAGACGGGCACGTTCGAGACGTTCACCGCGGCCGCCAATGCCCTCATCGCCGAGAGCAACCAGGCTGGCTGACTCAGCCTGGTCCGTGACGTCAGAGCCCGCGGTGCGCGGTGATGCGTCCGTCCTTCTCGGCGCGTACAAGCGCGTCGTAGTCGCGTTCGTTCTGGTCGGCGTATGACTCTGCGAAGTCCGCGAGCGCTTGGTCGAAGACGTCCTTCGCTCCGAGGTAGGAGGCGATCGCGACGCGGTCTCCGGACCGGGCGTGTGCGCGGGCCAGGGTCGTGCCGCAGAGGCGGCCGTAGTAAGCCATCGTGCCCGGGACCATCGACTCGATGACGGCGGAGCCTTTCCAGTCTCGAAGCTGACGGAGGTAGTAGTCGCGGGACACGCCGTCGATGCCTTCGACGGTGAGCCAGCCCAGGAAGATGTCGGCCGCTGCTGCCATCAGGTGCTGACCGTGGACGACGCGTTCGCCGTTCGAGCTGTGTCGGCTGGGTCCGACGAACTCCTCGAGCACCGAGGGCTGGGCCTCCTTGGCTTGAAGGAACAACGGATCGTTCTCGTCCCGGCCGAACATCAGCAAGATCCATGCCCTGGTACCGACGCTCCCCACCCCGACCACCTTGAGCGCAGCGTGGACGAGGCGGAAGTCCTCGAGAAGATGGCGACGGTCAGACTGAAGGGTGCCGCGGTAGCGGCGGACCAAGGCTCGAAGCCAGTCCATGATCTCCTCTCGTTCGATCCCGCTGAAGAGCTCGTCGACGGGCTGGATGAGGGGCGGATCGCTGATGATCCGTCGATTGCCGTCGACGATGCGTGTCAGCTTGTCGAGCGCCTGCATGCTGTCCCGGGTGCGCGCCTTGGCCATCGCCGCCTCGCTTCGCTTCTGGGCCCGGCGGTCGATCTGGTCCTTCATCTGCGTGAGCAAGGTTGCGGCGTCCAGACGTGTGTACCAGACATCCAGATTGCGCATCTCGGCGAACTGACGCATCGCGGATCGATAGGCACCGGCAACGCTCAGCAGCACCCCTCTTCGGTCCTTCACCGAGTAGCCGTTGTCGCGTCCGGCGATCGCAAAGCTCGCGACGAGTCTCTTCACGTCCCACTCCCACGGCCCAGGCAGGGTTTCGTCGAAGTCGTTCATGTCGAACACCAACCGACGATCAGGCGCCCCGAACACACCGAAGTTCATGAGGTGTGCGTCGCCGCAGAGCTGCGTCGTGAGCCCTGAGCGAGGCGTGTTGGCCAAGTCGCTCGCCATGATCAGCGCCGCGCCTCGATAGAACGTGAAGGGCGAGACCAGCATCCGGCCATAGCGGAGCGGCACCAGCTCCGGCACTCGCGTTGTTGCCTGGTGCTCGAGCAAGGCCACGGGGTCGGGGCGGGTCACGCCAACCGCGAAGCCCGCATGGCTCGAACGCGGCACCTCGGCGCGCGCCGCCCTGCCCCGAGCGATGCGCTCCGCCACGGTCAGGTGGGGCACCACCTTGCCGTGCTCGTATCGCAGACCCGCCTCGAGGGGGCCGGACTCGTCGGGCCAGGTCTCTGCTTCAACGTTGTCCATGCGGGAGCCCTCCTGTGGATTGATCGACAGTGAAGCACCGGCTGACCGATCTCGCCCGGTCGGCTCCAGGTCTGGGGCACTACGGTGCGCGAGAGCATGACCGTTGACTCGCTCCCGCTCCCGAAGCCGTCGCGTCGGATCGCGGCGGTCGCGTCGTACGTCACGATCATCGGTGCGGGACTGGTGCTCGTGCTGTTGCTGCTCAGCGACCCGTTGACCATGCTGGCCGCAGCCGCGTTGCTTGCGGTGGCCGTGGCCGCAGCGTGGAACGCGCTCACTCGCCGCAGGACCGCGCGGCTCGTCAGCGCTGCAGTCGCGGTCGTCGCCGTCGTGGCGTGCATCGTCGTACTTCTCGCGGCGCACGATGTGTTGGCGTTGGTCGCCAGCCTGGGCTTGGCAGTCGCGGCCGTGGCGCTCGGCCGGTACTCGCTGGCGCGCGACCGCGCCTCGCTGATCTCGGCACCGACTCCTGGCGTGCCGGTGCCACCCGCCACCCAGCCGGTGCTGATCATGAACCTGAAGTCGGGCGGCGGAAAGGCCGAGAAGTTCAAGCTGGCGGACGAATGCCGCGCCCGGGGCATCGAGCCCGTGGTGCTCCAGCTCGGCGACGACCTCGTGGAACTGGCCGAAGCCGCGATCGCACGGGGTGCCGACGTGATCGGGATGGCGGGCGGGGACGGCTCACAGGCCTTGGTCGCGTCGGTCGCAGCGCAGCGCGGCGTCGCGCACGTCGTGGTGCCTGCGGGCACGCGCAACCACTTCGCTCTCGACCTGGGCCTCGATCGCGATGATGTCGTCGCCGCGCTCGATGCTTTCGGTGCGGCGGTCGAGCGTCGCATCGACCTGGCCGAGGTCAATGGCCGCGTGTTCGTCAACAACGTGTCACTCGGCGTGTACGGGGAGATCACGCAGTCCGAGGAGTACCGCGACGCGAAGGTGGCGACCACGCTCGACAAGCTGCCGACGCTGCTCGGCCCGGGAGGAGAGCCCACCGACCTCGGCTGGACGGGGCCCGATGGCGTGCACCACGACTCGGCCCACCTCATCCAGGTGTCGAACAATCGGTACAGCCTGCGCGCCGGCGCGGGCTCCGGAACCCGCGACCGACTCGACGACGGAGAGCTCGGCATCCTCGCCGTCGAAGTCTCGGGCACCGCGGCCGCAGTGGAGCTGGCCGCGCTCGTCGCCCTGCGCCGCCCCGACGGCGCGCGTGCCCTCGAGGCCTGGACGGCACCGACCTTCGAGGTCACGTCCGGCGCACCGATCGCGGCGGGCGTGGACGGTGAAGCCCTCCAGCTGGATTCACCCCTCCGGTTCCGCATCCTCCCGGGTGCGTTGCGCGTGCGCCTCCCGGAGAGGGCGCTCGGCTACGCCCCCGCCGCCATCGCAGGGCAATCCGCGGCCGCGACCCTGGGCAACGTCTGGCGAGTTGCTCAAGGGCACGCTCCGCGTCCGCCTACCGAGTGACTGGGCGGCGCGGCAGGCCTGCGCGTCGTGAGGTACCAGACCGAGACCACGACCGCGACGGCACTCGAACTGCCGAGCGCCCAACCGGCCACCACGTCTGAGAGCCAATGGACGCCGAGCACGAGTCGGCTGAGACCGACGAGTGCCGCGAAGAGCAGTCCAGCCGCGATCAGCAACACTCGAAACGATCGGCGGTGAGCAATCGTGAGGGCGAGTGTGAGCCCGGCGGCGAGGCCGAAGGCTGCGGCGTTGGTCGCGTGCCCGGATGGAAAGGAGGCGAGCGTGACGGTGGTGGCATGCACCGCGATGGGGGGACGATCGCGCTCAAAGATCGACTTCGCCACCGTCGACAAAAGGCTTGCGAGCGCGAGCGATGCCAGCGGAGTTGCCGCGAACAGCGCTTGCGATCCGCGCCGCCACAACCAGATGCCGATCAGCACGCTGATGATCGCCAAGCACACGAATGATCCGATCGTGCTCAGCAGCTTGGCCACGCGGATCGACCAGTCCGCGCGGTGACCCACGAACCAGGCGAGCACCGCGTCGTCGTGGGAGATGAGACCGCCGCCCTCGAGTAGGTCTTCCGCGATGAGCACGAACAGCGCCAGGTTGGCGGCCACCACCGCAGCAGCGACGGCCAGTGCTCGGCGGGAAGGGGCGACTTCGGCACTGAAAGGCATGCGGCCTTCTCCTCCTCGTCGCCGGCCTCGACCCCGCATCATCCACCCCACCCACGGCTGAAAGTCCTCCGCCGAAGAACAATGATCGCGTCGTGGCCGATCGACGCAGGATCGCTCCGTGACTGAGGCCACAGTCGCGGTCATTGCGTTGCTGGTCCTGGGCTGGGCACTCGTTTCGGCCGTATGGGCACGCCACGACGTCACGGGTCCCTTTGTGTTCGCGCTCGCGGGCTACCTCCTCGGTAACCCGGACTGGGGACCGCTCACGGTGAACGTCGAAACCGCGTCGATCCACATCGTCGCCGAGGTCACTCTGGCGCTGGTGCTGTTCTCCGATGCCGCCCGGGTGAATGTCGCAGAGCTACGGCGCGACCTCGCGGTCCCGACCAGGTTGCTCAGCATCGGGCTTCTCCTGTCGGTGCTACTCGGCGGTCTGCTGGCCGGTTGGCTCTTCGGCGGATTCCCGTGGGCGCTCGCCGGCTTCATGGGCGCGGCGCTCGCTCCGACCGACGCCGCCCTCAGCGTCCAGGTGATCGAAGATGAGCGAATCCCCGGGCGGCTCCGAAGGGCGCTGAACGTCGAGAGTGGTCTGAACGACGGCATCGCAACGCCGATCGTCGTCTTCATGATCGCAATCGCCGCGAGCCAGCTCGGCATCGTCGCCGGGAGCGTGACGTACGAGGCAGGGACGGCGCTTCGCGAGCTGGGTGGGGGCATTCTCGTCGGCATGGTCCTCGGCCTCGGCGGCGGGGTGCTGATCTCGCTCGCCGCACGACGCGGTTGGATCACGACCGGAGGCCGACGACTGGCAGCCCTCGCCGTGGCCATCGCTGCGCTTACGAGTGCGATGACGATCGACGCGAATGGATTCATCGCTGCGTTCGTCGCTGGGATCGCCTTCGGTGCGGCGGTCGACGAGGATGTCGTCGACCTCCGAGAGACAGTCGAGCTCGCCGAGCTTGGCGGCGAACTGCTCGCGCTGATCGTGTGGTTCGTTTTCGGAGCGACCCTCGTCCCCGTGGCGTTCCACAACCTCGACGGTCGAGTCATCGTGTATGCCCTCGCGAGCCTGACGATCGTGCGCATGCTCCCGGTGGGCCTGAGCCTGATCGGATCGGG
Source organism: uncultured Acidimicrobiales bacterium (assembly GCA_963802505.1). Taxonomy (GTDB): domain Bacteria; phylum Actinomycetota; class Acidimicrobiia; order Acidimicrobiales; family DATKAS01; genus DATKAS01. The sequence goes on along the minus strand of CAWDJB010000011.1, from coordinate 451,333 downwards.
GCTCGATCGGCCAAGTGTCGTGTTCATCGGCTGGTTCGGGCCGACAGGCCTCGCGTCGGTCGTGTTCGCCTTGCTGGCCATCGAGGAACTCGGCGAAACCTCGCCCTACGTCGTAACGGCGATCGCCACGGTCGCGTTGACCGTGCTGTTGAGCGTCGTCCTCCACGGCATCACTGCCGGTCCCGGTGGGCGTCAGTACGTCCAGCGTGAAATGGGACGCCGGTGACATTCGAGCCACGCCGGCGACCTGGGAGGATGGGCGTGGAACGTCACGCGCTGCACTTGAATGGCAACAGGCTGCTACTGCTGCACCATGTCGACGATCGGCATGATCGTGGGCGGCTGCGCCAGCTCGATGCCGAGTTCTTCCATGACCGGCCCGAGAAACGTCACGAACTCGTCGAACGCTTCCTGGCTCTCCCAAATGTCGAAAACCTGCAGCTGCCCATCCTCGCCGAAGCAGGAGTGGAGCTTCATCGCCTCTTCCGGTGCTCCGACCGCACGGAGACGTTCCCGTCCTTTGGCGTGCTGCTCGACCGTCATGTTCTTGGTGACGATGTAGATGCCGATCACAGGACGCGACCCCCTCCGGTCTGTTGGGTTGTACGCGCATCATTCGTCGTGACCGTTCGGTTGGATCACCCGAGGAACACAACGCGACTCTCCTGGAGATGCGCCGTGATCCGTGAGTCCGAAGTCGCTCGGCCCATCGCCTGAGCTGAGTCGACTCAAGGTCAGCCGTTTGGATGCGGTCCGTTTGGGGCAGAGCCGCACGTGACCATCGACAACGAGGCTCCGTCGAGCGTCCGTCCCCCCGCTGGCTCGCTCGGTGCGCGGTTTGCGGAACCGGCCCATACGGGGACGCCCGAGACCGACGACGAATCCTTGCGGACGATCGAGACTGAGGCCGACCTCGTTCCCTCGTCGGAGGAAAGGCGCCTGCCGGGCTGGGTCGTCCCGGCCGTCATCGTCTTCTGGAGCGGGTTCCTCGGGGCGATGGCAGTTCGGTTCTTCTGGAGCAAGCTGAGCGGCCTCTTCGTGCTCTTGGCCATCGCGTTGTTCCTCGCTCTCGCCATCGAGCCCGGCGTGAACCGGCTGGCTCGACGGGGTTGGCGCCGGGGGCGCGCCACGGCCCTGATCCTCTTCGGCGTGATGGCGCTGTTCCTGACGTTCGTCGGCGCGATCGGAACGCTCGTGGGCTCGCAGGTCGCCGACCTTCTGCAGAACTCCGACACCTACATCTCCGACAGCGTCAACACGATCAACGACACGTTCGGCACACACCTGGATGCCCAAGAGGTGATCGACAACTTCAACAACCCCGACGGCGCCGTCCAGAAGTTCATCGCCGATCAGCAGGACAACGTCGTGCGGCTGTCCGTCACCGCGCTCGGCGTTTTGTTGCAGCTGTTCTCAGTGCTGCTGTTCACCTTCTACCTCGTCGCCGACGGACCGAAGCTGCGGCGAGCCTTGTGCAGCCGTCTGACCCCGGAGCGCCAGGAGCGCGTCCTCGGGGTCTGGGAGCTCGCCAGCACGAAGACTGGTGGCTACCTCTACAGCCGCGCCCTGCTGGCGCTGTTCTCGGCGGTCTTCCATTGGATCGTCTTCCAGTCGCTGGGCACCCCCGCGCCGTTGGCCCTGGCGTTGTGGGTGGGCGTCGTCAGCCAGTTCCTGCCCGTGGTGGGCACCTACCTCGCCGGCGTGCTCCCCGTACTCCTGACCTTCCTCGACTCTCCGGCGAAGGCATTGATCGTGCTCATCGCCATCATCGTGTACCAGCAGATCGAGAACTACCTCCTGTCGCCGCGCATCACCGCCCACACGATGGAGCTGCACCCGGCGCTGGCGTTCGGGGCCGCGTTGGGCGGCGCTGCCGTTCTCGGTGCCGTCGGCGCGGTGCTGGCGCTCCCAGCCGCGGCCATGGGCCAAGCCATCGTGAGCGAGTGGGGTGACCGCCACCAGGTCATCAAGAGCGAGCTCACCGAGGTCCGTCACCCACGCGTCTGGAAGCGATGGTCGAAGATCCGCAAGGCGCGCACGGCGAGCGGTGAATGAGATCGTCGAGCAATACTCCCCGTTTGGTTGTTGCTTCACCGGGAGATCATTCACATGGACGAGCAGCATGCACGGCAACTCTTGACCGACGAGCGCGCCAAGGTGGAGGCGCTCCTGCTCAACGCCGAGGCCGCAGGACGGTCGGACCGCGCCGAAGCCAATGAGCGCGACGGGATGAGCGACGGCGGAGAGCGCCTCACTGAGCAGTACACCGACGACGCCGTCGCCGCGGGCATGCGCGCGCCTCGCCGCGCTCGATCGCGCCGAACGGAGACTCGAAGCGGGGACCTACGGGCGATCGATCCGCAGCGGGCAACTCATCCCCGACGAACGACTCGAGGCGGACCCGGCTTCAGAGCTCACGCTCGAGGAAGCCGAGCAAGCAGACGAGCCCGGTCCATGAAGATCGTGCTGCTCGGAGGCCGTCGACAGCGCGACCCGAGATCGCAGCGCGAGTTATCCGTTGTCGCGCTGCCGTGAACCCCGGCTGAAGGCGCTCCTCGGTTGCACGCAATCGGTCGACGAAGGTCAACCTTGCGGAACGTCGGCCCGACCACACGCAGCCGCGAACCGGCGGGCGACTTACTGACCAGTGGCTCGCTCGGTAGTCGGCGCCTCTCGTTCGGTCACTCCGGACGTCGCCTGCAACACCCCGCACGTGTCGGCTCGCCGACAGACTGGCGCGCACGATCGGCGCACGCTCACCAGGCAACACCCGACAAAGGAGCCTTCAGTGAGCACTTCCGCAACACTTCCAAACACAATCCAGATGAGGCCGAGTCGCCTCACCGGTCTCGTCGTCGGCGTGGCGATCCTGACCGGTGTCGCCACCTGGTCCGTCAGTCAGGTCACGACGGAATCCCACAGCGGCGGCAGCCCGAAGGCGGAGGTCGTGTCGACGAGTCCGGCCGCAAAGGCGTACATCGACGGCGTCGTTGCGCTTTCCCCTGCGCAGCGGGCCGCAAGCTACGGGAACGTCGCTCCCCTCGAGCCGTCAGTCCGGAGCGTCAACGCGCAAAGCCCGGAGCTGCAAGCAGTTGACATCACTCGGACGCCGTACGTCGGCAGCCTCAACGCGCTCAACCCCGAGGCGCAAGCAGGGCTGCAGCGGGCGGCCGACCTCGCCGCGATCGCCGGCTGGGCTCGCGCCGAAGGGCTGACAGGCCTGTCACCGGCGTCGCTGAAGCCGAGCGCGGCGTCGGATGCCGACGCCATTGCCGCTCTGCCGCACGACCAGCTCGTCGCCATGTTCGGCAACGTCGGCTGAGAGATCGCCTCACGGTTGAGGTGGCTCCGGGGATGCGGGCGCTCATGCGAGCGCCCGCATCCTCGCGTGAGCCGACACTCGCTCGGTCGCACCCGCGTCGTCACGACCACCTTCTGGCAGTCGTTTGGCCGACAGACCCGCGGCTCGCTTCGGCGCACCGTTTGAGTCGCGGCACGACCGTTGACTAGGAGGGCGGGCAACCGTGCCCCCTCCGCGTCGAATGATCTCGCGACAGAATGCGAACGGTGGAGTGGGTGCTGCTGAGCACGCTGAATGAAGCCGATCGTCGCGAGGTCCTGTCCGCGTGCCGGAGGAGGAAGTTCGCCCGCGGTGAAGTCGTGTTCCACGAAGGCGACCCCGGGGACACCCTTCACCTCATTGCCAAAGGACACGTTGCGGTGAGAACAACCACGCCAAGGGGCGATCAGGCGTTGATCCGCGTGCTCGGCGTCGGTGACTTCTTCGGAGAGCTCGCTGTAATAGCGCCTGCGCCGCGCAATGCGACGATCGTCTGCCTGGATTCGACCGAGACGCTCGGGCTTCACCGCGAAGCCTTCGACGAGCTCCGCGCAAAGAACCCAGGTATGGATGCGGTCTTGATGCAGGCGCTCATCGCCGAAGTGCGCCGCCTATGCGCGCAGCTCGCGCAGGCGTTGTACCTGCCGGCGGAGTCCCGTGTGTGGAAACGGGTGGCCGATCTTGCGCGGCTGTACACGACGGTGGCGAACGACGTCGTCACGATTCCATTGACCCAAGAAGACGTCGCGCACATGGCTGGTACCACTCGCCCGACCGCCAACCAGGTCCTCCGTTCCGGTGAGGTGAAGGGGGTGCTCCGCATCAGTCGAGGTCGCATCGAGATCCTCGACGTCGCGGCGCTCGAGAAGCTCGCTCGCTAGCTGTTCGCGCGCGGACTGTCCTTCTGTCGGCTCGCCGACGGACCCGCGCTCCAAGTCGGCGCACCCTTGCGTCAGAGCACCCGCGCAAGGAGGGCTGACGCATGTCAGGACTTGAAGATCCAACGAGAAGGTCGCCCATGGACATCTGGGCGATGTCAGGACAACACCCGAGTCGGCGGCACGACGAGATGCTCGCTGAGCGTCTTCGCTTTCTCGCCGCGATGCCGGACACGCGTCCGCACCGGGTTCGCAGGCTCGTGACTCAGCTGCAAGCGATGTGGTCCCGACCGTCGGCCCGCGATCGATTGGTCGGCGCTCCGCGCACCCGGCCTCGTCGCCTGGCAGACGGGCACCGAGGCTTGTGATCGCGACGGTCACCCGCGCCGACGGGTACGCGACCAAGTAATTCCCAGACCCCCATTGCCACCTACCGCACGACCAGCTCGCGGCGGCCACGTTCCCCTTCAGCTGGCATCGCCTCGCCACGAGTTGGCTCCGAGGATGCGGTCGCTCGACACGAGCGACCGCATCTTCGCGTTCCTACACCGACGCGATGATCCGCCGTCGCCCGAGACGATCGACTTTCTCGCTCCTGCTCCCTAGGCGGGCACGGCTTCGGCGAGGGCACGTCGCGCCACTGGGAGCAGATCCCGATCGGGCATCCGTCGCCCCCGGCCGGCGTACGCCTCGAAGACCTCAGTACCGAGGTCGTTCATGCAGGCGACACGGACCTCGGCGAGGCCCTCGGCCACGTCCGGGGCCGGCGGCAGCGCGGCGGCGTCGCGACGCGTCGAGTCCAGCAGGAGCGTCGCCTCCCTCGCCCGCCCCAGCCTTCCGAGGAGGAGCGCGGCGACGCGCATCGCCTGCCGCCCGTGGATGGGATTTCCCGTCTGCTCGGCGTTGAGCAAAGCGTCCATCAGCGCGACAGCGGCTTCCTCCAGGTCCGACTGCCAGCACAGCGTCGCGAGGTTGAGGAGCGCCTGACCCTCCACCCACCGGCTCTTCACCGACCGCGCCAGCGCGAGCGATTCCTCGAGGTGGACGTGCGCGGCGCCCGGCGACGAGAGACGTTCGGCATCCGCGGCCGCACAGAGCGCCCACGCCATGGAGGACGGGTTGGCGATTCGCTCGGCCACCTCGAGTGCGCTCCTCGCCAGCCTCCGGCTCGTGAGCGAGTCACCCTGGATCGTCATGCTCATCGCCCCGAGGACGAGAGTGTTCACGAGGAAGTAGTCGCGCTTGGTGTCGGCGCACCAGGACAGCGCCTCCGCGAAGTGGTCCTGAGCCCGCTGGAAGTCGCCCTTGAGGCCGTACGACGCGATCAACCCGAACCGCGCGTACACGTGGGGCGCTGTCTGCGCGACACCGGCCAACTCGACGCTCCGCTGGCACAGGCTGCGCGCCGACTCGAGGTCCCCTCGATTGAAGGCGGCCAGACCCGAGATCGCGCACAGCGTCGCCAGCGTTGCCGGTGACAGGTCGGAGCGTTGCAGCAGTGTCTCGGTCCACGTGTACATCTCGTACCGCATCCGAAGGAAGTAGAACTCGTGGGTCGCGAGCAGCACGCGGGCGGCACGATCAGGGTCCTGCTCGATGTCGCGGTGGATGCTGCCGCGGAGGCTGGCGAACAACCTGTCGAGGTCGTCCACGGCATCTGCTTCATCGGCTGACTGGAGCCGCGCCTCCGCGCCGAGGGCCAGTGCGCATATCACTTCCGCATGGCGCGCTTCGAGCGTCGCGCGGTCAGGTGCGCCAATGCGCTGCAGCGCGGTCAGCCGCATCGGCTCCAGCAGACGGAAGTGGCCGCCGGCCGCCGAATCCTCCAACTGGACGAGCGAACGCTGCGCAAGCGCGTCGAGCGCGGTCAGGAGACGGCGGTGGCTCCAGGCGTCGCCGGGGTGCACCGCGTCGACGAGCTCGGCCGAGGCGCCGCCCGGGAACACCGCAAGCGTTGTGAGGAGCGCGTGCTCGTCCGCGCCGAGCGAGTCGATCGACCACTCGATCGCGGCGCGGGCGTGTGCCCCGTCCGCGATCGTGGTGGGGACGACACCGCTGGCCCTCAACTCGTCGGCCAGGAGGTGCAGCGGGATCACCCGCGCCGCGGCCGCCGCGAGCTCGATGCTCAAGGGGATGCCGTCGACACAACGACAGATCTCGCCCACCTGCTTGGCCGAGGACGGATCGAGAATGAACCCGGGACGAACCGCCTTGACTCGGTCGACGAAGAGCTGGACTGCATCCGTGGCAACCGCCCGTTCGAGCGTGGTGTCCGAGCCCGGATGGGGCAGGGGTTGGAGCGGGTAGACCCGCTCGCCCCGGACTCCGAGAGGCGTGCGGCTCGTGGCGAGCACGTGGATGCCGGCCACTGTGCAGAGGCTCACTGCCAGGGGTCCGACGGCGTCGGACACGTGCTCGCAGTTGTCGAGGATCACGAGCATCGACTGGCTGTCGAGCGAGCGGAGGATGCTGCGCTCCACAGTCGGCTCGAGCTGAGGGTCGATCTGGAGCGCGCTGGCGACGGCCGCGGCCACCTGCTCCTCCGTTCGAACGCCCGCGAGCTCGACGATGCAGACGCCGTCCCGGTACGCGTCGCGGACCTTCAGGGCGATCTCGCACGCGAGCCGTGTCTTGCCGATGCCCGCCGGTCCGGTGACGGTCGTGCAGCCGGAGCGGAGCAGTGATCCCACCGCCGCGACCTCGGGGGCGCGCCCCACAAACGCGTTGTCCGGCATGCTCCGACCGTGGATCGGCCTCAACGCGTTCAACGGTGGGAAGTCCCGCGGCAGGTCCGGGTGCACCGCCTGGAAGATCTGGCGCCGGGGGAAGTCCTTCAGCACGAAGTCCCCGAGGTCGACGAGCTCCCATCGATCCGGCAGCTGGTTCCGTAGGAGCGACGCCGTGTGGTCGGACACGAGGATCTGGCCCCCGTGCCCCGCCTTGTGCAGGCGCCCCAAGTAGTTGAGCGGTGTGCCCCCGTACTCCGCGCCGTAGAGGTGATACACGCGCCCGGAATGGATGCCGATCCGCACCCGCAGATCCACCTCCCAGACGGCAGCGGCGAGCTCCCGTTGGATGTCGCCGCTCGCTTCGAGCGCCTCCACGGATGACACGAAGATGGAGGCGCACGAGTCCCCCTCACCACGGAGGATGGTGCCGTTCCACCGAAGAAAGGCGGTCTCGATCAGCTTGTTGTGCAGCGGCATCACCCGGCTCATCGCCGCTTCGTCCCGCCGCCAGTGCGCGGAGCTCAGCTCGATGTCCGTGAAGACGAAGCTTCGGTCGTCGATGAGGGTGCTGTCCATGCGCGGCCTCACTGCGCTTCGGTGCGGACGCCACCATCGTCGCCCCTTGCGTCCGCTGCGTCCATGAGGTCGTCAAGCGGCCGTCTCGGCAGCGCGCGGAGAGGCGCTTCCTCGCCGAGCCCCCACGCGTTCCTGAGGTGCGACGCCACCTCGAACGTTCGCCCGCCTGTGCGCCCCTCCTCGACGAACGCCTGCAGAAGCCGCTGAGTAGCCATCGCCGACAGCTCACTCGTCGTCAGCCGGACGATGGCTCCCTTGCGGCGACGGGCCACGATCTCGGCGACGCGGGGGACGCCGTTCAAAGACAGCAGCCACTGCTGGATCCAGCCACCCTGCGAGATCCCGAGCAGGTTGGCGGTCTCGTCGCCGAGGAGGTACCGCATGAGCGAGGCGGGGAAGGGCTTCATGCCGCGCTCGAGCGGACGCTCGAGCGCGGCCAGCAGGGCGTTGGTGAGGATCGTCCCTTCATGGCTCTCCATCCGGTGGCGCCGGCGGATCTCGTCCAGCGTGGCGGCCGACCCCTTCGGATCGAGGCGGAGAAAGTACTTGCAGGTCGCGGAGATCACCGTTTGGCTTTCCAGCGCTTCGAACGCGCTCTCGGTCCCGATCCCCATGTGGCACCCGATGACGTCCCACACGTGGAACCAGGCCTCCTCGTCGTCGGCGGTGTACGGGACGCCGAGCACGTTCAGCGACTCGAACACGCCGACCGTGAACTCGTGGAGCGTCCCGAGCAGGTCCTCCTGGTTGAGGGGCTTGCCGAGCGGGGGGCCGTCCGGGGCGACCTCTTGGAAGTAGGCGCCGATGCGCTTCCAGCGTTCGGCCCACTCCCCGTCGACCGCGTTGCGCACGAACTGGTGGAACATTCGGATGCGACGAGCGGCGAGCGCACCGGGCTGGCCCGGGCTCAACGTCGTGGGAGCCTTCTCGTTCTCAGCGAACTGGGCTGGTGGCGTCATGACGTTCAACACGAACTGGGTCGTCTCGCGCACCCTGCGAGCCGGATTCGACACCAGCTCACCCGTCAGGTACAGCACCTGCGCACCCCGTGCAGCTGCGTAGGAGTCGGGGAGCGCCTTGCACAGAAGCCCGGCGGCGATCTGAAGGCCGTAGGTGGCGAAGAACCGCTGAGCGTGGCGCACCTTGACCGGATCGATCAGCCGGGCGAACTCGTGCCTGGTGGGGTCGGAAGTGTCGTTGATGTAGTCGCTCTGGGGACCGACCAAATCGTCACCGCGCACGACCTTGTGCAGCTGTCCCCCCGCGCCCGGTCTCGCCGGGACGCATGTCGCTGCGAACGCGTCGGTTTCCCAACGGAGCGTGTCGAGCACTTGGGACATCGAGTGTTCAACAAAGAGCGTCATCTCGTCCCCCGGGCGTCTTGTGGTTGCGGAGATCGACTTCCTCTTCCGGCTCGAACGGCCTCTGCCATATCCCGGGCGTCTGCGCACGGGAGCGCATGAAGTTGGCGATGTAGTTCATCCGGTCGTCGAACACGGACCAGATTCGCGATTGTGTGCCGTGACCGTTGCCGTAGCTGTGGTCGTAGCGGTACAGCAGCATCCGGAGCCAGTCGTCCTGGATGCTTTGCAGGTCGGCGGGAACGAACGTCGTCGACCCGGGCGGGATCGGCAGGTCGCGGCCCAACCGCAGCAGCTCGTCTCCCGCCCAGAGCACCATGACCTGGTCTGTGAAGAACCGACCCCAGAGCTCCGGGACGCGCGCCAGCTCCCTGCGGATGCGCGCGTCGAGCCGCCGCCGCCAGCGCCCTTCGCCGCTGCGCTCCATGACCTTGATGCCGCTTCGTTCGAGGAAGAACTCCGACGCGAAGTCCTCCACCGGGTACTTGAGGAGCTGATCCACCTTGCGCTGCTCGTACGCGCCGATCAGGAGGTTTCCCCGGAGGATCAGCTCGGCGACCCACCGCCGGTACCTCGCGTCCACTCCACCCTGGCTGGCCGCGCGTCTCGCCAGGTGATAGCTGGCGAGGCCGAGCGCGAGATCCCGCTTGCGCAGCTGGCTGAGGCCGACCGCGCCGTGTGGAACGGCGGTGCTCGTCAGCCACTTCTCGAGCTCGTGTGCAAGCTCGCTCGTCGCGTCGTCGGTGAAGTTCTTCTGCCCGTCGAAGCGGGCGAACTCGAGGCCCTTGACCGCTGGGAGGTCGTCCAGGATTTCCTGACCGACGAACATCGAGTACAGCCCAGTGCCCACCTCCCAGAGCACGACGCGCTGTCCTAGACCGAGCAGCCTCGACAGCTGCATCTGATTGGTCTTGCGAGCCTCGATGACCAGGTTGGTCGCGGCATGTCGGAGATACAGGCCGCCCAGCCGGTCGAACCGGAGCGGCAGCCGGGTGTTTCGGATGTCCCGGCCGAGCGTCAGCGAGGTCCACGTTGCGAACGTGCAGAAGTTGGCGTTGAACAGTCGGTCACCAGCGCGTTGCGCGGCGCCGTCGGTGGCCGGCGTCGAGGCGTCGGACCGACCGTCCGGCCAGGCCATGTGGGCCACGATGTCGGGCGGCCAGGGCGCCTTCCCGCCGTGAGCGCCCGGCCGCACGGCCGTCACGGGACGTCGGCTCGCGAGCGTCGCCTCCACGCGCGCCTCGGCGACACTGAACGCCGCGGAGAACGGGGCCGGGGCGTTGGCGCCCTCGTCTCCTTCATTCTCCTCCACCTCCGGGACGAACTCGAGCCCGTGCGTGTAGGCGGCCGTGGTACGCGACAGGTCCCAGTAGGCGAGTGTCACGTACCAGTTGCGTTGTGCGTCGTCGGCTTCGTTGCAGATTTTCCGGAGTCCGAGCGGACCGATTGGCGCCTCGAGCTCGTTCATATCGCCCCCAGACGTTTGCCTTGACCAGCTCTCGAACCAACAGGCTTAGGTGACGAAGGGTCTGTCGCGGCCAGTGACTCCGGCGCTTACGGACGCCTCCATCGACGGTCTCGGGGGCCGCTTCGCTGTCGTCGGGATAACGGTGCAACAAGCGGTCGTGGTGTCAACTGCCGATAGGAAAACGCGCCTGGCCGCACTGATGGCGGCCGGAGATGGGTGGGGTGTCCAGTTGCACGCCGTCGGCACTCGCGAGACTCCGGGGGCAGCCACACGCACCACGACGACGGTGCACCACTCGCGTACCTAGATCCCACCAATCCAAATCCCCCAACTTGAGGCAAATAGTCCCATGCCTCATCCAGTGACACAAGAAAATGCCGCTCTCGCTATTGGTGGCGAAACGAAGGGAATCCCCAACCCTGCACCACCACCCTCAGTGGGCGGCTCCCAGCGTTGCGTAGGTGGACAATGGATGCGATTTCGGCGGTTTTGTCGCCCGACTCTCCCCGCTCGGCTCTGTTCGCTCAGTCAGGTCCGATGACGCAGCACTCGTTCCCAGCAGGATCCCGGAGCACCCGTGTGGTCCAGTCGCCTGCCTCGGAATGGGACAGCACCGAGGCGCGGCTTCCTGCATCTCGTCGACGACAGGTTGCCCATGCTCGACAAAGAGGTCTTCGGCTCTGGAAGTCTGAAACGGATCAACGGAGACCCGTCCGGACCGCCGTCCCGGCGGACCCTTCCTCGGGTGCGCTGGTGGGCCATTGCCATGACCGGAGTCGAAGCTTCGACCTCTCCCCCTCCCTTGCCGCGCTGGTTCGGACCGAGAGCCAGCCCAGATGACCCGGCCGTCTCGGCCCTGATCGCTCGCGTCGCGCGAGGGGACGGATGGGCAGACATTGGCGGTGGGCTCAACCTCAACGTGCGGATAGACGCTGAGCCGCCGGTTGTCCTCCGGGTTCATAGGCCCTGGGTCCGCCGCGGCCGGATAGCGGGACTGCGGCGCCTGCGGGAGCGGCTCCAGCGCACGCAAGTCCGCGTCGCTCGGCCGATTCGGATTTCCGGCTGCGACCTCCTGAGGGTTGCTGATCGTTGGGCTGAGATCGAGGAGTTCATCGATCACGTCCAGCCACGGGCGGACGAGAACTCCTACGTCCGCCTGTTCGAGGAGCTCGGACGCGTTCACACTGCGCTCAACGCAGTCTGGGAGCCCAGCCCGCCCGAACCCCTCGACGACCACAGAACCTTCGGCCAACTGCGTTACTCGGTCGGCTTCACGCGCCGCAGGCTCGGACCCCGCAGCGAGCCGGTCGTGCATCGGATGCGCCAACTGAGTGGCGAGCTCTCCAAGCTCCGGAAGGAGGTCGAACTGCCATGCACTCCGATTCATGGGGACTACAAATTGGGCAACGCGGGAGAGCTGTCAGACGGCTCATGGGCCACCTTCGACCTGGATTTTGCGAGGGTCAGGGAGCGGCTGTACGACATCGCGGCCAGCCTGCATCACGTCGCACAGGGCGGCGAATTGCTCGAACCGCGACGACTGCTCGACGCTTACGAAGGCACGGCTCCGGAACCGCTGACTTGCGACGAGCACCGTTGGCTCCCCGGGGCTCTCGCCCTCATACCCCTGCACTGGGCTGCCACCGCAGGGCTCGTGGGCGACGGCATCCACGAGGCCGAGAACGCAATGACCGCCGCGGAGGCCTGGTGGTCGCGCCGAGCTGAACTCTCGTCGTAGCCCGGTGGCCGCGTACGGTCCGGTGAACGCGCGGCGCGCATCAAGGGAGAGCGACGAGATGAGACCACTTCGATACTCGATCAACGTCACGCTTGACGGCTGCTGCCATCACGAGGCAGGGCTTCCCCCGGACGAGGAGTCGATGCGCTACTGGACCGCTCAGATGGAACGAGCCGATGCCCTGCTATTCGGCCGGGTGACCTACGAGATGATGGAGTCGGCGTGGCGGCAGCCGGCCACGGGCACGTGGCCTGACTGGATGGATGAGTGGGAGATCCCGTTCGCCGAGACCATCGACCGGGCGAAGAAGTACGTCGTGTCGAGCACGCTGAGCGGGGTCGATTGGAATGCCGAGCTGGTGCGAGGCGACTTGGGGCAAGCGGTTCAGCGGCTCAAGCAGGAGCCGGGCGAGGGCCTTGGCGTGGGCGGCGTGACGCTCCCCCTGGCGTTGGCAGATCTCGGACTGATCGACGAGTACGAGTTCCTTGTGCAGCCGGTCCTTGCCGGACACGGTCCGACGTTGCTCGCCGGTCTGCGCGAGCGCATCCAGCTCGAGCTCGTGGATCGCCATGAGTTCCGGTCGGGGGCGGTCGCCCTGCGATACCGGCCCACGCGAATTACGGCTTGACGACGCGCCTCACAAGCCGGCAGCGGCAGCGTCTTCGGACCCGAACTCCTTGCGGTGCCACCGCAGCACGCGGGCGTCACTGTCGACGATGAGCCACCAGCTCGCCGCATCGCGAGGGTTGCCGCATACCGCCCCCGGGTTGGCCATGCAGGCGCCCGCCGTGAGCCAGTCGTAAGACTCGCCGGGGACGGGCCGCATCGCGCGCGTAGCGGCGCCGTCGTAGACGAAGAGCGCCGGTTCATGCGTATGGCCGACGAGTCCGAGCGAGCCCAGGGGGCGGCCGGGCAGGATTCTGGCGGCAGACGCCTCGGTGAGGAACCCGAGCAGGGGGTGGCGCGGCGAGCCGTGCCAGCAGTCGATGCCGTGACGGCTGGCGATTGCGCGGCTCGACAACCTGAACACGTCGCGTCCGCGGGCGACGACACGGTCTGGTCCGAGCGCCCAGGCGTCGTGGTTTCCCGCGATGAGTAGGTCGAGTTGGCGAGCCGCGCCCAATAGCTCCGCCGTGGGCGGCGCGCCTCCGACCAGATCACCGAGGCACCAGCGTTCGTCGACCCCGGCTGCTGCCATGGCGCCGAGCACAGCCAGGAGCCGGTCATGGCGACCGTGCACGTCGGAGCAAACGCCGATCCTCACCCGAGCATCATTCCGCTTGCTCCACCTGAAGGTTGGCTTGTTCCCACTGAAGGGCCGTCTTGCATCCCTTTGCGCCAAGGCGCTGTGGCCGTGTCCCCGAATACACGAGCACATCGACGTCAACGACTCCGCCCGCGGTAGTTGCGGACACAACTAAAATCCTGAGCGACAGGCCGCGAGTTATCCGTTGCCTCCGTGCGCGGGAGCTGCGTCCGCGTCGTTCAAGGGAGGTCGCTTCGCTGGGAAACGGAAAGCGAGGCCGGGGGCGCTATTTCGCGCGGCCCGTGATCCCCAGTGCTCTCGCGGCGTCGTTGGAGGCGTCGGCGCCAAGCGTCAGGCGAACGAGAAGGAGCCCATCAACTCGAGCGATCACAGCGAGAGCGTTTCGCCGGCGTGCCGATGGAGTCGACCCGGTCGAGCGCGTCGTGAGCCAGTCCAACCAGGCCTGCATCATCGCCGGGACGAGCTGGTCGTAGGGGTCGGTCCCGGCGGCGGCTAGACCAATCGCCTCGAAGAAGATGGCGAAGATCCGCTCAGCCGCCGGTGTGGTGAGCACCGGCCACGCCTTGCGGACGAGCGCATCCGGATCGCGACGCTCGTCGCCAAACGCCTCGGCGAGGAGCTGTTGCAGCTTCACGCTCACAGCGGTCGTGGCTGCGAGGACGAGATCCGCCTTCGTCGGAAGGTAGTAGACGACCATGCGATCACTGATCTCGAGGCGGTCAGCGACCCGTCGGTAGGTGAGCCCACTCATTCCGTGCGCGAGCGCGACCGCGGCAGCCGCGTCGACGATCTCTTCTTCTGAGTGGCGGTATCCCACCTCTTGATTGTAGTGAGGACTACATCTATGGTGACATGTAGTCCGCACTACAAATGCCGAGGAGGACGAGATGAATGACGACAAGGACCCCCGCCGGGTAGTCGAGCGTTTCATGGCCGCGATGGAGAAGCTCGACTACGACACCGCGCTGACCTACGTGTCCGACACGATCGTGTACACCAACATCCCGATGGGACCCGTGGAAGGTCCGGACGCGGTGCGCGGCTTGCTCGAGCCGTTCTTTGCGTCGACGTTGGAGAACAAGTGGGTGATCTCACAGGTGGCCGTGAACGGACCGACCGTCTTCATCGAGCGGCTCGACCGCCATCACTACCCCGAGGGCTGGGCTGAGCTTCCGGTCGTCGGCGTGCTCGAAGTGCACGACGGTCTCATCACCGCCTGGCGCGACTACTTCGACCTGGCCACCCTGCAGAGCAACCTCGCCCAGGTCGGCCAGTCGCTGGGCTGACGTTCGCTCCACCGCTCACGCCTGCAGCCCTGCGTTCGCCACGCACCACTCCCAGAGGCGGTCCGGCTCGGCGGACGGCGAGCGCGTCCATGGCACGAGGTGCTCGCCGCGCGGCCGACGGTCGAGCCAGAACCGGCCGTCGCTGAGGGCGGCGCGCGGCGCGCACGCGAGCCACACGGCAGTGTCCGCTCCCTGTTCGGGTGTCCGCAACACTGGCCTCAGGAGGCGCGCGAAGCGGGGAAGTCCCGAGTCGAGACCGGTCGTCGCCACCCAGCCCGGGTGCATGGCGACAAACTTCAGGCCAGTCCCGCCGTAGTGCAGGCCCCACAGTCGGGTCAGCTCGACTTGCGCTCGCTTGGCTCGGGCGTACGCCTTGACCCCGTCGTAGTCCTCAGGGTGAGGATCGAGCGCGGTGACGTCGAGACGCTGGGAGTACATCCCGCCCGACGACATCGTGATGACGCGGCCATCCGGCGCGGCGCGGAGCTGGCCCATGAGGAGATGGGTGAGCAGGAACGGAGCGACGACGTGGACGGCCGCTGTCAGCTCGAGCCCGTCCTCAGTACGGACGTAGCCGCGACTGAGGGCGCCGGCGTTGTGGATGAGAACGTCGAGACGGGCGTGATCGTGCGCGACTCGGCTTGCGAGGTCGCGGACATCGCTGAGCCGGGAGAGGTCAGCTCGCTCGAACGAGACTTCACCATTGTCGGTCCTCTCGATGATCGCCTTCACCGTCGACTGGCCCCGCGACTCGTCCCGACCGACCACGACGACCACGGCGCCCAACCCCGCCACCTCGTCGGCGATCGACCGGCCGATGCCCGACGTCGCGCCGGTCACGAGAACGACGCGACCCTCGACTCGATCAGGTGGCGCCCAATGCTCCAAGCGGCTCCGCGCCGAGTACCCGAGCCGCGAGTAGCTGCCGGCGATGGTGAGCTCCAACGCGCCGTCGACGAGCTGCGAGATCATGCGGGGGATGTCATCACCGCCCGGAGACCTGCTGCCGCGGCGTCACCGATTCGCCGCATAGAGATTGCGAGTAGCGGGTTCGCGAGCCTTGCGACACCCTTTGCGGTGAGGCAGGCGTCGTAGATCACCTTGCTCCCCTCCCCCTCGCGGTCGACCGTGATCGTGTCCTCGGATCGCAGCCGTCCGGTGTCGGCCACGAGCGTGACGACGTGGGGTCGATCGAACGTCGAGATCCGGTAGACGAACGGCAGCTGACGTCCGAGCGACCGAACAACGACCTTGAACTCGGATCCGGCCTCCACGGGCTCGGGGGTCAGCATCTCCGCGCTCAACACGCTCGCGTCCCATTCGGCGACGCTCGAGAACCGAGCGAGGTAATCGAACACCTGCTCCGGCGATTGGGTGGTGCGGATCTCGGCGCGGTAGGTGGGCACCGCGATACTTTAGTGCTAAATACTGCTAGAGTCCACTC
This sequence comes from uncultured Acidimicrobiales bacterium, assembly GCA_963802505.1. Classification (GTDB taxonomy): domain Bacteria; phylum Actinomycetota; class Acidimicrobiia; order Acidimicrobiales; family DATKAS01; genus DATKAS01. Next base: position 435,246 of record CAWDJB010000011.1, on the reverse strand, counting down.
CAATGCGAATTGCAATCATCGGAACCGGGATCTCAGGCCTCGCTGCCGCGCGGACCCTCGCCCAGGTGCACGACGTCACGGTCTTCGAGGCCGCCGATCGACCGGGCGGGCACACCAACACGGTGCGCGTCGATCTCGGTGACGAGACCCACGAAGTGGACACGGGCTTCATCGTCTTCAACGAGCCGAACTACCCCCGATTCACACGACTGCTCGACGAGCTCCAGATCGAGACCGCTGCGACGGAGATGAGCTTCTCGGTGACGGACGAGCGCAGCGGCGTCGTGTGGTCGGGAAGGTTCCCGGGCGGGGTCTTCGCGCAGCGCAGCAACGCGTTCCGGCCGGCCTTCTGGCGGATGCTCGTCGACGTCACACGCTTCAATCGACGAGCGCGCCAGATCCTCGAGTCGCAATCACATCCCGACGTCTCACTCGAGGATCTCCTCGCCGACGGCCGATGGTCGTCGGAGTTCGTCAACTGGTACCTCGTCCCGCTGGGCGCGGCGATCTGGTCAGCCAATCCGGCCACGTTCACGCGCTACCCCGCCGACTCGTTCGCCCGGTTCTTCGACAACCACGGGCTTCTCCACCTGCGAGGTTCGCTGCAGTGGCGCACCATCCCCGGCGGTGCCCGACGATATGTGGATGCGATCGTTCGACCGCTAGGCACGCGCTTGCGCACCGCAACGCCGATCGAGAAGATCGTGCGCCACCGGGAGGAGGTGGAGCTCTACGTGGCCGGTACCGGGCCCGAGCGCTTCGACCACGTCGTCGTCGCGACCCACAGCGACCAGGCCCTGGGTCTCTTGAGCGATCCGTCCCCGTCGGAGCGCCAGATCCTGGGAGCCTTCCGGTACCAACCGAACACCGCGGTGTTGCACACCGACGAGCGCATGCTCCCGCCGCTCCGGCGCGCCTGGGCGAGCTGGAACTATCACCGTCCGACCGAGGACGGCGAAGTCGCCGCCGTGACATACCACATGAATCGGCTGCAGAGCATCCGATCGCGCCACGAGATCTGCGTCACCCTCAACCGCGTGGACGAGATCGCACCAGAGGCGGTCCTCGCAACGATCCCCTACTCGCACCCGGTCTTCGACCGCGCCGCCATGGCGGCCCAGCAGCGGTACTCCGAGATCAGCGGCCAGGGCCGGACTTCGTATTGTGGGGCCTATTGGGGGTACGGCTTCCACGAAGACGGCGTCGCGAGCGCGCAGCGCGTCTGCGCCGACCTGGGAGTGCGCTCGTGAAGAGTGCGATCTTCGAAGGCACTGTCTTTCACCGACGCATGCTGCCTGTTCGCCACGAATTCACGCAGCGGGTGGCGCTCCCGCTGATCGACCTCGACGAGGTCGACGCGGTCTGCTCGCACCATCCGTTGTGGTCGAGTCACCGAGCGAACGCAGTCCAGTTTCGTCGCTCCGACTTCTACGGCCCCGCGCAGCGGCCGCTCGCAGAGGCGATCCGCGATCTGGTCGAGCAACGGACGGGAGCCCGACCCGAGGGCTCGGTCCGCATGCTCGCCCACCTCCGCACATGGGGATGGCTCTTCAACCCGATCGCCTGCTATTGGTGCTGGGATGCGGGGGACGGCGCCGTCCAAGCGTTCGTCGCTGACGTCACGAGCACGCCGTGGCATGGACGACATGCATACGTCCTCGAGGACCCTGGCGCGGAGCGATGTGTGGACAAGGAGCTCCACGTGTCGCCCTTCCTCTCGATGGACCAGCGCTACCGGATCACCGCATCGCTCCCCGACCAGACCGTGACGGTTCGGATCGAGAGCCACACTGACGACGGCCTCGTCCTCGAGGCCGGTCTCACCGGAACGACACAGCCCATCACGCGCCATTCACTCGGCCGGTTGCTGTGGCGTCATCCGATGCTGACCGCGCGCGTGTCAGCCCGCATCTACACCGAGGCAGCCCGGCTCGCGCTCAAGGGCACCCCCATCCACCCTCATCCGAGTCGCTGCACGGGCCCGGCCGCAGCGGGAGACCGACTGTGAGATCGGCCCGCGGGGCCGCTCGGTCGACGGTGCTCGCGCTCGCCCGCCGCCTCGAGCGGGGGACGCTGGTGATCGAGGACGAGGCCGGCACACGCCACGTCTGTGGCACCGGCGCACCGACGGTCGAACTGCACGTGCACGACGACCGCGTGTGGTCAGCCATAGCCCTCCGTGGGTCAATCGGTCTCGGCGAGTCCTACGCACAGGGCTGGTGGGACTGTGACGACCTCACGTCGCTCTTGCGCATCCTCTTCGCTGCGTTGCGACCTGCGACACGAACGTTCGACCGCATCGGGACGACGACAGACGCGGTTCGCCGATCCGGTGCGACGGCTCAGAACGACCCGGAGAGCGCGCGACCAAAGAAACGTCCGGGCGCACTACGACATCTCCAACGACTTCTTCGCGTTGATGCTCGACCCGACCATGACGTACTCGTGCGGGCTGTTCGAACGAGCACAGATGTCTCTGGTCGACGCGCAGCGCGCGAAGCTCGACCGGATCTGCCGGCTGCTCGAGCTAACGCGCGAGGACGAGCTGCTCGAGATCGGCAGCGGCTGGGGCAGCTTCGCCATCCACGCCGCCTCCTGCTACGGCTGCCGCGTGACGACAACGACGATCTCCGACGAGCAATTCGACCTCGCTCGCAAGCGGGTAGCCAGCGCGGGACTCACGCACCTTGTCACGGTTCGGCCAGACCACTACCGAGATCTCACGGGGCGATACACGAAGCTTGCTTCGATCGAGATGATCGAGGCGGTCGACTGGCGCGACCACGACGACTTCTTCGAAGTCTGTTCGCGACTGCTCGACCCGCAGGGGCTGATGGCGCTGCAGACGATCGTCATCGAGGAGGGCGCCTTCGATCGCACGAAGGTGCACCAAGACTTCATCAAACGCTTCATCTTCCCCGGGGGGTGCCTCCCGTCGGTCACGTCGCTCGTGAGCTCCGCCGCGCGACAGGAGCTTCAGCTCCTCGAGCTGCACGACATCGGCCACCACTATCCCGAGACGCTGCGGCGCTGGCGGACCTCACTCGACGCACGACGCGAGCGAGTGTCCGAGCTCGGTCTCGACGAGCACTTCCAACGGTTGTGGACGTTCTACCTGTGTTACTGCGAAGCGGGATTCATCGAGGGCCGGGTCAGCGATGTGCAGGTCCTGCTCTCGAACCGGCGGGCGCTGCGAAGCCGAGTTGGGAGCGCCGGACGATGAGCCTGGCCGAGGAGGCTCGTGGTCCCGTCGTGCTGTGGTTCCGGCGGGACCTGCGGCTGTCAGACCATCCAGCGCTCGTGCGGGCCGCGGGGCAGGGGCCGATCACTGCCCTCTTCGTGTTGGACGATCTCCTCGTCCGCACAGTCGGACAACCACGCCTCCGGTACTTCATGCAGACGCTGCAAGCATTGGACGGCCAGCTGCGGGCTGTGGGCGGAGCGCTCACGGTCCGCTCTGGCCGGCCGGAGCACGTCGTTCCCGCAGTCGCGAGGGAGGTCCAGGCCCGAGCAGTGCACATCACTGCCGACTTCGCGCCCTACGGGAGTGAGCGCGACCAACGCGTCGCGAAGGCCCTCGGCGCGGTGCCGCTGATAGCCACCGGCTCGCCGTACGCTGCCGCTCCTGGCGAGATCGTGAAACCAGATGGCCGCCCTTACGAAGTGTTCACTCCCTTCTACCGATCGTGGCTCGCCCACGAGCCCGAGCTGCCTGTGCCCTTGGATCTCGCGTCGATCACGTGGCGCCCGCTCGACGGGCTGCCCGTCGCAGCCGATCCGGGGCCGGAAGCGATCTGGCCAGAGGCGGGAGAGCCCGCGGCGCGTCTTGCCTGGGAGCTGTTCCGAACGACTCGCCTCGCCACGTACGCGACCACTCGCGATCACCCTGCGCTCGACGCGACGTCGCGCCTCTCGCCGTACCTCAAGGTCGGGGCGCTGCACCCTCGCACCCTGCTCGCCGATCTCGGGCCGGACGACGACGCCTTTCTTCGCGAGCTCGCATGGCGTGAGTTCTATGCCGCGGTGCTCCACCACTGGCCGTCGAGTGCTCGTTCGTGCTTCCAACCGCTCATGGAAGCGATGCGGTACGACCACGGGTCGGCCGCAGACGGTCGATTCGCCGCGTGGGCGGCGGGTCGCACTGGCTTCCCGTTGGTCGACGCCGGGATGCGACAGCTGCGCGTCGAAGGCTGGATGCACAACCGGCTCAGGATGATCACTGCCTCGTTCCTCGTGAAGGACCTTCACATCGATTGGACTCGCGGTGCGCGTCACTTCATGGTGAACCTGATCGACGGCGACCTGGCGAGCAACCAGCACAACTGGCAGTGGGTCGCCGGCACGGGCACCGACGCCGCGCCGTACTTCCGGGTCTTCAACCCCGTGAGCCAAAGTCGGAAGTTCGATTCGAACGGCGACTACATCCGTCGATGGGTGCCCGAGCTGTCACACCTGCCGAGCACTGAGATCCACGAGCCGTGGCGTCGTGCGGCGGGGTTGCCTCCCGAGTACCCCGAGCGCATCGTCGAGCACAGCGAGGAGCGGGCCGAATCGCTCGCCCGTCACGACGCGCTCCGTGCACATCGCAGCGCAACCCGGCCTGTCAGCGCTCAATCGTGATGAAGCCTCCCCCTGAAAGACGGCGCGAAGTGCTCGTGCTCGGGGCGACGGGATACGTCGGTGGGCGGCTCGTGTCCGAGCTGCTCGACGCCGGATACCAGGTGCGCGTCTTGACCCGCTCCCCGGACCGAGCCGAACGTTACGAGTGGTCAGGCCGCGTCCGGCTGTTCAGGGGCGACGTACTCGATGCCAGCACCCTCGCTCCTGCCTTCGAAGGATGCGACGCGGTCTACTACCTCGTCCACTCCATCGGCACGAGCGGCGACTTCGCCGCGACCGAAGCGATCGCCGCCCTGAATGCGCGCGATGCCGCGGACGCCGCCGGGTGCCGCCGCATCGTCTATCTCGGCGGCATGGGACGCGGCGATGCACTCTCCACGCACTTGGCGAGCCGCCACCAGGTGGGCGAGATCCTCGCCTCGGGCAGCACGCCGACCACCGAGCTCCGAGCAGCGGTGATCATCGGGGCGGGGTCGATCTCGTTCGAGATGCTGCGCTATCTCACCGAGGTGCTTCCAGCGATGGTCACACCCCGGTGGGTGCGCACGAAGTGTCAGCCGATTGCGATTCGCGACGTCCTCTACTACCTCGCTGCGGCGCTCGAGGATCCCGAGACCATCGATCGCGTGCTCGAGATCGGCGGTCCCGATGTGGTCACCTACGCCGAGATGATGCAGACCTACGCCGAGGTCGCGGGACTCCCCCGCCGCTTCATCCTGCCGGTGCCATTCCTCAGCCCGAGGCTCTCGTCCCGGTGGGTCGGCCTGGTCACGCCGCTCCCCGCATCGATCGCGGTCCCTCTCATCGATTCACTTCGTCACGAGGTGGTGATGACCCACCAGGAGATCGACTCGCTCGTGCCTCATCAGCCGATCGGCTTTCGCGAGTCCCTCGAGCTCGCGCTGCGGCTCACGCGAGCCGAGGCGATCGACACGCGCTGGACAGACACCGGGTTCACGCCCGCCGACACCATTCCCGGCGACCCCGACTGGGCTGGCGGGTCGCTGTTCGAAGACCACCAGACGGTCGACGCTGTCACGACGCGCGAGGCGCTGTACCGCGCGTTCGCGCGGATCGGCGGGGAGCACGGGTATTACGTGTCGAACTGGGCGTGGTCACTTCGGGGGCTCATCGACAAGCTCGTCGGCGGGCCAGGACTGCGGCGCGGCCGGCGCCATCCGCTCGACCTGCGGCGGGGTGACGCGCTCGACTTCTGGCGCGTCGTCGACGCCGAGCCAGGCCTGCAACTCGTTCTCCAGGCCGAGATGAAGCTGCCAGGCAAGGCATGGCTCACCTGGCGGATCGAACGCGGCGACGAGCCGGGCAGGGTGCGGCTTCAGCAAGTCGCGTACTTCGCTCCGAGGGGCTTGTGGGGACGCCTGTACTGGTACGCGGTGCTCCCGTTTCACGCGCTCATCTTCCGCCGCATGGCGCACGCGATCGCCGACGAGGCGACCACATCGCGGTCAGGCGCGATTGCGCGAACGCGCGATTCGCTCGATCGTCACCAAGGCGCTCCGACCATCGATGCCCGACCATTCGTCCGCGCCTAGGCGGAGCGTGTGCGCGTGATCGTGCACAGCCGCACCGCCGACCAAGATCGGGACACCCACGTCGGCCCGGCGAATTGCCTTCACGGCAGCGCGGACGGCCGCGTCGCCGCCGGGGGTCGTGATCGCGATCGCGATCGCGATGAGACGGTTGGCTTCCTTCGCGGTCTCCGCGAACGAAGCCGCCGGAGTGTTGGCTCCCATGTCGAGCACCTCGAACCCGACCCCGCGCAACAGGTCAGCGAGGATCGCTGACGGGAGCCCGTGCTGCTCCCCGGCAGGCGCTCCGACCACGACGGTGCCTCGTTTGCGGCCCCGGCGAGCGAACCGAGGCCCAAGCCGACCCACGAGCCGGAGCGCCACCGCAGTCGCCCGATGTTCATCCGCGACCGTGAGCTCGCCGGCCGCCCATCCTTCCCCCACGATCTCGAGGGCGGGCACGAGAAGATCGAGGTAGACGTCGGCCGCTTCGACACCTGATGCCAGCGCCGCGTCCACGACCGCCCACGCTCCGGCCTCGTCGGCCGCGACCATTCGAGCGGCAAGCTTCGCCGGCCCTTCCGACCGAACCGTGCCGTGGCCCCGCGTTGCCCGCTCGGGCGATCGCATCTTTGTCAGCTCCGCCGGATCGACCATCCACTGCACGCCCTCACGTCGGGCCGGAAGCCGACCAGTGCGGACGTATCGGTAGGCCGTCATGTAGTGCACACCGAGACGGTCCGCTGCCTCCTGAAGCGTGATCGGTCTCCGCGGTGGGCTCATCACACCTTCTTTACCACTAAATGTCCTCCGGACTTGCTGACGCTGCCCACGTGGGATAGTTTAGTGCTAAATACTACTCGGAGGTAGAAATGCAAAAGATCGTCCTACTCGTCGCAACCGGCCTACTGGCCGTGCTCGCGGTCTTTGCTGCGCCAGCGGGCGCCCAAGCGTCCACCGGCACGGTCACGGTCATCCACGGGATCCCCGGTCTCACCGTCGACGTCTATGTGAACGGCAAGCTCACCCTCGAAGACTTCGCTCCCGACACTGTCACCGCGCCCCTCGAGCTCCCGGCGGGCACGTACCAGATCGCGGTTCGCCCGGCGAACGCCGCCGCCGACTCCGCCCCGGTGCTCGCAGGGTCGGCAACACTGCCCGCTGGTGCGAACGCGAGCATCGTCGCCCATCTCGACGGGAGTGGACAGCCCAAGCTCACCGTCTTCGTCAACGACACGTCATCGCTGGCCGCGGGGAGCGCGCGCCTCGTCGTCCGTCACACCGCGGCAGCACCTGCAGTCGACGTGCTCGCGAACGGCAAGCCCGCGTTCACGAACCTCATCAACCCGAACCAGGCAACGGCAGATCTGCCCGCTGGCACCATCAGCGCATCGGTCGCCGCGGCGGGAACCACCACCCCGGTGATCGGACCAGTCGACCTGACACTGCCTGAGGCAACCGTCACCCTCGTGTACGCGGTCGGCTCACTCGACGGCAAGACGCTGCACTCGCTCGTCCAGACCATCCCCGTGAGCACGACACCGGCACCGACGACCGCGCCCGCTCCGGCGACGGATGGGCAGCTCCCCCAGACGGGCAGCCCGACTGGTTTACTCCTGGCAATCGGCCTCGGGAGCCTCGCCGCCGGCGTGTTCCTCACCCGGCGGTTCGCCACCCGGTAGCCCGGGCAAGACCGAGCACGACGTGGCCACGCGCTCGCGCATGCATGCGAGTCAGGCTCGTGCGCTCACAAAGGGCCGCAAGCTCGAAAAGACGATCAACACCGAAGCCAAAGCCGCCGAGCTCGAGATCGCCAGCCTCCTCGGACCACGTCAGCACGCACAGCTCCGACACGCCCTCGAAGACCTAGCCAACAAGATCAACAACCCTGCCACGAACGAGCGCGCAGCCACCCCTGTCTCGGGACGCTGAAACCTCCCCTGCTTTGTTCGCACGTCGAGGTGGAACACGTCGGGAAGGCGCATGGTCCCCAGGCCGGTGACCGCCGCCCCGCCAGGACAACTAGCCCGAGGTGCAGGTCCATACAGGAGGACCGCCGGCAGCACGGCGCCGTAACGTCGGAGACCGTGGCGTTCTTAGAGCCTCCGCTACCGGACATGGGCGCAGCAGCAGCTGAGGCTTGGGATCTTCACAACCGGTCGCCCCGGCGATGAAGGAGCCCGAGGCGGAGACGCACTGGCTCGACCAGCACCGCGACCCGACGGAGGCTGCCGTCGTCTGGTCTCTGGCTGCCCAAGTCGTCGCCCAGCACGGCGGTGATCTCCGCGGGATGCGGCGGGCTCTCGGGATCTCGAACGCGACCTGGGTCGGTGGTGGCCTCGCCGTGCGGATCGCGAACACGCCAGTCGTCGACGGCATGGCCGCCGAGGTCGCGCTCGTGCGCGCGCTGCCGCCCGAGGTCGGACACCCGAAGATCCTCGGGGCGGGCACGATCGAGGGCCATGACTGGATCGTGACCGAGGAGGTTCGAGGCCAGAACCTGCAGGAGGCGTGGCCCACGCTGACACCCGAGGAGCGGCGTCGGGCGATCCGCCAGCTGTGGGCGCGCGTGCGGGTCGTGCACGACGCCACGCCCTCGCTCCGTCCGCTCGTCGGATCGCACGCAAGCTTCATACCGGCAACACCGAGCGACGCCACGGCCGCAGCCGATCGCGTCAGTGCTGCGTTGGGTCTGCCGGATGTGCAGCGGTCGCGGTTCCACGAGATCATCGGCGACTACTACCGAGCCGCGCCCGTCGTCGAGCAGGTCGTCAACCACGGCGACCTCGCGCTGATGAACGCGCTGTGGGACGGCGAGGTGGTCGCCCTCCTCGACTTCGAGTTCGCCGTGCTGGGCCCGGTGGAGATCGACCTGTGCCGGTTGGTGTGCGAGGCCCTCGTGTCCGAGGCCCTCGTGTCCGAGGATGCGCAGCGGTTCGACAACGACGCCGGCGCCGACGCGGTCGCCATCGCAGCTCGTGAACGGGATCCAGTCCACGGTCGTGCGCTGCTCCTGGGCGCCGCGGTGCTCGACCAGCTCCGCGATCTCGAGATCTGGCTCGGCCGCGACCGGACCGAGGACCGGTTCGAAGATTGGCGCCCGGACCGGCTGCTCACCGGCTTGCTCGAGACCGACGGCGGCTACCTCGAACCCGCGCTGACATGAGCCGCAGGTCCTCCGTCGGGCGCGGCGACCCTGCGTCCGCGAACGGCACCTTGGGGGCTGCGGCCTGCGAACAACGTCAGGGTCGTAGCCTGCCGCGTAGTGGAAGTGCTCACTGTCGAGATCGAAGGTTGCCGGGCCTCTCACGCGCGGCTAGCCGCCAGAATCGAGGGCCTGACCGATGAGGTTGTCCGAGAACCGTCGCTGTTGCCTGCCTGGAGTGTCGGACACGTGCTCACGCACCTGGCGCGCAATGCAGAGTCGATGTTCCACCGAATCGAAGCCACCACACGTGGTGAGGTCATCGATCAGTACGTGGGTGGTGCCGAGGGTCGCGCCTCGGAGATTGAGTCGGGCGCAGGACGACCAGCGAACGTGCTCATCAACGACGTCATCAGTTGGTCACAGCGGCTTGATGCCACCTTCGTATCACTGCCCGACGACTCCTGGAACCGACCTGTCCGGTCTGGCCGAGGCGACGAGCATCCCGTAGCGCGACTCCCGTTTCATCGCTGGTGGGAAGTCGAGGTCCATCTCGTCGACCTTGGAATAGGCCACACTCCGGCTGACTGGCCACAGGAACTGGTTGACCGTGCTCTTCCGAGGCTGGTTGCAGGTCTCGCCAATCGTGCGGATCCGCGCTCGTTGATGGCCTGGACGCTCGGTCGAGGTCCGGCGCCAGGCCTCGAATCCTGGCTCTGACACCGGTCGGTGCCCACCGCCACCAAACGCCGGGCGTCGGACCGGCGCCGTCACGAGATGTTGAGAGCGTCTGCGACGGAGGCGAGGTAGACGGCTTGCCGAGCTGACGTGGGCGCTCAGACGAGCAGCCAGTGCTGTCAGGTCGAGCTACGCGTCGAACCGATGCCAATGACCCTCCGACACGACATCGACGGCGCCGTCGACCACGCGGATCGCGGTCTCGTCGTCGATTGCGTACGCGGGACCGCCGAGACCGGCAGCCCAGCTTTTGGCGCGAGCCAACGTGTTGTCGGGTAGGAGTTCACGATCCAGGTGAGGAAAGATCGAGAAGTCGACCAGGCCGAGCGCGCGGTCGTCACCGACGGGCGGCCTCCACCCGACGAACTCCTTGCCGATGCGCGGTGTCATCACCATGCTCCCCGCACTCATGCCGATCCACACCGTGTCGTCGAGCTGGGGCAGCAAGTCGGTCAGCCCGCACTCTCGCATCCAGTGACACAGGTAGAGGGCGTCGCCGCCCGACACGAGTAGCACGTCGGCCTTGCGTATGAGGGGAACCCATCGCTCCTCGTCGATGCTGGGCAACGCGGTCAACTCGATCAACCCCACCGACTTCCAGCCCAGTTCGATCATGGGCTGTTCGGAGCGCCCTGCGACGAACTCCCACACGTTCTCGCCCGGACCTGCATGGGGATGGCCGTACATCGCAGTCGGAATGCACAGCGCGGTGCAGTCCTCAATGGGACGGCCAAGCAAGTCGAAGAGCGCGTCGTGGATCGTCGCGTTCCTGACGCCGGCCGAGGTGAGAAGAAGCCGGCGCACCCGCCCATATTGCCCGTTGTCGAGCGGCCGGCATCTCGGTCCACGTTGGACTGAATCACCGGACTGATCAACAGCTACTGCGGCGGTCGGAGGCGAAGCCCCTGCATCCCCCCATCGACAGCGAGGGCGATCCCGGTCGTAGCGCTCGACGTCGGCGAGGCGAGGTAGAGGATCGCGTCTGCCACTTCCGCGGCAGAGACAAGTCGTCCCGAGGGTTGGCGCGCCTCGAGCGCCGCGCGCTCGGCTGATGGATCCGCGGCCTTCTCGAGGAGCCGGCCGATCCATGGGGTGTCCGCGGTGCCCGGGTTCACGCAGTTCACGCGGATGCCCTCGCGGAGGTGATCGGCCGCCATGGCGAGGGTCAGCGACAGCACGGCACCCTTCGTCGCGCTGTACAGCGCACGCTCGGGCAACCCCGCGGTCGCAGCGATCGAGCATGTGTTGACGATCGCCGCGCCGCCCGACCTGCGGAGGTACGGCAGAGCGGCTCGGCTCACGCGGACCATGCCGAACACATTCACGTCGAAAACGCGTTGCCACTCGTCGATTGGGTTCGCCTCGACCGTGCCCTGGGCCCCGATCCCCGCGTTGTTGATGACGACATCGATGCCGCTCATCGCAGTAGCCGCTTCATCGACAGCACGCACGACCGCCTCGTTGTCGGTTATGTCGGCCGGGAGCCTGACCGCGCCGTCTGGGGCCCCTGAGGGATCCACGTCGAGCGCCGCGACGCGTGCGCCTCTGGCGAGCGCCTCGGCGGCGACCGCCAAGCCAATGCCCGATCCGGCGCCGGTGACGAGCATCCGGACGTCCTTCACGAGACCTCCCGATGATCGAGGCCGTAGACGCGCGTCGCGTTCGCGCCGAGGATGGCGTCGCGTTCGGCCTCGGACAGATCGGCGATCAGCTGTTCTGCGACGCCGACGACATCCTGGTAGGACGCTGCGAGCGTGCAGACCGGCCAGTCGGTGCCGAAGAGCAGGCGATGGGGACCAAACGCAGCGATCACGTGGTCGGCGTAGGGCCGAAGGTCGTCCACGCACCAAGCGCGCCAGTCGGCTTCGGTCACCATGCCGGAGAGCTTGCACGATACGTTCTCGAACAAGGCGAGGGCGGCGATCGCTGACGCCCACGGCTCCCACGGCCCGTCGACGATCGCCGGCTTCGCGAGATGGTCGACGACGAAGCGCCCCTCGGGCACCTGCGCCACGACCTCGATGGCCGCATCGATCTGATGAGGCAACACGAGCAGGTCGTAGACGAGGCTCCGAGCAGCCACGGCCCTCAGACCGGCGATGACGTCACTGCGCTCCAGCCATCGAGGATCGGGCTCGTCTTGCACGGGGCTCCGGATGCCAACGAGGTAGCTGCCGCCCACCGCCGCGCGCAACCGATCGATTTGCTCGCCGACGTCGGGTGCCGTGAGATCGACGAACCCGACGACACCACTGATGACCGGATCGGCCGCGGCGGTCGCCAACAGCTCCTCGGTCTCCGCTACAAGTGAGGATGCCTCGACCACGACGGTGCGGTCGATGAGAGTCCCTTTGGCTTCCGCCAGATCATGAAGATCGAAGCTCCGGTCGATTGCGGCCATGTCCACCGGATCGATCCACGGCTGCGAGCGGACCGATAGGTCCCAGAGGTGGTGATGCGCGTCGACGCGAAGAGCCGTCACACCGAGGGCGCCCACACCGGGCCGTCGGGAAACCGGTGCTCGGCGATCGACGCATCGCGAAGCTGGGCCCCGCCGCCCGGCGCTGAGGGCGCCCTGTATCGCCCTCGCTCGACACGCACCGGAGCGGTGAAGTGCTCGTGCAAGTGGTCGACGTATTCGATCCAATGTTCCTCGAACGTGCCGCTCACGGCGACGAAGTCGAACATGGCCAGATGCTGCACCATCTCGCACAATCCGACACCGCCCGCGTGAGGGCACACAGGCACACCGAACTTCGCGGCGAGCAGGATGATCGCGAGGTTCTCGTTCACTCCCCCGACGCGGCACGCGTCGATCTGCACGACGTCGATCGCCTCAGCCTGAAGCAGCTGCTTGAAGATGACCCGGTTCTGGACGTGTTCGCCCGTCGCGACGCGGATGGGACTCACCGCACGGCGAATCGTCTGATGTCCGAGTACGTCGTCGGGTGACGTGGGTTCCTCGATCCAATAGGGCTCGAACTCTGCGAGATGCTTCATCCACTCAACCGCCTGGCCCACTCCCCACCGTTGGTTCGCGTCCACCGCCACGAGGGCTGACGTTCCGACGGCAGCATGGGCGACCTGGAGGCGCCGCATGTCCGAGTGCACGTCGGCGCCGACCTTGAGCTTGATCATCGTGAAGCCGTCGCTCACCGCTTGCCGCGCGAGCCGATCGACCTTGGCGTCGTCGTAGCCCAGCCAGCCGGCAGATGTGGTGTAAGCGGGAAAGCCGTCGCGCTCGAGGTCGTCGATGTGCTCGTGCTTGTTCCGAGCGCCCGCCTCCAGGATGGACAGCGCTTCGGCCGGAGACAGTGCGTCGTCGATGTAGGTGAAGTCGATCTGGGCGACGACCTCCTCCGGCGTGAGCGAGACCAACACCTGCCAGAGCGGGCGGTCTTCGAGGCGCGACCTGAGGTCCCACAGCGCGTTCACGACTGCCCCGATGGCCATGTGCATGACGCCCTTCTCCGGCCCGAGCCAGCGCAGCTGCCCGTCCCACACGAGCACGCGCGCGAACGCTCCGATGTCTGCGACCAGCGCGGACACTTCGAGACCGACGAGGTACGGAGTCAATGTGTTGATCGCGGCGCAGGCGACCTCGTTGCCCCGGCCGGTCGTGAACAGCAGCGAGAACCCCGATACCGCGAGGTCATCGGTGCCAATGACGAGGTACGCCGCCGAGTAGTCGGGCTCGGGATTCATGGCGTCTGACCCGTCGAGCTCGCGGGAGGTCGGGAAGCGCACGTCGATGACTTCGAGCGCGGTGATGCGGGTCATCGGTGTCTCCGATCGGCGTAGTCCAGATGAGCGGGAGAGAGGCAGGCCGGGGAGCGCGTGAGCCGCGCTCCCCGGCGTGCGCTCACTGGAAGTCGGCCGCGTTGTCCTTGGTCACGATCGCGGTGCCGGTGTCGATGTTCGGAGCAACGTCCTCACCGTTCGCAGCCTTGAATGCGGTGTCGGCGCCGAGCTCGCCCATCTTGGCCGGGAACTGCGCGACCGACGCCGTCTCGGTGCCTGCCAAGATCGCCGTGATCTCGTCCGGGCCCGCGTCGAAGCCGACGGTCACGAGTGTCTTGCCGGCCGTGTCGATCGCCTCGAGAGCACCAATGATCGGCGGACCGCAAGCACCGTAGATGGCCGCCACGTCGGGGTTGGCCGTCAGCATGTCCTGCGCCGCGTTGAGACCTTTGGTCTGATCGCAATCGGTCGGCAGCTTGGACACGATGTCGTAACCGTCGCCCAACCCGTCGAGGAAGCCGGTCACGCGATCGTCGAGCGAGGGCGCGCCAGGTACGCCTTGGAGGATCCCGATCTGTGCACCAGCCGGGACCTGGCCCTTCATGAACTCCCCGGCGAGCTTGCCGCCCGCCAGGTTGTCCGTGGCCACCACAGAGACCTTGCCGTCCCAGTCGGGGATGTCGTTGTCGACGAGCACCACGACGATGCCGGCGTCGACCGCCTTCTGGAGCTCATCTTGGACGTTCGGGCTCGTGGGCGTGATCGCGATCGCCTTCACCCCCTGGGTGACCATCGACTGGATCGCGTTGATCTCGCCTTCGTCGTCAGTGCCGCTCGCGCCCTGAGCGAAGATCAACGTCACCTCGGGATGGTCCTTGTTCCAGTCCTTCGCGCCTTGGACCATCGTGTCGTAGAAGTCGACCGGGAACTTCGTGATGAACCCGATCTTCATCGCCTCCCCGCCGCTACCTCCGGTCGTCGCGGCGCCGCCGCCTCCGGTCGTCGCGGCGCCGCCGCCCGCCGTGGTTCCGGCGCTACTTCCAGAATCGTCCCCGCACGCGGTGACGCCGAGCAGAAGGCTGGCGCAGAGCACCAAGCCCGCCCACGGTGTGATGCCGATCTTCCGTCTCATGATGCTCCCTTGTGTGCTCGTTGCCTGATGTGTGTGAAGGTTCAGAAGCGCGCGCGACCAACCCAGTGGCGACCGGTGTGTGGACCGCCGGGCTCAGCCAGCCGTGCCGACGATGAGGGCGACGATCCTTTCTTGGCTCTCGGGGCTCGGGATCTCTTCGCCGACCTTTCGCCCACGTCGCATGACGACGGCGCGATCGGCGACTTCGGTCACGTGATCCATCGCGTGGGAGATCACGATCACTGCATGGCCCTCGTCACGAAGACGACCGATCAGGTCGAGGACACGCCGCGACTCCCGCACGCCAAGCGCGGCCGTCGGCTCGTCGAGGATGACGACCTTGGATGCGAACGCGGCGGCTCGCGCGACCGCGATCACCTGACGCTGGCCGCCTGACATCAGCCCGACGTTTGCCGCTGAGTCGGGCAGAGTGACCTGCAGACGATCGAGCACCGCGGTGGTCGCTGAGGCCATCGACCGGCGACGCAGGATGCGAAGCGGTGCCGGAAGCCAGCTCGGCCCGGCGTCTTCGCGGCCCGCGTAGAAGTTCGCGGCCGGGTCGAGGTTGTCGAAAAGCGCCAAGTCCTGATACACGGTCTCGATGCCGTAGCTCCGCGCTGCCGCGGGCGACGTGATCGTCGCGGGCTTTCCACCGACCTCGATCGTGCCGGCGTCGAGGCGGTGGACGCCGCTGATGCACTTGATCAGCGTCGACTTCCCGGCGCCGTTGTCTCCCAGGATCGCGAGCACCTCGCCCGCGCCTACCTCGATGTCGACTGACTCCAGCGCGAGCACCGCGCCGAAGCGCTTCGTCGCTCCGCGCACCGCGAGCGCGGTCATGCGAGCGCCGACTGCATCACCCGGAATCGATCTTCCAGGCGAGCCCTCACCACGTCGGCCTCGACCGCGACCACGATCACGATCCCGATGACGATCGGCTGTAAGAACGCGTCGACGTTCAACAGGTTCATCCCGTTACGGATCACTCCGATCATCAACGCGCCCACCAGGGCGTTGATCACGGTGCCGCGGCCGCCGAGGAAGCTGGCTCCTCCGATGATGACTGCGGCGATGGAATCGAGCTCGGCCAAGTTCCCAGCCGTGGGGGACCCCGCGTTGAGGCGGCCCGAGGTGACGATCGCCGCGACCCCGGCGAGGAGGCCGCAGAGCACATAGATCGAGATGAGCACCGCACCCACGGGGATGCCGGTGCGACGAGCGGCCTCCGGGTTGCCACCGACCGCGTAGATCCACCGTCCCCAAACGAGGCGCGTGCCGATCACCGCCGCGACGAGCGCGATGCCGATGACGAGGAACGTGGAGTACGGAAGCCAGCCGATAGACCCGCTTCCGATCGTGCGCACGATGGACGGCATGCCCCGCTGTGGCTGTCCCCCGGACAACCGCAGTGCAAGGCCTCGGGCGATGCTCAACGTCGCCAAGGTGATGATGAACGGGTGGGGCAATCGTCCCCACACGAAGAATCCCCCGTTGACCAGACCAACCGCGGCGCCGGACGCGAGCATGATGAGGATCACCAACCAGCCCGAGGCGCCGTGTTGAAAGGCCAACGCGCCGACGACCGACGCGAGTGCGAGGTTCGAACCGACCGAGAGGTCGATGCCGCGGGTGATGATCACGAACAGCTGCCCGATGGCCAGGATCGCGATGACGGCCGTCTGCGACAGCACGTTCCCGGCGTTCTCGGTCGTGAAGAACACCGGCGAGAGAAACGACATCGCCACGATCAGGCCGCCGAGGATCAGGATCGGACCGAGCCGGAACACCGCCAGCGTGAGCCCAAGGAGACGGAAGCGCCGGACGGATCGGTCGGACGCGGCCGCCGGGTCACCAGGGGGCCGTTCCAGACCGGAGGCAGCAGGCTCAGCCGGATTGGCCATCGTCCTGCGTTCCGGATCGGCCACGTCGGTCATCGAACCTTTCCCCCCGACCGTTCCCCCGAACGATCAACGCGGCGTAAGATACGCCAGCAGACATCCGATGTCTACTGCTTTTTGGTCGGGGGTGAAGAACCTTGGGGGCACCGCTCACAGAGGCCGCGATCCAACAGGTTCGTGATCTCATCGCCACCGGCGAGCTCACCCCAGGCTCCCGTCTCCCTCCCGAGGCCGAACTCGCGGACGCCCTGGGCACCAGCCGAAGCACGGTGAGAGAGGCCGTCAGAGCCCTCGTGACCGCTCGGGTCCTGGATGTCCGGCGAGGAGACGGCACCTATGTGACCAGCCTGCGGCCCGAGCTGTTGCTCGAGGGCATCGGCGCAGCGGCTGACCTGATGCACGATGACTTCACCCTCGAGCTCGTCCAGGTGCGACGCATCCTCGAGCCAGCCGCGACCGCCATGGCGGCGAGCCGGATCAACGAAGCCGTGCTCGACGAGCTCGAGGCCTGTTTACATCAGATGTCTGAGGCCCCGTCCCACGACGAGCTGGTGCAATTCGACGCGCAGTTCCACGAGCTCGTGGCGAGGGCCGCCGGCAACGAAACCTTGGCGTCGATGCTGAACGGGGTGTCGAGCCGCACGAGCCGGGCACGAGTGTGGAGAGGGGTCGTCGAGGCCGGCGCCAAGGAACGCACGATCTTGGAGCACGCTGAGATCCTCGCCGCATTGCGCGCCCGTGATCCTCGGCTTGCCGAGGCGGCCGCGCTGATCCACGTCTCGACGACCGAGGCGTGGATCCGACAGATGGTGTCGCCGCCGGAGCCCACGCCGTAGATCCACCGCCGTTCGCGAGCGTCGCGTGCTGGCGTGGAGCGTCGAGTTATCCGCTGCACAAGCGCTGTGCTCAACGCAGCGCGCACCGCCTCTCACAAAGCTCCCGGTAGCGCCCCCGGCAGGATTTGAACCTGCGACCCGCGGATTAGAGGTCGATGATCTCTTCCAACGAGCAGTCCAGCTTCTTGGCGCGGGAGATGAAGCCGAGCCGGGCCAACGAGCGATCGTCGTAGAGGCGGTAGCCGGCGTCCGTCCGCGTCGATGGGGCGACGAGACCGATGCCTTCGTAGTAACGGAGGGCCGACGCACTGAACCCGCTGCCACCGTAGGGGTTCGACCCGACTTGAAGGTGAAGCGGCTCCTTCGCGGCCGGTTCATCATCGTAGGACGCTGCTATCATCGTCGCATGCCGATGAATACTCGGGAACGGCAGCAGCACCTTCGGGCGCTCGCTGCCCTGTTTCACAGCTTGTCGGACGGCACTCGGCTGGCGATCGTGCACCGACTGGGAGATGGTGAGGCGCGGGTGAGCGACCTCGTCGCCGCCCTCGGGCTGGCGCAGTCGACGGTCTCGGCGCACATTGCGTGCCTTCGCGACTGCGGGCTGGTCGATGGTCGTCCCGTCGGTCGACAGGTCTTCTATCGGCTCGCGATCCCTGAGCTGATCCACCTGCTGGGTGACGCCGAAACCATTCTCGAGTGCACGGATCAGGCGGTTCTCGACTGTCCGATCTTCGGAGCGCCGAAGTGAGCGTCGACTGTTGTGACCATGACGGCGAGCGTGATGAGGGTGCCGCGCCCGAGAAGCTCTGGCAGATCAGCGAACTGCGCTGGGCCGCGCTGGCGGCCGCGCTGCTCGGTGCCAGCTTCATAGCGGAGCGCACGGCCAATGATGGTGCCGGTCAGGTGTTCGCGCTCTTGTCCGCTGCCGCCGGTGGGTGGACCTTCGTACCGAACTCGCTGAAGAACCTGTGGCGGGGCAGGATCGGCGTCGGCACGCTCATGACGATCGCTGGAATCGGTGCGCTGCTGCTCGGCGAGTTCGAGGAAGCTGCCCTGTTGGCGGTGCTGTTTTCGATCTCTGAGGGTTTGGAGGAGTACTCGCTGACCAAGGCCCGCCACGGCCTGCGAGCCTTGCTGTCTCTCCTGCCCGAGACGGCGGTTGTGGTGCGCGACGGCAAGCAGGTCGAACTGCCAGTCGTTGAGCTCCGCATCGGCGAGATCTTCATTGTCCGCCCCGGCGAGGGGGTCGCCACCGACGGCATCATCCGCACCGGCCGAAGCGCCGTCAACACAGCCGCAATCACCGGCGAGTCGGTGCCCGTCGAGGTCCAACCGGGAGACAACGTCTTCGCCGGCTCGGTCAACGGCACCGGCGCGCTGGAAGTCGAAGCCACCGCAACCGCAGCCGACAACTCCCTGGCCCGAGTGGTCGCCCTTGTCGAGGACGCACAGGCGGAGAAGGGCCACCAGCAACGGCTCGCTGACCGCATCGCTCGGCCCCTTGTACCCGGCGTCATCATCAGCGCGTCAGTCATCGCGGTCGTCGGCTCGCTGGTCGGCGACCCGGACGTGTGGATTTCTCGAGCGCTCGTCGTGCTGGTCGCCGCCTCGCCCTGCGCCCTCGCGATCGCTGTGCCGATCACAGTGGTCGCTGCGGTCGGCGCCGCGAGCAAGTTCGGCGTCATCATCAAGGGCGGAGCCGCCCTCGAAACACTTGGCACGATCCAGACCGTCGCCCTCGACAAGACAGGCACACTGACTCGCAATCAGCCAGCCGTCGTCGACGTGCTCACCAACGGCGTCAGCCGCGATGAGGTCATGGCGCTCGCCGCCGGCCTCGAAGCGCGCAGCGAGCATCCACTTGCGGCTGCAATTCTGGCAGCAGCACCGAAGCCCAAACCAGCCGACGATGTGATTGCAGTGACCGGCGCTGGTCTCACCGGGCAGATCGACGGACGATCGGTGCGTCTCGGTCGCCCCGGGTGGCTCGATGCCGGTCCGATGGCGGCCGACGTAGCTCGCTTGCAAGCTGAGGGCGCAACCACTGTGCTCGTCGAACGAGACGGCACGATCGTCGGAGCCATCGCGGTCCGAGACGAGCTCCGTCCGGAAGCGGCCGACGTCGTCCAGCAAATCCTTACCTCCAGGCGCCACGTCGTCATGCTCACCGGCGACAACACGGCTACCGCCGAGGCACTCGCCAAGCACGCGGGCATCACCGATGTGCGGGCCGACCTTCGCCCCGAAGACAAGGCCACCATCATCCGGGAGTTGGAACAGACCACGCGAGTCGCGATGGTCGGCGACGGCGTCAACGACGCGCCTGCCCTGGCGCTCAGCAGCGTCGGAATCGCGATGGGAGCGATGGGTACCGACGTCGCGATCGAGACAGCGGACGTTGCACTGATGGGTCAAGATCTCAGGGCGCTGCCCGCAGCGCTCCGCCACGCTCGGCGGGCACGCTCGATCATGATGCAGAACGTGGGGCTCTCTCTCGCGATCGTGGCGACGCTCCTACCGCTTGCCCTATTCGGCGTACTCGGGCTAGGTGCCGTCGTGGCCGTGCATGAAATCGCCGAGGTAGCCGTGATCGCCAACGGCATCCGCGCTGCCCGCACCAACGTCGACTTCCATGACCACTCGCTGCACGGACCGAACCATCACCACAGGTCCGATCAGACCGACGCCGTCGCGAACGCTGCATAACCCAAGTCTCACGCTTACAGCCGCGCGCCGTGCGCGTGCCCCAGTCGCCCTTCCAGCAGCTCAGTGGGGAACCGCGACGCGTTCTCCCGATCGAGGAACGCGTATTGCCCGCGATAGGGCGGGCCGATCAATCCTCAAGGCGGCGGTGCGTCAACGACTCCGCCCGCGGTAGTTGCGGATACAACTTGAAGGCTGCTGAGCTCGCGGCATCGGCCTTCCCGTCGGTCTGAAACCAGTGTTATCCGTTCCTCGAGCGCTGTGCTCAAGCGAGCTTCGACGGCCGCCACATTGTTCCGCAGGCAGCGCCCCTGGGAGGATTCGAACCTCCGGCCTTCGGATTAGAAGGCCTACAGCACTGAGCGCTGTGCTCAACAGGAAGTTCCCAGGTCGGTGCTGAGCGACACGATGCGAGTTATCCGTTGTTCGGCTTCCGGCCTCGCCGACCCGACGACCTGGGAGGGTCGAAGGTCACGGGACGTCGGCCGGCACCATCAGCACCGGAATCTGCGCCTGGTACAAGACCTTTAGAGCGGTGGCACCCAACCGCAACCCCGTGATCCCTCCCACTCCCCTCGAGCCCACGACGAGCAACCCGGCTTCCTCCGCGATCGCGGCATCGGTGAGAACGTCGACGGCATCACCCTCGAGCACGAGCGTGCGCGCGCCGAGCCCCGACTCGCGTAGCGGCGCGACCCAGGCCTGCATTTCTGTGAGTGTCATCTGGTACCAGCTGCTCGGATCGTTGCGGGGAACCCATTCGGCGAGCAGCCTCTGTGCGTTCACCGCGACCACGTTGTTGGTCAGCGGCGCACCGAACGACGCGAGCCACTCGACTGCGCGCAGGCAGCCCGACGATCCATCGACACCTACCACGACGGTCGTCGGCCACACCGCCTTCGAAGCCGGCGGGACCGCGACGATCGGCAGCCGCGTGTGGTGCACCAGATGATGGGTCGTGCTCCCAACATGCAAGGTGTGGCGATGGCCGCCATTGCCGCGAGCCCCGACCACGATGAGGTCGACCTTCTCGGCCTTGGCGAGGGCGAGCAGCTGCTCACGCGGGTCGCCTTCGAGCAACAGCTCCCGGAACGGCACCTTCGAATCGCGGACGTGAGCGCACCAGCCAAAGAGCAGCTCCGCATACTCGCCGTGTCGCGCCTCGATCTCCTCCTCCGTGACCTCGAAGAAGGGCCGAGTCCGCACCGTTGAGACGATGAGCTCGCCACCCTCTGCATCCGCGAAGCTCAGCGCCCACCGCAGCGCCGCCTGAGCGCCGACGGACCCATCTGTACCAACCAGGACACGCATGACGCCTCCTTGCTTTCAGCAAAAGCAGACCACCGCGACGAGTCGGGGGGTAGGGCCGAAGGTCACCGCCCCCTTGCCGGCTGCGGGTGGATGCGCTCGGCGCACTCGCGGACCATTCGAGTGGTTTACGCAGCCGATCCGAATGAGTTCCGGGCCGTCGATGCCCCTCGGGCGGCCGCAACGCCTGCGTCCCAGCCAGGCGCACGACCTTCGACCGGAGGTTCGCCCGCGGAATCGAGGAGGCCGGCTTGGGACAGCACCCAGCGGGGCGCTTTCGGTAGGACCGAACGTCCTGCCTGTCGAGGTCGAGTTCCGCCGTCCGCACGACCGCCCTAGAGACCAAGGTCCCGTCATCCCAGGTCGCCTGCCCCTGCACCCCGCCGTCCTCCGCGCCCACGATGACGAGGTGATCGGCACCGCCTCGGACATCCAGTCCGCCTGCATCGACGGGAACGAGGCCGCCGCACGGGTCGCGTATGCGCTCAGCGAGGTGATCGCGATCTATCCGATCACTCCTGCGTCACCCATGGGCGAGCACGCAGACGACTGGGCCGCCGCCAACCGGCCGAATCGGTGGGGTCTCACGCCTGACGTCATCGAAATGCAGTCAGAAGCGGGTGCCGCGGGCGCGCTGCACGGCGCGTTGCAGAAGGGAGCGCTGGCAACGACGTTCACGGCGAGTCAGGGCCTGCTCCTCATGGTTCCCAACATGTTCAAGATCGCGGGTGAGCTCACGCCCTGCGTGATCCACGTCGCCGCGCGGACCATCGCCATGCACGCGCTGTCCATCTTCGGTGACCACTCCGATGTGATGCACGCTCGCACGACGGGCTGGGCGATGCTCGCCGCGAGCTCCGTGCAGGAGGCGCACGACTTCGCTCTCGTCAGCCACGCGGCGGCACTCCGCGCCCGGGTGCCGTTCCTCCACTTCTTCGACGGCTTTCGCACGAGCCATGAGGTCGACAAGATCGAGCTGCTCGACGACAGCGATCTCGGTGCGCTGGTCAGGGATCGAGACGTCGTCGACCATCGACTTCGCGGGATGACGCCGGACGCGCCGACGCTGCGCGGCACGGCACAGAACCCCGACGTGTTCTTCCAGGCAAGGGAGGCGGCGAACCCCTACTACGACGCGGTGCCCGGGATCGTGGCCGGGGTGTTCGACGAGCTCGCCGCGCGCACCGGTCGCCGCTATGGACTCGTCGACTACACAGGCGCCCCCGACGCCGAGCGGGTGATCGTGTTGATGGGGTCGGCGGCTGGCGCCGCGGCCGAGACCGTGGAAGCCCTGACCGCAGCGGGAGAGAAGGTGGGTCTCATCACGATCCGCTTGTACCGGCCCTTCCCCGCGGCAGCGTTGCTCTCTGCGCTGCCGTCGACGACGCGGGCGATCGCGGTGCTCGACCGCACCAAGGAGCCGGGCGCTGTCGGCGAGCCCCTGTATCTCGACGTGTTGGCCGCACTCGCCGAAGCGGCGGCAACGGGCGACCTTCCCCTCACCGCGGGCATGCCTCGAGTGATCGGCGGCCGTTACGGCTTGGCGTCCAAGGAGATCACGCCATCCCACATCGCAGGCGTGTTCAACGAGCTGGCTGCGGTGCATCCCAAGGCCCACTTCACCGTCGGCATCTACGACGACGTCACGCGCCTGTCGCTCGAACCCGATCGCTCAGTGCGGTATGCGCGTCCCCCGGGCGAAGTACAGGCGATGTTCTTCGGCCTCGGCTCGGATGGCACCGTCGGAGCGAACAAGTCGTCGATCAAGATCATCGGCGAGCGGACCGAGCTCTTTGCTCAGGGCTACTTCGTCTACGACTCGAAGAAGGCTGGCTCCGTCACGGTGTCGCACCTTCGATTCGGACCGGCGCCGATCCGCTCTACCTACCTCATCGACGACGCAGACTTCGTCGCCTGCCACCAGTTCGGTCTGCTCGAGAGGCTGAAGGTGCTCGAGTACGCCCGTCCGGGGGCGACGTTCCTGCTCAACTGCCCGTGGGGTCCCGATGAGGTGTGGGACCACTTGCCGATGGAGGTTCAGCGCGAGCTGATCGCGAAGCGCATCGACATGTGGGTCATCGATGCGCAGCGCGTGGCCCGCGAAGCCCAGATGGGCAATCGAGTGAACACGGTCATGCAGCCGTGCTTCTTCGCTCTGTCGGGCGTGCTGCCCACCGAGCAGGCGATCGGCTTCATCAAGGCGGCCCTCGAGAAGACGTACGCAGCGCGGGGCACGGCGATCGTCGAGCGCAACTTCGCCGCGATCGACGCATCGCTCGCGGCCCTGCACCACGTCGACCTTCCGGCGATGGTGACAGCCACGGTCCGGCGCGAGCATCGGCTGCCCGACGACGCACCCGAGTTCGTGAAGCGAGTCACGGCGCAGCTGCTCGCGGGCGATGGTGATCTGTTGCCCGTGTCGGCGCTCCCCGTCGACGGTGTCTTCCCGACGGGCACGTCCAAGTACGAGAAGCGTTCGATCGCACAGGAGATCCCAATCTTCGACCCGGACATCTGCATCGACTGCGGGCGGTGCGCGGCCGTGTGCCCGCACGCGACGATCCGGATGAAGGTGTACGACCCGACCGAGCTCGCGGGCGCTCCCGACGGGTTCCGGTCCAAGGCATTCCGGTCGAAGGACGTGTCGGGGATGGCGATGACGATCCAGGTCGCGCCCGATGACTGCACGGGTTGCGGCGTGTGCGTCGACGTGTGTCCCGCGAAGTCGAAGTCCGAGGTGAAGCACAAGGCGATCAACATGGAGCCGGCCGCCGACTATCGCGACGCCGAGCGGCTGTCGTGGGACTTCTTCCTGACGCTGCCCGAGATCGACCGCGACGCCCTTCCTCACGATTCGGTGAAGGGCTCCCAAGCACTCCAGCCGCTGTTCGAGTTCTCGGGCGCGTGCGCGGGATGCGGCGAGACGCCGTACATCAAGCTGGTGACCCAGCTGTTCGGCGACCGGCTGATCGTCGCCAACGCCACTGGATGCTCTTCGATCTACGGAGCGAACCTGCCCACGACGCCGTGGACCACGAACTCGGAAGGACGCGGCCCGGCATGGAGCAACTCGCTCTTCGAGGACAACGCCGAGTTCGGCCTCGGGATTCGCCTCGGCTACGAAGCCCAGCAGCGTCAAGCACAGCTGCTCGTCGAGGAGCTGGCTCCCCTCATCGGAGTCGACCTGGCCGCAGGGATCCTCGCCGCCGAGCAGTCCGACGAGCCGGGGATCAGGGCCCAGCGGGAGCGCGTCGCCGCGCTGCGAGCGGCGCTCACCACCATTGGCCTCACGGACGAACACCACGTCGCGGCGATCCATCTCGCGTCAGTCGCCGATGCCCTCGTGAAGAAGGGCATCTGGATCATCGGTGGCGACGGGTGGGCCTACGACATCGGCTTCGGTGGCCTCGACCACGTGTTGTCGAGCGGTCGGAACGTCAACATCCTCGTCCTCGACACAGAGGTGTACTCCAACACCGGCGGTCAGGCTTCGAAGGCGACGCCGCGCAGCGCGGTCGCCAAGTTCACCGCCGCCGGCAAGGGCGTCGGCAAGAAGGACTTGGGCGCGATTGCCCGGGCGTACGGCAACGTCTACGTCGCGCAGATCGCCATCGGAGCCAACGACACGCAGACCACGAAAGCGCTCGTGGAGGCCGAGGCCTGGCAAGGCCCCAGCCTTGTCATCGCGTACTCGACATGCATAGCCCACGGAATCGACATGTCGCAGTCGATGAACCACATGAAAGACGCCGTGCGATCCGGATACTGGCCGCTGTACCGCTTCTCGCCGTCCGACGCGGAGCATGGCACGCCGTTCCACCTCGACTCCAAGGAAGCGGCCATCCCCGTCGCAGAGTTCGCGGCCACCGAGGCGCGCTTCGCGGCGCTGAAGCGCACTCACCCGGAACGGGCGGCCGCGCTTGGTGCGTTGCTTCAGGCCGACGCCGACGAGCGGTGGCGGTACTACTCCCAGCTCTCCACCGTCGAACGGACAGTCCCGCACGCTCCGCGAGAAGACGACGCATGACTGATCTCACGACGCGCTACCTCGGCTTGGAGCTCCGCACGCCGATCGTCGCTTCGGCTGGGCCACTGACCGGGGACATCGAGATGGTCCGTCGTTTGGTCGCCGCTGGCGCATCGGCCATCGTCCTCCCCTCGCTCTTCGAGGAGGAGATGGTTCACGAGGAAGTCGAGCTGAACCTCGCTCTCGAGGCCGGTTCGGAGCACTTCGCCGAGGCGCTCAGCTACTTCCCAAACGCCGCGCCCAACGGGCTCTCCTCACCTGTCGATCGTCACCTCCGTCACCTCGAGGCTGCACGCAAGGCGGTCGATGTCCCCGTCATCGCAAGCGTCAACGCCACGTCGTCAGGGAGCTGGATCCGCTACGCGGCTCTGTTGGTCGAGGCCGGCGCGTCAGCAATCGAGTTGAACGTCTACGACGTCGCCGCCGACGCGTCCCGCTCGGGAGCGCAGCTGGAGATGGACCACATCGGTCTCGTCACGGACGTCTGTGCTGCCATCGACGTGCCCGTCGCCGTCAAGCTCTCGCCGTACTACTCGTCCCTCGGACACCTCGCTCGCTCTTTCGGCGGCGCCGGAGCCGCCGGTCTGGTCTGCTTCAACCGCTTCTACCAACCGGACCTCGACGTCGACACCCTCGAAGTGCTCCCCCGCATCGAGCTGTCGTCGCCGTGGGAGCTCCGCCTCCCGCTGCGATGGATCGCCATCCTTCGGCCGCTCCTCCCCGGCCTGTCGCTGGCCGCCAGCTCGGGCATCGAGTCTGGGCGGGACGTCGCCAAGGCATTGCTCGTCGGCGCCGACGTCGCGATGACCACCTCGGCGGTGCTACGCCACGGGCCCGAGCACATCGCGCGGATGGAGGCGGAGCTGCTCGCCTGGGCGGACGAGCACGAGTACGAGTCGGTCGCGCAGCTGCGTGGCAGCGTCAGCCACGCCACGACCGCGGACCCGGCGGCGTTCGAACGCGCGAACTATGTGCGCACGCTCCACTCCTGGGTGTCGCCGGCAACGCTGACGCCCGACGCTCCTTCGGCCCGCTGAGCAGGCTCAAGAGCTCACCGATGTGACAGAGCCTCCCGAGGAGACTCGACCCCTCGCGTCCTCCTCGGCTCGGAACCGAACAACCGCATCGATGCCTCCTCGAGCCGAACGGTCGAGACGGAGCGAACCTTGACTCGCACGGGCGAGCTGCTGTGCGATCGCGAGACCGAGACCCGAGCCTCCGGTCCGACGTCCGGTTGCGCTCTGCCAGAAAGGTGCGAAGGCGTCGCGCCGCTCCTCCTCGGTCATCCCGGGCCCTTCGTCGATGACATGGATCTCGATGTACGGGCCAACTCGGGCGGAGCGGAGCATGACCGTGCTGTCCGGTGGACTGACATCGAGCGCGTTGTCGATGAGGTTGTCGAGGATCTGTTCGAGGTGTCCGGGTACAACCTCTGCAGTGATCGACGCGGACCCGCTCGAGTCGAGGTCGAGCCTGACTCGCTGCTCGGTCGCGAGCGGGAGCCACGCGTCGTGGCGTTCCGCCAGCACAGCGGCGATCGACACGGGCTCGCGCACTGGTCTGGCACCTTCAGCGCGGGCGAGCGACAGCAACCCGTCCACGAGCCGGGTCAAGCGCGCCACCTCGTCGAGTGCGGCGTCTCTGGTTGCTTCACCTTGAGGGTCCAGAGTCTCCAGGCGAAGTTGGAGCGCCGTGAGCGGCGTCCGCAGCTGATGGCTCGCGTCGGCAACGAAGCGCCGTTGTGACGTCACGAGCTCGTCCAGCCGGTCAGCCATCTCATTGAACGTCGCCGCGAGCGCGACCACCTCTGGAGGTCCGTGCGCAGTATCGGCCCGAGTACTCAGCTGGCCCTGTCCGAGCGCGGCTGCTTGTCGGTCGAGCCGTCGCAACGGGTCGACGACCCAGCGACTCAGGCGGCTGCTGATGATCAGCGAGACGCCGAGAACAGAGACACCCAGGCCGACGAGCACGAGCCAGAACTGGTGGACGCGGTGATCGATCGGCTCATCTGACCGAGCAACGAGCACGGCGCCGCCGCCCGCACTCATTGGGACGGCGACGTACACGATTCCGTTCACCTCGCCCGTGCCTTCCGTGCCCTGTCGTGCGCCGTCAAGGGCCGCGCGGAAGCCCGGGACTCTCGACAGGACGTTGTCCCCAGTCAGGTCGAGACCCGTGAAGTCAACGATGGCGACGAGCTCCGCGGGTTCATTCGAGAAGTGGCTCGCGAGACCCGGAACGTCGTGATCTCCGGGATGCTCCACGATCTCGCTGGAGAGGACGGCGAGAGCGGCTGCATCGCGTTGGAGGGCCGCATCGAACGCATCGTGCTCGTGACGGCTGTAGACGAGCGCGAGCGGAACTTCGAGGATCAAGAGGACGGCAGCGACAAGCGCGAGGTTGGCGAGGATCAGGCGTCGTCTCAAGAGTCACGCAACCTGAAGCCGACAGTGCGCACCGTCTCGATCAGACCTGGGTCGCCGAGCTTCTTGCGCAGCGAGGCGACATGCACGTCGAGTGTCCTGGTCGGGCCGTACCAATGCGGGTCCCAAACCTCGTCCATGATCTGCTCACGGCTCACGACCGCGCCGGGGTCTTGCCCGAGCAGCGAGAGCAGATCGAACTCCTTCGGTGTGAGCGCCACCTCCCGCTCGTCAACCGTCACCCGCCGAGTACGTCGATCGATCTCGACAGCGCCGACGCGCTGGGCCGGCTGTTCGGCGTCGCTCGTCGCTCGCCGCGAGACGGCGCGTACCCGTGCGACGAGCTCTCGCAGGCTGAAGGGCTTGACGAGGTAGTCGTCGGCGCCGAGCTCGAGCCCGAGCACGCGGTCGCTCTCATCGCCCCGTGCGCTGACGACGATGATCGGTACAGCGGATGTCTTGCGAACCTGCCGGCACACCTCTGACCCGTCCAGGTCAGGGAGCCCGAGGTCGAGCAACATCATGTCTGCATCCGGCACACGAGCGAGGGCCTCGGCTCCGGTCGAGGCGCGGTCGACGGAGTATCCAGCGCGTCGGAGACCTTCGACGAGGGGCGTCGCGATCGCGTCGTCGTCTTCCACGACCAGCAGGCGCACCCTTCCAGCATGACCGGCTGGGCCGGCCAAGGCAGCACGCCTTTACAAACCTTTGACGTAGCCCTGGGCGGGCGTTGAAAGCACGGCTCGTACCGTCACGGCGACGAACGGAGCGAGCAAGGCATGGAGATCACGACGCTGTTCGGCCTGCCGGCCCACCCACTCCTGGTGCACATCCCCATCGTGCTTCTCCCGCTTGTGGGGATGGGCGCGATCGCGATTGCAGTGTCGCCGAAAGCCCGGCGCCGGTTCGGCGCGGTGGTGCTCGCACTGGCCGGGGTCGCCTTCATCGGGACGGTGCTTGCCGCAGGAAGCGGGGAGGGCCTCGTCGACAGCGTCGACTCGAGCGCTGCGCTGCGAAAGCACGTCGACCTGGCCGAGGCGATGCGCCCGCTCGCGTTCGTCCTGCTGTTGGCGGTGGGCGGCCTTGTGATCATCGACCAGCTGACGCGCCGAGGCAGATCCGTCCCCCGGTGGACGGGGCCAGCGCTCGGCGCTGCCACGATCGCTCTCGCCGTCGTGACCACCGGATGGTTGGTGGCGGTCGGGCACAACGGCGCAGAGGCGACGTGGGGCAAGGTGCGAGTCGAGTCCGAGCACGACGAAGGACTCTCCACGTCGACTGCGTGGCCCTGATGACCGCGGTCAGCGCCGGTGCGCCACCTCGTTCCGCGCCGACCCCGGGCCTGCAGATACACCAGGATCGGGCTCGGGACATCGGGGTCTTCATCGCGGCGAACGCCGCTGTCGTCGTCGGGTTGTGGCTACGAGACGGCGGCCTCCACACGCTCAGCGCTCCGGGGGGCAACGCCACGGCGGTCGGTCAGCTCACCGGGCTCCTCGGCGCGTACGTCGTGTTGATCGAACTGTTGCTGATGTCGCGGATCGGTTGGCTAGAGCGGGCGATCGGGTTCGATCGCCTGGCGGTTTGGCATCGGTGGACGGGGTTCGCGGCCGTCACGCTTCTCACGAGTCACGTCGTCTTCATCACACTTGGGTACGCGGTGGGAAGCCGCCAGACGATCGTCGCCCAAGTCGTCGACTTCGTGCAGCACTACCCCGACGTGCTCATGTCGATCGTGGGCTTCGCATTGTTCCTCGCTGTCGGCGTCACGTCCGTCCGAGCCGCTCGGCGACGGATGACACGGGAGGTGTGGTACTCAGTACACCTGTACGCGTATCTCGCTGTCACCCTCGCGTTCGCTCATCAGCTCGCCGTGGGCACCGACTTCAGCGCCGACCGCGTCGCCCGCCTGTGGTGGATCGCGCTCTACGTCGCCGTGATCGCCGCGATCGTCGTCTGGCGGGTCGGTCGTCCTCTCTGGTTCAACGCTCGACATCGGCTGCGCGTCCACTCAGTGCGGCCGGAGGCGAACGGCGTCGTTTCGCTGTACCTCACCGGCGAACGGCTCGAGGAGGTCAAGGCCGTTGCAGGACAGTTCTTCATGTGGCGGTTCCTCGCCGGGTCGGGCTGGGCGAAAGCTCATCCGTTCTCGCTCTCGGCCGCGCCGAACAGCCGGTTTCTGCGTATCACGGTGAAGGATCTCGGCGATGACACCGCACGAATGCAGAAGCTGAAGCCTGGCGTTCGTGCCTTCGCCGAGGGCCCTTACGGCACGTTCACCGCGAACCGGCGCACGCGACCTCGGGTGGCGTTGATCGCAGGCGGCATTGGCATCACGCCTCTGCGGGCCCTTCTCCAGACACTCCCGAACACACCGGGCGACGTGACCCTGCTCTACCGCGCCGCGAGCCACGAGGACGTCGTGTTCCGCGATGAGCTGCATGCGATCGCCGATCGCGTCGGAGTCGACGTGCGAATCCTTCCCGGCTCCGACGTCGGCGACGACCACACCGATCAGCTCGGCATCCCCGCGTTGCGCTACCACGTGCCAGACATCGCGGATCGGGATGTATTCGTCTGCGGCCCGCCCGCAATGCTCAACGCCGTGCGCCGTCGCCTCGCGGCCCTTGGTGTTCCGAACCGACAGGTCCACTACGAGCGGTTCGAGTACTGATGACAACCCGACGCGCGGCCGTCGCTCTCTCGGCCACAGTCGGAGCACTGGTGCTCCTCGTCAGCTTCCACACGAGCTCAGGGTCGAGGAGCGTCGCTGTAGGCAGTACGACCGGCGTCGCGGCGACGACAGCGACGACGAACGGCGGGACCACTGACTCGGTTGGCACGCCGGCCACTGCGGATGCACCACCTTCACCGACAACGACTCCCGCGACCAAGACAACGACCGTCGACGGGCCCGTGATCGGTACGCCCTACGGCGACGTCCAGGTCCGCGCCGTGCTCCGGGGTAGCGAGCTCCTCGACGTCGAGCCGCTCGTCCTCCCGAGCGACCGTGCGCGCTCGAGACGCATCAGCGAGGAGGCCGCACCGTTGCTCCGCACCGAAGCCCTCCGCGCTCAGAGCGCCAACATCGACCTCCTCAGCGGCGCGAGCTACACGAGCGAGGGGTACGCCGAATCGCTCCAAGGCGCGCTCGACGCTGCTCGCTGATGACGGCCGTGCAGCATGGCGTGGCAGGCGGGTGTCTGCGAGTGCTGCACATTTGGGGCACAGCGATCACCGTGGACGTTCGCGATCCGATCCTGCCCGAGGCCGTCGATGGCGTCTTCGCTTGGTTCCAGCATGTGGACGACATCTTCTCGACGTGGCGAGCGGACAGCGAGATCAGCCGGCTGGCGCGCCGCGAGCTGGCTCTTGGCGACGTGAGCAGGGAACTGCGGACCGTGCTCGCTCTCTGCGACCAGGTGAGCGCGGACAGCCATGGGGCCTTCGACATCTACGTGGGCGCAGACCGACGCGTCGCGCGTCGTGAAGGTCTGGGTCCGATCGACCCTTCGGGACTCGTGAAGGGATGGGCTCTTCAGCGGGCCGCGCACGACCTGCGCCAGGCCGGAGCAGAGAACTTCGCCATCAACGCCGGCGGCGACGTGATCACCGCCGGCCGACCGCGGCCCGGAGTGCTATGGCGCGTCGGTGTCCGCCACCCTTGGCAGCGGGACAGGGTCGCCATGGTGCTCCACGTCAGTGACGTCGGCGTGGCCACATCGGGACGGTACGAGCGCGGCGACCACATCATCGATCCGCGTACGGGCGAACCCGCCACCGGCCTCATGTCGGCGACCGTGGTCGCCGACGATCTCGCTCTCGCCGATGGCTACGCGACCGCGGCGCTCGTCCTTGGTGCGGAGGGGCCGGCATGGCTCGCCGAGCGCTCGCTCGCGGCCGCAGCCATCTTCGACGACGGCACGGTAGTGGTCACCAACGCGCTCCGGCGCTACCGGGTGGCGTAACGGCGCAGGATGCGCCGGCCGAGAGTGGTCTTGTGCACCTCATCGGCCCCGTCGTAGATGCGGGCCGCGCGCTCGTGGCGGTACCAGTACGAGAGCACCGTGTCATCAGTGACACCGAGCGCGCCGTGCACCTGGATGGCCGTGTCGACTGCGTGCAGCATCGTGGCCGCGACCGAGAACTTGATGGCCGAGATCTCGTCGCGCGCGGCCGAAGCGCCGTGGCGGTCGATCATCCACGCCGCGTGGAGCGTCTGGAGACGAGCCCCGCGGATCTCGGCGTCGAGCTCTGCGACCCAGTGCTGGATCACCTGGCGATCGGCGAGCGTGTCGCCCTCGGGAGTGATCACCCGAGCGTTGGCCCGCTCGCACATCATGTCGAAGGAGCGCCCGGCGATGCCGAGCCAGCGCATGCAGTGGTGGATGCGCCCGGGACCGAGCCGTTCCTGAGCGATGACGAAGCCA
Source organism: uncultured Acidimicrobiales bacterium (assembly GCA_963802505.1). Classification (GTDB taxonomy): domain Bacteria; phylum Actinomycetota; class Acidimicrobiia; order Acidimicrobiales; family DATKAS01; genus DATKAS01. The sequence goes on along the minus strand of CAWDJB010000011.1, from coordinate 402,713 downwards.
TCCCCCTCACCGCCGAGCAGGTTCGCCTGGGGGACTCGACACGAGTGATACAGGACTTCGCCGTGACTTGCGTGTCCGTGACCGGTGTCGCCCATCACGCTGATGTTGCGCACGAGGTCGAAGCCCGGCGTGTCAGTCGGCACGATGATCATGCTGGCCCGTTTGTAAGGGGACGCATCTGGGTCGGTCACGGCCATCACGATGGCGAAGTCGGCGCCGTCGGCGGACGACGTGAACCACTTCTGCCCGTTGATCACGTAGTCATCGCCGTCTTTGACGACCGTGGTGCCCATCATCGTGGGATTCGATCCTGGCATCTCAGGTTCGGTCATCGAGAAGCAGCTTCGGACCTTGCCCTCGACGAGCGGTCGAAGGAAGCGCTCGCGCTGCTCCTCGGTCGCGTGCGCATGAAGGATCTCGATGTTGCCCGCATCGGGAGCTTGGACCCCGAAGACGACATGCCCGAGAGGGCTCCGCCCGAGGACCTCACTCAGCAGGCCGTGGTCGACCATGCTGAGCCCGAGCCCGCCGAACTCCACGGGATGGTTGGGGGCCCACAACCCCATCTCCCGAACTTTGCGCTGCGCTCTCGCCACCCCGGCGTCCAATGCCTCAGCGTCGCCGTGCAACATCTCACCCTCGAGCGGTACGACCTCGACATCCATGAACGATCGGACCATGCCCAGCATGGTCTCCATCTCGTCGGACAGTTCGAAGTCCATGCAGCACAACTCCGAGACTCAGGCGGCCGGCGGTTCGTGCACGATTCGCCGTCCGGAGATGAACGTGGGCTCTATCCGAACGATCGTCGTCCGGTGAGCACCACCTGCGAGCGGCTCGAGTCCAGCGTCGAGCACTTGGAACGTGACGGCGAGGTCGTGCACGATCTCGGCCGGACCCACGGCGAGGACGCTCCAACCGGACCCGTCTGCCAGCTGGTAATCGTCGACCTCGAACGCCACGACTGCGCCCGCGGCCGCGGCCGACATCTTCGAGCCGGGCGAAGTTCGGAAGACGATGGCGCCGTCAATGAACCGGTAGTTGACGGGAAAGATCGCCGGCAGTGCGCCGATCGTGACTCCGACGCGACCCACCTCTCCGATGCGGAGGAGCTCGCGCGCCTGGTCCTCCTCGAGCAGCTCGAGCCCCTCGTCGACGATCATTCATGGAGTCTGCAGATAGGACGCTCGACTCAACAGGGCCAATGGTCCCCTCTTTCTGGATGTCACCATCGCGAAGGAGTGGGAGAGCTCCAGGATGACGAGAATGAGGCGAGACGTCCTGATCTGCTCGCTCCGCAACTGTCGAAGCTGGGAACCGCGTGCCGCCCGATGGTCCGACCACACTCCGCAGCCCCGCCGTCAGGAACCGCCTGACGATCGAGGCTGCCGGCGCGCTCACCTCGGATCGTGTGCTCACACTGCTCGAGACGGGACTCGGAGGCCTGAGCACCGCCGACGTGGCCGAGCGTACGGCGATCTACGGACCAAACGCTGTGCGGAGCCACCATGCAAGAGCCTGGCCGGTGCTGCTGCGTCAGATCCGCAGCCCCCTCCTCTGGCTCCTCGGCGCGGCAGCCGCGGTGTCGGCGTTCGTGGGAGAGGGTGTCGACGCAGTGATCATCGGGGTCATCCTCGGTGCGTCGGTCGGCCTCGGGTTCGTGAACGAATTTCGAGCCGAACGAGCGGCCGAGGCGATGCACTCGGACATCCGCCATCTCGTGACGACGACGCGCAACGGTGTGCCCGATCGGGTCGAAGTCACCCATCTGGTTCCGGGCGACCTGGTGCATCTCGAAGTCGGCTCGATCGTGCCCGCCGACCTGAGGTTGCTCACAGCCACCTACCTCGAGTGCGACGAGTCGGTCCTGACGGGCGAGTCGGTGCCCGCGGTCAAGTCGGTGACCCCGGTCGCAGAAGGAGCCCCGCTCGCGGAGCTGACTTCCTGTGCCTTCATGGGAACCGTGGTGCACCAGGGCTCAGCCGACGCCGTGGTCGTCGCGACCGGTCGTGACACCCAGTTCGGGCGCATCGCGATCGGCCTCGGTGAGCGGCACCCACAGACCGAGTTTCAAATCGGCTTGACGCACTTCTCGGGTCTGCTCGCCTGGGTTGGCGGGGTGCTCAGCCTGGCGATCTTCGTCGTCAACGTTCTGCTCGGTCGTCCGGTGATCGACGCGGTGCTCTTCTCGCTTGCGGTCGCCGTGGGGATCACGCCGCAGCTGCTGCCCGCCGTCGTGTCGACAAGCCTCGCTACCGGGTCGCGGCGGCTCGCGCAGCGGAAGGTCCTCGTGAAGCGGCTGGTGTGCATCGAGGACCTCGGCGACATCGACGTGCTCTTCACCGACAAGACCGGCACGCTCACCGAAGGTCAGATCACGTTCGCCCGCGCGATCGACGTCAACGGTGTCGACGATCCGAACGTGTTCGCGCTCGGGCTGGTGTGCAACGAGGCGGCGGTCGCTGGGCGCTCCGCTGTCGGAGGGAATCCCCTCGACGCCGCCATCTGGGATGCGGCCCAGTCCGCCGACGTGCCGGTCGACAGCTTTCTCCGCATCGGCATCGCACCGTTCGACCACGAGCGGCGGTGCGCGTCGGTGCTCGTCGACGATCCCGCGAACGGCCGCGTCGTCATCACGAAAGGGGCACCCGAGACGGTTCTGGACCGCTGCCGGAACGTGACGGGCGAAGCTCGGGCGGTGCTCGAACGCGAGTTCTCGGCAGGCAATCGAGTCGTCGCGGTTGCGACGCGCGCCGCCAACGGTGAGACCTCGGTGGGTCCCGCTGACGAGCACGACCTGGACCTCGCCGGCTACTTGGTCTTCCTCGACCAGCCCAAGCCGTCGGCGTCCGGATCGGTCGCTCGGCTTGCCGAGCTCGGGATCTCGATCAAGGTGGTCACGGGGGACAACCCGGTCGTCGCCGAGACAGTGTGCCGAACCCTCGGGATCGGCGTGGAGGGAACGCTCACAGGTGCCGACCTCGATCGCCTCGACGACGAACAGCTGATGGCTGCCGTCGTTCACACCACGGTGTTCGCGCGGGTCAGCCCCGAACAGAAGGCCCGCGTCCTCAGCGCCCAACGCCACGCCGGCTCAGCCGTCGCCTTCCTGGGAGACGGCGTCAATGACGCGCTCGCGCTGCACCACGCCGACGTGGGCATCTCGGTCGACACGGCGACCGATGTCGCGAAGGACGCCGCCGACATCATCTTGCTCGAGCGCGATCTCGACGTGCTCGCCGATGGTGTGGTCGAGGGGCGCCGAATCTTCGCGAACACGATCAAGTACGTCCTGATGGGAACGTCTTCGAACTTCGGGAACATGTTCAGCGTGACGGTCGCAGCCGCGTTTCTGCCCTTTCTCCCGATGCTGCCGTTTCAGATCCTCCTCAACAACCTGCTCTACGACACGAGCCAGATGACGATCCCCACCGACCGGGTCGACGAGGAACAGCTCGTCCGGCCCTCGCACTGGGACATCGCCTTCATCCGGAGGTTCATGATCCGGTTCGGTCCGATCAGCTCGGTGTTCGACTTCGCCACGTTCGCGGTGATGCTTTGGGTCTTCGACGCCGCGGCGCCGCTCTTCCGATCAGGATGGTTCGTCGAGTCGCTCGCGACCCAGACCCTCGTCGTCTTCGTTATTCGAACCCGGCGGGTGCCGTTCTTCCGCAGCCATCCCTCGAGACCGCTTCTCGCGTCGGTGATCGGGGTGGTCGTCATCGGAATCTCGCTGCCGCAGAGCGGGCTGAACGACACGCTCGGCTTCGCGCCCCTTCCGCCGACGTTCTTCGCAGTCCTCTGCGGTTTCGTCATCGCGTACCTCGCCTGCGTCGAGGTCGCGAAGTACTACTTCTTCAAGGTTCACCTCCCGACGAGGCCTCGACGCCTCGGGCGAGGTCACGAGCATCGGGTGCACCGCCTCGCTGCGCGCTGGAGCCACCACGAGGCGATCCCGACCTGAGCTCCCGGGACCCCTCACCTCTCGTCGGGCCGTGCCGGTCCGGAGGTGCCGACCGCCCGAGGTCCCCTGACCACCAGGACTTTCGCCCCTACGGCCTCTGGCCCGAGCATGCGAAAACTCTCGAAGGTCGGATCGAGAGGAGCAAATCATGAAGCGCAGGACACTCGACATCATCTTCAGCATCGGTGGGTTGGTGCTCGCCATGCTCGTGCTCACACTGGGACTCGTGTTGCGGTCCAACGCAGTGTTTGCCAAGGACTACGTGCACGACCAGCTCGTGCAGCAGCGCATCACCTTCACGCCAGCCGCGGGTCTCTCACCCGAAGAGCAGCAGTCGGCCGGACTCATCCGTTATGCCGGCCAGCCGCTCGTGACGGGCGCACAGGCGCAGGTGTATGCGAACGACTACATCGCCCTCCACCTCTCCGAGGTGAACGACGGCAAGACCTATTCCGAGACGAGCGGCGACGCTCGGGCCGCCAGGGCAGCGGCGACCGACGCGCAAGACCAAGGGCGCACCGAACGCAGCTCAGCTCGACAAGACTGCAACAGTCCTCGAGGGCAAGGTCCAGACCCTGTTCCGCGGCGAGACCCTCCGAGGGCTCCTGCTGACCTCCTACGGGTTCAGCATCTTCGGTGACAAGGCGATGCTCGCAGCGTGGGTGTGCTTCATCGCAGGGTTCGTCCTCCTGCTGGCGGCATCGGCCGGCTTCGTCCATGCCTTCCGCACATCGAAGAGCGAGGCATTCGCTCCGGTCGAGACCTCGATCTCGCAGCCGGTGCCGGCAGCAATCTGATCGCTTCGACCAAAGCACGAATCGAGGGGCCGTCGAGAGACGGCCCCTCGTCTTCGCGTTTTCGGATAACCGGGAGCGCTCGTCGGGACCTTCGTCACTACTCCCGGATCGACCGTCTCCTCATGATCGAAAGAGAAGGACTGCGAAAGGAGTAAGCCATGAAGGCTGCGGTAGTCCACGAATACGGCGCACCACTTGTCATCGAAGAGGTGCCGATGGTGAGTCCAGGTCGCGGCGAGGTGCTCGTCAAGGTCGAAACATCGGGGCTCTGCCACACCGACATCCATGCGGCCCACGGCGACTGGCCGGTGAAGCCGCCGCTGCCGTTGATTCCCGGCCACGAAGGTGTGGGGATCATCGAGCGGGTCGGACTCGACGTCACCCGGCTCCGTGAAGGCGACCGGGTCGCCGTGCCCTGGCTGGGTTGGGCATGCGGTGAGTGCGAGGCATGCACGTCCGGCTGGGAGACCCTCTGCGAGCGGCAACAGAACACCGGCTACTCGGTGCCAGGCAGCTATGCCGAGTACGTCCTCGGCTCTGCTGCGTTCGTCGGCCGGGTGCCGGATGGGATCGATCCCCTCGACGCGGCTCCGCTGACCTGCGCGGGTGTGACGACCTACAAGGCGGTCAAGATGTCCGGCGCGCGGTCATCTGACCTCGTCGCCATCTTTGGTGTCGGCGGCCTGGGCCACCTCGCGCTGCAATACGCGAAGGTCGCTGGGGCGACAGTCGTCGCGGTCGACGTGACCGAGGAGAAGCTGCAGCTCGCAAAGGAGCTCGGCGCCTCTTATGTGGTGAACGCTTCAGAGGAAGATCCGATCGACGCCATCCAGGCCCTCGGCGGTGCGGATGCGGCGATCGCGTTGGCGGCGGCTCCGAAGCCGTTCGAACAGGCCTTTGGATCGCTGCGTCGAGGCGGACGGCTGGTGCTCGTCGGCCTCCCCGCGGACAACGCGATGACCCTCCCGATCTTCGAGACGGTGCTGAAGGGCATCACGGTCGTCGGATCGATCGTGGGCACGCGCGTGGATCTCGCTGAGACGTTCGAGCTCCACGCCAGTGGGCACACCCGGGTGATCCGCGAGTCGAGATACCTCTATGAGGTGAACGACGCGATCGCCGAAGTGCTCGCCGGCCAGGCGCCCGCTCGCCTCGTCTTCGACATGCGGTGACGTCACGAGACGTCTCCGACCGCCCAAAGCAGGAGGTAGCACGATGAACGCAGCTGCTGGCGACCGAATCGTCATCAAAGGCCACCATGTCGGCGAGCCCGACCGCGACGGCAAGATCCTCGAGGTCCGCGGCGAAGCCGCAGGACCCCCCTACATGGTCGAGTGGGGAGACGATGGACACGTGGGCCTGTTCTTTCCAGGTTCAGACGCCGTCGTCGAGCACTACCCGGCCAATCACGGCGCGGGGGGCTGAGCCACGGCGCGCCTGCAGGTCTCCGAACGCGTCTTCGCATCATCCCGCCCGCCGGGACAGGTGCTCGAGACGCACATCTCGACCGTTGCGTTCGACGGAGACGTCGTCCACAAACGAAAGAAGGATGTGCGGTTCGCGTTCGTCGACCTCAGCACGTTCGAGCGCCGCGAGGAGATGTGCCACCGCGAGGTGGACCTAAACCGTCGGTTCTCGCCCGACGTGTACCTCGGAGTCGAGGACGTCGTCGACGAAAGCGGCACCGTGATCGACCATGCAGTACGGATGCGGCGCATGCCCGCAGATCGGCGGCTGTCGATGCTCGCCCGCAACAAGGCAGATGTCCGCGGATGCATCCGTCAGATCGCGCGACTCATCGCCGTCGCCCATGCCGAAGCTCGGACGTCCGATGGGATCGCGTCAGTTGGCACCCCCGACGCGCTGACGCAGCTCTGGGAGCAGAACCTCCGAGAGATGGGAGTCTTCGTGCCGACCCCACTCGACCCCGAAGCACTGAACGAGATCGGCGTTCTCGCGCGTCGGTACATCGAGGGACGCCACGCGTTGTTGCACGATCGCATCGCCCGAGGTCGGGTCCTTGACGGCCACGGCGACCTTCTCGCAGACGACACCTACTGCCTCGATGACGGCCCGCGTGTGCTCGATTGCCTCGAGTTCGACGACCGGCTGCGGTGGGGGGATGTGATGTATGACGTCGGCTTCCTCGCGATGGACCTCGAACGCCTCGGTCGCTCCGACCTGGCTCGGTTGTTTCTCGACGCGTACCGCGAGTTCTCGGCCGAGAGCCACCCCGCGTCACTCGAGGATCACTACGTCGCCTACCGCGCCCTGGTGCGCTCGAAGATCTCCTGCCTGCGCGGCAGCCCCGAAGACCAGAACGAGGCCCGCGCGTACCTGTCGCAGTGTCTCCGGCACCTCCGGGCCGGCCAGGTGCGGCTGGTCGTCATCGGGGGTCTTCCCGGCACCGGCAAGAGCACGCTCGCGATGGCCGTCGGCGGCGCGCTCGGCTGGCCGGTGCTCCGCTCCGACGAGCTGCGCAAGCAGCGTGCAGGACTCGCGCCGAACGCGTCTGCTGCCGCCGCCTACCAGGAGGGGCTGTACACACCCGCGAACACCGAGGCCACCTACGCGTCCTTGTTCGACGAGGCGACGCTCATGTTGCACGAGGGCTCGAGCGTCATCGTCGACGCCTCGTTCAGCCTGAACCGCTGGCGCGACGCAGCGCGAGCCGTGTCGATCCAGACCTCGAGCCATCTGGTGGAGCTCTGCTGCATCCTGAGGCGCGACCTGGTCGCAGACCGACTCGCGGCACGGTCCGGGCGCGGAGATGCCTCAGACGCGGACGCGAGAGTCGCCGCAGCAATGACCGCGACATTCGAACCCTGGCCGACCGCCACAGAGATCGACACCGGGCCACCGCGAGCCGTCATCGCAGCCCAGGCCTGCAGGGTCATCACCCCCGAACGCGACTGACGGGCCCACCCGGAAGGACAGGCCCGCCAGCGAGGCGCCGTCAGCCGACCACCAATGGGGCGGCCGTGATCCTGCTCCACGGCGCCCACTCGACCCGATCTGCCGTGCTCGATCACGCAGCGGCGCTCGCGAGGCACGGGTACGGCGTGCTGCTCTACGACGCCCGTGGCCACGGCGAGAGTGGCGGGCGCGCCATGGAGCTCGGGTGGTTCGGCGACCAAGACGTCAGCGGTGCGGTCTCGTTCGTCGCCGCGCAGCCGGACGTGACCGCGGCGATCGGTGTGATCGGGCTGTCCATGGGAGGCGAGGAGGCGATCGGCGCAGCACCGACCGACGACCGCATCGACGCAGTCGTCGCCGAGGGCGCGACCAATCGAGTCTCGGGCGACCTCGACTGGCTCGCTGACGAGTACGGACTACGGGGCTGGATCCAAGGTCGAGTCGACTGGCTGAGGTTCGCGTTGACCGACTTGTTCACAGCCGCGAGCCCGCCCATCACGTTGCGCGAGGCGGTGAAACACGCTGCCCCGATGCCGTTCCTGCTCATCACCGCAGGCAACGTGGCCGATGAGTCAGTGGCTGCGCGCGAGATGGCCGCGGCTTCCCCGTCATCGGTTCAGGTGTGGGATGTGCCCGACACCGGCCATACCCAAGGGTTGGCGACGCACCGGACGGAATGGGAGCAACGGGTGATCGGTTTCCTCGCCGACGCGCTCCGTCCTACGTTGCACGAATGAGCTCCCAGGTCGAAGCCACAACCGCCGATGTCGTGCTTCGGCACATCGGCCGCGGAGCCGACCTGATCGTGCCGCTCGCGAACGGCGAGCCAGTGACGGTGCTCGACGCTGTCGAGGCGGCCGCAGACGGGCTCGACGGGGTGCACGTGCACCAGATGCATGTGGTTCGCGATCGGCCCTACCTCCACGGAGCATTCGGTGATCGTCTTCGTCATGTCTCGTACTTCCTCTCGCATATCACCCGGCCATGCTTCCGAGAGGGCACGCTCGACCTGGTTCCGAACAACTTCAGCGAGATGCGCGCGATCCTCACAGCCCGGACGACCGATCCATTGATCGTCGCGACAGCATCGCCGCCCGACCGCCACGGATACTTCAGCCTCGGGCTGAACGCGGACTACGTCGCCTCGTTCATCGGGCGAGCTCGGTTCTTCCTGGAGGCCAACCCATGCGTGCCCCGTACCTTCGGGCGAAACCAAGTGCACACCAGTCAAGTCGTCGGATGGTGCGAGGCCGACTACCCCTTGATCGAAGTGATCCCATCGGCACCCGCCGAGCTCGACGATCGCATCGCGGCCTTCGTGGCCGAGCGCATCCCGAACCAAGCGACGATCCAGACAGGGATCGGGTCGATCCCGAACGCGATCCTCTCGGCGCTGCGCGACCATCGTGACCTAGGGGTGCACACCGAGATGCTGTCTGACGGCGTGATGGACCTCGTCGATCGGGGCGTGATCAACGGCGTCGCGAAGCAGCTCAACCGGACGAAGGCAGTCGGAACCTTCGCACTCGGCACCCGGTCCCTCTACGACTTCCTCGACGAGAACGCCGCGTTCGAGCTGTGGCCGGTGCGCTACGTGAACGACCCGCGGGTGATCGCTCAGGAGACTGGCTTCGTGTCGATCAACGCGACCATCTCCGTAGACCTCCTCGGGCAGTGCGCCTCGGAGACGATCCACGGCAGCTACTACTCGTCGAGTGGAGGACAAGCCGACTTCGCCCGTGGCGCGATGTACTCAGATGGTGGTCAGGGCTTCGTCGTCCTTCACTCCGCCACGAAAGCGGGCATCTCGAAGATCGTCTCGCAGCTCGACCCGGGTGATGTGGTGACGACCCTGAAGAACACCGTCGACAAGATCGTGACCGAGTGGGGCGTGGCCGAGCTGAGGGGACGATCGATTCGGGAGCGTGCCACCAGGTTGATCAACATCGCCCACCCGGATCATCGCGACCGGCTCCGGTCGGAAGCGGCTGCGCTGGGATATTGCTGAGTCCTAATCTCTGACCGTGCCCGATGGAGGCGTCGCCGGTCCGAGGAGCCTCCGGAAGCTGTTTCGCGCCGTCGTCTCGATCGGCACCGACCTCGACCTCACGGCCACGCTCCAGCGCATCGTCGAATCGGCAACCGATCTCGCGGACGCGGAGTACGGAGCGCTCGGCGTGCTCGACCCGACCAAGACCTTTCTCTCGGAGTTCCTCACGGTAGGCATCGACGCGGCGACGCGAGCCGAGATCGGCGAGCTGCCAAAGGGCCATGGCATCCTCGGGCTGCTCATCCGCGAGCCACACGCGATCCGCCTTCCAGACCTTCGGGAGCACCCCGACAGCTTTGGCTTCCCTCCGAACCACCCGCCGATGCGGTCGTTCCTGGGAGTGCCGGTCATGGTCCGCGGGGAGGTGTTCGGCAACTTGTACCTGACCGACAAGCGCTCGGAGGATGCGTTCAGCGACATCGACGAGGAGCTGGTCGTTGCCCTCGCCTCGGCCGCGGGGGTCGCGATCGACAACGCGCGGCTGCACGCCCGAGTACGGGATCTCGCCCTGCTCGAAGACCGTGAGCGCATCGCGATGGACCTCCACGACACGGTCATCCAGCAGCTCTTCGCGGTCGGGCTCTCGCTCCAAGCCACGCTTCGCCTGCTCGATTCTGAGACCGCGAAGCGTGTGCAGCTCGCGATCGACGATCTCGACACGACGATCAAGCGAATCCGGTCGACGATCTTTGCGCTCGACGCTCCCATCCAGCTCGCGGGGGCCGAAAGTCTGCGCCGGCGAGTCGTCGCGCTCATATCCGACCTGACGCCGGCGTTGCGGCTCGAGCCACGCACGTTCTTCGACGGGGCCATCGACTCACTGACCGACGACCGCATCGCCGACGAGCTGTTGACCGTGCTCCGTGAGGCACTCTCGAACGTCGCCCGTCACGCGGACGCGACCGAGGTCGAGATCCATCTCATCGCGAACGATGGACATCTCACGCTGCGCGTAGAAGACAACGGCGTCGGCCCACCGGACGCACCCGGAGACGGGCGAGGACTGCACAACATGCACGCTCGAGCGGACCATCTCGGCGGCACGTTCACCTTGACGCCTCGCGATCCGGCAGGAACCAGGCTCGAATGGTCAGTGCCGCTCTCCTAGCGGCGTTCATCGTGGTGGTCTTCATGACGGACGGCGTAGACCGCCGCCTCGGTGCGTCGAGTCATGCCCAGCTTCGAGAGCACGGACGTCACGTAGTTCTTGACGGTCTTTTCGGCGAGGTGGAGCCGTTCGCCGATCTGTCGGTTGGTGAGACCCTCAGAAAGCAGCTCGAGCACCTTGCGCTCCTGCTCGGTCAGCCGGGCCAGCCGCTCGTCCTGCGGGTTACCCGAACGGAGGCGCTCGAGCACGCGAGCGGTGACCGCGGGATCGAGCAGGTTTTGTCCTGCGGCCACCCGCCGAACCGCGTCAACCAGGTCGTTCGTTCGGATCTGCTTCAGCAGATAGCCGGCGGCCCCGGCGAGGATCGTCTGGAACAACGCCTCGTCGTCGGCGAACGACGTGAGGATGAGGCACGCCGTGCGCGGGTGCAGTGAGCGGATGTCGCGACACGCTTCGATGCCGTTGCCATCTTCCAGACGGACGTCGAGGACCGCTACATCGGGATCGAGCGCATGCACCCGTCCCACCGCCTCGTCCGCAGTGGCAGCTTCACCGACGACCTCGATGTCGCCCTCGGCCTCGAGCAGATCACGGATGCCGCGCCTCACGATCTCGTGATCGTCGAGCAGGAACACGGTGATGCGGGCGGGGTCGGACACCCCTCCATCTTCGCGTGCCATCAGTCGAAACCCCAGCCTCTGCGGCCCTCTGAGTCGATGATCACGCGAGCGTCTCCGAGTCGCCAGGGCACACGTCCCCGGGGACTTTCGGCCCTTTCGCCTCCGACGCGGGGCGATCAACCTGTATCCATGCGAGCACTCATCGTGTACGAATCGATGTACGGCAACACGCACGTGGTCGCGAATCACATCGGGGAAGGCCTGCGATCGCATTTCGAGGTCGAAGTCGTGCCCGTCGAGGACGCGACTGCCGAGCGAGTCTGTGCTGCGGACCTCCTCGTGGTGGGTGGGCCCACCCACGTGCACGGGATGTCGAGCGAGAAGTCTCGGAAGGCCGCGCGGGACGCCCTTGCGAAGCCGGGAAACGACCTGACGTTGGACCCCGATGCCGAGGGCGAAGGCCTCCGTGATTGGTTCCACGCAGTTCCCGAAGTGGAATCTGCGGGCGCGGCCGCGTTCGACACGCGCATCGACGCTCCCGCGCTGGTCACCGGGCGCGCCTCCAGGGGGATCGAGAAGCGTCTCGTGAAGCTCGGCTATGACCTCGTCGCCGATCCGGAGAGCTTTCTCGTCGACAAGCAGAACAACCTGCTCCCCGGGGAAGCGGACCGGGCTGTGCGTTGGGCCGCCGAGCTCGCCGAGAGCCTCGCCGCGAATCCCTGAGGTCGGGCCATCGCGGGAGATCGGGACCAAAGTCCTGCCCCTGACCGACTCCTGACCCTGAGAGCAGGGGCGGTCGGCACCGCAAGATCGTTTCATGAGCCTGACGACCGACGAATCCACGCGCGAAGCCACAAATCGCCCGCAGAACCTCTCGCAAAGCATCTCGACGCGATCGACTCGCTCCTCAAGGCGCGCGGGACGCGACGCGACCTCTGGACTCTCCTGATCTGGGCGTTCGCCGCCGTCGCAGTGTTCGCCAGTGCCGTCGCGATCGGGTTCGGGATGCGAGCGATCGACGAGTCGAACGACGCAGGCGCGGCGCCGGGCGCCGGTGTTGCCGCAGCGCAGGTGACGCTCACCGAATTCTCCATCTCCCCTGAGATGATCTCGGCGTCGCAGACCGGCGGGCTCGACATCGTGAACGGCGGGAGCGTCGACCACAACTTCGCGATCCAAGGCACGGACGCGAGGACCGCGATGATCCCGCCGGGTGGGAGTGCCCATCTCGACCTGTCTGGCCTCGATCCTGGCGCGTACACCGTGTTCTGCGAGGTCGCAGGCCATCAGGCGTCGGGCATGCAGGCAATGCTGCACCTCGGGTCGGGGACGGCGACCGGCTCCGCCGCCGCCGTCGGAGACTCGTCCTCCGGATCGGCGATGACCCCGGAGCAGATGGACCAAGCGATGAAGGATTCGATCGCCGCGTTCCCGGCAGCGACCGACGGGTTGGGTGCACAGCTGCTCGCCCAAACGATCCTCGCCGACGGCACCAAGCAGTTCGACCTCACGACCACGGTGACGAAGTGGCAGGTCTCCGCGGACAAGACGGTCGAGGCGATGACGTACAACGGCACGGTGCCCGGTCCGACGATCAAGGTCGACCCGGGTGACCACGTGAAGATCGTCCTCCACAACGAGATGCCGCAGTCCACGTCGATCCACTTCCATGGCCTGACCCACACCGAACTCGATGGACGGACGACGTACGTCTCTCAGGACCCGGTGAAGTTCGGTGAGACGTTCACCTACGAGTGGACCGTGCAGGACACTCCCGCCGTCGGCATGTACCACTCACACCACAACGCGGTGGAGCAGGTTCCGGATGGCCTCGCGGGAGCGTTCATCGTCGGCGACGAGCCGGTGCCAGCGGGCGTCACGGTGAGCCAGGAACAGGTGATGATCCTCGATGATTCCGGCGTCATCGGTTATGCGCTCAACGGCAAGTCGTTCCCGGCAACCGCGCCCATCGTCGCCAAGCAGGGTGAGTGGGTCGAAGTGCACTACATGAACGAGGGAACGCAGATCCATCCGATGCACCTCCACGGCATGCCCCAGATGGTGATCGCGAAGGACGGGCTGCCCCTCGCGACGCCGTCGATGGAAGACACGGTCACGGTCGCCCCAGGTGAGCGCTACACGGTGCTGGTGCACGCCACCGAGGTGGGCACCTGGGTGTGGCACTGCCACATCCTCCCTCACGCGGAGAACGAGAACGGCATGTTCGGCATGGTCACCGCTTTGGTCGTGCAGTGACGTCACTCGGGACGTTCGGCACCTGTTCTTCGTCCAGACGGCCCTGCCCCCACTTCTCTCTGCATGTCACGTTGATGACATGACCATCTTCGTAGGCGTAGACGGATCCGAAGGCGCCGCGGCGGCGACTCGATGGGCCGTGCACGAGGGCGAGCTCCGGAGCGTCCCGGTTACCGCGGTCGTCGCGTGGGAAGTCCTCCACCAGAGGTCCGCTGCACCCCAGCCGGCGTTTGACCCTCAGTACGACGAGGCCGACGCACTCGCCGCGCTCCAGGAGTGGGTCGCCGCCGCGGTCGGCCCCGAGCAGGCGAGCGCCATCGGGCGCATCTCGGTGTGCGACCTCCCTTGGCGCGCGCTCGTCCAGACGTCGAGTGGGGCCGACCTTCTCGTGGTCGGGGCTCGGGGAAGCGGCGGGTTCCTCGGTCTCCGCATCGGCTCGGTGAGCGAGCACGTCACGCAGCATGCTGCCTGCCCTGTCGCAGTCGTCCACGTCGATGGTCGAGTCCAAGACGCGCCGGCCGACGAGCAGATCGTCGTCGGGCTCGACGGATCGGAGACCGCGACCCGGGCGCTCGCGTGGGCCCTCGACGAGGCCAGGGTGCGGGATGCCCGCGTCCGCTTGGTGTCGGCGTGGTCCGTGCCGATCATGGCCTACCCAGGGGCCATGGAGGGTGCGGACATCTTCGAGAAGGCGGCAAATGAGATCCTCCACGACGCTGTGCGCGACGCTGACGTGCACGGGCTCACCCGCCCGATCCAGCTCGACGTCGCCGCGGGAAGTGCGGCGTCGGCGATCGTCGACGCCGCCAAGAACGCGACGCTCGTCGTCGTCGGCTCGCGAGGCCTGAGCCGAACGAGGGAGCTCGTCTTCGGATCAGTCAGCCATCAAGTCGTGCACCACGCGCCGTGTCCGGTCGTCGTGATCGCACCGACGTGCAAGTGCGGAGGCGGATGACATGACCCGGACCGACGTTTCCCCCCTTGCGCTCACTCGAGACGAGTGTCTCGGACATCTTGCTCGCGCCTCCGTGGGGCGGGTGCTGATGTCCGCCCGAGCGATGCCCGCGGCGATCCCCGTGCGGTTCGCTCTCGTCGGTGAGCGCGTCGTCTTCTGGGCCGACGCGCGAGAACACCCGGAGACGATCGCAGACAACACCGTGGTCGGCTTCCAAGCCGACGAGATCGACCCGATCACCCACGACGGTTGGAGCGTCCACGTCGTCGGCGTGGCGTCGCACGTCCGGCAGCCCGACGTGTTCGCAGCCCTCGAAGGCTCGACACCCCGCGGATGGACCGACGGCACCGGCCCGCTGATCTCGCTGTCACTCGAGCTGGTCACCGGGCGGCGGCTTTCGAACAGCCTCGAGGAGATGAAGTGATGAGTGGACTCGCGCGTGATCTCGAGGAGCTCGAGCGAGAGGAGTGTCTCGCTCTGCTGCGCTCGTTCACCGTCGGTCGAGTGGCGATCGCCACGTCCAACGGCGCGCTGCTCGTCGTGCCCGTGAACTACGTGGTCGACGGCGACGTAGTCGTCTTCCGGTCCGACCCGGGCGAGAAGCTGGCGCGGCTTCACGAGAGGCCGGCCAGCTTCCAGATCGACTTCATCGATCCGTACCACCGGTCCGGATGGAGTGTGCTCGTGCAGGGCATCGCGTACCGAGCTGACGCGAGCGAGGTCGCGCACCTCGACATGGTCTCGTGGGCAGGCGGGGACAAGCCGCATTGGGTTCGCCTGGTGCCGGAGCAGATCACCGGCCGCCGCCTCACTCCACCGGACATTCCACTCGACGTCAGGGGTTACCTGTGATGAACGCTCCCACGACACTCCGGCCGCTATCGCAGGCCGAATGCACGGCCAAGCTCGCGGAAGGGTGCGTCGGGCGAGTGGGCTTCGTCGTCGACGGACGCGTTCACGTCCTGCCGGTGAATTACTCGGCGGACGCGACGGGCGAATGCCTGTACCGCACCGAGGACGAATCGCTCCTTGCCCGCGTCGCCGGACAATCCGTGGTGTTCGAGGTCGATGGTTTCGACGAGACGCATCAGACCGGGTGGAGCGTGTGCGTGCACGGCACGGCACACGAGGTATTGGTCCCGCGGGGACCGACAGCAAGTCGTCTGATCGAACGATCCGTCATCTCCTGGGCACCAGGTCCCAGGGATCGTTGGTTCGCCATAAAGCCCGACGTTCTCACGGGGCGGCAGCTCCCGATGACCGGCGTCGCCGACCGCACTGGCTGGATCCAGGGAGTCGTGTCGTGACCCGTGTGGCGGTCGTGGGCGCGGGAGCTTGGGGCACCACGCTCGCGTCGCTGGTGAGCGCCAAGGCTGAGACGATCCTGTGGGCGAGGGAGCCAGAGGTCGTCGCGTCGATTCGCGAGCGCGCCGAGAACGTCCAGTTCCTACCGGGCTTCACCCTGCCGTGTGCGCTCGAAGTGACCGGCGACCTCCGCAGAGCCATCGCGGACGCCGATCTCGTCGTGTTCGCAGTGCCTGCGCAGCACCTGCGCTCCCTGGTCGAACCGATCCAGGTTGCCGCTCCCCTCTTGCTGAATGTGGCCAAGGGCCTGGAGCAGGGAACGTGCATGCGGATGAGCGAGGTGCTCGGAGACGCGTCACCCGGCCGAGACCCACGCAGCATCGGTGTGCTCAGTGGACCCAACCTCGCCAGGGAGATCATGGGCGGACAACCCGCGGCGACGTGCGTCGCGTTCCCCGACGTGGAAGCAGCGCAGCTGGTGCAGCAGCTGCTCATGACGGGCGCGTTGCGCGTCTACACGAGCGACGACGTCATCGGCTGCGAGATCGGCGGCGCATTGAAGAATGTGATCGCCATCGCGGCGGGCGTCGCCGATGGCCTCGGGTACGGCACGAACACGAAGGCAGCGCTCATCACACGGGGCCTCGTCGAGCTCGCTCGACTGGGCGTCGCGCTGGGTGGCCGTCCCCTCACCTTCCTCGGCCTCAGTGGAAACGGCGACCTCGTGGCGACGTGCTCGAGCCCCCAGAGTCGCAACTTTCGGCTCGGACGGGAGCTCGCGCTGGGCCGTCCGGCCGCCCATGTCCTCGCGAGTCAGCCCACCGTCGCGGAGGGCGCTGCGACCGCTCCCGTCGCGGTCGAGTTGGCTGCCCGACTGGGCGTTGAGCTACCGATCACCGCGTCGGTCCTGGCGATGCTCCGTGGCGAGCGGACGGCGCAAGAGTTGGTGCCCGAGCTCATGGGACGGGACCGCAAGACCGAGCTCGCCGGAATCGACGAGCCGATTCCCGCCTGAGCCGAAGGAGGCTCGCATGAAGGAACTGATCTTCCACCGGATGTTCTTCCCAGCGATCGAGCGGTTCTCCTCAAAGGTGGGCTTCCACGACGGCGTGTACAACGCCACGTTCGACACACATGCGGACCGAGTACTCCGGCTGCGCGACGCCATGCAACGGGAGCTTGGTCTCAGCGCCGACGATCGGTTCGGGATCATGGCGTGCAACGGACACGAATTCCTCGAGCTGTACCACGCGGGCTTTCTCGGGGGAGGCATCGTCAATCCGTTGAACCTGCGCCTGGCAGGCAAGGAGCTGCAATACATCCTGGCCGACTCCGGTACCGAAGTCGTGTTCGTCGACGCTGTGTTCGCCGATCACTTCGCGCGGAACATCGCCGAGGTCCGCTCCGACTTGCCGCTCCGCCACGTCGTACTGATCGGCGACGGTGATGGGCCGAGCGACTTCCGCTACGAGGATCTCATCAAGAGCGGCACGCCCTCCATTCCTCCCGAGCCCGAGGAGGACGACGCCGCGATGCTGATGTACACGGGCGGGACCACCGGACTACCGAAGGGCGCGGTGCTCGAGCAGCGAGCCGAGATCTTGAACCTGTATCACATCGGGCTCGCGGTGGGCTTCCGTGAGGACCGCGTGTACCTGCATCAGACGCCGATGTTCCACGCCGCGTCGATGGGCGGCGCGTTGGGCATCCCCACGACCGGCGGCGTGTCGACGTTCGTGTCGCTGTTCGAGCCTGAGGCGGTCCTGTCCACCATCGAGGAGTTCGGCGTCGACTGGACCGTGATGGTGCCCACCATGATCGCGATGACACTCGACCACCCCTCGTTCGATCCTGTCCGGATGAGCTCGATGCAAGACCTCGTCTACGGCGCGTCCCCGATGCCGACTGCGCTCCTCGATCGCATCCAGAAGGCGCTGCCGGCAGTCAACCTGTGGCAGGGCTATGGCATGACGGAGTGCTCCTCGGTGCTGACGATCTTGTCGGCCGCCGACCATGCGAGGGGCGGCGACATCCTGCGATCTGCCGGACGGCCTGTCGTCGGGGTCGAGCTCGCGATCCAGAGCGAGTCCGGGGCCCTCCTGGCGCGGGGAAAGGAAGGTGAGGTGTGCGCGAAGGGCGGCAACTTCCTTCGGGAGTACTGGAACCGCCCTGAGCAAACCGAGCACGTGCTGCGCGGCGGCTGGTATCACACCGGCGACGTCGGGCACATCGATCGAGACGGCTACCTGCACCTGGTGGATCGCCTCAACGACATGATCGTCTCCGGCGGCGAGAACGTGTATTCGATCGAAGTCGAGAACGCGATCTCGACTCACACTGCCGTGTCGCAGGTCGCCGTGATCGGCATCCCCCACCCCGTCTGGGGAGAGCAGGTGCACGCGATCGTCGTGCTCCGACCGGGCTGCACCGCGACGGAGAGCGAGATCAAGGACCACGCTCGCGAGTCGATCGCCGGCTACAAGGTGCCGAAGTCCGTCGAATTCCGAACCGATCCGTTGCCGGTGTCGGGAGCGCTGAAGCCCTTGAAGCGTGAGCTCCGTGCGCCCTACTGGGAACACCAGGAGCGCTGAGCCGACGCGGAGGCCGGCAAGGCGTCCAGGTGGCGGTACGGGACCAAAGTCCCCCGGGAAGGGGTCAACCGGCCGCAGACCAACGAGTCGCGCCGCCGTACGTTGAAGCAGTGAGCCTGATCGAAGGTCTCGAACAATTCCCGCCTGTGGATGTTGTGAGCGTCGAGCTCGCGGATGGCACGACGGTCGAAATGCGCCCCATAGCGGCCGGCGACGAAGCGGGCCTGGTCCGATTCCACGGCACGCTCTCGACCGAGACGACGTATCTGCGCTTCTTCTGTGTGCATCCCCGACTCAGCAAGTACGAGCTCGAACGATTCACTCACGTCGACCATCGCGATCGCGAAGCAGTCGTCGCCACGATCGACGACGACATCGTGGGCGTCGCCCGGTTCGACCGACTGGACAATCAGCAAGACGCTGAGGTCGCGTTCGTCGTGACCGACCGCTGGCAAGGGCATGGTCTGGGGAACGCTTTGTTCCGGGAGCTCGCGCAACGCGCCCGTCGAGCGGGAGTCGCGCGATTCGTGGCCGACACTCTCCCCCAGAACTCCAAGATGCTCGGGGTCTTCCACGAATCGGGACTACCCATGACCTCCAAACTCCGGGACGGCGTCGTCCATCTCGTGATCCACCTCGAGGAAGGACACGGTCGATGACAGGCGAGTGGTTGCACGGTGTCGAAGTGCTCGATCCCAGCGAGTGTTGGTCGCTGCTTCGTGGCTCGGTGGTGGGACGGTTGGCGATTTCGATCGCGAACCGTCCTGACATCTTCCCCATCAACTATGTGGTCGATCACGGCACGGTCGTGTTCCGCACTGCCGAGGGCACGAAGCTCGCAGGCGCGGTGCTCGGCACCGGCGTCGCGTTCGAAGTCGACGGACTCGACACGGTGGCCAAGGAGGCGTGGAGCGTCGTCGTCAAGGGCCGGGCCACCGAGATCCATGCGTTGCACGAGCTGTTCGATGCCGCCGACCTGCCGCTCTTTCCCTGGCTTGCCGGTCCGAAGCATCGCTTCGTGCGGATCCTGCCTGACGAGGTAACCGGCCGGCGCTTCCGAGTCGTGGACGCACCAACGGAGACACGAGCAGCAACGCGGGCGAGCCCCGAATAGGGGATCGGATGGGAGCGCCGGCCGATTCGTGCGGGTAGGCGCGCTGCGTGTCGCGCGGGTGACTGTCGGGCGCGGAGGAGACGACGGTTGTTCCCCTGGTAGCGCCCCGGCAGGATTTGAACCTGCGACCCGCGGATTTCGCAGGTCACTCGCGAGCGACGCAGCGCGAGTTATCCGTTGTTCGTTGCGAAACCTCCGCGTCTAGGTGTACCCGGCCAGGACGTTGGTGACGGGTTGACGTGAGTGAAGACCTCCGGGTGTTGTGGGGATTGCCGTCTCCACAGACCACGGAGGTCTTCGTGTCTCACCGTAACGCTCGTCTCAATCTGCACGGCCGGCGCTTGTTGGTACGCCGGGTCAGGGAGCAGGGAATGCCGATCGCTCATGTCGCTCGGGCGATGTCGATGACTTGAAAGCTGAGCAGTACTGCCGGGCGAAAAGTGAGCACTCGACACTTGGAGGGTGATCATTTTGGAGGACTGGGCACTCGGAGAGGCCAGGACTGGCTGGGCGCTGAGTGGGGATCCGCCAAGGACCGAGGGACGGATCCTGCGCCGTCGCCGCGCCCCTCGGCTGTGCTGTTGCGACCCGTGACGGTGGGGTCATCCGCTCTCCAAGACGACCGACGTTCGTTACAACGAGCGGCCGGCGAGCTCGTGCACTGGATGTCAAGAAGATCCGGCGGATCCCCGACGGCGGCGGCTGGCGGGCCCACGGCCGCGAGATGAGTTCCACCGCCGCCAAGAAGAGAACACGCATCGGGTTCGACGACGTCCACTCCGTCGTCGATGACCACAGCCGCTTCGCGTACTCAGAGATCCTCCCCGACGAGAAAGCAGCGACCTGCGCCGCGTTCTCGCTCGAGCCATCGAGCAGTTCCGCGCTGCGGGCATCGTCCGCATCGACGCGGTCATGACCGACAACCACTGGAGCTACACCCACTCGCGTTCGTTGGCCGACCTGCTCGCGGGCTCGCACATCGAACACATCCTGATCGAGCCGCACTGCCCGTGGCAGAACGGCAAGGTGAGAACGATTCAACCGGACCCTGCAAACTGACGCCGCTCGCTTGGAATTCCCAGGGATGCATTCGAAGAATGCCCAACCGATTCGCGATGGGACTCTAGCGTCGCCTCCTTTGGTGCGCTTGCGTGAGCGGGCTCGGTGGGCGCGCATGCGGTAGCTGTCGCCGGCGATGTTGAGCACGACGCTGCGGTGCAGGAGCCGGTCGAGCATGGCCGCGGCGATGGTGGTGTCGGCGAAGATGTCGACCCAGCTGGCGACGCCGCGGTTGGTGGTGAGGATGATGGTCCGGAGCCGACGGCGTAGCGCTCCGCGATGACTTGGAACAGGGCGTTGGCGTCTTCGGCGGGCATCGGCAGGTAGCCGAGCTCGTCGATGATCGCACACCAGGCCCGTTGAAGAACCGCACGCTGTCGCCCATCGTCCCGACGGCGGCCTTGCGGCACGGGCGGCGAGGTCGGCGCGGACGTGTATTGGGTGCCGTGGTCGGAGTGGACCACTGTCCCGTCGGGACGGCGACGCCAGATCGCCATCTGAAGCGCGTCGACGACGAGCTCGGAGCGCAGATGATCCGCGATCGACCAGCCGACCACCCGGCGCGACCACGCGTCGATGACCACCGCGAGATAGACCCGGCCGCTGCCGGTCGGATGTTCGGTGATGTCAGAGACCCACAGTCGGTCCGGTGCGTCGACGGTGAAGCGCCGGTTGACCAGATCGTCGGCCGGTTCGGCGGCCGGATTGCGGGTCGTGCAACCTCGGCGTCGACGCCGGTAGACGCCTTCGAGTCCCGCGGATCGCATCAGCCGCTCGACGCGTTTGCGTCCGATGAGGATCCCTTCCCCGAGGCGCAGCTCGGCATGGACCCGTGGGCTGCCGTAGGTGCCACGCGACTGGCGGTAGACCTCGACGATCTTGGCGGTCAACGCAGCATCGGCGACGGCACGCGCGCAGGGCGCGTGTTGGGCGTGGCGCCACTCGTAGAAGCCCGACGTGCTCGCCTTCATCACGCGACACACCGTCGCGACGGGCAGATCCGAGCAGGACTCGGCGATGAAGGCGAACGTCATTTTGGGAGCACGTTCTCCCTGGCGAAATACGCCGCCGCCCGTTTCAAGATCTCGTTCTCCATCGCCAACGTCCGGTTCTCACGGCGCAGCTTCACCAACTCCCGACGTTCGTCGGAGGTCAGGCCCTCCCTGCGGCCCGAGTCGACATCGGCCTGGTCCATCCAGCGCCGCAGACACGACTCTGAGATCCCGAGATCCCGAGCGATCTCCCGAATCGGTTTCGCTCGTTCACGAGCAAGCTCAACCGCGCGTTCACGGAACTCGGCGGGCTTGGGTGCAGGCATCACGAACTCCTCTCCGAGGCGACAATCGCCTCAGCACAGGTGTCCGGTCAACCGGGGGAAGGTCAGTCGAGCATGGAAGCGGCGGTGGTGTGCTCGGGGAGGAAGCGTCCCCAGGCGTCGAAAGGCCAGTGGCTGGCGATGCCGAGTGAGCGTCGTTCGTAGGCTGCGGCGACGAACCGGAAGAGCAGTTGCGTGCCGACGAGGTCGAGCGGGGCGAAGCCGAGCTCGTCGACGATGACGAGGTCTGCGCGCAACAACGTGTCGATGATCTTGGCGACGGTGTTGTCGGCCATGCCGCGGTAGAGCGACTCGACGAGGTCGGCGGCAGCGAAGTAGCGGACGCGCATCCCGCGGCGACCGCGGTGTGGCCGAGCGCGATCAACAGGTGGCTCTTGCCCGTGCCCGCGGGACCGACCAGACACAAGTTCTCGGTCGCTTGGATCCATTCGAGCGACCCGAGATAGTCGAACGTTGCTTGCGGCACTGATGACAGTGACACGTTGAACTCGTCGAGGGTCTTCGCGACGGGGAACCCGGCGGCGCGCAGCCGGTTGCGGCGTTGGACGCGTCACGCGCTGCGATCTCGGCTTCGATGAGTGTGCGGAGCACTTCTTCGGGTGCCCAGCGTTGCGTCTTGGCGGTGTGCAACACGTCGGGGGCGATCGATCGAACGGTGGCGAGCTTCAATCGTTTCAGCCCGGCGATCAGATCGGCGGACAGCGCTGGCGTCTTGGTGGCGGTCATGCGAGTCCCTCGAGCCGGTAAGCGTCGAGCGACCGGGTCGGAACCAACGGCAGATCGAGGTTGAGTGTTGCGCCCTCGTCGGCGACGCCGATCACGCCGACACCGGCCTCGAGGATCGAGCGCACATCGGCGGCCTTGAACCTTCGGAACGTGACGGCGCGCTCCAACGCGGCGAGCAGCGCGGCGCGACCCCATGCCGCTTCGAGGCTCACGATCAACGCCAGCTCGCTGCCCAACTTGTTCGTGCCGGCCGCGGCGGCGTCGCGCAGGAACCTTTCGGCGATGACCCCCAGCGCCAGGAACGCGCGCTCCGGACCCGAGCGGGCCCGGATCCCACGTGCTGGTCCTCGGCGCGGTCCGCCGTAGTGCTCGTCGATGATCGACACCTCACCGGGCGCGACGAGCCGGTGTTGAACGACGAGCTCGCCTCGGTGTTCGATCGACACCTGGCCGTCGCAGGCGAGCACGTCGACGTCACGGCCAATCAGCTCACGGGGCACCGAGTAGCGGGCCGAACCGATCCGCACGGTCGCGAGCTTGTCGACCCGGCGGCGTTCACCGCGCCGTAACGGGGGCCGCAGCGACGGCAACGACCGCAACAACGTGCGCTCTTGCTCCAAGCGCAGCTGCGGGATCGCCGCGATGGTCGAGTGCTCGACGGTATTGACCTCGACACACCACGCTCGACACGCGTCGTTCGCTTCGGTCTCGGTCGCCCAATGATCGGCAGGGACGACCAAGTCTTCTTGCGCGTAGCGGCACAACGCCTCGACGACACCCTTCGATTCGGGATCGGCGGCTTCGCAGAAGTCAGGACGGAACCCGAAGTGCGTCGCGAAACGCACATAGTCCGGCGTCGGGACCATCACGTTGGCGACGACACCGCCCTTCAAGCAGCCCATGCGATCGGCCAGCACGACCTTCGGGACACCGCCGAGCTCTTCGAAGCACTCGGCCAGCAGCCGCATCGTCGTCACGGCCTTCTGATCGCGAGCGACACGCACGAACCGCCAGCGCGACCAGGCCAGCACCGCACAGAACACCTGCCAGCCGCCCTCGGTCGTCCAATCGATCACGAGATGCTCGCCCGGCAGCGGCTGCCACGGACGGAACACCCGGCGCTGGCGACGCCACGTCTGCTTCGCGTCCGCGACGGCACGTCGGAAGTTGCGGGCCGAGCCCGTGTAACCCGCGGTGCGCGCCATCGGCAACAGCCGCTTAGCCGAGATGCGCCCATCAGTGGCCCGCACCTTCTCGGCGATCACGTCGCGCACGACGTCGGTGTTGCGCACCAACACCCGCGGCCGACGCGTCTCGAGCACCGCAGCATCACGGTTCGCGTCGATCACCCGCTTGACCGTGCGGTGCGTCGTGCCGCACAACGCGGCCGCGCCGCGATAGGTCCCCACCTGCTCGAAAGCAGTAACGATGTCCAACCTCTCCCTCGCTGACTTCAATTGCGTTGTCCCCTGGGTCGTCCGGCGTCTGGTTCGCACCGACACCGTCACCGCCCAGGGGACACCCAAGGTGGATCAGATCAACAAGGTGGGGACATTCGTTGGCCACAAGTGGGGACTTTCACATGGCCACGCGCATTCGAGCGATGTGCTCAACGCGAGCGGAACGTATGCCCTGCTCGCGCCCCTGGGAGGATTCGAACCTCGGCCTTCGGATTAGAAGGCCTACGGCACTGAGCGGTGTGCTCAGCAGGAAGTTCGCACGTCACCCGTGAGCGACAGAGCGCGAGTTATCCGTTGTTCGTTCCGACACCTCCGCGTCTAGGGGCCGCCAGCCAGGATCGCGGGCCTGCGCTCCTCAGGGCAGTGGCGGGATGCGTCCTTCGGCCGCGAGGCGGCGCATGAGGGCCTCGAACATGTCGGCCGTGTCGACACAGTCAGCGAAGCCAGCATGGCGCGCGGCGATCGTGCTACTGACGGATGGGGAACGTCCGGTCTCGGCCATCACCACGTCGGCGTAAACGAGCGAGTTGGCGCCGACGAAGCCCTCGATCGTCGGCGGTACGTCGAGGTTGTGCTCCTCGGCAAGCGCCGACCATTCGGGATCGCGGGCGGGCAGGTCCCGGGCGAAGGACATCGGGCGTCGCTCGCCGACCTCAAGGCCGAACGTCGCGGCGATCACCGGCCACACGTCGTCCCAGCAGAACACGTCGCCGTTCGTGAGATTGAACGTCCCGTCGGCGGCATCGGGCGACGTCGCCGCCCACAGCAGCCCGCGCCCGACGATGTCGGCGTCGACTGCCTCGTGCAGGGTTCGGCGGGTCTCGGTGCCGGGAAAGTGCAGCGGCTCACCGCCGGCTCGTTGCAACGCGGCGTACACGGCGATCGCCGGGAGCGGGTTCATGTTGACGGGCGCGGTCGCGCCGTACACGACCGTCGGGCGGAAGATCGTCAACGACCAGGTGGCGCCGGCTTGGCGCGCGCGCAGCTCGTCCTCCTGCAACCAGTAGAAGTTCGGATGTTCGACGCGCGGCGCGCGCTCGCGCAGCGGCAAAGGTACGCGCTCGCGGTCGACACTTGGATGGTGCACGCCGTACGCCTTGGTGCCCTGCAGCAGCGAGACGTGCTGCATCGTGCCGAGGTCGAGAGTGTCGAGGACGTTGCGCAGCATCGATGCGTTGCGCTGCATCAGCTCCTCCTCGTACCAGCCCGGCAGCAGGCCCGGACCTTCCTGGAGCGCGGCGTAGACGAGGTGGGTGACCCCCTTGAGCTCGCCGAGCACCCGGCGGCACGCTGCGGCGTCCGTCAGGTCGAGGGCGAGCAGGCGGACCCCGGCGAGGTCCGATGGCAGCGAGCGGGACACGCCCACCATGTCGAACCCACCGACAGCGCTGAACTGCTCGAGCGCCGCGTGACCGATCAGCCCCGACGCGCCGGCAACGAGAACAGTGCGCTCGCCGGTCAATGCGCTCACCGATGACACCTCGTGACGCTAGACCCGCGAGTCGTCGACGAGGCGAAGCAGCTTCTCGATGTCTTCCAGCCGCGCGTCACACGTCGGATGTGTCGTCACGAATGGTGTCCACCGTGAATGTCTTCGTCTACGGGCACCGCTCGACCTTCGGCTTGTCTGAAGAAGGTCCATTCACATTCGATGCCCGGGCGATGATCACGTCGCCGAGGAACGGGTACGTCGAGTCCTAGGAGCTCCTCGGAGACGACCGCTTCCAACCCTGAGTCGGAGGAACGACACCGTTGCCGTCCGCGTGCATGGCGCCACATCTCGACTCGGTGGGACGTGCCGCAGTCGTCAGATGGTGACGACGGTGGTGCCCACGGTGCGGCCGGCGAGGAGTTCGACGAACGCCTGCGGCGCTTCCTCGAGACCGTGGAACTCGGTGACCTTCGGCTTCAGCGAGCCGTCGGCGACCCACTGCGACATGTCCCGGCGGGCCTGCTCGTAGCGATCGGCGAAATCGAAGACCAAGAAGCCCTCCATCCGCACGCGGTTGTTGACCAGCAGGCCCGGCACGCCACGCGGGCCGGGGCCAGGCGTCGACGTGTCGTACTGGCTGACAACACCACAGCAGGCGATGCGCCCACCCTGAGCCATGCGGAACAGGGCGCTCTCCAGCACCGGGCCGCCGGTGTTGTCGAAGTACACGTCGATCCGATCCGGCGTCGTGTCCTTGAACTTCGATCGGAACTCGGGGTCCTTGTAGCTGACGGCGACGTCGAAGCCGAGCTCGTCGACGAGCATCCGGCATTTGTCGTCGGCGCCGGCGATGCCGACGACCCTGCACCCATGAATCTTGGCGATCTGGCCGACGATGTGCCCGACCGACCCCGCCGCCGCCGAGACGACGACGGTGTTGCCCGGCTGCGGCTGGCCGACCTCGAGCAGCCCGAAGTACGCGGTCAACCCGTTGGTGCCGAGCACCCCGAGCGCTGTGGCGGGATCGGTACCGGCGTCGAGTAGATGCACGTGACGCGCCGCATGGGTCGAGAAGGCTTGCCACCCGGTCGGTGCGGAGACGAGCGACCCGGTGGGGATGCTGTCGGCGCGTGACTCGACCACCTCGGCCACTCCGCTGCCGCCCATCAGACGGCCGGCCTCGGGCGCGCCGGCGTAGCTGGCGCTGCCCTGCAGCCCGGCGCGTTGGCCGGCGCCGATCGTCAGCGCGACGGTGCGGCACAGCACCTCGCCGTCCGCCGCTTCGGGCATCGGCGCGCTACGCATTTCGAAGTCGGACGAAGCGAGAGCCCCGGTAGGAAGCGAGGCGATCAGGACCTGACGGTTTTCGGCCATGCAGCCATCATGGCTGCGCACAGCTCGCTGGTGCTCCGAGTCGAAGGACGAGGTCCGATTCGGGCGGCCCCCCGAGATGCGTCCCTTGCAGTGTCGTGCGAAAGGGGTGTCAGGTCACGAGGCTCCCGCCGAGTTATCCGTTGTCCGAGCGCTGTGCTCAACAGGAACTTCCCACGTCCGTCATGAGCGACAGGGCGCGAGCTATCCGTTGTCTCAGAAGAGGGAAAGGACATCGCTCACCGGGCCTCCGAGTGGAAGTTGCCGAGAGCAATCGAGACCGCCCGGTGGTAGACGCCTCCAGGGCAATAAACGCACCGGACGCAACGGTCCAGCGCGGACGACGTGCCCGGGGGTGAGTGGAATGGCAACTACTGGTGAAGCGCCAGCGGCTGTGACCGGGCCCGCGGCACGGCCTTATGAAGCGCTGACCGCTCGGGAGCGACGGCGGTTGGTGGTTGGAGCCACGCTGCGAACGTTGGCGACAGTCGCGGTGTTGGTCACGCTGTACTACGTCTTGCCGTTCGACCAGAAGGTCGACGCGGTCATGGTCGCCGAGATCGTCCTCGGCTGTGCAGTCCTCGCAGGGGTCATCATCTGGCAGGTTCGGACAGTGAGTGGCTCGCCTTACCCGGGCATCCGCGCCGTCGAGGCGCTCGCGTTCACGGTTCCGGTCTATGTACTGCTGTTCGCGACGACGTACTTCGTGATGGCGCACACCGCCGCGTCGAACTTCACGGAGCCATTGACGCGCACGGATGCCTTCTACTTCTCGGTGACGACCTTCGCCACGGTCGGATACGGCGACATCGCAGCCAAGAGTGAAAGCGCCCGGCTCGTGGTGACTGGCCAGATGATCTTGGACCTTCTGTTCTTGGGTCTCGTCCTCCGGTTGTTCTTGGCCGCGGTCAAACGCACCCACCAGCGACAGACCGCACTGCTACCAGCAGGGCGGCCATGAGATGACAACGACGGTGATGCGGAGACAGTCGGCGCGCCGTTCGATCGGGGTGGTGCCGACCTCGGTCGAGCACTTCGCCCGGAAGCGAGATATCAGCGGGTCGGTATGGCCGAGGTGCCGATCGCTTCGTCCGGGCTGATGACCCCGGGTGACTCTCCCTTCGACTGTGCGCCGGCTCCACCACCGAAGGCGACCCCATGAGGCGGTTATCACGATCGCGAGAACGATGATCGGCACGGTGATCTGGTGGCTGTCGAAGTACGGCTGTCGTGACGAGATGCATCTTCGATGGACGCTTCCGTCAACTACCCCCAGAACGCGTCCTCGGCCGCCTGGTCGGCGGAGGTCAGGTCGAGCCGGGAGATCTTGTCGCCCGAGAACGTGAACTCGATGGTCTCGTCGACGTCGAGGGTCTTGCCCTCTCGCTTGCCTGTCGCGTGGTGGACGCTGACGACCTTGTCGCCCTGGGTCTTCACGCTCTTGAGGTCCACGGAAAAGGTGCCGCCCGACAACTCGAACAGCTGCCCGTACAACGCCATGACGTTGTCGACCCCCTTGTGCTCACCGGAGGTCGGGTTGTTGCCTGACTGGCTCTGCACGACGTCGGGCGAGTACAGCGACCCAAGGGTCTCCATATCACCCTCACCGAACGCCTTGTAGCCCCGTCGGATGATGTCTTCTTTGGAGTCGGCCATGACTCCCCCTCTCCTCGTGTCAGGCGGACCCTACGCCGCTGGCGCGAAGGATGCGCAGAGTGCTGAAACTTGTTCGCAGAGTCACGCCCTCATGACGGCTGCACGGAACGCTGCGCACGTCCAATCACTGCAGCTAGTTGATCTCGGGCGCCATCCCCGCAGTGCCGGTCGGGGACGGGCAGCTCGCAAGTACGGACGTCCGCGGCGCTCGCACCAGGGTGGCGCCCGATTCAGCGCTATGTACGCGGCCACCTTCGACACGAGACAGTCGGCAGCCGCGACGCGTTCTCCCAATCGAGAAGTGCGTATTGCCCGTGACGGAGCGCGCCGATCAATCCGATCAATGCGGCGGCGCGTCAACGACTCCGCCCGCGGTAGTTGCGGACACAACTAGAAGACCGTGGGCAGGCGCTGAGCGCTCGCGGAGTCGGCCTTCCCGACGACGGTCGGGAACCAGAGTTATCCGCTCCTCGAGCGCTGTGCTCAAGCGAGCGTCGCCGGCCGCCGCATGGTTCTGCAGGTAGGCGTCCCTGGGAGGATTCGAACCTCCGGCTTTCGGATTAGAAGGCCTACAGCACTGAGCGCTGTGCTCAACAGGAAGTTCGCAGGTCACCAGCGAGCGACGCGACGCGACGCGAGTTATCCGTTGTCTCCCATGGCACTGCGCAGCCAACTGGTTCTCCGTGCGTGTGATCTGGAGAGCCCTGGGCTGCGCTACGACGGGTTGCCGTGACGGGCCTGTCGCGCAGTCTCGGTGAGTGGAGCGGCGGGGGTGGAATCCACGAAGTCACGCACGACCTCGACGAACCGCTTCGGTGCCTCGGTTTGCGGGAAGTGACCCACACCCTCGAAGATCTCGAGGCGGCTGCCTGGCATCGCAGCATGCGCGGCCCGGGCGTGGTCCACGGGGATGATCGGGTCGGCGTCGCCCCAAAGGATCAAGGTGGGCGTCACCTCCGCGAGCTGCAGGCGGTCGGTGGCGCTGACCGCTTGCCCGCCGGGGTCGACGACCGCCCGAAGGGTTCGGAAGAAGGCGCGTCGGGTCTCGGGGTCGCCGAGCGAGGCGTAGGCGCCCCACATCTCGGCCGCCCGTCCCGACCTGATGCCCCGATCCCAAAGCCAGGCGCTGAGGGCGTTCCCCAATGTGCGGACAAACGCGGGAGTCACGATCGGCAACACGAGCTCCGCGCCCGGGAGCGACAACCCCCGCAAGATGATGCTGACCTCACGACCAAGTCCACCGCTTGCCACGAGCGCGAGGCGCTCGCAGCGGTCGGGGTATTGGTAGGCGAACTGCATCGCCACGCCGCCGCCCAGCGACTGCCCCACCAGTGTCGCTCGATCGATCCCGAGCCGGTCCATCAGGTCTCGCAACATGCTCGCATGCGCACCGAGCGAGTAATCCGTCGCTCCCTTGCCCGAGGCCCCATGGCCGAGGAGATCGGGCGCCAGCACCCGGTAGTGCTCGGCCAGCCCGGGCATCACCTCGCGCCACGTACGCGAGCTGCCCGCCATCCCGTGGATCAGCAGGATCGTCTCACCCTCGCCTGCCAGTCGGTACGCGACGTCGTGGCCGTGGAGCTCGATGTGGCGAAGCGTGAACATGGCTACGGGTCTACCGCACTTGCCTCTGCACGACATTCGTCGCCGCGTTCCTCTCGTTCCGCGTCGGCGCTGGCCGCCATCGCCGAGCCCGCTGGGGCTACGACCGGCGCGAGCGCATCGAGGCCGAGGACATCACGACGTACGTCTACTCTGTGAGGCCAGCCGCGGAGCCGTGGTATTTCACGTCCACGGCAAGACAAGGCCCACCCACACGCCGGTGCCTCAGGAAAGCCCGAGGAGCGCGACGAGATCGCGGAGCGCTTGCCCCCCCGATTGCTTGGCCATGGCAAGTGCTCTGGGGACATCGAGGTCGTCGAGGAGAGCAATCGCGACCTCGTGCTCCGCGATGTCGCGGTCACCTGGCTCCGCGCCGTAGCGCCACAGGCTCTCGAGGTCGCCAGCGGCCTGCTCGAGTCCAGCCTCGTCGAACTCCCAAGCTTCGCTCCATGGTCGCGACAGGATCAGCAACCGCAACGCGCCCGGCGGGTATCGGTCGAGCACGTCGTG
Organism: uncultured Acidimicrobiales bacterium; assembly: GCA_963802505.1. Lineage (GTDB taxonomy): Bacteria > Actinomycetota > Acidimicrobiia > Acidimicrobiales > DATKAS01 > DATKAS01. The sequence continues at coordinate 371,885 of CAWDJB010000011.1, read as the reverse complement.
CACGTACACGAGATTGCCGGTGGACTTGGCCATCTTCTCGCCGTCGACGAGCACGCTGCCGACGTGCATCCATGCCCGTGCGAAGGGTCGCACTCCGGTGAAGGCCTCGGCCTGGGCCGCTTCGTAGGCGTGATGCGGGAAGGCGAGATCTTCCCCACCGACATGAAGGTCGACCGTCGGGCCAAACGTCGCCAATGACATCGCCGTGCACTCGGCGTGCCAACCCGGCCGCCCGGGACCCCAAGGGCTCGGCCACGCCGGTTCACCGCCGGCGGATCGCTGCCACAGCGCCGCGTCGAGTGGATCATCCTTGTCCGGATCGTCGGGGTGACCGCCGCGCTGGCGCGCAAGCTCCATCGCGCTGGCTCGGTCCAGTCCAGCTCTCGACGCGACATCGGCGCCACGGAAGTACACCGAGCCGTTGCGCTCGTACGCCGCGCCGTTCGAGAGGAGATGGGCCACGAGCGCGATGACCTCATCCACATAGTCACGGCTGCGGGGCTCATAGGTCGGACGGACGACTCCGAGCTGCGCCATGTCGCGCTCGAACCGGTAGGTCTCCTGGATCGCCAGCGATCGCCACGGCACCCCGTCGCGCTTCGCCTGGATGAGGATGTGGTCGTCGACGTCGGTCACGTTGCGGCACACCTCGACGGTCGCCCCCGCCAGTCGGAGAACCCGGGCGGCGACATCGGCCCACACGAACGTGGCCGCGTGCCCGACGTGGGTCGTCTCGTACGGGGTGATACCGCACACGTACACCCGCGCCCTCCCGAGAACCGGTAGCGGCGTGTCGCCGATGCGAAGCGAGGGGGCCGAGCCGAGCGCGGCATGGGAGGTCATCATCTTCGCCGCGGTGGTCGAGCCGGCTGGCGACACCGTCGGTGTCGGTTCGGATGACAACTCCCGCCACGACACCCCCGTGAGTCGTCCTTGGGCCATCCCGTCGTCCTTCCTTTGCCCGCCGAGACTACGGATCTCGCGACTGATCGAACAGGGCCGTTGGTCCTCGAGCTTCACTAGTCGAGGACGCCGTCGGATCGGCATCAACCTCAACGACTTCAACAAGAGGCCGAACAGGACTTCCTCACCGCCCTCGCATCTGGCGGCGGGATGTGACGGATGTGAGCCGGTGACCCCACCGGTTGGTCCACCGTGCCCGACTGTGATCCGCGTGTCTGCAGGAAGTCGGGCGGTACTGGCTGGCACGCCACCGGCGCATTGCGCGAAGCGAATACCGAAGACGGGGACTTATCCGTTGTCCGAGCGCTGTGCTCAACGCCGCGCGCGCTCTCCTGGCACGAAAGTCCCGGTCAGCGCCCCTGGGAGGATTCGAACCTCCGGCCTTCGGATTAGAAGGCCTACAGCACTGAGCGCTGTGCTCGACACGAAGTTCCCACGTCAGTCGTGAGCGACACGACGCGAGTTATCCGTTGTCTCGAGTGGTCGGCAGGTGACGGCCAGTTGTCGCTGTCGCTCCCACTCGCATCGACGAGGATGTTCGATCTCGACAAGCGTGGAGGGCAGGACGTTCATGCCTACCTACCTGGTTCATGGCGGTCATGTCCTGAGCATGGACGGTGACGTCGGCGATTATCCGTGCGGCGATGTGTTGGTCCGCGACGGCGTCATTGTCGCGGTCGGGGAGGATCTGGACGCGGGTGATGCGGAAGTCATCGATGCGAGCCGGATGGTCGTGCTGCCGGGGTTCGTCGAGGTCCATTGGCACATGTGGAACTCGATCTGGCGTGGCCTGTCGCACGACGCCCCGAGCTACTTTGCGCTGCACCCGCTGGCCGAGTTCTTCACGCCCGCCGATCACTACGCAGCGGTCCGTTACGCCGCCAGCGAGGCCGTCAGCGCGGGGATAACGACCTGTCACGACTGGGCCAACGGACTGCGGGACCGCGTTGATGCTGAAGCCGAAGCGCAGGCGCTTGTCGACAGCGGCATTCGGGCCCGGTTCGGTTACGGCAATCTGGCGTCGCCGTCGCGGCCGGGCCTGGTCGCGGAAGACCTGGTGTCCCTGCAGGCGTGGATCGACCGGCACGCCGAGGGCCTGATGGACCTCGGGGTCGTCTGTCATGCCCAGCCAACCTTCGCGGCCGAGGTGAACCTTGCCCGATCGCTCGGCCTGAAGTCGATCGCGCCGCACGTCGATCTGTCGGGCGATCTCAATCTGCTCGGCCCAGACATGATCTTCACCCATGGCCCGGGTGTCCCCGATGGCTTCATGGCTCTGCTCGCCCAGAGGAAGGTCAAGATTGGTCTGTGTCCGATGACCGATCCGCTGATCGGCGCCGGTCTGCCGCCACTCATGCAATTCCTCAGCAACGGCGCCGCCTTCGAGGACATTGGATTCTCCGTTGATGTGTCATGCCAGACAGGCGTAGACCCGTTCGCCGCGATGCGAACGATCATGCAGTCCGCCCGGATCGCGCAGAAGAAGGGCGCTTCATTCAACGAAATCATCTTCTCGCCAGGCGACCCGGACGACGCGACGAACGGCCTGATGATGCCGAGAAGCGTCCTTCAGCTCGCGACCATCAATGGTGCCCGCGTACTAGGCCTCGACGAGAAGATCGGGTCGCTGACGCCTGGGAAGCGAGCCGATGTCATCATGGTCCGCACCGACGATCTCAACATGCTCGCCGCCCCGAACACGAACCCGACCTTCCAGCTCGTCCAACACGGCCAGCCCGTGAACGTCGACACCGTGATGGTCGATGGCCGCATCTTGAAGCGCGGTGGACAGCTTGTCGGCGTCGATATCGCGGCGATCGCCGCGGATGCGGTGCGCGCACAGCGTGACATTCGCAGTCAAGCCGGCATGCCAACTCTCGACATCACCTTCTAGCCCGGCGAAAGACGGGGTTCCGCTGCGCTCATGGGGCGCGGGATTCCAGGTCAGCGCCCCCGGCAGTATCTGAGTTCAGGAGATAGTTCACACCTGTCGCGAGACATCGTGCACACCTCTGGTGAGGGAGTGCGTGATGTCGATGGCTCGGCTGGTGGTCGCGGCGGTGGTGGTCTCAGTGCCTAGCCGACGGCGATCTCGTGTTCCTCTACGTCGTACGATCTCGTGTTCCTCTACGTCGTACGTGACCTGGACCCCCGAAGCGATCGCACAGTCGCGAGTTGGCGGCCTCGATGGGAATCGACTCGGCTACCACATTGGTGCGATTGCTTCGTGGCGCGCCGGGTAATCCGTTGTCAGAGCGCTGTGCTCGAAGCAGCACGCGTCGTCCCCGCACGAACTCCCAGGTAGCGCCCCTGGGAGGATTCGAACCTCCGGCCTTCGGATCAGAAGGCCTCTTGGGCTGAGCGCTGTGCAATAGGAAGTTCCCACGTCACCGCTGAGCGACACCACGCGAGTTATCCGTTGTCCTTTCGCGGCCCGCCAGAACGTGCGCCGACACATCCTCGCCCTCGCGATGATGGCGCTGTGGACGTCAGCGGACAGGACCCGACGGTGAGCCGTCGTGTCGCCCAGCTGTTCGCCGCCTCACGCGCCCTACCAGAAGCCGTGAATCGGTCCAACGAGGAAGAACGCAATGAAGCCGATGGTGTTGTTGAACCCGTGGGCCAGGACCGAGGCCCACAACGTCTTGTACCGGTAGCGGAGAACGCTCCAGGCGACGCCGTCGATCGTCACGATCGCCATGCCGATGAGGCCTTGCTCGCTGTGAACGCGTCCGAACAGTAGCGATGACAACAGCACTGTCACGACGAGCGCGGCCGCGCTGCTGCCGAACAGCTGTCGCATGCGGGTTTGCAGGTAGCCGCGATAGGCCAGCTCTTCGACGATGGCGGCGATGGTCCAGCCAAGGAGCAGCCAGACGACCAGCGCGCCGGTATTTCCCTGAAGGTCCTTGAAGTCGCTGAGGTCCTGCTGCTTTCCGGAGATGTGGTTGGCGATCGGCACGGTGACACCGAGCTGGAACAGCGACCACACCGAGGCGAAGGCGAGCATCTTCCGAGCGAGGTGCGAGTGGTCGCCGCTGTGGAACCCGAGCGACGACCAGTGATCGCGCCGAACGAGCAGAGAGATCACCGCCATCAGGAGAAGCACGATCGACGGCACTACGAGGTCTGCAGCGATCGCTGCGCAGGCGGCCGCGACCTCGATCGCAGTAACCGTCGTCCAGAGCTTGTGATGACGGGCGGGGAGCTCCACCTCGAGCGGAGGAGGACCGTCGAGCAAGAGAACCATCACTCCGCTCCCTTCATGCAGCCTTGGCAACCGATTGGTTCAGTCGCCGGACGAGGCGGTGGTCGAGCGAGGGGCAGCAGGGGACGCCGCCGACCGTGTCGAGGGTGGGGTTGACGGACACGGTGTCGATGCCGTGTTCCACGAGCGCCCGTCGCACGTAACCGCCGAAGTTCTTCGGATCGTCGCTGGCACCGACGACGGCGATCCGTCCGCTGTGGAGGAACTCCTCGGCCTTGAGTTGCTCAATCATCGGAACTCCCTCCTCAGACGACGTCGCGGCGGTGAACGGCGATCAGCCCGGCCAGCGCAGGCACGATCGCCCACGCGGCGAGCGCGCCAGCGGCAGCGGGAACAGGCACCTCGTGCGTGACGCCCGACAACACGGTGGCGAGGGTGTTCGGCACCCACGAGGCGGCGCCGCTGGTGAGCTGCACGACGACCGGCGGGGCGATGATGAGCGCGAGCACGGCTCCCGTCACGGCGCCGCCGGTGTTCCGAACGACAGCACCGATGCCGGCCCCGAGAAGGGCGCCGGCGGCCCCGGCGAACGACGAAGCCGCCAGCACCGCGCCGACCGCCCCGATCGACGGGAGGAACCCGTAGGCGGTGGTCGGGAGGGTGACGGCGACGGCGAGGACGGTCATGGCAGCGCCGACGAGCCCGAGCACGCCGCCGGCCAGCAGGATCGCCGCGTACTGCGCGAGCACCGCGCGATGACGGCGCGGCGAGGCGAGGAAGGTCGTAACGACGGTGTTGTGGCCGTACTCACGGGCGACCGCGATCGCGCCGAACAGCGCCGCTGCCATCACCGCGTTGGCGGCGAAGGCCATCAGCGAGCGTTGGTCGGCTGCGGTGGACACGAACGTCTTGCTCCCGTCCATGTCGGTGCCCCACACGACTGCGACACCGGTCATGGCGCTGATCGCGACGAGGACGAGGAGGAACCCCAACAAGATCTTGGTGGTGGTGAGTTTCCGGAGCTCAGCGCGGACGAGCCGAAGCCATGTCATGCCGCCATCGCCTCCTTCACATCGTGGTTGGGAGCTGCGGTCCAGGTGAGGAAGAGGTCCTCAAGCGAGCTCGTGTCAGCCGCCAGTTCGTGGAGCACGATCCCGTTGGCGAACGCGAGGTCACCAATGGAGGACATCGCGAGGCCGCGCACAACCACTACGTCCGGCCCGTCGTTCGCGGCAGCGGCGCCGGCACTCGTCAGCACACGCATCAGAGAGTCGGCTGCCGGCGTTCGGACGCGGGTCGCTGCGGCTTGCAGGTCTCGCAGCGTGCCGGAGGTCACGAGCCGGCCTTGGTTGACGACGACGAGCTCGTCGGCGAGGTGTTCGACTTCGGATAGAAGGTGGCTGGAGAGGAAGATCGTCGCGCCCTGGTCGGCGCGTGCTCGAAGGAGTTCGCGCAGGGACCGGATGCCCTGTGGGTCGAGGCCGTTTCCCGGTTCGTCCAGGACAAGCACGGGCGGGTCACCGAGCACCGCGGCGGCAAGCGACAGCCGCTGGCGCATCCCGAGGGAGTACGCGCCGACCCGGCGCGTCGCGGCGTGACCCAAGCCGACAAGCTCGAGCACTTCATCTACGCGGCCACGTGAGATCCCGGTGGCGTCGGCAAGGACCAGCAGGTGGTTGCGCCCGGTACGGGCCGGATGGAAGGCGTTCGGCTCGAGCACGACGCCGACCGCCCGCGCTGGATCATTGAGCATCCGGTAGCGCTGACCGCCGACAGTCGCGGTGCCGCCATCGGCCGTCGCCAGATCAAGAAGGATCTTCATCGTGGTCGACTTCCCGGAGCCGTTCGGGCCGAGGAAGCCGGTGACTCGTCCAGGCCCGACGGTGAAGGAGAGGTCGTCGAGCACGACGTTGTGGCCGTACCGCTTCGTGAGGTGGGCGATCTCCAAAGCGACGCCCTCTCGTCTCTGTTGCGTCACCGTCGGCCGTGGCGCCAGTGCTGTCCTGGTCATACCTTCATTTGTGCTCCCGAGCCAGCACGCCGAAATAGAGGACAACGTCCCCCGGAGCAGGCCTCAGTTCCGCGTTGGCAGGGCGCGCCCTCGGGATCGCCGCGGTCTGCGGCTGGACGAAGGGCTTGAGCGCAGTGTCAAACCCGCGTGCGCGTGAAGCATCTCGACGAGCGCATCGCCGGAGTCGCGCCACGATCGCCGGGCGTCGAGGAGCGATTCTGCAGAGTCGGACTCGCGAGGAACGCGATCGCAGGTATCGACTGCGTTGCGCACGCAACGAGGCGCGGGTGCCCCCGTCCAACTCGGGCCGCAAAGCCCGATCAAGGGGCTGCGCCGCGCGGGGATCCTCTCGAGAAGGGCAAGGGCTTCGTCAGGACGCTGGAGTCCGAGCCACTCGCTGCAACCGTTGGCCATCCCGGCCCCTCGTGCGGAGGGCGGGCTTCGGGGACCAACGGCCCTGGCGGCCGACCGCGCTCCGTGGCTTGATGAAAAGCGGACGGAGGACCAGACGTGTCCGGATCATCACGACGTGCTCGCGGGCTTCGAGCGGCACTCGCCGCGATGGCAATGCTGTTCGCCGCGTGCGGCGGGGACGATGCAACCGGTCCGGTCCTCTCTGACCCGTCGGTCACCCACACGTCCTCGACCGCGGCCACCGATGGGAGAGCGACATCGACGACGGAGTCCGCGTGGAGTCCGCTCCCCGACGAGGGCGACCTCGCGTACGCGTCACAGTCGGAAGCCCAGCGCCTCGACCTGTACCTGCCACCGGATGCCGGGCCGCCGCTGCCGCTGTTGGTCTTCATCCACGGTGGCGCGTGGATGGCCGGCGACAAGCGCAACGACTACGCGGCCGGAGTCGTCCCCCTGTTCGTGGGAGAGGGATACGCCGTCGCGAGCATCAACTATCGGCTGTCGACCGAGGCCGTGTTCCCCGCGCAGCTGCTCGACGTGAAGGCGGCGATCCGCTGGCTGCGGGCGAACGCCGCGGCGTACGGGATCGATCCCGACCGCATCGCTGCGGCAGGTGAGTCCGCTGGCGCCCATCTCGCGGCGCTGCTGGGGACGTCCGCCGGCGAGGCCGCCTTCGACGATCCGGGGCTTGGCAACGGTGGGGTGTCGAGCGCCGTCAGCGCGGTGATTGACTGGTACGGCCCGGTCGATCTCGTCACCGCCGACGCGCAGCTCGCCGCCAACCCGGCTTGTGCCGGTGCGCTGCGCGGCGGCGGACGAGCCCGATCCCGCCTCGTCCCAGTTGCTCGGTGCACCGCCCGCCGAGGTGCCCGAGCTCGCCGCGACAGCGAACCCGATCACCTACCTGGTGCCCGGCCGCGTGGTCCCCCCGTTCCTCATCGAGCACGGCGACGTCGACTGCGTCGTGCCGTATCAGGGCAGCGTTGCGCTCCACGACGCGATCGAGGCCGTGGCCGGGCCGGGGCGATCGCAGCTCGTGATCGTGCCCGGCTCCGGCCATTACACGGCGTTCGACGCGGCCAGCCAGATCCCGACGGTCCTCAGCTTCCTCGCCAAGACCATTGGCGTACCCGCGGAATGATCTCGGTCGGTCGCTTGGTCTCCGCTGCATCCCGCTCCGGGCCAGCGCACTCACCTCACCTGAGGTGGGTGACCCGCGTCTGCTCACCGTGTCGGGCGGCCGGATCGGTCGGACCATGGGCAACATGCCGGTCCATAGGGTCACCACGACGGGTCGTACCTCGGGCCAGCCCCGGGACGGTGGTGTTGACCGCCCCGGTCCGCGATGGCGACACCTTCGTGTTCGTGGCATCCAAGGGCGGCGATGACCGCGATCCGGACTGGTATCGCAACATGGTCGCCAACCCCGAGTTCACCATCGAACCCACCGACGGCAGCAGCCCGACGACCCTCGTTGCCCGGACGCGTCCGCCGACGAGAAAGCCGAGCTCTGGCCACGGATCGTCTCGGCCTACAAGGGCTACGGCGGGTATCAGCGCAAGACCGACCGGGACATCCCCGTCGTGGTGGCTGAGCCGGCGGCAGGTTGACACCGGCGCCGGCCACAGCCGCCCCGTCACAGGAACGTGGCTGGGCCCGCGCGAACGATCGACGCCCGCGGCCACGTCATCGTCCCGGCGGTATGGGGCACCTCAGGGGTGAGCCTCCGCTGCGGTGAAGTCCTTCGTCGGAGAGGTCGAAGATGGAGCGCTTCCTGGGCTGGGAGACGACGTTCAGACTCTGGCGGCAACCATTTCCGCGTCGGGAGCGGCCACGGCTGCAGGTGCGTTGAAGCCTTTAACGATCAGCCAGATCGCGAGGGCCATTTCCTGCAACCCAAGCGGTGCTTCCAACACGACTTGGGTCGTCGACAGAGGCTCGAGGCCGTACATCACCATCGCCCCCGCCGCCATGTACAGCACGGCGCCGGCAAGACCCCAGACCGACAGCCATTGAGGCACGAGTCTTGCGCCATAGAGCGCATAGTTGAGGATCAAGGCGCTCAGGCCAAACGCAGTCAGATCCAGCAGCGCGGCTGCCCAGTCACGAGCACCGAGCACCGAGTCGCCCAAGGCTTGAAAGTGGGAAGCATCAGGAGCGCCTGCGTCCACAAGACCCCGGCTCACGGTGAGAAGCGTCAGCAGAAGAACCGCGTCGATGACATAGAACACGCTCTCCACGGTTCTGGCCACGACGTACCCCAAGGCCAAGCGCTCGCTGTACCGCCTCAAGACGGGGTAGATGACAATCGACACTCCGACGAGCGCAACGCCCATGATGAGCGTCAAGAGCGCGCCAGTCGCCACCCTGTCTTCATGGAGAGACACCTTCGTGAAGTAATCCGAAGCATCGACAAGTGGCTGAGACAACGCGAGCCCCAGCGCACCAGCGACCGTCCCAACGATGAAGAGGACTCCCACAACGCGTGCGGCAGCTCGGTCTGACTTCACGCTCGACCCTCCTTTCGAAACGTCCGATCGGGTGTTGAGTCGCACACGGCGTCCTGATGAACGGTCCGGGCGCACGACCAGGGGCATAAGCGGTACCGGACGCGCCCTGCGACTCGATCACACTCCGATCAAAGCCATGCCCGTCGATCCGCTGCCAGGGCTGAACGTCCCAACCTTCAACCGGGTTGCGACCCGTTGGCGCCTCGTGGGCTCGGCCAGATGCGGACCCCACCGCTTGAGCACCCCACCCCACGCGTGCTGCTCGGGGACCAGGCAACTGCACGATCCCTACGCCGTCCCGCAAGAAGGGCTCGAGTACCTCAGCCACCGGGGCCGAGCGCGTCGCGCCGCTCCAGGAACCGGACGTTCGCGCTGAACGAGCAGTGAGACACGAAGACGACACGCCGACCGCGGGCATCCGTCAATCGGTCGACGACATCACCAGGGACGCGGACCTTGCCCACACCGACATCCTGCGCCACGCCCGAACGAATCAGTAGACACCGAAGGCCTTCCGAAAATGAATGACGTTCGCCTTTGCAGCGGACGCCCGCAGCAGCACGGGACATTCGCCTCTACTCGTTCCCGTGAACCTCGGGCATCGTCAGATGGAGGAGCCCAGACATATCGAGGCTGACGCGATGCTCGAGTTCCACGACGCGACCAAGATCTACGGGACGCTCCGAGCGCTCGACGCGTGCACCTTCGCGGCGCGGCCGGGCCGCTTGACCGGGTTCCTCGGGCCGAACGGTGCCGGAAAGACCACGGCGATGCGCGCCGTATTCGGACTCGTCGAGCTGGACAGTGGCTCGGTCACCTGGAACGGCAACACGATCCTGGCCGCGGACCGCCAAAGGTTCGGCTACATGCCCGAAGAACGTGGTCTCTACCCACGCATGCGGGTCCGCGAGCAACTCGTCTATCTCGGCCAGCTGTGCGGCAACTCGCCGACGGAGGCGGCTCGCAGCGTGGACGGCTGGCTCGATCGACTGGATCTCGCGGGACGGGGACCCGACCGGGTCGACGCGCTGTCCCATGGCAACCAGCAGCGCGTGCAGCTCATCGCCGCCTTGGTCAATCGTCCGGAGCTGCTCGTGCTGGACGAACCGTTCTCGGGTCTTGATCCCATCGCCATCACGAACATGTCCGCCGTCCTCGCCGAGGTCGCCGCCGCTGGCGCGACGGTGTTGTTCTCCAGCCACCAGCTCGATCTTGTCGAACATCTGTGTGAGGACGTTGTGATCATCGATCACGGCCACATCGTTCGCGCCGGTGACCTCGCGGAGATCCGCGCGAGTGTGCCGCAGCGGTTCGTCGACGTTCACTACCGGGGCGCCGCCCCGGACTGGACGGCATTGACGGGCACCGTCGTCGTGCAGTCAAACGACGGACACGCGCGACTCTCCGTCGAGCGTGACGCGGACGTCGCCGCCATCGCCGCTCTCGTCGAGCGCCACAGCGAAGTCATCTCGTTCAGCTACCAGCCCCCGACCCTCTCGGAGCTGTTCCGCCAGGCGGTCGCGGCATGAGCGGCTTCCATCAAGGGTGGCTCGTCGCGAAACGCGAACTTCGAGAACGGAGCCGCTCTCGCGCGTTCATCGCATCGGTCGTCATCATGATCGTTGCCGTGGTCGGCTCCATCGCCCTCCCGTCGCTCATCGACACCGGCGGCGGGACAAAGGACGTCGGGCTCAGTGGGGCGACGCCCGAAGCCCTGCCAGCCGCGATCCAGGCGCAAGCCGACGCGATCGCAACAGACATCCGCATCCACCGCTACGCCACACGGGCCGACGGCGAACAGGCCGTGCGCGACGGCAAGACCGACGTGCTCGTCGTCGATGGTCGCCAGCTTGAATGGCAGCGCCGAGCCGACGAGCAGCTCAAAGCAGTCGTGACCAGCGCCATCCAGATCGTGGCCGTCCAGGACCGCGCAACGAACGCGGGGATCAGCGCGAACCAGGTGGCGGAGCTGCTCACTCCAGTTCCGGTCACCAATGTCGAGCTCGGTCAGGTAGCGGGTCGTAGTCCTGACGACGAGACAGCGGCGTTCATCATGACCGTGCTGCTCTTCATGGCCATCGCCACCTACGGGGCCATGGTGCTCAGCGGCGTCGTCGAGGAGAAGTCGAGCCGGGTCGTCGAAGTGCTCCTGGCACGCATCCCGGCCCGCAGTCTCCTCGCTGGCAAGGTCGCCGGTATCGGGCTTCTCGGCCTCGCTCAGATCGCCGCTACCGCGGGCGCCGCGCTCATCGCGGTGACCATGATCAGCTCGGTCGACCTTCCCGCTGTGCGCGGGGCGGTACTCGTCTGGGCGGTCGTGTGGTTCGTGCTCGGCTACGCCCTCTACGCCACGCTGTTCGGCGCCGTTGGATCGCTCGCGTCACGGCCCGAAGACGCGCAAAGCGTCGCCGGCCCGATCAGCGTCGTCCTTGTGCTCGTCTACTTCGTGTCCTTCGCTGCCATCGGCAGCCCCGACACGACGTGGGCTCACCTGGTTGCCTGGTTCCCCGCGAGCGCCCCCATCGCGATGCCGACCCGCATCGCCATGGGCGCAGCATCCTGGTGGGATCCGCTCTTCGCGGTGGCTCTTACCGTCGCCGCGATTGCTGGACTGGTCGTGTTCGGCGGACGCGTATACGCAGGCGCCGTGTTGCATAGCGGGCCGACGCTCAAGCTCCGCGACGCGTGGCACCACACCAAACGTGGTCCCGCGCCTGCCGACAGTCATCGGACCGCAGCTGTCGCTGGCGAGGACCCGACAGACACCGGCAACCGAACCATGTCGAAGCCCGCCCGTGCATCACATCGAACTGTCGGGCTCACCGCGCCCGCACTTGCATTTGCCGCCGGCGTATTGACGTTCGTGCTTACGCGTGACTTCGTCATCGGCGTTGCCGTCGGCGCACTTCTGTTCGCACTCGCCGGCAGGCTTGCCAAGGTTTGGGGAGGCGACCGCAGCGAGCGCTCGGAGGACAAGGCAACGCCGAGGACACCGCGCTAGCTCTGGCGCGACGGAACCCGAGACGGCGACATGAACCGCCCTGAGGCGATCGTCGGCGTGGTGTCACTCCTTGTCCTCGACGCGACGCCCGAGATGGCCGCGGGCGGCGTGTCCATCATCGCAGCGGCCGGACTCGGGGGCTCCCGGTCTCGGCGAGCTCCTCACCGACTCCCGTCGCCGAGCACAATGGCGCGAGGAGCTCCCCTTGTAGCGCCCCCGGCAGGATTTGAAACTGTGCTCAACAGCACCTTCCCACGTCGCCCCGCGAGCGACAGAGCGCGAGTCATCCGTTGCCCGGCACCGGCCACGAGGGCGGAGAGCCTGAAGGGACTACCCACCTCAGCCGCGGGCTATCGCGGGGGCATAGCCAGTCCAGGCGGGAACCGCCGCACGCACGTCAGGCGGCTGCCTCGCGTGGTTCGAGGACGACGACCGGCGTCTCGATCGACCGCAAACCGGCATAGCCATCGAGCCCCTTGTCGACCTCGGCCCAGCGCTGCCACAGTCGATCGCGCTCGTCCCCGGCGGCTGCAAACGCGTGGACGGGGCGTGCCGGCTGGCGCGCCAAACGAACGCTGGCATCTGGGTGCGCCTCGAGGTTGAGCCACCACGAGGGATGGCCCTCGTCCCAGCCGTTCATTGCGAGCACGATGAGATTCGGGCCGTCTTCGAGGTAGCCGACGATCACGTGTCGCTGTTTCCCGGACTTGCGCCCGCTAGTGGTGAGGTGCAGCGCGCCCCAGCCGCGCTTGCTCGACGTGGTCCACAAGAAGCGTCCGCCGCTGAGCTTGTAGAGCACGCGATGACCGCGCCAGAACAGGTGCATGAACCACGCCGGAGGGAGCTTCGGCGGTCGGGTTGCCGTCGTGGTCATGGCTGTACCTCCCTATGCCGTGGCGAACTGCACGCGCCACGCTTCTCTGGCCGGTCCGGAAAGGACCCGGCTACAGCCTCATCGCATGCCCAGTGACGCGAAAGGGCCGAAGGTCACGATGTCGAATCACGTCCGAGCTATCTGGTCAAACGAGGGCTGTGCTCAGCGCGGAGCGAACTCTCTCCGCGCTCGCGCCCCTGGGAGGACTCGAGCCTCCGGCCTTCGGATCAAGAGACCTACAGCACTGAGCGCTCTGCTCGACAGGAGGATCGCAGGTCACCCGTGAGCGACACGACGCGAGTTGTTCGTTGTCCGTGGCTCCTCCGCGATGTGGGTCGCGACCGAGTGGATGTTGTCGTAGGCCGACTCGAAGACGATGAGTGCTCGCCTGAGCCGAGAGTGGTCTCGCGCTGGACCGCGGTGTAGGGGTGAAAGGGTCGGACATCCCGCTAGTGGCGGCGGTCGGGATGACCTTTGGCACTGGTCGTCTTGATCAACGGGTGGTCACGATGAGGGCATGACGCGGCTCCATGATGGTCCCGCCGAACTCACCTTTGCCGACTGCGCCTCGGTCGTTGTTCCTGCCGAGCGGGTCTTGTTCACGATGACCGACAACGGGGAGGGCGCCTTGTGGATCGGCCCGGGGACGATGCCGAACATGACCGAGATCGAGACCGCGCTCGAGTCGGGACCGTTCACTCTCAAGTCCGAGGGCGTGATGCAGAGCTGCAAGCCGCGGCGGTGGATCGTCAGAGAAGTGTGCGACTCGGTGTGCGAGATGCTCGTGATGTTCGAACCTGAGTACGGCGAGCTCGAACCGACACCCGGTGCGCCGGCCGGGTCCTTTCGCGACAAGACCACGGGTGAGCCGTTGGGTGGTGGAGGCGGATGAGCGGAAGCGCCGATCCCCGTGAGCTTCTTCGCCGCCACCCGCAGAACCCGATCTTGGGGCCGCAGGACTTCCCGAAGATGGTCAACGCGGTGTTCAACCCCGGCGTCACCGTCATCGACGGCCGGACGCTGTTGCTGCTGCGAGTCGAATATCGCACGGGACTGTCTTCGCTGATCGCCGCGACCAGTCAGGACGGCGTGACGAACTGGGAGATCGACCCAGTGCGCGGCCTCCATCCACTCGCCGGCAGCTTCGAGGAGCACTGGGGCATCGAGGACCCGCGCATCACCCAGGTCGACGACGAGTACTACGTCGTGTATGTGGGCTACTCCGCGGCGGGCCCACTCGTCCTGCTGGCCACGACGCGGGACTTCGTGCACTGGGAACGCAGAGGTGTCCTGATGTCCCCCGAAGACAAGGACGCCGCGCTGTTCCCGACGACTTTCGGAGGACGCTGGGCGCTCATCCATCGGCCGGCGCCATCGATGACAGGGCTCGGCGCCCACATGTGGCTGTCGTTCAGCCCCGACCTGCGCCACTGGGGAGACTCGCACGTCCTGCTGCCGGCCCGGCGCGGCGGATGGTGGGACGCCAACAAAGTCGGGCTCGGCCCACCACCTCTGCTGACCAAAGACGGGTGGCTCGTCTGCTACCACGGCGTGCGCGTCACCGCGTCGGGGTCGATCTACCGACTCGGGCTCGCACTCCTCGACCGGGACGACCCCTCCAAGGTGCTCGCTCGCGGGAACGAATGGGTCTTCGGCCCCCACGAAGGCTACGAGCGCGGCGGCGACGTACCCGACGTCGTATTTCCGTGCGGATGGGTGCTCCGCGACGACGGAGACACCCTGCACATGTACTACGGCGCCGCGGACACAGTCGTCTGCCTGGCAGAAGCGAGCCTGAACACCCTCCTCGACCACCTCGAGGAGCATCCATGGTCTCCCGCATCCGACCCGATGCGCCCATGGGAACGCCCGAATCGGCATAGATCGTGACCGAGCATCCCCCGCCCCGGTTCCCTTCTTCCCTGGACCTCGAGTCTCGGGACGCGCCCGATCCTGACTGGGCACGGACACGTGGCCCTGACCGACGCCCGGTCATCGAGCGCGTCGCGGCGGTGATCCTTGGGCTCGCCTTCGGGTGCCTCACGCTCGGCCTCCTGCTCTCTGCGCTCGGCGCCGACGCGTGGGCGAACCTTGCCTGGTTCGCCGCCGCCCTGATCGGCGCGTCGTACGCCCTCTGGGGGATGGTCGACAGCCTCCGCCACCGGCGAATCGGGGTCGACGCGATCGCCGTGCTGGCAGAGATCGGGGCCATCCTGGTGGGCGAGCTCTTCGCTGCGGCCGTCATCGCAGTGATGGTGGCGAGCGGACGGGCCCTCGAGTCCTGGGCCTCCGGCCGGGCCCGCCACGACCTTCGCGCCTTGCTCCAGCGAGCACCGCGCGTCGCGCACCGCTACGACGGTTCTGCATTTCAAACCGTGCCGGTCGCGCAGGTAGAGCCGGGTGCCCGGTTGTTGGTCAAACCGGGTGAGGTGGTTCCCGTCGATGGAGTGCTGCTGACCGCGGCGGTGCTCGACCAGTCGGCGCTTACGGGTGAGGCGCTGCCGGTCGAAGGTGAAGCGGGCGCTCCGGTCCGGAGCGGCGCCGTGAACGCCGGCTCGCCGTTGGAGCTGCGGGCGACAACCTCAGCCGCAGAAAGCACATATGCCGGAATCGTCCGGATGGTCTCCGAGGCGGAAGCCTCCCAAGCACCGTTCGTGCGCCTCGCCGACCGGTACGCCGCGTGGTTTCTCGTCCTCACGCTCGCAGTCGCGGGCGCGGCATGGGCCGCAGGGGGATCCGCTCGGGCGGTCGCGGTGTTGGTCGTGGCCACGCCGTGTCCACTCATTCTCGCGCCACCGATCGCCTTCGTCTCCGGCTTGTCTCGCGCGGCGCGCCGGGGAGTGGTCGTGAAGAGCGGCGGCGTGCTCGAACGGTTAGCGGGATGCACAACCGTGCTGCTCGACAAGACGGGGACGCTCACGAGCGGCCGTGCGGTGCTCGACGACATCGTCCTCGCCGGCACGATGCCGGGCGATGAGGTCTTGTCGCTGGCCGCGTCGTTGGACCAGGTGTCTCCGCACGTCCTTGCTGCCGCGGTCGTCCACGCCGCAGTGTCGCGAAGCTGCGCGCTCGTGCTTCCGCACGACGTAGACGAGGTCGCGGGCTCTGGCATCCGCGGCGGGGTCGGCGCCCGGCATGTCGCGGTCGGGAAGGCAGAGTGGGTGGGCCTGTCCGGCTCGCCTCCGTGGGCCAAGGTGGCACGACGCCGAGCGCGCCTCGACGGGTCACTCACCGTCTTCGTCTCAGTCGACGACGAACCGGTAGGGGTTCTCATCTTCGACGATCCGCTCCGAAGTGACGCTGCGAGGGCGGTGCGGTCGCTTCGACGGAGCGGGATGACACGGATCGTCATGGTGACCGGCGACCGGCCAGAGGTCGCGGAGACCATCGGAGCGCTGATCGGGGTGGATGAAGCGCTTGCCGAGCGGTCACCGGCGGACAAGCTCGAGGTCGTACGAGCCGAGCGCCGACAAGCTCCAACCATGATGGTCGGCGACGGCATCAACGACGCACCGGCGTTGGCTCTCGCCGACGTCGGGATCGCCATGGGCGTGCGGGGAGCGACCGCCTCGTCTGAAGCCGCGGATGTGGTGCTCACCGTCGACCGACTCGACCGTGTGGGCGAGGCCCGGCTGCTGGCGCGTCGCACGCGGCACGTCGCCTTGCAGAGCGTGGCGGCGGGCATGGGCTTGTCGATGGCCGCGATGGGGGTTGCCGCCGCCGGTCTCCTGCCCGTGGTGTGGGGCGCCCTGTTGCAGGAAGCGATCGACGTGGCCGTGATCCTGAACGCACTGCGTGCCCTGCGCGGCCCCGGGACGGACGTCAAACTGGGCGGGGCCGACAACGAGCTCGCCCGACGGTTCCAGACCGAACACCTCGCGATCCGAGCAGACATCGAGCAGCTCCGGCTCGCAGCGGACTCTCTCGGCCGAGTTCCCGCCGCCGAGGTTGTCGTTCAGCTCAGGGACGTGCACCGACTGCTCGTCGAGGAAGTCGAACCCCACGAACAAGCCGAAGAGCGTGAACTCTACGTCGCACTCAACCGAGTGCTCGGCGGCAGCGACGCCACAGGGCCGATGAGCCGGGGTCACGTCGAGATCAGTCACCAGATTCGGCGGCTCGGGCAACTCCTCGACGAGATCGGGCCTCAGGGCCCGGACCCTGAGGACGTCGTCGAGCTGCGCAGGGTCCTGTACGGGCTCTACGCGGTGCTCCGCTTGCACACCGCTCAGGAGGAGGAGAGTTACCTATCGCTGAGCGAGGAGTCCGACACGGGCGTATCGACCGTATGACAGCCCTGACACACGCTCGAAACCCGGACGAAATTCTCCCGACGGGGACCAAAGGCTCTGCCGGCGCCCCACGACGCCCTTCATGCTCCGGGAGGCAGGCGTGTTGAGGAGGCCGAGATGCGCGAACCATGGACATGGACAGTCGAGATCATCTTCACGGAGGACGACGACAAGACTCGAGCGGATGCCGTGATGTCGAGCTCGCCCGAGGACCTGCGCGGATGGGGTCGATCCCGTCGAAATCCGCTGGACCCGGATCTGCCCGCGGTCGGCGAAGAGATCGCCGCGGCGCGGGCCCTCACCGACCTGGCGCACCATCTGCTCGAGGCGGCGGCGCATCGCATCGAGTCGTGGGAAGGTCACCCGGTCAAGCTGACCCGCTGACCGCGACGGAGTCTCGAGACTGCAGGTCGCACTCCGGCCAAGAAAGTCCCGCAGCGGTGCTCAACTGCAAGATCTCCGGTCGGCGCTGACCCACCCCACGCGAGTCATCCGTTGTCCGGCACCGGCCATGAGAGCGAAGGTCGGCGGGCGGCACATCGGGGGCGGAGATGCCCGCGTGGAGACTCGCCAGGGGTGCGCGCTACGTGACGACCAACGTGTGCGACGGCGACACTGACTCGCCGACTGCCCGAGGCCGATGGGACCAACGGCCCTTCTCCCACCTCGCCGAACAGCGGATCGTGGTGCCTGAGGAGCGGACATGCCGGTCGTTCGGTTGTCGAGGTTGTCGAAGAGCTACGGAACACAACAAGCGCTGATCGACGTCGGGCTCGACATCGAGGCTGGCGAGGTGTTCGGCTACCTCGGCCCCAACGGGGCCGGCAAGACGACGACGATCCGCATCCTGCTCGGGCTCCTGCGACCGACCTCGGGATCCGCGGAAGTGTTCGGACACGACTCGTGGACAGAATCCATCGCGGTGCACGCCCGTACAGGCTACGTCCCAGGCGACCCGGGGCTTTGGGAACGGATGACGGGCGAGGCGACGGTCCGCTACCTGGCCGCGCTGCGCAACGAAGCCGTCCAGATCGCTCGCGCGCACGGCATCGCCGACCGACTCGGCCTGGATCTCACCCGCAGGGTTGGCGCGTTGTCGAAGGGCAACAAGCAGAAGGTGATCCTGGTCCAAGCGTTCATGGGGGAACCCGATCTCGTCGTCCTCGACGAGCCGACGACCGGGCTCGACCCACTGGTGCAGCAGGAGTTCCACGCCATGGTGCGCGAGACCACTGATCGAGGCGGCACCGTGCTGCTGTCATCACACCTGCTCGACGACGTTCAACGCACGGCTGACCGGGTCGCGATCATTCGAGACGGCCGGCTCATCACCGTCGAACGACTCGCGGATCTTCGCGGCAAGGCCGTCCACCACGTGACCGCACGCCTCGATGGTCCGCTCGATCCCACGATGTTCGCCGCCGTCCGTGACGTCCGCGAGCTCACGATCGAAGGCGGCCGCATCGAATGCCGAGTACCTGCGCGCGCGCTCGACGCGACAGTCAAAGTCCTCGCCCGCCACCGGATCGTCGACATCGAGATCACCGAGGCGGACCTCGAGGAGATGTTCCTCGCCTACTACGGAGGAGCGCATCAGGATGCGGCCTAGCGTCACGCTCGAAACCGTGCACTCGCAACGCCGATCGCTCACGATCTGGTCCGTCGCGTTGGCCGCCCTGATCGCGATCTACGTCGCGGTGTGGCCCAGCGTGAAGGGCCAAGGCAGCTCGTTCAGCAAGCTCATCGACCAGATGCCCCAAGCCTACAAAGCGTTGTTCACGACCGGATCGGGCATCGACTTCTCCACGCCTGCGGGGTACCTGAACGTCGAGCTCCTCAGCTTCATGGGACCGATCATCGTGCTGATCTACGCGATCGGAGCCGGCGCATCCGCGATCGCCGGAGAGGAGGACCGACGCACACTCGATCTCGTGCTCGTCAACGCGGTGAGCCGAGGTCGCATGGTCGTCGAGAAGATGGCCGCAATCGTGTTCGGCATCGCGGTGCTCGTCGCCGCGATGTGGGTCGCGTTACTCGTCGAGGGACGCATCGCGGGAATGGATGTGCCGGTCGCCAACAGCGCAGCAGCGCTGATGCACCTCGGTCTCCTCGGCGTCGAGTTCGGCGCACTCGCGTTGTGCGTCGGCGCCTGGAGCGGCCGGCTCGGACTCAGCCGCGCGGTACCTGCCATGGCCGCCGCCGCGACCTACGTCGTCAATGCCCTCGGCACGCTCGTCGGATGGCTCGGACCCGTCCGCAAGCTCTCGCCCTTCTACCAGTACAGCGGCCACGACCCGCTCCACACCGGACTCTCGATCGATGCCGTCGCCGTCACAGCCGCTTCGACGGTCGTGCTCCTCGCCGCCGCTGTGTGGGCGTTCCGGCGCCGCGACGTGACGACCTGAGAGCTCCAACATCGAACGCAGCGAGTCATCCGTTCGGTGAGCACTGTGCGCGCCAGACCCCCCACAGCTACGACTCATTGCTCAGTTCGCGCCCCCGGCAGGATTTGAACCTGCGACCCGCGGATTAGAAGGCCTACAGCACTGAGCGCTGTGCTCAACAGGAAGTTCCCACGTCACTCGTGAGCGACACGGCGCGAGTGATGCGTTGCCTCCGGCTCCTCGTCCGAGAGCAGGTGCTCCCCGCTGCGCGATTCGACTGCGGGCTGCCTCCCGGTGTTTGGCTTCCGTCGCCTCGCACAGTTCGTGGTAGCTCTCAGGCTCCGGTCAAAGCGCGAACCGTGTAGGGCGTGTCGATCGTGCGCTGAACCCGGCAGCCGACGGGCGCAAAGCCCGTCCCGAGCCAAACGCTTGCTCGTGACCATCGGCCTCCGGAGCCTCGTCGCCGGCGTGATCGTGACCCGCCGGTTCGCCACCCGGCAGCCCGAGCGACGCCAAGGTTGGTGAAGAAACCTCCTCCAGTCAACAGAGAACCTTCCACTCTGTTGACAACTTCGTTGAGAAGCGCGATACAAGACGATCGAAGACCAGCCACATCGAGAAAGGAGCACTCGACCGTGTTGATGCGAACCGACCCCTTCCGTGAGCTTGATCGAGTCGCTCAACAGATGTTCGGTACGAACGCCCGGCCCGCTGCCATGCCCATCGACGCCTTCAGGCAGGAGGACGAATTCGTGGTCCAGTTCGACCTCCCCGGCGTGGCGCCAGATGCCATCGACCTCACTGTCGAGCGAAACGTCCTCACGGTGCACGCGCAGCGGCGCCGCTCGATCGGCGATGACGTAGAGCTGCTCATCGGCGAGCGGCCTCAGGGCACCTTCAGCCGCCAGCTCTTCCTCGGCGACACGCTCGACACCGAGCATCTGGCCGCGGAGTACGTCGATGGGGTGCTGACGATCAGGCTCCCCGTCAAAGCGCAGGCCAAGCCACGCAAGATCGATGTCGTCGCGAAGGCATCGAGCGCGGCGATCAACGCGAACAGCTTCGAGGTCGAGCCCGCCGGAGCAGGGAGCGCGTGAACGAGCTCAGCGGAAAGCCGGGTGACGATGCTTCCCGGCTTTCCGCACGGGCGCCGTTCCCAGATGACGTGGTGCCCCTCTACACAGTGGGACAGGTGGCCGACATGCTGGGCGTGCAGGCCGCGTTCCTGCGCCGCCTCGACACCCTCAACGTCGTCAGTCCTTCCCGGTCAGCCGGCGGTCAACGTCGGTACACGCGGCTCGAGATCGACGACATCCACGCAGTCACCGAGCTGATCGGGGAGGGGTTCGCCTTGCCCGCGGTGCAGCGCATCCTCGCGTTGCAGGCCGAGGTCGAAGAGCTCCGCCGCCAGCTCGCCCGACGCCGCGGCGATGCCTGAAGGCCTGGCCGGATCAGAAGACCTGCAGCACTGAGAGCTGAGCTCAACGGCGGACGGCCCGTGCGAAGCGGCGAGTGTCTGTCGTTCTGCTCTATCTTCCAGAAATGACGGTCACTGACGCAACGCAGTCGAAGATCCCTTGGCACCTTCGCGACAACTGGGCGCCCGTGCTCGACGAGCGGACAGATGCCGACTTGCGCGTCGACGGCGTGATTCCCGCGGCTCTCACCGGTACGTATGTGCGAACGGGCCCGAACCCGGCATCAGGCAGATCTGCCCATTGGTTCTTCGGTGACGGCATGGTGCACGGCGTGCGTCTCGCGGGCGGCAAGGCCGAGTGGTACAGAAACCGCTTCGTCCAGACCCCCAACATCACGAATCCGATCGACGATCCGATGATGAGCATGGGTGACCTCACCCGGGGCACCGGCAACACCCACGTGGTTCCTCACAACAAGAAGCTGCTCTGCCTCGAGGAGGGCCACTGGCCGTGGCAGATCGACATGCGGCTGAACACCGTCGGATTCGAGAACTTCGGGGGCGCCCTGACCTGCTCGATGACGGCCCATCCGAAGGTGTGCCCCGTCACCGGCGAGCTGATCGCGTTCAGCTACCTCAGCCCTGAACCGCCGTTCCTGCAGTACATCCGCATCAGCGCCGACGGTCGAGTCACTCAGCTCGAGGGAATCGACATCCCGAACATGGTGATGATGCACGACTTCAACGTCACCGAGAACCACGTCGTATTCATGGACCTCCCGGTCTGCTTCGACCTCGGAGCGCTCGACTCGGGCCTGCCGTTCCGGTTCAACCGCGATGCAGGCGCGCGGCTCGGAGTCATGCCACGGCATGGCACCAACGACGACGTGCGGTGGTTCGAGATCGATCCGTGCTACGTGTTCCATCCCGTGAATGCTCACGAGGCGGGACACACGATCGTTCTCCATGTCTCGCGACAGCCCGAGGCGTTCGGGACCAGCAACGACGACTACGCCGAGGTCGGTCGACTCTGGCGTTGGACGATCGACCTCGACACGGGCACCGTGAGCGAGGAGCAGATCGACGATCGTCCAGGCGACTTCGGTCGGGTCGATGACCGGCGGGTCGGTCTCGAGGCCCGCTACGGCTACTTGATGGCGATGGGCGGCGAAGGCGTCGCCGAGGAGCCCGTCTACGGATCGGCGCTCTGGAAGTACGACCTTCGCTCCGGCGCATGCGAGGAGCACCACCTGGGCGAGGGCGTCCGCGGCGCCGAGCCCGTGTTCGCGCCGGCGTCGCCCGAAGCCGGCGAGGACGAGGGCTGGGTCATCAGCCTGTCGCACGACACCAACTCAGATGAGTCGAAGCTTCTGATCATCGATGCCCAAGACTTCTCGGCTCCCCCGGTCGCTACGGTCCACATCCCACGACGCGTGCCGTACGGAGCCCACGGCAATTGGGTGCCCGATCACGTCATGAGCTGACACATCGCAACTATCAGAGCCCGGAGCATCAGCGCAGGGACGAAGGTGACGCGTGGGCTTTGGGTGTCGCTCCAGGGATCCTTGCGACGCCGACCTCCGGCGCCGACCTCCGGCGCCGACGAGTGCCCCACCGATTTGTTGATCTGCCAATGGCATGACCGAGTGATTCGGCGCGCGGCCGCAAGGACGGGCACGGCCACGCGGTGCCGCCCGGCGATCGATTGGAAGGCACGAGAACGCGAGCGACAACTACTCACTGATCGTGACCGTCTACCCGGTGGCGGAGGGTGCGGCGGAGAACGACTTCGACGCCTCAGAGGTGGACGACCACGACGGCGACGCGTCGAGTTTTCAGTTGTCCGAGTGCTGTGCTCGAGCAGCGCGCGCTCTCGTCACACGAAGTCCCTGGCAGCGCCCCCGGCAGGATTCGAACCTGCGACCCGCGGATTAGAAGGCCTACAGGCCTGAGCGCTGTGCTCAACACAAAGTTCCCACGTCACTCGCGAGCGACACGCCGCGAGTTATCCGTTGTTCGACGAATCCGGCCGGTGTTCCTCTATATCAACCATGAGGGGGAGATGACTCGGGTGCGACGAGGGCCAGCTCGGTGCGGTTCGCGACTCCGAGCTTCGTGTAGATGTGCGACAAGTGGGTCTTCACGGTGTCGCGGCTCATGAGGAGGCGTTCGGCGATCTGGGGATTCGTGAGTCCCAACCGCACTTGCTCGACGACGACGAGTTCGGTGGGCGTGAGGCTCGCCAAGCCGGTTGACGGCCTCTTGCGTTCGCCCTTCGAGCGCAACGCGTACGCGGTGACCTCCTCGAGGCTGAGTCGCTGCCCGTCTTCGAAGGCGGCGTTGAATGCTTCGTCGCCGAGCGCTTCCCTCGCGGCGCCGATTGCCTCGTCGACGCGCTCGGCGATGCCAGGCATCCGCATGCCGTAACCGAGGTCGCCGCGAGCTCGGGCGATCGCGCCCTCCAGTCGGGCAACCTCTCGGTGATCTCGACTCTCGCCAGCGAGGACCGCCAGCACCTCGAGCGCGTCGATCTGCTTCAGCCGGAAGCCGTGCGCTGCCGTGTAATCGAGCGCGGACTGCGCGATGGAAGAGGCTGCCGGGTTCTGCTCGACGAGGGCGATCTCGGAGCGAAGCATTTCTGCAAATACTGCCGGGTACCTGAGATCGTGCGTCGTCGACACCTCGTCCGCGACCGCGAGTCGGGCGCGAGCTTCTACGAGATCGCCCAGCGCCAGCGCGGCTCGGCCACAAGACGCCGCAGACCCCGCGGCCACTCGGATGAAGCCGGTTTCTGCCGCCAAGGCGTGGACCTCACCGAATGTCTTCCATGCCGACGTGAGATCGCGGGCAACGAGCTGCGCGAAACCGGCTGCGTTCCCGAGCAGGACGACGTCGAAGGAGCGGCGCTGCCGCCGAGCCAGATCACGCGAGATCAGGAGGGGCTCCGCGGGAGGGTTCGAGCCCCCAAGCACGGCGAGTAGGGCTCGCTCCGCTTGGGCGCTCCCTTCCGGGGTCAGCCGACCTGCGCTCCTCCCGTCGCGCTCGGCGAACCACGCCTCGGCACGGTCGAGGTATCGAGCCGCACTGACGAGGTCCCCGCGCTGGACCGCGTCCTGGTGCGACCAGGAATCTGCCCGAGGAACGAGCGGGCTGTTCGGCACAAGACCTCGAAGCCGCTCCACCTGCTCGAGATAAGGCCGGGACAGCTCACCGTCGCCCTGGGCTGAGCGCAGACTCAAACCCGCGTACGCGTGAAGCATCTCGATGAGCGGGTCGCCAGAGTCGCGTGCCACGATAGCCGCGCCGTCGAGGAGCGATTCAGCGAGAGTCGGACTCGCGAGGGACGCGATCGCAAATATTGACTGCGTCGCGCACGCAAAGAGGTACGGGTGGACCCCGTCAGCACAGAGCGTCAATGCCTCTTGTAGCTCGGCAAAGCCCCGCGGGTCACCCGCCGTGAAGAGGAGGAGCGCGTGGTGGTAGGCCAACTCGAGCCGCAAAGCCCGATCAAGAGGCTGCGCCGCGGGGATCCTCTCGAGAAGGGCAAGCGCTTCGTCAGGACACTTGATTCCGAGCCACTCGCTGCAACCATTCGCCAGACCCGCGTAGTCATCCCACCGACCCCGGGCGGCGGCGTGATCGAGCACAAGCAGGACGTTGTCGCGTTCCCACCGGAGGCTCCGCATTCCGACAGGCTCAGTGCGGGCGAGCAGAGTCTCAAACGACGGCCCGATCGCGCTCAACATGTCGATGTAGAAGTCGAGATGTCTGTCGCGCAGGGCGTCGGCCTCGCCTGAATCCTCCAGGCGCCGAGCGCCGTACTGGCGGACAGTCTCGAGCAGCCGGTAGCGGGGCGGTTCGCACCGATCGTCCAAGACGACGAGCGACTGCGACACCAAGCGATCGAGCAGATCCAACACGGTCAACGCCGGAACGAGGTTGTCGTCGCTACAGACTGCCTCGGCCGCATCGAGCGTGCTGCCGCCCGCGAACACCGAAAGCCGACGGAACAGCACTCGCTCGGGGGCGTCGAGCAGGTCGTGGCTCCAGGTGATCGACGCTTCAAGTGTCGCTTGACGGGGAAGCACACCACGCGACGATCCGGTGAGAAGCCGGAACACATCGGTGAGGCCATCGAAGATCTGCGCAGGCGACATCGATCGGCATCGCGCCGCCGCGAGCTCGATCGCGAGCGGCACGCCGTCCAGCCGACTGCAGATCGCCGCGATCGCGGGAGCATTGCTGTCGTCGACCGTGAAACCCGGACGGACCTGCTGGGCACGATCGAGAAACAGGCGCACGCTGTCGAACTGCGACAACGCTGCGACCGCAGGCGGTGCGGCGTCGGCCGCGGGACAGGTCATCGGTGGGATGCGCCACGCGATCTCGCCGGGGAGCTCCAACGGCTCCCGACTGGTCGCCAGCACGCGAACATACGGGCAGCCCCGCAGCAGCGTGCCAACAGCGTGGGCGACGACCTCGACGAGATGCTCGCAGTTGTCGAGGACAAGGAGCATGTCCAGCTCCGCAAGCACGTGGGCGATCAGATCCGCAGCCCCCGCGCCCATCTCGCGCCGCACGCCGATCGCGCTGGCGATCGCTGCGACAACGAGGTCGGGATCGCGCACGTCCGCGAGCTCGACCCACCACGTGCCGTCCCTCGACTGGTCGGCGAGCTCGGCTGCGACCTGAAGGGCCAGACGGGTCTTCCCCGAGCCGCCCCCGCCCACGATCGTGACCAGACGATTCGCGCAGGCGAGGTCTGCGACAGTTCCGATTTCGTCGACCCGTCCGACAAAGCTCGACAGCTGGATGGGAAGGTTGTGGCGCAGTGCGTCCAACGACTTGACTGGCGGGAAGTCCTCCGACAGTCCTGGCCCGGTCACCTGAAAGACGCGCTCCGGACGCGCTAGATCGCGAAGACGGTGCTCGCCGAGGTCGACCAGCGTGACCTTGTCGCCGAGATGGTCGACCACGAGGTCGCGTGCTGGCTCCGAGACCAGGATCTGGCCGCCGTTCGTGATGGCGCGCAGCCGTGCGGTGCGAATGATCGCCTGGCCCGCATAGTTGCCGTCGGTCGCAGTACGGGCCTCCCCCGCATGCACCGCCATCCGCACCAGCAGCGGCGTGGAGGTCGGCCACAACTCAGCAGTCAGCGCTCGCTGAGCCTCCGCAGCGGCGAGGACCGCGTCCGACGCGCGCGAGAACGCGGCGACAATCGAGTCGCCCTCGCCCTGCGCGAGCGGTCGCACGCCGCCATGGGCTGACACCGCCAGGTCCAAGATGGCGTCGTGGCGCTGCATCGCGACCGCCATCGCGTCCGGCTCCGCCTCCCACCTCCGCGTCGACGCCGCGACATCGGTCAACAGGAACGCGACCATTCCGGTCGGGAGCACGAAGCCACCCGCGCTCGCCGCGCCCGTCACCGCCGGGTCTCCCCAACCCACCACCAGCCCAGCACCCCTCTGGCCAACACCGTGATGAACCATGCTCGCACGATCACCCAAACGTCGCCCAGGTACATCGCCGATGTGGGTGACGCGACGCGGGTGATGCCTCGCCCGCGCTCGTAGGGGTCACCCGCGCGTTCTCACCCTTCTCGGCGATGTTCACACGCTCGCTCGGGCGCATCCTCACCCGAACTGAGGAGGATCCGATGAAAGCAACCCACGACGAGACCTATCCACCCACCATCACAGTGACGCCGTCGCGGCGGCGGTCGCAGCGTCCTGTCGCCGCCGCCGCGATCGTCGTCGCCCTCTTGGCGGCCGGCGCAGTCGGTCGCTACTCGGGAAACGCACCCGCGAAGAGCGTCACCACCCCCGCGGCACCCCAGACCACGGCGACGCAACGCGCCGCCGGGACATCGACACCCACTCGTGAGACTGACACGGCAGGCACGACAAGGACCGACCTCACCGAAAGTCAGATCCGCCTCGACACCGAGGCCAAGCTGGGCATCCACCTCGACGACTTCAACAAGGCAGAACAGGACTTCCTCATCGCTGTCGCATCGGGAGGTGGGATGTGACGGTCAACGCCCGCGTTCGTGACGGTCACCCGCGTGTTCTCACCCGTCCCTGTGCTGTTCGGACGGTCGTTCGGGCGCGTGTTCACGCCGAGCTGAGGAGGATCCGATGAAAGCAGCGAACGACCAGATGCGAGGAAAATCGAGGAGACCTGTCGGAGGATGGGTGGCCCTCGGCCTGGCGATGGCGTTGGTGGCCTCGGGGTGCTCCTCGGGCGAGGGGGCAACCGCGGTGAGCATTGGTTCAACGGTCGAGGTCGCCTCGACCGCGGCACCCACGAGAGCAGCCGCGACGATTGAGACGACGACCACGACGGCGCCCACGGCCGACACCGATGGACCCTACGCGGTGGGCATCCGCACGCTGACCTTCGTCGATCCGACGCGCGGCACGCCCGCGAACGGGACCGTTCCAGCACAGCCCACCCGTACGCTCGAGACCCTTATCGCGTACCCGGCGGTCGGCACACCCGACCCGACGGTCGAGACCGACTCCGCGCCGCCCGCGAACGGCCCATTCCCAATGATCGTCTACGTACACGGCTTCGGCGGCGGGTACGAGTCGCCCTACATGCACTACTGGGCGCAGGCCGGCTTTGTCGTCATCGCTCCGTCGTTCCCACTCACGCGCCATGACGCGCCCGGCGGCCCGTCCTACATCGATGTGGCGAACGAGCCGGCCGACGTGAGCTTCGTGCTCAACCAGATGGCGCATCTTCCTGCGGAAGACGCCGACATCCAACAGATCGTCAACGGCAACGAGGTCGGCATCACGGGCGCGTCGCTCGGCGCGCCGGTCGCGCTCGACGTCGGCTACGACCGCACCCTGAGAGACCCGCGAGTTCGTGCCGTCGCCGCGATCTCCGGTGCATCGTGTTGTCCGCTCTTCGGCGCAGCAGGCGTCGGTCGACCCGCTGGCACCTACTTCCAGGGCCCACCAGTTCCCCTGATGCTCATGCACGGCACGGCGGATCCCACTGCACCGTATGCAAAGAGCTCCGAGGAGTTCGGGCTCGCCCCAGCGCCCAAGTTCTTCGTCACTCTCAAAGGGGCACCCCACATCCGATACGGTCCTCCTTGGGAGGCCGTCGCCGCGCAGTCGATGATCGACTTCTTCGACCGCTACCTGAAGAACGACCCCGCCGCGCTGACACGGCTGGACACCGACGCGAACGTCGACGGTGTCGCGAGCCTGCAAGAGAAGACGACCGGGCAGTAACTCGCGATGTCCCACCACGGCCTCCAGCGACGCCTTCTCGACCAGCCGTAGGTCACCCGCTCGGAAGCTGATCGACCGCGCGCTGGCTCGTCCTGCTCACCCACCCATCAACCCCGGGCTCCGCGAGCACGAACACTCCCCGAGGGCTCGACCGGGTTATCCGTTGTCCGAGCGCTGTGCTCAAGGCGGCGCGCCGCCTCCTCGCAGGAAGTCCCAGGCAGCGCCCCTGGGAGGATTCGAACCTCCGGCCTTCGGATTAGAAGGCCTACACCACTGAGCGCTGTGCTCAACAGCAAGTTCCCACGTCACTCCCGAGCGACACGGCGCGAGTTATCCGTTGTCTCCGCCGTCCTGACCTCAGGCACTGCAGTCGAGCCCGGCAATCTGCACGGCGGCTGCCGGCTCAGGACAGCCCGAGCACCGCGATGAGCGCGTCGTCAACGGCCCACATCTCGTCGGCGACCAGCGTTCCCACACGTCGACCTAGCCGCTGCATATCCACAGCTCCCAGTTGCTCGACGAGCACCCGCGTCGAATCGCCAGCCACGACTACCTCGGGACGGAACGATGCGGGCCTCGCACTTTGGGATGTCGGCGCTACCAGCACAACCGCGCGGGGCAACATCGCATCGGCCTGGACGACAACCCCGAAACGTGCGCCGTGCTGCTCGTGGCCGACGCCCTTGGGCAGCTTGAAGCGGTACACGTCACCCCGCCGCACGCACCGACTCCATCATCGCTGCGATCGACAGCATCTCGGCTCGATCGACGTCGTCGGCCTCGAGCGCTGCCGCCTCGGCTGCGAGCTCGCTCTGCTTGCGGAGTCGCTGCGCCGACGCCAAGAGCGCAGACCGAATCGCCTCTGATTGGCTCAGCCCAGTGGCCTCCAGAACTCGGAGCGCCCGCTGTGCGTCGTCATCGAGTCGAACAGAGATCGCTTTGGTCATCGACTCTAGTATGACAGAACGTGATACCGATCGCAACGGACCCGGAACAACGACCGAGCGCGAGTTATCCTGTTCGGTGCGTGCCTCCGCTGGATGCGACGTGAGAACGGCTTCGCGACTGAACCATCCGCGACGTCATGCCGGTTGAATGCCGAATCGCGCTCGTCGAACGGGCGGGTGGGGATGCCGACAGGCCGCCGAAGTCAGTCCAATACCCGTCACCATCAGTCGGTGTTGATGATTGTGATCTCCATGAATGCCACCCCGACTTCTGGAGGATCAGCGACATCCTGAACCTACGGAGTGAGTGTTGCAATCGACCGATGGTCAGGGTCTGACGACGCTGACGGCCCGCTTCAGTCACCGGCCGGGTACTGCGGGCACGTCGCGTGGTAGGGCTCGCCCTCGGGAAGGAAGTTGTGCCACTCGTCGAGAGTGAGGTTGCGGCCCGCAGCCTCACACGCCCGAGTCCACCACACCCCTGGATCGAGATCCCACAGGATCATCTGGTGATGCTCGGTGTCCTGGCTCAAGGCACTTGTGGAGTTCATGATGATGCCGTCAGCCGGTGTGGAGCTTGCCTCGATTGGATCGCCGATCTGCTGTCCGGTTGCGACGTCCCAGAGCCAGATCACGTTTGCGACGCTCGCAGCCACACCCCGCAGCCCACCGTGGCCATCGGGCTCGACTGCCACCTGAGCGAACCCGGCCGGCCCGGCGTACACCTTGCCGGTTTGGTGGTCGGTGGCCGGGTCGACGACCCGGATCTCGCCCGTGCGGTAGTCCGGCAGCACAAGCGTCCCGTTCGGTCCCCACCTGCCCGTGTAATAGGCATGATCTGACTGCCGGTACGTCTTGATCACCTGTCCGGAGCGGTCGAACACAAAGGCAGCACCCCTGTCACCGGCGACGAAGAGTCGTCCGTCTGGGCTGTAGGCGATCTGGTCGACGTTGACCATCTCCGGCAGCGCAAGGTCGTCGAGCCTCTCCCCGGACGTCGCATCCACGCGGATGACACCCGCGCCGTACGCGACCGCGATCACGCGGCTGTCCGGGCTCCAGTCCGAGGGGTTTACGAGAAACGGCACACCGGGGACGGGCAACCGGCGCTCCGACCGCCCGTCCACCGTCGAGAAGATCTCAATCTCGGCAGGCTGTCCGTCGCTCGCCGGGGAGCCGACGGCCACCCTGGCTCCGTCCGGGGTGAAGGTCGTGGAGTGAAAGTCATCCGGATTGAAGTGCCGCGCCGGCCGTAACACGCGGACCACCCGCGCGGTGGCGACGTCGATCAGAGCGACGCCGTTGTCTTGGACGCTCGCGACCGCGGCGAGGCGTCCGTCGGGGGAGAAGGCGAAGGGGTAGCCGTGCAAGGCGACCTCGCGGCCGAGCTTGGTGCCGCCAGAGAGGTCGAGCACGCCGATGTCACCGCTGTTGCTCACGACGCGGAGGCGGCGTCCGTCGGCTGAGAAGAACAGCCCCGCTGCACCACCGAAGTCGACCTTGCGGTCGGGAGAGGCCAACGTGCCATCGGCTGCGTTGAACACACGGACGTCGTTCGACTGTCCGATCGCTGCCATCAGCGCGCCATCATCGCTGAACGCGACCTGCATGCGAGTGCCGGGGAGTGGTGTGCCGAGGATGTCGCCGGTCGCGACGTTGACCAGCCGGGCATCGCCGCCACCGGCGATCCCGAGCCGATCACCGGAGCGATTGAGCGCGACAGCGCCCGCAAAGGGCACTTCGACCACCGGGCCAACCGTCTCACCCGAGTTGGTGTCGATCGTCGTCACCGTCCACGGCGCTGCGTTGCTCTCGATGGCGAGGCGCCTCCCGTCACCACTAATCGAAAGCCAGCCGGCGGCGTAACCGGCAAATGTGCTCATGGTCCCGCCCGTCGTGACGTCGACGATTCGGACTCCCGAGCGGGTCGCAACCGCGATCCCCGGCCGCACAGGGGTACCGGCGAACAGCACGACGCCGGAGCCGATCGTCGACACGAGGCCATCTCGCACGAGCGTGCGAGTCGCGCCGTCCGAGTCCCGCGCGAGGAGCTCGCCCGAGCCGACCTTTTGCCCGATGCCTTGCCCGTCGCCCAGGACACCTACGGCGAATCCGTCCGAGACCTTCCACTCGTCGATCGTCCGTCCGCTCTCCGCGTCGATCTCCACGACTCGGCCGTCGACCGTGCCACCCGCGATCGTCTTTCCGTCGAGAGACGGTACGACGTGCAGAAACTTCACACCCGAGTGCACCGTACGGAGGTCCGGCCGCGCCAGCAGTGCGACCTCGAGCGACCCGAGGGTGTCCACGTCCGGACGTAGGCGATCGGCCTCGAGCGCGAGCAGCAGCGCCTGCGGATTGTTCGAGTCAGCAAGGGCGCGGGCCTGCGCGGCCATCTCGCCGATCTTCGCGTCTCGAGCGTTCTTCTCTGCCAGTGCGGTCTGCTCCCGTGCCCGATTCCGTTGCGCGGTCGACTCGTTGCGTTGTGTCACCGCGACCGCGCCAGCGATGAGCGCGCCGACGAGCGTGATGGCCAGGCCGACCGTGAGCGTGCGCAACCGCCGGGCGTTGCGCCGCCGCCGGCGGTCATCGGCCTGTGCGGCGTCGTGGCTCGCCGCGACGAACTCGGCCTCGACCGGCGACAGCTGTTCCGGCTTGGCGTTCACGAGATCTATGGCGGCGGCGAGACGTGCCCCCCGATAGAGGTCGCCTGGTTCCCGTCCCCGCGCGTCCCATGCGTCCGCTGCGTCGGTGAGGTGTCGGACCACGACCAGGGATTCACGGTCTTCGTTGAGCCACTCGCGTAGCAGAGGCCAGCTGCGGATGAGCGCCTCGTGCGCGACTTCGACCGTCGGTTCACGGGTCACCGGATCGTGATCGAACGCCAACAATCGAGCGTCGCCGAACGCGCCGACCACAGCCGAAGGTACGCCGCGGAGCTCGGTCGTTCGGGCACGACGGCGCGTGTCTTCCGCTCCCTCTCCGGGCGTCACGAGGCGCTCGAAGAGAAGCCGCACGGCGTCGAGATCGCCGATCTCGTCGCAGATCGCATCGGCGCGCCCCGATACAGAGCCGGCGAGCCCGCCGAGTTCGCGATACGCCGCCAGCGTGAGACTGCCGCCGTCCCGTCGGTCGTAGAGCTCCGTCAGGGTGTACTGCAGCAGCGGGAGGCTCGCCGGGTTGGCGGTTGCATCGGCGACGAGGGCGGCGATGAGTGTCGGCTCGACCGGCACCCCGACGCGGTCGGCCGGACCAGTGATCGCCTGCTCGAGCTCGTCGGCATCGAGTGGTGTGAGAGCGAGCGTGTGATCGCGAACGAGCTCGCCGAGGCCCGGGATCGCCAGTGGCCGATCGTAGAAGTCGGCTCGCAGAGTGGTGACGGTGCGCACCCGGGAGCGGGGATCTGCGGCGGCCGCGACGAGGGCATCGCAGAACGCGGTTCGCTCGTCCGCATGGGCGAGGGTGAAGAGCTCTTCGAGCTGATCGATCACCAGCACGAGGTTCGTGTCGTCGTCAGGAAGGATGCGCTTCGCCGCTCGCACGAGACCGCGCTCGTCCGCCGCGAGCTGCGCCAGTAGCGACGTCACCGAAGCGGGCGCGAGTCGCAGCAGCGCGTTCTCGAGCTCGTCGAAGGGGTGAGGGCCGGGCATCATCGTCGCGACCCACTCGCCGCGTTGGCGCAGAGCCGGGATGAGCCCGGCTCGCACGACGGACGACTTTCCCGAGCCCGACGGGCCCACCACCGCTAGAAACGCCGAGCTCGTAGCGGCCTCGACGAGGCGTGCCGTCGTGGCTCCCCGACCGAAGAACTCCGCGGCGTCGGCCTCGGCGAACGGGTGGAGGCCTTTGTAAGGGTTCGCTCGCTGCTCCTGCAGCGACACGAGGGTGCGGCTCGCTAGCGCGCGAGGACGCCCGCTGCTTTCGCTCAGCCCGGGCAGGCTCGTCGTCCCGCCCTGAGCGGGCGTGACCGCGCCCGCACGCCACGCCAGGACGAGCTCGCCGATGTCGGCGAAGCGCTCCGCCGGGTCGGGCGCGGTTGCGGTCTGCATCACGAGGTCGAGGGCGGCCGGGAGGTCGGGTCGGAAGCCGCGCACCGACCTGAGCGGAGCAGCGAGCTTCGTCGCGACGAGGGACGGGCGCCCGTCGTACTCGAACGGCACGTGGGCTGTTGCGAGCTGCCACAGGAGCACGGCGAACGCGTACTGGTCGGACGCGGGTGAGGCGCCGTCTCCCCCTAGCTGCTCGGGCGCGGCGTACATCGGCGTCCCCGCGGAGCGGAACGCGTCTCCGGTTCGGTCGTCCGTCGCCGAGAACGCGATGCCGAAGTCGCCGAGGTACGCGTTGCCGGCCTCGTCGAACATGACGTTCGACGGCTTCACGTCTCGGTGCACGATCCCATTGGAGTGAGCGAGCGCGAGGGCGGTGCCGACCTGATCGACGACCTGCGAGAGCTCTTCGACAGCGAACGGACCCTGGCGAACGAGGCGTTCTTCTGCAGACCCGCCTCGCAGGTAGCGCATCACGAGGAACGCGCCACCGGGCTCGCGCCAGTAGTCGTGCAGCGGGACGATGTGCGGATGCTCGAGGCGCGCGACGAGCTGCGCCTCGGCCTCGAACCGCGCGATGAACCGAGGGTCGTCGGCCAGCTCGGGATTGATCACCTTCACCGCGACCTCACGGCCGACCGATGGTTGCACGCCCCGGTAGATCGTCCCGAACGCGCCTTCCGCGATCTTCTCGTGCAGCTCGTAGCCACGGATGCTGCGGTTGCGCCCCTCCGTGTCGAGCGACGGGTCGCGCTCCACGATGCGGCGCTCGAGGCGCGCGAGCTCGCCGCTCGGTTCGAGGCCGGTCTCCTCGGCCAGCATGTCTCTGAACGATTGGAACGCACGAAGTGCTTCGGCGTGCCGGCCGGACCGGTAGAGCGCCAGCATCAACGCCGCCCGGGGACGCTCCCGCATCGGTGCCTCGCGGATGATCGCCTCGGCATCCCCTGTGACCGCCGCGTGTGCACCGAGCGCGAGCTGGGCGTCGAGCCGCTCTTCCTTCGCGACCAGTCGGAGCTCCTCGAGCCGCACGACGTCACCCAAAGCCCAAGCTTCGTCCGAGAACGGTGAGAACGGGCGGCCCTGCCACAGGCCCAGGGCCTTCTCGCACAGGGTGACGGCGCGGGCCGGGTCGCCTCCGTCCCGGGCGGCGCTCGCTGCGCGCACGAACTCGCTGAACTGCTCGGCGTCGAGCGATCCAGGCTCCGAACAGAGGCGGTAGCCGCCTGCCACGGTCGCGACCGTGCCTTCCCCGACGATCCCGCGGAGACGGGAGACGTAGGTCCGCACTGCCTTGACCGAGTTGTCGGGCTCGGCTCCGTCGAAGAGCGCCTCGACGAGATGGTCGATCGAGACCGTGTGGTTGGCCTCGACGAGGAGGGTGCCGAGCAGCCGGTGCTGGGTCGGCCCACCGAGCGGGAGGACGTGACCATCCTCCCCCAAGACCTCGATCCCACCCAGGACCTCGTACCGCATGCGCACCCTTCCCACCAATGGTGCCCGAGCCGTGGCTCGACAGTACGACAGCACGATTTCAGTCCGACCTCAACCGGTTGCGTGAGGCCGCGCCGGGATTCACAACCGCTCCCGTGCACCGCTGTTGTCCACAGATTGAAATCGGTGATGACCGGTTGGCGACGGCCCGTGGCTGAGCCGCATCTCCCTCAGCGCACGGTCCGGCCATGCGTAAATCACTGGTTGCAATCGGTCTCATTGTCGTCTCGATGTTGGGGCTCTCGGTCCTCCCTGCGGGCGCTCAGAACCCAACTGTCCCCGTCGTCATCCTCTACGGCGACTCCCTCGCGTGGGAGGCACAGGATCACTTCGCGGCCGCCGTCGGGCTGGGCACCGACGCGACGGTGATCGGCCGCAGCTTCGGCGGCACGGCGATCTGTGACTACTTCGACATCATGAAGGACGATGCCGCCAGCCTGCATCCTGCGGCGGTGGTGCTCGAGTTCAGCGGCAACCGGTTCACGACCTGCATGCACCATCCCGATGGGTCGGGCATGGGTGACGGCGACGCGTACATGAAGTACGTCGCCGACGTCAGGGAAGCAGTGCGGATCTTCACGAGCGTGGGAACGCACGTGTACCTGGCGGGCGCGCCGGTGAGTCGACCGGTTCCGGGCTCGTTCCAGCGCGGCCGAGCCCTGAACGTCATGTACTCGTGGGTCGCGCTCGTGAGCACTCCTGGGACGGTGACCTACGTCGATGCGGGCACAGCGGTGCAGAACGGGACCGAGTACACGGACGAGCTGCCATGCCTGCCCGAGGAGCCGTGCCCAGCTCCAGGCGGTGCGATCGTCGTGCGGTCCTACGACGGCGTGCACCTCTGCCCTGGTGACGACACCCATCGCGACCCGGTCACGAAGCGGTGTCTCGTCTGGTCGAGCGGCGCGTACCGCTACGGCCGGGCCATGGCCGCGCCAGTGATCGCTCAGCTCTCGCACTGACGAGCTCCGCACGCGCGGCTTCGACCTCGCGAGGCGCGTGCCGACGCGTCCGTATTCGGTACGGATGACGGCCCGACGAGCAGTTCCCACGATCGAAAAGTCCGGAGATCGCTGTCAAGCGACCTCATCGAGAGAGGAGAAGGGCATGCAGTTCAGTCGAGGAAGGGTGGCATTGGCGGTGGTCTCACTGACGCTGGCAGGTGTGGTCCACACCGTCAGCCCGGCACAGGCAGCCCCATTGCCCGGCAACACGGTGCTTCAGTGGGACCAGATCGCCGAGAACACAGTGGTCGCCAGCGGAGCGTTCCAGAACGAGAGCTTGATCTACATGGCCTACGTCTCGAACGCGGTGTACAACGCGATCGCTCCGGGCGAGCGGGCCGGACAGGACGACGCCGCCGCGGTCATCGAGGCGGCGTACACGACGCTGTCGCACTACTTCCCGAACGCGGTGGCGACTCTCGACGCACAGCACGCGTCGGCGCTCGCATTGATCCCTGACGGGAAGGCCAAAGACAAGGGCGTGACGCACGGCGCTCAGGCCGCTGCGAAGCTGATCGCCAGCCGCGAAGACGATGGCCTAGTGACGCCGATCGGGTCGACGTCGCCGTTCCCGACGATTGCGCCCGGGCCAGGGGTTTGGAGGCTGACGCCGGCAGCGTTCGCCGCGCCACAGACCCCGTGGGTCGGAGCTGTCAGGCCCTTCGTCCTCCACAGCGACGACCAGTTCCTTCCACCCGCACCCCCGGCGTTGTCCAGCCCCGAGTGGGTGGCCGCGTTCAACGAAGTCAAGGCGCACGGTGTGAGCACGAACCCCGACGCGAGTGAGACATCAGTCGCCAAGTTCTGGACCGCGAACGTGATCCGCCAGTACAACGGCCTCGCCCGTGACGTCGCCACTGGGCAGGGACTCGACCTCGCCGACTCGGCGCGCCTCATCGCGATGGTCAACACGGTCGGTGCGGACGCGCAGATCTCGTTGATGAACGCCAAGTACCACTACTTGTTCTGGCGGCCCGTCACGGCGATCGACCCGAGTGCGGTCACGAACGATGGCTTCGGGCCCGTGCCCGGCTTCGACGACGGCAACCCCGCCACGGTCGAGCAGCCAGGTTGGCGACCGCTGATCGCCACGCCGAACCATCCCGAGTATCCCTCGGCTCACGGCTCGCTCACCTCGGCCGAAGCCAGTGTGTTCAGCGACTTCCTCGGCACGGACGCGATCGACCTAAACATCCACGGGTTCGATCCTGCCGGTCCGATGGGGAACCTCAACGCGGTCAGGCACTTCGCGACGGCTGACGATCTGCGTGCAGAGATCGTCAACGCGAGGGTCTGGGCGGGTTTGCACTACCGATTCTCCGTCGAGGCGGGAGTCGAGCTTGGCCGCGATGTCGCGGCCTACGACTTGTCGCACGCCTTCGGCGGCCACGGCGACAAGTAAGCGCGATTCGAGACAGCTGGGCCCGGTCAGCCCTGACCGGGCCCACAGTCGCGGGCCACGGCTACAGCGTCGACAAGCTTGTCACCATGATCGAACACGTCACGTGACAGGCGCGCATCGCGTCAGGCGTTGCGGTGAGTCAAGGCACGCAGCGGTGTCACGCTCGATGAGAGAGGACGCCTCGGGCTGCCGTCGGAGTTATCCGTTGTCCAAGCGCTGTGCTCGAGCGCACACCTACGACGGACAGCTCGTCTTCGCACGTCAGCGCCCCCGGCAGGATTCGAACCTCCGGCCTTCGGATTAGAAGGCCTACAGCACTGAGCGCTGTGCTCAACAGGGTTTACGCAGGTCGGCTGCGAGCGACACGCCGCGAGTTATCCGTTGTTCGCCGGATCCGGTCGGTGTTCCTCTATATCAACGAGCGGGCGGAGACGACTCGGGCTGGACGAGGGCCAGCTCCGTGCGGTTCGCGACCCCGAGCTTCGTGTAGATGTGAGATAGGTGGGTCTTGACGGTGTCACGGCTCATGAGGAGGCGTGCGGCGATCTGGGGGTTCGTGAGCCCCAACCGCACTTGCTCGACGACAGCGACTTCGGTGGGCGTGAGGCTCGCCCAACCGGTTGGCGGTCTCTTGCGTTCGCTCTTGGAGCGCAACGCGTACGCGGTGACCTCCTCGAGGCTGAGTCGCTGTCCGTCCTCGAACGCGGCGTTGAATGCTTCGTCGCCGAGCGCCTCGACCGCGGCGTCGGTCGCGGCGTCGACGCGCTCGGCGATGCCGGGCATCCGCATCCCGTAGCCGAGGTCGTCGCGGGCTCGGGCGATCGCGCCCTGCAACCGGGCAACGTCTCGGTGGTCGCGAGTCTCGCCGGCGAGGACCGCGAGCACCTTGAGCACGTCGATCTGGTGCAACGGGAAGCCGTGCGCTGCCGTGTACTCGAGCGCGGCCTGCGCGATGGAAGGTGCGGCCGGGTTCTGCTCGGCGAGGGCGATCTCGGAACGCAGCACTTCCGCCGCTGCTGCTGGACCCCTCAGATGGTGCGTCGTCGACACTTCGTCCGTGACCGCGAGTCGAGCGCGAGCGTCTACGAGATCGCCCAGTGCCAGTGCGGCTCGGCCACAAGACACCGCATTCCCCGCGGTCAGAAGGACGTGCCCGATCGCCGCCGCCAAGGCCTGAGCCTGAGCGAATGTCTTCCATGCCGACGTGACATCGCCCGAGACCAGCTGCGCAAGACCGGCCGCGTTCCCGAGCAGGACGGCGGTGATGGGTTGGCGCTGCCGTCGAGCCAGATCACACGAGACCACGAGTGGGTCGGCAGGAGGTTTTGAGCCACCACGCGCGGCGAGAACAGCACGGAAGGGATCGATGTCACTCGCTACCCACGAGACCCGACCCGCTCTAATCCAGTCGCGCTCGGCGAACCACTCGTCGGCACGGTCGAGGTATCGAGCGGCACTCACGAAGGCCCCGTGGTCGGACGCGTCCCACGCTGCCCAGATGTCGGCCAGAGGAACAAGCAAGCTGTTCGGCACAAGGCCACGAAGTCGCTCGACCTGCTCGATATAGGGCCGCGCCAGCTCACCACCGCCCTGCACGACGCGCAGGATCAAGCCCGCGACCGCGTGAGTCAGCTCGATGTTCGGATCGCCGGAGTCGCGCGCCACGATGGCCGCGTCGTCGAGGAGCGACTCCGCGACAGCCGGACTCCTCGGGGCCACGAACTCAACCATTGACTGCGTCGCGGACGCGAAGAGGTACGGGTGGACCCCGTGAGCACTGAGTGTCAATGCCTCTTGTAGCTCGGCAACGCCCCGCGGGTCACCCCACTCAAGGAGGTGGAGCGCTCGCTTGTAGGCGAGCTCGGCCCGCAAGGTGGGACCGAGAGGATGCGCCTCGGGGATCCTCTCGAGAAGGGCAACGGCTTCGTCCGGACGCTCGATTCCGAGCCACTGGCTGCAACTGTTCGCCAGACCCGCATAGTCATCCCACCGACCGCGGGCGGCGGCATGATCCAGCACAAGGAGAACGTTGTCGCGCTCCCACCAGATGCTGCGCGTGACGACAGGGTCAACACCGGTCAAGAACGGCCCGAACATGCTCGACCGCTCGAGCCAGAAGTCGAGATGTCGGTCGCGCAGGGCGACGGTCTCGCCTGACTCTTCGAGGCGCCGAGTGCCGTATTGGCGGACAGCTTCGAGCAGCCGGTAGCGGGGTGGTTCGCACCGGTCGTCCAGGACGACGAGCGACTGCGACACCAGGCGATCGAGGAGATCCAGCACGCTCAACGCCGGAACTAAGTCGTCGTCGCTGCAGACCGCCTCGGCTCCGTCGAGCGTGCAGCCCCCCGTGAAGACCGAGAGCCGACGGAACAGCACCCTCTCTGCCTCGCTGAGCAGGTCGTGGCTCCACGTCATCGAGGCCTGAAGTGTCGCTTGACGGGGAAGCACGCCGCGCGGCGATCCCGTGAGAAGCCGGAACACATCGGTGAGCCCATCGAGGATCTGCACAGGCGACATCGCTCGGCATCTCGCCGCCGCGAGCTCGATCGCGAGCGGCACGCCATCGAGACGACTGCAGATCGCCGCGATCGCGGGAGCGTTGCCGTCATCGACCGTGAAGCCGGGACGCACCTGCTGGGCACGGTCGAGGAACAAGCGCACGCTGTCGAACTGCGACAACGCTGCGACCGCCAGCGGCGGAACGTCGACCGCAGGACATGTCATCGGTGGGATGCGCCACGCGATCTCGCCGGGGAGCTCCAACGGCTCTCGACTGGTCGCAAGCACACGGACGTGCAGGCAGCCCCGCAACAGCGTGCCAACCGCGAGGGCGACGGCCTCCACGAGATGCTCGCAGTTGTCGAGGACAAGGAGCATGTCCAGTTCCGCGAGCACGCGGGAGAGCGCATCCGCGGCCCCCGCGCCGATCTCGCTTCGCACACCGATCGCGCTCGCGATCGTCGCGACTGCGAGGTCGGGATCGCGGACGTCTGCGAGCTCGACCCACCACGTGCCGTCCTTCGATCGGTCAGCGACCTCCGCTGCGAGCTGGAGGGCGAGACGGGTCTTTCCTGAGCCGCCCCCGCCCACGATCGT
Organism: uncultured Acidimicrobiales bacterium; assembly: GCA_963802505.1. Taxonomy (GTDB): domain Bacteria; phylum Actinomycetota; class Acidimicrobiia; order Acidimicrobiales; family DATKAS01; genus DATKAS01. The sequence goes on along the minus strand of CAWDJB010000011.1, from coordinate 331,575 downwards.
GACCAGACGATTCGCGCCGATGAGGTCGGCGACCGTCGCGATTTCGTCGACCCGCCCCACGAAGCTCGACAGCTGGATCGGAAGGTTGTGGCGCAGGGCGTCCAACGACTTCAGCGGCGGGAAGTCCTCCGACAGTCCCGGCCCGGTCACCTGAAACACGCGCTCGGGACGCGCGAGATCGCGGAGACGATGCTCGCCGAGATCGACGAGTGTGACCTTGTCGCCGAGATGATCCACCACGAGGTCGCGGGCAGGCTCCGAGACCGAGATCTGCCCACCATTGGTGATCGCGCGCAGCCGCGCGGTCCGAATGATCGCCTGGCCCGCATAGTTGCCGTCGGTCGCAGTGCGTGCCTCTCCCGCATGCACCGCCATCCGCACCAGCAGCGGCGTCGACGTCGGCCACAGCTCAGCAGTCAGCGCCCGCTGAGCCTCCGCGGCAGCGAGAACCGCGTCAGAGGCACGAGGAAACGCGGCGACAATCGAGTCGCCCTCGCCCTGCGCGAGAGGACGAACGCCACCGTGGGCTGACACCGCCAGATCCAAGATCGCGTCGTGGCGCTCCATCGCCACCGCCATCGCGTCCGGCTCCGCCTCCCACCTTTGCGTTGACGCCGCGACATCAGTCAACAGGAACGCGACCATTCCAGTCGGGAGCACAAAGCCACCCGCGCTCGCCGCGCCCGTCACCGCCGGGTCTCCCCAACCGACCACGAGCCCCACCCCGGCCCGGCCCACATCGTGATGATCCATGCTCGCACGATCACCCGATCGCCGCTCAGGTACATCGCCGATGTGGGTGACATCGCGCGGGTGATGCCGTCCCTGCAACTCGCCGGTGAGCGACACAGTGAGCCTTCGCGCCCGCGGACAGGTAGGAGATAGAGCACTCACCGATACCGGCCTGCTGTCGGTGAGTGCCGAGGAGTCTCGGAGGTGTTATCCGTTGTCCGAGCGCTGTGCTCAGCGCGAGCGCTTTCCTCGCACGCAGTTCCAGTCAGCGCCCCCGGCAGGATTTGAACCTGCGACCCGCGGATTAGAAGGCCTACAGCACTGAGCGCTGTGCTCAACGGCAAGTTCGCAGGTCGCTCGTGAGCGACACGGCGCGAGTTATCCGTTGTTGCGGACTGAGCGCGGACGATCGAAGCGGGACTCTCCGCGGAGGGGCTGTTCGAATGCTCGCGCGGCGCTCCAGCATCGTTCTGGCTGTGCTTCCCGAGGCGGCGATCCGTTGTCTCGCTGCGGGCGGATTGCTCATCCACGAGGTGTTCTTCGGAGTCGTCTGATGGCTGGCCGCGCTGGCGACACCTTGACGCTGGGGGCTGGCGGCGCGATCGTGCTTCATCTGCCGCTCGCCCGCACGGCATAGTCGGCGCACACGGAATCTGGGGAGGTTCCGATGGCTGAGCTCAACCCGCAACCACTGCCTCCACGCTCGCGCGTTTCGGTCTACGTCCCGGCGAAGGCGCTGTACGACATCGCGTCGATGCAGAAGATCACGGCCCAAGTGCTCGACAAGCTGGGGTGCGGCAACTGTCACTCCGGTCGCATCCTCGACTTCCTCGAGCTCGAGCAGTTCGTGGTAAACCCGGACACTCTCGAGGTGACCGAGCTGCGAGGCGGGGGCTTCTGAGATTCGGCGCGAGCTCGGCGTCGGTCTGATCCACGGTCCGAAGCTCGCTCCGCTCCTCGACGGGTCGCACCCGCTGGTGACCGTCGTCGAGCTGGAGCCGCAGACGCTGTGGGAGAAGGTCCGCGATGACGGTCGATGGCGCTACCGCCCCAACCGCGCGGCGCTGGACCGCGTAGTCGAGTTGCCGCTGGCCAAGCTGATGCACGGCATCGGGCAGCCGGTCGGTGGCTCGGTGGACGACCCGGTCCCCCATCGTTCGCTGCTAGCCGAGACGGCCGACCGGCTCGATGCCGTCTGGGTGAGCGAGCACCTGAGCTTCAACCGCGTCGCGATCGACGATGAGGTGATCGAGTCGGGATTCCTGCTGCCGCCGCAGCAGGACGCCGCGAGCGTGCGCGTCGCGGCCGGCAACGTCGCCGCGTACGGCCGTGCGCTGCAACGGCCCGTCGCGTTCGAGACCGGCGTCAACTACCTGCGGCGGGACGGCGACCTGAGCGACGGCGAGTACTGGCGGGCCGTCGCCGACGGCGCCGACTGCGGGATTCTGCTCGACCTCCACAACCTCTGGTGCAACGAGTTGAACGGGCGCGACACCATCGACGACGTGCTCGATCAGCTCCCGCTGGAGCGAGTGTGGGAGGTGCACCTGGCCGGCGGCATGCCGATGGCCGGCTTCTGGCTCGACGCCCACTCGGGCGGCGTGCCACCGGCGCTGCTCGACGTGGCGGCCGCGGTGATCCCGCGGCTACCGAACCTCGGCGCGCTCATGTTCGAGGTGCTCCCCGAACACGTCGACGCGCTCGGGCTCGACGGCGTCGCCGACCAGCTCGACGACCTGATGCGGTTGTGGCAGCAGCGGGTTCCCGGGCGTGCTCGCAGCTCGTGCGCCGGCGGCGTCGGCGACCCGAGCGCCGCCGACGTGGCGAGCGTCCGCGAGTGGGAGCTCGACCTGCATCGCGCGGTCTGCGGTGTCACACCGCCGGACCTCGTGCGCGACGCGGATCGCGACCCTGGCCTCGGCGTCTACCGCGACCTGATCGCGGACGCCCGGCGGGGAGCGGTGGCGCAGACCATGCGCTATACCGTCAGCCTCCTACTGCTGTCACTCGGCCGCCAGCGCGCGTCGGAACTGGTCGGCACCTTCATCGACGAGTGCCATCCGCAGGCGTATCGCGCACTCGAGGCGGACCAGTTCGCCCGATTCCTCTGGCGGCGGCCGACGCTCCTCGCGTCGAGTCCGTACCTCCGCGAGGTGCTCGGCTACGAGCACGCGCTCGTCGTCGCCACGATCGAGGGAGCCGACTCCCGCATCGAGTGGACCGCCGACCCCACGGCGATCCTGGGCGCGCTTGCGAGCGGGCGACTGCCTGGATCGCTCCCATCCGTCTACAGCACGATGGTCGTCACGGCGTGACGATGTCGCGCCATGATCGAACATGTCACGCGACGAGGCGCGCTCAGCCCCAGCCCTGCGTGCTTCGAACACAGGGGCGTTGCCAAACTGATGGCCGGGCATCGCGACATCCTGCGCCGCTTCGCTGCCCGATGAGTGACTACGCCCATGATGCCGTCTGAGTTATTCGTTGTCCGAGCGCTGTGCTCGACCAAACTCACTCACGACACGCTCGCCCTCGCAGGTCAGCGCCCCTGGGAGGATTCGAACCTCCGGCCTTCGGATTAGAAGGCCTACAGCACTGGGCGCTGTGCTCAACAGGAAGTTCCCACGTCGCCGCTGAGCGACGAGGCGCGAGTTATCCGTTGTCTCGACCCACTGGACATCGCGGTGCCAGGTCGCATGCGCCAACGGGCCAGCTCCACGCTGTGCGACAAGCATGGGGAAGGAATTGTCATCTCCAGCTGACGAGCCGAAGTCGGGCGATCACGAACGAGGTTGCGGCAACAACCGGCCCACTCCCCCAGTTCCCCGGTCTCACGGAGCCGCGGGGTGTGCGCGGACGCGCTCGGCGCCGACCAAGAGATTCCACGCCTCGACGCTCATCGTCGCGAGTTGTTGTGTGCGTTCCCAGGGATCGTCGGCCAGGCGCTGGTGGACTGCAGCTTCGCTGGCCGCCTCCGCGATCAGAAGCACCCGGATGCGGTCGTGCTCGCTCCCCGCGAGCGGGCCGGCGAACAACGCGAAGCCTTCGTCGGCGAGATTGTTCATGAAGGCGCCGTGCTCGTTCACGGCGGGCTGCTCGAACGCCCCCTTTCCTTCGGTCCAGCCGGGTCCAGCTTCGCGGGTGACGGCGAACAGCGTCATTGGTGGTTTCCTTCCGGTGCGGCTCTCACGGTCATTTCCGGGGTGGCCCGGATCGTCCAGGCCGCGGGCTCGTACACGACTCCCCTCAGCGGTGTCGTGCGCTGTGATGGTTGGCTGGAAGTCATCGAAGGCCCGCTCGCGGTGGGCGTCACTCATTCGCGGACCATCCTCTCACCCTGATCGCAGCGGGAACCGGAATCGGCGTTCGACAACATGTCGGGACAGATCCGAGACGGTTTGACCTGTCGCTGTCGCTTGCGCGATGAGCGCCTCGAACGCCGCACGGCCGGAGCAGTCCAGGTACTCCATCGTCATGCCGATCGCCTGATGCACGACTACCGAACTCCATGTCGTTGCACCATCGCTCGACGCGTGGCTCACGATGGCTGTCTTACTCCCATATCCCGGGTTGGCAAGCGGTATCGCCTGCCGCGGTAGACGGCCAGCGGCGCTGGGCGCGGCGACGGACGGTGTCGACAGTCCACGAGCGGAACGTCGACCGAGCCGTGGTCCTCGAAGTCCTCTACGAGGGCACGCACGCCGACACCGTCGGGGCCAGGCGCGTCTCGAGGTGGTCGACGCGGCGATAGAGGACAACGGATCCGCCGCGCGGAGGAGCGAGTCCAGCCGCGATCCGCAGTGGTGCAAGCGAAAGGCGGCGGGCTTTTTCGTCGTCGGCAAGACGAAGACGCCCGAGTTCACCGCGGCGTCCGGACCGGTTGGACTGTTCTCCGCGGTGCGCGGAACTCGAGGAGACGGTTGACAGCACTCGGGACCAGGAGTTCCATGGCGAAGCGAGACCGGCAAGGGTCGGGGAAAGAGGGGGATCCAATGGCTTGGTCGCTGGACGGCACGTACTTCGAGAACTGCAGCTGCGACACCATCTGTCCGTGCACATGGTCGGGGCTGACGGCGCACGCAACTCACGATCGGTGCAAGGCGCTTCTCGCCTTCCACATCGATCGAGGCGACATCGAAGGGGTCGACGTGAGCGGGTTGACGTTCGCGATGGTCGTCGACTCTCCACCCGTCATGAGCGACGGGGGGTGGCTCGTCGGGGTGCTGGTGGACGACCGTGCCAGCGGCGCGCAGCGAGAGAAGCTGGGCGCGGTGCTGTCGGGTCAGCTCGGGGGACCACCCGCGATGCTCGGCCCGTTGATCGGCGACATGCGCGGCATGGACTTCGTTCCGACCGAGTACACGAGCAGTGGTGCACACCACCATGTCCGGTTCGGCGATGTCGTCGACGTCGAGGTCGATGATGTCCGGCTACCCGACCTTCCCGGGCCAGTCACTCTCACCAATGTCTTCCACCCCGCGAACACCACGCTGACCGTCGGCAAGGCCTCGCGCAGCCGAGTCGCCGCGTTCGGCATCGAGTTCGACGGCACCGGGACGAGCGGCTTCTCCGCTCCATATTCCTGGGCGGCATGACCGAGGCATCCGCCGCCATCCCGGCGGCGGATCCAGCACCGCAGACAGCCTCGGCCGCCATCCGACGGGGTTTCGCGACTCGCGAAGCGGCCGCTCTCGCGCTCATTGCTGGGATCGCGTGGCTGGCAGTCATCACCGTCAGCCTCGACATGGGAAACGGATCCGGGACGATGGGCCTGGCCCTGTGGGCCTTCGTCGGTGTGTGGGCACTGATGATGACGGCGATGATGCTGCCGTCCGTCGCGCCGGTCGCCTCCCTGTATGTGCGGGCGATGCCCGGAACCGGGGGCCGCCGATGGTGGCGGCTCGCGCTATTCGTGGGCGGCTACCTCCTCGTCTGGACCGCGTCCGCTCTCCCCGCCTACCTCCTCCTTCGCATCGTGGACGAACTCGTCGCTGGCGAGTCGTGGAGCCGATGGATCGCGGCCACAGTGTTCGTCGTGGGCGGCATCTACCAGCTGACGCCGCTGAAGCAGCGCTGCCTTCTTCACTGCCGGTCGCCCCTCGGGTTGCTGCTTCACTACGGCAGCTACCGGGGACGCACCCGCGACCTCCGCGCCGCGCTGCATCACGGGGCGTATTGCCTCGGCTGCTGCTGGGCACTGATGTTGCTGTTCATCGCGTTCGGCGCGATGAACATTGTCGCAATGGTGGGCCTGGCCACAGTGGTGTTCACCGAGAAGGTCTCGCCGCACGGCGACCGTCTCAGTCACGTGTTCGGCATCGCCTGTCTGGCGCTCGCTGCCGCGGTACTCATCTGGCCCGCGATCGCCTCGGGCCTCACCTCGATGCCGGACATGATGGGCTGACGGCTGCAGCAATATTCGAAAGACGTCGGAGTTTCCCCTCCGGCGTTCGGGGGCAGTGCGCAGATCGAATGATCGGTGCGCGATCGGACTCGTCAGAACGAGCGCCGAGCGGGCAATCTGCTCGCTTGCTGCTGCGGTTACTCGTTCGTCGCTGGCGACCAGTCGGGGACGAAGTCCCACGCCGGGTTGTGCGTCATGTTGCGGACATCGGAGCCGTCTCGAGTCATGGCGTATACATCCACGTTGCCGCCGCGATCCGAGGTGAACATGATGTCGGTGTCGTCGTGTGCCCAGCTCGGGTTGCTGTCCTCGCCGGGGTCGTGGGTAAGTCGGACGACGTCGGAACCATCTGGAGCCATGGTGTAGATCTCGCGGTCGCCCGAGCGGTCCGACATGAACGCGATCTGCGTTCCGTCTGCTGACCATGCCGCCAACGCATCGAAGCTGGCGTCATTGGTGAGGTTGACCTGCTCGCTGCCGTCGGCGGCCATGGCACAAATTTCCCGTTGGCCGTCACGCAATGAGAGGAACGCGATGCGTTCGCCATCAGGCGACCACACTGGCTTGCCGTTCGCCGCCCCAGTCGTCAGCTGGGTGGTCGTCGTGCTCGGCGCCTCGACCGCCATCGTGTACACCTGGAGCACGCCCTCGCCGTCGAAACCATCGAACACGATCCGTGTGCCATCAGGCGACCAATCTGCTGCGCCGTTGTCGAGGTCGTCGTCTGTGAGTTGGAGAGTGCCGGAACCGTCGGCGTTCATCACGTAGATCTCGAGGTCGCCGTCGCGGTCCGATGTGAACACCAGCCGTGAGCCATCAGGCGACCAGTCCGGGTTGCCGTCGAAGGCGTCGTTGTCGGTGAGCTGGAGCGGAACGCCACCGTGTCGATCGAGCACGAAGATCTCAGGTTCGCCGTCTCGATCCGATTCCAGAACGATTGATCCCACCGAGACGTTGGAACCACCGCACGCCGCCGACGACGCAACGACGGCGCCAACCCACACCAGCGAGCGCAGCGCGGCCACCGCCCGCGACGCTAACCCGCTCGGGGGAAGGCCAGGCGGGCGAGACCGCACGCGCCCTATCTGCCGTGATGCGCTCGTGGGACCGTCCGGACGCACCCGCACATCAGAGACCTGGAGCTGGCGATTGGGGACCGTGCGCAGATCGAATGATCGGTGTGCGATCGGGCTCGTCAGAAGGAGCGCGGAGCGGGCATTCGGCGCTCATCGGGGCACTGCCCGAACCGGACGTTCGCCGTCGCGATCGAGCATGCGGTTGATCGGCCTCGCACCGGAGACTCCAGGGTTACCGTTGACGTGTGTACCGCGCATTGGTGATCTTCCCCAAGTCAGCAGGTCCGGTCGAGGTAGACGCTCTGATCGAGGGCATCGCTTCGTCGTTCAAAGCCAGTGCAGGCAGCCAGCCGATCACGCGCAGCGTGGGCTCACTCATGGGTCCGGGAGCCAAGGCCGGAGAAGCGGGCTGGATCCTCGAAGCCGACTTCCCCACCCTCGAGGATGCGATGACGGCACTGGAGGGCGAAGACTTCCAAGACCTGAAGGCGGCCACTGAGACGCTGGCATCCACAATCTTCCTGTTTGAGGTTCGGGAAGTGTGAGCGCCCCTGAAGTGCCGTTAGGTGGCGGGGCAAACGTTGCTTGACGCGGCACTAAGTCGGGGGGGCATCGGACTTCCCACCTGGGAGCCTCGACCCGGTGTTATCCGTTCTTGGAGCGCTGTGCTCAACGCGGCGCGCGCTGTCCTCGCACGAAATCCCAGGCAGCGCCCCTGGGAGGATTCGAACCTCCGGCCTTCGGATTAGAAGGCCTACAGCACTGAGCGCTGTGCTCAACAGCAAGATCGCAGGTCGCCGCTGAGCGACACGACGCGAGTTATCCGTTGTCTCAGCGCTGGCCCCCCAAGACCCGTGACGTCTGTGACATGACGGCTTGAACTACGACATTCGGCGAGCGAGCTGGGTGCGTGATTTCACGTCGAGCTTCCGGAACACCTTGCCAAGGTGGTACTCGACGGTGCTCGGGCTGATGAAGAGCTGAGCGGCGATCTCTTGGTTCGTGTCGCCCTGGGCCGCGAGGCGGGAGATCTCGGCCTCCTGAGGCGTGAGCTGGTCGCGCGTGTCGACGGTCCGCTTCCGGGCGTGTTCGCCCGTTGCCTGCAGCTCGACCGCTGCTCGCGCGGCGAAGGCCTCCATCCCGAAGTCAGTGAAGAGCTCGTGGGCGAGCCGGAGCTGATCCCGGGCGTCAAGGCGGCGGCGTTGACGTCGCAGCCACTCTCCATAGAGCAGATGGGCTCGCGCCAGGTCCATGCGGACGCGCGTCGACTCGAGATGGTCGATCGACTCGCGATAGAGCGCCTCCGCCTCTTCCCCGGTGGTCACGAGCGCTCTCGAGCGCGCTTCGACGCCCAGGCCCCACGGTGTGCTCGTGGCGCGCGTCGACTCGCTCAACAGCTCGACGGCCTCGACCGCGCGGTCCGGTCTGCCGCTGCGGCTGGCGGCTTCGATCAGCTCGACCGTTGCGAACGTCGAGAACCAGAGCTCGCGCGGTTCCGTGGTGGCGTCCGCGGCAGCAACGAACGCGTCGTCATAGCGCGCCATCCCGTTGAAGAGCACGGCCGTCACCCACTGGGACACGGTGAGCCCCATGCCCTCGCCGCGGCTGACGAAGTCCTCCGTGTTCTCTCCGACCAATCGCGTGACCTCGTACTCGCTGCCGCGAAAGGCAGCCAACGCGAGCGCTCCGTACAGGGGGACGATGCGACCAGACGTTGCGTCGGCCAGGGCGTCCGACTGCTCGACGAGCGACGCGGCCGCTTGCATCTCGCCCGCGAAGAGGTGAACCCCTACTCGGGTGCTGAACGCGAGAGGAAGGTGTCCGAGCGCGCCGACAGTCCGGGCCGCACGCACTTGGCGCGCGGTCAACGAGTCCCAACCCTCGTAGTCCCAGATGAACCCGGCCGTCCGGCCCGCCAGCCAGAGCCACCGCAAGCTCTCCTCGGTTCCGATCTCGTCGCTGTGGAACGCGGTCAAGGCATTACGCAGGGCCGGAGCCGCGGCCGTGTGTCCTTCGGTGACGAGCAGCGCCAACCCGTCTAAGAGGAGGTCCGGGGCGCGAGGCCGCGACGCCGGCGGGGGCGCGGCGCGGGCCGCAGTTGCGACCTGTCGGGTGTCGCGCCCACCCCCGAGTCGACCGGCGAACACAGCGGCGGTCAGCGCGTCGAGGTAGATCTCACGAGCGAGCCGCACGTCGAGGACCTCGAGTTTCCTTGCGGCCGCGAGGAACAGCTGCGGGGCTTCACGGCCCCGATCCGCGGCGAACGAGATGCGGGCGCGAAGCACGTCGAGCTGGGCCCGCTGGAGCTCGTCGAGCGGGCCGCCCTCCGCGTTCGCAACCAGCGCGAGGGCCTCGTCGAGCGCACCAGCCTCCTGCTTCGCCTGCGCCGCGGCGAGAGTCCGGCCAGCGCGACGAGCAGGGTCCGGCGTCAAGGTGGACGAGCGCTCCATGAACGCCGCTGCGGCGGCGGCGCCGCCCCGCGCCAGCGCGCGCTCGGCAGACCGCTCGAGCTCGGCGGCAACATCCTCATCTGGCATCGACGTCGCCTGGGCCCAGTGCCACGCGCGCCGATCGGGGTCGATCCGTGCATCGGTCGCTTCGGCGAGCGCGCGGTGGACCTCGCTGCGCTCCTCCGGTTCGGACGCCCGATACACCGCCGAGCGAACCAGTGGATGACGGAACACGACGCCCTCGCTGAGGGCCAACAGTCCGTCGGACTCGACGGTGTGAGCGGCCGACTCCGGGATGCCGAGCCGCTGGGCCGCGCGCCACAAGAGCGCTAGGTCGCCCGTCGGGTCGGCAGCCGCCACGAGCAACAGTCGACGGGCAGCACGTGGCAGCTTCGCAAGGCGCCGCGTGAAGCTCTCCTCGATCCGGGCCGTCAATGGCATCGCGCCCGGCAGACCGAAGCCCCCAGCGAGCTGCGCAGGTGTCAACCCGCGCGGCAGCTCCAACAGAGCGAGGGGGTTGCCTCGCGTCTCGACCACGACCCGCTCGAGCACAGACTCGTCCAGCCGGCCCCGCAGAGCTGACTCCAGGAGCGTCCGCGCATCGCCGCGCCCCAGAGGCTCGACGTGGAGCTGTGGCAGGCCGGTGAGGGCGTCGGGTAGCGCGCGCGCTGCGACGACGACTGCGACCTTCTCGGCCAACAGGCGGCGAGCGACGAACGCAAGCGCACGCGCCGAGGCGCGGTCCAGCCACTGCGCGTCGTCGATGACACAGAGCACCGGCCGCTCCTCGGCGTCCTCGGACAACAGGCTGAGGACCGCCAGTCCCACGAAGAACGTGTTCGGGGCCGGTCCAGCGCTCAGCCCGAAGGCCACTCCGAGCGCGTCGCGCTGCGGATCGGGCAGGCGCTCGAGGCGCTCGCGGCTCGGCGAGCACAGCTGCTGGAGAGCGGCGTACGCGAGCTCCATCTCGCCTTCGACACCGACAGCGTGGGCGACCCGGAACTCCTGCCCCACCTCGACGGCGTACTCCAGCAAGGCCGTCTTGCCGACGCCCGGGTCGCCGTAGAGGACCAACACGCCGCCCCGCTGGTCGCGCGCGTCGTGCAGCAGCCGGTCGACGACCTCGCGCTCGCGCCGGCGACCGACAAGCTGAGCGCCCTGCGACCCCATGGTCATCCCGACCCGTCCTAGCACGACCCCACTCGGGCTCGGACTAAGGAAGTCCGGGATTCGATCGTCCGTCCTCGCCGTCACCATGCTTCCATGGCGACAACTGAGACATCCCTGCCTGACTACGCGCCGGTTCCCCGCTCCGCCCTCGGCCCGGCCCTCAACGACCAGGGGTACTACGTGGGACGCGTCGAGCGAAACCTCTACTGGGTGACCGACGGCACCTACCAGTCGGCGTTCTTGACCACTTCCGATGGCGTGGTCTTGCTCGACGCCCCACCCACCATCGGCCACAACCTCCGACGGGCGGTCGACGAGATCGCCGCCGCGAACGGCGTGACCAACAAGGTCACTCACCTCATCTACTCGCACCACCACGCCGACCACGGCGGCGCGTCCTCCCTGTTCGACAAGGACGTCGTTCGGATCGGCCACGAGGAGACGCGGCGACTCCTCCTCCGCGACGACGATCCCGCGAGGCCAGCACCGGAGGAGACGTTCACGGATCGGCGCAGCCTGGAGATCGGCGGCGAGCGCATCGACCTCGCCTGGTATGGCTCCAACCACTCGCCGGACAACATCTACATCCACCTTCCCGACCACGACACGCTCATGCTCGTCGACATCGTCAACGCGGGGTGGGCGCCCGTCTACATGTCCAACCTCACCGAGGACATCCCGGGCTACATCGAGGCGCCGGCCAACGCGCTCGCCTATCCGTGGAAGCACTTCATCGGCGGCCACCTCGGCAGGCTCGGCACCCGCGATGACGTGACCGTGCATCAGCAGTACATGGCCGACATCGCCTCGAGCGTCAGACAAGCGATGGAGACCGTCGATCCGACGCCCTACTTCGTGAAGTACGGCGAGAACGCGTGGGCCGGCGTGAAGGGGTACCTCGACGCCGTGGCGGAGACCGCCGCAGCACCCGTCGTCGAGAAGTACACCGGTGTCCTCGCGGCGGTCGACGTCTTCACCGCGAGCACCACGTTCTGGGTCATGGAGTCGATCCGCCTCGACCTGGGCTACGGCTCCCAGGTTCACCCGTGAGTGCGGGAGAGCACCGATGAGCAAAGAGCAGCAACGCCAGCTGGATGCCATCCTGCGCCAGGGTCAGTTCGACACCAGCGCAGATGTCGAGAAGCTGCGGACCGCGTTCAGCGAGCTCATGGCGCAGGTGCCGGTGGCTCCCGATGTCCGGCAGAGTCCTGTTGAGGTCGGAGGTGTGGCTGGCGTCGAGGTCACGGTCAAGGGCAAGGAGGCCGAGAACGTCGTCCTCTACTTCCACGGCGGTGTTTACGTCATCGGCTCGGCGACGGCGACAGTTCCCCTCGTGGGCGATCTCGTCCGACGAACGGGCGGCAAGGCCATCACGCTCGACTATCGACTTGCTCCCGAGCATCCATATCCGGCCGCGGTCGAAGACGCTCGAGCCGTGTACGAGGGACTCCTCGCGCAGGGCATCGCCCCGACTCAGATCGCGCTCGCGGGCGAGTCGGCGGGGGGCGGGCTGGCCGTCGCCACGCTCCTCGCCTTGAGGGAAGCAGGCGTGCAGTTGCCATCGTGTGCGTACTTGATGTCGCCCTACGTCGATCTCACTCTGTCGGGAGACTCACTCGACGAGAAGCGAGCGGTCGACCCGCTCCTCACTCCCGAAGGGCTCCGTGCTCGGGTTGCGGACTATGTCGGCGAGGCCGACGCGTCCGACCCCTCCATCAGCCCGATCTTCGGCGATCTCATCGAGCTGCCTCCGCTTCTCATCCAGGTCGGTTCCCACGAGGTCCTTCTGAGCGACGCGCTCCGGCTCGCCGCACGCGCAGCGTTCTGCGATGTCCCGGTCACGCTCGATGTCACCCCAGGTGTCCCGCACGTCTTCCAGGCGTATGCGGCCCTCCTCGACGAGGCAGGAGCGGCGCTCGACCGGGCATCAGACTTCTTGAAAGCTCATCTCGCACACGGGAGCTCGACATGAGCGACGACTGGAACGCGAAGACCATCGCGGAGTTTCGAGCGAACCAGGGCAAAGTTGGCGGCCCCTTCGAGGGCGCTCCCATGATCTTGGTGCATCACCGCGGCCGCACGACCGGGCGCGACTACGTCACCCCGACCATGTACCTCCCGGACGACACCCAGCAAGACGCCATCTACGTCTTCGCGACCAAAGGGGGAGCACCCAGCAACCCCGACTGGTATACCAACCTGACCGCCGCCGGGGGCGGCATCGTCGAACGCGGAACCGAGACCTACAACGTGATTGTCCGCGAGGTGACCGGTGCTGATCGCGATCGAATCTACGCGGAGCAAGCGCGCCGCTATCCGGGCTTTGCCGAATACGAGCGCCAGACGATCGGCGTCCGCACCATTCCCGTGCTCGAGCTCACGCGGGCGTAGCCCACGTCCGAAGACGGAGGTACCTGATGAAGCGATCTGACCGCTCTGTCGGAATCATCGGCGCTGGCCGGCTCGGCCAGGCGATGGCACGCACGGCGTTGCGCGCCGGCCGTCAGGTCGTCATCGCCAACAGCCGCGGCCCCGAATCGCTGGCGTCGGTGGTCTCGGCGCTGGGCGACGGAGCGTCGGCGGGGACCGTCGCCGACGCTGCCGCATCCGACGTCGTGGTCATCGCCGTGCCGTGGGCCCGAGTCCCGGAGGCCCTCGAAGGGCTCCAATGGGACGGCCGGGTCGTCATCGACACGACGAACGACTTCGACCCCAGCGACCTCGACGGGAGGACGTCGAGCGAGGTCGTCGCCGACCTTGTCGGCGATGCGCCGGTCGTGAAGGCAGCGAACACACTGGTCGCGGCGTTGCTCGGTGCGGATCCACGCGAGGCGGGCGGCCAGCGGGTGCTCTTCGTCTCAGGCGACGACGGAGATGCGAAGGCCGAGGTCGGCGCCCTGTTCCACGACGCGGGCTTCTTCACCATCGACCTCGGCGACCTGATCGCCGGCGGCAAGATGCAACAGGTCGGCGGTCCGCTCGCGGGCGCCAACCTCATCCGTCTTCCCGACCCCGCGTAGAACGCGATGGATGTGAGCCGACCGTTGGGCCCGTTCTCGGTGGCGCCCATCGGCTTCGGGGCGATGCGTCTCACGGGGCCAAACGTGTTCGGGCCTCCCAAGGATCGCGATGAGGCGCTCGCCGTGTTGCGCGAGGCGGTCGACCGCGGCGTGAACCATATCGACACCGCCCAGCGGGCCGGACGTGGTGAACGACCTGATTCGCGAGGCCCTCGCCCCCTGTCCCGACGACCTGATCCCTACAGCACTCAGCGCTGTGCTCAACAGGAAGTTCGCAGGTCACCAGTGAGCGACACCACGCGAGTTATCCGTTTTCTCGGCCGCGGTCCGGGGTGCAAGAGCGCGCACATGCATCCAGGACGCACATTGGAGAGGACGTCCAAAGCGACGCTGCAGCGGCGCTGGCAGCCGGACTCGTCGCGAGCCACCAGATCCTTCGAAGTGATGACATGGACGAATATCCAGCAAGCGATCGCATCTGCTTGCTGAAGTGATCCCGGCGAGTCACCGCCGGACCTGCTGAGTCCCCGACAAGAGCGCTCCGGCGTCGGGCACGATGGGTTCCAAATCGAGCGCCTTGAGCATCTGCCACGCCGTAGCCACAGCCGAGCTGATGACCGGCACGCCCAAGGCATCCTCCACGATCTGTATCGCCGCGAGCGACGGCATCTGCACGCATGCAGACAGGACGATCGCATCGACGCCGCTGGTGTCGATGCGCTTCACGTGCTCCACAAGTGCCAGGGGGTCCTGCTCGCCGACAACGAGATTGTCGGCGATTTCGAGCGCGAGGTAGTCGCGCACGGTGACTCCCTCTGCTTCGATGTACGCCACCACGACCTCGGTGAGGGGCTTCATGTACGGCGCGATCAGCCCGATCCGCGTCACTCCGAGATGATGAAGCCCGTCGATCAACGCTCCCGCGCTGGTCACCACCGGAGCCGGAGCTCCGTTCGACGCCGTCACCCGCTCCAGTCGATCTTTCGCGGAACAGTGGTACCCCGGTCCAGTGGCCATGATCGCGACGAGGCAGGCGTAACCCAACACGTCGACCCGAGCATCCGAGAGTTCGAGTGCACAGCGGTCGGAGTCCGCGTCCATCGCTGCCAACTCATCTTTGCTCACCGTCTTCATCCGCATCCGAGACGAATGGAACGTGAACTCGACGCCGCCGCGATCTGCAGCATGGCGTCGTAGCAGCGCGGGGATCTCTGTTTCCATCGTGATGTTCGAACTCGGCACGATTTGGCCCACACGAAGTCGCCGCAAGGTGGTCACACTCTGCTCAGAAGCACGTCAAACCACCATCGATGATGACGTCGCAACCCGTCATGTACGCCGCCTCGTCCGAAGCAACGAACGCCGCCAGGGAAGCAACGTCTTCCGGCAGCCCGATCCGCTTTGAGAGCAACTGCTGCAAGAGCAGAGCCTCGGCATTCGGAACTTTCGAGAAGTAGTTCCTCTCGGTCTCGGGAGTCCGGATCGGCCCGGGGCTGATACTGACGGCGCGGATGCCGACGGCCGCACCATCGACTGCCACCGCTCGGGTGAACGCAACCACGCCACCCTTGGCCGCACAGTGGGCGGCCATCCCTGCGTTTGGTGTGCTCTCCCACGCGGAGCTCGAACCGGTGTTGACGAACACTCCACCCCGCTCGGCTAGGTGTCGCCAGGCGAATTTCGTGACGTAGAAGACGAGGTCGAGCTCATTGCGCGTGTTGAACTGCCACGTCTCGACCGTCATGTCGGGCAACAGCGCGAACCGCGGCGCCGACGCATTGTTGAACACAACGTCGATCCGGCCGTGGATCCCGGCGGACTCCTCCACCCACGACTCCGCGGCGTCGGGGTCGCTCAGATCTACGGGTGCCATTCCGGTCATCGCATAGCCAGCGGCCTCGACTATGCGGATTGTCTCGTCGTTGCCCTCTTTGTTGAGGTCGCACCCGATGACGAGCGCTCCTTCCGCCGCAAACTTCAGCGCAGCGGCGCGCCCCATGCCACTGGCCGTGCCCGTGATCAGAGAAACCTTGCCGTCGAGTCGGCCGCCCATCGATCGAACCCCCATCTCAGTGCCGCGCTTCCGCTGGCTCCGCCGAAACTACTACACGAAGTAGACGGCGTACGTCAGATTGTCGCAGGTTGCCCGCGGGAAACTGCTACGCCTGGGATGGACTCACTGATGGTTGGACACCGAGCGTCTCGTAAAGCTCGGCGGCTCCCACGGCGAGCAGTTCATGGGCTTCGATGAACAAGTCCCGAGCTTGATCGCCCAGCCAACCGGGTGGCTGCAGCTCGATGGGAAGTCCGGGGTCGCGGTACGGGAAGCGTCGATAGGTATGGACCAGACTCATTCGCCGAGCGAAGGCCGCTGTCGGATCAGTGCGGTCCCAATCCGCATCCATCATGTCGAGATGAACGTCGTGAATGAACTTCGAGTACTGCTCGTTCAGCGATTCGAGATCCCAGCTTCGCGTCGCGATCGAGCGATCGGCTGCCAAGCCACTCGACCTCATGGTGAGGAGGTCGAGCTTGGCGTTGGGCAACGCCGAGCCGAGCTGCGCAACTCGGTCGAGCAACGGGTGGGGTGACACCCAAGTAGCCGGCGCAAGGATGCCGAACCCGATCCAAGACAAGTCGCGCCGCAGCTGTTCGCGCGTCGGCCGGTCCGTTTCTGGCACCGTGTAGATCACCAGCGACCAAGATCCGTTCCACGCCGTCGTTTCCGAGTGAAAGATGCGCTGGCGTCCTTCCTCGATGACCGCGCGGGTGCGCGGCGTCAGGGTGTAGATCGACTCACGGCCCTCACGACGCACGTCGAACCAGCCCTCGTCGCGCATCCGAGGAACCAGGACCCGCATGTTCGGAGCGGCCACGCCCATCAACTCGCCGAGACTCACCAACATCTTCAGGCGGATCTCCTGGCCCCCGATGCGAACGAAGTCACCAAGGATGTCGAAGATCACGGATCTCGCCGTGGACTGGCCCTTGGCACCCGAGTAGGGACCTCGTCTCACGTGCTGAGGGTGCGAGCCGGTTGGTCGAGTGAGGTGTCGATGAAGTCGCCGATGACGCTGACCGCCTCGTCGAGATAGCGCGTTGATTCGGGGTTGTTGAAGAAGTGTAGGGCCCCACTCACCATGTGGAGTTGCTTACGTTCGTGGCCCACGCCGGCGTAGATGCGCGCAGAGTGGCTGGGGGCGCAGCAGTTGTCGGCGGTGGCCCCGAGCACGAGGACCGGGACCGAGACGTTCGCACCCGCGACCTCTGCATCGGCGCGGGCGTCGTCGTAGCTCCATTGGCTGATCCAGCTGCGCAGAGTGCAGTACCGAGCAAGCCCAACAGGGCCGTCGTTCACCAGGCGGGGATCGCCGAGGTAGTAGGTGCCGGGGACGCGGTCGCTCGGATCGACGGTCGCATCCAACCAACGCGGGTCCGCGGCCGTCCCGTGGACGACGAACGCAAGCTCGCGATGTGGGTCATCCGAGTCCCGGATTGCTTCGAGCTTCGACTTCGCCCACGAGGTGATCCGACGATTGCGCTCCAATTGCGCAGCCGTGTACGTGGCCAGGAAATCAGCCGAATACGGCGGCTTGTTCGGGTTCGCCGGGTCGTAGAGATTGAGTCCGGGGTCGCGATCGTCGGGCCGAGCCTCATCTCGAACGGACGCGTCCATCCACTCGGTGATCAGCGTATGGCGGCCGACATGCGTGACGAGCATCACTATGGCGTCGGCGGGAGGCATTCTCGCGGGGTCCACGACATACACATCGCCGGCCGCAGTGTCGGAGATCCCCTCCCCTGCCTCGGCGAGAGCCTGATACCACATCGCCACCGATCCTCCGCCCGACATGCCGGCGAGCACGATCTTGGAGTAGCCAAGTCGAGTCTTCGCATCCAAGATCGCCTCGCCGAGGTCGCAGGCGACACGCTCCATGACGAGCGCTGCGTCGACACCGCGGTAGCGGGAGTTCGCCCACAGGACATGGTGCCCCGCGGCCGCCAGACCGCGAACGATCGGAAGGTACATGCCCCCACCAACGGGGTGCATGAACACAATCAACACGTCAGACTCCGACCCGATGGGCTTTATCAGATGGCAGTCCAAGCCAATCAACGCGCCGCTACCCGAATACACCTCGCTCGAGACTGTCGGGTTGTCGGTGAAGCCGACCACATAGGGCACCCTGATGCAGTTCGGAGGGGTCCCCGGAATGACTTGGGGATCCGTCATGACTACGCGGGCTCCTCGCGCGGGGGCACCTTCACCGGCGGATCCGGTTGGGCCATCTCGGCCATCACCTGGGCGTCGGGTTTGGCCATCAGCTCCTCGACTTCTTCCTTCGACATGTACGGAATCTGCGGGCGGCTCCAGTCGACAGGGGGGTTGATGATCGCCCCTCCTTGCGACTCGAACGAGGCCGGCGACTTCATCCGTTCCAACATCTCCGCGTCGATGCCGACGAGCTCGACCACTTCCGGATCGATCCAGGCCCGCTCGTCGATTGCCTCTTCCGACGTAGCGACCTCGAGCATCATCCCCTCGAGACCCGCGAAGTAGATCGACCTACAGAAACCATGATCGACCGGCCCGAAGACGTTGATGCCTCTGTCGCGGATGCGGTCGCGCATGCCGAGGAGATCGTCGTAGGACTTGACGTTGAAGGCAAGGTGGTTCATGGCTCCGCCCGCATTGCGATTCGGCGCGGCGTCCGACACCTTCGGACCCTGGACGAACGCGATCGAGCAGAGGTCGTTGAGCTTCACGAAACCGTGGAACGTGCCCACGAAGCCGTGCATCCAATACAGAGCCTTCAGCTCCGCACCGAGCACGTCGGTGAAGAACTCGAGTTGGTCACGCATTCTCGTCGTCGCGATTGCGAGATGATGCACACCGTTTGGATTGTCCATTTCAGCCTCCCGCTTTCAGGGGATCGGGTACTCGCACCGTCTCGGCCAGGAACTCTCGCAAGGCCGAGATGGTCTGAACTTCTTGTTCGAGCTGTGGCATGTGACCGCAGTTGTCGATGATCTGAATCCGGCTCTGCGCAATGTGATCGGCGAACAGGAATGCGTAACGCGCGGGTACAACGGCGTCCTGGGCTCCCCACAGGATGAGCGTGGGCGCAGTGATTCGGTGAAGGCGTTTGGCGAGTCCTCGCTCGGGAATCGGCCAGAGGAACTTGGCGGCACAGCCGACCGCCCAGACGCATGCCGCCGCCCGATCAAGCGCGTCGGCCGCGTCGATAGACGGGATCTGCATCGATTGTGCCGCCGGGCAATGCGGATCGTGGAAGAGCACCTCCGGGAGACGCTCGTAGGGGCCAGCCATGAGATCGGAGGATGTGGGGTCGGTGTTCGACCACAGCCCGAAGGCTCCGATCAGCACCACGCCAGAGAACAAATCGGGGAACACCGCGGCCAGCTCCGCAGCGAGCATGCCCCCGAAGGAATGCCCGATGACGACCGCCCCTTCGAGTCCGCGGGCCCGCACGACCTCCTCATATGCGAGAACAACGTCGAGCAGGTCGTCGTACTGGTAGATCGCGTCTGCGTCCCCATCGGCTGTGCCGGGAAACTCGGGCGTGTACACCGTGTGGTTCGCGGCAATGTCGGCGAGGAGATTGTCCCAAGTGAGCCCGATCTCGGAGTGCAGATAAAGGACTGGAGGTCCGTCCCCCGACACACGCACAGGGATGTTCCCCTTGCCGTGACCGACCGCGACCGAGAGCAGCTCCACCACGCCTGTGCCCCTCATCGGGCCGCTCCTGCTTCGATCTGGTTCGGCGACGCCGGCCGGCCACCGAGACGAACGGGCCACCAGCGGTTGTCGGCGTCGTACTCCGACCATTGCGATTGCAGCCGAGGCAAGACAGTGCTGACGAACAAGTCGATGCTGTGCTTCGTCAGCTCCTTGGGCATCGAGCCGATCTGCATGAACAGCGAGAGGTTTCCGATCCGGAAGGTCTTCGCCAGTAGTTCGAGACGCTCGGCGACGGTGTCGTGGCGCCCCACGACCACGGCGCCCGAGGAGACGAGTTCCTTGTAGGTCGGCGCGTCGCCGCGCGAGGGCGCCGACGCGGCCAACATCGCTCGGACCGCTTCCTTGGGGACCCCGCCGGGCATCATCAGCCGGTTCATCGGGATATGACCGATTCCGTTGCCAAAGCAGTACTCGACGTGGGGCTTGTACAACCGCTCGGCTTCGGCGTCGGAGTCCGCGACGGCAGCGAACTGGGCGAATGACGCGCGATACGGGTTGTCGTCTTTGCCCATCTCGGCCGCTGTACGCCAGAACGCATCGAAGGCGGGTTTCGCCGCGTCCAGCGGATCGCCGCTGAAGCCCACGAAGTTGAGTCCGAAGTCGCGTTCGAGGGCCAAGCGAGCGGTGCGAGGAGTTCCGACAGACGTCAGCACGATCGGCGGGTTCGGCGACTGCAAGGGGCGCGGCCAGATGTTCACGTTGGGGTATTGGGAGTACTTCCCGTTCCACGGGAAGGCCTCATGTTTGGTCCACGCCGCGAGGA
Organism: uncultured Acidimicrobiales bacterium; assembly: GCA_963802505.1. Classification (GTDB taxonomy): domain Bacteria; phylum Actinomycetota; class Acidimicrobiia; order Acidimicrobiales; family DATKAS01; genus DATKAS01. Next base: position 311,196 of record CAWDJB010000011.1, on the reverse strand, counting down.
TGAGGGCGAGGTTCTCGTCGAACCGAGCCCTGGACTCGATGGGCGGCACACCATTGTTGAAGCCGGCGTCGTAGGCGAGGCCGAGCGGGAACCCAGCGACGAGTCGCCCACCGCTGATGTGATCGATCACCGCGTACTCTTCGGCCACTCGAAGCGGCTCGCGCGTCTTACCGAGCGTCCGACCGAGCACGTTGACCGCGACCTCGAGCCGCTCGACTTCCGTGGCATAGGCGAAGGCCGAGGCGATCAGATCCGGGTTCGGGCTGACGTCGTAGTTGGCCTGAGCGTGTTCGGTGACTCCGACGCCGTCGAACCCGGCGCGAGCGGCGTGCATCATCTCGTCGAGTCCGTCGCGGAACGCTGCACTCATCCGGTCGGGGTCGACCAGTTCCCAATAGGGGTTGGTGACCACTGACTCCGCGTGGCGATCGCGGAAGTTCGAAGGAAGATGCCGGTAGGTGATCTGTTGGAGGTAGTTGACCTTCACGATCGGCCCCCTACCTGCAACCCAGGCACGTCGGGTCAGCAGCCTTCCTGAGCGGCCACGAGCGAATCGAGGTGTCGGCGGATGGCGATGGCGGCCTTGTCCTGCGGAAGCATGATTGGCTTGCCGTCCCAGAAGCTCGTGTCCCGCATCATGCGCTGCTGACCTTCGAGCATCCACTTGTCCTCGGTGTGGAACACCCGGGACAGGGTGGCTCGCATCGTCTCACTCAGCTCGTGGTCGTGTTGCTTGGCGTCGCGGGCGAACGTCCAGAAGTAGTGCGAGCTGGTCTCCGTCTCCGGCGTGATCATGTGGACCGAAGCCGTGGAGATCCCGTCTTCGCGTGGATGTCCGGGCGGCATCACCCCGGCCGTGATCGTGATGCTGGACGGCACGTCCCACATGAAGCTCAGCCATTGGTCGACCTTGCCCGGCTTGTCGTAGAAGGCGCGGAACGCCGGGATGAGTGACGTGTCCGGGATGAAGGTGTCCGCGAACACCTTGTCGCCCTCAGCGCGGACGTCGGGCTTCGGAGCGAGCAGGTGGCCCTCGGTCTCAAATGCGGTGTGGAGGTGGGTGGCGTGCGCGTCGTCCATCAGGTTGTCGGTGATGAGCTGATAGTGGGCGTCGACGTGGAGGTACCCACGCACGGTGGCGCCGTACTGATCGCCGACGTCCAAGGTGGCGGGCGGGTCGCTTACTCGATCGTCGTCACCGATCCACACGAAGATCATCGATTCGCGTTCGGCCACCGGATAGCTCGACGTACGCATCTTCGGTGAGCTGACACCGGCGGGGATCACATTGCAGCGGCCGTCTGGACCGAACTGCAGGCCGTGGTACTTGCACTTGAGGTTCTCGCCGATGACGACCCCGTACTCCAACGGAGCAAACCGATGTGGGCACACCGAACCGATCGCCGCGGCTTTGCCACTCGCGGTTCGGTAGAGGGCGATGTCCTCTCCAAGGATCTTGCGACCGATTGGCGCGGTTTGGACCTCATCGGCCCAGGCCGCTGCGTACCACTGGTTGTGCAGAAACGCCATCGCAGAAATCTCCTTGTCTATCGATGCTCGGTTGGCGACTGCAGGAAGTCCGCTATTGCCTCGACAGCGTCGGGGCGCTCGTGAAACAACAGGTGCCCGGCTCCTTCGAAGGTGCGCAAGGTCGCCGAAGGAATCAACTTCACCCACTCCGCCGCATGTGCAACGGGGATCAGGCGGTCACCCTCGCCCCAGAGCACCAGCGTCTCGGCGGAGATCGTCGCCAATGTCGCCGGCAGCGCCGCGTCCGCCGGCCCGGGAGAGAAGCGGCCCATCGCCTGTTGCTCCTTGGCGCGCGCCTCGTCGAATGCGGGGTCGGGGCCGGTCGGAATTCGGCCGACCCAAACCGTGGCGTCAGAAGTGAGCACCTCGCGGCGCTCCTCCGGAGTTGCCGCCATCATGTTGAAGATCGGGTGGTCGGGCACGTTCAGCCCGAACGGCGAGGCGAGCACTAGGCGGTCCACGCGTCCGGGGTAGCGCGCCGCAAAGTTGGCGGCTCTCCAGCCCCCGAGTGAGTGCCCGACAAGGTGCGCCGTGCCGAGACCGAGAGCGTCGAGAACATCGCGGAGGTGGTCGGAGACCGCCTCGCGGCTGGTGAGCGAAACGTTCGGCTCGCTACGGCCGTAGCCGGGGAACAACGGAGCGCAGACGTGGAACCGGTCCGCCAAGGCCGCGAGGAAGTCAACGCCCTCGATCACGCCACCGCCGTGCAGGAACACGAGCGGCTCACCTTGTCCGGCCTCGATCACTTCAACGGGTTGCGCCTGAACAACGATCTCTCGACTTGCGAGCGACATGTCGGTCTGCGGCTCGTGGGTCACGTGATGACGGAGCCAGTGAGGACCGCGGCGCGCTCGCGTTCCATCTCGCGCACGGCGGGGATGATCACGTCGATGAAGCCGTCCATCGTCCGCTCGGTCTCCTCGGCTGTCATCGTGCCGAACGGAAGCATTGCGATGAAGTGGTTCGCGAAGCCTTCCCTGGCTCTCGTGAGGTAGTACTCACGCACGCGCTCGACGTCGCCGCACACCACAACACCTGTCTCAACGGGGTCTCGGAGTAGCTGCGACGCCGCAAGATGCGTATCGGGCGAGTCTGGGATGCCGGTCTGCAGATGCGGCGGCACTGTGCCGTGTGCTCGCAGGAGCTGCTGCGCATAGCCGCTCCAAACCCGGCGTGCCGCAGCCTCGGCCTCTTCGTTCGTGGCGCCGATGATGACGCCCTGGCATTGAGCGACTGTCGGCTCAGCAACGTGCGGGTTGTGGTGACCCGGTTCCAAGCGACTGGCTGCCCGCAGCTCGTCGTAGCGGGCGCGAGCCGCCTCGGTGATCGTGAACGGAGCAACGAAGTTGTGACCCCGACTTCCGGCTGCCTCCAGGTTGCCGGCGGTCCACAAGGGTGGGTGCGGCTTCTGCTTGAGGGCCCAGGGCAGCTTCAGCTCGACGAAGTCATAGAAGGCGGAACCTTCGCTGGACATGATGCCGGTCTCCCAGGCATGCACCAGCATGGCGAGGATGTCGGTCGCGCGAGCACTGGCCTCGTCGGGATCGTGTCCGAACTGCAGGTGCTCGAATGGCGTGATGCCCTTGCCGACTCCGATCTCGAGCCGTCCGTGCGAGAGCAGATCCACCATCGCGAGGTCTTCGAACAACCGCACCGGGTCATGCAGTGGCAGACACACGACCGTCGGGATGAGCTTCAGCTCAGTGGTTTCACGGGCCAGCGCTGCCAGAAACACCGCGGCCGTTGGGGCCAACGACAGGCGATGACCATGGTGCTCGGCGAGGTGAAATGCGGTAAAGCCTCCGGCCTCAGCGCGCTGCAGCAGAGCGATGCGGTGCTCGTAGATCTCCTCGGCGGGCATGTCTTCGGACGCTTCGATGTGGTCGAAGATCCCGAATCCGATCGACATCGTCTTGGCTCCTTCTGCGACCGAGTCACAGGGATGCCCGATCGCCCTGCGAAAGGTCCAACATACTAAAGCCGAGCGACGGCCGTCAATTGTATGTGTCATGTTGGGAGCGACGCGCTGCGAGGAGCCGAGCTAATCGTCCTGGTTCGCCTCGCCGAGGTAGCTGCTCGTCAAGAGCTGGCGGTCGTTCGCGAGCTCCTCCGCGGTTCCTTCCGCAACGAGTTCGCCGTGGCTGAGCACATATCCGCGCTCGCACACCCGAAGCGCAGCCGAGACGTGCTGCTCGACGAGCAGAACCGCGACACCGGTGTCGGACGCGATGCGACGAACCATGGTCAGAAGTCGGTCAACGACGAGCGGCGCGAGCCCCATGCTGAGCTCATCGACCATCAGTGCGATCGGCTGCGACGTCAACTTGCACGCGAGGGCGAGCATTTGCTGCTCCCCACCGGAAAGCAGGCCGGCACGGCGGTTCATGAGTCCAGCCAGCTGTGGGAAGTAATCGAGGGCAGGGTCGTCACCTGATCTCACCTTGCCGCGGCGATGCAGCCTGAGGTTTTCCCCGACCGTCAGCTGGAAGATGATTCCTCGGTCCGCCGGCAGGAGTGCCAGTCCCCGACGAGCGATGCGATGTATCGGGACTCCGATCGTCGACGCGCCCGCCACCTCTATCGAGCCGCGAATCGCGGGGAGGACACCGCCGATCGTGAGAAGGGTCGTGGTCTTCCCGGCGCCGTTCGGCCCGAGGAGTGCGACGACCTCGCCGGCGTCGACCCGCAGATTGAGATTGCGCACCACCGGAAGCCCCCCGTAACCGGCGGTCAGGTCACTGACGCTGATGACGCTCACCGTCACGTTCCGCCTGTGCCGAGGTACGCGTCGATGACGAGCGGGCTGGAACGAACCTCTGACGGTCGCCCCTGCGCGATCACACGACCGAAATCCAGCACATAGACAAAGTCACACACCTCGAGCACGAGTCCCATGTCGTGATCGACGAGCAGTACGGCGATGCCCCGTTCTGCGATTGCCGAAAGCCGACAGCCAAGCGCTCGGCTTTCTTCTGTGTCGAGGCCGGCGGCGGGCTCATCAAGCAGAAGCACACGCGGGTTGCCCGCGAGCGCGCGGCTCACGCCGACGAGCTTCTGCTTGCCGTAGGGCAAGGTGGTCGGGTCCACCCCTGCTTGGTCGGCGAGGCCGAGCAGATCGAGCGGCCAGGTGACATCGACGACGCTTCCCCTGCTGGGTGCAATGACGTCCCACATGACGGATCGGGCCGTCAGGCGATCGGTCGTGACCTGAAGGTTCTCAGCCACGGTGAGGTCCGAGAACAGCTCGATGGACTGCCACGTGCGACTGAGGCCTGCTCGCGCCCGAGCGTGTGGAGACATGGCTCCGATGTCCTGTCCGGCGAGATGGAGCGATCCAGTGAACGGAGTGAACCCACTCACAGCGTCGATGAATGTGGTCTTCCCCGCACCGTTTGGGCCGATCAGGCCGACGATCTGCCCTGCGCGGACTTCCAACGAGACGTCGTCGTTGGCAATGACACCGCCATACCGCACGCGGACGCCGTGCGCTTGCAGTGCGACCTCAGAGGGCTCGGTTCGACCTGTCGCGCGATGCGTCGCCGTCGATGGTTGCTCCGGAGTCGCCTCCGAAACGTCGCCTTCGGTGACGGCGCCGGAAGTCGGCGCGTCGCGACTCCCACGGGATTTGCGAGTCGCTCCCGCGATTCCTTCCTGATTGATCAAGGCGGTGACGATCAGACTGAGCCCGGCAATCACTCCATAGCTGTTCCCGAGATTGAGCCAACGATCGAGAACGACGTATCCGACTCCGAGGGGTGCCAGCGTTCCGGCGACGATCGCTCCCTTCACTGACGTGATGCCGCCCAAGTACGCGAACGCCAGGAAGCCCAACCCGACCGCGGCCGTGAAGCTGTCCGCCGAGAGCTGTCCGCGGCTGTAACCGATCAGCGATCCGCCGAGACCCGCGAGAAACGACGACATCGCGAACGCAAGAAGCTTGTTCGCGGCGACGTCGACACCCGTGGCGGCCGCGGCGCGCTCGTTGGACCGGATCGCGAGGAACCGGCGACCGGACGCGCTTCGTGCCAGGTTGCCAACAGCCAGTCCCGCCAGCACAACGACGACGAGAACCGCGATTCCAAATTGCCATCGGGCTACATTTCGGCCGCTTTGGATCGCGAGGCTCAGGCCGAAGAACACCGGCTTGCTGATCGGATTGCCTGCCGGCTTCGTCAGCTCGGGGTTGCGGAACACGAACCGCTCGAGTGCGACGGCAGCCGCCAACGTCACCACCGCAAGATTGGCACCGCGAACTCGCAGCGCAGGAATACCGATCACGACTCCGAACGCCGCAGCGACAAGGCTGGACATCACCAGTGACAACGGAAACGGCACGCCGAGGTCGACCGTGATCTTCGAGAGCACGAAGCCGCCGACGCCGGCGATCGCCGCCTGCGCAAGAGAGATCTGTCCGACGAATCCCGTCAGGACGACGAACGACAGCATGACGACGGTCATCACCATGCTGGTGATCACTCCGAACCGGTAGCCACCCGAGGTGACGAGGATCGCGACCACGCCAACGGCCGTTACGAGGGCGACCCTGCTGGCTCGGGGGACCTGCCGCGGCACCGCGGGCAGCCGGGGAGCCTGGAGCTCGCCGCGAGTGGGTAGCCGGTTACCCCAGAGGAACAACCCGATGATGATCAGGATGAAAGGGACCGCGTCGCTGAGCCCAGTGATCGCCCATTTCGGCCACCACGGCTTGCCGGTTTGAAACGTCACCACGGATTGGAAGGCGCCCAAGCACAGGCCTGCGGCAGCGGTGATCGTGATCGATCGGAGTCGGCCGATGAGCGCGGCCGCCAGCGCTGGGATGACGGCCAGAGAGTACGTACCCGGGGTGAGCGGAGTCACGGGTGACACGAGGATGCCGAGACCACCGGCCACGACGCTCGCAAGGATCCATGTACTCCCCGCCAGCAGCTGCGGCGAGTAGCCCGCAAGGGCGGTCGCGCGTTCGTTCTCGGCAGCCGCGCTCGTGGCCAGACCGTACCGAGCCCAGCGGAAGTATGCGGCCAGCACGATGGCGACACCGATGGCGCACACCGCGAGCCAGATTCGGTCACGCGGGAACTCGGTACCGCCGATGTCGAAGGTCTGCCTGCCGAAGATGGGGCTGAGGATCCTCGACGCCGAGCCGAACTGCAGCGCGGCGAGTGCCTGCAAGAACAAGAGAATGCCGACCGATGCGACCACCTTCGCGAGGACGGGCGCCGCTCTCAGGGGTCGGAAGACGAGCACATGCGCAAGAAGCCCGAGCACCGCACAGGTCAATACGCCGAGGGCAAACGACGGCAGAAATCCCACCTTGTCCCCGAGCGAGATCCGGTGCGGTATCACGGCGACCGGTAGATAGAGATCGCCCGTCTCGCGTAGCAACGCGTAGACGTACGCACCCCACATCGCAATGGCTCCGGTGGCGAAGTTGATCACGCCGGCGCCGCGATACGTGACGACGACACCCATGCCGATTGCCGCGTACAGACAGCCGAATGCCAACCCGATGATGGCGAACGACAGATATTGAGCCATGGTCGGATGCCAGTCAGGTACAGGGACCGAAGTCGGTCCCTGTACCTTCGGCCGTCAGCTCAGCCGCCTTGTGTGGACCGCTCGTAGGCGTCGAAGAAGTCGATGACGAGATCTCGGCCGAGCGTGCCGTCGGGCTTCTTCGCGACCTGCCACACCGACATCTGCGCACTGCAATAGGACGGGAAGTCGGGCCACGGATGGGCACCACAGTTGAGATCAGGTGCGAACCACCCTGGGATGTCGGCGTCCGCGGCCAGCGCCGCGCTGAGGGACTCGGCAGTGATGTCGCCGTCCATCCCCTTCAACACCGACGCCAGTTCCTCCCAGGCGCCGAAGGCGGCGATCGAGTTGCTGGTGGAGTTCTTCTCCTGGCCGGCAGCGGCCATCAGCGCCTCGTAGTCGACGAGGTGTTTCTTGATGACGTCGGACGTGCCACCGCCTGTGTCGGGCGGGAGCTGCGCAAGCGTCGAGTAGACACCCACGGTCTTGTCGCCGATTGCGTTGATGAAGTCGGTGCATGAACCCGCGATGATCGGCCCGGCGAAGTTCGCCGAGAGCGCCGCGTTGACCATCGCTGTGCATCCGGGCTCGGCTTGGATGCCCCAGAACGCCTGGGCTCCGCCCGACTGAGCCGTCGCCACGATCGCCGCGAAGTCGGGAGCGGCGGGGTCGACAGGAATCGGCTGCACCTCGATGCCCATGCTCTTGGCGATCGCCGGCACCGTGTTGAGCGCGAAGTTCTGGGCGGCCGGAACGGCGTCGTACGCCAGCGCGACCTTGGTCAGCTTGAGCTGCTGCAGCAACGCGAACGCACCCACCGCCGTCGCCGCATTGGCGCTGCCCATGATGAACACGTCCTTCGATGTCTCCAGCGACGGCCCCCAGCCGACCGTCGTCATCCACGGCAGGCCGGCTTCGGTGTAGACGGGCAATGCAGCCTCAGCGGTGAAGTCGGCCCCGGTGTAAGCCACGACGACGTTGGCCTCGATCATCTTGTTGGCGCAGTTGATCGACGACTCAGGCGAGAGACTGGTGCTGCACAACACGACCTCGAGCTTCGCGCCGTTGATTCCCCCGGTGTCGTTGATGTTCTGGATGGCAACCTGCGCGCCAGCCAGAAAATCTGGGAAGGGCACCGGCCCGGAGTCCTGGTTCACGACCCCGACCTTGATGGTCTGGCCCGTGCGGTCAGGGCCCGCAGCGGTCGTGTCGGTAGGCGCCGTAGCCGCGGTGGTGCCGGCACTGGCAGCAGTGGTGCCGGAGCTCGCTGCTGTCGTTGCGGCGGTACTGCCTGAATCGTCGCCGCATGCGGCGAGGGCGATGACGCCGACGAGCGCGGCTGCGGCAACCCACGCGTACGACTTCCTTGCTTGCTTCATCCGTGATTCCCCCCTGTTCGATGAACACCCTCACTGCGTTGCTGTCGAACGAACCACTCCACGCCCAAATGGCTGTCGTAGTGAGCGGGAGAGTATGTCATTTTAGAGACTGTCGTCAATTCAATGTTGTACATCGAACCGGCACTCGCGGCTCTGACTCAGCGTCGTCACACGAAGTCGGGCATCACCTCGTCGATGAAGAGCTGAATGCTCGCCGTGGCTTCCTCCATCGTGATGTCGCCCGTGGGTAACTGGAGCACGAGGTAATCGCATCGCCCGTCGGCGACGTACTGCTCGATGCGCGCCCTCGCCTGAGCTGGTGTGCCAGAGGCAGCCGTGAACTGAGGGAGCAGCTTGTCCCCGCCTGGTCCGACCAGCACGAACGCCGCCTGTGCTTGCGGGTTCAAAGCGAGCGCGGGCCTCGTCCTCGGTGAGCGCCAAGCGATCCAGTTCGTGCACGTGCACGAGCCGGCGGAAGAGACCCTTCCAGCCCCGGGCGGCGATCTCCTTGGCCTCGGATTCGTCGTGAGAGACGACCATGAGGTCCACGACCCCGACGCGGGGCGTGCTGCCGGGACGATCGGCCCGCACGGGGGCGCCCGCAAACTCGTTCCAGTTCTGGACATAGAGCTCGTAGGCCTCTTGCGGGATCGGGCCGGGCCAGATGAGGTTCAGCCCGAGCCGGCCGGCAGTGACCGGGTTCCCCGGGTACCAGAAAGGCGGGTTCGGCTGCTGGTAGGGGGTCATGGACACGTCGATCGGAGGAAAGCTGTAGTGCTTCCCTCCCTCGGGGTCGACTCTCCCCGTTCGCAATCCCTGAACGATCAACGCGAACGCTTCGTCGAATCGATCATGAGAGTTGAACCAGTCTCCGTCGAACCAGAAGTGCTCGATTGGCGCAATGCCTCGCCCGACGCCGTAGTCGACCCGTCCCCCGGTGAGCTGATCGAGCACACAGATGTCCTCGATGACGCGTAGCGGATGGTGGAGAGGCAGGAGCTTCACCATCGGCCCGAGGCGAATTCGGGTCGTCGACTCTGCTGCCGCGGCGAGGAAGATCTCTTGATTCGGTGCGAGGCATAGGTCGGTGCCGTGATGTTCGGCGACGTGGTAACCGCTGAAGCCGGCAGCGTCGAGCAGCTTGACGAGCTCGATGCGGTCGCGGAGAACCTGGTGCATGGAAGTGCCAGGGATGCCCTCGATGTGGTCGAAGACCCCGAACTCCACGATCAGTCCTCCGTCCGGACCGGAGGCGTCGGCTCGCTCATCCGTTCCCACACTTCGTCATCGGTGACGGCGATCACTCGGGAGTACCACGCAGGCTGTTCGTCGTCCTGCACGCTGGTCGCGTGCGGAGTGCTCGGCTGCGGGACGGGGTGCGCAGGTCGTTCGAACCCTGCCGGCTCTTTCAGCGCCTCCAGCTCGGCTTCGGTGATGCCGCACAACCCGACCACCTCGGGGTCGATCCACGCTTCGCCGTTGATGTTCGTGCCGCAGCAGATCTCCAAGTTCAAGCCCTCGGGGCCGTCGAAGTAGATCGACTGAATGAAGCCGTGGTCGATCGGGCCGAGCACCTGGACGCCACGCGAACGAAGGCGATCGCGCATCGCGAGCACGTCGTCGAGCGCGTCGACGTGAAACGCGACGTGTTGCATCGTCCCGCCGCGAATCGGACCGCCAGGACCGTTCGCGTGGCTCGTCCCATACTCCATTTCCTTGGTGTTCTCCGGCATCTGCACGAAGGCCACGTAGCTGTCGGGGGCGAGCTCGACGAAGCCGTGGTATGCGCCCTTCACGCCGTGCATCCAGTAGAGCGCCTTCAGGGGCAGGCCGAGCACGTCGCACCAGAACTCGAGCTGATGCTTCATGTCGGTGGTCGAGAGCGCCAGGTGGTTGACGCCTCGCGGATGAAGATGCGTCATCGCGATGTCAGTCCCTTCGGAGAAGCACTAGAGGTCCGGTGTGGGCGACAGACCCATGAGGTACCGGCCGTGGAGAAGTCGGCTGGTGTCGTAGTCCTGGCCGAAATGGAGCCGACACACGTGCACATCGCGCCAATACCGCTGCATCGGATTCGACGTGAGGATGGCGCTCGCTCCCGCAGCCTCGAAGAGGCGCTCGACGATGCGGACTGCCCGGCTTGTGATGAACGGAAGAGGGTGCAACATCTCGTTGAACTTCCGCTCGGTGAGGGGTTCTTCGGACGAGCCGAACTCCTGCATGGAGTCGAGAAGCTGGTGGTAGTAGGCGGTGAGCGACTCCAGCTCATGAACTGACTCTGCGAGCCACATGTGACTCGCGGAATTCAAGATCCCTGGGGCGCCCGTCATCACTGTCTTGCGGCTGCGCTGGCGGGTGACGTACTCCTCGACCATCCCGTCGGCGCATCCGAGCGCCACGGCCGGAAAGAAGATCGAGAACAGCAACGAGAACGGAATGCGACTGATCCAGTTGTCCACCGACCCTGCGCCCCGGCCTCGGTTGAAGTTCATCGCGATGACTTCCTCCGCGCGCCGAGTGGGCACGAAGACGTTGTCGAAGACGAGGTCGTGCGATCCGGACCCTGCCATGCACGAGGCACGCCACGTGTCGTCGATCTCGTATTCGCTTCGGTGCACCATGAAGAGGAACGACCGATAGTTCCGCTCAGGGAACTGCTTGTCGCTGACATCTGGGACTTTGGCGCCGACCATCGCCCACTCCGCGTGCTCACAGCCGCTCGACCAGCGACCTCGGCCGGAGACGACGATTCCTCCGTCGACGAGCGTCGCCTTCATCACCGGTGAGCCAGACGAACAGATGACCGTGTCCGCGCCGCCCGCGAAGACCGCATCCTGGACAGACCGATCCCACTGGCAGATCGCGGCCTGATGGACGTTGAGCACTCCCGTGACCCAGCCGGTCGAAGGGCAGGCCTTGGTAACGGCGCGTACGCCGTCACAGAAGTCCCACAGGTCGCGCTCGTCGCCGCCCCGTTCGACCGGTACAAAAGCGCGAACGAAGCCGGCGTCCCGTATGAGGTCAATGTTCTCGCGGGGAACTGACCGACCAGCTTCCGTTTCCGTGGCGCGCGCTGCGATCGAGTCGAGGTGCGGGCGAATGCGATCGGACAAGGATTTCTGCGAGGGGTTCCGTTGGTCGTTCGTCGACCGCGTGATCGTGTCGACCATCCCGCCTCCTCAGGCTGCCAGTCGAGCGATGATCGCCTCGGCGGCTCGGGTGATCTCGTCGATCTGGTCAACCCGCTGTCGCATGCCCTCCGCGCGGATGAACGTCACGTCGTACAGCCCGAGGAATCCGAGGAGGATGCGCAGGAGCGGCTCTTGGAAGTCGAACGCGCTGACCGGGGGCTCCGAATAGTCGCCGCCCCGCGCGGCGATCACGAAAACCTTCTTGCCGAAGAGCCGGCCCCGCGCTTGCCCGGCGGCGAAGTACTCAAACGTGCGTCCTGCGACCGTCACGTAGTCGACCCACGACTTCAACTGAGTACAAAGCGTGAAGTTGATCATCGGAGCGCCGATCACCACGATGTCGGCCGCCTCGAGTTGGTCGATCAGCCGATCAGAGATCGCGAGTGCCGCGACCATCTCGGGCGTCCGCTCGTTCGGGGCGCAGACGAGCCCGTCGAGCCACTCGGGGCCCTGGTGAGGCAACGGCTCGGTGACCAGGTCGAGATGGTCCACCTCAACGTTGGCGTGGCTCGCTGTCCAGGTCTCCACGAACTTGTCCGAGAGGACCCGGCTCACCGACTGACCCATCCGCGGGCTGGACTGGATCTGCAGAAGACGCGGCACGAGGACCCCCTGTTCCGTCACCCTCCTGCAGGATGTGCCCTTCCCGAGCATCGGACAAGTCGATATGGCCGAGGTGATCCATCAGCCTCGCCGATGTACTGTCCCGGGCCGTGTCGATCGAATCGACGAATCTCAACCTGATCCCGATCCTGCGGGCACTCCTCCGCGAGGAGAGCGTGGTGGGTGCGGCGAGGCAGGTGTCGCTCTCGCAACCCGCGGTCAGCGGCGCACTCGCTCGACTGCGCGAGGTGCTCGACGATCCGCTTCTCGTGCGCGTCGGACGTTCGATGCGTCTCACGCCACGCGCCGAGAAGATGAAGCTGCGCGTCGAGCACATCTGCTCTGAGATCGAGCAGCTCTTCGAGCCGGAGGTGTTCGACCCCGGCACGGCGGACATCGCTTTCGTGGTGGCGGCTCCCGACTACCTCGCGTTCTTGCTCAGCAAAGCGCTTCTGGTGCGGCTACGCGACGAGGCGCCGGGAGTCCGGATCCGCTTCGTGGATCCCCCGCTGAACCTCCACGAGCTGCTTCGTGACTCCACGATCGACCTCGGAGTCGCGGGCAACTTCCACATCTGGCCCAACGTCGAATACGAGTCCTTGTTCTACGAGCGCGTGGTCGCCGTCGTCGCGAACGACCATCCCCTCGCCAAGCGAACCCGCGTCCGTTCGGCCGATCTCGTGAAGTACCCGGGCGTCAACATGTTCACGAGCGGCATCTCCTCGAGGCGGGAGACCAGGCCACCAACGGGCGTGCCCAGCTTGGACTATGCGTCCCAGATCGTCGTGGGCCAGTTCAGTGACGCCGTATTGCTCGCAGTGGAGTCGCCGACTGTTGCTCGGGCGCCAGCGACGCTCGCCGAGTATCTCAGCACGATCCTTCCTATCTCGGTCGTACAGCTGACCGGCGAGTACGACCGGATCGACACCGGGATGTTTTGGGTGCCGGTCCAGCACGACGGCCCTGAGCACCTCTGGCTGCGAGCGGTCGTTCGAGAGACGCTCGCTCCCCTGAAGGAGCAGCTCGCTCGGGTCGCTAGCGCGAAGCGCACGTAGTCGACTGAGACGCAAGCCCGCGTCCCAGTCCCGGCCTGTCGCGTGATGGACGGATCTCGTCAGACGATCCAACTTGGCCACGACAAGGACCGATCCGGCCACGAGTCAAGTTGGGGCAGGGGCCTCCAACAGCCCCGGGCGACCAACGGGTGGACCATCCTCCGTCGCTGCGCATTAGATAGAGCGGTAGGTCGCGGGCGCGTGGCCTCGCCGGCGATCTCAGATCGCCGGGCCAACCTGACGGCGCCCCCGGCAGGATTTGAACCTGCGACCCGCGGATTAGAAGTCCGCCGCTCTTTCCGGACTGAGCTACAGGGGCAGCGGGTTCAGGGTACTGGCGGGCGTCGCTGCGCCTTCCCCAATGCGCGGCCCAGCGCACGGGGCGACGCCTTGGCGATGTCCGAGAGTGGCGGCATCGGCTCACGCTTCGACTTGACCCCGTAGTTCGTGGTGAGGCGGACGACGAGCAAGACCGTTGCGCAGCCGAGCATCGTGAACCACACGTTGGTCGAAGCCCGATCGTGAAAGACGATCGGGATCGCAACAAGCGCTACCACGACCCCCACGTCGGTCCATTTGTGGACCGGTCGACTCACGACGCGCACGCAGCCTGCCGGCGGCCCGCTGATCGCCGTGTTGAGGAGCACGAGCACACCCCCCGCCGCGAGCAGCGGGACCGCATCAGCATCAACCCGCGTGACAAACAGCAACATGATCAGCCCGACGACGTACTCGGCGACTTGATGCAGCCAGTACGGCCGCCCCTGCGCGCTCACAGCAGGGAACCGGCGCGAATTTCCGGCCAACTTTGGCCGGTTATCCGCGCGAGAACGGTGGGGCGCCGGGGAGCCGTCACGACAACGCCGTTGCGGGGTCGGTGTTCGCGCCGCACACGAGCACGCCGATGCGCTCCCCCGGCTTCGGTCGGTAGACACCCGAGAGCAGCGCCGCCATCGCAGCCGCGCCGCCGGGCTCGGCGAGCACGCGCACGCGGTCCCACAGCGCGCGCTGCGCTCGAAGGATCGCGTCGTCGGAGACGAGCACCGCGTCCGCCACGAACTTCTGCGCGATCGGGAACACGAGGCTTCCGACCTCCTTGGTGCCGAGCGAGTCGGCAGCGATGCCGCCGACCTCGACCTCGACGGGAGCGCCGGCGGCCAGCGCTCGTGACATCGCCGGGATCTTCTCGGGCTCGACGGAGATCACCCGCGCCCGGCCCTCGTACCACCCACTGACGCCTGCGATGAGCCCACCACCGCCGACGGCGACGAGCACCGAGTCGAGCTCCGGCGCCTGACGCTCGAGCTCTCGCCCGACGGTGCCTTGCCCCGCGAGCGTCTCGGGCTGGTTGAACGGATGGACGAAGAGCGCACCGGTCTCTTCGGCGCGTTCATGCATGGCGGATTGCGCATCGTCGTAGTACCGGCCCGCGATCACGACCTCGGCGCCGTTGGCCTTGATCCGGGCGATCTTCGCCTCGGGTGTCGTCTCGGTGACGAACACCTCCGCCCGAAGGCCGAGCCTCGATGCGACGTGCGACACGGCGACGGCGTGGTTCCCGCCCGAAGCGGTGATCACGCCGGCAGGAGGTACCTCGTTCGACAGCACCCGGTTGTACGCACCCCGGGTCTTGAACGAGCCCGCGTGTTGCAGGCACTCGAGCTTCAGGGTGATCGTGGCGTCGATGTCGAGGCCGAAGTCTCTGGCGTCGACGACGAGCGTCGGCGTGACGCGGACATGCGACCCGATCCGCTCGGCGGCGTCTTCGATGTCGCCGCGATCGATCGCCAGGTCGGCCACACGGTCAGCCTTGCACGCACCATGAGCCGCTGAAGGCGCGCAAGCGCGAAGTACCGTCTCGCACGTGGGCGATGAGGTTGAACCTGTCGACAACGATCGGCACATCGAGCCCCGATGGCCCCTCGCACTCGTGCTCGGAGGCTTCATCGCCTTCTCTGTCGCGCTGCGGATCGCCCAGCCCCAACGCGAGCGGATCGGTCCGGCATGGCTCGTGCCGGGTATCGAGGTCGCGTTGCTCGGCGCGCTGATCGCGGCCGATCCCACGCATCTGGCCCGCCGTGTCAAATGGTTGCGGCCGGTGGCGATCACTCTGATCGTCAGTCTCCTCGTCATGGCGTTCTTCTCGACCGCCGTCCTCATCACCGACCTGATCAAGGGAGCGAAGGTCACCGAATCCGCGGCGTCGTTGCTCGCGTCAGGAGCAGTCGTGTGGCTCGGCAACGCGGTCGCGTTCGGGCTGTTGTATTGGGAGCTCGACAGCGGTGGACCTTTGGCCCGCTACCGCGTCGAGCATCCCCATCCTGACTTCGCGTTCACCCAGCAGCTCAGTCCCGAGCTGGCACCACCGGGCTGGCGGCCGCACTACGTCGACTACTTCGTCCTCGGCCTCACCACGAGCATGGCGTTCAGTCCGACCGACGTCATGCCCATGAAGCCCTGGGCGAAGCTCACGATGGTCACGCAGTCTCTCATGTCCGTCACGGTGCTCGGCCTCGTGATCGCTCGAGCGGTCAACGCGTTCACCTGACGCGATGGCAGAAGAGACACAGCGGTCGAAGCGCATCGAGGTTGTCGCCACGGTGCTTCTCGCTGTCGCTGCAGTGGCCACGGCGTGGGCGTCCTACCAATCGACGCAGTGGCGCGGTGAGCAGGCGTCGCACACCGCGAAGTCCACCGCCGCGCGGATCGAGGCTTCGACCGCAGCCACACGCGCAGGCCAGCTCACCCAGGTCGATGTCGCCACCTTCACCCAATGGATCAACGCAACGCAGAGCGGCGATGCCGACCTGGCCGACTTCTACCGCGAACGCTTCCGCGCCGAATTCACCCCCGCGTTCGACGCTTGGCTGGCCACGGATCCGCTCACGAGCCCCGACGCACCGAGGACGCCGTTCGAGATGCCCGAGTACAAGGTCGCGGACACGACCGAGGCGGCTCGGCTCAACGCGGTGGCCCAGGCCCAATCAGACGCCGCGGGCGCTTCGCTCAAGCGGTCAGACAACTTCATGCTTGCCGTCGTGCTGTTCGCGGTCTCCCTCTTCTTCGCGGGGATCTCGACAAAGCTGCGAGGAGCGCGAAACCGCGAGGTGCTGATCGCTCTCGGCGGACTGCTGTTCCTCGGAACGGCCGTGTGGATCGCGACGTTGCCGGTCAGGTTCGTCGGCTGAGACCTACGCGGGCTACGTTCGCACCCGATGGTCGCCGCCCAGCAAGCGGGCAATCCCCTGTCCCCGTATCTGACGTTTGATCGTCCGGCGTGGTCGGCCTTGCGAGCGGCAACACCGCTCACCCTCGACGAGGACGACCTCGACGCGCTCCGCGGCATCAACGAGCGGCTGTCGCTCGACGAGATCACCGACATCTACCTGCCGCTTTCCCGACTGCTGAACCTCTACGTCTCGGCCAGCCAGGACCTCTCAGCGGTGACCGACACGTTCCTCGGCAGCCTGGCGCCCCGCGTCCCCTATGTAATAGGTATCGCCGGCAGCGTCGCCGTCGGGAAGAGCACCACGGCACGCATCCTCCAGACGCTCCTGTCCCGGTGGCCGCACCACCCGAAGGTCGACCTCATCACGACCGACGGCTTCCTCTTCCCGAACGCGGTGCTCGAAGAGCGCGGGATCATGGGTCGCAAGGGGTTCCCCGAGAGCTACGACGTCCGCCGGCTCGTGCAGTTCATGGCCGAGGTGAAGTCGGGCAAGGAGGACGTCGAGGCACCCGTCTACTCGCACATCGTCTACGACATCGTTCCCGGCGAGACCCAAGTGGTGCGCCGGCCCGACATCGTCATCGTCGAGGGGCTCAACGTGCTGCAGTCGGCGAGCTCCCGCTTCGGCGCCGGCGACTCGCCCCCGATCTTCGTGTCCGACTTCTTCGACTTCTCGATCTACGTCGACGCCGAGGAGCGTGACGTCGAGCAGTGGTTCCTCGAGCGCTTCCAAGCCCTCCGGGCCACGATCTTCCGCGATCCCAACTCGTACTTCCATCGCTTCGCGGCGATGAGCGACGAGCAGGCGATCGAGTTCGCGCATGGGATCTGGCGCGAGATCAACGGCCGCAACCTCAAGGACAACATCCTGCCGACCCGCGAGCGTGCGCGGCTCGTGCTCGAGAAGGGTCCTGATCACAGCGTGCGGCGAGTGCGCCTCCGCCGCCTCTAGCCGTCCGCCGCTATTAGTCGGCGGCGGCAATGCGCCGACCGCGTAGCGTTGCCTCCCCGTGGGCGCGATCGAAGTGCAGGGATTGGCGTGGAAGCGCCCCGGCAGCGGACATCGCCTGTTCCACGACGTGTCGTTTCGAGTGGGCAACGGAGAACGCGTCGCGCTCGTCGGTGCGAATGGGGTGGGAAAGTCGACCGTCCTCCGAATCCTCGCGGGTGACGACACGGCGAGCGACGGGACGGTGCGCATCGACGGCCGCGTCGGCGTCATGCGCCAGCTCGTCGGATCGATCCGCGACGAGACAACCGTGCGCGCGCTCCTCGTGTCGCTTTCTGCGCCGCCCGTGCGCGCTGCGGCGGCGAAGCTCGCCAAGGCAGAGCGTGCCGTCACCGAGGATCCGAAGGACACCGACATCGCGCTCGACTACGCGCACGCGCTCGGCTCGTGGGGCGACGCCGGCGGATATGACGCGGAGGTGTTCTGGGACGTCTGCCTGACCGAGGCCTTCGGGGTCGACCTCGTGCAAGTCGGTGACCGACGCGTCGCCACCCTGTCGGGCGGCGAGCAGAAGCGGCTCGCGCTCGAGGTGTTGCTGCGCGGCACGGACGACGTGCTGCTGCTCGACGAGCCCGACAACTTCCTCGACATCCCCGCGAAGCGGAGGCTCGAGCAACAGCTGCAGGCGACGCAGAAGACGATCCTCTACGTGAGCCACGACCGTGAGCTGCTCGCGGCCACGGCGACAAAAATCGTGACGCTCGAGGCGAGCGGCGCATGGACTCACGGCGCGTCCTTCGCGACGTACTACGAGGCCCGCGACGCCCGGCGAGCCCGCATCGACGACGAGTACGCGCGCCACACCCGCGAACGCGATCGCCTCGAAGCGATCATGAAGGAGATGAAGCGTCGCGCTTCATTCGCCGACAACTTCGCCCCCAAGGCCAAGGCCGCCGAGAGCCGCCTGCGCCATTTCGACGAAGCCGGCCCACCGCCCGAGCGCGTGAAGGACCAGAAGATCAGTGTGCGGCTCGGGGCGCGCGGCACGGGAAAGCGCGCCGTCACCCTCGAAGGCCTCGAGCTCGACGGGCTCACCGACGCCTTTGATGCGGAGCTCTGGTTCGGCGAGCGCGTCGCGGTCGTCGGCCCGAACGGCACGGGCAAGAGCCACTTCCTGCACCTGCTCGCCGGGCGTGCCATCGACCATCACGGCGACTTTCGCCTCGGCGCCAACGTCGTGCCCGGCTTCTTCAGCCAGACCCACGACCATCCCGAGCTGACCGGGCGCACGCTCGCCGACATCCTCGCGAGCCGTGACCAGCCAAGAGGCGCGGCGATGAGCCGGCTTCGCCGCTACGAGCTGCAGGGCTGCGCGGACCAGACGTTCGAGACGCTGTCGGGCGGACAGCAAGCCCGCTTCCAGGTGCTGCTGCTCGAGCTCGACGGCGCCACCTTGCTGCTGCTCGACGAGCCCACTGACAACCTCGACCTCGCGTCAGCCGAGGCGCTCGAGGACGGACTCGAGGAGTTCGAAGGCACCGTCATCGCGGTGACCCACGACCGTTGGTTCATGCGCGGCTTCGACCGATTCCTCGTCTTCGGCGACGACTGCAAGGTCACCGACCACCTCGAACCCCCCACCGAGGTGTTCGGCACGCTCTGAGCTGTCAGGTCGCGGCGGCGACCGGCTCGGATTCGACGACAGGAGCCTCGGCGACCGCGAGCACCGCGAGCGCGGCGATCACAGCCCCGATCCCGATGAGCTGCACACCGTTGACCGACTCGCCGAGGAACACCGCCGCGCCCAACGTCGCGAGCACGGGCTCACCGAGCACGAGCACCGACGACGTCGTGACATCGACGTGTGCATGTGCCCACGTCATGAGGCCATGGCCCGCGGCGCCCGGGATCAGCACGAGCAGCACCAGCCACAGCCATCCCACCCCGTGCACCGACCCGAAGTCCTGGCCGGTGAGCAATGCGATCGGCGTGACAGTGAGCGCGGCCACCAACGTCATCGCGGCGAGGTATTCGAGCGTTCCGATTCCACTCCGGGCGCGTTTGGTCACGAGGAAGAACGCCGCCCACGAGACCAGGTTGAGCACGGCGAGCAAGTCGCCGGCCGCCGAACGGTTCCCGCTGGACCCTCCGGCGATCACCACGACCACGACTCCAACGATGGCAAGCGCGGAGCAGACGAGGGCTCTCCGAGTGACCTGCTCCCCCATCCACTTCACCGCGATGGGAAAGACGATCACGGGAGTGAGCGAACCGATGATGGCGACGTTCGCGATGGAGGTGAGGTGCACGGCCGAGAAGTAGATGGCGACGTTGAGCCCGAAGCACACGCCTCCGAGCCACGAGCGCTTGACGACGTCCCATGAGAGCCTTCGCCGCGTCACCAGCAAGACCGCGGTGAGCACGAACGCGCCCATCCACAGCCGGTAGAAGCTGACGACGAGACCCGACGCGCCGATCGCCTTCCCGAGGACACCACCCAGACCCCAGCAGGTGGTCGCCGCGAGGACGGCCAAGATCCCGAATCGGGAGCCCGCGTTGCTCACGTCAGGAGAGGAGGGCCGAGACGAAATCTGAGTACACCTGGGTGTGGTGCTCGACGTCAGCGTCGGTGTGCTGCACCGACACGAGCCACTGCTCGTCGAGGCCCGGCGGCAGGAGGATGCCGCGGTTGATGCCCCAGATCCAGTTCGCGTACGCGAGATCGAAGTCGGTGGCCTTGTAGTCGCGGTAGTTGCGCACCGGCGTGGCCGAGTAGGTCACGCAACCCTTGGCCCCCATCTCGACGGTGTGGGCCGGCAGCCCGGCGTCGGCCACGATGGTGGCGAACGCCTCGACCATGCGATGGTTGCGCGCCTCGGCCTCGGCGACCGCCTCACGAGTGCAGATGTCACGGAGCACCGCACGCGCTGCCGCCATCACCAGAGGGTTGCCGTTGTAGGTGCCGAGGTGGAGCACCGAGCCCTGGGTGATCGTCCCCATCACTTCGGCCCGACCGCCGAACGCACCGATCGGCAATCCGCCGCCGATGGACTTGGCGAGGCACACGAGATCGGGCTGCACGCCGAAGCGGCGAGTGGCGCCGCCGTATCCGGCAGTGATGCCGGTCTTCACCTCGTCGAAGATGAGCATCGTCCCGTGCCGTCCGGTGATCTCGCGAACAGCCTCGAGGTAGCCGGGCAGCGGCGGGCAGATGCCGATGTTCTCCATCACGGGCTCGACGATGAAGGCAGCGACCTCGCCCCTGTTCGCCTCGAGCGCGCGGTCGAGTGCGTCTGGGTCGTTGAAGGGGATCACGATCGTGTCGTGCAAGACGCCCGGCGTGAGTCCTGCAGTCGCGGGCACGGCGATCGGCGCATCCGACGGACCGGCGACGTCGAGCGACGGCTTCATCGAGACCATCACCTCGTCGTGATGACCGTGGTAGCCCCCTTCGACCTTGATGATCTTCGAGCGACCGGTGTAGCCGCGGGCGGCGCGGATCGCGTCCATCGTCGACTCGGTGCCGCTGTTCGTGAACCGCACGAGGTCGAAGCCGAACCGCTCGACGAGCAGCTCCGCAACGTCGGCATTCAGCTCGGAGGGCGTGACGAACAGCGTGCCGTTGTCGAGCTGCTCCTCGATCGCTTTGCGCATCAGGGGATGGCCGTGGCCGGCGAGCAGCGCGCCGTAGCCCATGTTGAAGTCGACGTAGCGATTGCCGTCGACGTCCTCGAGCCAGGAGCCCTGGGCTCGGCGGGCGACGACGGGATAGGGGTCGTAGAACTGGAACGAGGACGGAACACCCAGGGGCAGCACCTTGGCCGCGCGCGCGTTGGCAGCCTGGGACTTCGTCGTTCTTGCTCCGTACGCCTCCAGCTCCCGCTCAGTGATCTGGCGGGCCCGAGCAGCAAGGGCTGCCCGATCGCGGGTGGGCGAGGACATCGGTATCACTTCCCAACAGATGACCCGCCGGCTGAGGCACCGGCGAGAAGTTCAGCCTACGTGGCGAACCTGGGCCGGCCGGGTCGAAATCCGTCTACGGCCTGGCGTCGAGGGGCCTTCCCGGACTGGACGATTTGCCCGAATCCACGAGTCCGCCGCAAATCCGTGTGCATCTCTCCGGGACGAGGGCTCCATTCGGGTCGCGAAGGGCATCATTGTGTGGACGCCCGAAAGGAGCCTCCCCGCCATGGCTCTCGCCCCTTCGCTCACGCTGCCGTCTGACCACCCCAGCCTGTCCGATGCCGCGTACCGAGCGCGTCGCCATGAGATCGCGAGCATCGGCGAGACCTTCCACCATGGCGACCCGATCCCTGTCGTGCGGTACACAGACGAGGAGCACGGCGTCTGGCGGCTCGTCTCGAGTGAGCTGGCATCGAAGCACGAGCGCGACGCGTGCGAGGCGTATCTCCGCGGCGCCGAGGCAGTGTCGTTGCCGAAGGACCGCGTGCCGCAGCTCGCATGGGTGTCGAAGCGGCTCACCGACCTCACCCACTTTCGCATCGAGCCGGTGCCGGGCCTCGTTCCGACGAGGCAGTTCTACGGATCGCTCGCCGATCGCTGCTTCCTGAGCACGCAGTACGTGCGCCACCCCTCGGTGCCGCTCTACACGCCCGAACCCGACGTCATCCACGAGGTGATCGGGCACACCAACCAGCTGGGCCACCCGCTCTTCGCCGACCTCTACGAGGCGATGGGGCGCGCGGTGCGCCGCGTCGAAACCGATGCCGCGCTCGACCGGCTCAGCCGCGTGTGGTGGTTCACACTCGAGTTCGGCGTCGTCCACGAGCGCGGCGACCTCAAGACCTACGGCGCCGGCATCCTCTCGTCGTTCGGCGAACTCGACGCGTACCGCGACGCGCACATGCGCCCCTTCGACCTGAAGGCGATGGAGACGCAGGACTACGACATCACCACGTTCCAGCCGGTGCTGTTCGCCGCGGAGTCGATGGATCAGGTCGCCGACGAGCTCACGCGGTACTTCGACGCCGCTCGTGACTGACGAAGGCGCGCCGAGCCGACCACTCGACGCCATCGACCGCACGCTCATCCGCCTGCTCACGGCGGACGGCCGCATGTCGGTGAACGAGCTCGCGAACCGAGCGAACATCAGCCGGGCGAGCGCGTACAGCAGGTTGGAGCGATTGCGGACGTCCGGTGTGATCGAGGGCTTCTCGGCCGTCGTCAACCCGAGCAAGGTCGGCCTCGAGATCGCGGCGCTCATCTTCGTGAACGCCGAGCAGCACGGCTGGAAGGCGCTGCAGCACAAGCTCCTCGACCTTCCCGGGCTCGAGCACCTCGCGGTCACGACCGGTAACTTCGACTTCTGCCTGCTCGTCCGCGTCGCCGACATGCAGACCCTCCGCGACGTGGTGCTCGAACGGTTGCAAGCGATGCCAGAGGTGCGTTCGACGCAGACCGCGTTCGTTCTCGACGAGCACCGGCCATCGCCTGTGACAGACTGACAACCCCTTGGTGGCCGTAGCTCAGTTGGTTAGAGCGCCAGGTTGTGGCCCTGGAGGTCGGGGGTTCAAGTCCCCTCGGTCACCCCACTGATGCCGTTGTTCGGCTCGACCCCTTGTGGAGTGACGCGGCCGAAACCCGCCAGGGCTCGGGCGACGCTCCCGGTACCGTCACGGCGTGGCCCGCGACCGCATCCTCACCACGGCCGAGGGCACGCACACCGACGCGTTCACTCCCCTCGACTGGGGGCTGTTGTGCACTGCCGGTGGCATCTGGGGCGCGTCGTTTCTGTTCATCGCGATCGGCCTCGACGCATTCAGCCCCGCGCTGATCACGACGTTGCGCATCACGTTCGGGATCTGCACGCTCGCGGTTCTTCCCGCGACTCGTCGGACTATCGACCGCAGCGATTGGCCGCGGCTCGCGCTGTTGGGTGTCACCTGGGTCGCGATCCCGCTCTCGATGTTTCCCCTCGCCGAGCGCCACGTGTCGTCCGCTGTCACGGGGATGTTGAACGGCGCGACGCCTCTCTTCACTGCGTTCGTGGCGACGCTCATGCTGGGAAAGCTCCCGCCGCGGCAACAGCTCATCGGCCTGGGCATCGGATTCGTGGGCGTGGTGCTCATCGGGCTCGCATCGGTGGGCGATGAATCGAGCTCGCTCGGAGGGATCGTCCTGATCCTCGTCGCCCTCTGCTCCTACGGCCTCGCCTACAACATCTCGGTCCCACTCCAGCAGCGCTACGGCGCGCTCCCCGTGATCTTGCGCTCACTCGCAGTGGGATTCGTGCTCACCTTGCCGCTCGGCCTCCTTGCAGTCCCGAGCTCCTCGTTTGCCTGGCGACCCCTCCTGGCCTGCATGGCTCTGGGCGCCCTGGGCACGGGAGTGGCTTATGTGGCGATGGGGACGCTCACCGGGCGAGTCGGCAGCACTCGAGCCTCGATCACGACCTATGTAATTCCCGTGGTCGCGATCATTTTGGGGGCGGTCTTCCGCAATGATCACATTGCCCCGTTGGCGATCGCCGGCACCGCAGTCGTGCTGGCGGGCGCCTGGATCACGGGCCGTTCCCGAGCCAGCTGAATCTCGGGAACCGCGGGCCAGGACGGCGACGTCCAAGGCTCGGCGATCCGTTTGGAGGAAGACCCAGAGTGCAGACCCCGCGCGGCTTCTTGATCGGAGCCGCTGCCATTGCCGCGATCGCCGCCTTCGGGTCGGTCGGTCATCCGCGCTCGGAGACCGAAGTGCACATCGCGTCGCCGCCGACTTCGCTCGTGGCCCAGACCCCGACGATCAACGCATCGAGTGACAACCCCGACATCGAGGTGTTGTCCAAACACGTCGAGGCCGGCAACGCGATGCCGTCCACCACGATGGAGCTCGCCGCGCCGACCGGCGACGCGCCGCCGTCGCCGACCACGACGATCGCGGCGGCTGCATCGGGGGAACGGCCGCCGGTAACGCCCTCGCCGGATGACGATCGCACGCGCCCCTCGGTGACGAAGACCGAGCCGGCGACCGAAGCCTCGCGCGAGGCGCCTGCCGCGCCGCCGACGACAGTCGCCCCGGCCTCACCTCCGACGTCGAGCTCGACCACAACGGTCGCCCCGACGGTCCCGACGTCGCCGACCACGTCATCGAACGCGATCCCTCCGATCACGATCCCGATGGTGACTGTGCCGACGACGCCGGCGGTCGCGGTGCCGACGACTCCGGTGGTCACGGCCCCCGCGTCGCCGATGGTCACCCCGCCGCAGATCGTCGTTTCGACGCCGGTTGCCCCACAGGTCGTCGCGCCGGCCATGGGCGGAATGGTCGTCGGGATCATCGACGTCGATCCCCGCGACGCAACGCCGGCGGACTGAGTTCGGCGATCGCCTACGATCTCCCGGCCGCGTGAGCGGCAGGCGCCTCTAGCTCAATGGCAGAGCAACGGACTCTTAATCCGCAGGTTCTGGGTTCGAATCCCAGGGGGCGCACCACGTCGTGCAGGCGACCACCTTGACCTGCCGCTAAGCAGCTCGCTGGGGCGCTGTGATCACGGTTTGCCTCCCGGCATCACGTGGCGATACAGCCCGAGCGTCACTGGCATGAGGGGTTCGAATGCCCTGGGCGGCACTCCCACTGCTTCGCGGAAATCCCTCATCGGGGCAGCGGGTTCGGACCGGTCGCTGTCACGAGCCGCTGGGGCACCCAGTCGTAGACGTGATGGAACCCGTCGTCGAACGGGCCAGCATCGAGCTCGACGGATGCCCTCAGTGAGAGCCGATAGAACTTCACGTGGGTGAAGTCCTCGAACAAGATGTACACGGGGTCCGGTGTGCTGTTCGGACCTTGGAATTGCTGTCCCGTCAGGACGGGCTTGTGGGCTCGGACGAACGCGTCGAAAGTATCGCCGACCACGACGCCGAGGTGCTCCAACCCCATCTTGTAGACGCGCTGATGCACGGGCGGGATGAGCTCGATCAGCGGGACGACCTTGCCGTCGAGGACTTCGAGCGGCTTGGCGGGAACGATCAAGGAGATCGGGCGGCCGTTCCAGACGTTCTCGCGATTGGCAACCGCGTGGCGTTCGATCAGCCCCCGCACATGCACGTACTGGTCCCACTCGGGGACCCGGTACGCGAGGTGGCTGAGTCCGTATGGGGTGATGTCGATACCGCGTGTGGCCAGCCGGTCTCGCTGCTGCGCGGCGAATGCCCGGTAGTCCCCGATGATGTCCTCGATCGGATCTGCCATCAGCCGTCTCCTTCTGACGTCGTTCAGGTGGTTGACTCCGTACGCCGCGTTCGTCAGGAGCGACGCAACGATCGCCGGGGCGTCCCGACACGCGCCACTTCCGTCTCGGCATGCTTCGACGCCGTCCACTCACGCCACACCCTCCTGCCGGGCACGCCCTGCTCGTCGTAAGGGACTGGCGTGGTCACGCCGTGGTCACGGAACACGCGATCACGCCGATATCGACGGGTACAGGACCGCATGCCCGGCCCACGCGATAGATGCCGTCACCCCGAGGGGGGCGCGTGCGGGACTCGGGATCGCGAGTCGCCGGTCGACGCTGCCAGACTCCGACCATGATCCTCGTCCAGGGAGTGTTTCGGGTCCACGAGGCAGAGCGCGAGCGGTACCTCGCCGAGTCTGCCGAGACGCAGCGCAACAGCCGCAGCGAACCGGGTTGTCTCGAATAAGTGCTGGCGGCCGATCCGCTCGACGCTCAACGCGTGGTGCTGTCGGAGCGTTGGTCTTCGCGCGCCGAGCTCGATGCCCACATCCAAGCGCTCGTGGCTCGTCGTGCAGCACCCGCAGCCGACGGCGCGACGCCGGTGGCTGCGCTGAGCCGCGAGATCGCCTTCTTCGAGGCGAGCCCAATCGTCGTGTGATCCTCTGCTCGGCCGCGCTGCGGACCAGACCGCCGCCGAGGACACCTTTCGGCGGTTCCGACGCGTGACCATGTCGTGGTGATTCGCCGACGGCCGTATCGAGCGCGGAAGACGTCGTGCCCGATGCACTCGTCTCGCCCTACGCCGGTCAAGTAAGGCGACTGGTCCTGGCTGTTCAGGCCATCGACTTCTTGGCCGCGGTGACCTTCTTGCCGAGCTCGTCGAGTTCCTGAGTGCTCATCGACTTGCGGAACTTCGGGAAGACCTCGTCCTCCTCTTCCTCCACGTGATGGGTGATGCCGGCCTCGAGCATGGTGAGGGCCCCGTCGAAGCCGGGCTTGTCGGGTGAGAGCTTCTCGACATCGTCGAGCACCTTCCTCGCGCCCTTGTGCTCGGTCCTGGCTTCCTCCACCATCTCGTCGCCGTCGTCGACTTGCTTCGCGATCGCCGGGTAGACAATCGACTCCTCGACCTTCATGTGAATACGTAGGTCGCTGACGAGACGGTCGACATATTTGGCGCGGGCAGCGCCCTTCGATCCCTTTATCTGCTCGAAGAGCTTCTCGACCTTGCGGTGATCCTGCTCGAGCATCTCGGTCACGTCAGTCATGGCTGGCTCCTTGGGGTGGGGGACGCGAGCGGCGTACCCCGCGCCAACCGGCGCGAAACACACAACAGCCAGAGCTCGTTCGCGATGGAACTGGACGAGAGGAGGGCTACGCGCGTGAGAGACCTGCGCCGGCTCGCACGCGTCGCACCACCACTCCGGCGATCCACCCGCCACCTACCACGGAAGACGACCGGCGGCCGCTCCTGCGTGCTGGGCCTGTGGCGCTGCGCGGACGCGAGCGTCAGACTGCGTGCCTCGGTGCTCCCCGCGTGAACGCGCAGAAGGGAGCCTCGACGTCCGAGGCTCCCATCGTCCCGCCGACATCCATGGGTGGACGTTTCCGCCATCCACCTGGAGCTGCAACTTGTTGATTGGTCCGACGAGCTACGCGGAAACGACTGCGTTTGCTACCGGTCGTTGTCCGAGATGTCGACCATGAATGGCCCCTCGCGGGAGCCGGCCTGGGCGAAGCCTCGGCTCAACGCGTACGCCGCGATGATTCCGGCACCCAGCCGGTTAGGTGCGCAACAGTCACGACGGAGGTGACGGACGAGCCCCCCGCCCGGCACGATGACCACGCCCCCTCGTGGTCGCCGCTCCCCGCCCGGTTCGAGAGCCGCCCGCCTCATCGCCCCGCCTTGGGCTCAGATTGATGCCTCCGCTACCAGCATCCCGCGGACCGCGGTTTGGTGCACGCGGACGTGTTTGAGCTTCGCCGATCGCGTGGTACTCGGCACAAGAAGACGCGCCGTAATTCCCCACCTCAGTTCGCATCAGCTGGCCCGCCGCCCCACACCCACACCTGGCGGCGGTTTGGTCGCAGTCAGCCCGACGTGTGGCGGGCGGCCCCGCCGGGCTGACTGCCGATGCCCTCAGCGCAGCCCACCGAGCCGCGCCGTGGCCATGGGTTGCGCGTGGTGGTTTGTGGTTTGTGCACCCGGCGTTCGGGGCAGGCAACGCGCGCGGGTGACAGCCCCGAGGACTTGACCGGGCTCGTGGCGGGTCGGCGGAACGACTCCCAAGCTTCGGGGCCGTCTTCCAGGCTCCAACCATCGAAACGACAAGGAGTCGTCATGCGACTACGACACGTCCTCGTCACGCTGGCGGTTGCCACACTCAGCGTCGCGGGAATCTCACAAGCGGCCTCGTCGGAGCCGCTCACCAAGCAGAACTTCACGATCATCGGCGACATCAATGAGGAAGGCGGCACGGTCGTCGCGTCCGGAGCGATCAACGCAACGGGCGAGGATGTCGTCATCAGCGACACCGAGGACCACTTCGTCTTCCCCGACGGGACCTTGACCATCATCCATGCTCCCGTACGAACGAAGGACAAGTTCAACGACAAGAAGTGCACTGGCAGCTTCCGCGAAACCGGGACGTATGTCATCAGCGCCGGCACCGGCTTGTACGAAGGCGTCACTGGCAGCGGCGACTACCGCGTAGTTGGACGGTTCGAGAGTGGCTGTACGGGTCCGCCGGCCGGCACCTTGACCATCACCGCGCGCGGGTCCATCAACCTGCCCTAGTCGTAAACGCTCGGTGGGCGCCGGGGCTGCACGCCGGCGCCCACCAGCTGCTTCCCGTGTTGCCAGTTCAACCGACTACCTCGCTTCAGTCGGCCCCCGGCGGACGGTAGGTATCGCGCACCATTTCCACGATCGCGGTCCCGTCCTCGTCGACGGGTTCCATGTAGAGACGGCCCCACGCGATGCGGCCTTCATGGATCCCGAGCACGATGACGCCGCACATGGCGAAGGCTGAACCATCCCCGTGGGTGCCCCGCCACCGCCATTCCCCGATCTCGACACCGTCTTGGGTTGTTTCAGAGACGAGCAGCTCCGCGGAAAAGTCGGGAACCCCAGCGAAGACTGCGGTCCAGTTCTCGCGGACCTGGTCGCTGCCTTGAAACGCGCGGCCCGGGTGCGCCGGCTGCTCACTGCGATAGTCGACACCGAAGCACGCGACGAACGCGTCGACGTCGTGCGCGTTCATCGCCTCGAGCAACCGGTCCATCACCGCGGCCATGACCAGGTTCTACTCCCCCCGGCGACGGCTTCCGGGACGGCGATCGTCCGCTCTAGGCAGACAGTTGCGAGGCGAGCTCCGTGGCGGCGGAACCGACGACGCTGGGTGCAACGCTCCCGATGGCAACGAGAACCGCGTGGACGACTGAGCGCTTCGGTCTCGGCGACCCGAGTTGCGCCGTGAGGGTCTCCAAGTCGGCGCGAAGCTCCTCGACGAGTCCGGTTGTCGCCCCATCGAGAGGTCCTGGCCGGCGCTCCTGCGCCTCGCCGAGCGCGGCCCTGAGCAGACGCACGAACACTTCGATGTCGCGTCGTTCGTCGGAAGTCAGGACGCGCCCGATCGTGATCGGCCTGGCAGCCTGCAACGCCGAACGCCCGGCGTCGGTCGTGCCGACGACTCGCACCTGCACGACCCGCGGGCTTCCCTTCGGATTGACCTTCACGAGTCCGGCGTCGTGAAGGTGAAGGAGGAGTCGCATGTAACGGTCGTCGGACCATTGCGGGACCACTCCTCTGGAGACTCGGTCGAGTCCGGGGTCACCGTTGTCTTCGGCAGCCGCGATTGCCTCGATGATCGAGAGCTCCTCCTCCGACAGCTCAATCACGTTCGCCCCCACGGTCATCCCAGTTGTGATCCACGCGCCTGCCGCTCCGTCAGTTACGCAGCGGGGACGGCCGTCGCGGGGACCTCGGCGGCCCGGGTGGCCTCCCCGATCGCCGGTTCGCACGCAGCGCACCACCACTCACCGTCCTGACACCCGCACAGCAAGACGGGGTCGTCGGCCATCGCCTTCCACGTCGCGAGCATTCCGAGGATTCCGAACGTGCGGGGGAACGCCCGACGCAAGATGGTCACTCCGGCGATCTACCCGCCACCGGTCGCGTCAAACCTGCGCCGTCGGTCACGCCTTCTGGTCGGACAGCAGACGCCTAACGCGCAGAAGGGAGCCCCCGACGTCCGAGGCTCCCTCCGTCCCGCCGACAGTCCATGTGAACGTTTCCGCCATCCACGTTGGCGCCTGCGACTTGTACGGCACGCTATCGGCCAGCGACACGTTCGACGTGGGCCGCTCGGCCCATTTCGGAACACTCGCCGCCTCGGTAAGAGGCCTTCCCCGCGTCTAGGTGGCGTTGCGCTCGGCTTGAGCGACTCCTGCAGCAGTGATGCCGAGCTGGCCCGAGGCTGCCCATCTCACGACCTTGGCGTTCACGAGGAAGTTCACGGCGGCGGTGAGCTCCTCGTCATCGACGTCGGGCATCAGTGATTCGAGGTCGGCCCGTCGTAGTCGGCCCGCCTTCGGGTCGCCTTTTGTGGCGGTATAGACGTGCTCGAGAATCTGGTCGCGGTATCGCCCGCGATCGATCATGGTTGTCATGGCGCTGACGCTACGGGGTGTGTCATTCCCGGGGGCACACGGGTGGGACATTCCCGGGACAGAAACCTGAATGGCCGTTTAGGATCCGCCTGTCTCGGCTGTCGCTCCGGCTGAATCCGCAAAGGTTGGCGTGGCCGCCGAGGAGGGAAAGCCGCAAGCCCCGGCCTCTGCTCCGCCGCGGTGGTCGGGGCTTGTGCGCGTCAGCTGCCCGGATTTCGGTGTCTTGCTCGTCGTCGGCATGGTGTTGCTCGTCACCGTCGACTAGGGCTGTTCAGAGCAGCGCGTAGATCTCCGACGCAAGCGCGGTCGCGATCTGGTTCGCGGCGGCGTCGTCACGATCGGGTCCTTGCAACGTGAAGTACACGTAGTGGTCGCCGTCGTACCCCGCGAACGCGATGAGTCGATAGTTGCGGTCCGATTCCCGCGCCCCCAACATCGTCCAACCGTCTGCAGGCGCGAAGTCGATCGGCGTGAAGCCGGTCGCCGTCGTGTTGTTGTAGGTGTGCTCCGCGTTCGAGCCCGCTCGGACCTGAAGCGCCAAGTTGTGCGCTCCGCCCGGCGCCCAGTCGCATCGTGACGACGCCTCGTTCGGAGGCTGGGGCTGAACCCCTTGAGCGCTTTCCCCGATGGCCTCGGCCACGGATGCGGACGTCAGAAGCGTGCACGCATCGGGCAGCGTGCCACTGCTCCCGCCGCCGGTCGCGGTCGAGCCGGCGCCTGAGCCGTTCGAAGTCGGCGTCGTTGGATCTGCGGTCGGCAATGTGGTGTCTGAGGTCGGCGTCGTTGTGTCCAACGTGCTGTCCGCAGACGCTGAGCTCGCTTCGACAGCCTTCGCGGCGGAGCCAGAATCGTCACCCCCGCCACACCCCGCGAGCGCGACAACTACCGCACAGATCGCGGCCGCCGCGCGGCCGATCCCGTATGCCATGAGCACCCCTCCGCAGCCGTGCGAACGGTAGTCCCGGGGGCCACGGGCGTGCCCGTCCCGGCTTGCGGTGTGCGCTCGGACGACGTGGAAGGCTTCGCTCTACGAGTGACGACGATCCGGCAATGGTGCTGCGACGACTGGTGATTGGGTACTACGCGTCTCAGGCCCTCCACGTCGTTGCGACGCTCGGCATCGCGGACCTCTTGGCGGAGGGTCCTCGTACGAGCGACGAGCTGGCGACAACGACCAACACGGATCCCAGCGCGCTCTATCGACTGCTGCGTGCGTTGGCATCGCTGGGGGTGTTCATCGAGGACGAGCATCGCCAGTTCGGCCTGACGCCGGTCGGCTACCACCTGCGATCAGACGCAGACCCCTCGCTGCAGGCATGGACTGCCTTTCTGGGGCGACCGGCTCAGTGGAAGGCGTGGACTCGTCTCGGCGACAGCGTGCGGACCGGAGAGAACGCGTTTCTACTCGCGCACGGGATGGGTTCTTGGGACTACCGGGCGAACCACCCTGAGGAGGGCGACATCTTCGACCGGGCGATGGTCAGTCTGACGTCGCAGTTCAGCGCTGCCATCGTCGCCGCGTATGACTTCAGTCGATTCCGTCGAGTCGTGGACGTCGGTGGCGGGCACGGCGCGCTCCTGGCTGACGTCCTACGGGCCAATGCAAAGACTCGCGGTGTGTTGTTCGATCAGCCACACGTCGTGGCTCATGCCGCGGAGCTTCTCTCCCAGAGGGGCGTCGCCGATCGATGCGAGATCATCGGCGGCAGCTTCTTTGACCGCGTTCCCGGTGGCGGCGACGCGTACCTCCTCAAGTCGGTCGTCCACGACTGGGACGACGAGCAGTCGGTCCGCATCCTCGACGCGTGCCGTTCTGCGATGGACGACGATGCCGTCCTCTTGGTGATGGAGCGGCTCATCGCTCCGCCGAATCTCGGCGCCGACGACAAGCTCTCCGACCTCAACATGCTCGTCGGTCCCGGCGGCATGGAACGCACGATCGAGGAGTTCGACGACCTTCTGGGGCGGGGTGGCTTCCGACTGAGCCAGGTCATCGCGACCGGCTCCGCGATGTGGGTGATCGAGGCGGTGCCAGCCTGACTGCGGCTACGGGTGCTGGACTCGTAATCGGCGGTCATCAACGCACGAGTCCGATGCGGTCGAGCACGTGTTCGGCGATGGCCAGGCTGGACGTCGCAGCCGGCGATGGAGCGTTCCGAATCGTGACGATGCGGTCGTTGTCGTTGATGCGGAAGTCGTCGACGAGCGAGCCGTCGCGATCGACCGCTTGGGCCCGGACGCCTGCGCCAGCGCGGACGACGTCATCCGCGCCGATCTCGGGCACATAACGGCTCGCACTGCGCATGTAGGCCTGGATCGAGAGTGAAGCACGCATCTCGGTGATGCCTGTGCGCCAGTGCCGGCGCGCCATTCGCCAGAACCCCGGCCACGTCACGATGTCGCGCACGTCTCGGAGTTGGAAGTCGGAGCGGCGATAGCCCTCACGCTTGAACGCGAGCACAGCGTTGGGACCTACGTCGACGTCGCCCGACACACGACGCGTGAAGTGCACGCCCAGGAACGGGTAGCGCGGATCGGGAACCGGATAGATGAGCCCGCGGACGAGGTCGCGCTTGTCCGGCTTCACAGTCATGTACTCGCCACGGAACGGCACGATCCGGGGACCGGACTCGCCATCGGCCTGTCGCGAGACGCGATCGGCCTGAAGTCCGGCGCACACGACCAGTTGGCGGACACGGTGCACGCCGGTGGATGTCGTCACGTGGATGCCGTCGCTGCGCCGATCGATCGTGGTGACGGCCGCCGAGCACATGATCGTGCCGCCGGCGGCCTCGATGTCGGCAGCGAACGCGTGGGCGATCGCGACGTAGTCGGTGATGGCCGTGGCCGGCGAGTGCAGGGCCGCCAGACCAACGGCGTGCGGCTCGATGTCCGTGATGTCGGATCGCTCGATGCGGGCGAGCCCGGGGACCTTGTTCTCGCGTGCGGTCACCTCGAGCGAGTCGAGCCGACTGATTTCAGTCGCGTCGAGGGCGACGACCAGCTTCCCGCACGCCTCGTACGGCAACCCGCGGTCGTCGCAGAACTCTCGGACCAGTTCGCGGCCGCGGGTGCAGAGCTGAGCCTTGAGGCTGCCGGGCTTGTAGTAGATGCCAGCGTGCACGACGCCAGAGTTGTGCCCCGTCTGGTGCGCGGCGAGATGCGCTTCCTTCTCGAAGACCTGCACGCGCAGGCCTGGAAAGCGAAGGGTGAGCTCCCGCCCGATGGCGAGTCCGACGATTCCACCGCCGACGATGCCGACAGGGAGATCGCTCATTGGGGAGCAACGTTACGAGCTCCGGCTGTGCTCGCCGGTCGACGCTGCCAAACTCCGACCATGATCGTCGTCCAGGGAGTGTTTCGGGTCCGCGAGGCAGATCGCGAGCAATACCTCGCCGAGTCCGCCGAGACCCAACGCATCAGCCGCAGCGAACCGGGTTGTCTCGAATACGTGCTGGCGGCCGATCCGCTCGATGCCGAGCGCGTGGTGCTGTCGGAGCGTTGGTCTTCGCGGGCGGACCTCGATGCCCACATCGCAGCGCTGGTGGCGCGTCGGACGACAGCAGCAGCCAACGGCACAACGCCGGTGGCTCCCCTGAGTCGTGAGATCGCCTTCTTCGAGGCGAGTCCGATCGACGTGATGTGACCGCGAACCTCCGGGTGCCCACGTACTTGCAGGCGACGACCGAGGTCGGCGGGCCGCCGCTGGCCGCGTGGTTGGCCGCGCTGCCGGAGCGGGTGGAGGAGCTGTCGGCACGCTGGCGGCTCGAGCTCGGCGAACCGTTCGAGCCCGGCGGCAACTGCTCGTGGGTCGCGCCCGGCACCGATGGCCAGGGACGCGACGTCGTGCTCAAGGTCGCGTGGCGCCACACGGAGGCCCTCCATGAAGCGGAGGGGCTCGCGGCGCTCGGAGGCAACGGCGCTGCCGAGGTCTACGCGTTCGACCACCTCGCCGACGACGCCACCGCAATGTTGCTCGAGCGGTGTCGCCCTGGCACCGAGCTGCGCGGACGACCCGAGTCCGAGCAGCACGTCGTCGTGACCGATCTGCTCAAGTCGGTGTGGGCGGTGGATCTACCGGCCGACCATCCGTTCCGTCCGCTCTCGGTCATGGCCGACGACTGGGCAACGCGCGCGGAAGCGCGGCTTGCCGCTGACCCGACACGACTCGACGCGGGGCTCGCGCGCGAAGGGCTCGCGATGTTCCGTGAGCTGGCGCGCACCGGCCCCACCGAGACGCTGCTCTTCACCGACCTCCATGCGGGCAACGTGCTGTCCGGCCAGCGCCGCCCTTGGCTGCTCATCGACCCCAAGCCCTACGTCGGCGACCCGCACTACGACGTGCTGCAACACCTGCTGAACTGCGACGCTTCTCTGCAAGACAACCCGGTCGAGCTGCTGACTGTCGTGGCCGACCTGGCTGGCCTCGACGCCGAACGAGTCAGGCAGTGGCTCTTCGCGCGATGCGTCCAGCAAAGCCTCGGCGACGGTCCAACTTGGCCCGGGCTTGGCGTCGTGCTCCGGAAGCTGGGTGATCCATGGGACGGGTAGTGCGCTACTCCTCGAACTCCCACTTCCGAGCGCCCTTCACCACGTAGTACAGGCCATCGAGCTCCTTGATCCGCGTAGGGCCCTCGTACGCGGCGAGGTACTCGTGGACGGCTCGCGCGTACCCGTCCCAGTCGGGGTAGCCGTCGGCGATGAAGATCCCATCGTCGGCGAGGTGAGGGAACAGAGCTTGCAGGCAGGTCATCGTGCCGGCATGCCAATCGCAGTCGATGCGAAGGACAGCGATCTGAGAGGGCGGCGTGAAGTTGGCGAGGGTGTCCTCAAACCATCCTTGGACGAGGTGATAGCTGCGGGCGCCGGCCCGCTTCATCGCCGCGTCCGCGACCGCCGGCCCCACCACCGCATTGTCGAAGTACCAGGGTCCGGTCTTGTCGGCTTGCCACTCGAACGCTGCGGGTCCGTCAACCGGCTGCGGCGTGGTATGTCCCTCGAAGCTGTCGAAGAGGAAGTACTCGCGATCGGGCCCGAGGATCTCAGCCATGCCGGCGCTGCTGCCGCCCTTCCAGACACCGCACTCGATCACACAACCAGGGGTGGTTGCGACCGACGATGCCAAGGTGAGGTTCGCCGTGTAGTCGCGGCGCCCGCACATCGTGAAGTCCTTGTACTTTTCGTAGATCTCATCGAATCGCTGCGAGTCGTCGTTGCGCGGTTTGCGTCGGATCTCGACACCGACTCGATCGAGCGAAGCTTGAAGCCACCTCTTGCCCGTGCGTCTCACCGTCATCCCTACGGTCGATGTGAGCCCGCGATGCTACGCCGAACATGAGCACCACCAAGCCCATTCGCATCCTCATCGAGCCGAGTGACTACGTGCTCCGAAACCTCGGCGACATGGCGATGATGCAAGTTGCCGCCACACGACTCGTCGCGCTCTGGCCCGACGCGGAGATCCGCATCCTGTCGGACCGTCCGTCGGAACTTCCTCACTACAGATCCAACGTGACCGCACTCGACTCGCTGGGACGCAGGTTGTGGCTTCGGACGAGCGTCATTCCCGGATCGGTGTCTCGGAGGCTGCCGTCGAGGATCCGGACGTTCTCCGAGCGCGCGGAACGCTTCTGGCGGGTCCGTTTTCCACGGTCGATGCGTCGCCTGATCCGCTGGCGACTCGCCGCAGCCGGACGCGACCACCAAGCGCTCACGGACTACCTCCACATTCTCGAGGCTGCTGACCTCGTGCTGGCGACCGGGATGGGCGGCATCACCGACGCGTTCCCGCGTTATGCGTACGAGCTCCTCGAGACACTCGACTCGGCGCACCGACTCGGCGCAGTCACAGCGATGATGGGGCAGGGCATGGGCCCGATAGACGATCCTCTCCTACGCCGTTATGCGGCGGCGGTGCTCCGGCACGTCGATCTCATCGCGTTGCGCGAAGACCGCGCCGGGCGTCCGCTGCTCGAGCAGCAGCTCGGCGTCGACCACGCGCGCATCACGACGACAGGCGACGACGCGATCGAGCTCGGCTTCAACCGCAACCAGAGTCAGCTCGGAACGGACCTCGGCGTGAACCTCAGGATCGCCGACTACTCAGGCGTCACCGAGTCGGTCGCCACGGCCATCGGTGATCAGCTTCGACAGGCTGCGGCGCGCACGTCGGCGAGCCTTGTTCCGATCCCCATCTCGACCGTGAGCGAGGAGGACGACCGGCGTTCCATCGAGAGGTTCGTGACGGGGACGTCGTCCGGCGGCGCGTCGAGCGGAGCGAGCACCATCGCCGATGCGCTCACCGCCATCGCCGACTGTCGGGTCGTGGTGACGGGGAGCTACCACGCGGCCGTGTTCGCACTTTCGATGGGGGTCCCGGCGGTCGGGCTGGCGGCGTCGCCGTACTACCTCGACAAGTTCCTCGGATTGGCAGACCAGTTCGGCCCGTGGCTGCGAGGTGGTGGACGTGTCAGGCGACGAGGGCCCGGCAGAGGTCTGCGACCGGGTGACCGACCTGTGGCACCGGGCTGACGAGGTGCGCCCGCTCTTGCTGGTCGAGGCGACGCGCCAGCTCGAGCTCGGTCGAGAGGCGTATGCCAAGGTGCATGAGGCTCGTTGATCGCCGCCGTCAGGCGGATGCGAAGATGACCACCCCGTACGGAACGTTGCGATTCGGTGCGGCCACCCTCTCTCGGCGGGTGTCCGCGAAGCCGGATGTGGCCCGATGGGCTGATCTCGACAACTTCGATCCGGAGTGGAACGAACGAACGCAGATCATCGCCGACCTCATCACACCCGGAAGCCGGGTGCTCGACTTCGGCGCGGGGCGTCGACATCTCCAGACCCTGCTCGACCCACGCTCGACGTACCTCCCGTCTGATCTCGTGAAGCGGAGCGATGACACCTTCGTCGCTGACCTGAACGAACGACCCCTTCCCGCGCTCGACGCACTGAAGCCAGACGTCGTGGTCTTCGCCGGCGTGCTCGAGTACATCACGCGCTTGCCGGACCTACCCGGGTGGCTCGCCCGCGAGGTGTCGACCTGCATCGCCTCCTACGAATGTGCGACGTCAGCGCCGCGCTCGTTCCGACGACCCGCCGAGGTCGTTCGACGCTGGCGGACCGGGTGGGTCAACACCTACACCGAGGCCGACCTCGTTGAAATGTTCGGAGCGGCGGGCTTCGACTGCATCGAGCGCCGAACATGGTCCACTCCGGAGGGTGACGAACGGATCTTCGTCTTCACTCGTCGCGGAGGTGGTCGTCGAGTCTGATCGCCTGCCAGTCCGGGGAGAGCCTGACCAGGCGACGCAGCCGCCCGAGATCATCGCCGTCAACCGTGAACGCGACGATGTTCTCGTGCTGATCGAGCAGCTCGTACCAGGATCCGAGACAGACGCTGATCGTGTACTCGCCGGGCGTCAGGATGGGTGGCAGGTGGCACCGGATGCGGTATCGACCAGGTTTCGACATCGCTCCCACCTCGACATCGCTCAAGGCCTCATCGAGGATCCCGATACCGCCACGCGTCGCGACCTGACAGCTCACGTCGAGCGTCGGTGGCGGTTCGTTCGCGACGACGTCGACCTGGATCCACGACGACGAACGTGTCGTGAGGGTCGCCTGGGGCACGCCTTCCTCATCAACGAGGGCGACACCCACCACCTGCGCCGCGACGCTCGGATCGATCGCCATCGACTGCGCGGAGGAAGAGGCTGCGGACGCGTGCATGTACTCGTCCACCACCTGCGCCGTCGGCCCTGACGACCGCACCCGCCCCTTGTCCATCCAAATCGACGCCGGGCAGAGCCGCACGATCGCGTCCATGTTGTGGCTGACGAAGAGGACCGTTCGTCCGCTCTGCTCCACCTCACTCATCTTCCCGAGGCAGCGACGTTGGAACTCGACATCGCCCACGGCGAGGACCTCGTCCACGAGCAGGATGTCCGCCGCCATGTGGGCGGCGATGGCGAATCCGAGCCGCAGATACATGCCCGACGAGTAGCG
The DNA here is from genome assembly GCA_963802505.1 of uncultured Acidimicrobiales bacterium. Taxonomy (GTDB): domain Bacteria; phylum Actinomycetota; class Acidimicrobiia; order Acidimicrobiales; family DATKAS01; genus DATKAS01. The sequence goes on along the minus strand of CAWDJB010000011.1, from coordinate 272,862 downwards.
CTTGACCGGCGTGTCCATGAAGCGCTCCAACCCTGCGAACTCGACGATCTCGTCGAGCCGGGCGTTCACCTCCTGCCGGGTCATGCCGAGGATCGCGCCATTCAGGTAGGTGTTCTCGAGGCCCGTCAGCTCGCCGTGGAAGCCCGTGCCGACCTCGAGCAGCGACCCGATCCGGCCCCGCGTGCGGCATCGGCCCTCGGTCGGTGTCGTGATGTTGTTGATCACCTTCAACAGCGTGCTCTTGCCGGCCCCGTTCGAGCCGATGATGCCGAGCGCGCTGCCTTCGTCGACCGCGAACGACACGTCGCGCAGCGACCAGATCTCACGCACCACCTCCCTCGGCTGACCGCGCAGGCGTCGCGAGAGACGGGCCAACGTCTCGCGGAGATCCGTTCCGGTGCCGTGGTGCTCACCCAGTCGGTACCGCTTCCCGACGCCCTCGAGTTCGATCGCTCGTGACGCCATCAGATGATGTCCGCGAACTCACGCTCGCTGCGCCGGAAGTGGTGCATCCCGACGACGAAGCCGAGCACGGCGACTCCGCCGGACAGCAGGAGCTGTGGTGTCGTCGGCAGGTCGGTGCCAACGAGTGCCGCACGCAGAAGGCCGAGCGCGCCCGCAAGTGGATTGAGGTAGAGGAGCGTTCGCCAGCCTTCAGGAACGAACTCCGGCGGATAGGCGACCGGGCTCACGAAGAGGAGGAGCTGCAACGCGAACGCGACAAGCGTCGACGCGTCGCGGTACTTGACCAACGACGCACTCAGGAAGATCGCCGGGCCGGCAACTGCGAGGACGAGCATGACGAGGCCGAGAGGCAAGCCGACCAAGATGGACACGGCCGAGTAGCTCGCGCCGGACGCGATCGCGACAACCGTCGCCAAGATTGCCGCGACCGAAAGATCGATGAACCCGGGAAGCAGCGCGGCAGTCGGAGCGACGATCTTCGGGAAGGCGACCTTCGTCAGCAGGTCGGCGTTCGCCACCAGACTGCCGGTGCCGGTCTGGATGGACATCGAGTAGTAGGTCCAGATGCCGAACCCCAGCAGGGCGAACGCGAAGTACGACTCGCCCACGCCCACGTCGACGTTGCCGAGCCGGTGGAAGAGGATCGTGAATGTCAGGGCCCCGACCAGCGGTTGGATCCCCGCCCAAGCGACGCCGAGGAACGCCTGCTTGTAGCGAACCTTCAGATCGCGCAGGGCGAAGAAGTAGATGAGCTCGCGTTTCGCCCAAAACTGGTCGAGACGCAACGCTGACCATCGCCCGACCGCCGCAGCGTTGACGACCCAGTCCTGTGGCTCGCTCGCGCCGATATGGGTCAATGTACCGCCACGTCGACGTCGGAGACTTCGATGCCAACGGGAGTCGGAAGAGGACCATCCATAGGATGTGATCGATGCGGCACCCCGCGCTCGACCGTGCGAGGACCGTCGCGGTCTCAGGCACCCGACGCGCTGCACGAAGGGTGCGCCGGGCGGCGCGTCCAGTTACGAGTCGTCGTCCGGGCCGCCTCGGCGTGCTGGCCTACCACCGCGTCGCCACGCCCGACCACGACCCGTGGTCCCTCTCCGTCACGCCGGAGCACTTCGACGGGCACATGGCCGTGCTGCGCGAGTTGGGACGGGTCGAACCCCTCGCCGAAGCGCTCGGAACCCCGACGCTGATGCGCTGCCGGCGGCTCCGCCCGACGTTCGCGATCACGTTCGACGACGGCTACCTCGACAACCTCCTCGACGCCGTGGCCGTCCTCGAACGCCACGACGCGCCTGCCACCGTCTTCATCGCGACGGGCCTGCTCGACCGCCAATGGTTCTGGTGGGACGTGCTCGCCGAGGTTGCGTTTGGCTCCGGGATCTCGACGGACCAGCTCCTCGAGTCGGCCGTCCGAGTTGGTCTCGTGGGCAGCCTCCCGACCTGCGACGCGCCCGACGACCTTCATAGCGCTCACGCCCTGATCTACGACGCGCTGCGCCCACGCACGAACGACGAGATCGACCGATACCTCCACGAGGTCAGTGCACAGTTGGGTGTCACTCCGAAGCCGTCCGGGCGGCCGGTGACGACTGAAGAGCTCCACCAGCTCGCGTCGCATCCGCTGATCACCATCGGGATCCACACTGTGAACCACCGGCGGCTCACCCTCCTTCCGCCCGACGAAGTGCGCAGAGAGCTGGCTGACGGAGCAAGTCGTCTCGATGAGCTGCTCGGCACGCGGCGCCGAGTGCTGGCGTACCCGTACGGCGCCACGTCGCCCGAGGTCTCGGGCATCGCCAAGTCGACGGGAGTCACGTACGCGGTCACCACCGCGGGGCGGTGGGTGGGGCTGCGAGAGGACCCGATGCTGATCCCCCGCCTGCACCCTCACGATCTCGGTCGCGATGACTTTGCCGACTGGGTGGCAACTACGTGAGCGGCTTCACGACGCGAGCAGCGTGGATGAGGCCGTACTCGGGTCGGAAGTCGTCGAGCTCCTGACGGCTGAGCTCGTCGCGTCCGAGCCCATGCAGGAACGCGACGGCGGCGAGCACGTTCCCGAACGACGTCACTTCGATTTCGAAGTCCGCAAAGGCCACCTCGCACATGCGTTGCACCGACTGGCGAGTGAACGAGTAGTGCCAAGTCGACCCCCACTCGGCAGCATCGATGTTCGAGATTCCCGGCACCGTCATGAGCAGAACCCCGCCCGGCGCGAGAACACGGGCAATCGTGCGGAGTGCATCGGCGAAGTCGTAGACGAGGTGAAGCGTCTGCGTGAGGACGACGCAGTCGAACGCGTCGTCGGGCAGGAATGACCCGTCAGCGAGATCTCCGACGAATGTGGCTCCGGGCGCCTCGGGGTCGATGTGGAGGACGTCGGCCTGGGTGACGCGTGCTCCACCGAAGCGGTTCGTGTACGTGGAATCGCCGACCTCGAGCACGCGACCGCGCACGTCGAGCTGATGCTGTTCGAGGAACGACTCGATGTAGTAACGGTCGACCGGTCCGCCCCGGCTGTAGCCGAAGTCGGACGCGATAGGCGTGGTGCGTCGGAGGTCGCCCCACTGCACCGCGCCGGGCGGCGGAGTGAACGGCTGGCCCTTGAGCCGCCGCCAGGTGCGTCGCACCTGCACCGGGAGGTATCGGCGGGCGAGCTCGCGCATCCCGGTCATCGTGCCGAGCTCGGTCCCGATACGAACAGCGCGACGACCACGGGCGTGTGCGGATCGTGGTGATCGATCGCCACGCCGGCTACCTCGCTCGCGGGAGTTCCTGCGGCGACCGCCCGCGCCGTGACCGCGTTGCCGAACGTCTCCACCGAGACGCACGTGTCGGGGAAGTGGCCTTGTGCTTGCGCCGCCACGTCGACCACGTCTCGCGCCGCGCCACCGGGCCACGCGGGCCCTGGCGTCAGGGCGACCAGTGAGCCTCGCTCGCTCAGAACGGGTGCAACCGCATGCAACAGCTCGTCGATCGGCGTGGTCGTGGTCGCATCGAAGGGCACCACGATGTGATCGAAACGCGCCGCGGGATCGATCTCCTCGAGGCGAAGCGCGGTCACGTGCGCGGCAGCGCCGAACGCGTCGAGGGGAATCGCCGATGCCCACGGCTCACCCGAGGCACGGGTAGGCACGATCACAAGCACGCTGCCGGCGAGCGACGCGGTGATCACTCGAAGGTGTTGTGCGCTCCATTCACCCACCACCGAGACGCGCGACTGAGCTGGCTCTGGGGAGCTCAACCGGCGGCGCAGACCCCGGATCGCGGCGCGGAATGGCTCCGGCGTCGCGCCGCGAAGCCGCGCGCGTAGGTCCCGATCGGCCTGTCCGGTGTGGGCTCGGTTGTGCTCGAGGTTGCGTTCTACGATCGCCGACTCCTGGGAGCCCGGCCCCGTCTCGCGGCGGACGTAGCTCTGCATCCAAGTGAAGAAGCGCGTCGTGGCGGGGTTCGGGCCTTCTCGACTCCACGCGCCTTCGGCGATCGAGACCTCGCACGCCGACCCGGGATGCTGGCGGTACAGCGCCAGTGGTCGAGGGTCGATGACTGCAGTCAGCTTCAGCCCAGCCTTGACGTACAGGACCTGGTCCTCGTACAACCCACGGAACTCCGCTTCGAGACCATCGATCGCAACCAGGGCGTCGCGGCGCACCAATAGGCTGCACATGGCCGGCACATGACTGACGCTCGGAATCGCGTAGACGGCAGGGAAGAGCCGTGGCGGCGGCAGCTCGGTGTACGGCGGGGCATCGGGCAACGTCATGCGGCGATCCGCTGCCAGATCGACCTCGTGGCCTGTCCAGCTGTACCACCGCCAGGTGCCCCCGACGACGATGTCGGCCTCGGGGAACGCCGCGGCAACGCGCGTCCGGTGGGCGAGGGCCGACGGCAGCCAGACGTCGTCGCAGTCGAGGAAGCCCACATAGCTTCCTCTAGCCATGGCAACCCCGAGGTTCCGCGACGCGCTCATGCCGCGGTTCTCGTGGCCGTCATGCTCGGTGTAACGGATCCGCGCCGGATCGCTCGCCGCCCACGCCTTCGCCATCGCCGAGCTGGCGTCGGTGGATCCGTCGTCGACGAGAATCAGCTCCCAGTCGTCGAACCCGGCCTGGCTCACGACACTCGCGATGGCCTCATCGATGAACGCCGCGCCGTTGAGGAAGATGAGGACGCACGAGACGTGCGGGACGCCTGTCGTGGGGCGCATCACAAGGATGTCGAGGCGGCGTTGTTGTCGGCCGATGCCACTTTTCACCTCCTGCGGGCTGCAGGGACGCCGGGCGTTCCGTAGACGGTCGGGACGTGCGAAGCTCGCCGCGGATCAGGGACGGCGGAGCGTCCGCTGACGAGTCCCTGCGAGCGCGAAGGTGGGCGGTAGGGTTTCGCGGGCGACCCGCTGGGTATGAGGTTGGGCGGCAACAGTGTGCCCCAAACGGATGCGTCGGCCGCCGGTCGAGAATCAAGAAAGGCGACGTGAGCCGCGCTGTCACAGTCGTGATTCCAACCCACAACCGGGCTCATCTGATGCCAGCCACTTTGCAGGCCGTTCTGGCGCAGAGTGACGTCGACGTTCAAGTGATCGTCGTCGACGACGGTTCGTCGGACGCGACCCCCGCAACCCTCCGTGAAGTACGCGACGACCGCGTCCGCTGGCGTCGGAACCCGCACCCGACGGGCGTGGCGAACGCGAGGAATGCCGGACTGGCCTTGGTCGACACGCCGTGGGTTGCCTTTACCGACGATGACGACCTCTGGGCGCCTGACAAGCTCGCACGGCAGCTGGCGTCACTACGGGAACGGCCCGACCGGAGATGGTCGGTGGTCGGCTGTGTCGAGGTTGACTCAGAGTTGCGAATCATGCGCTACGAGAAGGCACCCAACGTGGCGACGCTCGCCGACCACGTGCTGAAGAGCAACTGCGTGCCGGCGGGCGGATCCGGAGTGCTGGTCTCGACCGACCTCGTGCGCGAGGTTGGCGGGTTCGACCCGCAGTTCTCCAACTTGGCTGATTGGGACCTGTGGATCCGTCTCGCGCTGGCGGCTCCAGCCAGTTCGGTTCACCACCCATTGGTGGCGTATCGAGTCGCCACTGGCGGCATGGCCCATGGGGTCACCCGGACTGAGGATGAGTTCGGCGTGCTTGCCGCCAAATACGCCGACGAGCGTTCTCGGCGAGGGGTCTCGATCGACCTAGGCACCTGGCATCGCTACCTCGGCCGGTTGCACCTCCGAAACGGCGATCAGCGCGCCGCCGCTCGCAGCTATCTCCGCGCGGCTCAGGCCGGTCATCCGACCCGCTATGGCGTTGCGGCCCTTTGTCTCTTGGTTCCCAGGCTGCACTCTTGGGCGGAGCGTCGAGGACGCCTTCGGATACCGCGACACTGGTTCACGGAGGCTGACGCTTGGCTCGCTGCGATGAGAGCAGATCGATCGCCGACGCTCACCCCGTAGCGCGGCTCGATTCGCTGCGCGTGCCGACCTACTTGCTGTGCTCGGGAAGCTGGGCGCTCGATAGCGAGCGCGCTCACGATCTGGCTCGATCGAGCAAGTCGATGATGATGCGTTGCTCGGCCTTGGCCTCCGCGGAGCCGGAGCCACCGCGGCCCGTCGTCCACTGTGCGAGGTCGGATGCAGTCGATCCGCTGTAATTCGCGAGGCGTGGATCGGCGCCAACGCCGAGCAAGGCCTCGACGGCAGCCGAACATCGATTTCGGACCGCCCGATGCAGAGGCGTCACCCCACCTGCGGCGGTCGCGTTGGGGTCGGCGCCGGCCTCGACGAGAGAGACGATGATCGCCTGCTGTCGTGTCGGGTTCCAGGTTGCAGACCCGGGTCCGCCGATGACCGCGGCGTGGAGCGGCTCGGCGCCTCTCCGGTTTCTCGCCCGCACGTCCGCGCCACGGGCAATGAGCGTCCGCGCCATCTCTACGTCGTAGCTGAACGCGGCAGCGTGCAACGCGGTGTCGCCTTCGTAGACCTGCGCGAGGCGCTCGGCCAAGAAGAACTCGTCACTTCGGGCCACGCCCGCTGTCACCAACGACGAGTTCGCGTCCATGAGATCCACCGCTGCTCGGCGGTCGCTCGTCGCGATCGCAACGAGCAAGCGAGTGATGTCGCTCACGGGCTCATCGGGAGTGACAACCGCTACGAATGAGCGGCGAACATTCGTGACAGTTCCTGCACGATGAACAGCAGCGCGACGACAACCATCCAGACGGTCCACGCGGTCAGCACGACAAACAACGCCAGCATCGCTCGCCCCCTCGCCCCCCGAACGCCCCAGGGAGGGCGGTGTCGCCGCTTCACGCTCATCGCCCGGAGCAACGGCCACCGCCCCCGCCCGCCCCCTGGGAACGCCGGAAGGATACGACGGATGCGCGATCCGTGCCGAGGGGCCTGGCCGTCGGCGAAAGCGTGACGGGAGACACGAAACAATACGTTGACGTCTCGCTCTAGAACGCTTACGTTCTACAACGAGACGTAGGCGTATCAGTCCCCCCGTAAGTACGCCCGCCGAAGGAGTGTTCTCGTGAACAGCACCCTCGTCACCTCTGTTCCCGCGCGCCCACTGCACGAGGACCCACGCATCCATGCCCGGCGCTGGTTCCTGCTCGCGATGATGTGCCTCTCGTTGGTGCTCGTCGTGATGTCGGTCTCGGGCCTCGTCACCGCGATCCCCACGATGCAGGAAGCGCTTGGTGCGTCGGCGTCGCAAGTCGCGTGGATCCTCGACGCGTACGCCATCGTGTTCGCCGGGTCGCTGTTGACCGCGGGCGCGCTCGGCGACCGATTCGGTCGCAAGCGCGCGCTGCTCGCTGGTCTGGTGGTGTTCGGGTCTGGATCGCTCTTCGCCGGCGTGGCGACGAGTGCAAGTCAGGTCATCGGAGGCCGCGCGGTCATGGGCATCGGCGCGGCGCTCGTGATGCCCGCGACGCTCTCGATCATCACGACGATCTTCCCGCCCGAGGAGCGCAACCGCGCGATCGGGGTGTGGGCGGGCTTCGCCGGCGCGGGCGGCGCCATCGGCCCGATCGTCTCCGGTGCACTGCTCGAGCGGTACTGGTGGGGCTCCGCAGTGCTCGTCAACCTGCCGCTCGTCGCGGCCACGTTCATCGCGATCTGGACCTTCGCGCCGGAGTCTCGCGACGAGTCGGAGACGCCGCTCGACCCCGTGGGCGCAGTGCTGTCCCTCGCCGGCCTCGGCGCGCTCGTGTTCACGATCATCCAAGGCGGAGAGAACGGCTGGACGACCACTCCGGTGATCGCCGCGGCAATCGTCGCGGTCGTCGCGCTCACGGGCTTCCTCCGCTGGGAGCGCCAGACAGAACACCCGATGCTCCCTCTCAGCCTGTTTCGCGATCGACGCTTCAGCGTCGGCAGCGCGGTCGTGACCGTCGCGTTCTTCGTGATGTTCGGCTTCTTCTTCCTGAGCACGCAGTACCTGCAGTTCGCGCGGCAGTACTCACCGTTGGAGGCCGGCCTCGCGCTGCTGCCGCTTCCGATCGCGTTCGTCGCCGTGTCGCCCCGAAGCGCGGTGTTCGCCGCTCGGTTCGGCGCCGCACGCGTGATGGCAACCGGGCTCGTCGTCATCGCGGGCGGCTTCCTCATCCTGAGCTTCGTCACTCCGGGCACCTCGTACTTCGCGCTTGCGGTCGCCTTCGCCGTCCTCGGGGCGGGCATGGGCATGACGGCTGCGCCCGCAACGGGCGAGATCATGAGCGCGGTGCCGCTCTCGAAGGCGGGCGTCGGCTCAGCCATGAACGACACCACGCGCGAGCTCGGCGGAGCGCTCGGCATCGCCATCCTCGGCAGCATCGCCACGAGCGCATACCGCTCGGCGATCGACGTCGCGGGGCTCGGCCTGGAGGCGGGCCCGCGCCACCTGGCCGAGGAATCGATCGGGACCGCCGCGCTCGTCGCTGGGCAAGTCCCCGCCGGTGACGCCGTGAGGGCGCAGGCCGCAAGCGCCTTCACCGACGCTTTCGTCCTCACGAGCATCGTGTCCGTCGGGATCGTCCTCGCGGCGGCCGTCGCCGTCTGGCTCTTCTCCCGGCCCAGCCGACCTGAGACCGTCGACGAGATCGCCGACGACGCGTTCGAGCTCGACTTCGCGATGGTTCCTGCCGGCGTCGACGACAGGTCAGAATGAGATGGTGCCCTTCGACCAAGACCCGCGCATCGAGCGCTCGCGTCGGGTCATCCTCGAGGCGGCGCTCGCCGAGCTCGGCGAAGTCGGCTACGGCGCATTGACGATCGAATCGGTCGCCGCTCGGGCCGGCGTCGGCAAGAGCACGATCTATCGCCACTGGTCCGGCAAGCTCGCCCTCGTCGAAGACGCGTTCCGCACGCTGAAGGCCCAGGCGCTCATCCCCGAGTCGGGCACCATTCGAGAGCGGGTCACCGCGTTCCTCGAGCAGGTCGCCAAGTTCGTCGAGGAGTCGACCTACTCGGCTTGCATGCCCGCCCTCATCGAAGCCGCTGAGCGCGACCCGCAAGTCCGCGCCTTCCATTGCGACTTCAGCGCCGAACGCCGAGCAGTGTTGGTCGACGTACTTCGCGAGGCGGTCGTCTCGGGCGAGCTTCCTCCCGACACGGACGCAGAGCTGCTCGCCGACGCACTCGTCGGACCCATCGTCATGCGCCGGCTGATGTTCTACGAGCCATTCGATCCGAAGCTCGTCCCCGCACTCGTCGACCAAGTCCTTCCCGGCTGAGCCTGCGGCGTTCCCGCGGAACGGCACGCAGACCTAGGCCTCACAGGCGAGGTGTCCCTATCGTCACCTCGTCGGGGCGAATCCGCCGTCCCCCGACACGAAGGCCCCGCCATCGCCAGGGCGGGGCCTTCATTTCCTTCCGCATCGCTCGTCGTCGTCTCGCCCGAGCACCGGCGCGCCGGTCGTGCTAAATCTCGCGACGGCGAGCGGATGGGCTAGGCGTGGCCGATGACCAACGTATTGGCGCATGCGATACCGCAAGTCGAGCCGCCCGCGGTCGGCGTGCACCTCCTGTGGACGGGGCCGTGGCAGTGGGTGTGGTCGCTCGACGGCTGGTCGATCCAGCGACGCGAGTTCAGGCGCACCCCGCGCGAGCGCAGATGCGTGAGGTTGGGTGACGCTGAGCTCGCCGACCTCCGCCGTACGCACCGACGTTCCACGTCGCTCGGCCCTGTGACCTTCCGAACGGGCACATGGATGGACAGCGTGTGCGAGGTCTACACGCTCGAGCTCGCCGGGCCGAGTCCCGCCGTCACCGTCACCGCCACCGCGGGCCGACTCCTCGCCATCGCGCTTCGCGGCAACCAGGCGGTCGGCTACGTGTCCGGTGCCGGCAACGTGAGCAGCCAGCTGCGAGCCGACGGCATCACGTCGGTCGTCGTCTACGCGATCAAGATCTCCGCGCTCGAGTGGTGCGCCGAGTTCGCTGACCAAGAGTCGGAGGATCGGCTCTGGGAGCAGGTGCCTTTCCTCGTCGAGCATCTCCAGCTGCCGCTCACCGAGCTGGTTCCCGCCCTCGGCGGCGCCGCAGGTGAGCTTGCCGAGGCCACGGCTCGCCTAGTGCAGAACGACACGCTCGCCGATGAAGACTTCGAGCACATCGCGAGCATGCTCCGGGTCTCAACGGCCGCTGTCTCGCCCCCCCGGCCGGCCGATCAGGTCGCGCTTCTCCGCGCCGCGCCCGGTGATGACGTGGACGAGTCGATGGCCCTTGATCCCCTCCGGGTGCTCGTGAGCCATCCGACGTGGCGACGGGTGCTCGGCTTCGGCTGGTTCGACGACGACGCGGCCCTCGTTCCCGGGCAGGTCTACGAGTATCGGATCACCGGCTCGTTTCCCGCTGAGGATCTCGCCGACCGCGTCTACGGCTTCCATACGGCACCGGCGGGGACTCCGCTCCCCGCGTGCTTCTGGATCGGCGACCTGCGCGTGCGTCTCCCGCAGCCCGTCACCGTCACGCTCGACCCGACCGCGTTCGACGCCGGAGGCACGACCGAGCTGTCGCGGCGCGGCATCCCGATCCGGCCGCGGGTCGAGACCTGGTGGCACGCGCCTGACATCGACGGCAACAGCGTCGTGGTCGACTTCCCGGAACCTGTTGACTCGGTCGTCCTCGAGATGGCGCCCGGCCCTGCCATCTCGTGGAAGACGCTCACGCACGGCGGCACAGTCGCGGCGGGCCCCCGCACGCGGATACATCCGCCGGTGCCGTTCACCCAGCTGCGGCTGTCCGGCGAAGGCTTCCTGTTCGCCGTGCGAGTGCCCGACATGACGGCGCCCCCGGGCGTGGTGACGCGGTCGGCCGTGGTGAGCCCAGTGCCGCTTGTGAACACTCCCCGGCCCGCGCCACCGCTCGCAGCATCCATCTCGAACCTGCAGGTCGACCCAGGCGTCCTCGACCCCGGCACTCCCCCGCCACCGCGCCACGACCTCGGGTTCGACGTGCGTTGGCAACCCACGCCAACTGGCGCTTCCGTGCCGTGGCCGCCCGACGCGCCGGCCCCGCCGCCACTCGACGCGACGGTGTACGAGCTCGAGCACCGCACGGTCGTCGGGTCCGCGCTCGGGCCGTGGGAGCCCGTGCTCACCGACGAGACCGGCACAAGCCACTGGACGCTCGGCAGCCGAGACGAGACCGTGTCGGACCACGCCGTCACGCCCGGGGGTGATCTTCTCGACCCGTTCCCCGAACCGGGTGCAGGCCCGCTCGGCGCCGGCCTCGACGTGCACTGGCTCGACGTGTTCGACCTCGCGTCGCCGACGGGCGACGTCGTGCGGCCCGTCCCCGCGCCGGGCACGTTCCACCAGTACCGGGTGCGGACCATCGACGCCATCGGCCGGCCGAGCGACGACTGGCGCGAGACGAACGTCCTTCGTCTCGAGAAGCACGTCCCGCCACCGTTGCCGTCAGCGCCGACCGTCCCGCCCGTCGGCGGCCACGACACGCCGGAGCCCACCGGTGTGTTCGCCCGCGCCCTCGTCAAGGGTGCGACCGATCTCACCGCCGCCGACCTCGCTGTTCTCGGTGCGGATGACGATGCCATCGTGCTCTCGTGGGGCTGGCACGAACAGCAACGCGACCAAGATCCGTTCGCCCGCGAGTTCCGCGTCTACCTCGCCGACCACCCACTCGACCGCATGCGAGCCACGATCACTTCCGTCGCGCCGGCGGGCACGGGCCGCTACGTGCTGACGGTGGACATTCCCTCGCCGCTGACCGCGGACGAGCTCGTCGGCACCTGGGTGCACGCCGGCTATCCGTTCCGAGTCACGTCCAACGCAGCAGGCGCCTCGGGCGCTCCCGCGACGGTCGACGTCGAGGCCAACGTCCCGTCGCCCGGCGGCGCGCTCCCGGTGCCCGCACTCGGCCCGCTCGAGCTCACGCTGCGGCTGTCGCCCACCCGAGTCCGCCCGCAGGGTTGGACCGAGCGCGCCGGCACGGTGCCGATCGGCGCGGCCACCGCGTATCAGTGGGTCTTCCGGAACGTCCTGCACCTCAGCGCGGCGCGACCGGCGAATCTCATCTGGGTCGGGGTCAGCGCGGCGGACGACCAGGACTACGTCGACGATCAGCTCGCACCCTCCGACACGCGGCCCGGTAACGAGAGCGGCATCGCTGCCGCGTCAGTCGCGGCCCGCTACCACGGGCGGCCGGTGTTCGATGTGCCGCCGTCGCTCGCCCCGGTTCCGGTCGTGCTCACCCCGGAAGTGAACGGCCGCCAGCTGCGTTGCCAGCTCGACCTGACAACCTTCGTCACCGCTGGCGGCCTGGGCGCCGGGGATGGGGTCCTGCCCGAACGAGCGGCCGCCGACGCCGTGTTCGGCAGCTACCGGGTCACCGCCGACGGCCGAGTCATCGCCTTGGTCCTCGACCCCCAGCCCGGCGACACCGAGGCCGAGGTGATCGTTCCCAACCCGACGGATCGCGCCACCGTGATCGCTGCGCTTCGAGGCAACCGCACCGATGGACTCGAGGACCGGTTCGTGGTCTTCCTCGCGGGCTCGCATCCGTTCCGAGACCGTCTGTTCGCACGCGTCGCCGAATCACCGATTCCACTCGGACCGTTCGACGACGTGCTGCCGTCCGAGCCCGGCCGCTTCGTGTACCGGTTCCGGTCCGCGGACGCGGCGGGGCACCTCTCCGCCGGCGCGGTGACCGCCGCCTGCGTGGTGCGAGTGCCGTCGACGCTCCCGCCCGGCGCGCCCGACCGTCTCCCCGCGGCGCCCGGCGATCCGCCCGGTCGGATCCGGTTGCACGTCGCGCCCGAATCCGACATCGGCTCGATCGTGACCTTCGTGGACACCGCGCCCACGACAGCAGCCGACGCGGCCGCGATCATCCGCGTCCCGAACCGAACGGACTTGCCGGTCGCGGACAGCATCCGCCTCCGCACGGACGCGGGCGCCGTCCTTGCGCCGCGCGAGTCGTCGTTGCCCCCGCCCGACACCGACGGCTGGCGGACGGTGATCGTCACCGAGCCCGGCAACGACGGCGACGTCAAACGTCTGTGGGCCGCGACGCTGTCGGTCGACGGAGTGCCGTCAGCCCTCGCGGGTCCGTGGACGCTGCGGTGGCCACCTCCGCCGCTCGCCGCGCCAGTGCTCGCGGTGAGCGCGACAGCTACGACAGTCGAGCTCACTTGGACGTGGCCAGGCGCGCCGTCGGGCCTGGTGGCAGTCGAGCGGTTCGTCGAGGGCGCGTGGCGGCGCATCTCACCGATGATCGACGCGGTGACCCTTTGGACGGGAGCCCGGCCTGCGGGCGCATCACGGCTTCGCCTGCGCGTTTCGGGCATCGACGGGCGGTCGACGCACAGCAACGAGGTCACGGTTCCGTGAGCGCGACCTTCTGGCGGCCCTTCCAACCGACCGCGGTCACGCGCCATCTCGACCTGCTGGTCACGCTGCCCGATCCTCCGCGGCCCCCGGGCGCGCCGATCGTGCCGCCGGGCACGGCGCGCCATGCCGGGGTCACCCTCGTGATGATGGACGTCGGCCCCGCGGCCGGCTCTTTCGCGCTCACGGCCCCGGTCACCGGAACCGTGCGCAACGTCGACGTGCCGGCCTTCGGCCCCAATTCGATCACGCAGCTGGTCGAGGTCTCGCCGCTGCCGTTCGCGGCGGCCCGCACGTTCCGCAGCCTGCCCGCGGGGGTGCCCACCTTCTACTTGGGATACGAGCGGCCGCCCTCCGACCCGGCTGACGACGACCTGCTCGACGCGGGGTCGCCCTTGGCAACCGTCACGTCGCACGCGTATCTCGGCGTCTGCTTCGGGGATCGCACGAGCCTCGCCCCCTGGTCGTGGATCGACACGCTCGCCCGAGCGATGACCGATGCGGGCGAGCCGGCCGCCGACGTCAGCCTGTGGGCCGCGCTCGCCACGCTGTACGCGGGCACGAGGCACGTCCGCGTCCTCGACCACGCGGGACGCCCGGCCAACGGCCGCATCGTCGACGTGCGCATCACGCCCTCGGGCGGTGCGGTCGAAGGGCCGTTCGCGCTGACGTTGCCCGCCGCGCCGGCCGACGCCGACCTCGAGGTCGCCGCGTCGGCCACCTCGCTGGCGCTGTCACGCGGCCCACAGTCGACGCTGTTCGCCGCAGCCGGCGACGGCGTCGAGATCCGATGGCGCGGTGAGCCCGCGCCGGGCGACGGCGCACTTCCCGTGCACGCCGTGTACGAGACCGGCGACAGCGCGAAGCCCGAAGAGTTCCTTGCGCTTCCCGCCGGGTTGACCTCGATGCACGTGATGGCCACCGACGTTTCGCGGTGGTTTGCGCGACGGCCTGCGAACCAAGGAACGAGCACGCTCCCGCGCTGGGTCGGTGACAGCCGCGTCGAGCCGTTCAGCGACGGCATCCGCGTCTTCCGACGTTTGGCCGATGACCTCATCCACGCGACGGGAGCGGACAACGGCGCTCACCTGTCCGCCTACATCGTGCGGGACTTCCCGATCAGCCCGGGCGCAAGCGACGATCTCGGCAACGAGGTCGACACCAAGATCTCGGCGCTCATGCAGCGCATCGTCGACGGCGACGGCGGGATGCGCGTCCTCGGAAACCGCTTCGTCGCGCTGAAGACATCACCGAACGACGACGCGAAGGACTTGGCAATCGCCGGGGTCATCATCGGCACCGGCCTGACGATCTTCGCCGACATCTTCGGCCTCGCCGACACCAACGCCGTCGGCTTCTTCGTCCTCCTCGGCGGCGCCGTGCTGGCTTACGAGCTGATCCCGAGGTACCTGTCCGCCACTGACCCGCTCGTCAAGAAGCTCGAGCAGAGCAGGGACACGATCCCGCTGCTGAACGCCATCGACCCGGGCACCGCACTCTGGGCACCCCACACTGCGACCACGGCCGACAACCCGCTCGCCGTGCCCTTGCCCCTCGGACTCGACTTCTTCGTGGAGCGGTTCGGCGCGTGGCACCAGAAGATGCAAGTCGTCAAGCGCACGCGGGACGCGAACGGCGACATCTTCGCCAGCTACCTCGGCGGCATCGACATCAACCCGAACCGCCTCGACGCTCCCGGCCACCAGATCGCGGGCCCCTATCACGACGTGCACGCCCGCGTGACCGGTCCCGCGGCAGCGCTGGTCGCGGCGACCTTCGACGAGCGGTGGAGGTTCCACCTCAGCGATCCGCTCACGTGCGCGCCCGAGGAAGTCGACGACTTCTTCCACACCGGGCTCGACGACGTGCCTACCTCCCTCGAGCCGAAGAAGCCGGCTGCGTTCGCGTCTCCCGCTCCGGACGACGCGGCGCTCCCGGCAAGGTCCGCGAGGCACCTGGTCTCCATCGGGCGCACATATCCGCCCGGGCCCCTGCCCTTCGCTCCGGATGGTGAACGCACCGCGTACGACAACATCGTCTCCGCCATCGAGTCGGCGCGCGACTACATCTACATCGAAGACCAGTACTTCACGCCGAACGCGTCAGAGCCGCCGGGCGCCGTGGACACCTACACCGACGCGCTCATCGCCGCCGCCGCGAAGTGCCACCGCCTGCTGATCATCGTGCCGGCTGAGACCGACCAGCCGTTCGGCGATCTGCGGCGACGGAAGATCTTCGCGGCGCTGAGCAACGCGTGGGGTGAGCGGATGCTCGTCGGCGCGGTCTTCCGGCGGCCCACGCTCGCGGACCCGGGCCGCATCGCCAGCGCGGGGCGGCTTCGCCTCCTCGATGGGCTCGACGACACGAGCTCGACGATCGTGATCGGCCCGCGTGCTCGCGTGCCCAGCCAGGTGCCGTACTGGATATGGGTGGAGGGCGAGCTGATGCTCGCCCACACGCCGCCGACGCCGACGACCGTGGGCGACATCCCGGCTGTGCAGCTCGCCGTGCTGCGATGCACGTCGACCGCCGAACGGTGGGGTGCGACCCCGCGCTTCCACGCGCCCGGCGCCGCGGTCACGTTGAGCCAGCTCAAGGCGATCTACGTGCACAGCAAGACGATGATCGTCGACGACGCCTTCTTGTCCACCGGGTCGACGAACATCAATCGCCGCGGCTTCTTCTACGACGGCGAAGCCAACGTCTTCACGATCCCCGAGCAGCTCCGCGCCGCGCCCGACAATCCTGCGCGGGTCCTGCGTCGAGCGTTGTGGGCTGAGCACCTGGGATTGCCCGACGCGATGGGACGCGCACTGCTGAGCGATCCGATCGCCGCGTTCGATCTCTTCCGGCGACCCGCGTTCGCGGGCAACCGGTTTCGGCCGTTCAGTGCGATCGATGTCGCGGCGTACCTCTCGATCCCGACGACCGACGCCGCACTCGGGCAGCTCCTCCGCATCGCCCTTCTCAGCTACGTGAACGAGCTCGTGCCCGTGATCTGGAACGACTCCTCCGACCCGACCACCGGGCTCGACCCACAACCCGTCCCGGGGCCATGAGCACGCGCCTGCTCGACCTGCTCGGCATCCCACCCGGACCGTTGTCGGGGCGCGTCGCAGTGGCGGTCGCGCGATGGCCGGCATCGCGCATCAACCACATCCGCGGCCTCTCGGGCACCCCTGACGTCACGCCTCTGATCGAGTACCTGCAGGACGCGCTCGAGTTCCGCGCCGTGCGGCCCGGCTCCGGACCTGGAGCCGTGGGCGTCGAAGCGGAGGTGCACGTCACCAACGGCGGTACCACATATCCACTGGTGTTCCGGCAGATGCCCGACATCGGGTTCCGCCTGCTCGACACGCACGCTGATGCCCCAGCCCGCGTGTACGCGACGGTCACCGACACCGGGGCCGAGGTCGTGATCGAGGGGCTGCCCGTCGAGATCCAATTGCCGAGCACGCTCCTCGGCCCGTTGCGGTCGCGCGAAGACGAGCAAGCCCATCCCGGGGGCGGGCCGGATGTGCTCCTCGCCGGCCCGTTCAGGACCGACGCGTACGACAGCTTCGAGGTCGTGCTCCGCGAGCCCCTCGACTCCTCGATCAAGGTGCACGTCAAAGTGCGGCTCACCGAGGAGCTCGACGTGGTCATCGAGCCAGCCGTGCCGATCTCGTTCGGGCCGTGTCGATTCACCGGCCTCCCGGCGCTCGCGGTGCACGACTTGAACTTCGTGCCGTCGCCGACCTTGGCCGGCGACCACGAACCGGGCGAGCAGGCGTTCGAATGGACGCGTCATCCGATCGACCGCCTCATGCCGGGCGCGGGGTTCACCGGGATGCTGACGGTGCGAACGGTCGATCTCGACAGCACACGCCCACCGCTGTCAGACCTCATGCCGAAGATGAACGCCGAACGGCCCGAGGCAGCGGGGGTCGAGTTCGTCCTCCAAGACCTTGCCCTCCCGCTCTTCAACATCGCGAACGCACCGATCCCCGCGCACGGGCTGCTCGGCCTGCGCCGACCGATCGCCGCGGGAGACAGCGCCGCCGAGGCGTTCGCGTTCGCGCACCCATTGCCGTCGGGCACGTTCGCCCTCACTGTGGCGGCCGGGTGGAAGGAGCCGTTCGCGGGCCGGCTGCTCATCGACCAGCTGCTCATCCAAACTCCGGCGAGCCTCGAGCCGCTGGACCAGTTCCTGTTCTTCCAGATGGCGCTCCAGCTCGGGGAGGACGCGGAGAAGCCTTTGGGCAGCGGCACCACTCCACCGCACGTGTGGACCATCGGGTTGACCGACGAGTGGACGATCCAGGCGGGCCGTCGTGAGGGAACCGGGGTCCAGCTGTTCAAGATCGCGGACGCCAAGGTCGCGTACTGGGGGGCGAAGCTCGGGTTCTCGATCAAGCGGGCGACCTCGAAGGATCCGCCGTACGAGTGGTACGAGATGTTCCAGGTGCTGTTCGATCTGAGCTTGCGCGTCGAGCCGTCGAACGTCGGCGGCAAGAAGTCGCCCGTGCAGCTGCGCAGCCTCTCCGGCAAAGAGGTCGAAGTGGTCATGCGGGACGTCGGCTGGAACCTCGGCGAGCCCGCCGCCAGCGGGATCACGTTCCCCGAAGGGATGCAGCTCATCTTCGGCGACGTCGTGCGGTTCATCGTCGAGGAGATGGCCTGGCTCACCGACACCAACGGCGGCCGGTACTTCTCCTTCAGTGGCGGCGTGTCGATCTTCCCCGGAGCGGCGAAGGTGAACGCCAGTCCGGCCGTGGGCTCCGGCACGGCCGAGGACACCGACAAGGACGGCAACGGGCTCGGGATCCGGTTCCGCCGGCTGCGGTATCGCGTCGGCGGCAACCCCGAAGCTCCCGACTGGCTCCTCGACGGCATCTCACTGCTCCTGCAGCTCGGCCCGGTGAGGCTCACCGGCTTCGGCATGATCAGCCAGTTCACCGAGAACGGCCACGACTACGACGAGCTCGCCTTCGGCCTGAAGGTCGAGGTCGGCTTCGGTCCGGCCCGGTTCCAGCTCGGCGCGCAGCTCGCCTACGGCAAGGTCAAAGGACCCGTCGACAACTTCACCTATTGGTTGTTCGGCTTCCAGGTGAGCCCGATCCCAGTCGGGCCGGTCACGTTCGTGGACGTGCGCGCGCTCTTCGCGAGCAACATGGCGCCGTCGCTGCCGCCGCCGGACGGCTTCGCGCAGAACATGCGCATCCTGCGCTGGTACCGCGACCACCACTCGGGAGTCGACATGCCACCCGACCGCAAGCTCGCGGCGTGGCATCCCGAGGACAACGCCCGCGCGTTCGGCGCCGGGCTCGGCATTCGCTTCGGCGACACCGACGCCGTCACGATCGACGGCTTCTTCTTCTGGCACGAGAGCCTCGAGGAACACGGCTACCTCGTGCTGATCGAGGTCTTCCTCGGCAAGGGGAAGAAGCCGATCGTGGTCGGCGCGCTCGAGGTCGACAGCGAACACGGCCGATGGGGAGCTGTGCTCGGCCTCCAGATCACGCTCGACACGGTCTTCGGCACCCAAAGCGCGTGGCTGAAGAATCTCGGCGGCCTCACCGGCACGCTCTATCTCGGCAACGAGCCCACCACTCGAGCGTTGGGGCACCTTGCCGATCCGTCGAC
The DNA here is from genome assembly GCA_963802505.1 of uncultured Acidimicrobiales bacterium. GTDB lineage: Bacteria > Actinomycetota > Acidimicrobiia > Acidimicrobiales > DATKAS01 > DATKAS01. The sequence continues at coordinate 253,933 of CAWDJB010000011.1, read as the reverse complement.
GTGGTTCACACTGCGGTTCGGGGCGAGCGGCGTCCTCGACTGCAGCGTCACGCTCGCGTTGTGCATCGAGCTCGTCGAGGACGGACCGCACGCGGTCGGGTTCCTGTTCTCCGCCAAGGGCGGCCGCAAGTTCGGCATCGGACAGGTACAGGGCTACGTGATCCTGACCTTGCTCGTCGGGACGTGGCGCAACGAGTCGTCAGCCGCCGGTCTCGAGGCGCATCTCGAGCTGGCGCTGCGCGTGAAGGTCTTCTACGTGTTCAACGTCGGGATCCACGCCGACGCGCAGTTCGACTACCTCGCGACGGATCCGTCCGCGAAGCACCTCCGGTGCACGTTCACCATCGAGACACCGTGGTGGTTGCCCGACGCGTCATTCCATCTCGACAAGAAGTGGGGTGAACCGCAGCTCAGCGAGATCAGCATCGCGTCGACGCCGATCGGTGCCGCCGACGCGACGCACCCAGGCACCCTGCAGCAGGCGACGCTCGGGGTCACGCCCGTCGTCGGTGCTGCGATCGATCCAACGGGCACGTACACGCTCGACGCTCTCCGAGGCACCTCAGCGCAAACGCTGCCCGACGCCGCGATCGCCGCGCTCACGCCTGTCGGCGTCGACGCGGTCATCGGCGTCAACTTCAAGCAGCCAGTCGACAGCCTCACGGTGGTCGAGGCGACGCCCCCTGGTGCCGGCAAGCAAACCGCGAATCAGCTCGACGTCACCTACGAGCTCGTGTCGATCGGCGTCCGCCGCCGTCCCCGCTTCGGCACCGTCCGCACCTGGTCGGACCTCGTGGCGTCGGGCGCAACGCACCTCCAGACACCCGCCGACTTCCCGCCGGACGCGGAGCTCGATGCGTGGTTCGAGGCGACGCAGCTCGGCTACTGGTGGGACCGCGACATGCAGGACGCGGGCGCGCTCTCTCCGAAGCGGCTGTTGATCAACGCCGCGACGCCGTACACGTTCGCCACCGCGAACCCGATTGCCGACGAGAACACGGCCTCCACCGAACCGCACTGGCCGTGCTGCGACGGCGGGCGCAAAGACGTGTCGTGGCACGTGGTCGACTTCACTGCGATCCCGTTCGGCGTGCGGGCTCCCACGACGCAGCGGTTCACGGACAGCGCGAGCACGTTGCACTGGCTGATGCGACCCTCGCCGGTCGTCGTTCCCGGCGTGATCGGCTCGAGCGGCGCGCACGTCGCCGCGGTCGACGCCCCCGAGGCCGAGATCGTCGTCGCGGTCGCGTCCTTCGACGCCCGCGTCGACACGTTCGAGCTGCTCGTCTGGTCGCAGCAGTTCCACACTCACGAGGGGGAGCTGATCGTCGAGGGCTTCGACGGTCTCGAGGTCGTCACGACCGCCACCGTCGCGCTCGACTCATTCACCTCGCCCACCATCCGGCTCGCCGTGCCCGCAGGCATGACGTCAGTGGTCATCCGGTTCCGTGGAGGGCCCGAGCTCGTGAAGCTGCAGGGTTGGGTGGAGCTCCAGCGCGCGCAGTACCGCACGGTCGCCGAGGTCGTGGCCGATCGCTTGCACGACGTGCTCTGCGATCGCCGGGCAGGTCAGGCGCTCGAAGGCGGCGGACGGCTCGCGTGGCTTCCCAATCACGAGTACGAGGTGACGCTCGACGTCCGCCTCGTCGTGGGCTATGCACCGACCGGGGCGCAAGACGCCACCGTGACCCAGCGCGCCTACTTCGCCACGAAGGGACTGCCGGGGCTCAACGCGGTCGAACGCGTGGGCGATGAGCTGGAGCCGTACGTCGAGTCTCGCTACGGGCGGGATCTGCCGAGCCGGCTGTACCGCAGCGAGCCTGTCGCGATCGCGTTCGACGAGAGGTTCAACGTGCTGGTGCCCGTCGATCGCGTGCTGTCTCCCACCGCGCCGCCCGAACGGAACCAGCTGCTCGAGTGGACGCTCGTCGTGGAACGAGTCGCGGGCAGCGGCGAAGCGAGGCGGCTGTCGGTCACGAGCGCCGACTGGGTCGTCATCCACCGAGGCACGGGTGGTCCGATCAGATGGAGACCGGTCGTGAGCCGCACGGGTGAGGGACACATGCGAAGCGTGACGCGCACCGCGCTCACTCTCGACCCGGTTCGCGTCCGGTTGGAGACGATGGCCACTCGCCCGGGCGGTTGCCCTGACCCGCCGTCGCTGGCGCGTTCGCAGGTGCTCGTCCACGACCCGGTCGATCCCGCCGACACGGGCGTGGGCGCGGCGACATGGGCGCCCGACGCGCACCACCGCGTGAGCGTGCGGATCAAGGACGGGCCTTTCGTCGACCGCCGGCCGTTCGAGGAAGGCGACGAGACCGCGTTCACGATGGCGGATCACGGCCGCATGTTCGGAACGGCATGGACCCTGGCGGCAGGTGAGCTCGCGCCGTCCGGTGCGACCGATGGCATCCGCCACTTCGCGGTGTTCGGCGACTCGACCTGGGATCACATGCAAGTGCTCGTCGACGTCGATCCGTCGTCTGGCGAGGCGGGCGTCGCGATGGGCGTTGCCGGCCTGCCGAACATCACGGAGGCGATCCTCGCGGTCGTGAGCAACAGCCGTCTGCGGTTGTTGGAGCTTCGTCGTGCGGTAGTCACCGAGCTGGCGTCGGCGGCTCTGCCATCGGGTGCGGTCGGGCCGTTCGCTCTGCGCGTCGTCGCCTACGACGACTTCGTGCGCGCCGAGGTCGGGGACGTACGCATCGAGGCTCCGCGCACCGACATCCGCTCCGGCCGCCTCGCGCTCGTCGCGATCGATGGCGGCGCCTTCGCCTCCTTGGTCGTCGACTCGATCGATGCGTACCGATTCGACGTGCAGACAAGCCGCTTCGAGACGTTCGAACAGCACATCGCGACCTTCAGCGGCGAGCTGCTCACCTGGACGCCGATCCCCGGCGTCGCCACCGACTCGGTCCCCTCGCTGCTCGCGTCCACGGGCTCGACGATCGCGACGACGATGACGCCGCTTTCCGACCGCGAGGCCCGCCAGCGCGTCTTCGACGAGTGGGTCGCTGCGCTCGCCGTGCCCATCGGCAAGGGTGGGCATGCACCGCAGCGATTGCTCTTCACACGCGTCGGCAGCGGCGCCACCGCCGATGCGCTGCTGATCGAGAGCCCCGAGCCCCTGCCGTTCAGCGCTGACGTTGCCATCACAGTCGCTCACTGGGTGCCGGGTGGGTTCGGAGGCTGGGGTGACATCGGCGGTTGGGATGACCTCGGCAACCTGCATCTCGCGATGGTCACGGACGAAGTCGCGCGCGCGGCGGAGCGGGCACGCTGGCTCGTCCACTCGCCGGCAGACGGCGAGCCGGTCGCGACATTCGACGTCGGGAGAGTGACCGGGCGTCCGCGGACGATGGTGCCGATCGCGCACCGGGTCGACGCCGCCACGGTCGCGGTTCGCCCGGACGCCGGCACCGCCGTGTTCGTCGACGCGAACGGCGAGGTCATCGGCTGGCCGTTCCCCGTCAACCCGGGCCACTGGGAAGACGTACCGGCCAGAGTGCTTTCAGACGGGGACGAGACACGAGCGTTCGTCATCCCCACCGACGCATCGGGGCACGCTGTCTCTCTCCCCGCACGGCGCTACCGCCTGCAGTTCGCGATCGATCGCTCTCGATGGCGGGCTGACGCCCCCGACGCCGCCTCGAACTACCGCGCCACTGCGGACGTCTACGTCACGTGGTGAAGCCGAGGCTTACGATGCGCGCATGACCACAGGCGATGCGACGAATGGCGACGGCCGCGCCTACGGCCGCCCTGCGGGAACGGTGGATGACGACCTCGCGTCGGTGAACGCGGGCACTCCGGGCGGTGAGCTTCTCCGCCGGTACTGGCATCCGGTCGCGCTGTCCGAGGAGGCAACGGATCTTCCTCGCGCGATTCGAGTGCTGGGCGAAGACTTGATCTTGTTCCGCGACGGCGGCGGCAACCCGGGCCTCGTTTACCCACGGTGCGTCCACCGCGGCACGACGCTGCTCTACGGCAAGGTGGAAGACGTCGGCATCCGGTGCTGCTATCACGGCTGGCTGTTCGACGCTCAGGGGATCTGTCTCGATCAGCCGTGCGAGCCCGAACACGGGCTGAATCGCGACCGCTATCGCCAACCGTGGTACCCGGTGCAGGAGCGCTACGGCATGGTCTTCGCCTACATGGGTCCGGCCGAGAAGCAGCCGCTGCTTCCGCGCTACGACGCGCTGGAGGATCTCGAGCCCGGCGATCGTGTCGTTGCGAACGGCGACAGCATCGGGTCGGGCGGGCCGCCGCTGATGCACTGCAACTGGTTCCAGACCCACGAGAACGTCATGGACCCGTACCACGTGTTCATCCTTCACGGCACGTTCTCGGGCACCCAGTTCACCGAGATGATGAACATCTTCCCGGACATCTCGTGGGACTTCACGGACTACGGGGTGCGCTCGTTCCAGGATCGAGCGTTGCCCGACGGTGCGCTGCATCACCGGGTCACCGAGCTCGTCATGCCGAACATCCGCGTGGTCGCAGACCCGCGTGTGACGACGTTCGCCAAGACCGACAACGTCGCGTGGACCCTCCCGATCGACGACACGACATCGCGGATCTTCACCGCGTTCCGCATGTCGGCCGGCGCCGACGTGACGTGGCTGTCGAAGGTCAAGGACGCTCCGATGTACGGCGGCAAGTCTTGGTACCAGCTCGACAACGAAGGCCACCAGCGCTTCCCCGGCGACTATGAAGCCCAGGTCGGCCAAGGCCGGGTCACGCTTCATTCGGAGGAGCAGCTTGCCGGCAGCGATCGCGGTGTCGGCATGTTTCGCGCGCTGTACAAGCGTGGGATACGAGCGGTCGCCGAGGGGCTCGACCCGCAGTGCGTCGCCCGCACCGACGACGCCGCGCTCGTGCGGCTGCAGGCGGGGAACTTCCTCGTGCAACCGAGCACAACTGCTGACTGAGACCAATTTCACCCCGGCTTGAACCACCCTCGTCGTCGCGTCGTAGACGCGCGAATCCGCGACAAGGGGCGCGGAGGTCAACGGACCGATCGTCGTGGACTTCGTGCCGCTCCTGCCGTCCGGCATCGGATGTGTCCCGGTGTCTGACCGCGCGTTGCTGCGCGACATCGAGCTGCACCCCGGCAACTACTACGTCAACGCGCACACCGGTGAGTTCCCCGCCGGTGCGCTCCGAGGCCAGCTCGTGAGGACCTTCCCGTTCTGAGCTGATTGCCCGAGCTGATCGGACGGTCGGGGGTCAGCCCCCGGCCGTCACCACATGGGCCTCGCCCAAGATGATCAGCGCGTCGTCGGCGCCTTCGTCGAACACCTCGACCCGCACGAAGGCGTCGCCGTCCGCTTGTGGCATCACCAGTGGCTCGGCCCGGAACGGGCCCGAAAGCCCCGGCGCGAGGTATCGGATGAGCGCGCTCGTGGTCTTGGCCGAGCCGAACTGCTTCGCCGCGCGGCCAGCCGCGGCGTCGCCCACGAGCGAGAACGCGACGCCGCCGTGAAGGCCGCCGAACCCGTTTCGACTCGTCGGGCCGAGCGGCATCCGCCACACCGGCTCGCCGTCGGAGCCTTCGTCGACCTGAAGACCGAGCGTGTCGTGCAGCCGGCCGGGCAGCCGGCACTCGCCGTTCATCATCGAGAAGAACTGCTCACGGAAGGCGAGCATCGCGTCCATGTCGTGCTCCTGCGCGCTCGGCGGGAGGCGCAGCTGCTGACAGCTGTACGCGACGCGCACGTCGAGATCGTCATGAACGTCGATCTGCACGACTGCGGACCGAGTGCTGCGCCGGGCGACTCGCGCCTCGACGAAGAGCTTGGCGCCTTTCGGCTTGTCGATTCGGTGCACGCTGATGTCCGCGTGCACGAACGGCGAGTTGAGCCCCGATTGCGAGCAGGCCATGTCCATGAACACGCCGAGCACACCGAAGTCGACATGGCCGTCGTCGTCGAGCAACGCCGGCGACAGATGGAGGTGCATCGCCGGCCCGCATGGGTCGTCGCCTTCGGTCATGTGGATGCCGATCTTGCAGACGACGCTGTCGACCATCGGGTGCGTGAAGGTCATGTCCGCTCGTTGCTCAGCCACGCGGTCACGATATCGGTGCCGCGATGATCGCCCGAAGGCTGGCCCTCAGCGCGGTGAGACCGCGCCGGCCGAGCAGCTTCGCGAGGTCCTTCTCGATGCCCGAGATCGTGTCGAATGCCGTCTGCAGGTTGTCGAAGCCCTTGTCGGTCAGCACGATGAGCTTGGCTCGCCCGTCCGACGGATCGGCGATCCGTTCGACGTATCCCATCTTCTCGAGGTCGTCGACGAGCTCACCCATTGCTTGTGGCGTCATCGACGCGCGGTCGGCGAGATGGGTGAGGCGGATGCCGTCGAGCTCCATGTGCACGAAGACCATCGAGTGCGCCATCCGGATCGGGTGGCCCGCGGCTTGCACGCCCTCGAGAATGCGTGTCCCCAGCACTCCCCACGCCTGACCGAGCAACGCGGCGGTGTTGTCCTCCGGCTCTCGGAGCTGCTTGCGACGGCGATCAGTGACAGATGGCATGTTGCGGATTCCTTCAGGTTACCTGAGTATATGTTCATGCTACCTGAACACTTGACTCCATCACTCACCATCGGCATCAATCACGTCGCGACGCTGACCGCGGATCTCGACCGGTTGAAGTCGTTCTACGAGACGGTGCTCGGCGCCCGCACGCTGTTCGATCTCGAGGACGACGGCGTCCGCCACGCCATGATCATGTTGAGCCCCGCGAGCGGCATGCACGCCTTCCAGGTCGATCCGGCGAACGTGCCGCCGCCGCAACCGATGTTCGCGCGGGGACGGCTCGACCACGTCGCCATCACTGCGACGAACGACGAGGCGTTCGTCGAGATCCGTGAGCGAGCCATGCGAGCCGGCGCCGACTGCGAAGTCGTCGACTACGGCCCGATCCTGGCCTTCAACGTGGAGGACCCTGACGGCAGCGAGATCGAGATCTGCTGCTTCAAGCCCGGCGTCGACCTCACCACACCCCCGCCCGACCGCACTGCTGCAGCCTCGAGGATCCGCTCGTAATCTCCCGCAACCGAACGATCGAGGGAGGACATCGATGACGGGGGCGCGGTTCCCGCTGGGAGAGCACGTCAGCGACGAGTGGTATCCGGGAGCAACGCTGCCGCTCCCCCGTCATCCGCAGATGGAAGAGGGACTCGAGCTCTTCAAGCACGAGGACGAGGACCGCTTCTGGCTCATCGAAGGCCATTGGAGCCGGGGCTTCACCCCGCTCTGCACCTCCACGGCCTACGACGTGCTCTGGGGCACGCAGTACGGCGCCAACATGTACCAGCTACCTCCGACCAAGGGACAGGCCGCGCGCATGAGCGGCGTGCACGCCTACCTCAGCGACCTGCCGTGTCACAGCCCGTGGGAGATGATGCATCGCGCCACGCGCGTGGAGAAGCTCGTCGGTCCGGCGATCATGTCGTTCCCGACGCTGTGGGCCGACCGTCTGGCCGACATCAAGACCGCGCTCGCCCACTTCGAGAGCGCGGACCTGGCGTCGATGGGCCTGCCTGAGCTCGCCGTCTACCTCGGCGAGTTCTGGGCCTTCCACCGGTGGGTGTGGGAGGTGCACTTCGAGCTCATGGACCCACTCATCGGCAACTACTTCGCCTTCCGCGCGACGTGCGTCGAGCTCGGCATCGACGAGGCCGACGTCACCCGGTTCTTCCAAGGAACCGAGACCCGCGTGATGGAGACCGATCGGGCACTGTGGGCGCTCGCCGCTGCGGCCCGCGGCACCGGCGTCGAGACGGTGCTCACCGGTGCCGAGCCCGTCACCACGTTGCTCGGGTCCACGGACTCGGCGGTCGTCGCGTGGCGTCAGCAGCTCGATGCATTCCTCGCCGAGTACGGGTGGCGCACCGAGGGCATGTGCGATCCGACGCTCGCGCCTTGGGTCGAAGACCCGACGCCCCCGCTCACGATGATCGCCACGTTCTTGCGCAAGGCCACGGATCACGACTTCGACGCCGCGCAACAAGCGGCCATCGACGAACGCGAGGCGACGCTCGCACGGGTGCGCGCGCAGCTCAGCGGCGAGGGCCTGCAGCGCTTCGAAGCCGGGTTGGGTGCCTGCTACCACGCGAACTTCGCGTGGTGGCAAGAGGAGCACAACGTCTACATCGACATGCGCGCCCACATCCCGCTGCGCATGGCGGCCTTGCGCGTCGCCGAGATCGTCGGCGCCGACCAGCGCGACGACCTCATCTTCTTGTTCCGCCATGAGCTCGACGACCTCGTGAGCGAGACGATCAGCTACGCCGAGGTGCGCAATCTCATCGCCGCGCGTCGCTCCTACTACGCGGCGAGCGCGGCGACACGTGCGGAGATGCCCCGCGTCCTCGGCACGCCCAGCGCCGAGACCGACGACCCGGTCATGAAGGAGATCTTCGGCGTCGACCAGCGCCTGCTCGACGCGGTCGGATCCGCTGACCTCTCGGCAACCGAGCTCACCGGCGTTCCGGCGTCGTCGGGTGTCGTGCGCGGTCGCGCTCGAGTGATCACGTCGTCCGACTTCCTCGGCGAGGTCGAGCCCGGAGAGATCCTGGTGTGCGTCTTCACGACGCCCAACTGGACGCCGGCGTTCTCTCAGATCGCCGGGTGCGTGTGCGACACCGGCGGCGCGCTCTCGCACACCGCGATCGTGTCGCGGGAGTACCGCATCCCAGCGGTGTGCGGTACCGGCTTGGCCACGACGATCATCCACACCGGCGACCTGGTCGAGGTCGACGGCGACGCGGGCGTCGTCCGCATCCTCGAGCGCGCGGGCTGATGTCGGGGACGCTGCTCCGAGGCGGCCGCATCCGAGCCGACTCGAGCGGAGCGGTCCTCGAGTCGATCGGCGTGCGCGACGGGCGCGTGGTCGCACCCACGGGCGACGGGTTCGACCGAGTGATCGAGCTCGACGGTGCGTGGGTGGTGCCTGGCCTCATCGACACGCACCCGCATCTGCTCCACTTCTCGGTGGCGAGCGCTGGGCTCGCCGATCTCGCTCGCGCGTGCGATCACGCCGAGATCATCACAGCGATCGGCACGGTCGCTTCTACACGGGCGCCCGGTGATTGGGTGATGGCGACACCTGTCGGCGAGCCGCACTACTTCTTTCGTCGCGGGCACCACGACCTCGTCGAGGGTGATCTCCCCGACCGGCACGCCCTCGATCGCGCGACCGATCGACATCCCGTGCTCATCCAGGCCTGGTCACCGACGATGCCGAACGTGTGCGCGTTCAACTCGCGCGGCCTCGCTGCTGTCGGAATCGACGAGCGCACTCCCGATCGCGTCGCCGACGTGTGGATCGAGAAGGACGCTGCCGGATCGCCGACGGGTCGACTTCGAGGTGCGGTCACGACGAACTACAACACCGACCCGTTCTTCCGCGACATCCTGCTGAAGCTGCCCGCGCCGGCGCCGGACCTCGTGGCCCCGGCGACGCTCGCCGGGATCGCCGCTCACCACGCCAACGGCATCACCGCGGTCTACGAGCCCCATGCCATGGAGGCACGTCACATCGACGTGTACCGGAGGCTCCGCGACACGGGCCTGCTCACGATGCGGGTCAAGGCGGTACCCGAGTACCAACGATTCACACGGCCGAGCGATCCGGTGAAGTCACTCGACGAGCTCGCCGACACGTTGCGCGACGCCCTCGCCGGCGTTGACCTCGAAGACGATTGGGTGCGGGCGGAGGGGATCACGGTGTCGGCCACCGGCACCTGCGCGCCGGGCAACATGCGGTGGCCGACGCCGTACCTCGATGCATTCGGCCACGAAACCGAAGGCCACTGGTTCGTGAGCGAGGAGGCCGTCGCCCAAGCGGTCCGCTTCTGCGCAGAGACCGGACTCCAACTGAACTTCTGCGCGATGGGACCGTCAGAGCACGAGCTGTTCCTCGCCGCAGTCGAGCGCTTGGGCGCGCGGCGCGGTGTCGTGCAGCACGGAGCGATCATGCCGTTGGCGCACGCTCGCCGGTGGGCGGCGGCCGGCTTCCGCCAGACCGTGTGCTGCGGGTTCACCTGGGGAAAGGGCGACGTGTACCGACGGGCGTTCGGCGACAGTGTGCTCGCGGACCTGAACCCGCTCCGGCGCCTGCTCGACGCGGGGATCACGCTCGCGGCCGCATCCGACTGGGGCCCGAAGAGTCCATGGGAGCAGATGTGGCTGGCGGAGACGCACTTGCTCGGCCGCTCAGGGTTGCGCAACGACGGGCCTGATCAGGTCGTCACCCGGTCCGAGGCGTTCGCGATGTGGACAGCAGGCGGTGCCGCCGTGCTCGACTGGCCTCAGCTCGGAGCGTTGACGCCCGGCGCCTACGCGGACCTGGTCGTGCTCGACCGTGATCCGCTCACGTGCGCGCTCGACGATCTTCCCGAGACCGTCGTGCAGGCCACGATGACCGACGGCAACGTCGTGTTCGGATCACTCGACTGACGAAGCAGCGCTCCGACGCCCTGGACGCGGGAGCGAACCGATCCACGAGCGAACTTGTACCTGAGGATGCCCTTTCGGGCGTCGAGAGGCACGAGATCAGCCCCCGCAGCCTCCTCGCCGCCGAACTTGTACCTGAGGATGCCCTTTCGGGCGGCGGGAGGTACGAGATCAGCTTCAGGGCGCGTGGTGGGCCCGGAGGTGCGCGCTGGTGGCGTCAGGTCCAGCCGATGCGTTGGGTCGCGCGCCAGCGATCGAGCACGTCGCTCGTTCCGCGCACGTCGATCTCGTCGCCGCGGTTCCACAACGCGAGGTAGAGCGCCGCAGCAGAACCGGTGAGCCGCGCGTCGGCATCGGGAGCGTCGTCGTCTCCCGAATCGACCGTGAGCCGCTCGTCCACTCGGAGCACCCATCTGCGACCGACATCCTTCGGAGCGACGACGACGACGAACGGCGTGCCGTCGTAGAGCTTCGACTTGCCTCGGGTGAAGAAGCCGCGCAGCAGCTCGTCGAGCCCGTCGGTGGCCAGACTGACCTCGAGTGCGGCCTCGCCGGTCGTCGGCGCGCGCCCGAGCAAGGCCGCTTGCGCGTCGATCATGTGGATCGTCGTCTCGTGCGCCTGCCGGCGGGCCCAGAACTCGCGCGGTGGAGGAGCATCCTTGAGGAAGGTCATCGCTTCGAGGCCAGGTGGCGCGTCGTTCAGCGCGGCCACAACGCCAGCGAGCCCCTCGCGGTAGTAGGGCACCAGGTCGGACACGCTCTCGAGGATCTGGGTCTGGGTGGGACTCTGATCAGGGTCGTCGCCGCGGATGTGCGCCGCCGCCCACCGGTGAACCATCGCCTGGTGCGCGACGAGGTCGCGCACGGTCCACTCCGGGCAAGTCGGCACGGGCGCCTCGAGACCCGCTTCGTCCGCGTAGTCGCCGAGCCGCGCTCCCGACGCTTCGAGCGCAGCCATGTGCTCGTGCAGCGACAGCGAGGAGGTCACTTCGTCGCTTCGTCGATCGCCGCGAGTACGTCAGCGGTCGGGGTCCATGTGCCGGCCGCGACGTTCGCCTTGATCTGCTCGGGCGACGTCGCTCCTGCGATGACGGAGGCAACTGCGGGTTGCGCGGCGAGTCCGCCTATCGCGAGGTGGAGCAGCGACACGCCGGCCTCCGCGGCAACCTTCTCGAGCGCCTCGACTTTGTCGAAGTTGCGGTCGTTCAGGAAGCGGCTCGCGCCTGCCGCCATGGGGCTCCCCTTGCCGAGCCGGGAGCCTTCGGGACCTTCCTCGCCGCGCTTGTACTTGCCGGTCAGGAGACCGCTCGCGAGCGGAAAGAACGGCAGCATCCCGACGCCGAAGCGCTGGCACGCAGGGATGACCTCGTTCTCGACGCGCCGGTCGACGAGTGAGTAGCTGTTCTGCGCGGAGACCATTCGGGCCCATTGGTTCGAGCGAGACGTCCAGTCCGCTTCGGCGATCTGCCAGCCGGCGAAGTTCGAGCTTCCGACGTAGCGGACCTTGCCCGATCGCACGAGGTCGTCGAGCGCGCTCAGCGTCTCGTCGATCGGCGTCAGCGGGTCGGGTCGATGCATCTGATAGAGGTCGATGTAGTCGGTACCAAGCCGGCGGAGGCTGCCCTCGCACGCGCGAACGATGTGGTGGCGCGACCCCGGCTGGTGCTTCGTCTCCTCGAACGGCGACGGCCACTTCGTCGCGATGACGACGTCGGCGCGGCGCGAGCCGAGCGCCTTGCCGAGGCGTTCCTCGCTCGCACCGTACGAAGCAGCGGTGTCGAACAGGTTGAGCCCCGCATCGAGCGCCGCATCGACCACCGCCTTGGTCTGTTCCTCGTCGATGCGGAAGCCGAAGTTGTTGCAGCCGACGCCGACGACCGAGACGTTCAGGCCTGACGACCCGAGCTGACGAAAGGAAACGTCACCCATGGCCGAACCCTAGGTCCCGGGGAACGCTCGGCCGAACGCTTCGACGCGCCCGCGAACGGGTACTCCCCGACCACCGGCGACCACGAGGAAGGGGACATCTGATGCCTGGGAAGTCCGCCCACGTGAAGAACGAGAAGCAGTACGAGGCCCTCGGAGGCACGACCGCGCAGCAGAAGGCGGCGGGTCGCAAGGGCGGCAAGGCTGCCGCGGCCAAGCGCTGAGGGCAATGACTTACACCGGGCCGGCCGAGCTCACCCTTTCAGACAACGAGAGTCTGTTAATCGACTCGAACCGTGTCCTGATCGCCATGAGCGACCGCGGGGTCGGCGCGCTGCGGATCAGCCCTCGCATCCATCCGAACATCGTCGAGCTGGTGGCGGCACTGCAGGCGGGCCCGTTCACCCTCGCAAATCACCGCGGGATGATGACGTGTCGTCTGTTGAGCTTCACACCCGTGAGCCGCAGGACGGCGAATGGGAGATGGTGATCGTGTTCGCGGCCGCCTAGCGCGCGAAGACGTCGAGAAACCGCGACGTGACCGTGCGGAGGTGCACCGCGTCGAGTGTGTACAGACGCTCGCGACCATGCTTCTCGACGCGGACCACGTCGGCAGCGACGAGCTTTTGCAGATGTCGCGTGGTCGTCGACCACGAATGACTGAATCGGTCGGCGAGCTCGCCCGCGGTCATGGCGCCACCGCGAGCATGAAGTGTCACGAGGATGTGGCGCCGGTGCTCATTGGCGAGCGCGGCGAAGACCGCGTCGAGCTCGTCGAGCTCGCGAAGGCCCCGCGACCTCGCCTTCAGAGGGTCTCCCGCGTCGAGAAGTGCGGGAAGGCCATGCCCGGCCCCATTGCGCGGGTCTCGACGAGCGTCTCCATCCGCTCCCAGATCGCGCCGACCTGCGGATGCTGTGCCGCTCGCCGCGACCCTTCGGCTTCGAGCCACTGAAAGATCGACACGATCAGCGGGCCGGTGCCGTCCTGGTCTTCGCCGACGTAGACGACCTCGGGCGCCGGCGTCACCAGGCCCAGATCGATGAGGACCCTTCGGTGATCGCGGACCAAGGTCATGAACTCGTCGACGGCATCGGCCCGAGGCCGGTACTGGCAGATCACGGTGTGTTCCACGTTGTCGCTCACGACTCGATACTTGCACAATCAGCCAAATATGCAAGAGTTAACCGGCGGCCTATCGTGCGGCCATGGCCGCACTGCTCCCGCCCTTTCGAGCCGATCACGTCGGCAGCCTGCTTCGCCCCCAGTCGGTGCTGCGTGCTCGCGAAGACGCGGCCGCGGGACGCATCACGCCACAGCAGCTGCGAGCGATCGAGGACGACGCCATCCGTGAGGTCGTGAGGATGCAGGAGGACGTCGGCCTTCAGGCCGCGACCGACGGCGAGTTCCGCCGCGGCTCGTGGCACATGGACTTCATCTACCAGCTCGGCGGGGTCGGCAAGTCAGACGAGACGTTGCGGATCGAGATGCACAACGCCGACGGGGAGATCGCGTTCGAGACCGCGGCGCTCGAGATCGGCAAGCTCGGGTTGCCGAAGACGATCTTCGCCGACGACTTCACGTTCCTGAAGGACACGACCACGGTCACGCCCAAGCTCACGATCCCGTCGCCGAGCATGGTGCACTACCGAGGCGGGCCGGCGGCGATCGACAAGAGCGTCTACCCGACGATGGACGACTTCTGGGACGACCTCAGCGCGGCCTACGCGAAGGAAGTCGCGGGGCTCGCCGAGCTGGGGTGCACGTACCTGCAGTTCGACGACACGAGCCTCGCCTACCTCAACGACCCGGCCGAGCGGGCCAAGCTCAACGCGCGCGGTGACGATGCCGAACATCAGCACCTGCGGTACATCCGTCAGATCAACGCCGCTCTCGCGGGCCGTCCGTCGACGATGCGGGTGACGACGCACATGTGCCGCGGCAACTTCCGCTCGTCGTGGGCAGCGGAGGGCAGCTACGACTTCGTCGCCGAGGCGCTCTTCAGCGAGCTCGCCGTCGATGGCTTCTTCCTCGAGTACGACGACGCTCGGTCGGGAGGCTTCGAGCCGCTCCGGTTCGTACCCAAAGGGAAGGCGGTCGTGCTCGGACTCGTCACGTCGAAGCGCCCGCAGCTCGAGAGCAAGGACGATCTCAAGCGCCGCATCGACGAAGCCGCGAAGTTCGTACCCCTCGACCAGCTCTGCCTGTCGCCCCAATGCGGCTTCTCCTCGACCGTCGAGGGCAACGTGCTCACCTACGACGACGAGGTGGCGAAGCTACGCCTCATCGTCGACGTGGCGAACGAGGTGTGGGGCTGACCTAGCGGGTCCGGCGAAACCAGCGGACTCGCGCGCGAGACCGGCGCGGAAACGCAACGAGCTCAGGACCACGGAACAGCGTCGGCGAGGAGCTTCCACTCCGCGCGGACCAAGGCTCGACCGGCCAAGGTGATTCGTTCGGCATCTCGACACCTCCTGCTGCGATGGTCGCATGCGAATCACATCGGTGTCGTCGCAATTCGACACGTTCCGTGCGTGACACCCGCCACCACGATTACGCAGCGCGGAACCGTGCGACGTATTGCCACCGAACGCCTCGACGCTCGACGAGCTCGAAGCCGTGCGGCACGACAAGAGCCTGTAGCTCCGGCCTCGGGATGAAGTCGCTGTCGCGGCGCGTCTCGGCGAACGTCGCGTGACCACCGTGTCGCAAGACCCGCCTGATCTCCGCGACGCATCGGTCGCGGTCGGGCACTTCTCCGAGCATCGCGCTCACGAACACTGCGTCGACCGCGCCATCGCCGAGCGGAAGCGCCATCGCGTCTGACTGCACGCGCAGCGCGCCGGCAACCCGATCGCCCGCGAGGCGGAGCATCTCGTGCTGGAGGTCGAGCAGGAACACCTGACCGCTCGGCACAGCTTGCGCGATCGAAGGGCTGAAGAAGCCGGGCCCGCACCCGACCTCGAGCACTCGAGCGTTCGCGGCGAGCGTCATCCCCGCCACGGTCCGGCTCGGTGATTGGACCAACCGGCGCAGCGGGTTGAGCAGCGAAGCGGCCTTGTCCGCCGGAAAGACCTTGCCGCGCCCGAGCCCGTACTCAGGAGCCACAGGTCTCGAGCACCACACGCACGAACGTCGACGTCGCAGTCGCGCTGTCGCCGACCCGCCACGCCACCCGGAACTCGTCATACAGGGCCACCGGGCGGAGCGGCTTCACCGCCACTCCCGCTCGGACATCTCGGTCGACCTGCCACGAGTTGAGCCACCCGATGCCGGCGCCCATGGCGACCATGTCGAGCACCCGTTCGACCTGCACGGCTGCGTGGTTCACCCACACCGGCCGGGCTCCGTGCGACGTGCAGTACGTCTCGATCTCGTCGTGCGCGGTGGGGGCGTCGCTGCGGTCGACGACGAAGACGGGCTCCCCGTCGAGGTCGTGCACGTCCACGAAGGCGACATCGGCGAGACGATGCGTGGCGGGCACCGCGACGTGGTCGACGGGCACCCGGGCGAGCGGCACCGACGCGATCCGTTCGGGCTCGCTGACTGGCGCCCGGACGATGCCGACGGCGAGCGTGCCGGCGCGGAGCTGGTCGAGGATCGTGAGCGACGTGAGCCCGTCGGGACGCACCGTGACGTCCGGCTGCTCGGCCAACAGAGCCCTGATCGACCGCATCACGCCGCCCTCGCTGCCGTGGCAGTAACCGACGCGGAGCGGGACGGTGGCAGCGCTCGCCAGCTCCGCACCGACCGCGCCGAAGCGATCCATCGCCCTGAGCACGTCGCGCGCCTCGACGAGCAGCCGCTCGCCGGCCGGCGTGAGCGTCACCTTGCGGCTCGTGCGCTCGAAGAGGCGGACCCCGAGGTTCTCCTCGAGTTCGCGGATGCGCTGCGACAACGGTGGCGTCGTGACGTGCAGGCGAGCAGCCGCCCGACCGAAGTGGCGTTCCTCGGCGACGGCCACGAAGTACCGCAGGTGCCGCACGTCAGCCTTCGGCATCGCCCGAACGTTATCGGTTTGGACACGATCTGTGTCGGAGACGGTCGTGGACTTTTCACGTCGCAGGCACCACGGTGGCGGTGTGAAGCTCGTGTGGTTCCACCTCATGCCGTACCCAGACCTGCCCGAGGACTTCAACAAGAAGCACCGCAGCGTGTGGGTCGACATCGATCCTGCCCTGTTCGATCCGGATGTGATCGCCGAGGCGTACGACACGTACATCGATCAGCTCGTGTACGCCGAGGAGTGCGGGTTCGACGGCCTCGGCATCAACGAGCACCACGCGAACGGCTACGGCCTGATGCCGTCACCGAACCTCTTCGGCTCGGTCATCGCTTCCCGCACATCGAGAGCGGCGATCACGCTGCTCGGCAACTCGGTCGCGCTCTACAACCCACCGGTTCGGGTCGCGGAGGAGATGGCCGTGCTCGACCTGATGTCGCGCGGGCGCATCATCGCCGGCTTCCCGGTCGGCACCTCGATGGACACGGCGTACGCCTACAGCGCCAACCCTGGAACGCTCCGCGCGAAGTACGCCGAGGCGATCGACCTGATCAAACGCGCCTGGACCGAGCCCGAGCCCTTCGCCTTCAACGGACGCTTCAACCAGATGCGCACCGTGAACGCAGTCCCGAGACCGATGCAGCAACCCCACCCGCCGATCTGGATCCCAGGCGGCGGCTCGGTCGAGACCTGGGACTTCTGCGCCCAGAACGACTACGTGTACGGCGCGCTCTCGTACTACGGGCACCTGCTCGCGCGCGAGAACGTCGGCAACTATTGGCGCCGCGTCGAAGAGAACGGCAAGGACCCGAACCCACACCGTCTCGCGTTCGTGCAATTCATCGGCGTCGGCGACACTGACGCCGAGGCGTACAAGCTGTATCGCGAGCCGGCCGAGTACTTCTTCAACCGATCGCTCCATGTGTACGCGGGCTACGCGGATCCACCCGGCTACGTCACCGAGGCCTCCGTCCGCGCGCGCTACAAGTCGGCGGTACGCCAGGTGGCTCGCAGCAAGCAGCAGAAGCACGACCTCACATGGGACGAGATGGTCGAGAAGGGCTACGTCGTCATCGGCAGCCCCGACACCGTGCGCGAGACGCTCGAAGAGGTGGCCAAGACGTTCAACTGCGGCCACCTTCTCACCGCTCTCCACTTCGGCAACATGAGCGACGAGCTCACTCGCTACAACACGAAGCTGTTCGGTGACAAGGTCGCGCCCGCGTTGCGCGGCATCTTCGCGGACGTCGACGATCCCTGGTGGCCGAAGAACGCGACGGGGGTCTGACGTGGCGACCGACCGTGACCTTCTGTACCTCTTCGGCATCGCGGGCCATCCCGCTCCCTCGCCCGTGCTGGCGCAGCTCGAAGCCGACGGCTGGAACGTCGTCGTGCCGCGCATCAAGGGCTTCGACGCCAGCTGGGACTTCGTCGCGCCGGATGACTACCTCGGTTGGCTCACGGTGCTCTGGGACGCGATCGACGCGAGCGACGTGCGCTTGCCGTGCCCGGTCGTCGGCGCGTCCGTGGGCGGAATGCTTGCGGTCGACCTCGCGGCCTACCGGCCCGAGGCGGTGCGGGCGCTCGCGTTGCTCGCTCCGTTCGGCATCTTCGACGAGGACAACCAAGGCCTCGACCTCTATTCGGTCCCGACCCCCGACCGCATGGCGCACCTCTTCGCGAAGGGCGTGCCCGAGCCGTTCGTCGATCGCTTCGGTGAGCTCGGCCCCGACGACGGACCCGTCGCGCGCTACCTGAGCGACGTCGCCGCCGCGAACCTGCTGTGGCCGCTCGGCGACCGAGGACAGGCGGGGCGCCTGCACCGCGTCACGTGCCCTCGGCTGTCGTTGTGGGGCGACCAGGACGAGCTGCTGCCTCCGGGTCTCACGGCGAGGTGGGCCGCGGGTGGCATCCCCGTCGAGATGATCGACGGCGCGGGCCATCTGCTCGAGTGGGATGCACCCGATGCCGTGGGCGCCCGACTCGTGGAATTCCTGCGCACTGCGCTGGTGTAGACCACCGTTCGTCCACGACCGCACTGGGGGGTTCCATGGGTCTCGTCGACGAGGCTGAGTTCCACTACTTCCACTTCTTCCCGTACACGAACCTCCCGAGCAACCACAAAGACCGCGCGTCGCTCTGGGTCGACTTCCCGAACAGCAACTACGACCCGAAGCTCGGCAGCGAGCTGTACAACCGGTACCTCGACGAGATGGTGCTGGCCGACAAGCTCGGGTACGACGGCATCGTCCTGAACGAGCACCACAACACCCAGTACACGATGAACCCCGCCCCGAACCTGACCGCGGCCGCGCTCATCCCCCAGACCAAGGGCTGGGTCAGCGTGTTCGGCACTCCTCCGAACTTCGAGTACCCGAACCGTCTCGCCGAGGAGTACGCGATGCTCGACGTGATGTCGCGGGGGCGCCTCCGGGTGGCGTTCCCGCTCGGCACGGGCATGGAGTACTGGGCCAACGCGGTCAACCCCGCGACCGCGCGAGCACGCTTTCGCGAGTCGCTCGAGATCATCCTCAAGTGCTGGACCGAGGACGGACCGCAGAGCTACGCCGGCGACTTCTACAGCTACCGGTACCTGAACCCGTGGCCGAAGCCCGTGCAAAAACCGCACCCCGAGTGCTACATCGTCGGTACGGGCTCACCGGAGACGATCGAGCTCGCGGCCGAGCTCGGCTTCGGCTACTCGGTCGTCTTCATCCCGACCGAGGTGCAGCTGCGAGTGTTCGACCAGTACCGCGAGCGGCTCTCGGCGCACGGGCACGCGGTCACTCCGGACAAGGTCACGATCGGCATCTTCGCCTACGTCGCCGAGAACGAGGAGCTCGCGCAACGCGAGTTCATGCCCCACCTCATGTACTTCTTCGAGGACGCGCTGCGAACCACGCCGCGCTACCTCGTCCCGCCTGGCTACGTGACCGTGCCCGAGTTTCGCAAGCGCGTGCAGGCACCCGACGTGCACGGCTCCGCGAACTGGGACGACCTCGTCGCCATCAACCGCATCGTCGCGGGGACGGCCGAGCAGGTCGCGGACGCGGTCGGCACCTGGATCGAGGCCGCGGGCACGAACCGCGTGAACCTCAACCTGACGATCGGCGACATGCCGAGCTGGAAGGTCGTGAAGAACACGACGCTCTTCGCCGAAGAGGTCATCCCCCGTCTCCGCACGAACAAGGTGGCCGCGGCGTGAGCACCGTGACGTTCGACAGGTTGACGTTCGACGTGATGGGCACCGACACGGTGGTGCTCGCCGCGGGTGACCCGGACGCGCCGCCGCTCGTCTTCTTCCACGGAGGCGGCACGTTTCACGGCTGGGCGTTCGCCGAACCGTGGACATCGTCGTTCCGGGTCCTCATCCCGTACCACCCGGGCTTCGGCGAGTCGGGCGACCTCGAGGGCCTGCGCGATGTGGGCGACATGGTCCTCCACTACGTCGAGCTGTTCGATCAGCTCGGTCTCGACGACGGCGTCAACCTCGTCGGCTTCTCGCTCGGCGGCCGCATCGGAGCGCGCTTCGCGATCGACCAAAAGCATCGACTGCACCGCCTGGTGCTCGTCGCTCCCGCGGGGCTGCGCGTCCCCGGCGTCGACGTGCAGGACTTCTTCACCATCCCGCCCGAGGAGCTCGCGCCACGGCTCGTGCACGACATGAACACGATCCTCCCGTTCCTTCCCGAGGATCCCCACGACGTCGACTTCATCGTCGACCGCTATCGCGAGACGCGCACCACCGCGATCATGACGTGGGACCAGCCGTTCGATCGCGTGATCGGGCGCTGGCTCGGCCGGGTCGACACCCCGACGCTGATCGTCTGGGGCGACGAGGACAAGCTCGTACCGCCGGCGCTCGCCGAGGGATGGGCGGCGAAGCTGCCGAACGCGACGCTCGCGACCTTCCCCGACGCGGGCCACCTCGTGCTGGACGAATCGAAGGACGCGCGCGAGGCCGTCGCGCGGTTCTGCGCGCCGAGCTGAGCGAGGTCTCGTGCCGGTCGCACACATCAACGTGCTCAGCGGGCACCCGCGGCCGCTGCTGCAACAGCTGGTAGCGGAGGTGTCAGACGCCTTCGCGGCGATCATCGGAGCTCCGAAGGAGCGACTCGAGGTGTGGGTCACCGAGATCGACCCGGAGCTCTGGGGCGGCGAGGTCGAGATGCCGTTCGTCGAGATGGTCCTGCTCGAGGGACGCCCCAAAGAGCAGCACCACACCTTGATCGCCGAGATCACGGCCGTGATCGAGCGGGTGCTCGGCACCGCGCCCGGACGGGTGCGCATCCACATCGCCGAGGTGAGCCCCGACCGCTGGGGCATCGGCGGTGTGCCGGCTGCGATCGCGAGGGCCGCCGAGATCGAGGCCCGGGCGGCGCGGCAGTGACTCGGATCTACGACGCGCTGTTGCTCGACATCGGTGACGTGATCATGAGCTCGATGTGGCGCGGGCTGGACGCGTATGAAGCCGTCACCGGCATCGTCGTACCCGAGCGGGGCCCCTACGACCCCGACAACGACCCGCTCTGGCAACAACGGGTCGCGGGCGAGATCGGCTACTACGACTACTGGGACGTGGTCGCGAAGCGCGCGGGGTTCGACGACTGGCGGTCGCTCTATCGCGGGGTCTCGGAGGTGGTACCCGACAGCCTCGTCGTGCCCGAGTCGGTCGCCTTGATGCAACGGGCCAAGCGTGCGGGTAAGCGGGTCGGTGTGCTCTCAAACGACGCGTACTCGATCAACGGTCCGGAGTTCTTCGCGGCGCGTCCCGAGTTTCGTGATCTCGACGCGTTCGTCGATTCGACCGACGTCGGCGTGCGCAAACCCGCTCCCGAGCCGTACCTCGCAGCCGCCAAGGCGTTGGGAGTCGAGCCCTCGGCTGTCGTCTTCCTCGATGACACTCCCGAGTGCGTCGAAGGAGCGCGCGCCGTCGGGATGTTCGGCATCCACGTCGACCCGGTCGCGCCCCAGCCCGCGTTCGAGCTGGCGGCCGAGGTGCTGGGCCTCGTCCCAGAGTCGCCCGCTCGTCGTCTCGTGCGCACCGCCGAGGAGGCGTACCGAGCCCGTGACCTCGACGCAGTCATGGCGCTCTTCCATCCCGATGCCATCGTGCGTTGGAACGGCCAGCGTGTGGCGAGTGGTGCGGATGAGGTGCGTCGGTTCCATGTCGAACGACTGGGATTCGGCGAGGACCGCAGCCGCGATGACGAGATCACGAAGACGGTTCGCGTCGCCGACGGCGACGCCATCGCGGTCGAGTGGACCTCGTCGACCCGGGCAGGTGCGGATCTGCTGACGTTGCGCGGCGACCTCATCGTCGAGTGGCACGCGTACAGCGGCACGTGAACCGGTTCTGCGAGCTCGTCGGCTGCCGCTTGCCGATCCAGCAGGCGGGCATGGGACGAGTTGCCAACCCCGCTCTCGCTGCGGCCGTCGCCGAGGCGGGAGGGCTCGGGATGCTGGCCCTGAGCCGTCACTCCCCCGAGGCCGCATCGCGAGACATCGCCGACGTGCAGTCGAGAACGGCGCGTCCGGTCGGCGTCACGCTGCTCGTCGAGTTCCTGAAGGCGCCGTTGCTGCGGGCGGTAGCTGAGCGTGTGCGGGTGGTGGAGCTCTTCTGGGGATGGCCTGACCCCGCGCTGGTTCCGACCGACAACATCGTCGGATGGCAGGTCGGTTCGGTCGACGAGGCCAAGGCCGCGGTCGACGCGGGATGTCGCTTCGTCGTCGCGCAAGGTGTCGAAGCGGGTGGACACGTGCGAGGGACCACGCCGCTCACCGAACTCGTCCCCCTCGTGCGCGCCGCGGTCGATGTACCGATCGTCGCCGCGGGAGGCATCGGCACGCGCGCCGACGTCGAGCACGCCTTGGCGCTCGGGGCCGACGCGGTGCGTGTCGGTACGCGGTTCGTTGCAGCGAACGAGTCCGCAGCTCATCCTGAGTACGTCGACTTGCTGAGCGCCGCGACGGGAGCTGACACCCAGCTCACCGAGACCTTCGGCGCCGGGTGGCCCGACGCCCCGCACCGCGTGCTCTCGTCGTCCGTGGAAGCGGCGCTCGACGGCACCGCAGACCCGGTCGCGACCGTGCAGAGCGCGGACGGCACCCTGATCCCATTCGTCCGGTTCGGCACGGCGCCGCCGACTGCGGACATGACGGGAGACATCCGAGCGATGGCGCTCTACGCGGGTACAGGGGTCGACGCCGTGCACGGGCGGATCGCCGCGGCTGACATCGTCGCCGAGCTCGCCGAGGGGCTGGAGAAAGCGTGACTGAACGGGTGGTCATCACGGGGGCGAACCGCGGGCTGGGGCTCGAGCTCGCCCGGCAGCACTCCGAGCGTGGCGATGAGGTGTGGGCCGGATGCCGTCGTCCCGATGACGCGGCCGAGCTGCGAGACCTCACGGCCCACGTCGAGCAGGTCGACATGGCGTCGGAGGAGTCGATAGAGCGGTTCGCCGACGCTCTCGGCCCCGCGCCGATCGACGTCCTCTACAACAACGCCGGCATCGACGCCCGGTCGCTCGGGGTCGACGACGGTGCCCGTGACGTGCTGCAGCTGAGCGGCGAGCACTTCCTCGACGAGATGCGAGTCAACGCCGTCGGGCCGATGCTGCTCGCGCGAGCACTGCTCGATCGGCTCACGGCCTCGGACAACCCCCGCATCGTGAACGTGACCTCGCAAGTCGGTTCGATGGAGGTCGCCCACAACATCGGACGAGACATCGGCTACGTCTCCTCAAAGGCCGCGCTGAACATGATCAGCGTGAGGCAGTCGGTGCATCTGCGCGACGCCGGCATCGTGGTCATCGCACTTCACCCCGGCCACCTGAAGACGGACATGGGCGGCGAGCGCGCCGACCTGACCACTGCTGACGGCGCTACGGGAATCCTGGCGCTCGTCGATGGGCTGACGATGGCCGACTCGGGCACCTTCCGCCGCTGGGACGGCACCGTCCACCCCTGGTAGCGACTGGATTTCTTGGCGCTGGGTTGTCTGGCAGACAACCTGCCGCCAAGAGAATCAGCCTGCCGCGCGCTCGAGGATCGTCACAGTGCCCTTGGAGCCATCGACCTCGATGAGGTCGCCGGTCTTGATCCTCGAGGTCGCGACCGAGCATCCGACGACACACGGGATGCCGTACTCCCGGCTCACGATCGCAGCGTGGGTGAGCGAGCCTCCACCGTCGCAGACGCAGGCGGCAATGATCGCGAAGGCAGGGGTCCAGTTCGGCGAGGTCGCCTCGCACACGAGGATCTCACCCTCCTGCAGGTCGAACAGCTCGGTCGCCGACACCATGACTCGAGCGCGACCTGAGACGGTGCCCGCTGACGCGGGGAAGCCCGACATCTGCGTCGAGCTGGGATCGCTCTTCATTCGCTCGAAGTAGTGGTCGTGCATCCCGAAGATCTCGATGAGCACGGGATCCTCGATCTTGTCGGGCAGCGTTCCGACGACCTTGGGCAGCGTGTCGCGGATCTCGTTGTAGTGGTCGTAGTACTCGTGGCGCGCCTTCGCGATCGGCTGCACGTCCTTCCATGACCGTCGCCCGGCGCACACGTCGATGAACTCGGGATAGAAGAGGAAGAGCGCCTCGTCGTAGCTGTCGGCGCCGATCGCGGCGCTCAGGGCGAGACCCGCGCGGCGAAGCGGGATCGACGCCCGCAGGTCGATGTAGTGGTTGTGGTCCTCGTTCCACCACGCGAAGTTCGCGACCTGGTTGATGGCGAGCAGCTCGCTGAAGGCTCCGAGCATCTCGCCGCTGAGCTGCGAACGTGCGATGTCGATCGCCTCGTCACGTTCGGCGCGAGCAAGGGCGGCGGCCTTCTCGAAGTCGTGCGGTTCGTCCAGGGTGAGGAAGTTCCGGATCTGCCCGAGGGGTGAGGCAGGGTTCTCGATCCACGACGGGATGTTCGTGTCCGCGATCCCCTCTGTGCGCCAGCCGTACTCCTTCAGGAAGTCATCGAACTTGGTGAGCCACACCGAGCCGTTGCCGCCCGCCTTGGCAAGGCGGTCGCGGATCTGCTCGGGCTCGGCATCGAAGTGATCGGCGACGCCGAGCCTCTGGGCCTCGCCCACGAGGTCCCACATCGCTCGATCGTTCTCCATGATCTTGGAATCACGGCCCTGGAAGAACTTCGCGACCTGGCCCGGGTCGATCCCGTTCGACGCGCACAGCCCATACAGCTCGAGGTAGATGCCGAGCAGCGGATACATGAGCTCGAAGTGGATCTCCCACGCGCGCTTGTGGAAGGTGCGGGCGTCGACCATGAACTGGCCGATGTCGGCGAGCGACTTGCCCGCGAAGTCGTAGCTCTCGAAGTGGGTCAGCCCGAGCTCGAGCTCCCACTTCCGCGCCTCCCAGATGGCGTCGAAGTTCTGGAGGAACGAGGGCATGTTGCGGCCGATGCGCGCCGCTCGGAACCCGAGCTCCCACTCAGATGTCGTGGTGACCTCGCCCTCGTAGGGGAACGGCCCGCCCATGCGCTGCACGAGGCCCTTCGCGGGCGGCAGCGGAAGGAAGTGCGCGGCGGTCTGGGTGCCCCACGACGCACAGTCGGTGACGTAGAGGTAGCCGATCGGCGAGAAGCCGCGGGGCCAGTGGAAATCGACGAACCAGAAGCGGCTCTCGTCCTCCTTGGTGAACGGCCGGCTGCGCTCGGACACCCACGGGCTGTCGGTGAGCTCAGGCGTCCATCCCGGGTACCAGTCGAGAAACTGGTCGACGGGAACGATCTCGGCCACGGCATCCCCCCAAAGTCGGCGTGCCGGCGGATGTTACTTATGACCCGGCGAGCTGGTCTCGGACGAGACGCACTCCCGCGACGAGGTTCGTGATCTTGGCCCGAGCGAGCGTGCGGTGCACGTAGCGAAGTCCGCAATCGGTCGTGAGGTACAGCTTCTCGGCGGGAACGTGGTCGAGGCAGCGCCGCACCTTCTCGGCGACATCGTCGGGCGTCTCGCAGTAGTGCGTGCGGATGTCGATGATCCCGGCGCCGAGCTCGCGATCAGGCGCCCACGACGACCACTGCTCGATCTCGGCCATCTCGCGCGTCGCGAACTCGAAGACGAACTGGTCCGCGCGTGCTGCGAGCAGGTCCGGGAAGTACGGCGCGTACGTCTTCTTCGCGTACGGCAGCTTTCGGAACGAGCCGAAGCAGACGTGAAGGGAGAGATGTACGCCGCTGACGCCCTCCACACACGCGTTGAACAGGCGAGCGATGTCGGCCGCGGTGTGCGGATCGTTCGCCGCGTAGCCCGGAGTGGCCGGCTCGTCGAGCTGGATCCACTTGCACCCCGCGGCCGCGAGCCTGCGGATCTCGTCGTTCAGCGCGGGCACGAACGCCTCGGCCAAGTGCGTGCGATCGCGGTAGTGCTCGACCGGCCGGATGAACGTCGTGAGGGCAAAAGGCCCTGGTAGAGGCACCTTGATCTGGCGATCGGAGCGCGTGCGCACATATTCGAACTCTTCGACCGCGCCCATGCCGTGGGGCACTCCGACCGGTCCCGTCGTCTCCTGCACCGAGCGCATGTCGAGAGACATCGGCCCCATCTTTCGGAGCGGTCCCGCGTCACGAAGCCCGGTCATGCGCGAGGCGAACGCCCACACGAAGCTCGCCCGTCGCATCTCGCCGTCGCTGATGATGTCGAGCCCGGCCTCCTCCTGGTCAGCGACCGCGCGGTCGACGGCGTCGTCGAAGGTCTCGGCGATGTCGGTCGGACCGAAGCGATCCGCCTCCATCAGCTCCTTCGCCGCGTAGAACCAGGACGGTTGTGCGTAGCTCCCGACGACCGTGGTCGGCAGCAGAGGAAGATCGGGTGGCAGATCGTGAGCCATCGCGCCGAAGGCTACGGTCCGCGTCATGACCCTCGCCGCAGTGCTCGACGACGGCAGTGACGACCTCGTCGTCACCGACATCGAGGTGGACGCGCCACGAGGCCGTGAGGTCGTGGTCCGCACGCTCGCCACCGGCCTGTGCCACAGCGACCTGCACTTCATCGACGGGGTGCTCACCCGTCCGCGACCCGTGCTGCTGGGCCATGAAGCAGTGGGAATCGTCGAGGCGATCGGCCCCGGCGTCGACTCGGTATCCGTCGGTGATCGTGTCGTCACCTGCCTCGTCGTCGGCTGCGGACGATGTGCGAGATGCGAACAGGGAGAGCCCTACGTCTGCGCGGATCCGAACGCGGTGCGCCGCGCTCGAGGCGAGCCCGCACGGATGACGATGGCCGACGGGCGAGCCATCGCCCCGATGGCCAACATCGGCGCTCTCGCCGATCGCATCCTCGTCGACGAGCGAGCGCTCGTGAAGATCCCCGAGTCGATGCCGCCGACGCTGGCGGCCATCGTCGGTTGCGCGGTGGTGACGGGCGTCGGCTCGGTGTTCAACGTCGCGAAGGTGCGCCCATCCGAGACCGTGGCCGTGATCGGGTGCGGCGGCGTCGGGCTCAACGTCGTGCAGGGCGCGCGCATCGCCGGCGCGTCGCGCGTCATCGCGGTCGACGTGTCCGCATCGAAGCTCGACCTTGCCCGCAAGCTCGGCGCGACCGACGCCGTGGACGCGTCGCAAGCCGACGCCGTCGAAGTCGTGCGAGCACTCGTCGGTGAGGGCGTGGACCACGCGTTCGAAGTGATCGGCCGTGCCGAGACCGCTCGGCAGGCATTCGAGATGGCCGCTCCCGGACGGCGCGCGTACATCGTCGGCGTGTTTCCCGACGACGCCGAGCTGCAGGTCCCGACGCTCTCGTTGCGGCGGGGCAAGTCGCTGGTCGGCGTGTTCATGGGCGCGACTCGCCCCCGCGTCGACATCCCGCGCTACATCGGACTGTGGGAGCGCGGGCTGCTCGACCTCGAGTCGATGGTCTCCGACGTCATCCCCCTCGACGGCGCCAACGACGGCTTCGCCGCGCTGAAGCGTGGCGAGGTCGCCCGCGCCGTCGTCAGCTTCGACTGACCCTGACCCCTCCGCCCAGCCCAGCGTTCTCAGGTAGATAACCCGTCAAATTTGACGCGTTCTCTACCGAGGAACCCCGGGGGGTGGGGCGAACCAGGTCGGCGTGACGAGTGTGGGGATGTCGATCTCGACGGCGCGGCCTCGGTAGGTCAGCGTTGCGTGCTCGCGGTCGACGTGGACGCGGATGCGGACGTCCTCCACGTTGTGCGGCTCGCCGGGATCGTGCCCGACCGCGGACGCGGCGACCGCGCGGATCGGTGCGGAGTGCCCGCACACGAACAGCCGCCCGCCATCGGGCAACCGCGAGAGCTCGTCCAGGATCGCCTGCCAGTAGCGGCGCACCACGTACGCGGGAGGCTCGACGTAGTGCGTCGGGTTGGTCAGCCAGCTCGTGATCGGGTCGCCTCCCGCGAACTGGATGCGGTAGATGCGGTCCATCTCCACCATCCACCCAGGCCGATCGCCACCACCGTGGCGCTCATACCCCTCGAGGAGGTTGGCGAACTCCTGGAACGCCGCGGTGATGTCGAGCTCGCGGCCGTTGAACCACGCCTGGAAGTTGCGGAAGCCCTCGACCGGAAATGGATCCTCGATCGTGACGTCGCGGATGCCGTACCGAGCGACCGCCTGGCGCAAGCCTTCGACGAGCGCGACCGCTGTCTCCGACGCACGAGCCGTGTCCGCGTGCACGACCCGGGCCATCGAGCCGTCCTGCATCCCCTTCGCCAGGTCTTGGCCCTTGCGGTGCGCTTGCCAGCGACCGAGCGCGGTGAGCGCGCTGTCGGAGATGTAGCCCTGGGTCTGGCCGTGGCGGATCAGCCGCACGTCGGTCGCGCTCGAGATGCTCGGCCGCAGCGACTCGGGCCATTGCAGCTCCCGAGGGGCGACGGTCTCGCGGGCGAACGCCTCGGTGCGCCCCGGGGGTGCGTCGGGCTGCGCCAGCTCGACCTCGGCCCGGCGCTCTGCTCGCGCCCGCGCCCGTGTGACGAACCCGGGCTCTTTGCCGTCGGGCGCGATCTCGCCCTCCGCCTTCCGCGCCTCGTAGCGGGCGAGGTACGCGGGCGTGTCGTCCCGTGTGGTCGGAAGCCGAGGCACCGCGTCAGGTGTAGATCGAGACGAACGAGTCGACGATCTTGTTCTCGTAGTAGAAGAGCGCCTTCCCGAACTGGTCTTCGGTCCAGGTGATGGTCTCCCAGTCGCTGTCGGTCTTGTAGCCGCCCGTGAAGACCTCGTTGCGGTTGCCGACGGGATCGAAGAAGTAGACGGTGTGGCCGCGCGTGATGCCGTGACGTGTCGGGCCGACGTCGATGTCGATGCCGTTCAAGCGGAGGATGTCGGCGGCGCGGCCTACGTCGGACCAGCTGTCGAGCCAGAACGCGAAGTGGTGCAGTCCGCCGTTCGCCCCGCGGGTGAACGCGATGTCGTGCGGCTGATGCGAGCGCTCGAAGAAGACGATGAGCTGGTGGCCTTCGTTGCTCACGAGCTGCTCGGTGAGGCGGAAGCCGAGCGCCTCCGCCATGAACCGGGCCATGTCAGGGACGTTCTCGGCCGTCAGCAAGCAGTGGTCGAGGCGGGGCGGCGCGATGCCGACCAGGTCGCTGGGCATCGGAGGTGGGTTGAACATCGGCAAGCCGTTGCCGACCTTGTCCATCCGACGCGTAGATCTCCATCACGTGCCCGCTCGGCGTGTCGAAGCGGATCGCGTCGCCGAGCGCGCGCTCCTCGTCGGGCTTCACCCGCTCGACGTCGCAGCCGTACCGCTCGAGCACGGTCTCGTAGTCCTCGAGGTCGTCGACGGTGTCGGTCTTGAACGCGACGTGCTCGACGCCGTACCGGGCCGCCTCGGTGAGGATCACCGAGTGGTGATCCTGCTCGTCCCATCCCTTCAGGTAGACGTGCCGGCCCTCTCGCTCGACCTCGCGAAGCCCGAGCACTTCCGTGTAGTACGCGGCGCACAGGTCGAGGTCGGGGGTGCGCACTTCGACGTGGCCCAGGCGATAGATCGGCATGCCTGCATCCTGACCACCGGCCAGGTCAGCGGGAAGCAGAACGTTCCAGATTGTGCAACGATCCCGCGATGGCTTTCGATGGCGAGAAGTTCGTCCAAGACCTGCGCGAGGAGCTCGAAGCGTCGGGGCGGGGGCTCGACAAGGCGATCTGGGTGGAGAAGGTCGTGCAGGGCGAGGCGACGCCACGAGATCTCGTCGGTTGGGCGCGCCAGCACTACTGGGGCGTCACGTACCACACGCGGCGCGTGCTCTCCGCGTGGGTCACCCGCATCCCGTACGAGATGACTGACGACGTGATCGAGAACCTCGCCGAGGAGGTGCTCGGCACGCAGTCGAAGACAGGGCTCAGCCATCTGCACTGGCTGTTCGAGTTCACACGCGCGCTCGGCGCCCCCGACGAGGTCATCACACACGCAACGCCCAACGTGGAGGCGATCGCGTCCGAGAGCTTCCTCTTCAACCTCGCGAATCAGCGCCCCTGGTACGAGCTCACGTTCGGCGGCATCCTCGGCATCGAGAACCAGATCCCGCCCGCGTACATCCGGGCGGTCGAGGGGTTCAAGACCCACTACGGCGACGTCCTCTCCCCCGACGACTACCGCTTCCACACGATCCACATCTACGTGGACGAGGAGCACGGTGGCCACGTCGGCAGAGTTCGCCGAGCGCTACCTCGACACCGAGGACAAGCGACGTTCGGCACGGGCCGCGTATCTCGCCGGCGCCGAGCTCACCCGCCGGTGCTGGGATGCGACCGACGGCGCGACGTGGTGACGCCGGCCACCAACCGGGGGTACAGCACCGTCCACAAGGCGATGGCGGTGGTGTCGGCCTTCAGCTACTCCGAGCCGGTGCTCGGCGTGTCCGAGCTGTCGCGCCGGCTGGGTCTCGGCAAGAGCACCGTCCACCGCATCCTCGCCACGCTGCTCGCCGACGGCTTCGTGGAGCAGACACGGGACGAGCGCTACCGGCTCAGCATCAAGATGTACGACATCGGGCAGCAGGTTGCCGCGAGCATCGAGCTGCGCGAGCTCGTCCACCCGGTGCTCGAACGGCTGCGCAACGAAACGGGCGAGACCGCGCACGTCGCGGTGCTCTCCGGCGCCGACGTCGTCTACGTCGACCGACTGGAGAGCCCGCAGATGCTGCGCGTGCTCACCCGTGTCGGGCGGCGGCGACCCGCGCACGCAACCTCCTCGGGGAAGTGCCTGCTCGCGTTCGGCAGGCCGGCGGACGTTGCCGCCGTCCTCGCAGCCGGCTTCCCGCGGCTCGGACCACGGACGATCACCTCGAAGTCGATGCTCGAGAAGGCGCTCGCGACAGTGCGGCGAACGGGCTACGCGGTGAGCATCGAGGAGGCCGCCCCGGACGTCGCGTCGGTGGCCGCACCGATCTTCGACGGTTCCGGCGAGTGCGTCGCAGCAGTGTCGGTGGCCGGTCCCATCACTCGCATCCCCCAGGAGCGGCTCGACAAGCTCGCGCGCATCGTGCTCGCCGCCGCGGCGAGCGTGTCGTCGACGAGCGCCCAGTCAGCGTGAGCGGCGGCGGAGCGCGTACTCGCCCTTGCCGATGGCGTCGCCGAGCTTCTTCGCCCCCGCCTGCAGCACTGCGAGGTGCCGCGCCTCGTGCTCGCCGACGACGCGCGTCGTCGGGCCGACCATCGAGATCGCCGCGATGACCTGCCCGTCGACCTCGGCGCGTACAGGGACGGCGAGCGACGACAACCCGAGCTCGGTCTCGTCGACGCTCTGCGCGTATCCCTGCTCACGCACCCGCTTCAGTTCGGCGATCAGCACCTTCGGAACGACGATCGTGTAGCCGGTGCTCCGCGTCAGGCCCGCCTTCACCCGCGCGTCCACCATCTCCGGGTTGAAGGCCGCGAGCACCTTCCCCGCGCTCGACCGGTGAATCGGCGAACGACGTGAGTTCGTCGTGTACCGAAGGGCGCGCTGACCCTCGACGCGCTCGACGTACACGACGTCGGCACCGGCGGGCACACCGATCTGCACCGTCTCGCCGAGCGTGTTCCGCAGCTCGACGAGGAGCGGCAGACCTCGGTCGCGCACCGCGCTGCGCTCGGTGGCCAGGTGTCCGTACTCCACGAAGCGCAGGCCGAGCCGGTATCCGCCGGCCTCCGTGCGATCGAGCAGCCCGCGTGCGGCGAGCACCGCGCACGTGCGGTGCGCCGTGCTCTTGGCGACTCCGATCCGCCGAGCGAGCTCGCTCACACTCAGCTCGGGCACCTCGGCGAGGGTGTCGATCACGTCGAGAGCGATCGAGACGGACTGCAGGGGCGCCTTGCTCGGCTGAGCGGGAGGACGAGTGGAGGGCATCAGCGGCCGACGAGGCCTCCGTCGAGCGAGTGGACGCACTCGAGCAGTGCCCGACGCAACGAGCTTCGCTCCTGGGGCTCAGGCCCGTCGTCATGCGCTCCTCGACCGCATCGACCTCGGCCTCGCACGCCGTGAGGACCTTGCGGCCCTTCGGCGTCACCTGGGCCTGCAGGATCCGTCCATGCCCCGGCTGGGCGCGGCGCCGAACGAACCCGCGTTGCTCGAGCGACAGGAGCACCTCGTTCATCGACTGCGGCGACACGAGCGACCGCCGCGCGAGCTGCGCGTTCGAGAGCCCACCGCGTTGGTCGAGCACGCTCAGCGTCGTGTACTGGTTGAGCGAGAGCGCATGGACTGCGAGCACGTCGTTCATCGCTCGACGCACGACCCGATCCGCGCGACCTACCAAGTACAGAAGCGTGGGCCAGTCGGTGGCGGCGTCGTCTCGATGCTCAGCCGCGCTGACCACTGTCAGGCCCGCTCGAGCACCACGTCGAACGTCGCGGCGAGCTCAC
This sequence comes from uncultured Acidimicrobiales bacterium, assembly GCA_963802505.1. Taxonomy (GTDB): domain Bacteria; phylum Actinomycetota; class Acidimicrobiia; order Acidimicrobiales; family DATKAS01; genus DATKAS01. The sequence goes on along the minus strand of CAWDJB010000011.1, from coordinate 221,725 downwards.
CAGTGGAGTCAGGCTCGAACGACCGGATGAGGCTGTCGCGGACGCCGAACACCGGGTCTTCGCGGAGGAACTCGCTCTCCACGTCGAACACGTGGGTGATGAGGTCCTTGTAGCCGTCGGCTCGCACCCAGATGTGGGTGTGGCCGGGACGCATCCAACGACGGTTGTTCGCCTTGAGCATGTCGCCCGCTGGACCATCAGACGGGATGGGATAGGGCACCGGGCGCACGGTGCGGATCTCGTAGCTGCCGTCTTCATCCGTCGTGTAGATGCCGCGCAGGTTGAACTCGGACTGGATGCCCGGCTGCTGCACCGCGTAGAACCCGTGAGTCGCGTTCTGCCAGCAGTCGAGCGTCGCCCCGGCGACGGGCTTGCCGTCTTCGTCCGTGACCGTCCCTCGGATCACGACGCGGTCACCCTCGTCGGGGTCGACGAGCATCGTCTCGCCTCTTGCTCGCGTCGGTGAGCCCGGCACATGGAACGGCCCGAGCACGGTGTTCTCGGTCGAACCCTCGCCCGCGTCGTAGTTGATCATCTCGACGAGCGTCGAGATGCCGAACGTGTCCGAGAGGAGGATGAACTCCTGGCGCGTCTCGTCGCACATCTGACCGGCCCGCGTCAGGAACTGGATGCCGTAGAACCACTCGTCGCGAGTGAGGTTCACCTCGGAGACGAACGCGTGCAGATGCCGGATCGCCGCCTCACAGATCTCGCGTGCGCGCGGGTTGGACGAACCCTCGTAGCGCGACAGCACGTCGTCGAGGAGCTCGGCTTGGGCCTTCTCGGTCATGGTGTTCTCCCTGGCGTCATCGACACGGGACCGGTCGACACGGACAAACGGTAGCGTCGGTCTGATGGCAGCTGACGAGCCGCTCGACAGCGCGACCGACTGGGTTGCGGAACACACGCGCCAGTACGTCGAGAACGACGGCGGCGACTTCTACATGTGGCGTGGCTTCCCCACGATCGTGCTCACCACGCGGGGTCGGAAGTCGGGGGCGCTCAGGCGCAACGCCCTCATCTATGGCCGCGACGGCGACGACTTCGTGCTGATCGCGTCGTACGGCGGCCGGCCGAAGCACCCCCTCTGGTATCTCAACCTCGTCGCCGATCCGCGCGTGTCGATCCAGGAGAAGGCGACGGTCACGGAGGGCGTCGCCTCCACGGTCGAAGACGGGGCCGAGCGGTCGCGTCTGTGGGCGCTGATGGTCTCGATCTATCCGCCGTACGCGGAGTACGCAGTCAAGGCCGCGGAGGCGTCGCGCACGATCCCGGTCGTGCGAGTGCGCGCTCACTGAGGCGGCTCGATCGGGTTCTCGCCGGCGACGATCCGGGCCGCTCGCTCAGCGAACACAGGAAGGCTCTCCGGATGGGTGAGCACGTAGAACCGGTTCTCCTTGACGGCCGCGCAGACCTGGCCCGCGACCTGCGACGGATCCATGGCGATCGTCTCGCGCTGCTCGCGCCGCTTGGCCTTGTACTGGTGCAGCTGGGCCATCTGTTCCGTGTCGAGCTCGTAGGCGAACCGCTCCGGACGGTTGCGGTCTGACGTCGAGATGTTCGTGCGCACCCACGCTGGGCAGAGCACCGACACGCCGACGTTGCTGCCCTCCGCATCGAGCTCGAACTTGAGGGTCTCACTCAGGGCGACCACCGCGGCCTTCGTCGCGTTGTACGGGCCCATTCTCCGCAGGTAGTACAGCCCGGAGACCGACGCGGTGTTCACGATGTGGCCGACGTCGTTGGCGCGCATGTGGGGCAGGAACGCCCGCAAGCCGTGGATGACGCCGAACAAGTTGACCCCGATGACCCACTCGAAGTCGCGGAGCGGCAGCTCTGCGATCGGGAGGCCGCGGCTGCCGACTCCGGCGTTGTTGCACAGCAGGTGGACGTCGCCGAACATCTCGAACGTCTGGGCGGCGAGCGCGTTCACATCGGCTTCGAGGCTCGTGTCGGTCGGGACGGCGACCACATCGACACCCGCAGCCGCGATCTCCCCTGCGGCCTGCTCCAGCACGGAGCGTTCGATGTCGGCGAGCACGAGTCGCATGCCTTCCGCCGCGAGGCGATCTGCCAAGGCGCGGCCGATGCCCGAGGCGGCCCCGGTGATGACCGCGACCTTTCCCTCGAGGTCGTCCACGATCAGGTGCGCAGCAGATACGCGGAGTGAAGCTTCTCGGGGCTTTCCTTCAGCTCCTTGGCGGTGCCGCGGTAGCGGATCCGCCCACCCTCGAGCACGAAGGCGACGTTCGCGAGGCCGAGCGCGACGTGCGCGAACTGCTCGATGAGCAGCACCGCGACGCCGGACTCGGCGACCGCCCCGAGCGTCGGCACGAGCCGCTTCACGACGAGCGGAGCCAGGCCGAGTGAGAGCTCGTCGACCAGCAGCACGGTCGGCCGTGAAACCAGCGCCTGCGCGAGCACCACCATCTGCTGCTGACCACCCGAGAGCGATCGGCCCGGTGCGTCCCAACGCTCCTTCAGCTCGGGGAACAGCTCGAGCGCGTACGCCGTGCCTTTCACCGCGTCGTCTGCACTCAGCGAGTAGGTGGCGACGCGTAGGTTGTCGGCGACCGTCAGCTCGGGGAGCAGGCGTCGCCCTTCGGGCACGACCGCCAAACCTGCCTGACGGATCTTCTCGGGCCGCTTCTTCGTGAGGTCTTCGTCGCCGAGCATGACCGTTCCCGACGTTGGCTTGATCGCGCCCGCGACGGTCAGCACGAGCGTCGACTTGCCGGCGCCGTTCGGACCGAGGAGTGCGGTGACCTCCCCCGGAACGATGTCGAGCGAGACATTGTGCAGCACCTCGCGTCCCCCGCGCGGCACCGACAGGTCGGCGATCGAGAGCGTCGCGCTCACAGCAGCTCCTCGGTGCCGAGGTAGGCCCGGATCACATGCTCGTCGTGCAACACCTCTCGCGTGGCGCCCGCCGCGATGAGCCGTCCGAAGTCGAGCACGGCCGTCGTCTCGCAGCATCCCGACACGAGGCTCATGTCGTGGTCGACGAGGATGACCTGGGCGCCGATCTGCTCGGGGATGCTGCGGATCACCTCGCCGAGTCGCTGCGTCTCTTCCTCGGGAAGGCCCGCGGCGGGCTCGTCGAGCAACACGAGACGGGGTGTGCCCACCACGGCACGGGCCACCTCGACCAAGCGGCGCTGAGCGGCGCCGAGCGTGCCGACGTCTCGCTGCGCGACATCGCCGAGGCCCACGAACTCGATCGCTTCGTTCACGTGCTGGCGGCGGCTCGACCGTTCGCCCTTGGTGTGCTCGAGGATCAGCAGCACGTTCTCGTACACCGGAAGGTTCGCGATCGCCTGTTCCGTTTGGAACGTGCGCCGCACGCCCCAACGCGCCCGCCGGAAATCGGCCATCGAGAGCAAGTCGTCGCCGAACGCGCGTACGACACCTGCGATCGGCCGGACGAATCCGCTGAGCACGTTGAAGAACGTCGTCTTGCCGGCACCGTTCGGCCCGATGAGACCGCACGTGCCCGCCGAGAACGTGACGGTCATCCGGTCGAGCGGCACGACGCCGCCGAACCGCACCGTCAACCCGTCGACCTCGATCATGCTGTCGGCTCCGCAGCCTCTACGGCGGGCACCGCGGCCGGAGCCTGCGACGCGACCGGCGCCTTCGCCTTGCCCTTGCCCTTGACCGTCCCGATGAGCTTCTTTCCGAGGTTGCCGAAGTCGTGCGGCACCTGCTGCGCGATGCCGCCGGGCGCGGTGAGCAGCACTTGCAGGATTCCCATGCCCGACAAGATCGTGAAGAGCTCGATGCCGATTCCCCACCGCAGGAAGAGCGCCGGCACCAGCTGGAACACGAGCCCACCGACGACCGCGCCCGCGAGGGTGTAGACGCCGCCGACGAGGGTGATGGCGTAGATCTGAATCGACTGCTGGGTCTGGAACTGGTTGATGTTCACGCCGGGCGGCGAGGCGAGCAGTCCGCCAGCGACACCGGCGAAGAACGCAGCGAGCGCGAACGCCCACAGCTTGTAGACGGTCGTGCGCACACCGGCCGACAGCGCCGTGGCTTCGCTCTGCCGGATGGCCGCCCACGCGCGCCCTGGCTTCGACTTCACGTGCCAGAACGCGATGAGGAACATGACGATGGCGACGCCCACGCAGTATCGGTAGAACGCGGTGTCACCGAGCGCGATCGACGGCCGGCTGATCTGCGAGATGGGACCACCGCCTCGCGATCGACCCCAGAAGCCACCGCCGCCGTTGGGGAACTGCTGCACCTTGAGCAAGACGGTGAGCGCGGCGGCGGCCATCAGCGTGATGAGGGCGAGGTACAAGCCCGACAATCGCAGCGCGGGAAGACCGATGAGGGTACCGATCAGCCCGGTGACGACCCCGGCGATGATCAGCACGGCTGGGTAGGGAAGCCAGGCCCACATCTGGTCGAAGCGAACGGCCACCCACGCGCCGACCGAGAGCAACACGAACTGGCACAAAGAGACGAGCCCGACCCGCCCGATGAGCAGGCCGAGGCCGAGCGTCACCAGCGAGTAGATGACGACCGACGTGAACACAGTGATCCAGTACGAGGTCGCGTCGTGCGACGGCAGCGGCACCCATCCCTTCTGGAGGAGGAACGGGAGGCCCCACAGCGCGAACAAGATGAAGACGACGACCCACGCGATCTGGCGCACGCGCTTCGGCGAGAAGCGTGGAACGCGCGCGTCGCGCTCGCCCGTGTCAGCCGGCTCGACCGTGCGGACGGCGCTCACCTCAGTTGTGCACCACGACTTGGCGCTTCCGGGCCATCCAGAGGATCGCGATGATCGCCAGCACGAACGGCGTCATCGTGCGGTACGAGCCCGAGTCCACCCAGATCGTGTTCGGCGCGGCGAGGCACGACTGCGTGAGGCCGATGGCGAAGCCGCCGATCAGCGTGCCCCACAGCGACTTCAGCTGGCCGATCAGCGCAGCGGCGAGTGCCGCGATCACGAAGAACGTGAGGGTGACGATGTCGAGTCCGACCAACTGGGAGAGGAGCAGCCCGGCGACGCCGCAGATGATGCCGGAGCCGAACCACGCCACCGATTCGACGCGCCGCACGGGCACACCGAGCATCGAGGTGATCTCGCGGTCGTTCGCGAGAGCCCGCATCGCGGTGCCGAGCTTGCTCTTGCGCAAGAACAGGGCCGTGCCCGCGGTGACGATGATCGGGAACGCGATGCCGATCAGCTGCGTCCACGTGACGCGCACACCGCTGATCATGACGTAGTGGCTCTCGCTCGGCAGCTTGAACGCGTGCGCGTTGGCCCCGTAGTGCCACTGCATCCAGCCGACGAGGATGAGCAGGAGGCCGAGCGTCGCGGTTGCCTTGATCAGTGGGTCGCGCGCGGCGAATGGAGGCCCGAAGAACCACCCGTAGACGAACGTGACGACACCCGCGAACGCGACGCATGCGAAGTAGGCAAGCCAGCGCGGACCCAGGTCGTTGTCGATCAGCTCCCAGGTGAGGAAAGCGCCCGCAGCCCCGATCGCGCCGTAGGCGAGGTTGAGCACGCCGGTTGCCTGGTAGAGGACCACGAGGCCCACTCCGGACATGGCGAACACACCGCCCAGCGCGAAGCCGAGCACGATGAATGGCTTCAGCTCATCAAAGCTCGGCATCGAGGCTGCGGGCTTTCTGCTCCTGGTGGTCGGATCTGGTCTGGATCAGCTGTTCAGACCGAGCTCCTGCTCCTTCGCACGGATCTGCGCCAACGGGTTGGCATCGAGCTCGGCGATCTCGAAGCAGTCCTCGGTCTGCACCATCTTGCCGTCCTGCGGCGTGACGGTGATGTCCGTGTTGTTCGACACGTTGGAGCCGACAGTGCTGTCGAAGTACCACGGCTTGCACCACAGGTCCGAGCTGAAGTTCTTCAGGTTCTTGAAGGCCTCGTTGACGCTCTCTTTGGTGATGTCACCTTGGATGCCGAGCATCGCCTCGGTGGCGGCGCGACCGGTGAGGTAGCCCATCTGGGCGAAGCTCGAGATCGGCACGGACGAGGGCGCGTACTTGTCGTGCACCTCGTTCATGTGGTTCTGGTCGGGATTGCCCGAGTCGAGGACGTTGAACTCGGCGTTGATGAGGAACTTGCCGTTCCATGCCGGGCTCAGGGCTTCCGCGACCGACGGGTCGTTCGGCGGGGTCGAGCTCGCCCAGATCACCTTGTCGATGAGGCCGGCGGAATCGATCGCCTGCAGCAACGGCACCACGGTCGGGCCGGTGAAGTCGAGGACGACGCCGCCGCCGTCACCAGCGGTCTGCACCAGCTTCTGCGCCAGCACAGCGGGGTCCGCGATCGGCACGTCTTCGGTGAGGCTGACGCCCTTCAGACCGTTGGCCTCGGCGAAGTCGGTCACGCCGCTGTTGATGACGTCGATGCCCGGCTGGTTGGGCGACACGACGACGATCGTGCCCTTGGCGCCCGCGCGGAGCGCGGCCTGCGCGCCGCCGAGGCTCGAGTAGTACGGGCCCATGTTCACGGCCGAGAAGTTGGCTGTCGTGAAGCAGGCCTGGTCGACGCCCGCGATGATCGGGAAGAAGCCGTTGTCGGTGTAGTACTGCCCGTTCACGCTGCAGTCGATGATGCTCGTGTTGCCCACGAAGCCGAGCACGCCGTCTTGCTCAGCGAGCTTCTTCGCGAGGCCCGCGATCTCGGCCGGGTCGATGTGCTCGTCCTCTTCGATGTACTCGATCGGCCGGCCGTTGATGCCGCCGTTGTCGTTCACGCAATCGAAGTAGGCCTTGGCCATGCTCGAGATCCACGTGAAGTCGATGCCAGGCACGTTGGTGTTGATCGAACCGATCTTGATCGGCTCGCCCGTCGCCTTCTCCCCGGTGCCCATGCCGCACTCACCGGGCTTCTGGATGTTGCCGCTGGCCTCGCCGCTGGCCGCAGTTGTCGCTGCGCCGCCCGCCGCGGTTGTCGCCGCGGCAGCGCCAGTCGTTGCTGCACCGCCGCTCGCAGTCGTCGCCGAGGACGACCCTGAGTCGTCACCGCACGCGGCGAAAAGGAGCGCGCCGGTCGCAAGCAAGACCGGCAGTAGACGCTTCATGAAATTTTCCCTCCCGAAGTCGCCGGTAGCTCACGAGTCGGGAAAGACTCACTCCGCCACCGTCCCCCCACACCTCCCCCTGTCGGGTGTGGCCGGGCGCACCGTACAACGGTACGACGCAAAAGAGCAACGGTGTCAGCCTTCCTGAGATGTGCTCGCAATGTGAACGCAATGCGCACAAACCAAAAGCGCTCGCGCTCGGCGAGGTCAGGTGTTCAGTCCGAGCTCCTGCTCCTTCGCACGGATCTGCGCCAACGGGTTGGCATCGAGCTCGGCGATCTCGAAGCAGTCCTCGGTCTGCACCATCTTGCCGTCCTGCGGCGTGACGGTGATGTCCGTGTTGTTCGACACGTTGGAGCCGACAGTGCTGTCGAAGTACCACGGCTTGCACCACAGGTCCGAGCTGAAGTTCTTCAGGTTCTTGAAGGCCTCGTTGACGCTCTCCTTGGTGATGTCACCTTGGATGCCGAGCATCGCCTCGGTCGCGGCGCGACCCGTGAGGTAGCCCATCTGGGCAAAGCTCGAGATCGGCACGGAGGAGGGCGCGTACTTGTCGTGTATCTCGTTCATGTGGTTCTGATCAGGATTGCCCGAGTCCAAGACGTTGAACTCGGCGTTGATCAGGAACTTGCCGTTCCACGCCGGCCCGAGAGCCTCGGCGACCGACGGGTCGTTCGGCGGGGTCGAGCTCGCCCAGATCACCTTGTCGACGAGGCCAGCCGACTCGATCGCCTGCAAGAGGGGCAGCACCGTCGGGCCCGTGAAGTCGAGGACGACGCCACCGCCGTCACCAGCGGTCTGCACCAGCTTCTGCGCCAGCACAGCGGGGTCGGCGATCGGCACATCTTCGGTGAGACTGACGCCCTTCAGCCCATTGGCCTCCGCGAAGTCGACGACGCCGCTGTTGATCAGATCCACACCGGGCTGGTTGCCGGTGATGATCACGAGGGTGCCCTTGGCTCCTGCCCGCAGCGCCGCTTGGGCCCCGCCGAGGCTCGAGTAATACGGGCCCATGTTCACGGCCGAGAAGTTCGCCGTCGTGAAGCAGGCCTGGTCGACGCCCGCGATGATCGGGAAGAAGCCGTTGTCGGTGTAGTACTGCCCGTTCACGCTGCAGTCGATGATGCTCGTGTTGCCCACGAAGCCGAGCACACCATCCTCTTCGGCGAGCTTCTTCGCGAGGCCGGCGATCTCGGCCGGGTCGATGTGCTCGTCCTCTTCGATGTACTCGATCGGCCGGCCGTTGATGCCGCCGTTGTCGTTCACGCAGTCGAAGTAGGCCTTGGCCATGCTCGAGATCCACGTGAAGTCGATGCCAGGCACGTTGGTGTTGATCGAACCGATCTTGATCGGCTCCCCGGTCGCCTTCTCACCGGTGCCCATGCCGCACTCACCCGGCTTCTGGATGTTCGTGCTCGCCGCCGTGCCGCCGGCGGCAGTTGTCGCTGCGCCGCCCGCCGCGGTTGTCGCCGCGGCAGCGCCAGTCGTTGCTGCACCGCCGCTCGCAGTCGTCGCCGAGGACGACCCTGAGTCGTCACCGCACGCGGCAAACAGGAGCGCACCGGTCGCAAGCAGGACCGGAAGCAGACGCTTCATAGCCAACCCCCCGTTGAGTCCCGCGATGGCGCCCCGGCCGATCGCAGCCACCGGACCGTAGTTCTCCGTCGCCCCCACTGCGCTGGCTTCGCGAAGTCGCACGGGACCGTTCGTCAGAGGCGAACGCTCCGCTAGGGCGCGATCACTGCGCGGCGGGACACTGGTGTCTCCCGACGCGGGAGGTACGCGCATGGCCACGGACACGAACGCCACTGGAGCCGGGACGGAGAACGGCCTTGCGACCGGCGGGGTCCTGTTGGTCGGCAGCGTGCCGCTCCGCAGCGCCGACGAGGTCTTCCAGCTCGCATCCACCGAGCTCGGCGAACGGCTCGATCGCATGCCGGACGGTGAGACCGGCCCGCGATCCGACTGGATCGTGTGGCAGTACCCGGTGCTCAGCTCACGGCCCGAGTTCGAGGTCTGCCCGCCTGGCGCGGACTCGCATCGTGCACTTCCCCGCCTGCGGATCAGCGACGACGAGTCGATCGACACGCTGCGGTTCGAGCAGCTCGGCTACGCGCAGGCCGCCACGACGTCGTATCGCATCTTTGCTCGGCGCAAGCGCGATGGGCTGATCCCGACGCACTGCCGGTTCCAGGTGTCGCTGCCGACGCCACTCGCACCGATCGCCGCGTTCGTCGCACCCGAAGACCAAGCTCGAATCGAGCCGCTCTACGAGGCGGCGATGCTGAATGAGCTCTCGACGATCTTCGACGCGATCCCCCACGATCAGCTCGCGGTCCAGTGGGACACGAACTTCGAGTTCGCGATGCTCGACGGCGTCATGCCGACGTGGTTCTCCGACCCGCGGTCCAGCATCATCGAGCGCCTCGTGCGGTTGGGACGCAGCGTGCCGGGCGACGTCCAGCTCGGCTACCACTTCTGCCACGGGCACGAGCGCCACCACAAAGAGCGCCCGCTCAACGCGCAGCCGCTCGTCGAGATCGCGAATGCGCTCTCCTTGAGCCTCAGCCGTTCGCTCGACTGGATCCACTTCCCCGTGCAGGGCGATCACGTCGACGTCCGCTTCTTCGAGACGCTCGGACAGCTCCAGCTGCGGCCCGAGACCCAGCTCTACCTCGGCGTCCTCCACCTCGAGGACGGCGTCGCCGGCGCGAAGGCGCGCATCGTCGCGGCGCAACGGTTCGTGCACGACTTCGGCGTCGCCACCGACTGCGGCTGGGGACGGCACCGCTCGCAGGACGTCTCCACGCTCGTGGAGCTGCACCGCGCGGTCACGACGCCGGCCGATGGGCGTCACGCGGCTGCGTCGTTCGCATGGCCCCCCGGGTTCGATCGCGTGCCCGACGAGACGTGGACGCAAGATCCCGTCGACGACTTCGGCACTGCGTACGACAACGTCGATCGCCACGGCTGGTATCGCAACCTCGATCCGACTGTCGAAGAGCTCGTGCACTTGCTGAGCGACGGCGAGATCATGATCGACTACTCGGGCGGCACCGGGATCCTCCTCGACCGCCTGAAGCTGCGCATGTTCGACGCGCAAGTCGGGGCGATCATCGTCGACAGCTCCCCGAAGTTCCTCCGTGTCGCGGTCGAGAAGTTTCGCGACGACCCCAAGGTCGGGTTCCGCCTGCTGCGCTTCCTGAAGGACGAGAAGCGGCTCGAGCGCTTGGAGGAGGTGCTCGGCCCGGAGATGCTCACGCGGGGCGTCGATCTGATCGCGTCGACCAACGCGGTGCATCTGTATCCCGATCTCCCCGACACCGTCGCATCGTGGCTGAAGGTGCTTCGACCGGGCGGGCACGTACTCATCAACTCGGGCAACATCCGCAACCCGCGCGCACGGCGCAGCGAGTGGATCCTCGACGAGACCGTGTGGGTGGTCGGTGAGATCGCCGAGGGACTCGTGCGGAACGACCCGCAGTACGCCTCGTACCTCCCCGACCTCGACAACACCGAGCGGATGAAGGCGCACGCCGCGTATCGCGACCGCGTGCTTCCTCTTGCCGCGGCCGCTCGACTTCTACCTCGAGACGCTCGAGCTCGGCGGGCTGAAGGTCGAGTCGGTGCGCGAGGCGAGCGTGCAAGCCGGCGTGCAGGACTGGTACGAGTTCCTGTCGGCGTACAACGACGCGGTGCTCGGCTGGGTCGGCGGCACCGAGAAGGTCGACGGGGCCAAGCCCTCTGAGCAGGCGGTCACCGACCGTCTCGCGCTCATGCGCCATGCCATGGACGTCCTCTTCCACGGGCGTCCCACGTTCCAGGCATGCTGGACGTACATCACCTGTGTCAACGGTCGCTAGAGATCACCTCCCGGGAGCCCGACATGAAGCGAAGCACCGACCGCATCCTCTCGACGCACGTGGGCAGCCTGGCCCGACCCGTCGATCTGCTCGACACGATGAAGCTCAGGGAGAACGATCAGCCCTACGACCACGAGCTCTTCGACTACCAGGTGAAGTCCGCGGTCGCGGATCGGGTGCGCCAGCAAGTCGAGTGCGGCATCGACATCGTCACCGACGGCGAGATGAGCAAGGTGAGCTTCCTCGGCTACGTGAAGGACCGCCTCGGCGGGTTCGAGGTCGAGATGGGGCAGTCACGGATGGCGCCGTCGTGGCAGGTCGAGGTCGACGACTTCCCGGAGTACTACGCGGACTACTTCAAGAAGTACTCGTCGACGGTCGCACCCCTGCGGCGGATCATCTGTCGCGGCCCGATCACCTACATCGGGCAGGACCTCCTCCAGACCGACATCGAGAACCTGAAGGCAGCGACCGCGGACTATGACGTGGCGGACATCTTCATGCCGTCGTCGGGGCCGAGCGGGTTCGGTCGCAACGAGTACTACTCATCGCACGAGGAGTACCTCCACGAGGTCGCCGAAGCGATGCGCGAGGAGTACCTCGCGATCGTCGCCGCGGGCTTCATCCTCCAGGTCGACGACCCGTTCCTGATCGACATGCTGAGCGATCCGACGATGGAGCAGAAGGAGCGCGAGCGGCTGGCGTGGATCCATGTCGAGGCGCTGAACAACGCGCTGCGCGAGATCCCGCCCGGGTCGGTGCGCCACCACACCTGCTACGGCCTGAACCACGGGCCGCGCATGAACGACATCCCGCTGATCGAGGCCGTGCCGTTCATGCTGGCGATCAATGCCGGCGCGCACAGCTTCGAGGTCGCCAACCCGCGGCACTACCACGAGTGGCGCATCTGGGAGGACGTGAAGCTGCCCGACGACAAGATCCTCATCCCGGGGCTCATCGGGCACGCGACGAACTACGTCGAGCACCCCGAGCTGATTGCGGACTACATCGTGAAGTACGCCGGGCTCGTCGGGCGGGAGAACGTGATCGCCGGCGCCGACTGCGGGTTCTCGTCGCGTGCGTCGTACGCGCCCGAGGTGCACCCGACCGTCGTGTGGCCGAAGTTCCGCGCGCTGAGCGAAGGCGCCGCCCTCGCCACCAAGACCCTCTGGCGCTAACCCCGCCCGCGTCAGACCCGGCATCTCTGGCCACCTGGCACCGACCCCCCTTCCTCAAGTGGCGCGCCAGTGGCGGCCCTGCCACCAGTGCCGCGCCATCGTCGCAAACGGGCCCCGGGGCAAGCCCCATTGGCGCGTGAGTGGCGGCTCTGCCGCCTCAGCCGCGCCAATCCGGTCGTGTCCCACCCCCTCCGTATCATCACGAGATGCAGCACAGCGCCGATCGCGCTGTGATTGCGCTCGCGGCCTCGCAGCACAGTGCGTTCACGATTGTCCAGGCCGCTGAAAGAGGAGTGACCCGCGCAGAGCGCCGGGCTCGGGTTGCACGTGGGCAGTGGTCAGTTTCCGCGCCAGGTGTGCTCACCATCGCCGGCTCCCCGCGAACGTGGCGACAAGACCTGATGGTCGCGTCGCTGTCGTCTGCGGGAACGATCTCATGCAGGGCAGCGAGCGCTCTCCACCGGCTCGATGGCGTCAGGGGCGAGCCACGCGAGATCCTCGTTCGCCGAGGCCATCACGGCCGCGTCCCCGGGTTCACTGTGCACCGCTCGAATCTGCTGACACCTGACGACATCACCACCGTCGATGGCATCCCAACAACGACCGTCGCCCGGACGTTGTGCGACCTCGGAGCCGTGGTCGACGACGACGTCGTGGAGCAGGCGCTCGACGATGCGCTGCGAAAGGGCTGCAGCCTTCGGTGGATCACCGAGACGCTCGGTCGCGTCGACCGTCCCGGCCGGAGCGGCACGGCGGCGCTTCGCCGAGTGCTCGCTCGTGCCGATCGGCAGGGACGCACGCCCGACAGCCGATTCGAACGACTCATCGAGCGCGTGATCGTGGGCGCGAGCCTTCCGAGACCGGTCCGCCAGCACCCAGTGTTCGACTCGGCGGGCAAGCTGCTCGGGCGGATCGACATCGCGTGGCCCGACATCAAGCTCGGCATCGAGGCCACGAGCAAACGCTGGCACGGCGCTCTGAGCCAGGTCCGGCGCGACATCGACCGCGATGAGTCGATCGCACGCTGTGATTGGAAGCTGCTCTACCCCGAGTGGCGCGACGCGATCGATCCGTCGACGTTCATCGATGTCACCGCGCGCACGTATCGCGAGCGAGCATTGGCGCGTACCGCGCCGCTCTACGACCCCAGGCGCGCCAATTGAACGCCTGGGGTGGCGGCGTCAGGCGAGGGAGCGCCCGTCGAGGTAGACGAGGCCGTTGGTGCCGTCGACCGTGACGGTCTGACCGGTCTTGATCGCAGTGGTGCCGGTGACCGCGCCGACGACGGCGGGGACGCCGAACTCGCGAGCGACGATCGCGCAGTGCGACAGCACGCCGCCGACATCGGCGACGACGGCGCCGGCGATCGAGAACAGCGGCACCCACGGCGGGAGCGTCATCTCGCACACCATGACCTCGCCCTCTTCGAGGTCCTGAGCCTCTGCGAGAGACCGCACGACCCGGGCCTTCGCGGTGACGACGCCGGGAGAGCCGGCGACGGCCCTGATGATGTTCGGGTCGGGGTTGTCGTCGGGCGGCACCATGCCGAGGAGCCGGAAGACGATCGCGTCCATGAACGGATCGGGCGCTGCATCCGCGGGGATGTCGGGCGGCGTGCCCACCGCGCCGGGCGCGACGACCTTGCCCGCCGCCTCGAACGTCGCGCGGCGTGAGATCACGTCAGCGCGTCGATCACCGCCGTTCAGCAGCGCCTCGGGCACCTCGGCGCCGCGGAGGAAGAAGACATCGGAGGCGTTGTCGATCACGCCCTTCTGCACCAGCCGATCGCCGACGGCCAGCGCGAACCGCCGGAACACGCCCACGCCGAGCTGATCGATGTAGAAGGCATGGTCCTCGGTCACCGGGAAGCTGTAGCGGGCCGACTCGTAGAGCTCCTCGAACTTCGCGAGCTTGTCGGGATCGCTGGACAGCTTCGACCGGGCCTTGGCGAGCAGCTCCTCGCGCTGGCTGACCGCCTTCCGGTACATCAGCTCGGGATCCTCGGTGTCCTCCAGGCCGACGAAGCCGGCGATGCTCGACACTGCGATCGACTCGTCTTCACGCCACGGGATGTCGGCGAGGTCGTAGACGGCGTCACTGCGCCACCCGAACTCCTCGAGGAACGCTCGCAGCTGCTCGTGGAACGCGCGGCCATCGTCTGACTTGTCGAGCTCGGCCACGATCTCTGTCGATGGCTTCTCGGCGAAGAGCTTTGTCAGCGCCGGGCTGTCCTTCACGATCCGACTGAGCGCCCACATCGCGCGGCTGACGTCGACCGATCGGGTGTGGAAGCCCTGGAGCGTCTGGTACGCCTCGGTCTTCTCCTCCGGCTGCATCACCTCGTCGTACATGTCGCAGAACGCGCTGCTGGACAGGAGGACGAAGTTGATGTGTCCGTGGATCCACCACTGGTAGGTCATGTGATCGACGAACTCTTCGAGCTTCGCGACCATCTCGGCGTCGCTGAGGCCCGAGTAGTCGGCGGTCTTCGCCGGGTAGTTCTTCGAGATGACGACCGGCTTCCACTCCTCGTCCCAGATCTTGCCGACCTTCGGGACCTTCTCCGCGAGCGTCGCCTCGTACCGCGACATGCGATCTGCGATCACGCCCGCGTCGTCGACCGGATGGAAGCTGACGTAGACGTAGTGGTTGATCTCCTTCGGCGTCACCATGATCGGGCAGTCGTATTCGGCCTGCGCCTTGGTGAACCCGGCGGCCAACGTCTCGATGATCAGGTCGAACGACAGCGGCGTGATCGGCCGCGGTGCATGCATGCGGTCGAGGTTCCAGAAACCCTCGATCTCGTCGGGCCCAGGAAACACAACCTCGGTCGTCGACACTCTCGAACCCCCAGTGGTGTGAGCGGACGCGCGGAAGATACCAAACGCCCAACTAGCGTGACCCGGCTGTGTGCAACGCATCCGATGCGCTGAGGGCTGTGCGCGAAGCGAACGAACCGCTCGCCCGGCACCTGTGGCGGAACGCCGCGATGCAGCGCCGCGCTCCCCACGTCGCGGACTCGGCGGAGCGAGCCGTGCTGCTCGGCACCGCTGGCGGCAGCAACCCCAAGTCGACGCGCTGCGGCTACTCGAACGCGGTCGTCGTCGGGGACGCCGCCTACATCGTCGACTGCGGCGAGGGAGCCCATCGACAGATGTGGCGTGCCGGCATCGCGATGAACCCGGTCTTCGACCGCACACGGCCCGTGGTCAAGGCGATCTTCCTGACCCACCTCCACGGCGACCACATCGTCGACCTCCCCAACTTCTTCATGGGCAGCTGGCCGCCCCACACCGTCGACGTCTTCGGCCCCGCGCCAGCGGGCCTCCCGATCCCGTCGTTCCCGCCCGACCTCGAAGTGCCGCTCGTGTACCCCGACGAGCCGACCCCCGGCACCCGCGCCGCGCTCGAGCACATGCTCCGGGCGTTCGCCTACAACATCAACCTGCGCATCCAGGACGAGGGCCGCAAGGACGTCACCCAATCCGTGCGGGTGCACGAGATCGGCGTGCGCCGCGACGGCTACGAGCCCGACATCGATCTCGGCGTCGTCGCGGACTGCACGAGCGAGGACTCGGCGGCTCCAGACATGGATCCCGTCGTCATCTATCCAGAAGACGAGAACGGCGTGCAGGTGAGCGCGATCCTCGTGCAGCACGCGCCCGTGTTCCCGGCTCTCGGCTACCGCTTCGACACGCCGAACGGGTCGGTCGCGTTCTCGGGCGACACCGGTGAGTGCACGAACGTCGCTCGGCTGGCTCGCGATGCCGACCTGCTCGTGCACGAGGTCCTCGACATCGACCGCCTCGCCGAGCGGATCATGCGGCTGCCCAACGGTCAACAGCTCCGCCAGCACCTCGCGAGCTCGCACTCGTCGCCAGAGCAGGTCGGCACCATCGCGACCAAGGCAGCCGTTCGGCAGCTCGCGCTCTCGCACCTCGTTCCCGGTGACTTCGAGGTGCCCGACGACGAGTGGGTGGCGCGGGTGCGGGCGACCTTCGATGGGGACGTGGTCGTCGGCGTCGACCTCGACGAATTGGCCCTCGGTCAGGGTCGGTAGCGCAACCGAGCTTCACCCGGCCGGCGCACACGCGCGACCAGGTCGGCCCACCGACAGATGATCGAGCGCGTGTCACGCGGATCGACGATGTCCTCGATGTCGAAGGCTTCGGCGCTGCGGAAGGGCGAGCGCACCCGATCGAGCCGAGCTCGGATCGCAGCGAGATGAGCGTCTCGGTCGGGGGCGTCGGCGAGCTCGGCCTTGTACGCGACTTCGATGCCGCCCTCGACGGGCAGCGAGCCCCAGTCGCCGGACGGCCAGGCGCAGCGGTAGTGGTAGCTGCCGGGCCTGGTGTTCGCCGCGCCCGCCACCCCGAACGCCTTTCGGATCACCACCGAGCAGTACGGAGACGGACTCTCGCCCAGCGCGGCGAGCGCGCGAGAGCCGTGGCGGATCGTGCCTTCCTGCTCGGCCTGGAGGCCGATGAGGAACCCCGGGCAGTCGACGAGGTGCACGAGCGGCAGATGGAACGTCGTCGCGAGGTCGATCAGCCGCGTGACCTTCTGCGACGACGACGCCGTCCACGCGCCGCCGTAGATGTAGGGGTCTTCCGCGAAGAGCGCGATCGGCCACCCGTTGAAGCGAGCGAGACCACAGATGATGGACTTCCCCCACTGGCGTCCGATCTCGAAGAACGACGTGCCGTCGGCTTCCCGATCCGCGATCGCCTCGATGATGGCGCGCATCTTGTACACGTGGCGCGGGTTGCGCGGCACGATCGACACCAGCATCTCCTCGCGACGCTCGGGGTCGTCAGTGCACGGTGCGCGCGGGGGCAGCTCGTCGACCGACGTCGGGAGGTACGAGAGGAAGCGCCGAGCGAGCGCGAAGGCTTCCTCCTCGGACTCGGCCTCGTCGTCGATGGCGCCGTTCGTGACGTGGACCTGGCTGCCGCCGAGCTCGTTCTTGTCGTGATGCGGGCCCGGCATCGCGAAGTCGACGAGCGCGGGCCCGGCGATCATCATCTGTGCGGTGTCCTTGACGATCACGGAGTAGTGACTCGTCGCCACGCGCGCCGCGCCGATGCCGGCGACCGATCCGAGCGCGAGCGACACCGACGGGGCCACCGACAGGTGGGAGAGCACGACGTCCCATCCGCGCATCTGCGAGATCGGCGTGCGGCCGAGCTGCTCGATCGTCTTCACCGAGCCACCGCCACCCATGCCGTCGACGAGACGGACGTGCGGCACTCGCAGCTCGAGCGCAAGGCCCTCGGCGTGGTTGCGCTTCGCACCGATCGATGCGTCCGCGGACCCGCCGCGCACCGTGAAGTCGTCACCCGACACGATGACCGGCCGCCCGTCGACCGCGGCCGCCCCGAACACGAAGTTCGACGGCGTGAACGCGATCAGCTCGCCGTGCTCGTCGTACGCGCCGACGCCCGCGACCGTGCCGATCTCGTCGAAAGACCCGGCATCGACCAACCGGTCGACTCGCTCGCGAATGGTGAGCTTGCCGAACTCGTGCTGACGAGCGACCTTGTCGGGCCCACCCATCGCCTTGGCCATCTCGGTGCGACGGCGCAGCTCGTCGAGCTCGGGCTCCCAGGTCACGCGGCGGACCCTGCGTCGAGCCGGCACAGGAACGCGAGCGCCCGCTCGAAGATCGCCTCGATGTCGGGCGCGCCGCCGAAGAAGTGATCGGCGCCCGGCACGGCCTCGAGCTCGACCGGCGCTCCGACCGCACCGAGCGCCTTCTCGAGCCGCACGCTCTGGTCGAACGCAACCCAGGTGTCGAGCTCCCCGTGCTGGATGAAGAACGGCGGCGCGTCCTCGCGCACGAACGACACAGGGCTCGCTGATCGAGCAAGCGCGACGTTCGCCCCGATCGGCCCACCGAACAGGTGCGCCTCCCACGTCTCGGTGGCGTCGAGGTCGAGGGCGAGGAAGTCGCTCACCGCGTACCAGATCACCGCACCCCGCACGGCGGGCGCCTCGGGGACGAGCGCGGCGAGTGCCGCGAGGGTGCCACCTCCGGACGCACCCCACAGATAGACGCGATCGGCGTCGAGCCCATGCTCAGCACCGTGGTCGCGGATCCAGCGCAACGCGTCGACCACGTCGTCGATCTGCGCGGGGAACGTCGCCTCGCCGCTGAAGCGATAGCTGCAGGCCACGGCGGCGAAGCCGGCGTCGCAGATGCGGTCGAAGAACCCCCGCTCCCACTCACGAGTCTCGCGGGGAGCGCGCCGATGGCCCACTCTCCATCCTCCGCCGTGGACGAACACCACGACCGGCAGCAGCGACGCCGTGGACGAGCCATCGCGGTAGATGTCGAGCTCGAGTGCGCGGTACCCCTCCCGCTCTGCGAACACGATCGCCTTGTCGACCTCGAGCATGGGCTGTCACAGTACGGCGATGCTGACTGCCAAGCAGGTGACGCAGGCCGCCAAGGCGCTCTACGAGGCCGAAGAGAAGAACGAGCCCACGACCCCGACCTCGGAGAAGTTCCCCGACGCCGACGTCGAGGACGCGTATCGCATCTCGCAGGCAGTGACCGAGCTGAAGCTCAAGGCCGGCCGCACCATCAAGGGCCACAAGATCGGCCTCACCTCGAAGGCGATGCGGGCGATCACCGGCGCGACCGAGCCTGACTACGGAACGATGTTCGACAACTGGTTCGTCGCGGAGGGCAGCGTCGTGCCCCGCAGCCGGATGAACCGTCCTCTCGTCGAGGTCGAGATCGCCTTCGTGCTCAATGCGCCGCTCGCCGGCCCGCACGCGCACGCCGCCGACGTCATTCGTGCAACCGACTTCGTCCTCCCCTGCATCGAGATCGTGGACACCCGCCAGAAGGGCAGGGGGCCCAACACGCTCGTCGACAGCATCTCCGACGCCGCGGCGTGTGGCCTCGTCGTGCTCGGCGGACGGCCGATGAAGCTGACCGACGTCGACATCCGCCGCATCGGCGCGAGCCTCGCCATCAACGGCACCGTCGAGGAGAGCGGCGTCGCGCAAGCGGTCATGGGCAACCCCATCAACGCGATCGCTTGGCTCGCGAACAAGCTCTACGAGTACGACGTGGAGCTCGAGCCGGGGCACGTCCTGCTCTCGGGCTCGTTCATCAAGGCGATCCCGTTCCAACCCGGAGACTCGGTCCATGCGCTGTTCGACACATTGGGCGAGGTCACCTTCAGCGCCGAGTAGGAGACCGACAGCCCATGCGCTACGGCGTCACGTTCAGCCATCCCGACCTCGGCGACGACCCGGGGTTCTTCAAGGAGTTCGCGCAGTCGGTCGAGGGCGCGGGGTTCGATCACCTCGTCGCCGCTGAGCACGTGATCGGTGGGCACCCGGACCGCCTCACCGGCGAGAAGGTGCACACGTACGACGTGCGCTATCACGAGCCCTTCGTGTTGTTCGGCTACCTGGGGGCAGTCACCGAGCGCATCGAGCTCGTCACGGGGATCCTCATCCTCCCCCAGCGCCAGACCGTCCTCGTCGCGAAGCAGTGCGCGGAGCTCGACCTGCTCACCGGCGGACGCCTCGTGCTCGGCGTAGGAGTCGGTCGGAACTGGATGGAGTACGAAGCGCTGAACGAGGACTTCAGCAACCGCGGCGCTCGGCTCGAGGAGCAGATCGAGGTGCTGCGACGCCTCTGGACCGAGGAGCTCGTCACCTTCGACGGCGAGTGGCACCACCTCGATCGCATGGGCCTCAACCCGATGCCCGTGCAGCGGCCGATCCCGATCTGGATGGGCGCATGGTTCGGCAAGATCGTCGAGAAGGTGCTGCGACGCACGGGACGCATGGCCGATGGATGGATGCCGCAGTACCCGCCGGGGCCGGAGCTCGCCGACGCGATCGCGCGGCTGCGGGCATACGCGATGGACGCCGGCCGCGATCCCGCCTCGATCAGCATCGCGTGTGCGATCCGCGTCCAACGCGACGAGGAGCCCCAGAAGTGGATCGACCTGGCCGACAAGTACCGCGACCTCGGAGCGACGCACCTCCGCGTCATGACCGCGGGCGGGGGATACGAGACACCGGCAGAGCACCTCGCCGCTGCGATCCGGTGGCGTGAGGCGATGCGCTAGTCGGGGCGGCGGACGGCGCCGTTACGTTGAGGCCTCGCGGGCCGACTTCAGCTCGCTCCGCAGTCCCTGCATCACGATCGTCGAGTCGGACGACACCGTGATCATGCGGAACCCGCCCGAGTGGCGGAGGCCAGCGAGCGAGGCGTGCGAGTGGATGCCCGGTACGACCCCGTGGCGCTCGCACGCCGCGACCACCGTCTTCAGGGCGCTCTGGAACTCATCGGCCGGGTTGTCGAGCCCGGGCGGGAGGGCATAGGTCAGCGAGAGGTCGGCGGGACCGATGTAGACCGCGTCGATTCCCGGCACGTCGAGGATGTCGTCGACGATCTCAACCGCTCCGCGCGTCTCGATCATCGGGATGCACGCGACTGCGTCGTTGGCCTCACCGGCGTACCCACCGCCATAGCGCGCACCCGCGGTGAGCGGGCCGAAGCTGCGAGCGCCCGCCGGTGCGTAGCGACAGGCATCGACAGCGCGACGCGCGTCGTCGGGCGTGTTCACCATCGGGATGATCACGCCGAGCGCGCCGGCGTCGAGCACCCGACCGATGATTCCGGGCTCGTTCCACGGCACCCGGACGACCGGCACCGCGGAGCCACCAGCCATCGCGTGGAGCGCGGTCATCGCCTGGGCGAGGTCTTGCAACCCGTGCTGCATGTCGACGCACACGTAGTCGAAGCCCGCCGAGGCGGCGACCTCCGCGACGAGCGGATCGCGCAGCGACAGCCACGCCCCGAGCGTCGTCTTCCCCTCGGCCCACAACGTCTTCAACGACCGCATCACGCCAACCTCTCCCGCAATGTGAGCAGCCCCCAAAGGTCGGGCTGCGGTCCGATGGGCACGTCGATCACCGCGGGACCACCCACTTCGATCGCCTTCTCGAGCGTGGCCCGCAGATCGCCCAGCTCTGTCACACGGTGGCCCGCGACGCCGAAGCTCTCGGCGAGCCCCACCAGGTCAGGGTTCTTCAGCCGCGAGGCGATCTCGTTTCCGGTGCTCTCCTGCTGCATCCGCAGCACGTTGCCGTACGCGTCGTCGCGGAAGACGACCGTGACGAGCCCGATGTCGTGCTGGGCGGCGGTCGCGAGCTCACCCACGCCGTACAGGAAGCCGCCGTCACCGCTGATCGAAACGACGACGCGATCGCCGGCCCCGACCTTCGCGCCGAGCGCCGTGGGGAACCCGAACCCCAGCGTCCCCTGGTAGCCCGACCCGAGGTACTCCCCCGGAGACTCCGCGGGGTATCCGCTGCGGGCGTAGTAGCCGACTTGCGTCATCTCGTCGACGAGCACTCCACCAGGAGGGATCGCGGCGCGCAGCTGCTCGCAGCACGAAGCGAGATCGGGGAAGCGGGCGGCGAGCCCGGCCCGGAGCTGCTCGCCGAGCTCGCGGCAGGCCGCGACACGGCTCGCGACGACGTCGGCGCCAGGAGGACTCGAAGCCTCCACCGCTTCGAGCAGCGCGACGGCCGCCGCACCGGCATCCGCCTCGATCGCGATCGACGGCTTCACGCTCTGGTCGAGCTCGGACGGGTCGACGTCGACGCGGATGACCTCGACAGTCGGTGGCACCGGCAGCGGGCCGCGCGAGAGATGCGCGCGCGACCCGACGATCAGCAGGACGTCGATCTCGTCGAGCAGGGGTGGCACCGCCAGCATCGGCAGCGCCAGGGGGTGGCTGGCCGGCACCGCGCCCTTCCCCTCGGTCGTCATGATCACCGGTGCGCCCAGGCGTTCGGCCAGTGCGACGAGGGCGTCGCCCGCTCCGAGCGCACCGCCGCCGGCGAGGATGGCGGGCCGCGCGGCGTGCGCCAACCGGTCGGCCGCATGCCTGCGTCGAGCGCGGCGTCGGGCTGCTTCGGCGACGGCACGTCCGGCAGGTGGGGCCACTCGACCGCCGCCGTGCGCAGCATCGTGTCCCAACCGACCTCGAGCGCGTGAGGGCGCGGTCGCTCGTTGCCGAGGAGCGCGAGGAACACGGCGTCGACGAGCGCGGGCACGTCTTCCGGACGTGTCGCGTACTCGCCGCGACCGATGACTCCCTTGATCGCCGCGTGTTGGTCGGGGATCTCGTGCAGCACGCCTCGCCCTCGGCCGAGGTCGGCCGTCGGCACCTGGCCGACGATGCACAGCACACGGCTCCCGCACGCGTAGGCAGTGGCCAACCCGGCGGCCGCGTTGAGCACCCCGGGCCCGGGCACCACGGCACACACGCCCACGCGGCCCGTGACCCGCGCGTAGCCGTCCGCCATGTAGCTCGTGGCCTGCTCGTGGCGGGTGTGGATCACCCGGATCGACGGCTCGAGGGCGAACCCTTCGTAGAGCCCGTCGAGCTGCACGCCCGGAAGGCCGAACACGACGTCGACGCCCCAGCGCCGCAGCCCCTCGACGAGGATCTGTCCGCCGGAGCGCTCGGTCACTCGACGTAGGCCACGAAGTCGCAGCTGATGAAGTTGCCGCCACCCGGCCGCCAGCTGGGTGTGCCGAGCGGGACGCGAGTTGGCGTCCGGGAAGTGCTCGACCCAAGGCCCGTTGATGAGGTCGCGGAGCTTGAGGTCGGGCACGTAGAACGTCATCTTGGCGATGTCGTCCCACGTCGCGCCGCCGACGTCGAGCATCTCCCCGACGTGGTGGAAGAGGTTCGCGAGCTGTGCTGCCGGGTCGTCGGGTATGTCGTCGGCGCCGGGGTTGCGCGCCGGGATGATGCTCGACATCAGCAGCGGCCCCACGCGCGACGCTGTCGGTATCGGGTTCACATGGTGAACGCTGTTCGCCTCGACCGATCGTCGCGCCATGTCTCGTTCTCCTCAGTGCCCGCGGGCGGCGAGCCAGGCTTCGAACTCGGCGCGCCGGTCCTTCGCTATCGGGAAGGTGCCAATGGTGCTCTCCCCCGCGGCGACGCGCTCGAGCGCCCACTCCTCCTCGATCTCCTGCGCCACCGACGCGGCGGCGATCTCCGCCGCGAGCGCAGCCGGAAGCACGACGACGCCCTCACCGTCACCGACGAGGATGTCGCCGGGGACGACCGTGACGCCCGCGCAAGCGATCGTCACCTGATGCTCGAGCGGCACGTGGAGGCGTCCCCACGTCGCGGCATGCGACGACTGGTGGTACACCGGCAGGCCGATTGTCCGGATGGCGGGTGTGTCGCGCAGCGCGCCGTCGGTGACGACGCCGGCGGCTCCGAGCAGCTTCGAGCGCATCACGAAGATGTCGCCGATCGTGCCCGCATGGGGCTCGCCGCGCGCGTCCATGATCAGCACCTCGTCGGGCGTCAGGCTCTCGATGGCGCGACGTTGCGCGTTCTGCCCCCTGGTGAGGTCGGTCAGGTCCTCTCGGGCCGGCACGTAGCGCAGCGTGTGCGCGTAGCCGACCATGCGCTGCCGCTCGACGACCGGCTTGAGGCCGCTCAGGAAGGCGTTGCGGATGCCTCTCCCCTGCAGCTGCTGGGTGAGTGTCGCGGTCGACACCTTGCCGAGCTGCGCCTTGAGCTCGTCGGTGAGGGTGACCGGACGCGGAGGCTCGGTGTCGGACTCGGAAGGGTCAGCCATGGGCGCGCGGGAGTGTCAGGTTCACTGTCATAGTGGCGGCAGTAGTCAACCACGGAGGGACCCGGGTGGGCACGAGCATCCTCGGCAACCGAGTGCAGCGCGTCGAAGACGTCCGAATGCTCACGTCCGGTGGCGTCTACGTCGACGACCTCTCCCTCGACAACGCGGCCTGGCTCACGTACGTGCGCTCGACCGAGGCGCACGCGCACATCGTCTCGATCGACGTCGACGAGGCGAAGGCCGCTCCGGGGGTGATCGCCGTCTTCACGGCCGACGATCTGACCGAGCTCGGGCTCGCGCCGAACGTCAACCCGAGCTTTCCCGAGGCGATGCGCCGTCCGTTCGTCGCGAAGGGGACGGTGCGCTACGTCGGCCAACCCGTCGTCGCGGTCGTCGCCGAGGACCGATATCAGGCGGCCGACGCGGCCGAGCTGGTCGTCATCGACTACGACCCGCTGCCGGTCGTCGTCGATCCGGAGGCGAGCACCCGAGACGAGGTGCTGCTGTTCCCCGATGCCGGGACGAACGTCGTGCAGCGGTGGCCGGCCAAGGAGGAAGCCGACTTCAGCGACTGCGAAGTCATCGTGGAAGAGCGCATCGTCAACCAGCGGTTGACCGCAGCGCCGATCGAGCCGAGGTCGGGCGCGGCGTACTGGACCGAGGACGGTCGCCTCGTGCACTACTCGGCGTGCCAGGGCGCGCACCCCACCAAGGATCTCCTCGTGGGGATCTACGGGCTCGATCCCGCGCAAGTGCGAGTCGTCGTTCCCGACGTGGGTGGTGGCTTCGGCGCGAAGTCCCGCACCTATCCAGAGGAGCTCGCAATCGGCTTCTACGCACGGGCCGTCGGTCGACCGGTCAAGTGGACCGAGACGCGCTCGGAGAACATGGTGGCAATGCCCCACGGGCGCGGGCAGGTGCAACGAGCGAAGCTCGGCGGCACCCGCGACGGGCGCATCACCGCGTACCACCTCGACGTGGTCGGCGACGCGGGGGCGTTTCCGCTCATCGGCGCGGTGCTGCCGATGATGACGATGCGGATGGTGACCGGCGTGTACGAGATCGCCAACGTCTCGTTCACCGGAGTCAGCGCAGTGACGAACGCTGTGTCCACGACGGCCTACCGCGGCGCGGGTCGCCCCGAGGCGGCCGTCGCGATCGAGCGCATGGTCGACCGATTCGCGGCCGAGATCGACATGGACCCGGCGGAGGTGAGGCGTCGCAACCTGGTGCCGAAGTTCACCGATCGCTACACGACCGGCATCGGCACGGTCTACGACGTCGGCGACTATCCCGAGGCCCTCGAGCGCGTGCTCGCCGCCGCGGGGTACGACGACCTCCGCACCGAGCAGGCTCGCCGCCGCGCGGCGAACGACCCGATCGCGCTGGGCATCGGCATCGCGGTGTACGTCGAGATCACGGCCGGTGCGCCCGGGAGTGAGTTCGGATCGGTCGAGCTGCTCGAGGGCGGGCGGCTGCGCGTGCGCAGCGGCGCGACGCCGTTCGGGCAAGGGCACGACACGACGTGGGCGATGGTGGTGTCCGAGCGTACGGGCGTGCCGATCGAGCACATCGAGGTCGTCCACGGCGACACCGACCAAGTGCGGTCCGGGGGCCTCACGGTCGGCTCGCGCTCGGTGCAGATCGGCGGCGCGGCGATCGACACCGCGACGGCGACCTTGGTCGATCTCGCGCGCGAGCGGGCCGCCGACCTGCTCGAGTGCGCGGTCGACGACGTGGTGGTCGACGTCGAGCGCGCCGTGTTCCACGTCGCGGGGACACCGGCGCGCACTGTCGACTGGGGCGCAATCGCTGCATCCGAAGGCGAGATGCTCTCGGCCGAGAGCGACTTCACCCCCGTGATGCCGACGTTTCCGTTCGGCGCCCACCTCGCCGTCGTCGAGATCGACACCGAGACGGGTCACACTCGGCTCACCCGACTCGTCGCGCTCGACGACGCGGGGAAGCTGATCAACCCGCTGCTCGCCGAAGGGCAGGTGCACGGCGGCATCGCGCAGGGCGTCGCGCAGGCACTGTTCGAGGCCGTGCGCTATTCGGACGACGGGCAGCCGCAGACCACGAACTTCGCCGACTACCTCGTGATCTCGGCGGCCGAGCTGCCGTCGTTCGAGGTCGTGCACATGGAGACACCGACGTTCGCGAACCCGCTCGGGGCCAAAGGCGTCGGCGAGTCGGGGACGATCGGCGCGATCCCCGCCGTCTACAACGCAGTCATCGACGCGCTGTCGCACTTCGGCGTGCGACATCTCGAGACGCCGCTCACGCCAGAGGTGCTGTGGTCGGCACTCAACGGGTCTGCACACAGCGGGAGCCACTGATGCGACCCTGGGTTACGCTCGCACGCACCACGATCAGGGGGTGATCGACTTGTCGACTCAATCGTCCACCAGGCCGACCAAGGGCGCCAGCGTCAGCCATCTCGTGCTCAATGTGCGCGACATCGAGGCGTCCCACCACTTCTACACCGAGCTGCTCGGCTTCGATCAGTGCGCAGAGCTGACGCACACGATGACGATGCGCTTCTACCGCGGCAACGAATCGCACCATCACGACTTCGCCCTCGTGCAGGTCGCGGACCCCGACTCGGCGGGCCCGCCGGAGCCTTGGTCGATGGAGCCCCGGCGAGTCGGCGTGAACCACATCGCGATCGGCTACCCCGACCGTGAGTCGTGGCTGAGCGAGCTCGAGCACCTGAAGGCGAACGGCGTCGAGTTCATCGTGCGAGGCAACCACGGCATGACGCACTCCGCGTACATCGCCGACCCCGATGGCTACGGCATCGAGGTGCTGTACGACCTTCCCGAAGAGGTGTGGTCGGGTGATGTCGACGCCGCTCTCAACTACTTCGAGTACCTGCCCCCTGACAAGGAGCTCGAGGACACGACCGACTACCAGAGGTTCGGGCCGAACGAGCCCGAGCCGGTCGTCGTCCCTGGTCGCATCGTCGCTCGCGACTCGCACTGAGCCGCCACGATGGGAGCGCGCACGGGTGAGGAGTTCCTCAAGGGCCTGAAGGCGCGCAAGCGCGAGGTGTGGCTCGGCGGCGAGCGCGTCGACGACGTCGTCGACCATCCCGCCTTCACCGGCGCCGCGCATCAGCTGGCCACGGTGTTCGACCGGCAGCACGAGTATCCCGACGACTGCCTCATGCCCGATCCCGAGACGGGCGAGCCGATCAACGTGAGCCACATGATCCCCCGCTCGGTCGACGACCTGAAGCGGCGGCACAAGGGGCTCGTGCGCATCGCCGAAGCATCGGTGGGCCTCATGGGCCGCACGCCCGACTACATGAACGTGACGTTCGCCGGGTTCGCGGGTGAGCGCAGTGCCTGGATCGGTGCCGACGGCGGCAACGAGCAGGGCCACGACAACCTCGTGCAGTTCCAGAAGCAGCTCGCACGCGAAGACATCTCGCTCACGCACACACTCGTGCACCCGACGGTAAACCGAGCGACCGACAACATCTTCCAGGGAAACCCGGTGCCGCTGCACAAGGTCGGCGACACCGAGCACGGCATCGTGGTGCGCGGAGCTCGCATCCTCGCGACGCTCGCGCCGTTCTCCGACGAGATCGCGGTGTACCCGGGCCATCCGCTGCCGCCTGACGCGCCGCCCGAGTACGCCCTGAGCTTCTCGATCGGGATGGAGACGCCGGGGCTGATCTTTCTCTGCCGCGACAGCGCGTCGAGGCAGGACACGAACGCGTTCGATCATCCGCTCTCGACTCGCTTCGATGAGCAAGACGCGTTCGTCATCTTCGACGACGTCGAGGTGCCGCGCGAGCGCGTGTTCATCGACGGGCGGCCCGACATCTACAGCTCGGTGATGCTGCCGACGGCGTGGTGGGCGAACATCATGCAGCAGACGACTCTCCGCGCCCTGACGAAGCTCGAGTTCGCGTACGGCCTCGCGATGGGGATGGCAGAGGCGGTCAACGACGTCACTCCCCAGACGATCGAGATGCTGGGAGAGCTCAGTGGCTACGTAGAAGTCACGCGGAACGCGGTGCTGCTCGCCGAGGAGCACGGGTACGACCGAGGCGACGGCGTCGTGTTCCCCGACGGTCGACCGCTGCATCCGATGCGGGCGATGCTCGCCATCTGGTTCCCTCGGGTGAACGACATCCTCATCACGATCGGCAGCCACAACCTGCTCGCGACGCCGAGCAAGGCGATGCTCGCCGATGCCCGCCTCCGGCCGCTCATCGACGAGTTCCTCCACGGCTCGAACGACATCGACGCCGCAGACCGGGCCGCGATCTACCGTCTCGCTTGGGACTTCGTCGGATCGAACCTGGGCGCGCGCAACGACCTCTACGAGCGCAACTACCTCGCCTCCGCGCGTACGAACCGCACGGGCGCGCACATGGTCTACGCCGACCACGAGCGCCCGAAGGCACTCGTCGAGGCGATGCTGGCCGCCGGCCGCGGCTGAGCGCAGCGCTCATGGCTTCGCCGGCAGCGCCGTCCGTCGACGCGCTGCTCGACGTGGCGGTCACTGCCGCCCGAGCCGGCGGTGCGGTGCTCATCGAGGGCTTGGCACGGCCGGCCGAGGTGGAGCTGAAGAGCGAGCGCACGTCGATCGTCACGTGGGCCGACGTCACCGCGCAGGACAAGATCGTCGAGATCGTGGCTCGCGCGTTCCCTGACCATGCGATCCTCGGAGAGGAAGGCGTCGCGGGCCAGGCTGACGGGCCGTGCACCTGGCTCGTCGACCCGCTCGACGGCACGTCGAACTACGCCCACGGCATCCCGTTCGCGTGCACGTCGGTCGCGGTGCGCGACGCCGACGGTGTGGCCGCAGCCGCGATCTTCGAGCCGTTTCGCGGCGAGCTCTTCACCGCCGGGCGAGGTCGGGGCGCGTGGCTCGGCGACGAGCGGCTGTCCGTCTCGGATGTCCGTTCGCTCAACCGAGCGATGGTGTGCACCGGCATCCAAGCCGACGACCGTGAGCAGATCGAGGCGTACGGACGTCGCATCGTCGAGCTCAACGTGCAATGCCGCGGCGTGCGCGGCCTCGGCTCGCCCGCGTTGTGCCTCGCCTACGTCGCCGCTGGTCGCATCGACGCGTTCCTCGAGCGCGACGCGACCTACGCGTGGGATGTCGGGGCCGGCAGCTTGCTGATCACCGAAGCCGGCGGCGCGATCGAAGACCTCGATGGCGGCGAGCTGAACCTCGGTCCCGGCTTCGCCAACGTGCTCGCCACCAACGGGCACATCCACGACGAGCTCGCCGCGCTGTTGGAGAAGACAGGAGATCGGGCATGACGGTGTCGGGCAAGCGACTCGTCGTCACCGGCGCGGGCCGTGGCATCGGGGCGGAGCTGACCACCGAGCTGCGGTCGCGAGGTGCGGACGTGATCGCCGTCGACCTCGCGGGCGGCGATGTCGTCTGCGACGTGAGCGACGCGGATCAGGTCGCATCGCTGTTCGACAAGGTCGGCACCGTCGACGGGCTCGTCACCTGCGCTGCCCTGCTCGTCAACCGCCGGCCCTACGACGAGATCCCCCTCGACGAGTGGAACCGCATGCTGGCGGTGAACATCACGGGCACGTTCCTGTGCGCGCGGGCAGCCGCGGCATCGATGAGCGACCAGGGCGGCAGCATCGTGACGGTCGCGTCCGAGACCGCCTTCACCGGCTCGCACGGCTTCGCCCACTACGTCGCGTCGAAGGGGGCCGTGATCTCGCTGACGCGCGCCCTCGCGAACGAGATGGGCAAGAAGAACATCCGAGTGAACTGCATCGCTCCGGGACGCACGACGACCCCGGGGTCAGAGGTCCTCGGCGAGTACGACATCAGTCGCACGCCGCTCGGCCGGCTGATGCGCCCCGACGATCTGCTCGGCACGTTCTGCTACTTCCTCTCGGACGACTCGGCATTCGTGTCGGGCCAGACGATCATCGTCAACGGCGGTCGGATCCCCAACTGATGGGCGATCTCCTCGACGACTACGACGCCACCGGGCTCGCCGAGCTCGTGGCCAACGGCGATGTCACCGCAGGAGAGCTGGTCGAAGCCTCGATCGCGCGCATCGAGACGTTCGACCCGCAGATCAACGCCGTGATCCATCGGCAGTTCGACCGCGCTCGACGCGAGGCCGCAGGGTCGCTCCCGGATGGCCCGTTCACCGGGGTGCCGCTTCTCTTCAAGGACCTCGGCGCGCAAGAGCTGGGTGAACCACACCACCAGGGGATGCGCGCCCTGCGAGACGTGAGCTGGGTGGCGCGGGTCGACAGCCCGTTGGCGTTGCGCTTCCGCTCACTGGGTTTCGTGCCGCTGGGGCGGACGAACACTCCCGAGCTCGCATTGATGGGCACCACCGAGCCCGAGGCCTACGGACCGACACACAACCCGTGGAACCTCGGTCGTTCACCCGGAGGGTCGTCGGGTGGGTCCGGGGCGGCGGTCGCGGCCGGCTTCGTGCCCGTCGCGCACGCGAACGACATCGCCGGATCGATCCGCATCCCGGCCTCGCAGTGTGGCGTCGTCGGGCTCAAGCCGTCGCGTGGACGCGTGCTGCCGAATCGTCCGGGCGACGCGGCGGTGACGATGCTGACCGAGGGTGCGATCACGCGCACGATGCGCGACACGGCTGCGGTGCTCGACGGTCTCGCCGATGCGACGCCTCGTGATCGCCTCGTCGACGAAGTCGGCCGTGAACCGGGGCGCCTCCGCATCGGCCTCTGCGTCGAGCCGTTCACCGGAGTCGAGCCCGACCCGGGCTGCGTGCAGGCGGCTCGTGACGCGGCGCGACTGTTGGAGGGGCTCGGCCATCACGTGGAGGAGGCGTGGCCGGCGGCGCTGTACGACCCGGACCTCCTGGGTGGCGCGACGAGCTTGGCCGCCGCGCAGGGCGCGCTCGCGCTCGACGAATGGTCGGCCGCCCTCGGCCGCGAGCTCGGCGAAGACGACGTCGAGCCGACCACGTGGAGGGCGGTCTCGACGGGACGAGCGCTCTCAGGAGCAGAAGTGGTCCGTGCACTCGAGCGACAAGAGGAGCTGACGCGCGACGTCCGGAGTTGGTGGGATGGCTTCGACCTGCTGCTGACCCCGACGACCGCCGAGCCGGGCCCGCCCCTCGGCGCGTACAAGCGCGGCTTCGCTCCCGGTCGCGGCAGCGCGTTCACGCGCGTGTTCAACGCGACCGGACAACCTGCGCTGTCACTCCCCCTCGGCTGGCCCTCCGACGGCCTGCCCCGCGGCGTGCAGCTCGTCGCTGCCCACGGACGTGACGACGTGCTCATCCGCATCGGCGCACAGCTCGAAGCCGCAGCGCCCTGGGCGGACCACCGCCCACCCCTCGCCTGACAACGTCGTTTGCTCACGCGACCACCGGTGGCGTGGTTCCGTGAGCAAACGGTCATGCCGGCTGGTCGTCGAGGGCACGCATGCGCCGGATGTACTCGTCGCGGTCGAGACCGAACAGGCCGAACCGAGGGATGCGGCTGAGGAGGAACGTGTGCGCTCCCGCGAGAGCCAGGGCTGCGACGTCACCAGCGAGCAACGCGCGGCGCTCCTCGTCGGTGAACGGCCAGTCCGAGATCGACCCGGGCGGGTCTGACCGGAGCCGCTCGCGGAACTCCAGATCGACCTGCGCGCGATGCAAGAGCTTGTGCACGGTGTAGACGCTCATCGCAGATCCCACGCGGCGAACGCGTTGCCGCCGAAGGTGTCCATCTCGAGGAACGTGGGGCGGCGGCCGCCGACCGCGCCGAAGAGCGCGATCCAGTTCAGGCACTCGCCGCTCACGTTGCCCGCGGCACGAAGTCGATCGGGCGTAGCCGCTGCGACGAAGTCGTCGAGCCGCTCTTCGCGCAGCCAGCGTTCGACGTCGGCGAGCCACGCTTCATCCGGCGGCGCCATGGGCGAACCAGGTCGCGCGTGAGCACCACCGATGTCACCGCTGATCGCGCCGCTCGCCACGAGGCCGACCCGTGTGTCGGCCGGGTAAGACGCGATGGCAGCCGACACCATCGCGCCCAGATCACGACAGCGCGACGCGAGCGGGAACGGCGGGGCGATGCCGTTGATCCAGACCGGCACGATCGGCCGTTCGACCACCCCGGCGCTCGCGGCGAGGAAGTGGACCGGCACGGTGATCGAGTGGTCGACCTGGAACTCCTCGCTCAGCGCGAGGTCGAACGCCGCTGCAAGTCCCGATGCGTAGACGTGCCTCGCGAGCGCCTCGTCGACGCAGATCTCGTCGAAGCGAGCCTCGCCGGGCCAATCGTCGGCGCCGGGCCCGTCTGTGCGGACGGCTACCCCGATCGCGAACGCGGGCAGACGGTCGTAAAACCAGTGATGGAAGTGGTCGGTGTCGAACATGAGCAGCACGTCGGGATCGATGTCGTCGACATGGCCGCGCACCGCCGCGAACGCGCGGGCCACGAGGGACTCCGGGTTGGCCGCGCAGTCGCCCGGTGAGGTCGGCATGTGGGGCACTCCGAAGGCGCCGACGATCGTGGCCATGGCCGGGTGGGCTACTCGGGATCGACGAGGTTGAGCGCTTCGTAGACCGGCGCGTCGGAGAAGGTGAACGCATCGAGGCCGAGCGTCGACGACACGTTCATCGGGCACCAAGACGGCACCGCGATCACGTCGCCCTTCGACACCTCGTGCTTGTGACCCGCGAGCTCGATCACACCATCGCCGTCGAACACCTGCCACACCGACGAGCCCACGCGTCGCGGCAACGTCGACGACGCTCCCCCGGCGAGGCGGTGCATCTCCATTCGGAGGGTGACGAGCGCGTCGGCGCCGTTCGTGGGGTTCGTGAAGCGCACGGCCGCATGCCCGGGTGCGAGCACTCCCTCACGTCCCTCGGCTTCGAGCTCGAGCTGCGCCGATAGCGCGGCGTCGGTGTGCTCCCACCGGTATGCCATCAGCGGCGAGGTCTTCGCGGCTCCCGCGGACAGCGGCCGTAGGCCGGGGTGCGCCCAAAGGCGCTCGCTGCGTGAAGCGCTTGGCGTCGAGCGATCGCTGATCTCGTCAGGACCAAACTCGAAGAACCCGGCGTCGAGGCCGGACACGAGCGGTATGTCGAGCCCATCGAGCCACACCATCGGCGCGTCGGCGACGTTGTGATGCTCGTGCCAACGCCACCCGGCGGTGAGCAGCAGGTCACCTCGGCGCATCGCGACCGGGTCGCCGTCGACAATGGTCCAGACTCCTTCGCCTTCGAGCACGAACCGGAACGCGCTCTGCGAATGGCGGTGCGCGGGCGCGACCTCCTTGGGGCCGAGGTACTGCGCGGCCGCCCACAGCGTGGGCGTCGCGTACGGCTCCGGCCTGAGGCCATCGTTCGCGTACGCGATCGCGCGACGTTCGCCACCGCGACCCACGGGCACGAGCCTCCCGGCGCGCTCGGCGATCGGCAGCACGTCGGCCCACGACCACACCTGTGGGACCGCGTGCGGGCTCGGCGACTTCGGCATCAGATCGCCTCGCACCGTCCAGAGCGGCATCAGGCTGTTCGTTGCGAAGTCGGCGTAGAGCTGCTCGAGCTCGACATCATGCTCGGTCGTCGTCACGGATCCAGTATCGCCGCTCACGTCGTCCCCCAGACTTCCTCGCAGACCTCGACGATCCTCGCGAGCTTGCGCTTCTCGTCCTCTTCGCTGACCGGATTGCCGCCGACAGTCGACGCGAAGCCACATTGCGGCGACAGCGCGAGGCGCTCGATGGGCACCACCTTCGACGCCTCCTCGATCCGGCGGAGCAAGTCGTCGCGGGGCTCGAGCACCGGTGTCTTCGAGCTGACCAAGCCGAGCACCACCGTGGTGCTCGGGGGCACGTGGCGCAAGGGGCCGAAGTCCCCCGACCGCTCGGAGTCGAATTCGAGGAACAGCATGTCGACGCCGCTACGACCGAACACCTTCTCGGCGACCGGCTCGTAGCCCCCGCTCGCCATCCAGTGGCCCTTGTAGTTCCCTCGGCACACGTGCATCGCGGTCGTGACGCTGTCCGGCGCCCCTCGCAGCGCGCTCGCGATCGCGGCGACGTAGTCGTCAACGAGCTGCTCGGGGTCCTCCCCTTCGGTAGCAACGACGTCACGAGCGTCCGAGTCACAGAGCATCGCGAGCGCGACCTCGTCGAGCTGCACGAGGCTGGCGCCGCTCGCCGCGAGGTCGACGATCTCGTCGCGATAGATCTGCGCGAGGTCCGCGAAGAACGCGGAGGAGGATTCGTACACCCCGGAGAGCGGACCGAACCAGAACTGCATCGTCGATGGCGAGGGCAGCGTGACCTTGATCTCGCGATCGGTGATCGAGCGCACGAACTCGACCTCGTGAACGGAGATCGGCGCCGTCCGCGCCACCTTGCCGGTGACGTGGGGTGCCGTGAACGCCAGTCGATCGCCCGATTCGTCGGTGAACGAGAACCGCGCCTCGCCGACCTCGAGGCCGTCCACCTGCTCGACGAAGCGGTTCCAGTACGAGAGGCGACGGAACTCACCATCGGTGACGACACCGAGCCCGAGCTCTTCCTGCATCGCGACCACGTCTCGGATCGCGACGTCTTGCGCGTCACGCAACCCGTCGCCCTCCGCCTGCCGCCATGCCTCCCGGAGGGCACCGGGCCGCAAGAGGGAACCGACGTGGTGGGCGCGGTGGATGTGATCTGCCACTCAGAGCTCCGGTCGCACTCGGCGCTCAACCTCGCGGATGAGCGCGATCTGGTCATGGACGGTGCCGCCGACGATGCGGTTGCCCAGCCCGACATGGGTGAAGACGCCGGCCTCGCGGTACCGCGCGACTACCGACGCCCATTCGTCAGGCGGCGTGAGCTGCGTCAGGAGCCGCGCCTCGATGTCGATCGTGCGTCCCTCGGCGGCGGCGAGCTCGTGGAGTCGTCGTGCCGTGTCGATCGCTCGATCAACGTCGCCGCCCGTCGGTGCCATGAGCTTGAACCCATCGGCGAGCTGCGCCGCTCGTCGCATCGAGACTTCGCCGGGGTGACCCTGCGTTTCGAAACCGCCGCCACCCATCCATATCGGGATAGGACGGGGAGGCCGTGGATGGATGCCCACCTCGTCGAGGGTGAACGACTCACCGCTGTGGGTGACGGCGTCTTCGGTCCACAACCGCCGGAGCAGCGGCACCATCTCTTCGATGCGACGACCCCGCGTCGCCGGATCGACGCCGAGCGCCCGCTGCTCCTCGCGGTTCCAGCCGACGCTGACCGCGAGCCGCAGCCTGCCCCGCGACAGCAGATCGACCTCAGCCGCCTGCTTGGCGACGAGCACCGGATCTCGAAGCGTGACCAACGCCATCGCGCTCGACACCTCGATCGTCGTGGTCACCGCTGCAAGGAAGGCGAGCATCGTGAACGACTCGTGCCAGGGGTCGTCGTACGAGAAGAGAGCCGGATACTCCGTGAGCCGGCTCGACGCGACATGCTCGGAGAACCCGATGTGATCGAAGCCGATCTCCTCCGCGGCCTGAGCGAACATCCGAATGTCGTCGGGGTCCTCGAAGTAGGGGACGTCACAGCCGAGTCGCAGGGTCATGCCGGCACCAATGTCTCTCGAGTGATCAGTGCGAGCACGGCCATGATGGCCATCCCGAACGCCATCGAGAACGCCGTCACCTCACCCGCGACGCTCGCGAGCGGCGATGCGATGGCGCCGACCGCGAACTGCAGGACGCCGATCAACGCCGAGACGGTGCCCGCTTCGCGCCCGTAGGGGTTGAGCGCGAGCGCGGTGGCATTCGGAACGATGAACGGGAGGCTCAGCACGGTCAACATCAGGGCGGGCAGCACCGCAGGCAGCCCGAGGTCGAGCCACAGCACGGCACACAGCGCGAACGATCCCGCGACTCCCTGTGCGACACCCCAGCGGAGCAGCAGCGCAGGGTCGTGGCGCCGCACGAGGGTGGCGTTCAGCCAACCGACCGCCATCAACCCGACGGCGTTCACAGCGAACACGAGGCTGTACTGCGTCGAGGTCAGCCCGTAGATGTCCTGGAACACGAACGACGAGCTGGAGATGTAGAAGAAGAGCGCACCCGACGAGAACGCGGCGGTCAGCGCGTAACCCATGAGATGACGGCTGCGGACGACGCGCTTGGCCACGGTGACCGTCTGGCCGATGCCGCCGGAGTGGCGATCCTCCGGAGCGAGGGTCTCGGGCAGGATCACGGTCACGGCGAGCAGTCCCGCCGCCCCGAGCAGAGACAGCACGACGAAGATTCCCCGCCACGACGTCACGGTGATCAGCAGTCCGCCGAACAGCGGGGCCGCAATCGGCGCGATCCCGCTCACCAACATCAGGAGCGAGAACACGCGCGCGGCGGCCGCGCCCTCTTCGCGATCTCGGACGACCGCGCGGGCGATGACGACTGCGACACCGCCGAGCAGACCTTGCGCGAACCGGAGCACGCCGAGCGCTGGCGCGGTCGGAGCGAATGCGCAGGCCAGGCTGAAGAAGGCGTACCCGCCGACGCCCACGAGCAGTGGCCGCCGCCGACCGAGCGAATCGCTGACCGGGCCGCCGAAAAGCTGGCCGAACGCGAGGCCGAGCAGGCACGCGGAGAGGGTGAGCTGAATCTGCGCCTCAGGCACGCCCAGGCTGTCGGCGACCTGCGGAAGCGCGGGCAGGTACATGTCGAACGACAGCGGCGGCACCGCGCTGAGGCCGCCGAGCACCAGCAGCATCGGCACGGTGATGCCCGCATGCGTGCGGGCCTCGGTCGTGACGGTCTCGGTGTGTCTCACGTGGGGGCGGCCACCACACCTTCGGCCACGAGTGCCTCCCACCGGTCGGACATCCCGAGCTCTTCGACGATCTGCTCGCCGTCGATGCCCGGGACGGTGCCAGGTGGGCCGAACCGCACGCGCGTGTCTGAGAGTCGAGGGCCTGGACCCACGGTGAGTCGCCCCTGCTCCACCTCGACGACGATCCCGCGCGCTCGAGCGACGGGATCGGCCGCGGCCTCTTCGGCGGTGACCGACAGGTGTGCTGCTCCGCCCGCGCGATTGATGCGTTCGATCCAGACCTGCGCCGGCTCGGTCTCGAATCGTGCCTCACGCCCGTCGTCCGTCAGCCCGTCGAGGCCCTCGATCCCGTCGAAAGAATCGACAACGGCAAAGAACCACCGATCGTCGCTCGCCTTGTAGAGCCGATTTCGCGCGTTCCAGCCGCGTGCGTCGAACCCGTGTGGCAGGTCCCAGACCTTGCCGTCATACGCGAGCATGAACGGTGCCTGGATGAAGGATGCAGTGTGCGCGAGCGACGCGCTCACCGACTGTCCCTCGCCGCTGCGGTTGCGGTGATAGAGCGACACGAGGATGCCGAACGCCGCGAGATGGCCACTCCCGACGTCGCTCACGGGGAACGACATCATCGCCGGCTCGCCCTCCTCGTTGTGCCATCGATCCTGCAATCCCGCGACGGCTTGGCCCAGCTCCTCGCGGCCGCGCCACGTTCCCCGCTTCCCCTCGTACCCGAACGCGCTGATTGACGAGTACACGACGCCGGGTGTGGCCGCGCGGGCGTCGGCCTCACCGATGCCCAGACGATCGGCGACACCGAGTGCGAAGTTCTGGCTCACGACGTCGGTGTCCGCGAGGAGGCGGGTGATGATCTCGCGACCTTGCGCCGCCTTCAGGTCGAGCAGCATCGAGCGCTTGCCGGCGTTGATCCACATGTGCCACGGGATCGCGAGGTCCTCGGTCTTGTTGACCTTGATCACGTCGGCGCCGTACTCGGCGAGCACGCGACCGGCGGTCGGGCCCGCGAGCACATGCGTGAAGTCGACGACGCGGATGCCGTCGAGCGGCGCGACCGACTCGCCAGTCTCCGCTCCGTCCGCGGGCGCAGAGGTGAACTCCGTAGGCTCGCCGACCACACGCGGACGCGGCGTGAGCGGTGTGCCGCTCAGCACCACCGGCTGACCGAGCTGGGCAGTCGGTCCGAGCACAGGATCGACCACGTCCACGACCGCGTGGCTGTCGCGACCGCCCCCGTCGACGCGTAGCCACTCGTCGGTCGTCTGGCAGACCGCGCACGGCGCGCCGGTGCGCTCGTTGATGTCTCGCTCCCACTCGCCTGCGTCGCGCGTCACGAACAGCTCACTGAACCGCTTGATGAGCTCGACCTGCAGCTCGGGCTCGGCCCGCAGACGATCGGGCTCTGCGACGCCTTCGGCGAGCCAGTCGGGCACGAACTCCTGTGCGAACCACCGCATGTGCCTGTCTTCGAAGAGGCAAAGATGGAGCCAGCGCCCGTCCTTGCACCTGTAGTGCCCGAGACCTGGGCGGGGAGGCGGCTTGAACGCGCCCGACGCCATGTTGTGCGCCATCTGCAGCTCGTGGCCGAAGACCTCGTACGCGGCGTCGAAAAGCGACACCTCTACACGTTGACCCCTTCCTGAACGATCCCGAGCGAGCAGCGCGGCAACGACCGCGTGCGCAGCGATGGCGGCCGCATACGTCGAAAGGAGCGGTGTGGCGGTGAACGAGGGGTCGGTGTCGGTGATGGGGCCCGCGGGACCGAAGCGGCGAGGTGGCCGATAGATGGAGGTGGCCGCGGAAACGACGCCCTCCCACGCTCGCATGGACGAACGCGGATCGTCAGAGCTGAACCCTGGGATCGAGCAGTAGACGAGGCGAGGGTTCGCAGCCCGCGTCGCGTCGTAGCCGAGCCCGAGGCGATCCATCACGCCGGGCCGGAAGTTCTCCACCAGCACGTCGGCCTCACTGACCAGCGCGAGCGCGGCGCGGCCGCCCTCGGTTCCCTTGAGGTCGAGCTGCACGCTGCGCTTTCCCCGTTGCAGGACCGCGTTCGCCGGGTCGTCCCAACGCGGACCGCCGGGAGGATCGACGTGAACGACCTCAGCACCTGCATCAGCGAGCAGCATCGCGAGCAACGGACCGGCGATGTAGTGACCGAAGTCGACGACCTTCAAGCCGTCGAGCGCGCCCTGCTTTGCCATCACTCCTCCTGCCCTTTGCGCACGATCAACGCATCGAGAGCGACCGCTCCCGCGGGGGTGAGCCGCACGGGGTTCACATCGACCTCGATGATCTCCGGATGGGAAAGCAGCAGGGCTTCGACGGCGCGGAGCACCGGCGAGAGGGCCTCGGCATCGAGGGTCGGATCGACGTCGGCGACGAGGTCCGCGACATCGAGATCCGCCAACGGCGCGACCCGCCACTGAGGGCGGTGGCGCTCCGCTTCTCGACCTCCTCGACCAAATGCGATGACGGGA
Organism: uncultured Acidimicrobiales bacterium; assembly: GCA_963802505.1. Taxonomy (GTDB): domain Bacteria; phylum Actinomycetota; class Acidimicrobiia; order Acidimicrobiales; family DATKAS01; genus DATKAS01. The sequence continues at coordinate 182,738 of CAWDJB010000011.1, read as the reverse complement.
CCCCACACCGGATCACGCACTCCTCCGACCAGTAGCTCAGGGCTGTCCGCGACCTGCGCCTCGACGAGGTACCCGCGTGCGGACCGGGTGGCCATGCGATCGATCGCGTCGAGGGCGACCTCGAGATCGGCGGCCGAGGTGATGCCGACGTGGACGCCCCCGAGCGCCGCTTTGTGGGTCACACCAGGGTCGAGGAGCTTGACGACGACCGGGACACCGAGCGTCGCGAGGGCGTCACGAGCCGCCTCGCGATCGGGACATGCGCGCCGCTGCGGCGTGGCGACACCCAGTGCCTCGAGCAGCTTCTTGCTCAGATGCTCGTCGAGCGGTTCCTCGGGCAACGCTGGTGCAGTCCGAGCCGCGCCGACACGATTCTCATCTCGCCGTGCTCTCGCCAGCGCATCCTCGACGAGCGCGCACACCGCGCGTGCCGCCTGCTCGGGCGTCGGGTACTGGGGGACGCCCATCGCATCGAGCGTGCGGCGACCGAGCTCGAGCATCTCGCGGGGACCACTCGTGCCGAACACGACAGGCACGTTGCCTCCGACCCCCGGCGTGCGAAACGCGACCTCCGGGTTGATCACGTCGCTCTCCTTGAGCGCATAGACCACCAACCCGTCGATGGCGTCGTCCGCTGCCACCGCCGCGAGCACTTGCCCGAAGGTCTCGCTCGGCCGGCCGGTGTCGACGGGGTTCGTGGTCATCGTCAGCGGCGGCAGGAGAAGCGCAAGACTCTTGACCGTGGGCTCGGCGAGCGTCGGGACGCGAACACCTCGGCTGCGCAACACGTCGGTGATGAACAAGCCCGGTCCCGCTTGTCCCGTGACGACCCCGATGCCGGGAGATGGGGACGGAGGCATGCGGCACATCACCAGCGCTCGCATCGCATCGACCAGCTGACGGACATCGTCGACGACGACGGCGCCCGCCTGAGCGAGTGCCGCCCGTGACACCTCGAAGTCGCCCAGGAGACGGCCGGTGTGCGACAGGGCGAACTCGGCGACATCGGATCGGCCGACCTTCAACGCGACGACCGCCTTCGCCCTCGACACTCGGCCAATCGCGTCGTAGAGCGAGCGGCCGTCATCGACACCCTCGATGTGCAGACCGATGACCCTTGTCGCGTCGTCCTCGGCGAGGAAGTCGAGAATGTCCGCAAACCCCACGTCCGCCGTGTTCCCCAACCCGACGCCGAGCCGCAATCCCAAGCCCTCGCCGCTGGCGAGAAAGCTCACCGCGAGGTTCATGCCTCCACTGCTCGCGATGATCGAGGCCGGACCGCGCTCGAGCCGCGTCACGTAGGGCACGAAGTTGGCCATCACGCCGTCCACCGGGTTCATGAACCCCGAGGTGTTGGGCCCGAGCAGGCGCATGCCGTATCGACTGACGATCGCCGCGACCTCGGCCTGGAGGGTGCGACCGCCAGCCGTCTCGGCGAACCCTCCGGCGCATACCACCACGGCTTTCACACCACCAGCACCGCAGTCCTCGAGCGCCGATGGAACGGCCCCTGCCGGCACGACGAGCACCGCGAGATCGACAGGCGCGCCCAGGGCCGTCACCGATCGCGCGACTGACCGTCCCTCGATCTCGGAGGTCGTCGGGTTCACGAGACTCAGCTCACCCGGGAAACCGAGCAACGAACGAACCATCGCGTTGCCGGCCTTGCCGGGAGTCGCGCTTGCGCCGACGATCGCGATCGACTTCGGGCAGAACAGCGACCGCAGCCCCTCAGTCATCTTCGGGTACTGATGACTTCAAACGCGTGTCGAGGTGGTGGCCGTGGTGGCGCTCGTGCTCGTAGTGATCGAGCAGCAGCTGGTGGCCGAGGTCGGCTCGGTAGTCGCGCCACACCGAGTGGATGTGGTTGCCGTTGTCGATCGCGTTGTCGAACTCGATGAGGATGTCGGCGCCTTGGATGCGGTAGTAGTGCGGCGTCCCGCTCTCCTGGCCACCCGCCCAGCAGAACCAGAGCTTGTCGAGGCCGTCGCTCTTGATGCGGTCCATGTACCGACTGCTGACCTCTTCGGGCAGCCGACCCACGAACGACTCCACGAGGTCAACGAGATTTCGAGCTTGATCGGTGGGCATCTCTGATCCGGCGACGCCGCGCGGGTTGTCCTTCTCGAACTTGAGCGCTTCGCGGTCTTCGTCGTTGATCTGGTACCAGCTGATCCCGAGGTCGAGGTAGTCGGGGTACTCGACCTTGCCCACGCGTGGCACTTGCCTCGTCGTGTAGTCGGCGGGGGCGACGTGGTGGATGATCGCCTGCGTGCGCTGCTGATCGGCGAGGCCATGCAGGATCTCGAAGCCCAGCTCCTCGTCGGCACGAAGCGGGCTGAGCACGCCCATCTCGGCGGGCTGCGCGCCCATGTTGCACGGGGTCACCGAGAGCCACCGCTGCCCGACGATCGTGTAGCTGAGGGAGAGATGGTGGCCGAGGAACCGCCACGCCCACGTGTCCTCGAAGCTCGGGCGGCCGAAGAAGCTGACGTAGTAGAGGTCCTGCGACCGAAAGTCACCGGTCGACACACCGAAGCGGTCGACTTCGAGCTCGCGCAGGATGTTCTCCATCGCCATGATCTCGAGTGCCTGCGTGTAGCCGCGCATGCTGAGTGCAGCCTTCAACAACGTCTGGATCAGAGTGCGCTGGTGGAAGTTCAGCTGGAACATCGGGATGCCGGTGCGATCCGACTTCGGGATGAAGTCCCAGTCGAGACGACTCGGATCATCCATCGGGAATTCACACGCCCGCCGTTGCTCGTGCGTCAACGAGTACAGAAAAGACTGGCTGAGAAACATCATCCGGCCGATGGTCTGTGGCGCCTCATAGGTCGTGTGCATCAGACGATCCCCCTGTAGCTCCCACCGTCGAGGTGGATGTTCATCCCCGAGACGAAGCCAGCGTGCGCGCTGCAGATGAACGCGCACATCGCGCCGAACTCGGCCGGCTCGCCGTGACGCTTCGCGGCGATCGTGGCCGCCTGCGCGGCCCACGCCTCTTCGAAGGTGATGCCCTCGCGCTCGACCCGGCGGTTGGCGTTGTCGACCTGGCGCTGCGTGGCGAACCGCTCAGGGAGCAGCTGGTTGATGGTCACGCCGTCGGCCGCCGCAGCGAAAGACAGCGCCTTCAGCACGCCCGTGAGCCCGGCGCGCGCACCCACAGAGGTGATCATCCCCTCGTTGGGGGAAGTGACCATCGCAGACGTGATCGCCACGATGCGGCCGAACTTGCGAGCTCGCATTCGCGGCAGCACTGCGCGCACGAGGGCGATCGGTGCCCGGTAGTGAAGGTCGAGCGCGGCTTCGAAGTCGTCGTCGGTGACCTCGTGAAACGGCCCCGGCTGCGGACCGCGGTTGTTGAGCACGAGGATGTCGGGCTCTGGGCAAGCCGCGACCAGCGCTTCGCGGCCTGACGGCTCGGTCAGATCTGCCGCCACCGCGATCACCTCACCGCTCGCGCTCCCAGCGATCTCGGCGGCCGCCTTGTCGACCTTCTCACGGTCGCGGCCATTCACCACGACGTTGACGCCCTCCGCAGCGAGCGCCTCGGCGCACGCTCGGCCGAGGCCTTGGCTCGACGCGCACACGATCCCCCAGCGTCCCGCGATCCCCAGGTCCACGGCCGCTGAACCTAGACACACTGTCTGTCGCCCGTCAACATTATGTGTCACGGTATGCTGCCATCGATGACGTCCGCCCGTCTCAGCTTCGAGGCCGAGCCGTCCCGCTACCGCCACTGGAAGCTCGAGGTCGACCCGCCGATCGCGACCCTGTCCATGGCGGTCGATCCCAGCGGTGGTCTGCGTGACGACTACGAGCTGAAGCTCAACTCCTACGACCTGGCCGTCGACATCGAGCTGCACGACGCGCTGCAGCGGCTGCGGTTCGAGCACCCCACCGTCAAGGCGATCGTCATCACCGGAGCGGTCGACAAGGTGTTCTGCGCGGGGGCCAACATCCAGATGCTCGCGACCGCGACCCATGCCCACAAGGTCGGCTTCTGCAAGTTCACGAACGAGACCCGCAACGGCATGGAGGAGATGTCGGCCGAAGGAGGACAGGTCGTCATCGCCGCGGTGAACGGAACGGCCGCGGGCGGCGGCTATGAGCTCGCCCTTGCATGCGACGAGATCCTCCTCGTCGACGATCGGTCCTCCGCGGTCTCGCTCCCCGAGGTGCCGCTGCTCGCGGTGCTCCCCGGAACTGGCGGGCTCACTCGAGTCGTCGACAAGCGGCACGTGCGACGCGACCTCGCGGACGTGTTCTCGACGAAGGTCGAGGGCATCAAGGGCAAGCAGGCCGTCGAGTGGGGGCTCGTCGACGCGATCGCGCCGCCCACTGCGTTCGCCGAGCTCGTGCGCACTCGTGCGCTCGCCCGAGCGGCGGAATCGGACCGACCCGATCATGCAGAGGGAGTCGAGCTGCGCCCGCTCGAGCACCGGTTCGTCTCTGTCGAGCGCGGCGACAACGTCGCGACGATCACGGTCAGGTCGTTCAGCTCGCTCGAGGAATCGCTCGCGGCGTGCCGTGAGCTCGACGACGCCATCCTCGACCTTCGCTTCAACGACGCCGACCTCGGCACCTGGGTGCTGCGTACCGAGGGCGCCGCACCCGACGTGCTCGCGGCCGACCGGGACCTCGAAAGAGACGACTGGCTCGCGCGCGAAGTCCGCTTGTTCTGGAAACGGACGTTGAAGCGCCTCGACATGTCGGCGCGCACTCTCGTCGCCCTCGTGACCCCGGGCAGCTGCTTCGCCGGCACACTGGCGGAGCTCGCGCTCGCCGCCGACCGCACGCTGATGCTCGACGACGACGAGACCGTGTTGCAGCTCACCGATGTGAACGACGGCTGGTACCCCATGGCCAACGGCATCTCGCGCGTCGCGACCCGGTTCTGGGGTCACAACGACACCCTCGCCCACGTCCGCTCGTTGCTCGGCAAGCAGCTGTCCGCCGGCGAGGCGTTCGATGCCGGGCTCGTGACCTCGGCACCCGACGACCTCGATTGGGACGACGAGGTGCGGATCCTCCTGGAGGAGCGAGCCAGCTTCTCGCCCGACGCACTGACCGCGATGGAGGCGAACCTCCGGTTCCCCGGACCTGAGACGATGGAGACGAAGATCTTCGCCCGCCTCACGGCGTGGCAGAACTGGATCTTCCAACGTCCCGAACGCGGTCGGCCCCGATGGCGCCCTCAAGCGCTATGGGACCGGTCTTCGTCCGGCATTCGACAGGGAGCGCGTGGGATGACGATCGTTGACCTCGACACGAAGATCCCGAACAACGTCGGCTTGTCCGAAGACCGTCGGCTGCAACGCGCTCTCGAGGGCTGGTTGCCGAAGTACATCGAGTGGTGGCGATCTCTCGGCCCCGCCGAGCACCAAGGCGACGACGTGTTCCTGCGCACCGCGATCTCCGTGGGCCAGGAGGGGTGGGCCAACTTCGACTACGTGCGGATGCCCGAATACCGCTGGGGCATCTTCCTCGCCGATGCGGAGCCCGATCGACGCATCGCGTTCGGCGATCGCAAGGGCGAGCCGGTGTGGCACGACGTGCCCGGCGAGCATCGTGGTGAGCTGCGACGCCTGCTCGTGGTGCAGGGCGACACCGAGCCGGCATCCGTCGAGCAGCAACGCCACCTCTGTCACACCGCGCCGAGCCTTTACGACATGCGCAACCTCTTCCAGGTGAACGTCGAAGAGGGACGTCACCTCTGGGCGATGGTGTACCTGCTGCACCGCTACTTCGGCCGCGACGGCCGCGACGAGGCCGACGAGCTGCTCGAGCGCCACTCGGGCGACCCCGACAACCCGCGCATCCTCGGCGCGTTCAACGAACCCACGCCCGACTGGCTGTCGTTCTACTTCTTCACCTACTTCACCGATCGCGACGGCAAGTTCCAGCTGGCCTCATTGCGAGAGAGCGCCTTCGATCCGCTGTCGCGCACGTGTGACTTCATGCTGAAGGAAGAAGCGCACCACATGTTCGTGGGCGCGACCGGCGTGGGCCGGGTGGTGCAACGCACGGCCGAGCTCATGAAGCAGCACGACACCGACGACATCCGCCCGTATGGAGGAGTCGACGCGGCCACGCTCCAGCGCTACCTCAACTTCCACTTCAGCGTGTCGCTCGACCTGTTCGGTGCCGAGACCTCGACGAACGCGGCGAACTACTTCGCGTCCGGTCTGAAGGGTCGCTTCCAGGAAGAACGTCGCGACGACGACCATCGGTTGCACGAGTCAGTGCGAGACGTGCCCTCCATCGAGAACGGCGCGATCTCCGAGCGGGAGGTCGCCGCTCTGTCCGCGCTCAACAGCACCCTGCAGGACGACTACATCGCCGACTGTGCGAAGGGCATCGAGCGGTGGAACCGCACGCTGTCCGAGGTCGGAGTCGAGATGCGCCTGCCGCACCGCGGATTCAACCGAGCGGTCGGCGTGTTCCGAGACTGCAACGTGAGCCCCGACGGTCAGCTCGTGACCGATGCCGAGTGGGCAGCAACGCGTGCGAAGTGGCTTCCGACGCCCGACGACGAGGCGCACGTGCACTCGCTGATGCAGCCGGTGACCGAGCCCGGGAAAATGGCCGGCTGGGTCGCACCGCCCTCAGTCGGCATCAACGGCAAGCCGATCGATTTCGAGTACGTCCGGGTCGCCTGATCAGGCGAAGTGGGGCATGACCTCATCGATGAACAGCCTGATGCTGCTCGTCGCTTCTTCGAACGTCATGTCACCGGTCGGCAGCTGCAGCACGAGGTAGTCGCTTCGACCCTCGGCCGCGTAGCGCTCGACGACTGACCGCACGTGATCGGGAGTGCCCGAGGTCGCCGTGAGCTCGGGAAGCAACGCGTCGCCGTCGGGGCCCATGAGCGCGAACGCTCCGCGCGCCAACGGGTTCAGCGCGGCTTCGGCCTGGTCCTCGTCGAGCGCGAGCCGGTCGAGGGCGTGCGTTTCGACGATGCGGCGCATCAGCCCCTTCCATCCGCGGGCCGCGATGTCCTTCGCCTCGCCCTCGTCGTGTGACACGACGATCATCTCGACGATGCCGACGCGGGGCACGTCGCCCGGTCGGTTCGCGCGCACGGGATCGTCAGCGTGATCGTGCCAGGTCTGCACGTAGACGTCATAGGCCTCTTGCGGGATCGGACCGGGCCACATGAGGTTCAAGCCATAGCGACCGGCGGCGACCGGGTTCCCCGGATACCAGAACGGCGGGTTCGGCGATTGATAGGGAGTCAGCCGCATGTCGATGGGCGGGAAGTCGTAGTGCTTGCCGCCCGCCGGATCGACGCGCCCGGTGCGCAAGCCCTGCAGGATCAGCCCGAGCGCTTCGTCGAAGCGGTCGTGCGAGCTGAACCAGTCCCCCTCGAACCAGAAGTGCTCGATCGCCGCGATGCCGCGGCCCACGCCGTAGTCGACGCGCCCCCCGGTGAGCTGGTCGAGCACGCAGATGTCTTCGATGATCCCGACCGGATGGTGGAGGGGCAGCAGCTTCACGAGCGGGCCGAGCCTGATCTGCTTCGTGGCTTCGGCCGCGGCGGCGAGGAAGATCTCCTGGTTCGGCGCGAAGCAGAGGTCAGTGCCGTGGTGCTCGGCGAGGTGGTAGCCGACGAAGCCCGCTGCGTCGGCCAGCTTCACCAGTTCGATGCGGTCGCGCAGGAGCTGATGCATCGGCGTGCCGTCGATGCCCTCGATGTGGTCGAAGATCCCGAAGTCCATGGTCAGACCTTAAGCACGCTTGAGCAGATCCCAATCGGGATCGATGCCGAGCCCAGGTCGCTCGGGCGCATGCACGTTGCCGTCGCCGTCGATCGTGATCGGCTCGGCCAGCCCATACGACAGGTGGTCGAGGTCGTAGGAACCGGGCGCGTGCGGCACGAGCACCTCGTACATCGAGCAGTGCGGCACCGCCATCACCACGTGCACTGTCGCGAGGTTGCCGATCGCGTTGTACGCGTCGTGCACCTCGCAGGGCAGGTGACTCGCTTCCGCGAGCGCGGCGATCTTCATCATCCCGGTGATGCCGCCCTTGATGACGACGTCTCCCCGCAACGCGTCGGTGGCCCGCGCCGCGATCCAACGCGGGAGGGCGTAGACGCCGCCGCTCGTGATCTCGGTCGCGACGATCGGGATCGAGAGGTGCTGCTTCAGGCGCACGTAGCCGTCGAGGTCTTCCGCCCCGAGCGGGTCTTCGTACCAGTGGTAGCCGAGCTCCTCGATGGCGAAGCCGACGTCGAGCGCCTCCTTGTACGAGTACGCCCACGCCGAGTCGAGCATGAGGCAGTACTCGTCACCGGCCGCGGCACGCACCGCCGCGCAGGTCTCCGTGTCCTCGCGGATCGACACCGGGCCGGGCGGACCGCCGACAGGCATGCGCCGGCGCTGTGTCGGTGGGTGGAGCTTGTAGCCGACGAACCCACGCGCTCGGTACGCGAGCGCCTCCTCCACGTAGGTCGCGTTGCTCGCGTGCACCCACGACGACGCGTATGAAGGCACTTCCGTGCGAGCCGTGCCGAGCAGCCGATGCAGGGGCAACTCCGCGGCCTTGCCGGCGATGTCCCACAGCGCGATGTCGACATAGCCCTGCACGGTCGGGTCGAACATCCGCGCCCGAGCGCGGAACTCGTGCCAAATCGAGCCGATGTCGAGTGCGTCGCGCCCGACGAGCAGCTGCTTGGCCGCGCCGCGGAGCTGGGGCGTCACGTCGACGCCCGGCCCGGTCACGAACACATGGCCGTCGATGCCCTCGTCAGTGGCGATCGTCACGACGTTCAGCGGTGCGGTCGGCGGCCCCATGCCAGGCGGCATCGTGCGCTCGTGCTCGAGCACCCGCACGTCGGTGATCTTCACGACGGAGATGAGATCAGATGTGCACGCCGGTTGCCGTGAGCGCGACGGCGACGTCCCACGGGTGCTCCTCCGAGTGCGGGAGCGGAGGCTCGGGCACGAGGAGCGCGAGATGGCGCTCGACCTCGGTCGCGCTCGCGTTTCGCTGCATGTGCGGAACGCCGGCGGGGAGGATGACAAGCGTGTTCGCGCCGACGATGTGCGTGTCGAACCCGATCTGCACCTCGAGGGCACCTTCGACGACGAAGTAGAACTGGTCGAACCCGTGCACGTGCAGCGGCGGGCCTTCGCCTCCCGGAGCGACCTCGCCGAGGTAGATCGACGCGTGCTTCGAACCGCCCTCGCGGTTCGCCAGCCACGCCGTGGTCATGCCTCCGAGAGTGCCCGTGACACCCTGGTGCTCGTATGTCGAGTACGGCAACCCTTTCGCATCGGTCGAGTCAGTGGGCGTCGCGATCGGCTGCAAGAACCCGCCGGGCGCGATGACCTCGATGTGCACCTCGTCGACGTCGCCATCGTTGCGGTTGTGATGGGGCACGCCCGCCGGGATGAAGACGCTGCCGAAGCGACTCACCTGTCGCTCTTCAGTGCCGAGCTCGATCGTCGTCGTGCCTTCGAGCACGGCATAGATCTGGTCGCTCGCGTGCGTGTGCCGGGGCGGTCCTTCGACGCCCGGAGGCACCTTCGTCGCGATGAGGTAGCAGCTCTCGCCCGCGTACAGGATCTGCCCGCGGTAGCCGGGGATGCCCGCGTCGGTGCCCTGGTCCCAGTCGATGGGCCGCATGTGCTTCATGACCCTCCCTACGGGTTGATCAACGTGTCCTGGTCGGGCACGAGGAACGCCATGCCCCGGCGCAGGAAGTCGCCGACCACGTCGGCGAACGCTTCGGCGCGATCACCCTGGATGTCGTGGGCTGCGTCGTGCACGTACTGCAGCGAGGAGTTCTTCATGAACCGGCGGTACGTGCGCCCGTTCTCCGAAGGGATCACACCGTCGAACTCTCCGAAGAGCACCAGCGTGCGCACATCAGACTCGGCCATCCGGGCCGTCAACGCCTCGTCGTACTCAGGCGTCGAGACGAGCACGCGCTCGACGATCGGCCAGACCTTCTGCATGCGCGCGGGATCGGGTCCGGTCCAGGCCGGCTCACGGTCGGGGTGACGGCGAAACGCCTTCGTCATCTGCTCAGGCGAGAGGCTCGGGGGCGGTATGGACCCGACGCGGAACGCAGCAGGCGACTCGAGCACCATCGACACGACCCGTTCGGGATGGTCGAGCGCGAGGTGCAGCGCGACGGCGCCGCCGAGCGAAGTTCCCATGACGTGCGCGCGGTCGAGCCCGAGCGTGTCCATCGCGGCGACGACGACGTTCGCGAGGTCGGCGAGCGACTGGCTGCGTTCGTTGGGCTCGTCGCCCCACCCGGGTAGTTCGAACAGCAGCACGCGATTTTGCGACGACAGGAGGTCGAGCGCGACCGACGGCACCGGACCGCCCGCGCCGTGCAGCACGACGACAGGATCGCCCTCGCCCTCCTCCCAGTACCGGATCGTGAAGCCGTCGGCGTCGACGCTCTTCTCGACGAGCTTCTCCCCGGCCATCAGACAGCCGCCAGCGAGAAGCGATCGGCGTGGAGTGCGGGCACCATCGTCTCGCCCATCAGCTCGAGGGACGCGACGACGCTCTCGTGCGAGGTCTTCGGCGTGCCACCCACGATGAACTCCGCGCGGCCCATGCCGACGACGGAGTGGATCTGCTCGATCATCGCCAACGCCTGCTCGGGCGTGCCGTACCAACCGGGCGAGAACGACATGCCGGGCGCCTTGGACGGGTCGAGCGGCACGCCCTTGGGTACGCCGTTCATCGCCGCACCGATCATCCCCATCGTCATCATCATGTCCATCGACCCTCCGGCGAACAGCCCGCCGAGGTCGGCGCCGGCCTTCTGCGCCTCGGCTTCGTCCTCGTGCACGAAGCAGAACTGGCGATACAGGATGTTGTCGGCAGTCGGCTCCCAGCCAGCGTCGCGGGCACCCGCGCGATAGTGCTCGAGGTTCTCCGCGCACTTCTCGGGCGGCATGAAGCTGAAGCCGAGGTCGCAGTGCATCTCCCCCGCGAAGCGCGCGGAGTCGGGGCTGTTGCCCGAGAGGAGGATGCGGGGATGTGGCCGTTGCAGTGGCTGCGGCCAGATCGACACGTTGCGATGGCGGTGGTACCGGCCCTCCCAACCGAAGGGTTCGGGCTCGGTGAGCGCACGGATGAAGAGCCGCACGCCCTCCTTGAACGCCTCCTTCGAGTCCCACGGGTTCGTGCCGTAGGTCATGTACTCGTTCGGTGTCCCTCGCAGCAGACCGATGGTGAGGCGGCCGGCGAGCAGATTGTCGAGCATCGAGTACTCCTCCGCGAGCTGCACCGGGTTGTGCAGTGGGAGGTCGGAGCCGAGGACGCCGATGTGGGCGTCGGGCAACCGCTGCCCCAGCAATCCGGCGTAGAAGATCGGGCTGGGGCTGAGCTGGTTGACCGAGTAGTGGTGCTCGGCGAAGTTGAGCGAGTCGAAGCCCGCATTGAACGCGGCTTCGCACTGCTGCATGCCGTACTCCATCGACTGCATGCCGATCTGCGGGTCGTAGCAACGCGGCGGTGTCGGCCACGCCTTGTCGACCGGGCCGTAGTAGCTGACCGGCACGAAGATCTCGACCTTCATCGTCCCCCCTGGGTCACGTGGAACGTCATCGGTTCGGCGAACGACCGTAACACCTTTCGTTGACGGGCGACAGGCCGAGTGTCTACAGTCCCGGGCAGGGGCCAGACGCTCTGGCACGGTCATGGGGGAAGCATGAAGCGGACCGGATGGGTCGCGTCAGCTGCGATCGTCGCCTTGCTCGCCGCAGGATGCGGGGGCCGCGACGACAGCGACTCGAGTGCGACAACGGCAGGAAGCGCGACCACGGCGGCGTCGAGTGCGACGACCGGCGCGGCTACGACAGCTGCCGAACCGACCGAGGCGACCGACATCGGCATCACGGCTACCGAGATCCACATCGGCGTCGTCGCCGACGTCGACACGCCGCTCGCGCCGGGGCTGAGCCAGCCCTTGGTCGCGGCGGTGAAGGCCTGGGGCGATCAGGTCAACGCCAACGGCGGCCTCGCCGGGCGCAAGGTCGTCGTGACCTTCTACGACTCGAAGCTGAACCCCGACGAAGCCGTCAACGCGTACACCCAGGCGTGCCAGAACGAATTCGCCACCGTCGGTTCAGGTGCGTTCGTGCTCCTGAACCCCGATCCGATCCAGACCTGCAAGGACATGACGGGCAACGCGATCGGGCTGCCCGACGTCGCGGCGCTGACCATCAGTGCGGGCGCAGCAACCTCGAAGTCGAGCTACGGCATCATCCAGGCCGGCCAGGACTTCACCGCAGCGGAGCCCACGTTCACGGTCACGGAATACGGGTGGAGCTACTACTTCGGCAAGATCGGGTCCGCGGCGACGACCGTCCAGCTCGGCATCGACCCGGGCGTGCCCGGCATCGGGCCGGGGATCCTCGCGGCAGGCCAAGCCCTGACGGAGGCCGGCGGCAAGTTCGACGGCAAGGTCGTCTATCCCGACGCGGCTCCGCAGTCAGAGGCCACGCCGATCATCCAGAAGATCCAGGCCGACGGGGTCAACTGGGTGGCGAGCACGTCCATCGCGGTCGCGAAGCTGATGGCCGAAGCTCGCGTGCAGGGACTCGACATGACGAAGGTCCTCTGGAGCTGCACGTCGCAATGCCAGACCCCGTCATTCGCGACGCAGAACGCTGACGCGATCGAAGGCCTCTACGTCTCACAGCTCCTCACCCCGTTCGACGAGACCGACGTCGAGGGCGTCGGCCTCTACCGCGAGGGCGTGACCAACGAGCAAGACGTGTCGGCGAACGGTGAGACGGCCTACGCGGCGGCGCTCGCGTTCGAAGACCTCGTCGGCCGCATCGTCGAGAAGGATGGGGTCAACGGGCTCACCCGTCAGTCTCTCCTCGACCTACTCGCGACCGGCCCGACGGTCGACACCAAGGGCATCCTCGACGCTGGCGAGGTGCTCGGACAGCCTTCGCCGTGCTGGGTCACCGTGCAGGTGCAGAGCGGCAAGTTCGTCCGCGTCGATCCTGAAGGCGTCGGCAAGTTCAACTGCGACCCGGCCGCCATCGTCAAGGTGACCGGGAACTTCACCGGCTGATGCCAGCGAGCCGGACCGCCCGGCAACGCTTCCGCGGCTTCGCGGTCGCCTTCGGCGCAGCCGCGATCGCGTTCTACGTCGGCGTCAGCCTGTGGGCGGGCACGCCGGTCACATGGTCACGGGTCCTCGGCGCAGTGGTCGCGGGCGTCGCGCTGGGGGCCATCTACGCGCTCGCCGCCACGGGGCTCGTCGTCACGTACACGACGAGCGGCATCTTCAACTTCGCGCAAGGCGCCATCGGCATGTTCATGGCGTTCATCTACTGGCAGCTCACACAGAGCTGGGGCCTCGCGGAGATCCCCGCGCTGTTGCTCGTCGTGCTGGTGATCGCGCCCGCAGCGGGCGTGATCCTCGATCGGTTCGCGATGAGCCGAGCGGCGCGGAGCAGCCTCGTCGTGCAGCTCATGGCGACGGTGGCGCTGACGCTGTTCCTGATGGGACTCGCGGCCTGGATCTGGAACCAGAACCAGTCGCGTTCGGTGCCGTACCTCTTCGGCAACCGTGGGTTCCACGTCGGTGACACCGTCGTGCTCTGGCACCGCTTCATCACGATCGTGCTGGGCATCGCGATCGCGGTAGGTCTCAGGCTCTTCCTGAAGCGGTCTCGCATCGGGCTCTCGATGCGCGCCGTCGTCGATAGCCCGTCGCTCGCCGCGCTCCACGGCGCGAAGCCCGAGCGCGCGACTGCACTCGCATGGGCGATGGGCTCGTCGCTCGCCGCGCTGGCCGGCATCCTCCTGGCCCCCGAGGTCTTGATGAGCATCGAGGGATTGACCCTGCTCATCGTCAACGCCTTTGCGGCGGCGATCATCGGACGACTTCGCAGCCTTCCGCTCACGATCGCGGGAGGGCTGCTCATCGGCCTGCTGTCCTCCTTCTCGCTCGCGTTCCTCGACTTCAGCGGACGATGGTCGGGGGTGCCGCAGGCGATCCCAACCCTGGTGCTGTTCGTCGCGCTCCTCGCGTTGCCTTCGGCTCCGATCACCGTCGGTCGCAAGGCGGCCCGCCTGCACGCTCGTGTCCCGAAGCTCTGGGAGGTTGCCCTGGGCGGGTTCGTGCTCGTCCTCGCGATCGGAGTCGCGGCATCGAGGGTGAGCGTGATCACGCAGAACCGCCTGACGAGCGGGCTGCTCGTCGCGCTCGTGCTGATCCCCCTCGTGCCGCTGATCGGCTGGAGCGGGCAAGTCTCGCTGGCACCCCTGACGTTTGCAGGCATCGGCGCGTACTACATGGTCGCTCACGCCCCGAGTGGCAACGTGCTGGCGTTGTTCGTCGCGGCGTTGTTGGCGATCCCGATCGGCGCGCTGATCGCCCTCCCAGCGCTACGACTGCAGGGCCTCTACTTCGCGCTCGCATCCGTCGCCTTCGCCGCGGGATGGAGCTGATCTTCTTCGCTCAGCCCGATGTGCTCGGCAGTCGCTTCGAGGTCGTGCAACGGCCCGAGGTGTTCGGCATCTCGTTCAAGTCGCCGCTCGCGTTCCTCGTGCTCTGCGCGATCGTCTTCTCGATGATGATGGTCGGGCTCGTCGCGCTCAGGCGCAGCCGGCACGGCCGTCGCCTCGTCGCGATGCGCGACAGCTCTGCGGCGTGCACGACGATCGGCCTCGACATCCGCAAGCTGAAGCTCGAAGTGTTCTGCCTCTCGGCCGCGCTCGGCGCCGTCGCCGGCGGCCTGCTCGCGATGCAACGCGGCACCCCGTCGGCTGCGGACTTCGGGATGTTCCCCGGGATCGCGATGGTGCTGTTCCTGGTGATGGGTGGTGTGACACTCTTGGCCGGCGCGCTCTTCGCGGGATGGGCGAACTTCCTCTTCGCATGGTTCGGTGCCGCGTGGACCGGCGGGATCTTCACCGCCGTCAGCCGCGTCGGCCCGGGGGGCCTTGCCGGTGGCGTGAGCCAGAACCCGAACGGCATCGCGGGCGAGATGAGCAAGGGCTTCTCGCAGACGCTGCCCTGGCGGCCGGATGCGCGTGAAGCCGCGGCGGCGCAGGCGCGCCTCAAGCACGGCGTCGACCCGGTCCGTCTCGGCATCGATGAACCCTTCACCGAAGGCGAGCTTCGACGCATCGACGACCGACTCGGTGTTCCTGCCGAGCTCCGGACGACCAGCTGATGGCCGTGCTCGACATTGCCGGAGTCACCGTTCGGTTCGGCGGGCTCATGGCGCTGAGCGACGTGACGATGTCGGCCGAAGCCGGACAGATCACCGGGCTCATCGGCCCGAACGGTGCCGGGAAGACGACGCTCTTCAACGTGATCACGGGCCTGCAGGCGCCGCAGTCGGGCCGTGTCGTGCTCGACGGCCGCGACCTCACCCGAACATCGGCGTACAAGCGCGCTCGTCTCGGCCTCGCGCGCACGTTCCAGCGGCTCGAGGTCTTCGACTCGCTGACGGTACGCGACAACATCCTCGTGGCGGCGGAGTCAACCGGCGACACGGCCGAGGTCGACCGCGTGATCGACCTCGTCGGCCTGCGCCCCGTCGTCGACGCACCCGTCGACACTCTGCCCACGGGGATGGCTCGCCTCGTCGAGCTCTGCCGCGCGGTCGCGACCAAGCCGAAGGTGCTGCTGTGTGACGAATGCTCGTCGGGCCTCACAGACGACGAGACCACTGTCGTCGGCGACGTCATCCGCCGCGTCGCCGCCGAGAGTGTTGCCGTGTTGCTGGTCGAGCACGACATGTCGTTCGTCATGGGCACGTGCGACACCATCCACGTCCTCAACCTCGGCGTGAAGATCGCAGAAGGCACGCCGGCCGAGATCCAGGGCAACACCGAGGTGCGGGTCGCCTACCTCGGTGAAGCCAAGGACGAAGCGGCTCCTCGCACGCTCGCGGTCGAGCACCTCCGCGTCCTCGAGGCGCAGCAGCGCCAGCCGATCGTCGAGCTGCGAGACGTCCACGCGGGCTACGGGACGATCGACGTGCTGCACGGCGTCTCCCTCACCATCGCCCCGGGCGAGGTCTTCGCGCTGCTCGGCCCGAACGGCGCGGGCAAGTCGACGACGCTCAAGGTGCTCAACGGTGAGGTGCAACCCTCGAGTGGCGACGTGCTGCTCTGCGGCGAATCGGTGCTGGGGGTGCCCGTCGATGCCCTGGCGCGCGCCGGGCTGTGCACCATCCCCGAAGGGCGCGGCATCTTTCCGAACCTGACCGTCGACGACAACCTGCGGATGTCGACGTTCACGGGCGTGTCGCTCGCCGACATCCGGGAGCGCGCCTTCATGCAGTTCCCGAGGCTCGCCGAACGGCGCAAGCAGCTCGCCGGCACGTTGTCGGGCGGAGAGCAGCAGATGCTCGCGCTCGCGCGTGCGCTCGTCGTCGATCCCGCGGTGCTCGTCATCGACGAGCTCTCGATGGGGCTCGCACCGATCATCGTCGAGCGGCTCTACGAGATCGTCGCCGAGGTCGCCGAGAGCGAGGCGATCGCGATCCTCATCATCGAGCAGTTCGCTCACGACGTCCTGGGAGTCGCGACGAAGGCGGGCGTCATGCTCCACGGCCGCCTCGTGACCGTCGGCACCCCCGACCAGATCGCGCTGACGATCTCCGACGCCTACCTGGCTTCGACCGCGGAAGAGCTGGCGTGAGCGAAGCGCGCCGAGTGCTCGTCGTCGGAGCCGGCCCGGTAGGGATGACGGCCGCGCTCGCGCTCCGCGCGCAGGGTCTCCCGGTCACCGTGCTCGAGGCGGAATCGGAGGACCGAACCCGCGCCGGCAGCCGGGCGATCTTCCTCCACCGTGAATCGCTCGAGCACCTCGAGTCGGTCAGCGAAGGACTCGGTTGGGAGATCGCGCGTCACGGCATCGTCTGGACGACGAAGAAGACCTACTACCGGGAAGATCTCGCCTACGAGCGCACCTATCCCCCGCCCGACCCGACCCGCCTGCCCCACTCGACGAACCTGTCGCAGGTCGTGATCGAGCAGCTGCTCCTCGACGCGTGCAAGCGCGCTGGAGTCGAGCTCGCTTGGGAGCAGGAGCTCGTGTCGTCGACTACTTCGGTCGATGGCGTGGTCTTGCGCACGGCTCGTGGGGTTGACTGGCGCGCCTCGCACGTCATCGGCGCCGACGGTGCGCGCTCCGTGGTGCGGTCATCTGCAGGAATCGAGCTCGAAGGGCCCCGCATCGAGGACTCGTTCGTGATCGTCGACGTCGCCGAGGACGACTCATCACCGATGCTGCCGGAGCGCGTCTTCTACTACGAGCACCCCGCGGTGCAGGGCCGGAACGTGCTCCTCGTCCCGTTCGCGGGTGGCATCCGCGCCGACCTCCAGCTGAGGCCCGACGACGATCCCGAGCAGTTCAACGATCCCGACGGCGTGAAGCAGTGGATCGCGCGTGTCCTTCCGCCGAAGTACGCCGACCGCGTCACCTGGGTGTCGACGTACCGCTTCTACCAAGTCGTCGCGTCGGCATTCACGGACGCACACGGACGCATCGCGTTGGTCGGCGAGGCCGCGCATCTCTTCGCACCGTTCGGAGCTCGGGGGCTCAACTCCGGCATCCCCGACGCGCTCGTCGCCGCACGCGCGGTCACCGAGGGCACGCCCGAGGCGATCGATCGCTTCGCATCCACCCGCCGTGAAGCCGCGCTGTACAACCGCGACGCCTCGAGTCTCGCACTGCGGCACATGCAAGCCAACGGTTGGTCGATCCGCGCGAAGCGCCGGATCAGGGCCGAGATAGCGAAGCGCGGGATCGCCGCGGGCACGTGGCTGGACTCGTCACCCTTCGGCCCTCGCGCCGCAGACCACAAGACCGAGACCGGCTCGTACTGACGGCCAGCTAGAGCGGCTCCGCTTCAAGTCGGCGGCGGCGGGCCGGCGTGGACGTGGCTTTGGTCGTGAGGTGGTGCGCCTGCTTGGCGAGCGCGGGCTCGTGCTCGGCGAGGATCTGCTGGAACCGCATCTCGGCGAGTGGACCGAGCGCGTCGTAGACCCGAGCGAAGATCGCTTGGGCGTCACGACGCGGCCATCCTGACGGCAACACGTCTTCCGGAAGCTCGGGATCGAGGTTCGGGAACTGCCGCCACACGTCCATCACGCGCGTGCGAGCGACCATCGCCTCGGCGGCGCCGACGTCTCCTTCGTCGACGCGATCGAGGAGTGGACGGAACTCTCCGACGAACTCCTCGTAGCTCGCGCGCAGCTCGTCGAGGTCCCAAGCGCTGAGCGGATCGCCGCCATTGATGGCGTGCTCGACGTGGCCGACGAACACCGTCGCGCTCGCGACCCCTAGCTCCTCGAGGAGCGCCCTCGTGTCGTCACCGTTGGCCCTCGGCGAGACCCACGCACCGTCGTACAGCGGCGCGAAGCCGAGCCACCGCAGGCGCGTGCGCAGCACGTGGCGCACGTCGCGTTGATCCTCGGGCACCGAGAAGATCACCACCGACCATGACCCGTCCCAGGGCCGGTCGTCGAGGCCGAATTGGACGATGCGCGCGAAGCCCTCGTTGAGCACCCGCTCGGCCCGCGCCGTGAGCCCGTAGAACGTGCGCCGTCCGTCGCGCGAGGAATCGAGCAGGTTCCTGCGAGCGAGCCGGCTCAGTGCGGCACGCGCGCTCGTCGAGGTGATCTCGAACTCGTTCGCCAGGGCGACGAGTGCGGCGGAGGGAAGATGCTCCTTGCGACCCGACCAGTAGTCGCCGAGCAGCGTGATGATCAGGTGCTGGGGGTTGGCACCGGTCTGGATGCGCGGCAAGTCGACGCGATCAGCGACTTGAGGCACAACCATCGGGGCCACCCTAGTGATGCACGGCGTATTGCTGACGGAGCACTCTCAGACGCTTGCGTTCACGGGAAGGTCGACGTCGCGAAGCTGCTCGGCCCGCCACTTCCGGTGCAACTCGTCACGGTCGCGGAACTCAGGCAACACCTCGGTAGCCAGGAGCTCGAGCGACTCCATGATGTGCTCGTGGCGGGTGTCGCCGTTCTGCATCGCGAAGCCCGCGAAGTCGACGTTCGTGTCCTCGATGACGCGGAGCTTGGCCCTCACGGTGTCCGGACTTCCGATCAAGTTCGCCTCGGGATTGTTCGGGAACCCCGGCACCGGAGCACCGGGCTCGAGGTCGCGCTTGACGGCCGCCAACTCTCGGCTGAGGTGGTTGCCTTCGTGCCCGACGAGCTGACCGGACCGAAAGATCGAGTACGAGAAGAAGTCGACTCCGTCCGCGGCTCGGGCCTCCGCCTCGGCATCACTTGGTGCGACCAACGTGGTCGAGAACGCTCCGACCGCGGGGTTCGCGGCCTTGCCGATCGGCGTGATGCCGCTCCGCACCCCTTCCCAGTACTGCTCGACACAGGCTTGCACGAGGTCGGGGCCGAACAGGGCGAGGATGAGACAGCCCACGCCCGTCGACCCGAGCTCGTGGCAGAGGTCGACGCGCGTGGTCGAGCGCCAGATCGGCGGATGGGGTCGTTGCACCGGCCTCGGCACGGTCGTCACTGCCGGCATCTGTAGGTACTCGCCCTCGAAACCCGGATACGGATCTTCGCTCAGCATGCGGAGGCACTCGCGCGTGCACTCCCGCCACATCTCGTGGCTGTGCGCGAGGAGCTTCTCCGTCTCGCCGTCGAGGCCGTGGAGGATCGGAGGATGCTCGTTCGGGTTGCCGGCCCCGGTGCCGAGCTCGTAGCGACCACGTGAGAGCACGTCGATCGTGGCCGCCCGCTCCGCGACACGGGCTGGATGGTTGTGCCGCGTGACCATCTGCGTGATCCCACTGCCGATGCGGATCTGCTTCGTGCGCTGGCTGATCGCGCCCATGATGACCTCGGGCGCGGACACCTGCGTGTACTCACCGAGGAAGTGGTGCTCACCGATCCAGACGTAATCGAAGCCCAGTCGATCGGCAAGCTCGATCTGGTCGAGGATCTCGTGGAAGCGCGTGACTTGCTGGTGTTCGTCCCAGTCGTCGTTGTCGAGCGGCTTCGGGAGATGGCCGAGGTAGAAAAGTCCGAACTTCACGGCCGCTCTGTGCGACAGACGTTGCGGCACTCGCCGAGCCCGGCGATGCGGGTGACCATGACCGTGCCGTCGTCGAGGAACCGACCCGAGGCCATGCCCACGCCTCCGGGCGTGCCGGTGGCGATCACGTCGCCGGGCTCGAGCGTGTGGACGATCGACGCATACGCGACGAGTGCTGCGGGGTCGAAGACGAGGTCGGCCGTGTCGGCCTTCTGCTTCTGCTCGCCGTCGACCTCACAGGTGATCTCGCGGCTCGGTCCCGGCGACTCGTCGCTCGTGACGAGCCAGGGGCCGAGGGGCGTCGATCGCTCCCACGTCTTGCCCTGGAGCCACTGCGACGTGCGCATCTGGAAGTCGCGCACGGAGACGTCGTTCATGATCGTGTACCCGGCGATGTGCTCGGCTGCTCGCTCGAGTGGGATGCGCCGGCCGCGCTTGCCGATGACGACCGTGAGCTCGGCCTCCCAGTCCACCTTCAACGACTCCGTGGGCATGATCACGTCATCGTTCGCGCCGACGAGCGCGGAGCTGAACTTCGAAAAGAGCGTCGGATGGGTCGGCACCTCGCTGCCGGTCTCGAGGATGTGCGACCGGTAGTTCAGCCCGACGCATAACACCTTGTCCGGACGAGGGATAAGCGGCGCGTAATCGAGCGCGTGGACCCCACGCCGGGCACCGTCGACCGACGCGGCCCACTCCCGCCAGTCATCACGCTCGAGCACGGTGCGCACGTCGGCCAGACCGAGGTCGACGGCCTCGTCGCCGTCGATGCGCGCGGCCCGGGTCGAACCGCCGTCACGGATCGTCGCAAGCTTCATCGGTCAGTCCTTTGCGCGGGAGGTGGTGGGCTCGCGACCGAGGGTCTTGAGCACGGGGAGCACTTCCTTCGCGAACAGCTCGATGCCAGGCCTCACGACCCCATCGCGCATGCCCCCGCCGCTCGCGCGGAACGCGAACGAGAAGTGGGTGCATTGCGCGCCCTCGAGCATCGGCGCGAGGGCGCCGAGGATGTCGTCAGGTGTGCCGAGCAACGGCGCCATGAACCCCTCGGGCGGTTGATCGAGCTGGTCGAGCGGCGCGAGCGGCGGCACCGCCTTCATGGGGCTGTCGAGCATTGCGATCCAGGTGCGCTTGCGGTACTCGTTCTGCCAATTCCACCAGCCGACCTTGCACTCGTCCCACGCCTGCTCCTTCGTCGCGGCGATGTGGCCGCTGACGAACATCGCGAGGTTGCGGGTGATCGGGTCGATGCCGGCTTCCTTCAGGCCTTCGAGGTACTCGGGACGGAAGACCGGGCCGCCCTGAGCGTGGAACCCCCGCTTGCCCGAGTTGTACTGCAGCTTCGAGCCGAGGCCACCGACCCAGAGAGGAAATGGATCCTGCACGGGGTGGGTCGTCTGGCGGATCGGCTTCGGGATCGTGAAGTGCTTGCCCTCGAACGTGAAGGGCTCTCGGGTGAACGACAAGCGGAGGATCTCCATCTCCTCCCAGAAGCGACCCCACCTCGTCTTCGGGTCGATCCCGAGGGCGACGAACTCCTCTTCGACCGAGCCCGTGCCGCAGATGAGGTCGAGGCGACCGTTCGAGAGCAGGTCGACGGTCGCCGCGTCCTCCGAGACTCTCAGCGGATGGTGCAACGGGAGCAAGAAGACGTTCGTGTGCAGTCTGATGCGCGACGTGCGGCCAGCGATGTTGGCCAGGATCGGCAGCTGCGACGGCGACCACGCGTCGTCCTCGAAGTGGTGCTCGCTGGTGGAGATGAAGTCGAAGCCGAGGTCCTCGGCGAGCACCGCCTCGTCGGTGAACGACTTGTAGACCTCGCCCAACGGCTGGAAGTCGTCGGCAAGCGTCTTGATGGCCAGCGCCATGCCGACCTGCATCAGGCGACTGCCTTGCCGAAGATCTCGAGCGCCTTGTTGTACGACCGGTCGGCTGCAGCCTTGTGGTAGGCGCCGCCCGGCACCGCGAACCCGTGATCTGCACCGTCGTGAATCTCCGCGAGGCCCCGGCCGTCGCTCATGTCGTTCGTCGCGTCGATGAACGGCTTGTTCGAGTCGGGCGACTGCATCTTGTCTTCGGAGCCGAAGCCCACGTAGAGGTGGCCGTTGTACGTGTCGACCACCAGGTGGGGAGAGTCGTCGTCGCCGGTCGTGCAGAACGACGGATGCAGGGCAACGCCGGCAGTGAAGACGTCGGGGTGGTTGCCGACAGTGCGCAGCACCGAGCGCGCGCCGATGCAGAAGCCGATGACACCCATCGGCGCCTTGCGCGCCGCCGGCTCCTTCTCGAGCGCGCTGAGCAACGCCGTCAGGTCGCTCTCGACCATGTCGTCGGTCGTCCCCATGAGGATGCCGAACATCTTCTCCCTGACCTTGTCGCCCTCGGGGGTGCCCGAACGCATCACCTTGGGGTCGAACGAGAGCCACGGACCTTCGCGGTGGTAGCGGTCGGGTGACACGACGTAGTAGCCCGCGTCGGCGAGCAGCTGCATCGACTCCTTCGAGCCCTCGTCGAGACCGGGACCATGGTGGAAGTACACGACGACGGGAAACGGACCATCGCCATCGGGACGGCGGACGTACGCGCCCATGTCGCCATCGGGCGTCGGGACGGACAGCATCTGCTCGGTCATGTGAACCCCCCGGGGTCGTAATCGGTCGGACCATAACACGCAGTGATGACGCCCGACACGGGTTGTGTCGAACGATCAGCCGTCGACGCGGAGCACCACGGCGCCACCAGTGTCGCCCGCGGCGCAGCCGGTGAACAGCCCGATGCCTCCGCCCCGGGCCTCGAGCTCGGCGATGAGCTCGACGATCGCGCGTGCGCCGGTCGGGCCCTGCGGGTGCCCGTAGATCAGGCTGCAACCGAACGCGTTGGTGCGCTCGACGGGAAAGCCGGTCTGGCGGGCGAAGAACACGTCGTTCACGGCGAACGGGTTGTGGGACTTCACGGCGTCGACCTGGTCGATCGTGACCGCGGCGTCGGCGAGCGCCGAGAGCGCGGCGGGCACCGGCGCCTTGGGCATGCGCGCCTTCTCGACCCGGGAGAAGCCTGTGCCGAGGATCTGCGCGACCCCTCGGCCGCCGCTCAGCTCCCGCGCCACGGCGGTCGGGGCGACGACCATGCCGGCGGTGCCGTCCGCGGGATGCGTCTGGGTGCCGAAGGTGACGACCCCGTTCGGTGCTTGGGGCGCCAGCTTCGCCAAGCCCTCCGGGGTCGTCGCGTAGATCCCCTCGTCCGCGTCGACGACGAGGGGATCACGGCCGCGACGCGCGACCGTGACCGGCACCATCCAGCCACGTTGGAACGCGCGATCGTCGGCGAGCGCGGCCTCGTACTGCTCGTAACGGAGGAGCGTCAGCTCGTCGAGCTCTCCGCGCTCGATGCCGGCCTCGGCCGCGACCGCCTCAGCCGTGTCGACCATCGCTTGGCCGGCCCACGGGTCCTTCTTGAAGTTGTCGAGGATCCAGTGCTCGATCGTGGGCGAGCCACCCGGACCCGAGCTTGACGGATACGTGAGCAGCGGCCCGTTGCTCGTGCGGTCGGTCGTGATGACCGCGACCACCTCGCCGGAGTCGGCCGACGCGGCAGCCGCCTGCACGCACTTGGCTGACGTGGCGCACGCCTGGGCGATCATCGGGCCGGTGATGTCGGGCGCTCCGATCTTCGCGGCGAGCGTCGGCCCTCCGAAGAACGCCTCCTTCTGCGGAACGGTGATGCCGAGCACGAGCGAGTCGAGGCGAGCGGGATCGACATGGGCGCGCTCGAGGGCATCACGGGCGACCTGGGCGGCGAGATCGATGCTGTTGATGTCCGCGAGCGAGCCCTGCCACCGGACGAACGGTGACGACCACGCAGCGCCGAGCGGGATCGCCGCGTCGCGATGGTTCATTTCGAGGACTGGCGCTCGATCGCGTCGACGATCCGATCCGTCGACGCGCGCTGCTCGTAGAGATCCCGCACCAGCCAGTAGCGGAGATAGCGCGACAAGGAGCAACGGGCCCACACGACTACTCCGACGATGGCGATGCCGACTCCGAGGATCGTCACGCTCATCGAGTCGCCCTGCTCCAGCTGGTCACTCGCGTTGCGAACGCCGGTGATCCCGATTGCAGTGACAACAAAGCCGGCGACAGTCACGAGCACGGCGAGAATCACCACCACACGCTCGCGGTCCGCGCGGCCGCCCTTCACCTTGAGCTTGGTGATCTCGGCCTCGAACTGCTCGAGGCGGGGGCCCGACAGCACACCGGGCGACGGCCGCGGCGTCTCCGGCTCCGCGGCGATGGCGCTGGACGTCTCGGCGACGTCGGTCACGGCGTCTTCCTCCCCCGCGGTCGCGATGGGCAAACCGTAGCGACCGCACCTGCGCCCGCAAACTAGCGATCTCTCGTGCCGGGCGTCAACACATGTGTAGGGTGTTGCTGACCACCAAGGGGGATCCGATGGAGTTCTCGCT
Organism: uncultured Acidimicrobiales bacterium; assembly: GCA_963802505.1. Taxonomy (GTDB): domain Bacteria; phylum Actinomycetota; class Acidimicrobiia; order Acidimicrobiales; family DATKAS01; genus DATKAS01. The sequence goes on along the minus strand of CAWDJB010000011.1, from coordinate 158,247 downwards.
GCTGAACGCGGTCCGCAACCATCCTCAGTCTCCGTACGCCGAGAAGGACGTGTACTCGGACTACATCACGCGACGCAGTGCTCGCCGAGGAGATGGGCTTCGTCCGCTCGTGGTACGGCGAGCACCACTTCCGCGAGTGCCAGTGGACGGGGTCTCCGATCCAGGTGTGCACCGCGGTCGCCGCTCGCACCGAGCGGCTGCGCGTCGGCACGGCGGTCGCGCTGTTGCCGTTTCACGATCCGATCCGCATGGCCGAGGACGTCGCGATCTGCGACATCCTCTCGGGCGGTCGATTCGACTTCGGGATCGGTCCGGGCTCGCAGTTCGAGGAGTTCCGCGCGTTCGGGATCGACCCGAAGTCGATGAACGGGCGCATGTACGAGTCGATCGACTGGATCCTCGAGGCGTTCGCCTCGAAAGACGAGTTCTCGCACAAGGGCAAGTACTACGACATCCCGAACATGACGTTCACGACGAAGCCGGTCCAAGACCCCGTGCCGGTCTGGTCGAGCTCGATGGGCCCGAAGAACGCGGCGCGCTCGGCAGAGCGGGGCTTCCACTTCATCGGGCCCGGCAACTTCGGCTACGACGCCGCGCTCACCGCCGCGGGTCGGAACCCGGCCGACTACAAGATCGCGTCGATGCAGGTCATCCACGTCTCCGACTCGACCGACAAGGCGTGGGACGAGGCAGGCGCGGGCATCGAGTACTTCGTGAACTTCTACAACCTCCGGCTCGGCCTCGACGGCCAGTCTCAGGGCAACGACCCGATCACACAGGACATGATCCGCGGCGGCAACGCCGGGTTCTGGTCGGCGGCAGTCGGCACTCCCGACGACGTGATCAAGGCGCTCGCGCCCTTCGCCTCCGGACAGCTCGGCCGCCTCACCGAGTTCGCGTGCGGGTTCCGCCACGCAGGCATGCGCAACGACGTCGTGCACCATTCGATGCGCCTGTTCCAGGAGCACGTGCAGCCGGCACTGACCGAGATCGCGGCTGCAAACGGCCTCTAGCGAGTCAGACCTCGATCGACCGAACCTTCGCGACCACGTCTCCCGTCACGACGTTCGGATTCGCAGCGAACGCCTCGGCGCGCTCGGGCGATGCCATGTACTCGGCTTCGGCGGCGTCGAAGTCGCCGTCGTGCGCAACTGCCCAGACGAACTCGCTGTGGTCGTCGTCTGCATAGGCGAAAACGACGCGGAACCCGTACTTGGCACGAGGTTCGATGAGGGAGCGAAACCACGTGATGAAGTCGTCCATGCGCCCCGACTCGATGGTGTACCGGCGTAGCTGAACGGTCGTCATGTCACACGATGCCCGTGTACGTGCCACCCTCGAGGTGGAGGTTGGTGCCGGACATGTAGCCGGCGTGCTCGCTGCACACGAACGCGCAGGTCTTGCCGAACTCGGTCGGCTTGCCGAACCGCTTCGCCGCGACCGACGACACCTGCCGTGCCCAGGCTTCCTCGAACGACACTCCCCGCTTCTCGGCCTCGTGTTGCACGACGTCGTGCTGGCGCTGCGACTCGATGCCGCGCGGCTGCAGGAAGTTGATCGTGACTCCGTGTGCCGCGGCGTCGAACGACGCCGCCTTCATCAACGCCGTCTGCGCCGCGCGCGCACTCGCGCTCGCGATCTGCACCTCCTCGGGCGCGGTGACCATTGCCGACGTGATGCAGACGATCCGGCCCCAACCTCGTTCCTTCATGCCGGGCAACACGTCCATGAGCAGCGCGAGGGGCGTGCGGAAGTGGAGCGTCAGGGCTTCCTCGAAGTTCTCGGTCGTCTGGTCGGTGAGGATGCCCGGCTTCGGCCCGCGGTTGTTGAGCACGAGGATGTCGGGGGCGGGGCAGGCCGCCAGAAGCGCCGCCCGGCCTGCGTCGGTGGTGATGTCGGCGGCGACAGCCACGACCTCGCGGTCGATGCCGGGCAGGTTCCGCAGGTCGGCGGCTGTCTTCTCGAGCTTCTCGACGTCGCGGCCGTTAACGACGAGGTGGACGCCTTCCTCAGCGAGGGCTTCGGCGCACGCACGACCGAGCCCTTGGCTCGACGCGCAGACGATGCCCCGCCGCCCGGCGATGCCGAGGTCCATCTCGCCTACGTTAGACACTCCGGATGTCGCCCGTCAACGAAAGGTGTTACCGTCCGCGAAGAGCCGGCCACGAAGGGGGAACGACGATGGCACACGACCACGACGGGTGGCGTTCGCTCGGGTTCCGCGGGCTGCCACCCGCTTCGGGGAGGGTCAACCATCCCGTCGAGGGTGAATCCGCCTCACTGATCACTCCGCGGATCGAGGGCCAGCACGCGCCGTTCGTCGGCATCACGACGGATGGCGTCGTGCGCACCGGGATGCGCTCGCTCGACGATGGGCCGAAGGTGCCGACTGCACCGATCGTCGACGCAGCACTCGCGTTCTTGCAGGCGTTGTCGCCGGAGCAGCGCACACAGGCGTGCTTGCCGATCGACTCGCCGGACTGGCGAACGTGGACCAACGTGCACGTGGCGTTCTGGCGCCACGGCGTGTTGCTCGACGACGTGACACCCGCGGTGCGCGACCTCGCGCTCGGCGTCCTGCGGGCGACCCTGTCGGCGCGCGGCTACGAGTACGCCACCGGGATCATGGAGCTCAACGAGGTCGTCGCGCAGATCAAAGACGATCACGAGTCCTACGGGCAATGGCTCTACTTCTTCTCGATCTTCGGCGCACCGGGCGGTGATGAGCCCTGGGGCTGGCAGATCGACGGGCATCATCTCGTCATCAGCACCGTCGTCTTCGATGGGCGCATCGCAACCACGCCGACCTTCATGGGCTCGGAGCCAAGGTCGATCGGCGACCGGTCGTGGTTCGATCTCGAGGAGGACGTCGGCCTGCTGCTCATGCGTTCGCTGGACGACGCGCAGCGTGCCAAAGCACAGATCTACCCGTCGATCACGAAGGCGGACATGCCCGACCCCGACCTGCAAAACCCGTTCGACGGGAGGCAGGTAGGAGGCATGGGCCAGGACAACAGGGTCATTCCGTACCAGGGCGTCCCCGCCACCGAGCTGTCGGACGCGCAACGCCGGCTGCTGGTCAACGTAGCCCAGTCATACAAGGGCTGGATCGCCGACGCGCACGCAGCGGTGTCACTGGCCGAGATCGAGGCACATCTCGACGACACGTGGTTCTCGTGGTACGGCGGCTTCGGCGAGAGCGACCCCTTCTACTACCGCGTGCACAGCCCGGTGACGCTGATCGAGTTCGATCATCATGACGGCGTGGTGTTCGACAACATCGATCCGTCTCGCCATCACATCCACATGCTTGTGCGCACGCCGAACGGCGGTGACTACGGGCGCGATCTCCTCAAGGAGCACCACGAGCGCTTCGCCCACGTGGGCGGACAGCACGTGCCTCGTTAACGGTCGCGCGGGTGCTCACCCGACCCCTCAGTCGGTGCAGGCACGAGGAACGCGAGGTGGCGCTCGACGCCCGGACCGGAGCTTCTGTTGCGGTGGGGCACTCCGGCAGGGATCACGACGAGGTGGTCGGGCTCGACGTCGTGCACCTGGTCGGCGATCTCGACGTGCAGCGTCCCCTCGAGCACCCAGTACATCTGGTCGAACGGGTGGATGTGCCACGAGGTACCCGTCGACTCAGGCAAGACGCGCGCCGCGTTCACGACGATGCTCGAACAGCCGCTGTCGAGCGACGCCAGCCGAGCGAGCTCGAAGCCGGGCACGTGGCTCGACTCGTACGCGACTTCGCCGAGGGCTCGTACCCAGCCCGTGCCCGGTCCACGGTCGTCATCTGACGCCGGTGTGCTGCCCGGCTTGAACCGGTTCGGGGCAGGCACGAGGAGATCGAGGTGCAGCTCGGGGACCGTGCCGTCGTTGCGGTTCTTGTGGACGACACCGGCGGGGATGTAGACGAGCGAGCTCGGGCCGGCGACGTGCTCGACGCCGTCGAGCACGATCGTGAGCTCCCCCTCGATGATCCAATACAGCTGGTCGCTCTCGTGCACGTGCGGGAAGGGTCGCACCCACCCTGGCGGCACGCCGACGCCCACGACCCACGCGGTCTCGTTGTCGACGAGGTTGACTGCGTCGAAGTCGTCGATGCTCAGCACCGAGCGATCGAGGCGGCGGACGTACTCCATGGCCACACGAAGTTAGACACAATCGCTTTCGCTCGTCAACGAAGAAGCATCTAGACGAGCTGCAGCTCGCCGACCCGCCTTGCGGCTTCACGCCTGCTGCTCACGCCGAGCTTCGAAAGCACTGACGAGACGTGGTGGTCGACGGTCTTCGGTGAGATGTAGAGGCGGGCCGCGATCTCGTCGTTCGTGAGGTGCTGGGCGAGGCACTGAGCGACCTCGACCTCACGTCTCGTCAGGCCCATCGGGTTCGCCTTCGTAGATCCCCTCGTCGAACGCGGAAGGTTCTTCACCCCGAGGTCACGGAGCCTGTGCAAGACCATCATCTGACGGGGGCGAGCACCCAGGCCGTCGAGCAGCTCGAACGCTCGACGCAGGTCCGCTTCCTGGTTGCTGTCGCCGAGGACGTCGGCCTCCTCGTAGGGGCAGCGGCGATCTGCCCAGTACGCGGCTGCTTTGGAGAGCTCGCCATCGAGGTGCCAGCGATAGGCGTCGCCGATCCACTCGTGCTCGTAGCGCGTACCTGCACATCGCCACAGCTGCACCGCGAGCTCTCCGCGCCAGTAGATGTCGCCTTCGTCGCCCATGTGGTCCAGGCCCAGACGGGCCCACGTCGCCCCGAGCTCGAGATCGCCCAGCAGGAAGCCGCCCTCGGCGAGCGGCAGGCTCACGTAGGTGTAGAGCCACCGGTCGTCGAAGCGCCTGGCCCTCGCGGCGAGGTCGTCGAGCATCGCGCGCGCCGCCGGCTCTCCCCGCCTCGTCGCCACGCGAGCGAGCACGCCGAGTGGTTGCAAGAGGAACGGGTCGGAAGGATCGGTCTGCGCCTCGAGCGACTTCGCTGCCTCGACCGCTTCGTCGAGACGGCCGGCATCGATGAGGGAGTCCGCAGCGACCAAGCGCAAGAACCGCTCCGACGACTCGAGACCGAGGTTGATCGCGACGTCGAGTGCATCTTGCGCGAGAGGAAGCGCAGCAAGCGGATCTTTGCTGCCCGAGCGGTAGGCAACCATGCGATTCAGCGCCATGCTGGCGGCTTCGCCAAGGCCCGCGGCGCGAGCGCGCCGCAACGCGTCGTCGAGCCGGGTCCAGCCGCCCATGTCCTCGAGGCAGAGCTCGGTCGCGCCGAGGCTCATCATGATCTCGAGCGTGGCCTCCTCGTCCCCTGCACGCTCGGCCACCGGGAAGCCCACGCGCGCGGCGTCGACGCACTGCTGCCGTTCTTCTCGCCTCTGGAAGAGCCAGACCACAGTCGCGTGCGCACGAGCCAACGCAGGCGTGTCGCCGGAGCCTTCCAGCAGTGTGAAGGCTGATCTCACCGCGGCGAGGGCGGCCTCGGGATCGGGCACCCTGTCGAGCACGCGCGCGCGGCGACAGAGGGCAAGCGCCAGCTTCTGCCGGTCGCCCGCCGCGCGCCAGGAGGCGACTGCGTCAGTGCTCGCCTCGAGCGCGTCGGCGCTGCGATTCACCACGAGGAGCTCGGCCGTGTACTCGTCGAGCAACACAGCCCGCTCCGCCGGTGCGATGCCTCCAGCGAATCGCAACGCCCGCTCATACTGGGCGACCGCCTCGCGATGCGCGCCCAGGACCGCTGCGCGCCGGGCCGCACGAGGCGCGTACTCCAGCACAGCGGCCGGATCGCCGGCGAGCTCGGCATGGTGGGCGCACACCGCGGCGTCGACGCCTCCCTCAGCGAGGAGCCCGCCGAGGATCGCGTGATGCAGACGCGCTCGCCGAGTGGGCGTGATCGCGGTGTCGACGACCTGCCGAGCGAGCTCGTGACGGAAGCTCAAGGTGTGGCCGTCGTGGACGAGGAGGCCCGCCTCGACGCACGCCTCGATTCCCTGCTCGCTCTCGGACAGCGCGTGGTGCAGGACCGAGACGGGCGCACCATCTGAGAGGAGTGAAGCCGCGTCGAGCACCTCGCGCGCCTCGGCGTCGAGTCGACCTGTTCGTGCGAGCACCGACTCGTGCACCGACGTGAGCGCGCCCGGCTCAGCGGTGAGGAGCTCGTTGACGACGAACGGCACGCCCGCGCTGAGACGGTGGAGCTCCCCCGCATCCCAGTGCGTCTCCGCCGCGAGCTGGGCGACCGCGCCCTCGCTGAGCGGAGCGAGTCGGAGCCGCCGAAGCGCCTGCGCCGTCGCGAGGTCGCCGAGCACGCCACGCAAAGGATGGTCGCGAGCGATCTCGTCTCGGTGCGTCACGACCAGCACGCAACGGGTGAGGTCGAGACGGCGACCTACGAACGTGACGAAGTCGAGCGTCGCGGCGTCCGCCCATTGCAAGTCGTCGATGACTGCGATCACCGCGGAGCTGGCGTTGGTCCACGACGCAATGAACTCGGCGAACAGGCGATGCCGGTCGTCGGTGTCGGCGAGGTTCGCAAGGTCTCCGCCCGCAGCGCCGGCGAGGTCGAGCACCGGACCGAGTGCGCGCGGTGTGTGAAGGGGGTCGCACTGCGCCCAGAGAACCTGGGCGGCACCTCGGTGACTTGCGCAGAGCTCGCGGGCCAAGGCGGTCTTGCCCACGCCCGCCTCGCCCGAGATCACGACCAGGCGGCCTTCGCCGACGGCCGCTGAAGCGAAGCAATCGTCGAGCAGGGTGAGCTCTGCCTGCCGCTCGAGCAGCTGGTTCGACACCGATGTCATGACGCTGTCTCACTGAGCCCGAGCTCGTCGACCTTTCGTGCGGCTTCACGACGAGTGCTCACGCCGAGCTTCGAGAGCACCGCCGACACGTGGTGGTCGACGGTCTTCGGCGAGATGAACAGGCGCGCCGCGATCTCGTCGTTCGTGAGGTGCTCGGCGAGACACGCTGCGACCTCGACCTCGCGCGGTGTCAGGCCCATCGGGTTCGTCTTGGTCGACGTACGGGTCGGCCGCGGCAGCGTGCGCACTCCCAGATCCCTCAGCCGCTGCGTGACCATGGCGAGGCGAGGCCGTGCATCGAGCAGATCCAGGATCGAGAACGCTCGCCGCAGGTCCTCCTCGTCGTCGGTGTCGGCCAACGCGTCGGCTTCGTCGTACGGACAGCCGCGTTCCTGCCAGACGTCGGCCGCGATCGAGGGCTCACCGGAGAGATGGAGCCTGTAGGGCTCGGCGATCCAGTCGCTGGGCCACACGGTGCCGTCGCATCGCCAAAGCGTCAGTGCCAGCTCGCCCCGCCCCCACGCGCTGCCCGGCTCCGGAAGTGCTTCGAGGCCGGCCCGCGCCTCGGCCGCGCCCCGCACCAGGTCCCCGGCGAGCCAGGCGGCCTCGGCCCGCACTGCCCGCACGGGGCAGATGAGCTGTGGCTCCGCGCCGCGAACCGCGAGCTCGAGCGCTTCGTCGAGGAGCTCCCAGGCTCCGGGTTCGCCTTGACGAGCGCGAATGCGGGCGAGCGCCGACAAGGGCTCGACGCGGTGCACTGCGGCCGTTCCGGGATGCGAGACCACGGACGTCGCGGACTCGATCGCCTCGTCATACCGACCGCAGTCGAGCAGGCAGGCGGCCAACATCCCTTCGATGCACTGCGTGTGCACCTTCAAGTCCTTCGAGTATGCGAACGCGAGCGCCGCCCGCGCGTGTCCGAGTGCCACCGCGGGCTCTCGAAATCGCACGAAGTGGTCGATCAAGTTGTTCCACGCTCGGCCGGTGGGGTCGTCGAGGCCAGCCGCCTGGGCCTGCCGAAGGGCATCTTCGAGGGCCGCGAACCCCGCGAGGTCGCCGACGCACAGCTGCTGGGTGCCATACGTCGTGAGCAGGTGGATCTGCACCTCGTCGTCACCGAAGACCTCCGCGATCTCGAGCCCCCGCCTTGCGGCGGTGAAGCACGCCGGACCCTCGCTGCGCACCATGTGCATCTGCGCGACGACGCTGTAGGCGCGGGCAAGCTCGACGCTCTCGCCCTCGGGTTCGAGGATCGCGATCGCAGCGCGGCCAGCGGCGAGGGCTGCCTCGCCTTCGTTCGCGAGCCGCAACACCTCGACACGGTTGCGCAACGACGCGCCGAGGCCGACCCGATCGCCCGCCTCCCGCCAACACGACAGCGCGTCGGTGCTCGCCTCGAGCGCGTCTGCCGGCCGGTCGACGACGATGAGCTCGCGCGCGTACGCGTCGAGCAGCGACGCGCGCTCGGCCGCCGGTAAGCCACCTGCGAACCGCAGTGCCCGCTCGTATTGGGCCGCGCTCTCACGATGGGCTCCCAACGCCGCCGCTCGGCGCGCCGCGAGCGGAGCGAACCTCACCACCGCGCCTGCGTCGCCCGCGAGCTCGGCGTGATGCGCGTAGACGGCCGCATCAGCACCACCGGTCTCGAGCAGACCGGCCAAGATCCGACGATGCAGACGCGTTCGCCTCGTCGGAACCACGGCGGTCTCGACGACCTGTCGCGCGAGCTCGTGGCGGAACGTGATCGCCTGCCGATCGTGGACGAGCAAACCCGCACTGACGCAGGCGTCGACCGCGGCGTCGACCTCATCGAACGCGGTCGAGAGCAGCGTCGTCTCAGCACCCTGAGGCAAGAGAGCGACGGCGTCGAGGAGCTCGCGGGCCTCCGGGCTCAGCTGCGCGGCGCGCGCGAGCACCGTGTCGTGCACTGACGTCAGGTCCCCCGGGGCTGCTGCAAGCAGCTCGGTCACGACGAACGGAACGCCGCCGCTCAGCCGATGGACCTCCGCCGGATCCCACGGCGTCGACGCCGCGAGCGTCGCGACTGCGCTGGCGCTCAACGGATCGAGCCGAAGCCGCCGCAGCGCGCTCACCGTGGCGAGTTCGCCCAAGACCGCGCGCAGGGAATGGTCGCGCCGAAGGTCGTCGCGGTGCGTCACGATCAGGACGCATCGGGTTCGGTCGACCCGCCGTCCTGCGAACGCGAGGAAGTCGAGGGTCGCGGCATCGGCCCACTGCATGTCGTCGAGGACGGCGAGCGTCGGCGGACCGTCGTCCGCACACGCAGCGAGGAACTCGGTGAAGAGGTGATGGCGGTCGTCGCTGTCCGCGAGCTTGGCGAGGCTTCCACCGGCCGCACGGGCGATGTCGAGCACCGGCCCGAGCGCGCGCGGTGTCTGCAAGGGGTCGCATTGGCCCCAGAGCTCTCTTGCCACCAATCGCCGCCGAGTGCAGAGCTCCTGCACGAGGGCTGTCTTGCCGACTCCGGCCTCGCCCGAGATCACGACGAGTCGTCCCTCGCCTGCGGCCGCCGACGCGACGCACTCGTCGAGCACAGCCAGCTCAGCCTCGCGCTCGAGGAGCGGCATGCGAGAAGCGTAGGCGGGGCCGGCCACAACCAACCCCGCCTGCCTGCTGTTCAACAGGGGTGACCGGTGCCACACGCGATGTCGGCTGCGTTTTGCGACACGTGCGGCTGGGCCACGGGAATCCCGCCTCGCGTGGGTGACGACGACGCGCCACTGTCGTTGTTCGTGATGACCAACAGCGAGATCAGCACCGCAACCGCAACGGCGAGGGCGGCGAGCATCGCGCGGGCCCCGTTCCAGGTCCGGCGCTGGATGGTCATGACTGCTGCACTCATGATGTCCCTCCTCACGGCGCCGGACCGGGTAGTCGAGGTTTGGCCGGCGACAGTGATGAGAGTGCGCCTTCTCGCCCCCGAAGCCATCGGGAGCGACTCCCCATTTGTCAGCCCGCGTAGTTCCTCAAGACTCTGAGGGCCCCCGCCCCATGGGGACCGGTCGTGACCAGCCCCGACTCCTCCGGCGTGAGCCGCTGAGCGCCGACGCGGCAGAACGCGCCGGCCGCGCCGGTGATCGTGGAGTCGGCGTCGGGTGGCCCGAAGCGCCAGACCTCGACCCCATCGGGGGCGGTCAGCTCCGCGTAGACATCGTGCGCGTCCTGGCCGTTGAACGCGAAGCCGTACGGCAGCGTGCTGTGGCCCAGCCACGCGATGTGACGGAGCCTGTCGGTGTCGGGCAGCGGGATGGCGAACGGCAGCGTGACGTCGATCGCGTGCGCCCAGTGCTCCGCGAGTCGCGTCGTCGCGAGCGTGCGGGGCTTGAGCGGTGTGTGGGCCCACGCGTACCTCGCATCAGGATCGGCGGCGCGCAACGCGTCGACCGACGCGCGCCGCGCTGCCTTCCAGCGCGCGAACACCACGTCGGGTTCGTCGCGCTCGGCGGCGACCTGACGGTCGACCCACTCGTCGAGCGTCCCGCCGTCACGGGTCAGGCGATTCGGCTCGTTGGGTCTCGACGTCGTGGCCACGACGCCCTCCTCGGTCTGAGCGAGGTGGATCATCACGTCTGTGACCGTCCAGCCGGGTGCGGCGGACTCGGACCGCCACTGGGCGTCGGAGAGCGACGCAAGGATCGACTCGAGGCGGTCGTACTCCGCAACGAGATCCTCGAGCACATCGTCGATCGGCGTCGTCACTTCTTCCTCACTCTGTCGAGATAGGCCTTCGCGCTCGTTCGCGACTCGGGATCGCGGAGCGCGGTGACGAGGCTGTCGGCATCGGCCCAGCTGCGATCGAGGCCGACCATCTGGCGCGTCACCGCGTCGACATGCCGCTTCGTCGAGCGGAGTGTCAACGCCGACTTCGTCAGCAGCTGCGCGACGAGGTTCTCCACCTCCTGATCGAGGTCACCGGGCGCGACTACGCGGTTCAGGAAGCCTGCGGCGTGGGCCTCGGTTGACGTGAACGGCCGGCACGTCATCACCAGCTCCTTGGTGAGTGCCGGCCCGATCTCGCGCACGAGCCGCGGGATGCCGCCCCACGCGAGCGGGATCCCGAGGTCGACCTCGGGGATGGAGAAGTACGCGTCGTTCGCCGCGACGCGCAGATCGCAGGCGGCGGCGAGCACCAGACCCCCGCCGATGCAGTGACCGTGGACGCGTGCGATCGTGATCGCGCTCATCGCCTCGACGGCGTCGGCCATCAGTCTCCCGAGATCTGCGTTGTCGCGCGCCGACCCCTCCGCGCCCGATGCATTCCCGTCGAACGCGCCGAGGTCGGCTCCGGCGGAGAACGAGCGACCTTGCCCGGAGACGACGACGACCTTCACCAGGGGATGCCGGTCGAACCATCGCGCCGCCTCCGCGATCTCGCGCAACGTCTGAGACGAGAGCGGGTTCAGCTTCTCGGGCCGGTTGAGCGTGAGCGCGCCCCTCTCCCCCGCCGCGAACACGTCGACGGTCTCGAACTCAGCCACCGCCGAGCCTTTGGATCGCGGCGTCGCGCACGGCGGTGCGGCGCGCCTTCCCGGCATCGTCTCGCAGTGGCTCGTCCACGAACTCGAAGGACCGCGGGATCTTGTAGCGCACGAGCCGTTCCTGCAGGTGGGCGAGGAGATCGTCAACCGTTACCTCGCCGTCGGGTTGGACGATCGCGTGCACTCGCTGGCCGAGATCGTCGTCAGGGATGCCCACGACGAGCGACGACAGGACGTGCGGGTGCTCGTCGATCGCGGCCTCGACTTCGGCGGGATACACGTTGGCCCCGCCGGCGAGGATCAGGTCGGTGCGCCGGTCGCTCAGGTAGACGTATCCCTCCTCGTCCATCCAACCGAGATCGCCGAGCGACTCCCATCCGTCGAGCTCGCGGGGCTCTGCGCCGATGTAGTGGTACGTGGGGGACATGCCGTCGAAGGGCCGCATGTAGATCTCACCGACCTCGCCCGACGGCGCGGGGTTGCCTTCGGCGTCGAGGACCTTCATCTGACCGGTGAGAGGCTTGCCGACCGACCCCCGATGCGTGAGCCACTCGGTGCCGGTGATGATCGTGGCCGCCTGCCCTTCGGTGCCGCCGTAGAGCTCCATCAGCGTGTCCGGGCCCACGAGCTCGATCCACGCTTCCTTCAGCCACTCGGGGCAGGGCGCGGCCATGTGCCACACGACCCGGAGCGACGAGAGGTCGTAGCGATCCGGCTTGGCCTGCACCGCACGGTGCATGCGCAGCATCATCGTCGGCACCAGGTTCATCCACTGCACGCGGTGCTCGTCGATCGCCATGAGCGCGGCCTCGGCGTCGAACTTCTGAAGCACGACGAGGTGGTGGCCCATGAACAGCCCGACGGTCGAGAGGCTGAACGGGGCGTTGTGGTACAGCGGTCCCGGAACGAGGTGGGTGTCATCGCGGTTCATCCGGAACACGAGCGAGAGCAGGTCCGGATCGAGCTTGCCCTCCTGGCCCGCGACGATCAGCTTCGGCCGGCCCGTGCTGCCTCCCGACGTGGGTGCCTTCCAGGCCGGTGCGACCGCGTCAGGCAACGGCCCATCGTCCAACCCCGCGTCGGGCTCGAACCCGGCCGGGATGCACACATGCGCCGGATGATCGGCCGCGTCCGCGCCGACGACGATCGCAGGGCCCGCGAGATCGACGATCGCCTGCCTCTCGCGCGCCGGCAGCTTCGACGACACGGGCTGGGGCACCGCCCCGAGCTTCCACGTCGCGACGGTCGCCTCGTAGAACTCGATCGAGTTGGGCAGTCCGATCGTCACGAAGTCGCCTTGCTTCACGCCGAGCTCGGCATAGGCGCGGGCAAGGCGGTTCGCACGGCGCTCGAGCTCGAGCCGGCTCGTGGTCACCCCTCCGCACGTGATCGAAGGACGATCGGGCTGTTGCTCGGCGAGGGTCGTGAAGATCCTCCCGATCGGCATCGCGTCGGCCATCGCCCGATGATGTCACCCCCGCGTCGATGTCACCCCCCGCATACAGTGCGGTGGTGCCGACGGCTCACGTCAACGACGTCGACGTCTACTTCGAAGAAGCGGGCGACGGGCCACAGGTCCTCTTTCTCAACGGCTCCGGGGCCACGCTCGTCACCGCGGCGCCGATCCTCGAGCGGCTGCGTTCCCACCTCCGGGTGCTGGCGTTCGATGCTCGCGGCCTCGGACGCAGTGGGCCGATCGACGCGCCGTACACGATGGCCGACCTCGCCGCCGACGGCCTCGCGCTGCTCGACCACGCCGGCTGGGCGACGAGTCGAGTCGTCGGCATCAGCTTCGGCGGCATGGTCGCGCAGGAGCTCGCGGTCACCGCACCCGACCGCGTCGAACGGCTCGCGCTGCTCTGCACGTCAGCGGGTGGCGTCGGGGGCTCGTCCTACCCGTTGCACGAGCTCGCCGCGTTGTCAGCCGAGGAGCGCGCCGCGACGTCGTTGCGCCTGATCGACACCCGCTTCGCGCCACAGTGGTTCGCTGACCATCCCCTCGACGACGCGATCATCCGGGCCCGAGCCGCAGCGGCGGAGGCACCGAAGTCGGACGAGCAGCTGACCGGCGAACAGCTCCAGCTGGCGGCGCGCGCAGCGCACGACGTCTCGAGTCGCCTCGCCCGCATCACCTGCCCGACGCTGGTCGCGTGCGGTCGCTACGACGGCATCGCGCCGGTCAAGAACAGCGAGTGGATGGCCGCGCACATCCCCGACGCAAAGCTCGAGGTGTTCGAGGGCGGGCACATGTTCTTCATCCAGGACAAGACGGCGTTCCCCAGTGTCGTCGAGTTCCTGCGCGAGACCTGAAGGAGAAGGCCGCATGCAGGTCACCGTGCTCGGAGCCGGATCGTGGGGGACGACGGTCTCGTCGCTGACCGCAATTCGCAACCCGACCGTGCTGTGGGCCCGCGACGCTGCCGTCGCTGACGAGATCAATCGCGAGCACACCAACAAGAGCTACCTGCCCGGCTTCGACCTTCCCGATCGCCTACGCGCCACGGCCGACCTCGAAGAAGCCGTCACGCACGCCGAGCTGTTGATCGTCGGCGTCCCCACGAGCGGCTTCCGCGGCGTGCTCGAGCAGGCGAAGCCCTCCGTGCACCCGTGGATCCCGATCATCAGCCTCAGCAAGGGGTTCGAGTCGGGCACGTTGCTGCGGATGACGCAGGTGATCGGCGAGGTGTTGCCGGGCCGTCCTGCGGTCGCGTTGAGCGGGCCGAACCTCGCCCGCGAGATCATGTCGGGCCAGGCGGCCGCGAGCGTGGTCGCCACCGAAGACATCTCGGTCGCAACCGCGATCCAGAGCGCCCTCGCTCGCGGGGTGTTCCGGCTGTACACGAACCACGACGTGATCGGCGCGGAGGTCGGTGGCGCGCTGAAGAACGTCGTCGCGCTCGCGACCGGCATGGCGCAAGGCCTCGGCGTGGGCGACAACACGCGCGCGACGGTCATCGCGCGGGGCCTCGCCGAGATCACGCGTCTCGGAGTCGCGATGGGTGGCGAGCCCGCGACGTTCGCGGGCCTCGCGGGCTTGGGCGACCTCGTCGCCACATGTGTCAGCCCGCTCTCACGAAACCGCACCGTCGGCGAGGAGCTCGGCAAGGGCCGTCCGCTCGACGAGATCCTCGCGAGCATGAACATGGTCGCCGAGGGCGTGAGGACCGCGAGCGTCGCGATGGAGCTCGCCGCTCGCTACGGCATCGAGATGCCGATCGCCGCCGCGATCCAGAAGGTCGTCGACGGCGAAGCCACGCCAATGGACGCATACCGGGGGCTCATGATGCGGCGACCCGGCCACGAGAACGACCCCGAATGAACCGACAACCAGCCGCGGTCAGCGGGGGCGGTCGCCTTCGATCGTGACGCGCTCCATGCAACGGTGCTGGCCCGCGAAGTCGGGCACGGCGTAGTGCTGCGTGCACCGGTTGTCCCACTGGGCGACGCTGCCGGGCTGCCAGCGGAACCGGCACTGGTACTGCGGCACTGACGGCTGCCGGTACAGCACCTCGAGCACGCGCTCGGACTCGTCGGGCTCCATGTCTTCGATGTGCATCGTGAACGGCTGGTTCACGTACAGCGACTTGCGTCCAGTCTCGGGATGCGTCCGCACGACCGGGTGCAGCTGGTCGGGGAACTCGAGCCGCTTCTGCTCGCGCTCTTCCTCGCTCAGACGCCTCCCGAACACCTTGACGAACGAGTGCAGCGCGAGCTTGCCGTCGATCTGATCCTTCACACCATCGGGCAGCTGCTCGTAGGCGAGCTCCATGTTCGCCCAGCACGTGTCGCCACCGACGGGCGGGATGACGACCCCCCGCAGGACCGACCCGAGTGAGGGGCAGGCACGCCAGGTGACGTCGGAGTGCCAGGCCTCCGCCGCGTAGAACCTCTCGGGAGTCGAGTCGAGCACGACGATCTCAGGATGCTCGGCCTCGTTCGTGACGAACGGATGCTGCTCGAGCGACCCCCACCGGCGGCCATACGCGACGTGCTCGGTGCGGGTGAGCTGCTGGTCACGGAAGAAGAGCACATGGTGCTCGAGGAAGGCGTCGTGCAGCTCGGTCATCGTCTCGTCATCGATGTCTCGGAGCTGCACTCCTGACACCTCGGCCCCGAGAGCACCGGTGAGCGGCGCGACCTCGATGCGGGCGTACTGCTTGGCCTTGGTGGCAACGACCGGCATGCGCCGACGGTACCGCCCTAGGCGCGCTCGATCACGCGCACGACTCCCGCGGTCGGGTCGACCTCGACCACGTCGCCGTCGCTGATCGCGCCCAGCAACCCGGGCGCGCCGACCACCGCGGGGATGCCGAGCTCACGTGCCAGCAGCGCGGTGTGGCTGAACAGACCTCCCTCCTCGGTCGCGACGGCGACGAGGAGCGGGAAGACCGAGTTGAGGTTGCACGTGGTCGTGACGGCGATGAGCACATCGCCGGGCTCGATGCGATCGAGGGCGTCGTCCCCGTCGAGGACACGAGCAGGGCCGCGCTCCGCGCGCTCCCCGATCCCGAGCCCGTGCATCGAGCCGCTCGACCGTGATCCGGAAGCAGCGAAGTACGTCTGGCGGATCGCCTCGAGGTCGGCCATGTGCGGCGGGAGCTCACCGGAGGGCGCCGGTTCGTCCGTCCCGAGCTGGACGGGCGGATCGGCGTCTCGAGCAGCAAGACGATGTTGGCGCCGCTCCGCGAGCTCGTCGGCGCTGGGCCCCGGCTCGCCGCGCACCAGCGCGTCGATCTCCCCCGGCGTCGCGTCGAAGAGGTCGTCCGGGTCCTGGAGTGCTCCTCGCGCCGAAAGACGGCGACCGGCCTCCAGGACTCCGCGACGGATCAGTCCGAGCGGCCACACGAAGCACAGCGCGTTGTCGTCGTCACGAAGCGCGTACAACGCCCGCGCGTCGGCGAGCAGCTCGTCGAACCGCGCCCGCTCGCTCGTTGGCACGCGATCGCGCACCGAGCTCGGGTCCGTCTCCACCGCCGGCGACCCACCGCGCATTCGTGCGCGGATCGTCGCGAGAACGAGCGCCGGACGTTCGCCGAGCGTCGGGCCTACGAGGTCGTTGCCGTCGATCACTCGCCACTCGTGCTCTTGGAAGAAGCTGTCGAGCGCGCGAGCGGCCTCGTCACCTGCAGCCCGCACGTCGTCGAGCGAATCGGGAACCGCGTCGAGTTGCTGCACGATCTCGTCGAGGTGAGCCGCAACGGCGGCGGTTGCCGGCGACGCACCGGCGAGAAGCGGCGCGACATCCGCGGGATCGATGTGCCATTCCTCTGTCGCCCGGAACAGCAGTCCCGACGCGATGTCGAAGCCGCTGTGCTCGAAGTGGATCAGCGAGACCTCGGCGAAGTGGACGACGGCGCGAGCGATGTGGTCGGCGAGGGCGCCGTCGTCCATCGCGGCCAGGTCCTCGTGCTGCAACTCGAGGTTCTTGGTGAGAACCGGTGGACGTTCGAGGTCGCGCCAGCGCGGGCCCTCCTCGCGCCAAGTAGCGGCGTCGAGCGTGTGTGCCGCGACCGGCTCGAGCTGGAGCGAGGCTTCCCAATCGGTGGAGCCTCCGGAGTAGTAGAGCCACCCGTTGACCACCGCGAAGCCGGCGTCGGCGAGGGGCCAGCCGTAGTGCTCAGCAGCGCGGCGCCACCCGATCGTCATCGGCGGGAACAGCACCGCGAACAGGCCGGACACCGGCACGGGGAAATGCTCTCGGGTCAGCCACCACACGCCCGGGCCAGGCGGATCCCATTTCATCCTTGTCGCCGTCCGCCGCTCCGCTTCGGCCGGCTCCTGCTCGCCTTGCTCGACAATCGGTGCTGCGCGCACCCGGGCGGCGCACTGCGCCGCCCCATCAGCCGCGACGTCATCCTCGGCGCCGTCGTCCGCTTCGCTTCCGCCGTCGCCTCTCGCTTCGCTCGACAATCGGCACTTCGCGCACCCGAGCAGCGCAGTGCGCCGCTCGAACTCACATCGTGGCTCGTCTGCGGCGCCCCATCAGTCGTGGACCTGCTGCGCGAGGTAGTGCGCGTCGCCGATCTGGCGGATGAGCTCGAGCTGGGTCTCGAGCCAGTCGGCGTGATCCTCTTCGCCTTTGAGGATGTGCTCGAGGAGCTCGCGGCTCCCGGCCTCCTCCTTCGCGAGGCACAGCGCGATGCCGTTGTTCAACCGTTCGATGGCCTCACGCTCGAGGTCGAGCGCCAGCGACAGCTGCTCGGGAACGGTCTCGCCCACCCGGACGACGCCGAGACGCTGCAAGTTCGGAAGCCCTTCGAGATACAGGATGCGCTCGATCAGCGCGTCGGCATCTTTCATCTCGTCGATCGACTCGTCGTGGAAGTGGGACGCGAGCCGGTCGTATCCCCAGTTCGCGCACATCTTCGC
Source organism: uncultured Acidimicrobiales bacterium (assembly GCA_963802505.1). Classification (GTDB taxonomy): domain Bacteria; phylum Actinomycetota; class Acidimicrobiia; order Acidimicrobiales; family DATKAS01; genus DATKAS01. The sequence goes on along the minus strand of CAWDJB010000011.1, from coordinate 140,589 downwards.
GTCGACGAAGTACTGGTTGATCGCCGTGAGCTCGGCGGTGAGGACGTCGTTCAGCAGCTCGATGATTTCGTCATCGCCGGTCATGGCGGCCGACCCTATCGGTCAGGCCGCGACCATGGCCTCGGGTGCGGCTGACCGCACCTCGAGCACCCCCGCGATGTAGGGATGGCAACCCCCGCAGCGGATGCCGGCGCCGCAACGGCGCCCGACCTCGTCGACCGTGTCCGCGCCAGACGCGACGGCGGCTTCGACCGTGCGGTCGCTCACCCGCTTGCACGCGCACACGAACATGGAGCACATGTTAAGCGACCCTAAGTGTCTTGTAAAGGGGTCCTTGTCACACCAGGTCAGGCGACCAGCCGGTACACACTCGTGCGCTTGGCCGGCCCGTCGGACTTCACCCGGCCCTCGTCCACCAGCATCAGGAGGTGGGCGTAGGTCGACGCCGCCGCGGGCCGCCACAGGCCCTTGCTGACGTCCGCGTACATCTCGGGCACGAGCTCGGCGATCGTCGCCGGTCCGCGACGCAGCCGCCGCAGCACCTGGTCGGTGCGTTCGCCGCGGTGAGCGAGGAAAGCCCGGACGAGCGAGTGCGGCTCGGTGACCGGCGGTCCGTGCGTCGGCCAGTAGACCGAGTCGTCGCGGTCGAGGAGCAACCGCAAGCTGTCGAGGTAGGCGCCGAGCTGACCGTCCGGCGGACCGATGACGCTCGTCGACCAGCCCATCACGTGGTCTCCGGTGAAGACGGCGTTCTCCTCGCGGAGTGCGTAGCAGAGGTGGTTCGAGGTGTGGCCCGGTGTGTGGATCGCCTCGAGCGTCCACCCCTTCCCCGCGATGACGTCGCCGTGTCCGATGCGCGTGTCCGGGTCGAACGACGTGTCGGCCGCCTCGCGCAGGATGTCGCTGTCCTTCGGAGCGTCCGAGCGGTCGGCCTCCTCGTCCCCAAAGACGATCCGGTCCGCAGGGTCGTCGTCCGGGACTTCGCCGTGAGGACCGAAACCCCACGCGGGGGCGTCGGTGCGCTCGGCGAGGGCGGGTGTCGCGGGCGAGTGGTCGGAATGCGTGTGCGTGATGACGATCTTCGACACGCGCTCCCCGGGTTCGAGCGCGTCGACGATTGCGTCGACGTGCTCACTCATGTCCGGACCCGGATCGACGACCGCGACCTCACCCCGGCCGACGATGTAGGTGCCCGTGCCGAGATACGTGAACTTGCTCGGGTTGTGCGCGACGACGCGACGGATGAGCGGCGACACCTGAGCAACACGCCCGTACTCGACCTCGAGGTCGCGTACGAACGGGATGGGTGTGGTCAGACCTGCTCCCTTCAGACGTTGCGGCCCAGGAACGCCATCAGCTCCGTCTGCTCGTCCGCGCCCGACGGAGGCTCGACCTTCGGTCCGAAGAGGTGGGGCTGGCGCAGCATGGCGTCGAGCGGCTTCACGTTCTCGTAGCAGTTGTGCACGAGATCGGAATCGAGCGTGACGTCGTACCCAATCGCCTTGCTCAGGTCCCACGTGTGGGCGATCGCATCGAGCGTGATGATGCCGAGGAACGCGTCGAGCGGCATCGGACCGAACGGGCTGTTCACGACGCGTTCGAGGTTCTCGGGCGTGAACGTCGATTCTGTGGCGGCGCGCGCCGCGGCGAACGATGCCTTCGGATCGTCGCCCGCGAGAGTGCGCGTGTCGGGAAGCTCACTCAGGCCCGTCTCCCCCGTGGTGGCCAGCGACGAGGCCATCTTCAGCCCGCCGACGAGATGGCCGACGACGTCGATCGCCTTCCAGTCTTCGCAGGGCGACTGCGTCTCCCACTGGTCGTCGTTGACCATCATGATGACTGTCTGCGCGCCATCGAGGCCGCGCAGGTAGTGCTCTCGTCCTTCGCTCATGGCCGCACCCTATGCCCTGCAGCGATCAGGCGGTCCGGCCGAGGAACGCCAGCAGCTGGGTCGGCTCGTCCGCGCCTTCGGGAGGCTCCACCTTGGGCCCGAACAACCCCGGGCCGCGCACGAAAGCGTCGTACGGCTTGACCAAGGTGAACAGCTGGTGCACGAGATCGGGATCGAGTCGGAGATCGTGGCCGATCGCTTTGCTCAGGTCCCACGTGTGCGCAGTGACGTCCAGCGTGCACATCGGGAGGAACTGCTCGAGCCGCATGGGACCGGCTTCGGTGTCCACGACCTTGGCCAGGTTCTCAGAGCTCAGGCTTCGCTCCATCGCCGCACGAGCCGTGACGAACGAGCCTCTCGGATCATCGCCGGCGAGCACCCGGGTGTGAGGCCACTCGTCGAAGGGCATCTCGCGCGCACCGGTCGTCGCGAGCGATGAGACCATGCGGAGGCTCCCGACGAGGTGACCGACGACGTCAATCGCCTTCCAGTCTTCACACGGCGATTGCGCTTCCCACTGGTCGTCGCGCACCGTCGTCATCACCACCGCGAATCCGTCGACCGCGCGGAGGTAGTCGGCTCGCACTTCCATCGAGCGGACCCTACGAGGATCCCGGCTGGAGCGCGAGGGCGATGTCTCGGGCTCGTTCGGGCTCGACACCCGCGGTCGCGGCGAGCCAGCACGCGACCGGGGCGGATTGGCGCTGTGACGCGTGCGCCGCGATGCCGGCGAGCTCGAGCAAGGTCTCGATGTCGTCGACGGTCGGAGGTGAGATCCCGAGCGCTGCCGCGAAGCGCGTGCACCACTCGGTCACTTCGACGGGAACATCACTCATGCTCCGTAGGATCGCCGAGATGGCGCCCATCGACCACTTGATGTGGGTCGTGCCCGATCTCGACACGGGGATCGACGAGCTCGACCGCCGCACCGGCGAGCGGGCGACGCTCGGCGGCGCCCACGCCGGGCTCGGCACCGCGAACGCGTTGCTCGGTCTCGGTCCGGGGATGTACCTCGAGGTGCTCGGGCCCGACCCTGCGCTCCCCGAACCCACCGCGCTCGGCGCGACCTTGGCCGCGTCGTCGTCCCCGCGCCTCGCGAGCTGGGCCGTGCGCACCGACCACATCGAGTCGATCTGCGCTGGGCTCGGAGCCGCGGGCTGGCCGGTCACGCCGACGGCGATGCGCCGCACGCGTCCCGACGGCGTCACCCTCTCGTGGCACGTCGCCGTGCTGCCCGGCCGTCTCCTCGGCGACCATTGGCCGTTCGTCATCGACTGGGGGTCGTCACCCCATCCCTCCGAGGACCTGCACGGCGAGTCCACGCTCGAGGCGCTCACCGTGACCGACCCCGCTCCCGACGACCTCGTCCGTCTGCTGCAGACCCTCGGCGTCGGAGGCGTCGAGGTGAGCGAAGGACCGGCCGCGGTGACGGCGACGCTGCGCACCCCGCGCGGCGTCATCGACCTCTAACGCCTCGCCGACGCGCTCCTCGTGCCTCGCGTCGGGCCGAACAGTCCGACGAGCACCCCGAGCACCGCGAAGCCTCCGGTCACCGCGAGCAACGGCCAGCCCGACTCGGTGGTGACCCTGCCGTAGATCAACAACATGATCGACACGCCGATTCCGAGGAGCAGCCCCGCGACGAACCCTCTGAAGGGGTGTCGCTTCCGGTTCACGGCGAACCCGCTCCCGGCGGGGGTGCCGGCGGCGTCGGACCCCTCGGAGGGGTCGGCGGCGACGGCGTCGACGGCTGGTCCACGGTCGGCTCGGGCGGCGCGAACGGCGCGTGCTCCTGTGGCGACAACGGCTCCGCGATCGGGTCGGCGATCGGCGGCGCCGGCGGCGGACCGGAGGAGGGCGCGACCGGAAACGGCTCGTCCGCGTAGGGCAGGTACGACGGCTTGGCTCGCGGGAACGAGGCATAACCGAGCCCGAGACCTACGGCGATCAGGCCGACCGCGACGACCCACGGGATCGTTCCGAGCGGCGACCCGATCAGCTTCACGAACGCGTCGCCGTTGCACGCGCCGCCCTCACCCGCGATCCCACCCTCGACGTAGTAGACGCCGGTGATCTTGAACGGGAGGTAGTCGCTGACATCGGCGATGCCGATCGTCGCCGTCTGTTGCGAGCCGTTCGGCGAGCTTCCCGACTTCACGGTGATGCCGAAGACCTTGATCTCCCAGTGGTGGTTGATCATCAGCGGGCCCGTGCCCGCGTATTCGACGGTGCCGTCGTAGTCGACGAGGAACGGATTTCCGCTCGTGCCCGGTTCGGCGCTCGGCGCCGTCGCCGCCATGATCTGAGTGTGCTCGGAGTCGAACGAGGCGCCTTGGGCTTGGCATCCGCCGGTGAGGCCGATCGCCCCCGCGGGAGCCGCGGCGACCGCGACAAGGGCGGCCACGAGCGCGATGAGACAGAGCAGACGGCGCATCTCGACCCCCTCAGTCGCGGGGACCTTATCCGGGCTCTGCTCCGGAGTGGCGCGGCTCAGCACGAGGCGCGGGCACCGTCGGCTCGTCGCGATCGATCATCGCCCACTTGAAGAAGAGCACCGCGATCACCGTCCACACGATCGGGATGTTGCCCACCTTCATGATGGCGCCGGCCAGCTGCTGGTCGTTCAACGCGCCGAAGTCATGGATGCGCGGCGCGAGCTCGTAGGTGCGATAGAGCGGGAAGGTCGAGAACGTGAGGAAGCCACCCGGGATCATCGCGAACACGCCTGCCGCCACGAAGATGTAGAGCATCCGCACCGGATACGACGGATGCACGAGCTCGGGCAGCGGGCTGATCAGCGGCAGCCACAGCACGAGCCCCCCGACGAGCCAGATCATGTCGAGGACGAAGCCGCCCATCTGCGTGGTGCGAACGTTGTCGACGACGATCGGGGCATGCGTCGCGAGGAGCACGACGTTGACCACGATCGCAGCGAACAGCGGACGCGAGATGAATCGCAGCACGCGGTAGATCCGCAGCTTCTCGGTGATGCGTCGTGCCATCCACTCGGGCGTGCCGAGGAGGAGGAGCGGGGCGGCCACGAGCGTGTAGAGCATGTACTGCACCATGTGCGCCGAGGCGAGGTAGCCCGCGCCGAGCGTCGCGAGTGGCCAGTCGGTTGCGAGCCACAGCACGAGCCATCCGAAGACGAACCACATGAGTCGGCGACGATCGACCGGTGCGCCCGTCCGCTTGTGACGCCGATAGATCGCGTTGAAGTAGCCGAAGGCCAACAGTCCGACCAGCAGCCAGACGCCGGGGTACGCGACGAACTGCCAATGCCACGGCACCTTCAGCGCCTGGCACCAAAAGCTCACGGGTTCACCTTTGCGAGCACGTCGTCGAACGAGAGCACCGGCACGGTGAGCTCGATCGGCGAGCCGTGCTCGAAGCGCAGCTGCAACGTGACCTCATCACCGGGACGCAACGGCTGCTGCAAGCGCTCGAGCATGATGTGCGACCCACCGGGCACCAGGCTCGTATCGCCGTGGCCCTGCACGTCGAGGTCGCCGCTCGGCGCCATGTCCGCACCGTGCACGGTCACGGCGCTCGCCGCTGGACTCGCTGCTCCGACGAGGTGATCGCCACCACCCGCGTTGTGCAGCGTGACGTACACCGCTGACGCGTCAGATGCCGACTCTGATGCGTAGGCGTCGACCACCGAGACGTCGGGATCGCTCGAGGGACTCCATGGAGAACGAGCGAAGATCGCGATCGCGAGCCCGGCCGCCAGTCCGACGAGGATCGCCTTGGACTTGGTCGACGACATCACGCGGGCCACTCGGTCGTGGCGACGAGCCGCGGCAGGTCACGCGCCCAGTCAGCCTGCCGGATGCCGAACGGGTAGACGACGTGGGCCTCGTCGTCGAGGGTGTACGCGATCACCTGGCTCGCGTGGCCGACCTTGTAGCTCCCGCTCGCCGACGGTGGCTCGAGCACGGCCTCGGGAACTCGTGCGGCTTGCTCGGCGGCTGCGATCTGGGTCGGCGTGCCCGTGAGCCCGACGAAGGTCACGTCGAACTTGTCGAGCCATTTGCGGATGACCTGCGGCGTGTCGCGGTCCGGATCGGTCGTCACGAAGACGACCTTGATCTTGGCGTCGACCTCGCCCGACACCTGTTGCAGAACTGCGGCCAGGTTCGCCATGTGCAGCGGGCACACGTCGGGACAGCTCGTGTACCCGAAATAGAGGAGCGTGACGTAGCCGTCGGTCTGTCGGGCGAAGTCGTAGCTGTTGCCGCTCGTGTCGGTCAGTGTGAACTGAGGCTTGTCGAGGGGCTGGCCGAGCAACGTGCCGGCCCAGCCGCTGTTCTCGTCGGTCTCGTCCGACTCGGACCGCATGGTGAAGAACGCGAGAACCCCGAGCACCACGATCGCCAGGGCCACCGCGACGGCGACGAGCCGTACGTTCGGGGGCGTGCGGGTGGGCTCAGGAGGGCCGCCGGGTTCGCCAGAGGGTTCAGACGTGACCACGCTCATCGCGGGCACCAGTCTCGCACCAGCCCGACTGCGCCTCCCATTCGCGGGGTCGCCGGGCCTTGCCGGGTATCGTCCCGCCGTGCCTGACCAGCCTGCCGACGTCGAGGCCGTGGCCGCCCGGTTCTTTGCCGCCATCGAGGCCGGCGACACCGACGCCCTGCGCTCGATCTACTCCCCCGACGCCGTCGTGTGGCACAACACCGACCAGATCGAGCAGTCGGTCGACGAGAACCTCGTGGTGCTCGGCTGGGTGATCCACAACGTCAAGGGCTGGCACTACGAGGACGTGCGCCGCACCGCCTACGAGGGCGGGTTCGTGCAACAGCACATGGGCAAGGGCATCGCCCCCAGCGGGCTGGCGTTCGAGATGCCGGCGTGCATCGTCGGGCAGGTCGAGGGCGGTCGCGTGACCCGCATCGAGGAATACATCGACTCCGCCGCGGTCGAGGCCTTGCGGGTCAGACGAACTCCCCCTGGCTGACCGGCGCCTGCTGCGTCACGGGGACACCGCCGCGCACTTCGTCGGTGATCAGGATCGCCTGCACGCGAGGGTCGGTGTGGAACGCGGCCACCGTGGGCTCGTTCCCCAGGACCCCGAGCGAGACGACCTCGTCCCCGATCGCGCCCCACAGCTGGTAGGTGCGATCGGACGCCAGCGTCGGCATCGTGCGGGGCACGAGGTAGCCCTGCCCGTCTGGCTGCACGACGACGTCAGCCATCGTCGTGCCGTCGTCCGTGGTCAGCGAGGCGAGGCGCGCGTTCGGATCGGTCATCGCCTCAGCGGCACCGACGACGACCGAGTCCTGTGCGGTCACCGCCTCGAGGTCGTCGATGCGTTGCCCCTGGTGCACCACCGTGAGCCCGAGGACTGCGATCGCGGCCGCGGCGACCGCGCCGAGGCCGACGCCCCACCACTTGCGCTTCGGCTTCTCGTCGACCGGCACGAGCCGGAGCGGGGGAACCGGGCCCTGGGCGGCCGCGTCGGTCGCGATCTCGTCGGCGATGCGATCCCAGACGCCGTCGGGCGCTTGGCCGCCGACGAGCGACATCATCGCCGCTACCTCGCGGTGCTCGGTCACCTCGGCGCGAGCGCGGGGGTTCTGCTCGAGGTAATCCTCGATCTGCTCACGCTCGTCGGCGTCGACGGCGTCGAGCGCGAATGCACCCAACAGCTCGTCCATCTCGGCCGGAGTCAACCGCCGGTTCATGACGGCCCTCCCGTGCCGATGTCCACCAGTGTCGATCGCATCCGCTTGAGCCCGGAGCGGATGCGGCTCTTCACTGTGCCCTCGGGCTCGCTCAAAAGCGCCGCGACCTCGCGATAGGTGTGCCCGCCGAAGTACGCGAGCTCGATCGCCTCCCGCTCTCCGTCGGGGAGCGAAGAGACCGCCGCTCGCACCCGCTCCGCCGTCGCCAGATCCCAGACCTCGTGCTCGAGGTCGTAGCCGCCCTCGGCGGTCGCGCGTGCCTCGCGCTCCTCGCGCCGGCGCCTCGCTCCCTCGGACCGCAGCAGGTCGACCGCGCGACCATGGGTCTGCGCCAACAGATAGGAACGCAGCGATCCGCGGCTCGGCTCGAAGCGGTCAGGGTGGTTCCACAGACGGAGGAACACCTCCTGCGTGACTTCCTCGGCGAGCGTCTCGTTGGCGAGCAGGCGCCGGGCGAGCCCGTACACGGCGCCGGCATGACGGCGGTACGCCTCGGCGAGTGCGTCTTGTCGATACCGGGCGACCGCGACCACGAGCGCGGCATCGCTCAGGTCGCGCAGCGGCTCGGGGTTCACGTCAGCCATACGAATCCGATCCATTGTTCGGATGAACGGCGGCCGCGGATCACTCCAGCCGGTCGAACTTCGTGACCACCTCGACGTGAGGTGTGTGGGGGAACAGATCGATCAGGGTCGAGCCCTGGTGCGCGAACCCCAGGCCCGCGAGCACCCCGGCGTCGCGGCCGAGGGACGCGGGATCGCAGCTCACGAGGATCAACCGGGTGGCGCCGGTCGCGGCGAGCCGAGCCGCCGCCTTCCCGCCCAATCCCGGTCGGGCCGGGTCAGCGACGACCACCCGGGCGGGCACCGGGTTCCACATGGCGATCTCGGCCCGCACGACCTGCGCATCGCTGCCGAGGTTGTCGCGGGCGTCGCGCACGGCGGGGCCGTTGCGTTCGACCCCCACCACCTTGCGGTCGCCGCCGAGCAACCCGGCGAAGAGACCGACCCCGCAGTACGCGTCGACGAACGTGCCCAGCTCGTCGTCGTCGACGAAGACCTCGCGCACCGCGTCGACCAGCGCCGCGGCGCCATCGGTCCGCGCCTGGAAGAACGACGTCGCCGAGATCGTGAACCGACGATCGTGCACGACCTCGTGGAACCGAGCCGTGCGCCCGCGCTTCACCTCGTTCTGGCCGACGAGCACCACGTCGTCGGGGACGTCGACGCCTCGCGCGCTCGGAGACGCGAGCACGAGCCGCTCGCCCGTGCCGACGCCACATCGAAGGACCACCTCCCGCGCGTCGCCGTACCGCCCGTCGCGGATGAGGTCGGCGAGCAACGGGTGCGCGACGAGGCATTCGTCGATGTCGACGAGGTCGTGGCTGCGGTGGGTGCGGAACGCGGCGCGGCCCCCCTGCACTCCCATCCGCACAGTCATTCGGTAGCCCGTCGGCGGGAGCGCCGGGCCGACCGAGACGACGGGGTTGGCGAGGCGGCCGATGCGGCGAAGCGCGTCGGCGACGATCTCACGCTTGAGCTCGACCTGCACCGCGGGATCGATGTGCTGCCAGCCGCAGCCGCCGCAGCCCGCGGCCACGTACGGGCAGGGCGGAGACACCCGGCCGGCGACCGGCTCCTCGACCGACACGACGTTCGCCTTCGCGTAGTCGATGTGCTCCTCGAACACCTCGACGTCGACGAGCTCGCCGGGAAGGGCGCCTTCGACGAACACCACGCGGCCGTCGTCGTCTCGTGCGAGGGCGGCACCGCCGGCGGCCATCGAGGTCGGGCGGAGTCGGAGCATCGGTCGAGCGTAGGGCCGCGCCGTGGGGCGTAACGTTTCGTCGTGCAACCAATCGCGATCATCCCGTCGGTGCTCCCGATCGACCAGGGCCGTCTCACCGAGGGTGTAATCGAGCTCGAGAAGGCCGGCTGCGACCGCGTGCAGTTCGACGTGATGGACGGCCAGTTCGTGCCTGTGATCACGTTCGGTGCCGACGTCATCGCAGCGATCCGCCGAGAAGTGAGTGTCCCGTTCGAGGCCCACCTCATGATCGAGACCCCCGAGCAGATGCTCGGGCCGATGTTCGAGGCGGGCTGCGAGACGCTGATCGTGCACGCCGAGACGACTCGGCACCTGCACCGCACGCTCGGCGCGATCCGCGAGCTCGGCGCGCGAGCGGCAGTGGCGATGAACCCCGCGACGCCGGCATCGACGGTCGCGAACGTGCTCGACCTCGTCGATCACGTGCTCGTGATGACCGTCAACCCCGGCTGGGGAGGGCAGAAGTACATCGCGACGATGGAGCGCAAGATCGCCGAAGTCGCCCGGATGATCGACGCGAGCGGCTACCAGGTGGGCATCGAGGTCGACGGCGGCATCGGCACCGAGACCGTCGCCGGCGCCGTCACGGCGGGAGCGAACCTCCTCGTCGCGGGCAGCGCGCTCTTCCGCGATCCGGAGGGTCTCGCGCACGCGGTTTCAGATCTGCGAGCCCGCGGTGTCGCGGCGCAACAAGGCTCAGCCTGAGACAAGCGCCTCGACTTCTGCGCACGCGCCCTGCAGGTCGGTGAGGTCGCGTTCGAGGCATCGGGTCGGCCCTGCGAAGAGGAACGCACATCGCTCGACCTCGCGACCGAGCGACCGTCGCACCGCAACTGCATAGGCAGCCGCCTGCAGCCGATAACGGGCCACCGCTTCGTCCGCATCGGCCTCGGCGCGCACGCCGTCGGTCTTGTAGTCGACGACGACGAGCTCTCCCGCGGGCCCTTCGTAGAGCAGGTCGATGAAGCCCTCGAGCACGCGATCGCCGACGGGCACGGCGACGAACACCTCGCGCCAGTAACGGTCGGTCGCGACCGCGGCTCGCACGCTCGGTGAGTCGAGCACGCCGCGCACTCGACGGGCGATGTCGTCGGCAAGATCGGGAACGCCCTCGGCGGCGGCCTGCGCGGCCGCGAGGTCGTCGACGCCGGCACCCGTCGCGAGGTCCGCGGTCTGCAACACCGCGTGCACCGCTCGACCGATCGCGGTGCCCGCGCGGCCTCGGCGCCACGGCGGCTCGTCGTCGCCGCGGTCGTCAGCTTCGGCGCTGCTCGGCCGGTCGGGTGCGGGCTCGTCCTCTCTCTCGGCCTCGTCGTCAGACGCCAGCTCGTCTCCGACGATTGAGCGCGCGACGAGCGCGGCGACGCCGGTCGCCGGTACCGCCTGCGGCCTGAGCGCCCGCGCGACTGCCTGACTGCGGCCCTCGATCCAGCGATCGCGTTCGCTCCAGAGGTCGTGGTCGAACCTCTCGGCAGGAGAGATCACCGCGTCGGGCAGAGGAAGGGGTTCGATGATCGGCGCCTCGGGCAGGAAGGGGGTCATCTCACGCGCGAGCGACTTCACGCTGCTCGCGCGGAAGCGACTCACCACAAGACGATCGCGGGCGCGAGTCATCGCCACATACGCGAGGCGCACGCGCTCGGACTTGAGCAGCTCGCCCTCGTGCGTCCAGGCGTTGTCGTACCCGGCTGTCTCGAAGCGGTCGCCGGTCTGAGGTCCAGCCTTCGCTTCGAACCCATCGTCGGTCCAGAGGATCGGGGGGCCGGCGGCCCTCGGCTGCGTGTTGAGGCCGATCAGCACGACGATCGGGAACTCGAGGCCCTTCGATGCGTGCACGGTGAGGACCCGCACCGCGTCGTCGTCGGGATCCGGCTCGACCGAGTCGTTCTCCCAGACATCTCGCTCGGCCTGCTCGCGCGCCCATGAGACGAACTCCTCGATCGACGAGCCACCGGCCTCCTCGAACGCTCGAGCTTGCGCGAGGAAGAAGTCGATGCGGCGCCAGCGATCACGAGGCCGCGAATGGGCAAAGGCCAGCTCGCGGAGATGACAGAGGTCGACGACCCGCCGCACCATCTCTCCGATGGACAGCCCGTGGCGTTCGCGGTGGAGATCGTTCAGCACGGACAGCGCTCGACCGACGGGGTGCTCGATCGCCTCAGGTGATGCGAATCGGATGTCTCGGTACCGCCAATATCGCTCGTCCCACCGCCAGGTCGCGAGGTCGCGGTCGGAACAGCCGAGACCCGGTGACCGCAAGGCCGCGACGATCGCCACTTGATCATTTGGGTCGGCGACGGCACTCAAGACGGCAAGGAGGTCTCGGACCTCGGGTGTGTTCCAGATGAGGATGCGGCTCTCGACGCGGAGGGGGATGCCAGCAGCGTCGAGGCCATAGTCGAGCGCCGGCAGCGACGAGCGCGTGGGCATCAGCACAGCGATGTCGCGGTAGTCCGCCGGTCGCAGCTCTTCGGTCCGCTCGTCGCGTACCCTCCACCCCTCTCGCTTTGCCTGTGCGATCACCCGCACCACTGCATCGGCCTCCTGGAGCCTGATCTCGGCCGCCGGCACTCCCGTCACCTCCTCGCCGACGAACCCGACGGTCGGAGCGGTCTCGTGGTCGTCGATGTAGGGGGTGAGCGCCGTGTAGGCCGGCTGACCGACGGCGTCGGCGCTCTCCATCCAGGGTTCGAAGAGCGTGTTCACGAAGCGCACAATCGACGCGACGCTGCGGAAGTTCTCGGTGAGGTGCAGCGGGCGATCAGCGAAGACCTCTTGCGCCTTCTCGTACAGGTCGATGTCCGCGCGGCGGAAGCGGTAGATCGACTGCTTCGGGTCGCCCACGAAGAACACCCGGCCCGCGTCGAGCGCAGCGAGCGGGTGGTCGGACCACTCGCGCTCAGCGATGTCGTGGCGGGACGAGGCAAGAAGCACAGCGATCTCGATCTGGAGCGGATCGGTGTCTTGGAACTCGTCGATCAGGATTCGCTGATAGCGAGAGCGTGACGCGGCCCGGACCTCGTCGTTGCGCAACGCGTCACGAGCGAGCACAAGCAGGTCGTGGAAGAGGAGCCGGCCGGCGGCTGCTCGCTCGTCGGCCCATCGCAAGACTCTCGATGCCAAGGCGGGAAGTAGGGCGTCGAGCGCCCGCCTGCGCAGGTCTGCACTGACGGCGACGACCACTCTGCCAGGCTCGCCCTTCTTGCCTGCGATTCTCGGGAGCACGCCCTCGACCCGGAGGATGTCGATGCGCTCGCCCTCGGACTCGGCCGCGACGGCCCTCTCGAGGTACTCCGCGACCTCGGCCTGGTCATCGAGCGGGGCCGCCTGGATCGCGTCGATGACCCGCGTGAGATCGATGGGGGGCAATGTGACGGGGGTCGCGGGCCACTCCCAATCGCGCCCACGCAGACGGTCGTAGCTCTGGTGCAGCGCGAGGACGATCTCGCGCACGCCGCTCGCCTTGAGCCCGAGCTCAGCGGCACGCGTGACGACATGAGCGAGCGGACCAGATTCCTCGAAGAGGTCGACCGCGAGCTCGCGCCATCGGTCCTCGAGATAGATCGCCTCCGCGACAGTGTCGAGCACCTCGAAGTGTGGGGGGACGCCGACGGCCACGCCGTGCTCGGTGAGGAGCCGACGAGCGAACGCGTGGAGCGTCGACATCGGCGCGTCGCCCAACGCGTCGAGCGCGGCCTCGACGGCCTCGCTGGCCGGTTGCGCGAGGAGCTTCCTGCGCACCCGCACTCGCAGCTCCGACGCCGCCTTCTCGGTGAAGGTGATCGCAGCGACATTGCGCACGTCGACACCTGACTCGACAAGAGCACACACGCGATCGACGAGGATGGTCGTCTTGCCCGAGCCGGCTCCCGCCTCGACAAACAACGTGTCGGCGAGATCGGATCCGACAATGTCGCGGACCGCCTGATCGGAAGGCACGCGAGAGGCGTCACCCATCGTTGGCTCCGCCGGTGGGTTCGGGGTTGCTCAGCTCGACGTACCGCCTGAGCTCGGGTGCCTGTTGCACTCGCTCCCATGCCCGGTCTCGGTCAGGAGGACAGATGCGTTGGAACTCACACCATTGGCAGTTCTGGAAGGTCAGGTATCCCTCGTCACCCGGGTGCGCGGCGAAGACACCGTCGGCTATGCCACTCGTGATCGTGTCGAGGGTCGCGAAGAACCGGTCGTGGACATCCGCGTCAATCGGGATGGTGACGCTCCGCCAACCGCCCTTCGACGAGATGTACCAGTAGCCCGCCGAGACCGACGCATCCGGGTCGAACATCTCCCTTGCAGCGAGACCGTAGAGCGGAAGCTGCAGCAGCACTCCGGTCGCGATGCCCTCGCGCACCCTCTTTTCGCTCTCGTGCGCGCCGGTCTTGTAGTCGATGACGCGAAGCCCGCTGTGCAACCGATCAACCCGGTCGATCGATCCCCTGAACTGAAGCTTCCGACCGCTCGCGAGGGTGATGGAGAAAGGTGGCTCTCCCTTCTCCGCGTTGCCGAAATGGTGCTCGACTGCAAGCAGAATCACGCCGTCGGGATCCTTGTCGAGGGTGCGCATGACATCGCGCAGGATGCGCTTGCGCTCGACGGTCCAAAGGATCGGGTAGGGCGTGCTGCCGAAGCCCTCGAACTCGTTGAGGACCTCGTCGGTAACTTCTTCGACGACCAGTCGCGTGGCGATCGTCCACGGGGGCCGTTCGCCCTCGAAGAGCCCGAGCTGCTCTGCGGACCTCGAGTCGGCGAGGTGGACCTTGCCGAGCTCTTCGAGGATCTTGTGCACGAGCGTGCCGCGATGGCGCGCTTCGAGCTCTTCGACCTCAGCGATGTCGTCCTGCTCTCGGACGCCGAGGACATTGCGGAAGAAGTAGCGCGCCGGGCAGGTCGCCCACGTCTCGAGCGAGGTCGCCGAGAGCAGCTTGCCGTCGACCTCGAGCTGTGGATGCGCGCCGACATCGCCGTTCCACTCGGAGAACTCGTCACCAGCCCGAGCGACGAGCGCGGCAAACCCACGCGCCAACCGCGGTTCGCGACGCGATCAGGGGATCGTTCGAAAGGGCACCTCGTGGGCACTGTCGAAGCGCTCGGAGGTCGCGCTCGTGCAACGACGCCGCCGACCCGCGCGGCTTCGCGAGCTCGCTGTCGAATGAGTCGATCGTGACCTCATGCTCGTGGGGCGCGTCAGACCACCAAGGAGCCGGATAGGCGACTCGATCGGGGCCAACCCTCGGCGTGATGAGCCACCGCCTGCCAGCCGACGCGACTGCGGCAAGGTAGGAACGACGCTCGTCACAGGCGCGGCATGGGCGGCGCGAACGGTGACGCGATCCCGGCTCGTTCCGCGTCGGACAGCACCGAGCTGCGGACGCCCATCGGCGGGAACAAACCCTCGGCCATGCCGAGCACGATGAGCACGTCGAGATCGACGCCGATGACATGCGCGCAGCGAGCCGTAGAGTACCCCGACACCGAAACGACCTCGACGACCGGCAGGGGTGTCGAGCATCGTCGCAAGCTGTGCGCGGCATTCGGTCGCCGAGTGACCAGCCCGGGCTCGATTGCGGAGATCGGACGCAGATCTTCAACCACGCGTTCGACCGCGTCGTACGCAGCGAGCTCGGCTTCAGGCCATCGCCGCCGGGCCGCGGCCGACCCGAGGATCGAGCGGAGGAACCGGCGCGCCCAGTCGGCCCAGTCGGCCCACGAGGCACGCTCGTCGACGCCGCACTCGTCGACGAGCCATGCGACGAACTCGGCGAGCGCCGCCGCCTGGCTGTCGTCCGCGACCCGACGCCCGAGGCGCTCAGTCCATTGGTCGGGGCCACGCACCACTCCGGCTCGCAACGCAGTGCGAGCCCAGACCGCCGAGCGCACCCGCTCACCGTTGAAGCGCAGAGGTGCGCTGCTCATGAAGCGCACCACCGAGGACCGGCCAAAGTGGTCGTCCGCGAGCGAGAGAGCTCCGAGCAGCGTACGGCCGGAGATCGACTGGGCGAGCGTGCGAGGCGAAGGCCCGTGCATGGGGATGCCAGCCGCGGAGAGCTCCTCGTCGAGAAGCCGACCGTAGGGCTCTCGCTCGCGAGCGACGATCGCGACTCGATTGAGTGGTCGGCCGGCCTCGAGCTCCGCGGCCACGATGCGCATCGCCTCTCGCACCTCGCCGACTGCGTCGGGTGCGGTGACCTTGACCGTCGTCGCGTCGACCGGCTCGCCGACCTCCACCGGAGCCCCGAGCCGCGGCGCCAGGCGGGCGACAAGTGCGAGTTCTTCCGCATCGGCATCTGCCTCACCGGTGAAGCCCACGATCGCCCACAGCCGATCGACCCCGGCGAGAGCGTCGACGAGGTCGAGCTGCGCGTGGCCGAGCCGGTGCGCCAGGTGAAGCACGACCTGCCCGACGTCGCGCAGGTCAGCCGTGCCGCCACGGACCACGGCGGCCGCCGCCAGCGCGAGGTCGTGCTCGTCGTAGAAGGACGCCTGCGCGAGCGATCGAAAGCGGATCGCGATCGCGGCGAGCTCGTTGCCCCGCCGGCTGAACGAGCGCAGCGCGTCGACTGCACCTGGACCAGATGCCGCGAGCTCGTCGAGCATCTCGATCACCGCGCGCTCGGTGTTCTCGGCTGACGCCACACGTTCGAGAGGCGCCGGCCGGCCCGCGAGCACTTGCCGGACCAATGCCGCCTTCACCGCATCGTCGAGCGGCCGCCGCCCCGAGGCCGCGAGCGTGCCCGCGCCGAGCAGCTCGGCGAGGCGATCGAGCACGAAGAACCGCACGTTGAACAGACCGTCGCCGCGCCCACCGAGCTCGCGCCGGAGGGCCAAGCCGGTCAGGTTGCCGGGCACCACGACCGTTACGGGAGCGAGCGGGTCACCCGCTTTCGCCGCCGCGATCGTCGCTGCCAGGGCGTCGGTCGCCGGCGCCCCGAAGGGGACGGTCAGCAGGCGCGCTGCGCTCTCGACGGCCCCACCCGGCTCCATGTCGCAAAGGTAGCGAGAGGGTGTGACATTCCCCGTGGACCACCTGCACCGGGGAGCGAAGCGCTCAGCGGGACTCGGCTCAGCCCCCGGCCAGCTCGGTCGCGACGTCCTCGGCGACCGCCGTGTCGGCGAAGACCGGCAGCACGCCGCCGATCCCGAGCTCGGCCATGTCCTCGGTCGACGACACGGCATCGTGCATCGCGCCGTGCTGCTCGATCTGGCGGGGCATGAACTTGAGCACGGCCAGCGCCGCTCCGGCGCACAGCAGTGACCCGGTGAACGCGGCGATGTGGATCCCGTTCACGAACGCCTGCTCCGCTGCGGAGACCAACGGGCCTGCGAGGTCTTGAGGCAGCCGGGCGGCAGTCTGCAGCGCCGCGCCGAGGGAGGCAGAGGTGGTCGCCTGGTCACCCGGTGACAGAGGGGCGATCGCGCTCGCGATGCCGGCGCTGTATCTCGATGCCGCCACGCTCCCGAGCACGGCGACGCCGAGCGCCGCACCGAGCTCGCGAGTGGCGTCGTTCATCGCGGACCCGGCACCGGCCCTGCGCGACGGGACGACAGACATGATCGACGCGGTCATCGGCGAGATCGTCAAGGCGATGCCGCCGATCAGGACGAGCATGAAGAGGAGCACGTAGGAGTACGACGTGTCGACCTTGAGGAGAGTGAACGACAGGAAGCCGATCGACACCAGGCTCATGCCGAGCGCAACGGTGCGGTTGACTCCGATCCGAGCCGCGATCCTCGGCGTCAGCGGAGCGACGATCAGCATCACCGGCGCGATCGGCAGGAAGCGCAGAGCCGAGCCCAACGGGCTGAAGCCCAGGATGAGCTGGAAGTACTGCGTGATCAAGAACATCACGCCGAACATCGACAGGAAGACGAGGATCATCCCGCCCGTCGCCGTGCTGAACGCGCGGTTGCGGAAGTACTTCATGTCGAGCATCGGCTCGTCGGCGTGCGACTCCCAGAGGACGAACGCGGTGAGGAACACCACCGCGATCACGAACGCGGCGATCGGCTCGGGCCCGGTCCATCCGTCGTCAGGCGCCTGGATGAGCCCGTACACGAGGGACGAGATGCCGACGATCGACAGCCCCGCGCCGACGAAGTCGAGCGCGGCCTGTTCGGGGTCTCGAGAGGTGGGGACGAAGAACACACCGAGGCCGAGGGCCACGAGGATGAAGGGAACGTTGACGAGGAACACCGACCCGTACCAGAAGTGCCCCAGCATCCACCCGCTCAGGAGCGGGCCGATCATGCCGGCGGCACCGCTCACGCCCGCCCAGATCGCGATCGCTTTCGTCCGCTCGTGCGCCGGGAACACGTTCACGAGGATCGAGAGGGTCGAGGGCATGATGAACGCCGCGCAGCCCCCCATGAACGCGCGGCAGGCGATGATCTGCCACATCGACGTCGAGGCGGATGCGAGCAGCACGCCGAAGAAGAAGCCGACGAGGCCGAGCTGCAGTGCGCCCTTGCGTCCGTACCGGTCGCCGATCGCTCCGGCAGTGAAGAGCAGCCCCGCGAACACCAACGAGTAGGAGGCGATCGACCACTGCAGCTGCGACGTCGTGGCGTGCAGCTCTCGCGAGAGGGTCGGGATGGCCACGTTCAGGCTGGAGTTGCCGATCGTGACGATCATGAGGCTGAGGCACAGGACGCCGAGCGTGTACCAACGACGGGGGTAGAGGGCAGGCACGTTCACGATTCCCCACTCTTGCGCCTCATGCCGTATGACACAACCTGACAAATTTCACACCCCGCCAGAAGGGCGGAGCCGGACCGGGGGGTGCCGCGGCCGGTGAGGCGCGGTGTGCCACCCTCTCTGGCCATGCGTCGCGTCGCCGTTGCCGGAGTGGTCGCCGCGGCATTTGCCCTGCTCGCGGCATGCAGCGGCGGCGACGACAGCGGCGAGGCCGGCGACAGCACGGCGTACTGCGACGCGGTGCGCACCGGGCAGTCGTCGCTGTCGGGGGACGTCCAAGACCCGGCAGCGGCCCAGGCCGCGGTCGCTGCGTTCGACCAGCTCGTGCAGGCCGCTCCCCCGGCGATCGAGTCGGACGTCCGGACCGTCGCCGGTCTCATCGACAAGATCGCGGCTGCGGATCCGACCGACCAGGACGGCGTGGCCGATCTCTTCGCCGCCGCGCTCGATCCGTCGTTCCTCGCAGCGAGCAAGCGGATGCAGCAGTTCACGCAACAGCAGTGCGGCATCGACCTCAGCGGAGCGACGCCGTCACTGACGACCCCCTGACGGGCGTCGAGCGTCAGATGACCTCGCCGCGCTTGAGGATGACGTGGTCGATGAGGCCGTAGTCCTTCGCCTGCTCTGCCGTGAACCAGCGATCGCGCTCTGAGTCGAGCTCGATCTGCTCGATCGACTGGCCGGTGTGGAACGCGATGCGCTCGGCCATGAGCCGCTTGATGTACGCGAGCTGCTCGGCCTGGATGGCGATGTCGGACGCCGGCCCGCGGATGCCACCGGAGGGCTGGTGCATCATGATCCGCGCGTGCGGCAGCGCGTAGCGCTTTCCGGCCGCGCCGGCCGACAGCAGGAACTGGCCCATCGACGCGCCGAGCCCCATGCAGATCGTGGCGACGTCGCTGCGGATGAACTGCATCGTGTCGTAGATCGCCATGCCCGCAGTGATCGAGCCACCGGGCGAGTTGATGTACAGCCAGATGTCCTTCTCGGGATCTTGGCCCTCGAGGTACAGGAGCTGCGCGGTGATGAAGTTCGCCATGTCGTCGTTCACGTCGGTGCCGAGGAAGACGATGCGCTCCCTGAGCAGGCGGTTGTAGATGTCCATCCGCTCGAGGGCGGTTCCCTCCTGCTGCGCAGTAGGAGAGAAGAAGTCGCGCTGATCCATGAGTCGGAGGCTACCGGCCGCACCGCCAGGTACCGTCCTCGAGACGCCGCGGGCGTGGCGGAATTGGCAGACGCGCCGGGTTTAGGTCCCGGTGGAGCGATCCGTGAGGGTTCGAGTCCCTCCGCCCGCACCGTGCGCGTTCAGGTCCGCGGCAGCGCCGACGGCTCGATGATCTTCGAAGCGGCGATGGGGCCGCCGATCTGGAGCGGGACGGCGGGCAGCGGCGGAATCGGTTCACCAGCGGGACGCGGCCATGCGATGGGCGTCGCATCGCTGTCGATGACCTCGCCGACCGCGATCGAGCCTCGATCGACGCTGAAGTGCGCGAACGGATAGCCGCGGATGCTGCCGTCGGGGAAGTAGATGATCGTGTGGACGGAGCGATCGCGGTCGGTCGTGTTCGGCTTGGCGAGGTGCACCGTCAGTCCGTGGTGGAACGCGACCGATCCGGCGGGCACCTCGACGAACACCGGCTCGATCCCGCGGATCTCGGGGTCGGCGAGGATGTCGTGGGGCTCGCCGAAGAAGATGTTGACGAACTTGCGCATGCCGATGAGGTGGCTCCCGGGCACGTAGCCCATCGCACCCGACGCGAGCGTGGATCCGACCAGCGGGATCCACGCGGTCACCGATGCGGTCTCGGCGATCGGCCAGTACGGGTGGTCCTGGTGGGCGTCGGTCTCGCGACCGCCCGCCTCCTTGTAGAGCGCCTGGTCGTGCCAGAGGCGGATCGCGTCGACCTCGAGCAGCTCGGCGGCCGCCTGGCCGACACGCTGGTGGAACGTCAACCGCGCGACATCCGCGTCGTCCTCCCACAGGTTCATGCATTGGATGAACGACTGCTGGTATCGACTGCGCTCCGCCAACGGCGCGATCTCGATGCCCTCGCGACGCCGGCGCACCGCACCCGTCACGGCGGACTCGAAGAACTCGACCTCGTCGGCCGACAGCAGGTCGGGGACGACCACGTAGCCGTCGCGCTGAAAGCTCTCGACGATGTCAGGTGCGAGCGCGCTCGTCATCAGTCGCCGCCGTCCGCCAAGACGTCGTCGATGCGCGCGAGGGTTGCCTCGTCGAGAGTCACGCCGGACGCGGCGGTCGTGTCGTCCAGCTGTTCGGGGCGCGACGCGCCGACGATCGCCGATGTGACCTCGGGCCTGCGAAGGACCCACGCAAGTGCGAGCTGCGCGAGCGACAGGCCGGCGTCATCGGCGACGGGGCGCACCTGCTGGACCGTCGTGAGCACCGCGTCGGTCGTGAAGTTGCCGATGAACCCGCCCATCTCCTCGCTCGCGGCCCGAGATCCGGGCGGTGGGGGCTCGCCCGGCAGGTACTTGCCGGTGAGCACACCTTGCGCGAGAGGGGAGAAGACGATCTGACCGATGCCGTTCTCGGCGCAGAGCCCGAACAGCTCCTTCTCCGGGCGGCGCCACAGCATCGAGTACATCGGTTGGCTCGACACGAAGCGCTCGACACCCGCGAGATCGAGCGCCGCTCGGATCTGCTTCGGCGACCACTCGCTGAACCCGATGTAGCGGGCCTTGCCCGCCCGCACCGACGCCGTGAGCGCCTCCATCGTCTCCTCGAGGGGTGTCTCGGTGTCGTAGCGGTGGCACTGGTACAAGTCGACGTGATCGGTGCGCAGCCGCTGCAACGAAGCGTCGAGCTGCTTGCGGATCTGCGCCGCGCTCAGCCCTCGATCGGTCGATGACATCGGGAAGAACACCTTCGTCGCCAGCACGTAGGAATCGCGATCGACGTTCGCGAGGGTGCTGCCGAGGAAGGTCTCCGCGGCTCCGCGCCCATACGCGTTGGCGGTGTCGATGAAGTTGATCCCGAGATCGAGGGCGCGGTGCACGCACGCCTCCGACGTCGCCTGATCGACGCCGACGGCGAACGTGAGCCACGATCCCAGCGCGATCTCCGAGACACGGAGGTCGCTGTTGCCGAGGGTGCGGAGCTGCATCGCCCGCCAAGTTACCGTCGCGGTTCGATGACCGACGTGCCGAGGGGCCAGCTCTACATCGGTGAGCAGATCGACGCCGCGACGCACTCCCGCGACGGCAAGGCGGTGGTGCTCGCCGCGAGCGACTTCACCACCCACGGCGTGATCGTCGGCATGACCGGGTCGGGCAAGACCGGCCTCGGCGTCGTGCTGCTCGAGGAGGCGTTGCTCTCCGGCGTCCCGACGTTGATCATCGATCCGAAGGGCGACCTCACGAACCTCGCGTTGACGTTTCCCGAGCTGCGGGCTTCCGACTTCCGTCAGTGGATCAACGACGGCGACGCGCAGCGCACGGGCGCGACTCCCGATGCCTTCGCCGAGCAGGAGGCGACGAAGTGGCGTGACGGCCTCGCTTCGTGGGGGGTCTCGCCCGAGCGCATGGCGGCGCGCTGCAACACCGTGGGCACGACGATCTACACGCCCGGATCGACGGCCGGTGTGCCCCTCAACCTCGTGGGCTCGCTGGCCGCGCCGAAGAACGCCGACCCCGAGACCGTTGCGGACGAGGTCGAGGGCTTCGTGTCGGGGCTCCTCGGCCTCGTCGACGTCGACGCCGATCCGCTCTCGAGCCGCGAGCACATCCTGCTGTCGAACATCGTCGCCGCCTCGTGGAGCGCTGGCCGCGACCTCGATCTCGCGACGCTCGTCGGGCAAGTGCAGCAGCCGCCGCTGCGCAAGCTCGGTGTGTTCGAGCTCGACACGTTCTTCCCACCGAAGGATCGCACCGCGCTGGCGTTGCGGTTGAACGGCCTGCTCGCGTCGCCGTCGTTCGCCGCGTGGACCCAAGGCGTGCCCTTCGACATCGATCGGCTCCTCGCGACCGACGATGGCAAGCCCGCAGCGGTGATCGTCACGATCGCGCACCTGTCCGACCCCGAGCGGCAGTTCGTGACGTCACTCCTCCTCGGGAAGCTCGTCACGTGGATGCGTCGCCAGACCGGCACGACCGATCTCGCGCGCGCTCGTCTACATGGATGAGGTCGCGGGATTCGCACCGCCCACTGCCGAGCCGCCGTCGAAGAAGCCGATCCTCACGTTGCTCAAGCAGGCGCGTGCGTTCGGCGTCGGCCTCGTGCTGTCGACGCAGAACCCCGTCGACCTCGACTACAAGGCGATCTCGAACGCGGGCACGTGGATGATCGGCCGACTGCAGACCGAGCAGGATAAGGCGCGCCTCCTCGACGGCATGTCGGCCGCATCCGGTGGCGTCGACATCGGCGCGATCGGTGCGACGATCAGCGGCCTCGGGAAGCGGGAGTTCGTGCTGAGGCGCGCGGGGGTCGACGCGCCGACCGTCTTCACGACGCGATGGGCGATGGCCTACCTGCGCGGCCCGCTCACGCGTGAGCAGATCGCGTCGCTGACGCCACACCAGGCATCCACATCCGCGGCTCTCCCTCCCCCACCTCCGGGCGTCGCCGCCACGAGCCTTCCTCCGCCGACCGCGGCGATGGCTCCCCCGGCCGCCGACGCGTCGCCGGTCGCACCGAAGGTCGCGGACAACATCTCCGTGCGCTACCTCGACCCGGCCGCGCCTTGGGCAGCGCAGGTCGGAGCCATCGCCGGCGCCACGCACCTCGTCGCCGCCGCGGTCGCGCGGGTGAGCATGGTGTTCGACGACGACAAGGCCGGGTTGCGGGAGATGCAGGAGTGGGAGGCGGTGCTGTGCCCGCTGCCGAGCGCGCCCGATCCGACCGCCGCGGTCGCGGTCGACTACGACGAGCGCAACCTCGTCACCACGGCTCCATCGGGCGCGCAATACGCGCTCTGCGACGCGCCCATCGGCACGAAGACCTACTGGACGTCGCTGCAACGCAACCTCGTCGACCAGCTCGTTCGCACACGCACGATGCAGATCAGTCGCAACACGAAGCTGAAGCTGTACTCGCGCGTCGGAGAGACACCCGAGCAGTTCGCGGCTCGGTGCGAGGAGGCGGCAGACGCGCTCGCCGATCAGAAGCTCGCCTCCGTCCGCGACAAGTACGCACCGCGCTACGAGAGGGCGCGCGCCGCGCTGGCCGCGGCCCAGGACAAGGTCGAGGTGCAGGCGGCACAGGCCAAGGCGGCGCGCAACGACGGCGTGATCGGCGCGGTCGGCGACCTGCTCGGTGGGTTCCTCGGCGGGAAGCGAAGCGTCCGCTCGATGAGCCGGTCGATGTCCCGCAGCCAAGGCCGGGCATCGACGGCCGGGAAGCGCTTGGAGAGCGCGAGCAACCGCGCAGAGGAGAAGCAGGACGCGCTGGCCAACCTCGAGCAAGAGTTCGAGGCCGACCTCACGGCCGTCCACGCCGAGGCCGAGGCGGCGGCCGCGGCGATCGACACCGTGCAGGTGCCGCTCGAGAAGACCGACGTGAAGGTCGTCGACATCGCCCTCGTCTGGGTGCCGCGCGCCTGAGCTTTCTCGACCCGTCGCGCAAGGGCCGCCGGTACCCTGAAGGCTTCCCATGCTCTCCTTGCTCCGCCGGAACCGCGACTTCCGCACGGTGTTCACCGCGCAGGTGATCTCGTACATGGGCGACTGGTTCGCGACGGTCGCGGTGCTCGGCCTCGTGCTCGACCTCACCGACTCGGGATTCCTCGCGGCAATGGTCTTCGTCGCACAGAGCCTTCCGGCGTTCTTCGTGACTCCCCTCGCCGGCACGGTCGCCGACCGGTTCGATCGCCGCAAGGTGCTCGTGATCGCGTCGTGCATCCAGTCGGTCGCGGCGCTCGGCTTCCTGCTCGTCGGCCCTGGTCGCGTGTGGATGGCCTTCGTCGCGCAGGGCACGATCGCCGCACTCGGCGCGTTCTTCGCGCCGGCGTCCAATGCGGCGCTGCCGAACCTCGTCGACAAGCGAGACCTGCCTCTCGCGACGGCGCTCATGGCCTCGACGTGGGGAGCGATGTTGGCGATCGGCGCGGCGCTCGGCGCGGGGTTCACCGTGCTCTTCGGTCGCGACGCGGCTTTCCTCGCCGACGCGGTGAGCTTCGCAGTCGCCGGAGCCCTCATCTTCAGCGTGCGCCGGCCCATGCGCGAACCCGGCACCGAACCGGACCGGTCGACTCGCATGCGACCGCTCGCCGACACCGCCGACGCAATCCGCTACGCGTGGCACCGGCCTCAGCTGCTGGCGCTGCTCGGGTCGAAGGCGGGGTTCGGTCTCGGAACCGGTGTCGTCGGGCTGCTCGCGGTGCTCGCCGACAAGACCTTCAACGCGGGTGACGGCGGCACCGGGCTCTTGCTCACCGCGCGCGGCCTCGGTGTCGTCGCGGGCCCGCTGCTCGCCAACCGCGTCGCGAAGCGCGGCGTGCACGGACTGCTCCTCGCGTGCGGTGTCGCGTCGATCGTCTACGGCGTCGCCTACGGGTTCGTGCCGTTCGCACCGGGGATCATCACCGCCGCGATCCTCGTCCTCATCGCGCACCTCGGCGGCGGCTGCCAGTGGACGTTCTCGACCTACGGCCTGCAGGTGGTCACTCCCGACGCGCTTCGAGGCCGCATCTTCGCCGCCGACTTCGCGCTCGTCACGGTGTCGATGAGCGTGTCGCTCGCGCTCGCCGGATGGATGTCGAGCGTCGTCGGGGTCGGTCCGACCATCGTCGGGCTCGCGTGCATCGAGATCGCGTGGGGAGTGCTCTACCTCGGGATCACGAAGACGCTCCGCGCGCCCGAGGAGTCGCTGGTCGCGACTGCAGCGGTCGCGGATTAGCGTCGCCGCGTGCGTCTCTCTGAGCTTCCCACTCCGGCGCTGATCGTCGAAGCGACCGACCTCCATCACAACCTCGCGACGATGGCCGCGGCGCTTCCGGGCAGCCGTTGCCGCCCGCACGTGAAGGCCCACAAGTGCACCTCGCTCGCGGCGGAGCAGCTCGCGGTCGGTCATCGCTCGTTCACGTGCGCCACACCGCTCGAGGTCGTCGGGATGGCCAAGGCCGGCCTCGGGGAGGACCTGCTGCTCGCGAACGAATGTGTCGACGAGTCACGCCTCCGAGACATGGCATCGCTCGGCGACGCGCGCGTCACGGTCGCCGTCGACAGCGAAGCGACCATCGACGCGGCCGCGAACGCCGGCATTCGTGAGGTCCTGATCGACGTGAACGTCGGGCTGCCCCGGTGCGGATGCGCTCCCGAAGATGCGGGTCGCGTCGCGGACCACGCTCGGTCGCGAGGCCTCGCGGTCCGTGGCGTCATGGGCTACGAGGGACACGTCATGCCTGTGGTCGATCGAGCTGACCGCGCCACCCAAGTCGAGGAGTGCATGACCAAGCTGGCCGCGGCGCACGCGCTGGTCGGCGGCGACGTCACCTCAGCCGGCGGCACGGGCACCTATGACCTGCACCGATGGGCAAACGAGATCCAGGCCGGTTCCTACGCACTGATGGACACCTACTACGGACGGCTCGGCCTCCCGTTCCACCAAGCCCTCTCGGTGTGGACGACGGTCATCTCGGTGTCGCCGAAGTGGATGGTCTGCGACGCCGGATTGAAGTCACTCGGGATGGACCACGGGGATCCTGCGATCGAGGGCGCCAAGGTCTGGTTCTGCTCGGATGAGCACGTGACCTTTGCTGCGGAGGCGAACGGGATGCGCAGCCTCCGCGTCGGCGATCACGTCAAGGTGCTCCCCGCGCACGTCGACCCGACGATGGCGCTGCACGAGCGCGTGCACATCGTGAGTGGTGACGACGTGATCGACACCTGGGCGATCGACCTGCGGGGCTGGTAGTCAGCGCGTCGGTCAGGCGAGCTCGGCGGCGAGCGCCCGGAGCGCCCGCCCGCGGTGCGACAGCTCGTGCTTCTCCGCGTCGGACATCTCGGCGAAGGTGCGGCCGTCCCCCTCATCGGGGAT
Source organism: uncultured Acidimicrobiales bacterium (assembly GCA_963802505.1). GTDB lineage: Bacteria > Actinomycetota > Acidimicrobiia > Acidimicrobiales > DATKAS01 > DATKAS01. Next base: position 114,493 of record CAWDJB010000011.1, on the reverse strand, counting down.
GAAGACCGGGTCGTAACCGAAGCCACGATCGCCGAGTGGCTCGAGCGCGATGTGGCCGCGCACGATCCCTTCGGCGACCACCTCTCTCCCATCTGGCCAGCACACCATCGCGACAGTGATGAAGCGCGCAGTTCGCTGCTCCGGAGGGATGCCCTTCAGCGACTCGAGCAGCAGCGTGACGTTGTCGGCGTACGTCGCGTCGACGCCCGCATAGCGAGCCGTGTGCACGCCAGGAGCGCGGCCCAAGAAGTCGACCTCGAGGCCGGTGTCGTCGGCGAGCGCGGGCAGACCTGCCGCAGTCGCGATCGCCATCGCCTTGAGTCGAGCGTTTCCCTCGAGCGAGTCAGCGGTCTCGTCGACCTCGGGCACCGACGGCGGACGCGGCGTCACCTCGACGCCGAGCGGGCCGACGATCTCGACGATCTCCTTGGCCTTGTCCGGATTCGCGCTGGCGAGGACGACCTTCATCGCGGTGCGGGCGGATCGGAGAGCAGCTGGTCCTGCAACGCGAAGATCTGGTTGATCCCCTTCTCCGCAAGATCGAGGAGGACGTCGAGCTCACTGCGTGAGAACGCGATCCCCTCGGCTGTTCCCTGCACCTCGACGAAGCGGCCCGACGAGATCATCACGACGTTCATGTCGACCTCGGCGGTGGAGTCCTCGACGTAGGGGAGGTCGAGCACGGCCTCCCCATTGACGATGCCGACCGAGACCGCCGCGCAGCGCTCGGATATCGGGTGCTTCTTGATCGTCCCCGATTGCACGAGCCGGCTGATCGCGTCGTGCAGCGCGAGGTATCCCCCACAGATCGACGCGGTGCGAGTGCCTCCGTCGGCCTGGAGCACGTCGCAGTCGACGATGACCTGTCTCTCGCCGAGCAGCCTCATGTCGGTGACCGCACGAAGTGAACGGCCGATGAGCCGTTGGATCTCCTGTGTACGCCCCGACACCTTTCCGCGTGCCGCCTCGCGCTCGATGCGCTCAGGCGACGAACCGGGGAGCATCGAGTACTCGGCGGTCACCCAACCCTTGCCGCTGCCACGCATCCACCGCGGCGTGTCCTCGTCGACCGACGCGGTGCACAGCACGCGTGTCCGGCCGAACGACACGAGCGCCGAGCCCGCTGCCATGTCGGTGTAGTCGCGCTCGAAGGTGATCGCGCGCAGCTCGTCCGCGGCGCGGCCATCAGGTCTGGGCATTCAGGCTCCTCGGCGTCCTCATACGGTGAACGTCTTGCCAGGCACGGCGACGCCGACCCTACGACCGAATGCCAGGGCCGCCTCATCCTCGTGGCGCCGCGGGTCAGAAGTCGGCCAGAAGTGGGTGACGACGAGGTCGCTCACGCGGGCCGCCGCGGCCGACTGGCCCGCTTGGCGAGCCGAGAGGTGCGGCGCACTTCCCTCGGTCTCGGCGAGCAGTGTCGCCTCGCAGATCGCGAGATCGGCGTCGGGGCCGAGCGCTTCGAGCGACCACTCGGGACCGGTGTCGGCGGAGTAGAGCATCGACTTGCCCTCGGCCTCGATGCGCATCGCCAGCGTCTCGACCGGATGGTCGGTTCGACTGAACGTGAAGTCGAGGTCGCCGATCGTCACCCGGTCACCGTCGGCGACGATCCCCCACCGGAAGGTCGGCTCGGACGAGTCACCGCACACGATGTCGACGAGCTCGCGCACCGCGGACGTCGAGTACACGGGCATGCCTTCGACCTGGAAGCCGTACTTCAACGCGTTGCGGAACACGCCCAGCTCGCCCCAGTGGTCGGGATGGCTGTGGCTCACGACCACCGCGTCGAGGACGGTGATGTCGATGTGCTGCTGCAGGTTGGCGAGCGTGCCCGGCCCGGTGTCGACCCAGACGCTCGTGGGACCGCCGCGCACGAGGTATCCGCTGCACGCGCCACCCGGGCCGGCGTACGTGCCCGAGCACCCGAGGACCGTGACGCTCAACGCCATGACAGCGCCTCCGCGCGCACGAGCTCGGGGCCGAGCAGGCGGCGACCGATCTCCTCGAACCAGAGGACGTCACCCGACGACAAAAAGCGATGTGTGCCGGGAGGGCATTCGGTGCCTCGTGCCAGCTCGGTCGCGTCGAGCACTGCTCGCACCGCGAACGCGGTCTCGTCGGCCGACGACACGAGCACGACGTCGCGGCCCATCACGTCGCTGATGGTACGAGCGAGGTAGGGGTAGTGAGTGCAGCCGAGGAGCAACGCGTCGACCCCGGCATCGCACACCGGCGCGAGCAGCCGCTCGGCGAGCACGGTCACCTGGTCGCCCGTCGTCTCGCCGCGTTCCACGAACTCGACGAACCCCGGACACGCCGCACACGTCAGGTCGACCGGTGCGTCGGTCGCGCTGACCGCTCGCTGGTAGGCGCCCGATCCGATCGTGCCGACAGTGCCGATGACACCCACGCGCCCGTTGCGGGTCGCGCCGATGAGCGCGCGCACGCCGGGATCGATCACCCCGATCACCGGCACCGGCAGCTTCGCGGTCAGGTCGTCGAGCGCCGCAGCTGCCGCGGTGTTGCATGCGACCACGACGGCTTTCACGCCGAACTGCTCGACGAGGGTGGCGCCGATCTCGAGGGCGAACTCCTTGACCTCGGGCTGGGGTCTTGGCCCATACGGATAGCGGCCCGTGTCGCCGATGTACACGAGGTGCTCGTCGGGAAGCAGGTCGATGACAGCCCGAGCGACGGTGAGGCCGCCGAAGCCGCTGTCGAACATCCCGATCGGGCGGTCGTCGGCCACCACGAGAGGCTACGGGCGCCGCGCGTTCTCTTGGCGCGTTGAGGTCTTGGAGACCCCAATTTCGCCAAGAAAACCGAGCGCGTCAGAAGTAGATGATCTTCTTTGCCCGCTCCTCGACCTCGTCGAGGTCGTCGGTCCAGGCGCCGGTGGACAGGTACTTCCAGCCGCCGTCGCAGACGATGTAGACGACGACGCCCTCGTCGATCCGTTCGGCCACGCGGGCTGCGCCCGCGAGTGCCGCTCCGGCAGAGATCCCCGAGAACACACCCACGTCGGCCATGCGCCGAGTCCACTCGAGCGACTCGCGCGGCCGGACGATCCGCTTGCCGTCGAGCAGGTCGGTGCCGTGCCACATCTCGTACACGGGCGGGATGAACCCTTCGTCGAGGTTGCGCAGCCCTTCGACCGCCTCACCGACCGGGGGCTCGACGGCCATCACCTTCACATCAGGGTTCCGTTCCTTCAGGAAACGACCGACGCCCATGAGCGTGCCGCTCGTGCCGAGACCGGCGACGAAGTGCGTGATCTCGGGACAGTCACGCCAGATCTCAGGCCCGGTCCCCTCGTAGTGCGCACGAGGGTTCGCGTCGTTGCCGTACTGGTAGAGGAAGCACCACTCGGGATGTTCCTCGGCCATGGCCTGCGCTCGCCGCACTGCCCCGTTCGATCCCTCACCGCCGGGCGTCGACACGATCTCGGCGCCGAACACCTCGAGCAGCTGCCGGCGCTCGACCGACACGTTCTCCGGCAACACGATCGTGATCGGGTAGCCCTTGATGCGGGCGATGCCCGCGAGCGCGATCCCGGTGTTGCCGGACGACGGCTCGAGGATGCGCTGGCCCGGGGCCAGCGACCCGTCCTTCTCGGCCGCCTCGATCATCGCGAGGCCGATGCGGTCCTTGACCGAGCCGAACGGGTTCTGGCTCTCCATCTTGGCGAGGATGCGCACCCGCGGGTTCGGGCTCAGTGCACTCACATCGACGAGCGGCGTGTTGCCGATCATGTCGAGCACCGAGCCCATCACCGCTGCCATCAACGAAATGCTACCTGCGAGGTCAGCTTTGACCGACTCGCTCGATGGCGAAGGGGACCGACGTCGGATGGGCCGAGAAGCGGCCCAGGATCACGCGGGTCGGGCTCACCTGTGCGCCGTCGACGTTCGCGTTCACGGTGATCCCCGGACCGCAGCGCACCCGGAAGTCGACGCCGTCGAGGGCGCCGTAGTTCGAGAACCGCATGAGCAGCGTGGTGCCGTCGTTGATCAGCACATCGCCGCGCTCGGTCAACCGCTCGACGCCGTACAAACCGCTCGGTGCCGAGATCTTCACCTCGAAGACCTGCTTCGCCGTGCCGCGGTGGGTGACACGGAGGTGCCAGCCGTAGCCGTCGTGCCACAGGTAGACGCCCTGCGCACCTTGTGCGTGCACGCCCGCGGGTCGTCCGTCGACCCATCCGGGCCAACGGCCGGACGCGCAGGATGCGTTGTCGGCCGTGGCTTCGGCACTGCCGGTGTCCGCGCCTGCGGACCCAGCTACCAGCGCACCAGCGCCGAGCGAGAGCGATCCCGCAAGTACGAGTCCGAGCATTCGTGTGAGCTTCATGGTGACCTCCTGAGAGTCGTCACCCTGAAGGTGGCCCTCACCTGTGGGCGGCACGCGAGGGACTGATGAGGAATGTGTGAGCAGTAGCGTCCGGCACATGACGAGGACGGTGCTCCACGGAGGGATGGTCTTCGACGGCTCGGGTGCGCCCGCCGCTCCTGCGGACGTGCTCATCGAGGACGGCAAGGTCCTCGACGTCGCATCACAGCTCGATGGCGACGAGGGCGTCGACGTCAGCGGGAAGTGGCTGCTCCCGGGTTTCTTCGACTGTCACACCCACGTGATGTTCGGCCCCGAGATGATGGACACCGGCCGTCGGGTGAACACCCCCTTCTCGATTCGCTTCTACGACGCGGTGCACAACCTGGAAGCAACGTTGCGCCAGGGTGTGACCAGCATCCGTGATGCTGCGGGGGCCGACCTCGGCGTGAAGACCGCGGTCGACCGTGGTCGCATCCGCGGGCCGCGCATGCAGATCTCGATCGCGATGCTCAGCCAGACGGGCGGGCACGGGGACGGGTGGACGGTGTGCGGCGCAGAGCTGGGCCTCGGTGGCGACTACCCCGGCATGCCGCATGCGGTGGTCGACGGTCCCGACGCGATGCGACAGAAGGTGCGCGAGCTCCTCCGCGCGGGCGCCGATGTCATCAAGGTGGCGACGTCAGGCGGCGTGCTGTCGCCGCGCGACGATCCACGGCACGGCCACTTCCGCGACGACGAGCTCGAAGTGCTGGTCGCGGAGGCCACCGCAGCGGGCAGGTTCGTCATGGCGCACGCGCAGGCGACCGAAGGCATCAAGGCCGCCGTTCGCACCGGCATCCGCTCGATCGAGCACGGCATCTACCTCGACGACGAGGCGATCGCGATGATGCTCGACCGCGGCACCTTCCTCGTGCCGACCCTCTCCGCACCGCGCGGTGTCTTTGCGGCCCGTGACGCGGGCATCCCGGTGCCCGACGTTTTCATCAAGAAGTGCGAGATGGTGATCGAGGTGCACACCGAGTCGATCCGCCGTGCGATCGAGGCCGGAGTCAAGGTCGCGATGGGCACCGACTCCGGGGTCTGCCCACACGGTCAGAACGCGCGTGAGCTCGCACTGATGGCCGACTGTGGCATGTCACCGACCGACGCCCTCGTCGCGACGACTCGCACCGCGGCCGAGCTTCTCGGGGTGAGCGAGCAGCTGGGCACCCTCGAGCCCGGCAAGCGCGCCGACGTCGTGGTGGTCGACGGCGACCCGCTCGAGCTCGACAAGCTCCCCGACCGCATTGGCCAGGTGTGGAAGGACGGTGTGCAGGTCGTCGACGCGGCCTAACGCCAACCCTCCAACGCGACCTTCTCCTCGGTGATCTCACCATCGACGATGCGGTACGAGCGGAGGACAGGCTCGTCCTGCTTCAGCGACACGATCACGTAGTGCCACTCCGGATCGGGAGCTTGCTGCACGTCGGTCGGCGACGGATACGCATCGGTGTGCGTGTGGCTGTGCATCACACCGAGGATCTCGAGCCCTCGCTTCTCGGCGTCGCGCTCGGCGAGCAGGTGGTCCTTCGGATCGACGGTGTAGACCCGTGACGACTCCGCGACGTTGCGGCACGGGTAGAAGACGACGATGTGGCCGCCCGACGCGGGCTCGCCTGCGAACAGCCCGCAGGCCTCGTTGGGCAGACCGTCATACGCGTGCCCCAGCATCTCGAGGTAGGGACGACGGGTGAGTCGGAGCACGACGCCGAGAGTACCCTCGACCCCCCATGGCTCCGAAGGGCGTGAAGGTCATCGCGTCGAACCGACGCGCGCGCCATGACTACCTCGTGCTCGACACCATCGAATGCGGCCTCGTCCTCGCGGGCAGCGAGGTGAAGTCGCTTCGTGACGCCAAAGTGCAGCTCGGCGACGCCTACGCCCGAGTCGAGCGGGGCGAGCTGTGGCTGCACAACATGCACATCGCGCCCTACGAGCACGCGTCGGGCTTCGGAGCACACGAGGCCGATCGTCCCCGCAAGCTCCTCGCGCACCGCGGCGAGATAGACCGGCTCGGGGCCCGGGTGGCACAGGATCACCTGACGCTCATTCCCCTCGCCCTGTACTTCAAGGAGGGGCGGGCGAAGGTCGAGCTCGCCCTCGCGAAAGGCCGCAAGAGCCACGACCGCCGGCAGGACATGGCCAAGCGCGACGCGGATCGGGAGATGCAGCGCGCGATGGCGGACAACCGGCGCGGCAAATGACCACGGCCCTTCTGACCGTGTGGGGGTACCCTTGTCTTGACGTCCGATCGAGCGCGAAGGGAGGACGATCCCGATGAGTGTCAGATCCGCTGCCGCCAGGTCCTCGTCCCGCGTGCTCTCGGCCGCCTGACCGTTCGATTCGGTCGGGAGCACCTCCACCGGAGGTTCTTCCGTTGATCGATGCTGTCCCGCACGCGCTTGTCCCCTACGGCTGGGACGAGCGCGTCGCTGCCCTGTTCTCCTACGAAGCCAGTCCCGACGCCATTGCCGGACGCGTGATCCGCGTCGACCGCGATCGCGTCACCGTCATCACCGACTCCGACGACCATCGTGTCGCACGCGGCGACCCGCTTCCGAGCGTGGGCGATTGGGTAGGCCTGTCCGAGGGCGGCCCCGACGGCGATCTGCTCGTCACGTCGGTGCTCACCCGTCGGTCCGTGCTCGGGCGTCGCAGCGTCGGCAAGGCGCCCGACGGCCAGGTCATGGCCGCGAACGTCGATCTCGTGTTCGTCGTGGTCGGCGCCGACCGCGTGATGCTCAACCGAGTCGAGCGAGAGCTCGTCGCGGCGTGGGACTCCGGCGCGCTTCCCGTCGTCGTGCTGACCAAGGCCGACCTGGTCGACGATCCCGTCGAGATCGCCACCGAGCTCGCTGCCCGCTCGCGGGGCGTCGACGTCATCGCGACGTCGGCAGTGACGGGTCTCGGCATCGACGAGGTCGTCACCCTCCCCCAGCCGAACCGCACCGTCGTGCTCCTCGGCGCGTCGGGTGTCGGGAAGTCGACACTCGCGAATGCACTTCTCGGTGAGGACGTGCTCGCAACGGGCGCAGTGCGAGGAAGTGACAACCGCGGTCGTCACACCACCACCGCCCGCAGCATCGTGACGCTTCCGCGCGGCGGCGTGCTGATCGACACGCCGGGCATCCGTACGCTCGGGCTCCTCGACTTCGACGAGGGCCTCTCCCTCGCGTTCCCCGACATCGAGGAAGTGTCGGTGCGTTGCAAGTTCCGCGACTGCACCCACGCGACCGAGCCCGGCTGTGCAGTCCGTGCTGCGGTTGCCTCCGGGGAGATCGACCCCAACCGCATGCGGTCGTACGAGAAGCTCCAGAAGGAGCTCGCGTACTCCGACCGGATCGGCGACCCGCTCGCCATGCGAGCGGAGATGCGCAAGTGGCGGGCGATCAACAAATCCGTGAAGCACGTCACCAAGAAGCGCTGATCTGTCACAACTGCCCCCCGACATTCGTCAGATGGGCATGAACGCGCACGCAGACATCGTCGTCATCGGCGGCGGCCTCGCCGGCCTCGTCGCCGCAGCTCGAGCCTCAGAGCCCGGTGGCGGTTCGGCTCCGAGGGTCGTCCTCATCGAGGGCGCGCAGCCAGGAGGGCGCGCCCGCACCGACGAACGCAACGGGTATCGCTTCAACCAAGGCGCGCACGCCGTCTACCTCCAAGGCGCCGGACGCCAGATCATGCTCGGCCTCGGCATCGATCCCCACGGTGGCCCTCCCGCGCTGAAGCACACGTATGTCTGGCACGACGGGCAGGTCTTCCCCTTGCCGGCGTCCGCGACGAAGCTCATGGCGAGCAAGCTGCTCGGCGCTCGGGCCAAGGCGCAGATCGCGAAGCTCCTCCCTGGCCTCGGCAAGATCGATCCCGCCCCGCTGGCAACGATGAGCGCCGCCCAGTGGCTGGACAGCCTCGAGCTGCAACCCGAGGCGCGACAGCTCGTGTCGATGCTGGTCCGCACCGCGACCTACGTCGATCCTGACGCGATGCCGATCTCGGCGGACGCGGCCGTTCGTCAGCTGCAGATGGCGATCGCCGAAGGCGTGCGCTACATCGACGGCGGATGGCAGACGATGGTCGACGCTCTCCTCGCGGTGTGTCGAGCGCAAGGAGTCGAGGTCCAGACGAAGACGACGGCGTTGTCCGTGATCGAGAACGGTGACCGCGTCGAGGTCACCACCTCGACCGGGACCTGGAGCGCGGGTGCGGTGATCATCGCGAGCGGAGGGCCCGCCGCCGCGGTCGGTCTGCTCGGGAGCGACCCGGGTTGGGGAGATCTCGGCGAGCCGGTGACCGCGGCATGTCTCGACTTGGGCCTCACCCGGCCCCCTGAGCGCCCCGTGTTGTTCGGCTTCGCCGAGCCGCTCTACCTGTCGACGCACTGCCCACCCGCCGATCTCGCCCCCGAGGGCGGAGCCGTCGTGCAGCTGATGAGGTACCGCGCTCGTGATGCGGCGACCGATCGAGCGACGCTCACCGAGCTCGCCACCGGCGCCGGGATCGCACCCGACACGATCGTCGAGCAACGGTTCCTCGCCCACATGCACGTCGCGTGGACGGTGCCGACGGCCGATCGCGGCGGGCTGCGCGGACGACCCGACGCCGAGGTGCCCCGGCACGACCGCGTGTTCGTCGCCGGAGACTGGGTCGGACCCGAAGGTTTGCTCGCCGACGCGGCGATCACGAGCGGCGCGGCCGCGGCAACTGCGGCTCGGTCGTGCGTGACTCCTCTCGCCGCGGCACGCTGAGACGAGTGCAGGGCAGCGTGGAGGACGCAGTGGACGCCGTCGACGTCTTCGAAGCGGAGCGCCCGCGACTGCTCGGACTCGCCTACCGCATCCTCGGTTCGGCCGTCGACGCCGAAGACGTCGTGCAGGACGCGTGGGTGCGGTGGCAGGCGGCGACCGGCATCGAGCGCCCCGCAGCGTGGCTGACGACGGTCGTGAGCCGGCTCGCTCTCGACGCATGGCGAGCGCAGCAACGCAAGCGAGAGGACTACGTCGGTCCGTGGCTGCCCGAGCCGGTTGCGACCGAGGCCGGGCCCGCCGAGCGTGCCGAGCTGGCCGACTCGTTAACGTTCGGCTTCCTCGTCCTTCTCGACGAGCTCAGCGCGGTCGAGCGAGTCGTGTTCCTGCTCGCCGACGTCTTCGGTGAGTCGTACACCGACATCTCGGCAACGGTCGGCAAGACCGAAGCCGCGTGTCGCCAGATCGCGTCCCGGGCGCGGCGCAAGCTGCAGCAGTCGAAGCCCCACCGCTCGATGAGCGCCTCGCCGTCACTCGCGGTTGCGCTGCTCTCTGCGGTGTCAGCGGGCGATGTCGAGGCGACGATGGCGCTGCTCGATCCCGACGTCGTGCTCACGAGCGACGGCGGACCGCACCGCCACGCGGCGCGCCGGCCCGTGATCGGCGCCGACCGGGTGACACGGTTGCTCGTGAACATCACGCGCAAAGGACTCGACCGCGACGCAGAGATGCACTTCACCGAGGTGAACCGCACGCCCTCGCTCGTCATCTCCTGGCGGGGACAGGCTCAGATAGTGGTCGCGATCGAAGAGGACGAAGGCCGTGTGCAGGCGATCCGCATCGTCGTGAACCCCGACAAGCTCGGCCACCTGGCCGATCCGGTCAAGCTGATCTGAGCAGCGCGCTCAAGCGGGCCCGGCGCGCCGGGCGAGCAGCCACGCACCGAGACCGACGACTACGACGATGCCGACTGCGACGATCGCGATGACCCCTGCCGTGCCGTCGGACTTCTCGTCGGCCGGCGTCGCCGTCGTGGGCGCGGCGGTGGTCGCCGATGCCGCCGTCGTGGAAGCGGCCGCCGTCGTAGAAGCCGCCGCTGTCGTAGAAGCCGCCACGGATGTCGTGGTGGTCTGACCCGCTGCCGCGGCCGTGAGCGTGATGGCGGGCGCTGGGTCCTCGGGCTCGCTGCCGTCAGGGTTCGGCGGATCGACCCACCTGATCTCGCCCTGCTCGCACGTCTGCACGAGCGGGAAGAGCAGCACCTGCCCGGCGTCGTTCGGGAACGTCATCTCGACCGGGATGAGCAGCGCCTGGTCGTGAGGCTGCGGGCCACCGGTCCAGGTGATCACGCCGTCGGCGACCGACGACGTCCAGCCGTCGACCGGGGCCGGCGTTGCGTCAGTGACTCCGTCGGCGAGCTTCATCTCGAGCTTGACGGTGTCGGACTCCTCACATCCGTGCTCGAAGTTGAACGTGATCGTCGCGGTCGAGGCCGCTGGCACCGTGCCCGGGTCGGGCTCCACATGTGCGAACGCCGGCTGCGCAAGTCCTCCGACCGCGATGACCACCAGCGCGCCGCCGAGCGCGAGACGAATCCGTGATGCGTTCACGGCATCGCATGGTGGCAGGTGGGCCAGACCGAGTCAGATCAGCTGACCTCACGCAGTCCAGCGGGTGTGGAACGACTCGACGAGCGCCTCGCCGGCCGGCCCGACCACGATCCCGTGCTCGAGCGCAAGACCACCGTCGCTCACCGACGCCTCGAACTCGGCCGCCAACCAGTCCTCGGGGCCGAGCCCGTCGAGCGTGCGGTGGATGTGGACCGTGTAGTCGATGCTCACGCCGCCCGTGGGCGGATCGTGCACGACGAACGAGCACGGCGGGAACCAGTCCGGGATCATCGCGAGCCACGCCGCGTCGATGGGCCGCGGCTGGAGCGGCCGCACGTAGCCAGCCAGACGCTCGGTGCCGCCACCGCTGAACGGGACGCCGCGGGGATCGAGCAACGCCTGGGCGTGATCGAAGTGACCGACGTTCGCGGGTGGATAGATCGGCACGCACGCTTCGACCGGATACAGGTCGAGTGAGCGCGGGTGCTCCCACGTGGTGCCGTCGATGTCGGCGCGTGTCGCCGTCACCCTCGCCACGGCAACCGTGCCCTCTTGCTCGATCGTCACTGCGAGCGTCGTGAGGTTGCGCCCCTCGCGCACGGGAGCGATCGAGAGCCGTGCGGGCCCGGCCACTGCCGGGCGCAGGAAGCTGACGGTGACGGACCGAACCGGACGATCGACGAGCTGGGTCTCCGCCGCGCGTACCGCGACCGCGGTGAGGTAGCCGCCGTGGATGCCCCGCAGTGACGACCAGGACGCGTCGAGGGTCGCGTTGGCAACGAGCCGATCGTGATCGTCGATCGTGACGGCGGTGGTGCGATCGAAGGTCGTGAGCACGTCGAGAGCGCTCATGCCGCGGCCAGCTCGACGAGCGCCGCGGGCTTGGCGGCGGTGATGCGGCGAGGAAGCCGCGTTGCCAGCACGGTCACGACGAGTCCGCACCCGACGAGGTACCACCACACCCGATGGAAGGACGAGAGCGCCGTCGCGGGCGTCACGTCGGCCGTGAACGCCACGACGAGCGCGACGCCGAGCGTGGCGCCCAGGTTGCGCACCGCCTGGTTCACCGCTGAGCCCGAGCCGAACCGATCGGCCGGCAATCCCTGCACCGCGGCCGACGACAGCTGTGGCAACACCAACGACACTCCGAGTGCGGTGAGGACTAGTGCCGGCAGGTAGACGCCGAGGTAGCTGCTCTCGGTGGTCGCCCGCGAGAGAAGCAAGACACCCCCCGACGCCCAAACCAGACCGCCCGGCACCACGAGCGCGCGCTGACCGACACGTCCGGCCAAGCGACCGAAGAACGGCGCAGTGATCGCGACGATGAGCGGCCCGATCGAGATCGCCATGCCGGCCCGCAAGATCGAGTAGTGCCACACCTCGGTCAGGAAGAGCACGTTTCCGAGGAACATCGCGCTGAACCCGCTCGCATAGACGAGCATCGCCGGGTTGGCCCATCGGAACGACTGCGAGTCGAAGAGCGACAGGTCGAGCAATGGGTTCGGCACGCGGCTGCATCGCCAGAAGAACACGGCGATCAGAACAGCCGACACTGCAACCGTCGCGACGAAGGTCGTGCTGAGCCATCCCCACTCGTCGGTCTTGACGATGGCGAACGCCAACAGCGCGAGGCCCGCGGCGAGCAGGACGACGCCGAGCGGATCGGGCAGGCGACCCGGATTCGCCTCCTTCCCCTCGGGGAGCACGCGCCTCCCGAGCGCGAAGCTGACGATGCCGACCGGCAGGTTGATGAAGAAGGCCCACCGCCACCCGAAGTTCTCGACGACGAGCGCTCCGAGCGTGGGGCCGAAGGCACCGGCGACCGCGCCGATTGCCCCCCAGATCGCGACCGCGACCGGAACCTTCTCGCTGGGGAAGGTCTGCAGCACGAGGGCGAGCGACGACGGCACGAGCGCCGCGGCACCGACAGCCTGCAGGACCCGGGCGGCGACGAGGAATCCCGCGGTCGGGGCGAGGCCGCACAGCATCGAGGCGAGCGTGAACACGACGACCGCCGTGAGGAAGGTGCGACGTCGACCCACACGGTCAGCGAGGCGACCCGCCGGGATCAGCAAGGCAGCAAACACGATCGTGTACGCGTTCAGCACCCACGACAGCGAAGAGGCGCTCACGCCGCTGAAGTCGGCGCGGATCGCAGGGAATGCGACGAACAGGATCGTGGTGTCGAGGAAGACGGCGAAGATCGCCAGGCTCGTCGACACCAGCACCGTCCACGGGCTGCGAGTCATTGTCGTGCGCACCACTAGAGACTATGATGCAGTTACTAGAGAAAGTCTAGTGATCTATGACACTGAGCGAACGCACCTACGGGCAGTACTGCCCGGTCGCCGCCGGACTCGATCTCGTCGGCGACCGTTGGACCCTCCTCATCTGCCGCGAGCTCGCTCAGGGCGACCGCCGCTACACCGACCTGTGCAGGGCGCTCGACGGCATCGCACCCAACCTCCTGAGCGATCGCCTGCGCATGCTCCAAGACGCAGGCCTCGTGACGACTGCCGAGCTGCCGCCCCCTGCCGCTCGCAGCGTCTACCGCCTCACTGACGACGGACGCGAGATCATCCCCGTGTTGCGCGCGATGGCTCGGTTCGGCGTCCGCTACCTCGACGGTGAGCCGGACGAGGAGATGAGCGCGGCCCGGGCAGCGAACGCGCTGCTGCTTCCGTGGCGGCGACCGATCGATGCGAACCTGCGTGTGCGCCTCGCGGTCGGCGAGAGTCGAGTCGACATCATGCTCGAAGGCCGCGACACGCGGCTCGAGCCCGTCGAAGGCGATGCCGACATCGTGGTCACAACTGACTCCGCGTCGCTCGTCCGAGCGCGGCAAGGCGAGCCGCTCGATGCGGAGATCAGTGGCTCACGCGCCGCGAAGAGAGAGCTCCTCGAGGTGTTCGCCCTCACGCCATCCTGAGCCGGCTCAGCGCGCCGTCCTCGACCATCGCCTCGACCTGATCCTGCACGCTCAGCAGCATGCGGGGGTCGGTGAAGACCCAGAACCGGTTGGTCAGCACCGCGTCCAAGACCAGCTGCCCGACGTCGTCGGGATCCATCGCTTCGAGCACCGCACCCAGATCGACCTCCCCTTCGGCTCGTCCCTCTCCCCGCTCACGGGTCGGCGCGACACCGTCCTTGGCCCGGCGACTGTCGACGCTGTTCCGCCCGATGCCTGTGTTGACCGCACCCGGGCAGAGCACTGACGCGTACACAGGCGAGTGAGCGGCGCGCAGCTCGCGCTGCAGTGTCGCCATCAGAGCGACGACACCGTGCTTCGCGACGTTGTAGGCGCCGAGCGCACGAACCGCGAGCAACCCCGCCATCGACGACGTCGAGTTCACGTGGCCTTCGGGTTGGCGTTCGATGATCGGGAGGAAGGTCTTGACGCCGTGGATCGGCCCCCACAGATCGATGGCGAGCGTCCACTCCCAGTCCTCGATCGAGGTCTTGGCGACCGGCTTGAACAGGCCGACGCCCGCGTTGTTGCAGAGCACGTCGACCGCGCCATACGAGTCGAGCGCGGCCTCAGCAAGTGCCTCGACTTCAGCGAGCTTCGACACGTCAGTAGGCACGCCGACCACTTCGTGGCCCTGTGCCTTCAGGTCGTTCACTGCTGCCGTGAGCGCATCTGCGCGGTTGTCGGACAGCACGACTCGCGCGCCCGCACCCACGAATGCCCGCGCGATGCCGAGCCCGATGCCCGAAGCCGCACCGGTGACGACGGCGACTTTGCCTTCTACTGACTGCAAGATTCCTCCTCAGCGGACGGGTGTGCACACGACGAACGGAAGCCGGCCCGACACCATGAAGTTCGGCTCGTCGGCGCGCGTACGCGCCAGTTCGGCCGAGCCGGCTGACGCGCGCATCGAATCGAGATCGTCGAACCACGTTTGCGCCACGCCGTCGTATCGGCCCTCGTCGCCGGCCACTCGGTTCTGCACGTAGCGGCGAAGACCGGGCACTCGCCCTGCGATCGGGCCGTGGTGGTCGCGCCAGTACTGGTGGAACGCGGCACGGTCGGTGCCGGGAAGCCGGTTGAGGAACGCGAACATCGTCACGCTGTTCTTCGGGATCACGCCGTCGACGATGACGACCTCTTCCACCTCGAGCGACCCGCTCGCTTCCTCGTCGAGGAGGTCGGGGTCGAGCGAAGGCCCGTCGTCCCACGTCTCGACCACGGCGTCGTAGACGGGATCGTGCACGCGATAACCGGACGGATGCGTGAGATGCAGGACACGGTCGCCGAGGGTGGCCTCGGTGAGCGCGGCGCCGAACATCCCCACCTCGATCGTGGGTCGCCGCTTCAGGAAGAGCAGGCGCTTCGACACGAACGTAGGTTGTCACGATCGACGACCGGACGATGCAGCGTCTCGCGGACGAGGCCGACCTGCGCGATCTGATCCACGGCTATGCGCTCGGCCTCGACACGAGGAACTGGGATCTCTGGCGCTCGGTGTTCGCGGACGAGGTCATCATCGACACGAGCGACTACGAGCCCGAGCCGCCTCCTCGGCGGCTGCCTGTCGACGCCTACGTGTCGTTCGTGAGCCGCCTCTTCTCGGGGTTCGAGGCGACCCAACACCTGATCGGCACGCAACGCTTCTCGGTCGACGGCGATCGCGCGACGATCACCGCCCACTTCCGCGCCGAGCACTGGGCGACGGTCGCGCAGGGCGGCGACCGGTACACGATGTTCGGCACGTACGTCGACGAGTGCGAGCGGACACCTCATGGATGGCGCATCTCATCGGTCAAGCTCCACCTCCTGCGCCAAGAGGGCAACCGTGAGGTCATGCGCCGCGCGGAGTCAGCCGCGAGACGGCGCGACTCACCCCCGCACTGACGTGAAACCGGCCACGAGATGGCCGGTTTCGAGCGCGACGATCGGCACATGTACGCACCCTCATGCGATGACGAGATCACCACGATCGAGCGGTACGTGAGCGAGCAGCTCGATGCGATCCGGGCGTCGGCCATCGGGCTGACGGAGGAACAGACCCGTGCGCGCCCCTGCCGGAGCGCCCTCTCGATCGGCGGGCTGATCAAGCACGCCACGTACGTGATGCGCGGCACGACCGACCGGCTCACTGGTCGGACCGATCCGAATCGCGCGCTGGACGACACCGCGTTCGCGGCGCACGAGTCGAGCTTCGCCCTCGCCGAAGACGAGACGGCTGCAGGCGCTCTGTCCGAGTTCGACGCGGCACGGGGCGAGTACGTCGCTGCGATCAGCGCGACCGATCCCGCAGCGCCGACCGTCGTGTCGCCGGCCCCTTGGTACGGCATCTTCGACAGCCGGCCCGCTTTCGCTCGTTACGGCCTCGTCCATCAGATCGAGGAGCTCGCCCGCCACGCCGGACATGCGGACATCCTGCGCGAGCAGATCGACGGGATGGCCGTGCCGGCAATCGTGCTGAGCGAGTCGGGCGCGCCCGCCAATGACTTCTTCCAGCCCTTTGTCGATGCACCCGGCACAGTCGGCGCCCCATAACAGGTCGTCGATCCCGAGGGTGGGTGCGCCCGGTATCCTGAGCAACGCAGATCACGGGGCTGATCGGTTTCGACATCGGAGCCGGGTTCCGGACGTGCGACCCGAGTTGCTCAGACTCGCTAAACGGGGCACAAACAACAACTGCCAACCAGCAGTTCGCTCTCGCTGCCTAGTCCCTAGGTAGTCGCAGAGACATCGTGAGCCGAGAGGCCGCACGGGGCCGATCCACCGCAGCCCGGCAACAGAAGCGGAGGATGACAGCCGGAAAGACGGCTGACGGCGGGAAAGACCGCTGACGTCGGGGAAAGACCCGGCGGTGGCCGCGAGGCCAGCCGACCCGCCGGTGAGGTGCCGTCAGCCTCGAAGTCGGGAATGGTCGTAACGCGGACGGTGCTCACCCGATGGACGGGGGTTCGATTCCCCCCAGCTCCACTACCACGAGGTCGTCAGATGGCGGACGTGTTCTCCGCGATCCGAGAGGATCGCCGAGCGGCGGCACTCACCGCGATCGCGTCGGTCGCTGACCCGGCGTCGGTCACCGGGATCACTCCGACGACCGCGGGCGCGTCGGGCGCCTCGACGCTGCGGATCGACGCTGGCTCGGGCGCGTACCTGCTGCGGCTCGAGCTCCCCCGGGACGGCTTTCGAAACCCGAGGCGCAGCTATCCGTGTCTGCGCGCCGCAGCAGAGGCCGGCATCGCGCCGGCCGTGCACCACGCCGACGAAGAGGCGGGCGTGCTGCTGATGGACTTCGTGGTCGAACGGCCGTTGACGGCATTCCCTGGCGGCGAGCCCGCCCTCCTCCGCACCCTCGGCGAGATGGTCGCCCGGCTGCAGGCGACGGCGCCGTTCCCCCCGCTGATGGAGGACTTCGGCGCGCTCGTCGAGGTGATGCTGAACCTCGTGCGCGACGGCGGACTGTTCGCGCCCGGCGTCCTCGACGGGCACGTCGCCGGCCTGGCCCGGGTCCGCGCCGAGTATCCCTGGGCGGCCGCGCAGGTGTCCGCGCACAACGACATCAACCCGCGCAACGTGCTGTTCGACGGAGAGCGGTTGTGGCTCGTCGACTGGGAGCTCGCGTTCCGCAACGAACCGCTCGCCGACGTCGCCAACATCGCCAACAACTTCTCCGAGGTGCCGGACGTCGACACGCTCGTCCTCGAGGGCTGGCTGGGCGGGTCGCCGGACGACGACACCCGGCACCGCCTCGCTCTGATGCGCGACCTCCATCGACTGTTCTACGGCTGCCTGATGCTCAGCGAATTCATCGGACGGCGCGAGCCGGAGGCCGAGCTCACCGCGCTGACGCCCGACGAGTTCCGCGCCGCGATCATGCGTGGCGAGCTACGGGGGACGCCCGAGCTGCTCTTCGTGCTCGGCAAGATGTACCTCGTCGGCTTCGCCGCCGCGCAAGGGTGAGGCGTCAGGTCCGCAGGGAGCGGTCGAACTCCTCGGAAGTCCGGACGCCTCCGTCGAGCACGGCCGTGTAGATGTCGAACGATCTGACCGTCTGGCCAAACTCCGGCCGGTTCACCCACGCTCGCTTGATGTCGAGGATCGCCCTCCGAGTCTCGGGGTGAGTCGGCCGGCTCGCCGACATGACGGAGGTCTGGCTGACGCTCGGCATCCGAGACGAACCAGATGTCGATGTTCCAGCTCGGTGCCCGTCCCGGTAGTCGATCCCCCAATAGACGCCGTCGGGGTACTTCTCCAGGATCGCTGTTCCATGCCCCGGAGTCGTTTCGCAGCGTCAGCTGCCGCACGCGGGGATGGCTCATGAGGTCGCTCGCCGCGCGGCACAGCGCGGCCACGTCGAGAGTGCCGCAGACAACGGTGATGTCGAGGTCGGGCCAAACCATCAACCCGAGCGCGGCGCTGCCGACCAGGTGCGGCTGGCCGAGCCCGGCAAGTACATCGTCGAGCTCGAGATCCGCCCTCACCAAGTCGGCGGCTTCCGCGAGCTCCTCCGGTGTCGACACCATCAGAGTGTCGCCGACGCCGACGCCCCGGAATGGAGTCCAGCATTCAGCAGCGCCTCAGCTGCCCAGGTCGTGACGGCAATGGCCTCGTCGGCGTCGAGGTGGCAGACGTCGCGCAGCACCGTGAACGCCTCCGCGCCGAGCACGAGGCAGAGTGCGAGCTCGAGTCGTCGCAGGTCGGCATCGGACGCGGTGCCGCGAAGGGGCTCCAACGTCGCCGCGATCCATTGCAACCGACGTCCTTCTCGAAGGTGCTGGTCGTGACCGTCGCCGGCCCGTTCAGCAGCGAGCCACGTGTCGAGGTAATGCCGTTGCGCGGTGCGCATGAGTGGTTCGTTCGCGGCGACGTAGCGGTTGAACATCTCGACGAGCTCGAGGAGGCGGTCCTCTGGGGAGCCGCGATCGACCGGTCTCGCCAACAGCTCGTCGACCTCAGCGAGGCTCACGGTGATCGACAGCTCCAGCAGCAACGACTCCTGCGTGGGGAAGTAGCGATACACGGTGGTGCGCGTCATCAGCGCCTCATCCGCGACCTGCGCGATCGTCGGGGTGTCGCCTCGATCGAGGATCGCTCGGGCCGCGGAGACGATCGCGGCTCGGGTGCGGCGCTTCTGGTTCACTCGTCCCGAAGATTCGAAGGAAGTGTCTTGACTTGGTGCGGCCACGCGTTCATGTTACACAAGTAACGTAAACGAACAAGCGTCATACGAAGGTTGACGCACAGCGAATGGAGCAGCCATGCCGAAGCCCCTCGTCGTCACCGCCGACCAGGCCCCTACGCCCCTGAAGATGGTCGGCGAAGAGGTCATCGTCCTCGCCTCCGGCGCCCAGACCGGCAGCTACGAGATCTTCCGCCAGGCCGGCCCCGAAGGCAGCGGCCCGCCGCCGCACCGTCACGCATGGGACGAGGCGTTCTACGTCCTCGACGGTCAGGTCATGTTCGGCGTCGATGCCGACCAAGACCTGGTTGCCAAGGCCGGCACGCTCGTGCACGTCCCCGGTGGCTCGACGCACTGGTTCCGGTTCGGCGTGGGTGGTGGCGTGATGATCTCGATGACGTCGCGCCAGGGCCCTTCCGCGTTCTTCACCGAGATCGATCGCGAGATCTCGCCGACCGACCCCGACTTCGACGCGTTGCTCGGCATCGCCTCCGCGCACAAGATCGAATTCGCCGTCCCGTCGGCCTGAAAGACCGAGATGACGGTCGCCTCTGAACGTCTCACCGGACAGCAGCGCAGTGCGCACCGCGCTGTGGCGCGCACTGCACGTGGAGCTCGACGATCCGCCTCATCTGATCGACGACGAGATCGGCCTCGCCCTCGTCGACCCCGAGGAGGGGTGGCGCGACCGTGGCGACATGCACCCCGTGGGGACACTCCCGTACCGGGCCGCCATCGTGGCACGCACCAGGTTCGTCGAAGATCTGCTGGTCGAGGAAGGCATCGGCCAGTACGTGCTCCTCGGCGCCGGCCTCGACACGTTCGCCCAGCGACACGGCGAGCTCGCCGGCCGGTGCGAGTGTTCGAGATCGATCAGCCGGGCCCGCAGGCCTGGAAGCGGAAGCGCTTGGACGAGCTCGGCTACGGCGTGCCCGGGCACCTCCGCTTGATCCCCGTTGACTTCGAGGCCGACGACGACTGGTGGCAGGCACTCCTCGACGCCGGGTTCGACGGCGATGCTCGGGCGCTCGTGTCGTCCAGCGGCGTGACCATGTACATCAGCAAGACCGCGACGGCAGCGACACTTCGGCGGCTCGCCGCGATGGCCCCGGGTTCGATCGTCGCCATGACGTTCATGGTCCCGTTCGAGCTCGTCGACGAGGCCGACCGAGCCGGTCTCGAAGGAGCCGCACGTGGCGCGCGAGACCTCCGGCACGCCGTGGATCAGCTTCTACACGCCGGAAGAGATGGTGACCCTTGCGCGGGACGCCGGATTCGCCGACGCCCAGTACGTTCCGACTGCCGACCTGGCAGGGCGCTACCTCAGCGGACGTTCCGACGGCCTCCGGGCGTCAGGAGGCGAGGGCATCCTCTTGGCCCGGACCTGACGCCCTTCAGGCGGCGCGCACGGCCCGGGCGATCTCGCCCCAACGGGCGAGGTGGTCGGGGTCGCGGGTGATGTCGTCGATCGTGAGGTACGAGATGACCCGCTCGGCGCGCCCGCGATAGCGATCGATGATCTGGTCGGCGACGTCGTCCCACCGCCCGACGACGGCGAACAGGTCGAGCATCTCGTCGGTGATCGTCGCCGCCAGGCCGTCGAGGTCGCCGGCCTTCAGCCGCTCGTTGAGCTTGGCGGAGGTGCCCTCGAACCCGAGGTCGTCGAACTGGAACGCGTAGTTCCTCGTCGAGCCGTAGAACGCGATCTGCGTGCGGGCCCGACGGGCGAGCGGCTCGCGCTCCTCGGGCGTGTCGCCCGGGACGATGAACACCGGGATCAGGAGATCGACGTCGGCGGGCGATCGACCCGCCTTCGCCGCTCCGGCCTGAACGGCCGGGATCAGGCGCTGCTCGAGGTACTGCACCGAGTGCAGCGGGTGGACGTGCACGCCGTCGGCGACCTCACCGGCCATCGTCGTCATCCACGGGCCGACCGCCGACACGTCGACCTTGATGTCGCCGTGCTCGTGCATCGGCGGCCGCCACTGGTCCGGGAGCAGCGACAGCTGGTAGTAGGGCCCGTCGTGGGCGAGCGGCCGCTCGCCGCGGAACGCGGCGAGCGTGTCCTGCACGGCGAGCACGTAGTCCCGCATTCGCGGGCCGGGCGGATCGAACGCCACGCCGTAGCGCCGTTCGATGTGCGCCTTCACCTGGCTGCCGAGACCGAGTCGGAAGCGGCCCCCGGTGTTGCCGGCCAGCTCCCACGCGATGCTCGCCGCGATCATCGGGCTCACCGGGAACGCCACCGCGATCCCGGTGGAGAACATCAGCGTCGGCGCCGCGGCTGCGGCCGCGGCGATGCTCATCCACGGCGTCTGGCCGGTCTCGGTGAACAGCATCCCCGAGAACCCGGCCCCCTCGACCCGGCGGGCGAGATCGGCGGCGTCGGTCCAGCCGACGGACCGACCATCACGTCGAACGTCCATCGAGTCCCCTCTCGCTCAGGCCATCGTCAGGCCGCCGCTCACCGACAACGTCTGGCCGGTGATGAACCCGGCGTCGTCGGAGGCGAGGAACACGATCGCCGGCGCGACGTCGTCCGCGGTGGCGAGGCGACGCATCGGGATCGCCTTCGTCAGCGCGTCGACGAACCGCTCGCCCGAGCCGAGCTCGTCGGCCATCCCGCGGATCAGCGGCGTGTCCGTCGGCCCCGGGCAGACCACGTTGACCGTGATGCCGTAACGAGCGACCTCTCGGGCGACGCTCTTCGAGAACGAGATCACCGCACCCTTGGCGCCGGCGTAGATCGACTCCAACGACGAGCCGACCCGTGCCGCGTCGGACGCGACCGACACGATCCGTCCTCGCTGCCGCTCGATCATCCCGGGCAGCACCGCGTGCACGGTGTTGAGCGTGCCCCGGTAGTTGATGTCGATCACCCGGTCCCAGAACTCCGGCGTCGTGTCGACGAACGGCACGAAGCGATCCCAGCCGGCGACGTTGATCAACGTCGCGACCGGACCGACGTCGACCGCGACCTGCCCAGCGCCGCCGCGACCGCCTCGGTGTCGGCGACGTCGAGACCGACGCCGGGGTGACCGTCGCCGTCGAGCGTGCCCGGCGAGGTCCTGCGCCGCGCCGCATCGAGATCGCACGACCACGACCGTCCGGCCGGCTGCGGCGAGGCGGTGGCACACCGCCGCGCCGATCGCTCCCGCGCCGCCGGTGACGACCGCGACATCCCGATCCCCGGCGCTCACCGCCCCAGGCTCACGCAAACGACCGGGGGATGAGTCCGTTCGCTCGGGCTTCGCGTTCGAGGTCGTCGCGGAAGTCGGGATGGGCGATCGAGATCATCGCCTTGGCCCGCTCGGGGACCGACTTCCCCTTGAGGTTGACCATGCCGTACTCGGTCACGACGTACATCATGTCGCTGCGCGGAGCGGTGACGATGTTGCCCGGCGTCAGGTCCAGCACGATGCGGCTCCGGCGCACACCGCGCGCGCTCGTAGGTCGACGACATGCAGATGAACGACTTCCCGCCGTTCGACGCGTAGCCGCCGCGGACGAACTGGAGCTGACCGCCGGTGCCGCTGATGTGACGGTGACCGCTCGACTCGCTCGACGCCTGGCCCTGGAGATCCATCTGCGTCGTGTTGTTGATCGTCGTCAGGCGGTCGTTCTGCATGATGAGGTGCGGCAGGTTCGTCATCTCGACCGGCTGGCACGAGATGTCGGGGTTGTCGTCGATCGTGTCGTACAGCGTGCTGCGAACCGAGACCGAAGCTGCACACGATCTTGCCCGGGTGCACGTTCTTCGCCGAGCCGTTGACGACACCGGCCTCGTAGAGGTCGATGATCCCGTCGGTGAGCATCTCGGTGTGGACGCCGAGGTTGCGCACGCCGCTCTCGAGCAGCAGCGAGCACACGGCGTTCGGCATCGCGCCGATACCGATCTGCAGGCACGCGCCGTCGTCGATCTCGCTCGCGATCAGTCGCGCGACCGCGCGATCGGCATCGGTCGGTGCCGACGTGCGGCAGCTCCGGGAGCGGCTGACCGTCGCCTTCGATGACGTAGTCGACCTGGCTCTCGTGCAGGCCGTTCTCGATGCCGTGCACGTACGGCACGGCCGGGTCGGTCTCGACGATGACGATCTTGGCGCGGGACGCGACCGCGCCGTGCCAGAGGTTCGCGGCGCCGAAGTTGAAGAACCCGTCGGCGTCGACGGGACGGGTCTTGACCACCATGATGTCGGGCGGGTCGATGAACCGGCGGTAGTAGTCGCGGATCTCGCCGAGGTTGCACGGGATGTAGTTCTGCAGGCCGGCGTCGCACTGCTTGCGGTCGTAGCCGCCGAAGTGCCAGTTGAAGAAGTTGAAGTGCTCGCGCGTCGGGATCGGCCTCGAGCACCGCCCGGGGTCGCACGCTCAGGCACCCGCGGATGTTCACGTCGTGAAGCTCGCCGACCCGCTCGGCCAGCGCCTGGTCGAACGCGTCGGGCTGGCCGAGCACCGCGCCGTAGTCGAGCCAGTCGCCCGAACGCACCAGTGCGGCCGCGTCCTCGGCCGAGATCGTCGAGCCGACTTCGCGGCGGTGGCCACGATCGATGACGTAGCCGGTGCGGTGCTCATGACGGTGACTGTACGCATGTGCTGGTTCGGAGCCGGTTTGAGGCGGCGATTCTGGGAACGTTGCGTGCATGACGGACACCGACAAGCGCACGTCGACACAGGTCAGCGAGAGCGAGGGGCTGGACGATTGGCGGGTGCTGCTGCCGCACACTGCAGATCGTCGTTCGACACCGGCTCGTTCGCGAAGGGTGTCGAGTTCGCGACCCGCGATCGGCGCAGCGGCCGACGAGGCCGAACCACCATCCCGACCTCACGATCACGTACCCGCGGGTGCACGTGCTGTCTGACCACGTCACGACGTCGACGGCCTGACCAGCCGAGATGTCGAGATGGCCCGCACGATCTCGGCGATCGCCCGCGACCTCGGCATCGCGGCCGACCCGGCGCGTCGACACAACTCGAGATCGCGATCGATGCAATCGACATCCCAGCCGTCAAGCCGTTCTGGGAAGCGGTGCTCGGCTACAAGCCGCACCTCGACGACGACAGCCTCGACCCCTACGGTCGCGGTCCCGCGTTCTGGTTCCAGCAGATGGACGCGCCACGCCCACAGCGCAACCGCATCCACATCGACGTCACCGTCCCGCACGATGTCGCCCAGAGCGCATCGCCGCCGCGCTCGCCGCCGGTGGCACGCTCGTATCCGACGAGGGCCGCGCCGGCGTTCTGGATCCTCGCCGATCCCGAGGGCAACGAGGCCTGCATCTGCACCTGGCAAGGACGCGACTGAGCAGCGCTCGCCGCGACGGCGTCTGCATAGGCTTCCCTTGATGACCATCGAGCACATCCACGCCAGCGAAGACCCCGAGAAGATCGTCGCGGCCTTGCAGCGCGACGGCGCCGTGATCGTCGAGGACTTCCTCGACGCCGACCTGCTCGAGCGCTTCAACGCCGACGTCGACCCGTTGATGGACGCGACGCCGCGAGGCGGGTCGGCGATGTTCAACGACTTCTTCGCGTGGTTCTACGGCCCTCAGACCCGCACGATCACCGGGCTCGCCGGCAAGTCACGCGTCTTCGCTACGGACGTGCTCACGCACCCGCTCTACCCCGCGATCTGCGACGAGATCCTGCTGCCGAGCTGCGCGTGCTACCGGCTGAACGTGGCGCAG
This sequence comes from uncultured Acidimicrobiales bacterium, assembly GCA_963802505.1. Taxonomy (GTDB): domain Bacteria; phylum Actinomycetota; class Acidimicrobiia; order Acidimicrobiales; family DATKAS01; genus DATKAS01. The sequence goes on along the minus strand of CAWDJB010000011.1, from coordinate 89,942 downwards.
CTGCTCGACCGTGGCCCGGGCTCCCCTGACCAGCTCCTCCATCGTGACGAAGCCGTGTGGCCCTACCTGCCTCAGCCTCACGGCGACGTGCAGGTGGCATCGGTGCTCGCGCTCGTCGACTTCACGGCCGAGAACGGCGCGACGCGCGTCGTTCCCGGCAGCCATCTGTGGGACCGCGGCCGCGCTCGCGGAGCCCGTAGATCTCGTCGCTGCCGAGATGCCCGCCGGCTCCGCTGTCATCTACCTCGGATCGACGATCCACGGCGGCGGTGCGAACACGACTGCCGATCAGACACGGCAAGGCATGCATGTGAGCTACTGCCTCGGCTGGCTCCACACCGAGGAGAACCAGTACCTCGCCACGCCGATCGACGTCGTGCGCACGCTCCCCCGCGAGTCGCAGGCCCTGCTCGGCTACGCGATCCACGACGCCCTTGCGATCGGCGGCGGCTACCTCGGCGCCGTCGAGCTCCAAGATCCCGTGGAGCTGCTCGCGAGCGGCGCGCTTTAGTCGCCGAGCAGCGGCACGACTCGCTCGAAGAAGAGCTCGAGCTGGCGGCGCTCGTCAGTGACCGGCCAGATGAACACCCGCTGCACACCTGCGTCGCGAAACGCCGCGAGCTTCTCGGCGAACGCCTCCGCAGGACCGACCGGCAGACGCTCGCGGAGCATCTCTTCGGGACGATGGATCGTCGGCACGAGCCTCTCGCTGAAGATCGCGTCCGCCTCGGCTCGGTCTTCGGTGATGTAGCACCACATCGTGCCGAGCGCGTTGGGGAACGTCGCGCCGATCTCTGTCGCGCGCGGACAGCTCATCGCCGAGCCGCGCCCACGCCGCTGCGAACTCGCTGGGAGTGATGTTGTACGCAGAGGCCAGCCAGCCGTCGGCGAGACGCGCCACCCGCCGCAGTCCGGCCTCGGAACCCCAGCTGCCGATCCAGATGGGTGGCCCCTCGGCTTGCGCCGGCCGCGGTTCGAGGTCGATCCCTGCCGTCGAGTACCACCGCCCGACGAACGGCTCTCCGTCGAGGTGCCAGAGGCTCCGCAGCGTCTGCACCGCCTCGTCGAGACGCGCCCATTGCTCGGAGAAGTCGATGCCGACGGCCGCGTAGTCCTGCTCGGAGGAGCCCGGCCCCACTGCGACCACCAACCTTCCGTCCGAGAGGCGATCGATCGCCGACAGCGCCTTGGCGAGCGGGATCGGCCCGCGGACGACCGGAAGCGCGACGGTCGTGGCGAGCGTCATGTCACCCGAAGCGGCGATGACCGCAGCGAGCGCAGTCGGCCCGTCGAGCCACGGCGTCGCGAACACGAGGTGATCGTTCGCGGACAACGCCTCGAAGCCCGAGCGACGAGGCGGCCGACGCGAACTCGACGAGGTGGTCGAGGGTGTACGGGTTGCCGCCGAAGTCCATGAGCGGAAGATGTGCGCCGAAGTCCACCGATTCAGCCCTTCTCGATCTGCTCGTCCCCGAGACCGAGCAACGTCGTGCGCAAGAGCTGCACGAGCTCGCGCTGCTGCCGGGCCGACAGCGTCGCGAGGATCTCGCGCTCGGTCTCGAGGTGCGTGACCGCGACCTCGTCGACGAGCTCCAGGCCTCTGTCGGTGAGACGGACGATCACCTTCCGGCGGTCGTCGGTCGTCGTCCGCTCGACCAAGCCGCGTTGCTCGAGCCGGTCGACGCGGTTCGTGATCGCGCCGGTGGTGACCATCGTCTGGCGGACGAGCTCGCCGGCGGTCAGCTCGTAGGGCTTTCCCGATCGGCGGAGCGTCGCGAGGACGTCGTACATCCAGCTCTCGATGCCGTGACGGGCGAAGTTCGCTTCGAGCCGGCGGTCGATGAGCCGCGACAGACGGGAGATCCGCCCGACGACGGCCATCGGCGAGACGTCGAGATCGGGGCGCACCGCGCCCCACTGCTTGGTCATTCCATCCACCGCGTCACGGGCGCTCGGCACGCGAGCGATCGTATGGGATGACCGATTGACATTCATTATCTTGATATTAAGATAATGAATGTGAAGGGACAACGAGCACCGGGAGCGTCGATCGCGCTGACCACGGCGCTTGCACCGATTGCGTGGGGCACCACCTACGTCACGATCACCAAGCTCCTGCCTGCGGACCGGCCGCTGCTGGTCGCCGCGATGCGGGTCGTGCCCGCAGCCATCGCCCTGCTCGTCGTCGCCCGGATCGTCTCCCCGTGGCGGCCGCGCGGCCACGACTGGTGGCGCACCGGCGTGCTCGCGCTCTTCAACTTCGGCCTGTTCTTTCCGCTCCTCGCCGTCGCGGTCTACCGGCTGCCAGGCGGCGTGGCGGCCGCGGCCGGCGGCCTGCAGCCATTGCTCGTCGCCGGACTGACGTGGCTGTCGTCGCGGCGCAAGCCCAGCCGCCGCGACATCGAGATCGCGTTCGTTGCCGCCGTCGGTGTCGCGCTCGTCGTCGTCAGGCCGAACGCCGGCATCGACACTGTCGGCGTGCTCGCGGCGCTCGCGGCCAACCTCTCGTTCGCCACCGGCGTCGTGCTCACCAAGCGCTTCCCGTCGCCGCCGAACCGCTTGGCCGCGACGGCGTGGCAGCTCCTGCTCGGCGGGGCGCTGCTCGTGCCGCTCATGCTCGTCGTCGAGGGAACCCCGCCGCCGCTGTCGACAGGCAACCTGGCCGGGTTCGCGTACCTCAGCCTCGTCGGCACCGCGCTGGCGTTCGTGCTCTGGTTCAACGGCATCCGCAGGCTGCCGACCGCTGCGCCTCCGCTCCTCGGGCTCGCCGCGCCGATCACGGGAGCGACACTCGGCTGGGTCGTGCTCGGTCAGTCGCTCTCGCCGCTGCAGCTGGCCGGATTCGCAATCACGCTGAGTGCAATCGCCTACGGAGCGACTCTCGCACGCGAGCGCCCCGCCCCGGCCCCACGGCTTGCTGTCAGGCTGTCGGCGTGACCGCGGCAACCCAGCACATAGGCATCGTCGCGTGCTCGGCCGAAGGTGCGGCCCTTTGCTATCGCACGATCTGCCACGAGGGTGCCGAGCTTCTCGGTGGTCACGCCCATCCGGAGGTGTCGCTCCACGGCCACTCGTTGGAGACCTACGGGGTTCTCCTCGACGCCGGCGACTGGCCCGGCGTCGGGGCGCTGATGCTCGACTCGGCCGAGAAGCTCGCGGCGATCGGCGCGCAGCTCCTCGTCTGTCCCGACAACACGATCCACCAAGCGCTGCCCTACATCGCCGACAGGTCGCCGCTCCCCTGGCTGCACATCGCCGAGGTCGTTGCCGCAGCCGCCGTGGAGCGCGGCTATCAACGTCTCGGTCTGCTCGGCACCCGTTGGCTCGTCGACAGCGACGTGTACCCCGACAAGCTCTCCGCGGCCGGCATCGACGTCGTTCGCCCTACCGAGGCCGAACGCGACGAGATCCACCGCATCATCATGAGCGAGCTCGTCTTCGGCCGGTTCGAGCCGGCCGGCACCGCGTTCCACCAAGCGGTCATCGATCGGATGCGCGGCCAAGGATGCGACGCGGTCATCCTCGGATGCACCGAGATCCCGCTGATCATCGACGACGGCAACTCCTCGCTCCCGACACTCGACTCGACCCGGCTGCTCGCGAAGGCGGCCGTACGGCGTGCACTAGTCGACCGCTGAGAGGTCGAGCTGGGCGAGCCGCAGCCGCAGGGATCCGGCTTGGTCCATCGGGGTAACCGACCCGCGTGACTGTGGCGTGCGGAACAGCGCGGATCGGCTGCTCCGGCTGGAACTATCCGGACTGGCGCGGCGTCGTGTATCCGACCCGGGTCCCGAAGCGCCGCTGGTTCGAGCTCTACGCCTCGATGTTCGACACGGTCGAGCTCAACAACACCTTCTACCGACTGCCACCGGAGACCACCGTCAAGGCGTGGGCGGCGGCAGCACCTGAGGGCTTTGTGTACGCGTTGAAGCTCGGAGCGTTCGGGTCACATCGGATGAAGCTCCGCGACGCTGCGTCGTGGTTGCCGAACCACGTCGCTCGACTCGAGCTCTTCGGCCAGACCGTCGGGCCCACCGTCGTGCAGCTGCCACCACGTTGGAAGCGCAACGTCGAGCGCCTCGACGAATTCCTCACCCTGGCGCCGAAGCGATTTCGGTGGGTCGTCGAGCTCCGCGACGCCAGCTGGTTGCACGACGACCGTGTACGAGACGCTCGAGCGGCACGGGGCAGCGTTGTGCATCCACGACCTGCTGCCGAAGCACCCGTTCCTCCTCACCACCGACTGGACCTATGTGCGCTTCCACGGGCCGACTGCCCTGAAGCAGCCGTACCACGGCGCGTACGGTCCACGCCGCCTCGCCCCGTGGGCCGATCGGCTCTCAGCGCTGCTCTGCGATGGGCACGACGTCTACGCGTACTTCAACAACGACTACGAGGGCCATGCCGTCAACGACGCCGAGTGGCTCCGCGACGCGCTGGCTCAGGCCGACGGCGTGGCCATCGGAGTGCGTCCGTAGCGCACCGCGTCGCGCACGGGCGCCGGCACCTTGTCGACGAGCTGCTTGTCGGGTGCGGCGCCGAGCGCGTCGTTGACGGTCGAGAACGCGAGACGGAGCGCGACGAACACGGTCGCGTCGAAGATCGCTTGGTCGTCGAGCCCGGCTGCCCGCAAGCCATCGACATCGGAAGGCGTCGTGCCATTGGGGTCTCGCACGACTTGGCGCGCCCACGACGCGAGCGCAGCCTCGCGCTCGGACAGCGCGCTGGGGACACCACCCCCGATGACGTCGGCAGCGGCATCGGCGTCGGTCAAGCGTGCGAGGCGCGTGCCCCACGCGAGCGAGCAATACGAGTCGCCGCGCTGGGCCGCCGTCGCCGTGACGAGCACCGCGAGGTCGCGCTCGGTCAGCGTCGAGCCCTTCACGAGCGCGCTGCGAGTGTCGACGTAGCCGACGAACACGTCGGGACGCCACGCCCACGCGCGGAGGTAGTTCGCGACATATCCGTCGCCGGCGAGCGCCTCGGCGAACAGCGTGCCCGCGGCTTCGCTCTCTGGCGGCGGATCGAGGAACATCCCTGAGTTGCCCATACGGCCATCCTCCCCCAAACGGCGACCGTCAGGCAGTCGCGCTCCTCGCGCCGAGCGAGCGAAGCCACACGACGACGTCGTCGGCCTCGCTCCGCGCCGCCGCGTCCAACGGCGTGAGGCCGTCCCACCCCACCCAGTCGATGTCGGCTCCCTCGCGCAGCAGGCGCTCCGCAGTGACGCGCTGACCTCCGTGACACGCGCCCCAGAACGCCTCGGTCACCTCCTCAGGCGATGGTGGCCGAACGACGATCTCTGACTCGACCTGGTCGACGAGGCCGAGCGTCGCGGCGGGCCACAACCTCGCCTCGGCGCCCCGCTCGACCAACCGCCGGGCCGCTTCCCACTGCCCGAACGCCGTGGCGTCGAGCAACGGAGTGCCACCTGCGATCACCGCGCCCTCGGCCTCGATGTCGGCTCCCCGGTCGAGCAGCGCATCGAGTGCGTCGATGTCGTCGCTGCTCGCCGCCCAGTGCAGGGGTGTCTCCGTATGGCGCCCGACGAAGCGCGCGTTCACGTCGGCGCCGGCGTCGACGAGCACCGCCACCGTTGCCGCGGCGTTCGCGCGATGCCCCGGCCAGTCCGTGAGCACGTGGAGCAAGGTGCGCGAGCAGTCGTCGGTGCCGATCCTCGCGGTCGCGAGCTCGGGGTGGTCACGCAGCAACGCGGCGAGCCCGTCGACATCGCCGCTCTCGACGGCTGCGGTCGCCTCGACTGCGAGTGGATCGTCGGTGGCCAAGATCATCGCTTCACAGCCGATCCTTCGTACATGTAACCGACCACCTTCGGGCCCTTGATGGAGTAGTTCTCGATCGTGGTGACTTCGAGCCCGCTCGCTCGAAGGAGGTCGAGGATTGGACGGTTGAGATGGCATCCGCCGCCGAGTCTGCGGTTCAGCGGTGTCCACCGGTCTTGCGCACGTGCGACCTTCTCGTCGGGCGACCGACCGTGCTCGAGGAAGTGCACCGTTCCGGCCGGACGCAGCACGCGCTTCATCTCCTGCAGCGCGGACTCGACGTCGGGGATGGTGCACAGCGTCCACGTCGTGAGCACGTGATCGGCGCTCTCGTCCTCCAGAGGCAGTCGTGCGCCGTCGAGCCCCACGAACTCGATGGGTGCGTGACTCGCCGCAACTCGCTCGGCGGCGAGCCTCTTCCCGAGAGCCGACGGTTCGATCGCCTTCACGCTCCGCACCGACGCCGGGTAGTACGGAACGTTCAGCCCCGATCCGAAGCCGATTTCGACCACGTCACCCGAGAGTCCGCTCGCAACCCGCTGACGCATCGGGGCGAAGCGCTTGCTCCCGAGCGACACGTTGATGAACCGGGGAAGGACCTGTTCGGCGTACCAGCCCATTCGCTCAGTGTGCCCGGGTCAGGCGTCGAGGGAAACGGCGATCCCCGAAGCGATCTCGCGCACCCGGAGCAGCAACCCGTGCGCGCCCTGCTCGGTCGCGACCGACACAGCGGTGGCGAGACGCTCGCGGGCTGTCTCCGCGTCACCGGCAGCGTGCGCGACCACGGCCTCCGCACTGAGGACGATCGATTCGGTCCAGCGCTCGTGTCGCGTGTCCAGCTCAGCGCGCGCAGCGAGCACCAACGGAGTCGCCACGTCGAGGCGGCCGTGCTCGGCACACGCCATGGCCATCAGTGCGTCGTGCGCCGCCAATGCCGACGTTCCGCCCGCGTCGACGTAGCGAGCGCGGGCCTCGGTGAAAGAGGCTGTGCCCGCGTCGACGTCTCCTCGATGCACGGCCGCGATCGCTCCCGACATCAGCAGGTGTCCGCCCCAGAACGCGAACTGCGAGGACGGGTCCGCGGCCAGACCCATCTGCACGAAGTCTTCGAGATCGTCCCACCGGCCCGCGAGCGCGGCGACGTTGCAGGCGAACCCACAGACCGACGCGACGTGGGCGCCGTCAGGCGTGCTCTCGGCGAGCTCGCGCATCGCCGCGAGCGCCCGGGCCATGGTGAGACAACCTCCGTGGGATCTCGTCTCTTGTGCGTCCCCGTTGTCCCACGGCGATCTTGACGGCCGCTTGACGACGCCTTGCTCGGGCAGGTCAGGAGGGCCGACTGCGGTCGGACGCGCCAACGTAGGTTGTGACGATGGAGCTGATCGACGTCATGAAGACGAGCGGAACGTGCCGGCAGTTCACGTCCGAGGATGTCCCGGCCGACGTCCTTGCTCGAGTGCTCGACGCGGCGCGGTGGGCGCCGACAGGTGGCAACCGTCAGGGCGTGCGCTTCGTCGCGGTGCGCGATCCCGCCAAGCGGCGACAGCTCGCGGAGTGGTACCGGGAGACCTGGGCGCCGTACGCCGCCCGATCGCGCGCCAGCCTCGAGCGCAGCGGCGCACCGACGGGAATCCTCGATCGGGCGGAGCACTTCGCCGCCCACTTCGAGGACGTGCCCGTCCTGATCGTGGTGTGCGCGCAGTGGAACGCGATCTACCCGACCGACCACGAGCTCGGCCGGATCAGCGTGGTCGGCGGCTGTTCGATCTATCCCGCGGCGCAGAACCTGCTGCTGAAGGCCCGCGAGGAGGGCCTCGGCGCGGCGCTCACGACGCTGTTGTGCCGCTACGAACCCCAAGTCAAGGAGCTGCTCGACATCCCCGACGGCGTGATCACCGCTGCGCACATCGCGCTCGGATGGCCCGAACGACCACTCCCCCGGTCGCTCAACCGGCGGCCGCTGTCAGAGATCGCGTTTCTCGACACCTTCGGAGCACCGTTCCCAGGCGAGTGAGCCTTCTCAGGAAACTCTCAGACTCGTCTGACATGGTTCTCACAGGCGGCGGCCAGGATGGTCGCATGACGACGTTGACCCCCCTCCGACAGATCGAGCTCGTCGTGGTCGCCCGCAACCAAGAGGCGACCCTCGACCAGTCGGTGCGCCGCCTTCGCGACCACCTGCTCCGCCGCGGTGCCGACCTCTTCCCGAGCGGCTGGCGGATCACCATCGCCGATCACGCCTCGACCGACGCGACGGGCGCGATCGCTGAACGGCTCGCCGCCGAGCTCGACGACGTGGGCTTCGTGCACCTGGTCCCAGCAGATCGACCGCAAGGCTCTCCGCTCGAACTGGGCCCAGAGCCAAGCGACCATCGCGGCGTTCGTGACCCTCGATCCCGAGGTCGACCTCGACGCGCTCCTCCGACCGCTCGTCACGCACTCCGGTGGTTCCGAGCCGGCACGAGGGCGGCCTCACCCGTCGGGGCGCACTCTTCGCGGCAGGCGGGATCGGCCTCACCGCCCTCCTCGCAGCGTGCGGCCGCAACGGCTCTTCCAGCTCGGCCGCCACGACCGGCGCCTCGGGGGCAGCGACCTCCGGCGCGTCGGCCGCGAGCACCTCGGCCGCAACCGGCGCGGCCACGACCGCGGCGGCAGGCACGGTCGCTCTCGCTCCGGAGATGACCGAGGGGCCGTACTACCTCGACCTCGACCTCGTGCGCGCCGACATCCGTGAAGACCGCGAGGGCGCCGCTCTCGCCCTCACGCTCTCCGTGATCGACGTGAACACGGGAGCGCCGGTCAGCGGCGCAGCCGTCGACATCTGGCATTGCGACGCCAACGGCTTCTACTCGGGCTTCGTCAGCCAGAGCGCGGCCGCCAACGGCGGCACCGACCTCACCGACGACGGCACGTTCCTGCGTGGCACGCAGCTCTCGGACGCGAGCGGCAACGTGACCTTCACGACGATCTATCCGGGGTGGTACCAAGGCCGCACTGTGCACATCCACGTGAAGGTGCACGTGAACGGAAGCGAGATCCATACGGGTCAGCTGTTCTTCGACGACTCGTTCACCGACGAGGTGTTCGCGTCGACCGAGCCGTACGCGTCGCGCGGCGAGCGTCAGCTGCGCAACGAGCAGGACAACATCTTCCAGGGTGGTGGCGACCAGTCGACGCTCACGGTCACGAAGGACGGCGACAGCTTCACGACGACCCTCGCCGTGGGAGTATCGGCGTGAGATGAGCGAGCTCACCATGCGACCGATCGGTGCCGTGAGGTCGACCCGGTCGACAGCGCAGGACGACGATTGGGATGCCGTCGCTGCGTCGATCGAGCTCGACGCAGCAGTGCTCGAGCCGAGCGCGACGCTCGGGCTCGACACGTTCTCCCACATCGAGGTGGTGTACGTGTTCCACCTCGTCGACGAGTCGAACGCGTGCCGCGGCGCTCGCCACCCTCGCAGCCGCGACGACTGGCCACTCACCGGCATCCTGGCGCAACGCGCGAAGGACCGACCGAACCGCATCGGCGTCACGACATGCCGCCTCGACGAAGTCGACGGGCTCACCTTGAAGGTCACGGGCCTCGACGCCATCGACGGCACGCCGGTGCTCGATGTCAAGCCTGTGATGTCGGGCTTCGCTCCGCGCGGTGAGGTTCGGGAGCCCGCCTGGGCTCGCGAGCTGATGGACGAGTACTGGTGAGCGCCGACCGGATTCCCGCCGTGTTCATCGGGCACGGCAGCCCCATGAACGCGCTCGAAGCCAACCGCTACACCGATTCGTGGGCCGCCTTCGCGGCATCGATCCCGCGCCCGCGCGCCATCGTGTGCGTCTCGGCGCACTGGTTCATCAATGCCTCCGCGGTCACGGCGATGGCCGAGCCGCGGACGATCCACGACTTCTTCGGCTTCCCTCAGGCGTTGTTCGACATGCGCTATTCCGCGCCGGGCTCTCCTGAGCTCGCGAACCAGATCGTCGACGTCGTCGAGCCGATCTGGATCGGCCTCGACCAAGACAGCTGGGGACTCGACCATGGCGCCTGGAGCGTGCTCGCCCGGATGTATCCCGACGCCGACATCCCGGTCGTGCAGCTCTCGCTCGACGCGAGCAAGGCGCAACAGCACCACTTCGACATCGGGATGCGCCTCGACGCGCTCCGCAACGACGGGGTGCTCGTCGTGTGCAGCGGCAACATCGTGCACAACCTGCCGATGGTGAACCCCGCCCTCGCCGAACAGGGCTTCGATTGGGCCGAACGGTTCGACACCCGCGTGCGCGAGATCTTCACGACCGGAACGTCCGATGAGCTGCTCGGTCTACCGAGCGACCCGGACTACGCCCTCGCCGTGCCCACTCCCGACCACTACCTCCCGTTGCTGTACCTCGGAGGCATCGCGGAAGCGGCGTCGGCTCGCGCCGACGTGATCATCGACGGCTACGCGTACGGCTCGCTGTCGATGACCTCTCTCGTGGTGAGCTGAGCCCCGGCCAAGATGTCGGCGCCGATGGTCGCCGGATCCTGCAGCGGGCCGAAATGGCCGATGTGCGGATATCGGATGAGCCGCGCGTCGAGCATCGCCTCGACGAGCGGCACGCCGAACAGCTCGGATGTCGGCTCTTCGCCTCCGACGCCGACAACGGTCGGCACGGTGATGCGCCCGACGCGGTCGAGCGTCATCTTGGTTTCGCATTCGAACGTCCGGGCCTCGCTCTCTGGGTCGCACTTCAACCGCACGGTGCCATCGGGAAGGTCCTCGAACCCGTGCTCGACGTACGCAGCGAGCGAGTCGGCGCGCAGCGCGCTGAGCGGCGGCCGGCTCGCGTAGCGCCACAACGCGTCACTCCTCGACGGAAAGACCGCGCGTCGCCGCCGCGCCGCGTCAGACATGAGGTTCGTTCGGTCGCTCAGGTACGCCTCGGTCAAGACGATCGGCTCGAAGAGGTAGGCGGACCGTAGGACGCCAGGTCGAACGGACTCGGCGATCAGCAGCGACGCGCCGCCGAGCGAATGGCCGAACACGTCGATGCGGTCGACGCCGATCGCCTCCACGGCAGCCAGCACGTCGGCCCCCATGCCTGCCCACGCGAAGTCCCCGTCGTCCGGTGACGTCGAGTCTCCGTGGCCGCGGAAGTCGATCGCGTACACGTGGAACCTTTGCGCCACGACCGCGGCCATCGGCTCGTAGGCCCGTCCACACATCCCCGTCGCGTGTGCGATCAGGAACGGTGGGCCGTCGCCGCCCAGATCATGGACGGCCAGGGTCACACCATTCGTCGAAGGGACTCGCACCCCCTTGTCCTAGTGCGTCAAGGCGCTGTCGTACTGTCGGAGCCGTGGAGATCCCGTCGAACGCCGATCGCTTCAGCGGGTTCGCGGACCTGTACGACCGCGTGCGCCCCACGCCGCCCGACGTGCTCGCGGAGATCCTGTGGACGTACGCCCGCACCGATCGCCCCACGGTCGTCGATCTCGGCAGCGGCACCGGCCTGTCGTCGCGCTGGGCCTCGCGGTGGGCCGGCTCGGTCGTCGGCATCGAGCCGAGCGAGGACATGCGGCGCAAGGCGGAGGCGCAGACCGATGCTGCGAACGTCGACTACCGCGACGGGTGGGCGCACGCGAGCGGCCTCGCCGACGAGTCGGCGGACATCGTCCTCGCGAGCCAGGCGCTGCACTGGATGGAACCGAGCAGCACGCTTGCCGAGGTCGCTCGGGTGCTGCGGCCCGGGGGTGTCTTCGCCGCGATCGACTGTGACTTCCCGCCGTCGGTCGGGAGCGCGACGGCCGAGGCCGCGTGGAGCGCGTGCCGAGCGCGAGTGAAGGCCTACGACGATCGGCTCGCCCAGGGGCTGCGCGGTGACGACCTGCTCGAGCCGCTCGGCGACGTCCCGCCGCTGCCACCCGAGTTCGTGCGGGACGCACCGAGCGGACGGGCGCGCAGCGTCGGTGTCACGTCGTGGTCGAAGGACGAGCACTTGGCTCGCTTGATCGAGAGCGGCCACTTCCGGTGGTGCCGAGAGATCGAGTCGTTGCGAGTGGACCGAGGTGATGCCGCGCGGTTCGTTGCAGTGCTCGTCAGTCAGGGCGACTTCCAGACCCTGAAGAAGCACGGGGTCGACGAGGCCGCCCTCGGCATCCCCGACTTGGAGCGCGAGGTCCGCGCCGCGCTCGGTGACGAACCTCGGCCCTTCTGGTGGAGCTACCGCACCCGCATCGGGGTGCGGTAGGGCACTACTTGACGTCCCGCTCTCATTCATACGATGATTAACGACACCGTTAACTAATGCAGGAGACTGCACATGCCGACGCCGTTCGATCTCGACGAGACCTACATCCATCTGGATCTTCCGAACGCCACCGAGCTGGCGGTGGGGCCTGACTTCTGGCAGACGATCGACCAGCGCACCGAGCTTTCGCGTGGATACCTGATGATGGTCGGGCCCATGGACGCGACGTGGACGTCCTGGGAGCGGCACCCCGCGGGCGAAGAGATCGTCTACCTGCTGTCCGGCTCGGTCGACTTCGTGCTCGACCTTCCCGGTGGCGATCAGACCGTCGAGCTGCGCGGCCGCTCGTGTTGCATCGTCCCCCGCAACACGTGGCACCGGGCGATCGTCCACGAGGCGGGGGACATGTTGTTCGTGACTCCCGGCGAAGGGACTAGTCACCGCCCACTGTGAGGTCCGCGGCGTCCATGAGTGCGAGCAGCTCCACGCCGGTGACTGCGGCGGAGTAGAGGAACCCCTGCCCGATCTGACACCCGAGTGCCTGCAGCGCGCGTGCCTGCACGTGCATCTCCACTCCCTCGGCGACGACCTGCAGGTCGAGCGCCTCTCCCAACCCGACCGCCGCGGCCACGATCGCGCGGTCGTCGCGATCCGCGGTGACGCCGTCGACGAAGGCTCGGTCGATCTTGAGCGTGTCGATGGGCAGCCGCTTCACGTGACTGAGTGACGAGTACCCGGTGCCGAAGTCGTCCAGGGCGAGGGAGAAGCCTTGGTCGCGGATCGCGAGCAGCACCTTGCGGACGTGACCCGGATCGAGCATCGCTGCGCTCTCGGTGATCTCGAGGCTGACCGTCGACGGCGCGACGTCATGCAAACGAGCGAGCTCGTCGAGCCGGGCAGGCAACCCCGCATGGCTGAGGTGCCGGTTCGACAGGTTGATGCCCAGGCGAAAGGTCGGAGTGACCGCCGCGCGCGTGTCAGTGCCGGCGAGGAACAGGAACGCCTCCTGCAGCACCCAGTCACCGATCGTGAGCGCCAAGTCGGAATCCTCCGAGACCGAGAGGAACTCGCCGGGCAGCACGAGCCCGCGCTCAGGATGCGCCCATCGCAGTAGTGCCTCCGCACCGACGATCTGTGAGTCCGCGAGGCGGACGATCGGCTGGAAGTGCAACCTCAGCTCGCCGCGCTCGACCGCCTTGTGCAGGGCATGCTCGGTGTCGAGGCGGCGAACGATGTCAGCCCGGGCGTTGTCGTCGAACACGCGGACACACGCACGTCCGGCGGACTTTGCTTCGTACATCGCGATGTCGGCGTTGCGGAGGATGACCTCGGCTGACTCGTTGGCGTGCTCAGCGAACGCGATGCCGACGCTCGCGGTGATGCGGAGCTCGCGCCCCGCGATCTCGAACGGTGCCGCGCACGCGGCCAGCACGTGCTGGGCGACCATCTTGGCGCCGGCAAGGTCGACGCCCTCGCACACGACGACGAACTCGTCGCCGCCGAGCCGGGCGACCGGATCAGAGGCTCTGACCGCGCCGACCAGGCGGCGTGCGACAGCAACGAGCAACGCGTCGCCGACGCCGTGACCGAGGCTGTCGTTCACCACCTTGAAGTGGTCGATGTCGACGAAGAGCACCGCGAGCGAGCGCCCCTCGCCGATGGCCCGCTCCTCGGCTCGGCCGAGGATGTGGAGGAACTGGGCTCGGTTCGGGAGCTCGGTCAACCGGTCGTGGGTCGCTTCGTACGTGAGCGCGTCCTGGTACGCGCGCCGCTCGGTCACGTCACGGCCGTTGAGCACGATGCCCCGCACGTTGGGGTCGTCCATGAGGTTCGATGCCCGCACCTCGAGCCACCGCTTCGACCCGTCCGCCCGCAGCAACACGAGCTCCGCCGGCGTCACCACCTCGTGGCCGGCTGTCAGCTGGTCGAGCAGCTCGTGCAGCACGGGCTGCTCGTCGAAGACGACGTAGTCGAACAGCGACGTGCCTTCGATGCGCGCTGGCGGCAGCGCGAGCAGGCGCTCGATGGAAGGCGTGACGAACTCGACCACCCCGGAGGTGTCGACGATCGCGATCACATCCGACGAGCGACGGACGAGTGACGCGAACCGTGCCGCGGACTTCCGCATCTCGTCCTCGCTCACACGAAGCTCGGCGATCGCTTCGTCGGCGAGGTGCAACGCGCGTCGACGGCTGAGCACGAGCACCACGGCGAGCCAGCCGGCGAGGAGACTGAGGAGGAACCCACCGACGAACACGATGAGCGGCGCGGTCGCGGAAGGTGACGGCGACGGCGCGAGCGATGTGACCCGCACGGTGAGCTGCAACCCGAGCGACTCGACCGTGGCCGTACGCACGTCACCCTGCTGCTCGACCGATTCGAGCAGATCGCTCGGAGCTACGCCGACGAGCGCGGTGTTGCGATCCTCCGGTCCCCCGTCGAAGAGGCTCAGCCCGAGCGTCCGCTCAGTGGGTCGCTGCAGATCGCGGGCGAACAGATCGCCGACGACCACGACGCCCGCCCAACCCTTCAGCTGCGCCCGCCGAGCGTCGACGGTCGAGGGTGTCGACTGGGTGCGGTAGACGGGGGTCACCACGACGATTGCGCGAGGGATGGTGCGCGCGCCGACGTCTGCGCTGAGCTGACCGACCGACAGCGGGACCGTTCGCGACGCAAAGGGACGGCCGGTGTCTCGCGACAAGGTGAGCGCCTGCGCCGCGACTGCAACCGACCGGCCGTCGATCCCGATCATCGACGAGAGTGAGCTCGGCACTGCGCGAGCGACGACCCAGTACTCCTCGCGTGCTCCCGATGGCAGCACGTCGAACGTCGGCGAGACTTCGGCCTGCTGTCGAGCGACGAAGTCGGCGAGATCGTCGCCGTCGACCTTCTCGACGAAGAACTCACCGATGACGCCGGGCTCGCGGCCCAGCACCTCGGGCAACGCAAACTGGTCGTTGAGCTCGGTCTGGCTCGGCAGGTCCACCCCTTGGTACGAGGCGGCTTCGCCCTTGACGAACTCGCCGATGTCGTCGAGGCGCAGCCGCACGCCATCGACCAGGGCGGCAACCTCGGACTGGCGCTCCGACTCGACGGCCCGCCTGTCGTGGCGGTACCAGCTCAGCGCGGTCACGGCAGAGACCACGATCCCGACGAAGACTCCCGCGGCAACGAGCAGCCCGGCCCACGGGCCCGTGCCCGGACGCGGAGGCGCGCCGGCACCAGCTCGTGGCGTGACAGCTCGAGTCATCACGTTCACATCGGCCGGTGCCGCCTTGCTGTGAGACGCGGTCAGCCGGGAGGAGCCGGTGCGAACCCCTCGGACTGGGCCACGGAGGCGTCGGGAAGGCAGATCACGAAGGCGGGCGGGACGGTGCCGTACCGAGGATCGCCGGGCTCGTAGAAGACCTTCGCCTCGCGGTCGACCTTCACCTCACCGACGTTGCAGGGAGGCGCCTGCGCGGGATCGGGGGCCGTCGTGGTCGTCGTCGGCAGCGTCGTCGTCGGCGGGGCGGTCGTCGTTGCCGCGGTCGTCGAGGTCAGCACCGCCGAGGTCGTGGGGGCGGCCGCGGCGGTGGTCGCGGGAGCCGAGTCGTCACCGCCGCACGCGACGAGGATGGCGAGGCCGAGGACGGTCAGGCAGGCGAGGAGCACGCGACGCACCCTCGGATGATCGCAAATCGCGGCCAGATCTTGAGCGCGATGGGCGATGCAAGGATGGCCCCATGGACATCGAGCTCGTCTTGGACTGTGCCGACCTCGACGTGATGACCCGGTTCTGGACCGCGGCGCTGGGGTACGAGCACGCTGGTTCGGCGGCGCAGTACGCGGTGCTTCGCGACCGTGACGGGCGCCGTCCGCGGCTGTTGCTGCAGCGGGTGGACGAGCCGAAGTCGGCCAAGAACCGCATGCACATGGACGTCACGGCGCCCGACATCGAGACCGAGGCGCACCGCCTCGAAGGGCTCGGAGCGACCCGGGTGCCCGACGGCCGCCTGGCCGAGCTCGACACCGAATGGATCCAGATGCTCGACCCCGAGGGCAACGAGTTCTGCGTGTGCAAGCCGTTCGAGGAGACGAGCGGCCGACCTGTGCTGGGTGTCCGCCCGGCGCTCCACAAGTACGTGCTCGACCACGCTCCCCGGCAGGACCCGATCGCACAGGCGCTCATCGACGAGACGGCCGCCTTGGGACTCGTCGCCCGCATGCAGGTGGCGCCCGAGCAAGGGGACCTGATGCGCCTGGTCACGCAGCTCATCGGTGCACGCAATGCGCTCGAGGTCGGCACGTTCACCGGATACTCCGCGCTGTGCGTCGCGCGGGGCCTCCCCGAAGACGGCACCTTGCTCTGCTGCGATGTCAGCGAGGAGTGGACGAGCATCGGTCGTCGCTACTGGGAGCAAGCCGGCGTCGCGTCGAAGATCGATCTCCGGATCGGGCCGGCGATCGACACGCTCCGCTCGCTTCCGCTCGAAGAGCAGTTCGATCTCGCATTCATCGACGCAGACAAACCGAGCTACGCGAGCTACTACGACGAGATCATCCCCCGGCTCCGCTCGGGCGGCCTGCTGATGGTCGACAACGTGCTGTGGGGTGGCTCGGTCATCGACCCGCAGGCGACGGACGAGAACACGATCGCGATCCGCGCGTTCAACGACAAGGTGACCGCCGACGAAAGCGTCGAGTCGGTGATCCTGGCCATCAGCGACGGCGTCACCGTCGCCCGCAAGCGGTAGCCGACTCTGCGGAGCCGGCGACGAGACGTTACGGCAGGGCGGCTTCGATCGCGTCGACGAGCTCGGGCGCCTCGGGGGTCACGATCGGCGAGAACCGAGCGATGATGTCGCCGGTCGGCGAGACCAGGAACTTCTCGAAGTTCCACCGGATGTCGCCGGTGTAGCCCTCCGCATCGGCCGTCTTCGTGAGCTCGTCGTAGATGTCGTGACGGTCCTCGCCGTTGACGTCGATCTTCTCGTACATCGGGAACGTCACGCCGTAGGTCGTCGAGCAGAAGGTCTCGATCTCTTCGGCTGAGCCCGGCTCTTGCGCGCCGAACTGGTTGCAGGGGAAGCCGACGACAGCGAAGCCTCGGTCGCCGTAGCGCTCGTGCAGCGTCTCGAGGCCGGTGTACTGGGGAGTCAGGCCGCATTTCGACGCGACGTTCACGATGAGGAGCGCCTTGCCCTTGTGGTCGGCGAGCGAGCCATCGTCGCCGTGCAACGTGTGGACAGGGATGTCGTAGAGGGAGCTGTCGTTGGCCATCCGGGCAGTCTGGCGCATTACCCTCACCCCGTGTCCAACCGAGCTTCGACGCTCACCGAGCTCCTCAACGAGGACGAGTGGGTAGACCTCGCGTCACTCGGCCGGCAGCGGCGGTATCGGAAGGGACAGGTCATCTTCCGAGAGGGCCAACCCGGTGGCACGGTGCTCGCAGTGCGTTCGGGCGTCGTGAAGATCTCGGTCGTCACGCCAACGGGTCGCGACATCCTCCTCGCCGTGAAGGAAGCGGGCAGCCTCGTGGGCGAGCTGTCGGCGATCGACGGGCGTCCGCGTTCGGCGACTGCGACTGCACTCGACGTCGTCGAGGCGATCGCGCTCCCCGACCACGCGTTCAACGACTTCCTCGACAAGCATCCGCGCATGGCGGTCGGCCTGTTGCGCACGCTCGCCGACCAGATCCGTGAGGCGGCGACGCGGACGGCTGACCGCGACACGGGCGACACGACGAGCCGTGTGGCCCGCCGGCTCGTCAGCCTCGCGGAGCGCTACGGCGAGTACAACGGCCCGATCGTCGAGGTGAACCTTCCGATCACGCAGGAAGACCTCGCGGGGTGGGTCGGCGCGACGCGCGAGGCGACGAGCCGATCGCTCGGCCGCCTGCGCGACCTCGGGTGCCTGAGGACGGGACGGCAACGCATCACGCTGCTCGACGTGCCCGCCCTCCGCGGCCTCGCCGCCGCCGTCTGACCGTCAGGAGAACTCGGGTTCTTCCCAGTTGGGGAAGATGTCGGGCAGGTCGGTGCTCACCTTCAGCGGGAAGGCGGGAGCGCGCTTCTCGAGGAACGAGACCACGCCCTCCCGCGCGTCCTCGCTCGCACCCCGCGAGTTGATCCCCCGCGAGTCGACCCGGTGCGCCTGCATCGGATGGTCGACCGTGAGCATCCGCCACATCATCTGACGGCTCAACGCCACGGAGACCGGCGACGTGTTCTCCGCGATCTCCACCGCGAGCTCGTGCGCGGCGGGCAACAGCTCGTCGGGCGGGTGGACACTGCGCAGGAGACCGGCACGCAAGGCCTCGGAAGCCGGGAACACGCGGCCCGTGTACACCCACTCGGCCGCCTGGCTCATCCCGACGATCCGGGGGAGGAACCAGCTCGAGCACGCCTCGGGCACGATGCCCCGGCGGGCGAACACGAAGCCGAGCTTCGCGTTCTCGGACGCAAGCCGGATGTCCATCGGCAGAGTCATCGTCACGCCGACGCCGACCGCGGGGCCGTTGATCGCGGCGATCACGGGCTTCTTCGACGCGAAGATGCGAAGGGTCAGCAGGCCGCCGCCGTCACGGACGACCGACTGCGGACCGGCCGCGTCGCCTCCGCCTCCGTGCGCGAACGACTCGCCGCCACCCGACAGATCGGCACCGGCGCAGAAGCCTCTCCCCCGACCGGTCACGATGACCGCACGGACGTCGTCGTCCGCGTCGGCCTCGTCGAACGCCGAGATCATCTCGTGCATCATCCGCGCGGTGAACGCGTTCAGCTGCTCAGGACGGTCGAGGGTGATCGTGGCGATCTGGTCCTCGACTGCGTAGTCGATCTGCTGGTAGTCGGTCACGCTGTGCTGGTCGTCGCTCACGCTCGGACGGTAGGGCTGATGACGTCAGACGTCCAGGTAGCTGCTCACCGCGACGCCGGAGCCGATGGTGCCCACCAGCACTCCGACGAGAAGGAGGAAGAGCAGGGTCCCAGTGACCTCGCTCGACGACACCGAGAAGTTCTGCAGGATCGCCAGGCTCTGGCCCTCGGTGACCCGCGACTCGACGAGGTTGTTCAGCACGATGACCGCGACGCAGGCCCCGGCGGCCCCGAGGAGCCCCTGGACGAGGCCCTCGAGCATGAATGGCACGCGTATGAACCAGTTCGAGGCGCCTACCAGCTTCATGACCTCGATCTCACGCCGGCGCGACAGCATCGCGGTGCGGATCGTGTTCACGATGAGAAGGCCGGCCGCGACGAGCAGCACGACCGCCGCCCCGAGGATGCCGATCTGCATCAACCGAGTGACCTTCATGACCGACTCGACGGTGTCCTTGGCGAACACCACTGACATGACGCCGGCCTTCTTCTCGAACTGCTTGCCGATCGCCTCGATCACGTTCGGGTCGGTGTTGCGAGGCACCACACGCCACGAGGCCGGAAGGATGTCGGGAGTCACCGTGTCGACGAGCTCGGGAGAGTTGCGGAAGAGGAGCTTGAACTCCTCGTAGGCCTGCTGCTTGTCGACGAACTTGACGTCGCTGACGTCGGGGTTGTCGCTGAGCTCGCGGCCCACTGCGTCAGCCTGCTCCTGACTCACGTCGGGCTGCAGGAACACGATGAACTCGATGCCGCCCTGCCAGCGCGTGGTCGCGTTGTCGACGCCCTGGCGCAAGAGCAGCGCGGCGCCCACGAGCGCGAGCGACACGGCGACAGTGAGCAGCGACGCGATCGTCAGCGAGAAGTTGCGGCGGAGGTTCGCAACCGTCTCTTGCGCGAAGTAATCGAGGCGAAGAGCCATGGTCAGGCGTACACGCCCTTGCTCTGATCGCGCACGATCAGGCCGTGGTCGAGCTCGATGACGCGGCGACGCATGGTGTCGACGATCGACTGGTCGTGCGTCGCCATCA
Organism: uncultured Acidimicrobiales bacterium; assembly: GCA_963802505.1. Taxonomy (GTDB): domain Bacteria; phylum Actinomycetota; class Acidimicrobiia; order Acidimicrobiales; family DATKAS01; genus DATKAS01. Next base: position 70,043 of record CAWDJB010000011.1, on the reverse strand, counting down.
CGACAGTGGTGCCGGTGCGGTTGATGCGGTCGAGGAGGCGCATGATGCCGACCGAAGTCGCGGGATCGAGGTTTCCAGTCGGCTCGTCGGCGAGCAGGATCAGCGGCCGGTTCACGAACGCTCTCGCGATCGACACGCGCTGCTGCTCACCACCCGACAGCTCGTTCGGGAAGTTGTCGATCTTCTTCGACAGACCGACCAGCTCGAGGATCGCTGGGACCTGGGTCTTGATCACGTGGCGCGGACGCCCGATCACCTCGAGCGCGAACGCGACGTTCTCGTAGACGGTCTTCGTCGGCAGCAGCTTGAAGTCCTGGTAGATGCACCCGATGTTGCGGCGCAGGTGAGGGACCTTCCACGACGGCAGGCGGTTGATGTCCTTGCCGGCGACCCAGACCTCGCCCTCGGTCGGCGACTCCTCCTTGTTGAGGAGGCGGATCAACGTGGACTTTCCGGAGCCCGACGGGCCGACCAGGAAGACGAATTCACCCTTACCGATGTCTGCCGACGCCTCTTTCAACGCGGTGACATCGCCCTTGTAGATCTTGGTGACGTTGTCGAGTCGAATCATCCTGACCTGCGGAAATTCGCGATCGGGGCGTGCAAGGAGGGCTACCGCCAGCCCCTGGATCCTTCAGAACCTACCAGTCGATACTGGCGGCCCCGAGTCACCCCGGTGCGCACTCCTGGACATACCCCTGCACCTGCTGGATGAAGGAATCCGTCTGGAACTGGGCCGGGTCCGCGGCGCTCAGGTCCTCGACGGAGTACGCGTCCGCGATCCTTCCCGCGACGCAGCGGGCAACATCGGGTGGCAGACCGCTCTGCACGAGCTCGATGCCGATCTCGTTGCGGATGACGGGCAGCGCGAGGGCGGCGTCGTCGTATTCGACGTCCGTTGCGTCGGCGCCGGGATCGCACGACTCGAAGGTCACGACCGACCCCTTCCTGGTGACCTCGGGATCGGTGGCTGGCGCCGCTTCACTCCAGCTCGTCAGGCCGCCCTCGAGGCGCTCGGCCGCGGCGACATCGAGCGCGGCGATCGCGACTCGGAAGCACACGCGCCCGTCGCGCTCGAACCCCACGTACGCGTCGCCGTCCCAGCCATCGATCGCGTGCAGCGCATCGTGCACATCGAGACGCGTCGAGAGGAACAGGTAGATGGAGAGGGCGCCCATGTCACCATCGTCGAATCGCGTCTCGCCCTGCTCGAGCAGCGGAAGCGGCACATCCGTTGCTGCGTCGTGCGCGACGAAGCGGAAAGGATCGAGCAGCGCGGCGTCGGAGTCGGGGGGTCGAACGCCGGTTGATCGCCTTGTCGCCGTCGGACTTCTCGAGCAGATCGACGAGATCGGTGCCGAGCACGTAGGGCGCGCCGAAGAACGTGACGAGAACGGGAGGAACGCCATCGAGCTCAGGGGCGCCCTGCGAGTCCGGATCCTTGTCGAAGGCACGGCGGTCGGCTGCGCTGAGCGTCTCGACGTACCGGTTCTCGATGCGAGTCGCATCGCCCTCGACCAGCGCTCGAAACCCGTCCTGCGCGTCGCTCGACTCGACGTCGTCGAGTCGCCCGAGATCGAAGTGCTGGTCCTGGACCGCATGCGTCAGCTCGTGCACGAGGGTGACTCGAAGCCTCGGCGTGAGCTCACTGCCCCGCACAGTGACGCGCTCGGTCTCGGGGTCGTAGAAGGCCAGGCTTCCCTCGTCCCGGAGGGTGCCCATCGCTTCGACGAGATCGACGTCGCCCGACAACAGCCCGACTGCACGCAGCTCGCCCTCGAAGTTCTGAAGGTCTTCGATGTCGGAGTCGGTCAGCTCGCTCTCGGACGCGACGACGTCGCTGTACTCCTCGGGCGTGAGGAAGTCGACCCGCACCGGATGGTCGAAGAGCAAGCCCCGCTCGGTCTGCACGAACTGCACGAGGTCGGCGACACGCGGATCCCATTCGTCGGCTCGGCTCGGCCCGCTGCTGCCCGATGCCATCACTGCGATCGCGCCCGCCGCAAGGGCGACTGCGACGCCCGCTGCGATCCAACGGCCGCCGGGCCGGCGCGCCCTCCGAGTGGGTGGAGTCGGCGGAGGTGACGGAGCCACGGTGGGCGCGGGCCATGGCGAGGCCGCGGCCTCCGCGTGCGTTGCATCATCCCCACGTTCGGGCCCCACCCCGGTGTTGATCGGCAGAGCCTAGGCGTCACTGAACCTCGAGCAGCTGGCGGCAGACGCCGAGCGGGCCGTCGGCGAAGATCGCTTCGTCGCTCTCACGGCTGCGTCACTGTGAACGTGCTCGCGATGCGACGCGCAGGCCATCGGTGCCCGAGGCGTTCAGGCCCTCGGCATCCTGGCAGGTGACGCTTCCTTCCGCGGCGCTCTCGTCGTTCTTCGAGAGGCTGAGGTTGCACACCTTGCCGGAACCGATCTCTCCGCCACCGGTGAAGTCCGCAGAGTTCACCATCAGCGCGGCCTCGTCGTTCGATCCGGCGGTGAAGGCGAGCTGTGCACCCTTTCCGTCGTCGGACGTGAACGTGAAGATCGTGAACTCGCCCTGGGTCTGACCGGCCCCGAAGTAATCCTCGGAGAAGTCGACGTCGCCACTCACTTCGACGTGGAGCGTTCCTTCCCAAATTCCCTGCGCGAGCTGAGGCGCGCCGTCCCCGGACGGCAGCGCACCCGTGTCGGAGTCCGAGTCACTGTCTGCAGCGGCATCGACCGCAGCAGTGCTGTCCGAGGCGGTGTCGTCGGCGGCCGCGGCCGGATCGAGCGGCGAACCAGAGTCATCGCCTCCTCCGCACCCGGCTCCCACCAGTGCAAAAGCGAGCACCACCAGGATGGACCCGGCGGTTGAGCGGGTTCTGAGCATCACTGTCTCCGTTCGACGCGAGATGAGCGTGACCACAGGCCGGGCGACAGCCAAATGCCGCACCCGGCCTGTAGCCGCGTCGTGAAGATGCGCCGGATCGTCCGGAGTGTCGTGAGCCCCGGGGGACTCAGGATTGCGAGCCGAGGCTCAAGAGCGCGGCCAGCTCCTCTCGAGTCGAGATCCCGAGCTTCCCGTAGACGTGGTTGATGTGGTTGCCGACAGTCCGGATCGAGACACCGAGCTGCTCGCTCATCACCCGCTTCGAGGTGCCACGAGCGGCCATCAGCGCGACCTCCTGCTCACGCCGGGTCAGGGAGGACAGCGCCTCGCGGCCCACGAGCAGCTCGAGCATGGGGGTCAGCGCGGGGCCACATTCCACCAGCAATGCAGCCGCCCGTGTCGAGGACTCGCGCTGGCGTGCCCGAAGGCCGCGCGGCTGCGACCCGTGATGCCGCCGCGCAGGCTTCTGCGGCGAGCAGCGGCATCGAGACCGAGATGACGTGCTCGTCGCGACGGCCCGGCCCTCGGCCACGTCGGCGACGGTCGTCGGGGTAAATCCCTCTCGACGATCACAGCGGCCGCGGCGTCGAGGAGCTGCTCGCGGCGCACCTCCGGCGGTTGCGAGCGTCGGCACGTGGTGCCTGTGGCCATGAACAGATGAATGCCGCGTGCCGTCGGCTGTCCGTCATTCAAACTGACTGTCGTTCACTCGCACCGGAGGGTCCGACCATGCATCCCACGTTCGAGTTCATCTCGCAGGTCGCCCCTCCCCAGGAGCGCCCTCAGGTGCCGTGGCCGGCATCGTCCTCGGCGCGTCGAGCACACCGGATGAGAGCAGAGCGATGACCTCGGGGTGCTCGCCGGGTGCAGTACAGTGTCCGCGCGATCGACATCGGCGCGGGCCCGGCTGGGCGGCCGCCACACGGCCAGCGTCCGCGGCGTGCCGGTGGCGGGGGTTCACGTCGACCGAAGACGTCGCCACGAGGAGAAGCGCTGCCGCGCGCGCCGTCACCGAACCGGCGGGCTCCGGTCGCGAGCAGCGTGCCAGCCACGTCGCGTGCGAGCCGAGTCGACGTGCTCGCGCTCATCGCGTCGCTCACCACGTCGGCGTACAGGGGGTGCTCGAGCCGGGCCTCGAGCCGGCGTCCGGAGCGTTGCGTGACCAGGATCCTCTTCGCCTCGCAGCTCCGTGCCGCGGCGGACTCGCAGATCTCGTCGAGCAAGAACAGACCGATCGGCTCCGCGAGGGCGACGACGTCGACGACCTCACGCTCGTTCGGCGCGAGGGCGGCGAGCCGGCTCCGCACGAGGTCCGCGACCGCCGGCGCCTCGGTGATCGGCCCGTGCCACATCCACACGTCGCCGCGTGCGACGAGCGCGCCCCTCGACAGACCCATGCGCACGAGCTCGCGAAGGAAGAGGAGGTTCCCGCCGCTCTTCTGGAGGAGGCGACGGTGAGTGCCACTGTCGACTGGCGAGCCGAGCACCGCCTCGAGGACGTCACCGACTCCACCGGCATCGAGAGGCGCGAGGTCGATGCGCTCAGCGAGGTCGTCCTTCCACAATGAGGTCACCGCGTCAGAGCAAGGCTCACCGCGGCGAGCAGACACCATCACGACCAAACCGGATCGCGCCACGAGCACCGCGAGCGGGCACCGCCCTCGTCGAGATGGTGCGCGTCGTCGATCGTGAGCAGCACCGGCGCGTCCCCGTCACTGGCGAGCTCGCCGAGGGCCTCTTGCAAGATCGAGAAGCGGTCCCCGCTCGGACGCGAGACCGACGTGCTCAGGGCAGCGGCGAACGCTCCGAAGGGCACGGTCGCCAGTGCAGGCGCAGCCGCTACCCGGTGCACTCGCCAGCCCATCGTCTCGGCACGATCGCCGATCGTCCCGAGGAGGCGCGACTTCCCTACCCCGGCATCTCCCGACAGCACCGCGCCGCGGCCCGATAGCAGGAGATCTTCGAGCGCGGAAAGCTCAGCATCACGCGCCGAGAACGGCCACACGCCCGCCGGGCTTTGGGAAGCCCCCACGCGCGGCGAGGGTAACGCGTCAGTCGACGGACGCCTCTCGCTTCCAGCGCAAGTAGGCCTCCATGAGGCCGTCGAGGTCGCCGTCGAGCACGCCGGTCACATTGCCCACCTCGTAACCACTCCGCAGGTCCTTCACGAGCTGGTACGGCTGCAACACGTAGGAACGGATCTGCGAGCCCCAGCCGATAGACGCCTTCGGGCCCGAGATGGCCTCGAGCTCGGCGGTGCGATCTTCACGTGCCTTCTCCGCGAGGATCGCCGCGAGGTTCGCCATCGCCTTCGCCTTGTTCTGATGCTGGCTGCGCTCGTTCTGGCACGAGGTGACGATCCCCGTCGGTAGGTGCGTGATGCGCACTGCCGAGTCGGTGACGTTGACATGCTGGCCACCCGCCCCCGACGAGCGGTACACGTCGATCCGCAGGTCCTTCTCGTCGATCTCGATCTCGGCGACGTCATCGAGCGCGGGCACTGCGTTGACTGCAACAAAGCTCGTCTGCCGCCGGGCGTTCGCGTCGAACGGGCTGATGCGCACCAGCCGATGCACCCCGCGCTCGGCCTGCATGAGCCCGTACGCGTAGCGCCCGTGGATCACGAAGTTGGCCGAAAGGATGCCTGCCTCCTGGCCCTCCGAGACCTCGTCGATCTCGAGCTCGAAGCCGCGGCGTTCGGCCCACCGCGAGTACATGCGCAGGAGCATCTCCGCGAAGTCCTGCGCGTCGGTGCCACCGTCCTTCGCCGAGATCGTGCAGACCGCGTCGCGCTCGTCGTGCTCTCCGGTGAAGAGCGACCGAAGCTCGAGCTGGTCGAGCGCCTTCGTGAGGCTGCGGATCGACTCCGCGATCTCCGCCTCCTGACTGTCGTCGGCTTCCTCGCGGGCGAGCTCGTGGAGCACCTCCGCGTCCTCGAGGCGGCGAGAAAGTCCGTCGAACGTCGCGAGGTCGTCGCGCAGCCCCGCGTACTCGGCGTTGGCGGCCCTGGCCCGGTCTTGGTCGTCCCAGAGGTCGGGCTTGCTGATCTCGACCTCGAGCTCGCCGACGCGAGCGCGCGCCGCGTCGATCTTCAGGTACGCGTGTGCCTCGTTGAGCCGCTGGCGGAGCGCGCCGAGGTCGTCGGAGAAGTCATGCATCGAGGGCGGCGATCAGCGACCGTGGCAGAGCTTGAACTTCTTGCCCGAACCACACGGGCAGGGCGCGTTGCGCGGCGTCTTGTCCCAGTCGGACTTGACGACGGGTGCCATCGGCGCGGGCTCGGCGGTCGCTACGGAGCCTGTGTCCTCTGCGTCGAGCGAGCCGTCCGCGAGTGCGGCCATGGCTGCTGCCCTCATGCTGGTGGTGCCCTGCACCGGATCCTCGGCGGCCGAGTACTGCACGTTGCGGACGTCGCCCTCCGGCTGCGCCTCGTTCACCACGACCTGCACGTGCATGACGTAGCGCACGAAGTCTTGCGCGATGCCGTGCATCATCTCGGAGAACATCGAGTAGCCCTCGCGCTGCCACTCGACGAGCGGATCCTTCTGCCCCATGGCCCGGAGGTTGATGCCCTCCTGCAGGTAGTCCATCTCGTAGAGGTGCTCACGCCAGCGCTGGTCGATGATGCGCAGCATCACTTGTCGCTCGACCTCGCGCATCGCGTCTTCGCCGAGGTCGGCTTCGCGCTCTTCGTAGTGCGCCGTCGCCTCGCTCATGAGCAGGTCGTACATCGTGTCGGTCGAGCCCGCCTCGCGGAGCTCGTCCATGGTCACCTTCGAGGGCCAGAAGCTCTGGATCTCGGCGACGAGGCCTTCGAGGTCCCACTCCTCGGCGAACTCGGCGACGCAGTACGTGTCGATCGTCGAGTCGACCGCATCGGCGAGGTACTCGAGCCCCTCCTCCTTGAGGTCGGCCCCTGCGAGGATCTGGTCGCGGCGCTTGTAGATGACCTTGCGCTGCTCGTTCATCACCTCGTCGTACTTGAGGACGTTCTTGCGGATCTCCGCGTTGCGTTGCTCGACGGTGGTCTGCGCACGCTCGATCGCCTTCGAGACCATCTTCGCCTCGATCGGCACATCATCGGGAAGGGCGCGACCCATCACCCAGCTCATCGCACCAGTCGCGAAGAGGCGCATGAGCTCGTCTTCGAGAGACAGATAGAAGCGACTCTCCCCCGGGTCTCCCTGTCGACCCGACCGGCCGCGGAGCTGGTTGTCGATGCGGCGGCTCTCGTGACGTTCGGTGCCGAGCACGTAGAGACCGCCGAGCTCGCGCACCTTGTCACCCTCGGCGCGGCATTCCGATTCGTAGCGCTCGAAGTGACGCACGTACGCGGCCAAGCCCTCTTCGCTCTCGGGATCGAGCCCCTCGGCGGCCACCTCGCGCTCGGCGAGGCCCTCGGGGTTGCCGCCGAGGAGGATGTCGACGCCTCGCCCGGCCATGTTCGTCGCGACAGTCACCGCGCCGAGGCGACCGGCCTGCGTGACGATGAGCGCCTCACGTGTGTGCTGCTTCGCGTTCAGCACCTCGTGCGCGACACCGCGCTTCTGCAGCAGCCGCGAGAGCTTCTCGGACTTCTCGACCGACACGGTGCCGACGAGCACAGGCTGCCCGGTCTCCCACCGCCCGACGAGATCTTCGACGACCGCTTCGAACTTGCCGTCCTCTGACTTGTAGATCAGGTCCTGCTGGTCGATGCGCACCATCGTGCGGTTCGTCGGGATGGGCACGACCTGCAAGTTGTAGGTGCCCGCGAGCTCGGATGCCTCGGTCTGCGCCGTGCCCGTCATGCCGGCGAGCTTCTCGTACATGCGGAAGTAGTTCTGCAGCGTGATGGTGGCGAGCGTCTGGTTCTCTTCTTTGATCTTGACGCCCTCTTTGGCCTCGACCGCTTGGTGCAAGCCCTCGGACCAACGGCGGCCTTCCAGCACGCGGCCCGTGAACTCGTCGACGATCTTCACCTCGCCGTCGCTGATGATGTAGTCCTTGTCGCGCTTGTAGAGCTCCTTCGCCTTGAGCGCGGCCTGGAGTTGATGCACGAGGTTCTGGCTGACGGCGTCATAGAGGTTGTCGAGGCCGAGGGCCTGCTCGACTCGCTCGATGCCGTCTTCGGTCGGCGCAACCGTGCGCTTCTCCTCGTCGACCTCGTAGTCGCGCTCGGCTTGCAGCCCGCGCACGATGCTGGCGAACCGGTAGTAGAGCTTTGCCGCGTCGGCCACGCGACCGCTGATGATCAGCGGCGTGCGGGCCTCGTCGATCAGGATCGAATCGACCTCGTCGACGATGGCGTAGACGTGCCCGCGCTGGACCTTGCCGTCCATCGACGTCGCCATGTTGTCGCGGAGGTAGTCGAAGCCGAACTCGTTGTTCGTGCCATACGTGATGGCGCATCCGTACTCGCGGCGCTTGTAGTCCTGGTCGTAGTCGCCCGGGATGATGAGGCCGACGTCGAGGCCCATCCAGCGGTGGATCTGGCCCATCCACTCGGAGTCGCGTCGAGCGAGGTAGTCGTTCGTCGTGATGATGTGCATCCCTCGGCCACTGAGGCCGTTCAGGTACGCCGGGAGCGTCGACACGAGGGTCTTGCCCTCGCCGGTCTTCATCTCCGCGACCCACCCGAAGTGGAGGGCGGCGCCGCCCATGAGCTGCACGTCGTAGTGGCGCTGGCCGATCACCCGGCGAGCCCCTTCACGGACGACCGCGAACGCCTCGATCAGCAGGTCGTCGAGATCCTCGCCGTTGGCGAGCCGATCGCGGAACTCGGGCGTCTTGGCTCGCAGCGCGTCGTCGGTCAGCGCCTGCATCTCGGGCTCGAACGCGTTGATGTCGGGCACCAGCGAGCCCAGCGCCTTCAGCTTCTTGCCTTCGCCGACGCGAAGGAGCCTGTCGAGGACACCCATGGCGCGACGATCCTACCGGCGAAGTTGCCGCAGGCGGCCCCGGGGGGCCGCCCAACTGGGCCGCAGTCCCCGCTCCTGCCACACTCGCGCCGTGGCGCAGATCGAGGCAGCGTTCTTCGACCTGGGTGGCGTGGTCATGGCGTCGGGAAGCCCCAGGGAGCTCCTCGAGGTCTACGAGGGAGCCGATCTCGAGACGCTGACCCTGCTCTTCCTCGGCCCCGACGACGACGGAGACCACCCGTGGCACCAAGCCGAGCGAGGTGAGATCTCCGTCATCGACGCGTTCCCGCTGATCCAGGCGATGCTCACCGATCACGGCGTCACACGGCGTGCCGATCGACCACCCGGACCCATGCGTGAGTGGCAGGTGAACGAGCCCGTGGTCGAGGTGCTGTCCGAGCTCAGGGAGGCCGGCGTCCGCACGTCGATCATCACGAACAACGTCAAGGAGTTCCGCGCTCAGTGGTGGGGGGCGTTGCCGTTCGAAGAGCTCTTCGACGACATCGTCGACTCCCACGAGGTCGGGCTGCGCAAGCCGAGCCCCGCGATCTACGAGCTGGCGATGCAACGCATCGGGCTCACCGACGCGTCCAGGGGTGTGTTCCTCGACGACGTCATGCGCAACGTCGACGGCGCCCGCGCGGTCGGGCTGCACGGGATCTGGGTCGATGCCGATCCACAGTCGGCGGTCGACGAGCTACGCGCGCTCGCGCTCGGCTGAGCTACTCGTTGTCGAGGTAGTCGCGGAGCTTCTGGCTGCGTTGCGGGTGGCGCAGCTTCGCGAGCGTCTTCGACTCGATCTGGCGGATGCGCTCGCGGGTGACCCCGAACTCCTTGCCGACCTCTTCGAGCGTGCGGGGCTGACCGTCGACCAGGCCGAAGCGCAGACGGACGACCTCCTTCTCACGGTCGTTGAGATCATCGAGCGCCTCGTCGACTGCTTGGACGAGCATGCGCCGGGCTGCCGCGTCGGACGGCGCTTCGGCCTGCGTGTCCGCAAGGAAGTCCGCGAGGTTGGAGTCGTCTTCCTCGCCGACCGGCGAGTCGAGCGAAAGCGGATCTTGAGCGATGCGATGGATCTCCCTGACCCGCGACGACGGCAGGCCCACCTTCTCGGCGAGCTCCTCGACCGTGGGTTCGCGCTCGAGCTCCTGCGTCATCTGGCGCTGCACCCGCATCACCCGGTTGATCGACTCGACCATGTGCACGGGGATGCGGATCGTCCGCGCTTGGTCCGCGATCGCTCGAGTGATGGCCTGGCGGATCCACCAGGTCGCGTACGTCGAGAACTTGAAGCCCTTGACGTAGTCGAACTTCTCGACTGCGCGCATCAGGCCGAGGTTGCCCTCCTGGATGAGGTCGAGGAAGAGCATCCCCCTGCCCACGTAGCGCTTCGCGATCGACACGACGAGCCGCAGGTTCGCCTGGATCAGCTCGGACTTCGCGTACTCGCCGTCGATGACGTCGCGCCGGAGCCGGCGTTCGTTTACGAGGTCGCCCTCGGCGAGGCGGTGCTGCGCGAGCACTCCGGCCTCGATCCGCTTCGCGAGCTTCACCTCTTCGGGGCCGGTCAGCAGCCGAACTCGACCGATCTCCTTGAGGTACATCCGCACGGGGTCGGAGGTCGAGCCGATCGAACGCGAGGCATCCCGGTCGAGCAACGTCGTGCGCAGCCGTCGTGGCGGCACCACCTCGTCTTCGATGGGTTCGACCTCTTCGCGCGCGCCACGCGCATCGGTGACTGCGGCCTCGAGCGCGACGGCCGCGAGGACCTCGCGGTGATCGAGCTCTTCGACACGCTCGTCGAGTGTGACGCCGTGTTCAGCGAGGAGGTCGCGCCACGCGACGATCGTGTCTTCGTCGAAGTCGACGTCCTTCACCACGAGCATGAACTCCTCGTGGCTGACGACGGAAGGCGCTCTCAACTTCCACGCGGAGAGGTGAGGCTCGAGATCCTCTGGCGACATGCCCCCCAACCAGGGCGCTCTCGGAGTGGCTTGGGTCATCACCTCTCCTCGTCCTGACCCTCGAGCCACCCTAGCAACTGCGCGGCCGCTTCCGATCCCGCACTTTGCTCGCGGACCTCGTCGATGAGCCGGCGAACGTCGGTGACATCGGTCGGTCGGTTCGGTCCCGCGAGAAGCGCCGCGAGTCTGCGTTGCGCCGCGTTCGTGATCAGATGCCCGATCTCGACCGATGGGTCGAGCGCAGCAGCCTGATCTGCTTCCTGATCGAGGCGCGCCAACAGATCGGCAGCTTCCGGAGTCGCGATCTCGATCGCATCCTGCACGCGTGCGGTGGCCGCGAGTGCACGAAATGCGTCGAGGGTGACCACGTCGCTGAACAGCACCTCGGACAAGAAAGGCGCGGTCTCGTCCCAGCGATGCATGAGGAGCTTCAGCGACACGGCTTCCGCGGTCTCCGATCCTCGCCTCGTCGCCTGCTCGGTCGGCATCGACACTGTGCCGGTACGCAGAGCGCGAGACAGCACTCCACGAAGGCGATCAGGGTCTTGCTGGCAGCGAGCGGCGACCTGCATCACGTACTGATCGCGCACCAGGTCGTTCGGGTGCTCGCGGATGACCTCGAGCGCAGCCTCCGCGGCGCGCGTCCGCCCTTCCGGCGTCGACAGGTGCGCAGCGTCGAGCACGCGGGCGACCCGAAAGCCGAGCAGCGGCACCGCGTTCGTCACCGCAGCTCGCAGCACGTCAGGATCGGTGCGCGCCAGGTCAGCCGGGTCGGTGCCTTTGGGCATCGCCGCGACCGACACGTCGAGGTCGAACCTGCGCTCCCACTCATAGACGCGATCGGCCGCGGCCTGGCCGGCAGCGTCGGCGTCGAACGCGAGGACCAGGCGTCTCGCGAACGAGCGCAGGCTGCGCAGGTGATCCTCGGTCAACGCGGTGCCGCACGTCGCCACCGCTCGTGGCAGGCCGACGCTCTCGAAGCCGATCACGTCGGTGTAGCCCTCGCAGACGATCACCTCGTCAGCGGCGACGATCGCCGACTTGGCACGGTCGAGGCCGTAGAGCACGCGGCCCTTCGCGTAGATCGGCGTGTCCGACGAGTTCTTGTACTTCGATCCTTCAGCCCCCGGAAGGACTCGCCCGCCGAACGCGACCGGATCGCCCTGCACGTCGGCGATCGGGAACAGCACTCTCGCTCGAAACGAGTCCTGCTGGCGATTGCGACGGTTGAGGAAGCCGAGGCCGGTGTCGCGCAGCACGTCGTCGGGCAGCTTGAGCGCGCGGCTCAGCGCATCCCACTCGTCGGGCGCCCATCCGAGCTTGTACCGGCGCACGGTCTCGCCGTCGTACCCGCGCGATCGCAGGTATCCGCGGGCGAGCGCGGCGTCCGCCGCGGAGAGCAGGCGCTCGTGATACCACTCGACGGCCGCGGCCATCGCTTCGACGAGGCGCTTGCGCCGAGCGCGCTCCTTGCCTTCGCCCGACGTCGTGTACCGCAAGGTGATGCCGGCGCGCGCGGCGAGCCATTCGACGGCGCCGACGAAGTCGAGCTGCTCGACTTGGCGCACGAAGCTGATGACGTCGCCGCGCGCTTGGCACCCGAAGCAGTAGTACAGGCCGTCCTCGCCGTTGACCGAGAACGAGGGTGTGCGCTCAGCGTGGAAGGGGCACAGGCCCGTCCATCGTCGTCCCACCTTCCGCAGGGCGACGTGCTTCGAAACGACATCGACGAGATCGCTGCCCTGACGAACCCGCTCGACGTCTTCGTCGACGATCGGCATCGTCCGGGGTCAGTGCTCTTGCACAGGTGGATCGGCCGACGAGGACTCGGTGCCGTCCGGAACCTTCGGCTCCGACCTCAGCGAGGCGACGATCGACACAGTGAGCACCACGGCGATGAAGCCCAACGAGAGCCCGGTGGGGATGTGGTACCAGTGCGACGCGATCATCTTGATGCCGACGAACGCGAGGATGATCGCGAGCCCCTGCTGCAGGTAGATGAACCGTTCGTGCAGGCCGGCGAGCAGGAAGTACAGCGCCCGCAGGCCGAGGATCGCGAACGCGTTCGAGCTGAACACGATGAACGGCTGATGGCTCACCGCGAGGATCGCCGGGATCGAGTCGACCGCGAAGATCACATCGGTGGTCTCGATGAGGATCAGCACCGCGAACAGTGGCGTCGCGAGCCGATGGCGGTCGACGCGCGTGAAGAGCTTCTGGCCGTCGTACTCCGTCGTTGAGGGCACCACGCGCTGCACCAGCTTGAGCACAGGGTTGCGTTCGGGGTGCACCTCGGCTTCCTGATGACGGAGAAGCCGTATCGCGGTGAAGAGCAGGAACGCGCCGAACACGAAGATGATCCACGAGAAGCGCTCGATGAGCGCGACGCCGGCGAATATGAAGATCGCCCTCAAGACGAGCGCGCCGAAGATGCCCCAGAACAGCACTCGGTGCTGGTACTCGCGCGGCACCATGAAGTAGCTGAAGATCAGCGCCCAGACGAAGACGTTGTCGACCGACAGGCTCTTTTCGATCAGAAACCCGGCGTAGTACTCGCCCGCCGCGGCCGAACCGTGCATGGCGAAGAACACGAGCCCGAACGCGAGGCCGATGCTGATCCAGACCGCGCTCTCGAGTGCGGCCTCCTTGGTCGACGCCGCGTGCGCCCTGCGGTGGAAGACGAGCAGGTCGACCATGAGCAGCACCGTGATGAACGCGACCAACGCTGCCCACTGCCACAACGGCGTGTGGAAGTCGACGAAGTTCTCAGATGATTCGGAGCTCGACGCGGCGAGCACCCGAGTGGGCAGTGCGACGACGCTCACGAGCTATCGGGTGTCGCTGCCACCAGCGCCGAGCACGGCCTGTGCGGCCGCCAGCCGGGCGATCGGCACCCGGTACGGCGAGCAGCTCACGTAGTCGAGCCCGGCGTCGTAGAAGAGGGCGATCGACTCGGGGTCGCCGCCATGCTCGCCGCACACGCCGAGCTTGAGGTCGGGCTTGGTCTTGCGGCCTCGCTCGGAACCGAGGTACACGAGCTCGCCCACCCCCGATACGTCGATCGTCTCGAACGGGTTGCGCTTGAGCAACCCCTCCTCGAGATAGATCGGCATCATCCGGCTCTCGATGTCGTCACGGCTGAAGCCGAACGTCATCTGAGTGAGGTCGTTCGTGCCGAACGAGAAGAAATCGGCCTCCTCGGCGATCTCGTCGGCGCGGATCGCGGCCCGCGGTGTCTCGATCATCGTGCCGATGATGACGTTCGGCTTCTTCTTCAAGCCCTTGGTCGCCGCGGCGATCGCGTCCTCGACCCACGAACGAGCGAGCCCGAGCTCCTCACGCGTCACCGTGAGGGGGATCATGATCTCGACGACCGGCTTGCCGCCCGCGGCGACCCGCTCGGCTGCCGCTTCCATCAGCGCTCGCACCTGCATCGCGTACAGCCCGGGCTTCACGACGCCGAGACGCACGCCGCGGGTGCCGAGCATCGGGTTGAACTCGTGCCATGAGCGAGCCGCGGCCAGCAGCTCCTCCTCGTCGGGCGTGAGGCCGACCGTCGCCTGCTTGACCTCGAGCTCGTCGATGCGAGGCAAGAACTCGTGCAGAGGCGGGTCGAGCAACCGCACCGTCACCGGCAGGCCATCCATCGCTTCGAGGATCTCGATGAAGTCGGCCTTCTGGACGACGCGCAGCTCCTCGAGCGCGGCGGCTTCGTCTTCGGGCGTCTGGGCGAGGATCATCCGGCGCACGACGGGCAGCCGGTCCTCGCCGAGGAACATGTGCTCGGTGCGACACAGGCCGATGCCTTCGGCACCGAAGCCACGGGCGTTCGCGGCGTCGGGCCCGTTGTCGGCGTTGGCGCGCACTGCGAGCTTGCCCTTGCGGATCTTGTCGGCCCACCCGAGCAGCTCGTCAAACTCGGCGGGCGGCTTCGACTCACTCAGCGCCGCGGCCCCCAGGATGACCTGGCCAGTCGAGCCGTCAAGGGAGATCAGGTCCCCCTCGCGCACGACGACCTCGCCGACCGCGAAGCTGTCGCCGCTGATGCGCAACGCCTCGGCGCCGACGACCGCGGGGATGCCCCATCCGCGAGCCACGACCGCGGCATGGCTGACGAGCCCACCCCGGGACGTGAGGATGCCCTCGCTCACGCTCATGCCGTGCACGTCTTCGGGCGAAGTCTCCTGACGGACGAGGATCACCTTCTCGCCGCGCTCGGCCGCCTCGGCGGCTCCGTCCGCGGTGAAGTAGGCCCTGCCCACCGCCGCACCGGGTGAAGCCGCGAGCCCGGACGCGATGACCTTGAGGTCCTTCGACGCGAGCTGCGGGTGCAGCACCTGATCGAGGTGGTCGCCGGTGATGCGGAGCACGGCCTCGCCCTTGGAGAGACGGATGTGCCGGTCCTTGGTCATGTCGACGGCCATCCGGAGCGCCGCGGCTCCGGTGCGCTTGCCCACGCGGGTCTGCAGCATCCAGAGCTTGCCCTGCTCGATCGTGAACTCGGTGTCGCACATGTCGCGGTAGTGCGTCTCGAGCTTGCGGAAGATGTCAAGCAGCTCTTTGTAGATCGCCGGGAACTTGGTTCCGAGTGCGTCGAGGTCCTCGGTGTTACGGATGCCCGCCACCACGTCTTCGCCCTGGGCGTTCACGAGGAAGTCGCCGTACGGCTTGTTCTCGCCGGTTGCAGCGTTGCGCGTGAACCCGACGCCCGTGCCCGAGTTGTCGTCACGGTTGCCGAAGACCATCGCCTGCACGTTCACCGCGGTGCCGAGCTCGTGGCTGATCCGCTCGCGGACGCGGTAGGCGATCGCCCGCGCCCCGTTCCAGCTGCGGAAGACCGCCTCGATCGCTCCGCGGAGCTGGGCCATCGGATCCTGGGGGAAGGGCTTGCCGGTCGCCTTCTTGACGATCTCCTTGTACTCCTTGCAGAGGTCCTGCAGGTAGGTCGCGGGGATCTCGGCGTCGTTCTTTGCTCCCGCGGCCGCCTTCGCCTTCTCGAACGGCTCGTCGAATTCGTGAGCCGGTATGTCGAGCACGATGCGGCCGTACATCGAGATGAACCGGCGGTAGGAGTCGTATGCGAACCGCTCGTCGTTGGTCTGCGCAGCGAGCCCCTTCACGGACCGGTCGGACAAGCCGAGGTTCAGAACCGTGTCCATCATCCCCGGCATCGAGAACTTCGCGCCCGAGCGCACGCTCACGAGCAGTGGGTCATCGGCATCGCCGAGCGTGCGACCCATCTTCTTCTCGAGCTTCGCGACGTGCTTCGTCACCTCGTCGGTGAGCCCTGCCGGCCAGCCTCCGTGCATGTAGGCGCGGCACGCGTCTGTCGAGATCGTGAACCCTGCGGGCACGGGCAGCCCGAGCACCGAGGTCATCTCGGCGAGGTTGGCGCCCTTGCCCCCCAACAGATCTTTCATGTCCATCGGCGGGCGACGGTGCTTCCGGTCGAACGCGAACACGTAGGTCACACGGTCGAGCCTAGTTGGCGATGATTGGTGGCCCTCCGGGCGAGTTTGCCGAAAACCGCAGTTCAGACAATGCTCAGGCAATGCCTATCGGAGTTGGGGCGCGTGCTCGCGCCATTCGTGCCGTCGTCGCCATGGGCGTCGTCGCAGCGGGGCTCGCCGTGCTCGCGACGCCCGCCCACGCGCAAGCAGCCCCCACGGGTGGCATCGCGATCGACAAGATCGAAGTCGGCGGGACCGCGCCCGCTTTGTTCACCGTCACCGGCATCGACGTGCAGTTCAACGCGACCGTCGTGGCGAACGTCGTCGCCCAGAACACCCCGACGCCCGCACTCCCCGCTCTCCCACCGCTCGAAAACGGCACGTACCAGATCCAAGAGATCGCGCCCATCGACCAGAACGGCCAGTCGGCGTGGGACCTCACCTCCATCGTGTGCGATGGCGGCAATCAGCAAGACGTGGGATTCGGCATCGTGCAAGTCACCGTCGACGACGACCTCATCACCTGCACGTTCACCGACGAGCTGACACGCGCCACGATCCTCGGACTCAAGGTGGTGACCGGAGACACGAGCACGTGGACCCGTCCCGCGCAGTTCCACATCACCTGCCCCGAGCTCCAGCTCGACATCGACATCGAGCCGCCGGTGGGCCCCGGTGGCCCGGGCACGTACACCATCGGGCAAGGCAGCATCCCTCCCGCGACGTGCACGATCACGGAGACCGACACCGGGAGCGATGCACCTGTGATCGTGGCGAGCTTCGTGACGAACCACGGCATCCTCATCGCGGCGGGCGGCAACGCAGTGACGTTCACATCCGCCGCGGGCGACGAGCTGGTCCTGCACTTCTCGAATCAGTTCCCCCCGATCGGCTCCGGCGTGCCGACCCAACCCCGCGAGCGACCCGAGCAAGGATCGGGTGCCACGACGACGACGGCGACGGGCGGGAGCACGACGACGACCGTGCCCAGCGGCGGCACGACCACGACGACGGTGCCCGGCGGCGGCGCGACCACGACGCCGACGACGACTCCGGGCGGTGGGGCGACCACGACTGCGAGCGCACCGGCCACCGCGGCTCCGACGACCGCGCCACAGGAGCTGCCGACCACGGGTGATTCCGCGGGGACGCTGATCGCAGCCGCGCTCGGCATCATGGTCCTCGGCCTCACGCTCGTCGCGCGGACCCGGCGCTTCCTCGACTGAGCTACACGGCGAGGCGGGTCTCGAGCTCGCTGACGAGCGCGTCGATCGGCACGCGCACCTGCTCAGTCGTGTCGCGGTCGCGGATGGTCACCGCGCCGTCTTCGAGTGATTCGAAGTCGACGGTGACCGCGAGCGGGGTGCCGATCTCGTCCTGACGCCGATAGCGACGCCCGATCGACTGCGTGTCGTCGTAGTCGGTCATCCAGCGCTGCTGCACCATGCCGAGCACCTCGCGGGCGAGCGGCGTGAGCGTGTCCTTCTTCGACAGAGGCAGCACCGCGACCTTGTAGGGCGCGAGCCGCGGGTGCAGCCGCAGCACGGTGCGCGCCTCGCCACCGATCTCGTCTTCGTCGTACGCCGCGAGGAGGAACGCCATCATCGCCCGCGTCGCACCGGCCGCCGGCTCGATGACGTAGGGCACGTAGTGCTCGTTGGTCGTCTGGTCGAAGTACTCGAGCCGCTGGCCCGAGAACTTCGCGTGCTGGGTCAAGTCGTAGTCGGTACGGTTCGCGATGCCTTCGAGCTCGCCCCAACCCCACGGGTAGTTGAACTCGACGTCTGACGTGCCGGCCGAGTAGTGCGACAGCTCGTCGGCATCGTGCGCACGCAGCCGCAACAGCTCGGACGGGATGCCGAGCTCGGTGTACCAGCGCAGCCGCTCGGCGCACCAGAACTCGTACCACTTCGGCGCGTCGTCGGGCGGCACGAAGAACTCGAGCTCCATCTGCTCGAACTCGCGGGTGCGAAAGACGAAGTTGCCGGGCGTGATCTCGTTGCGGAAGGACTTGCCGACCTGGGCGATGCCGAACGGCGGCTTCTTTCGAGTCGACTGCAGCACGTTGGCGAAGTTCACGAACATGCCCTGTGCCGTCTCGGGGCGCAGGTACGCGACCGCCCCCTCGTCCTCGACCGGGCCGGCGTGGGTCTTGAACATCAGGTTGAAGGCGCGAGCGGGGGTGAATTCGCAGACCTTCAAGTCGCGCGGGCAGTCGCGCAGATCGAGCTGATCCTCACGGAATCGCCGGTTGCAGATCGTGCAGTCGACGAGCGGATCGGTGAAGTTCTGGAGGTGGCCACTCGCCTCCCAGATGGCGGGCGGCGAGAGGATCGAGGCGTCGATCAGCACGATGTCGTCGCGCTGTTGCACCATCGCGCGCACCCAGGCGTCCTTCACGTTGCGCAGCATCAGCGCGCCGAGCGGGCCGTAGTCGTAGGTCGAGCGGAATCCGCCGTAGATCTCGGCCGAGGGGAACACGAAGCCTCGTCGCTTGGACAGGTTGACGACCTGATCGAGATCGGTTGCGGGCATGAAGGCCGAGGTTACCGGCAGGTCTCGGGGCTCAGGCTCGCAAAACCGCTGGCAGATCGGCGATCGAGTCGAGGATGTGGGTGTGCGGCGCGGCGGCCAGATCGTCACGGCCGTGCGCGCCGGTGAGCACTCCGGCGACGACTCCGGCGCCCGCGCGCGTGCCCGCGAGCAAGTCGCTGATCGTGTCGCCGGCCACGGCGACTTGGTCGACGGCGTCGATCTCGAGCCGCAGCACCGCGGCGAGGATCATGTCGGGAAAGGGCCGCCCCCGGCCGGCATCGGCGGGCGAAAGCACGAGCTCGGCGATCTTGTGCCAATCGAGCGCGTCGAGGATGCGGTCTCGCGTCGGTGGCGCGAAGCCAGTCGTGAGGCAGACCTTGATCCCCATCTCGCGCATCTCGGTGAACGCGTCGACCGCTCCGGGCATGGGCGCGATGTCGCCGCGATCGACGGCCCGCGCGTAGGCCGCTTCGAACGCGTCGTTGGCCCGCATCGCTTGCGTCTCGTCGCCGCCGAAGAGGTGTCGGAACACCGTGATCTTCGACTGACCCATCGAGGCGCGCACGAAGTCGAGCGCTCGGCTCATCTGGTCGGTGCCGTCCGCGACGCCGCTCTGCACCATGGCCTCGACGAACGACTTCTCGACCGCACCGCCGTCGGCGACGGTCGTCCCGGCCATGTCGACGCACGCCAACGTGATCACGAGGGCGAATCTACGCTCGCCGCCGTGCCCTCTTTTCTGCCCGGCATCGATCTCGCGCGCGCCTACTACGAGGAGGTTGTCGCAGCGCTCATCGGTGGCGTGGCCCACGCAGCGGGGCGGCTCGGCTGGGGATCAGACGTGCTCGGATACGACACCGAGCGCAGCACCGACCACGGATGGGGTCCGCACCTGCACGTGTTCGTCGAGGATGACGAGGTCGAGCGGGTGCGGGCGCGCGTGTTCGCGGGGCTCCCCGAGGAGTTTCGAGGCTGGCCCACCCACTTCGGATGGGACGAGACACCGGTGCAGCCATGGGTGGAGGTGACCACGCTCCGGGACTGGCTCACGGCGCAGCTCGGCCGCGACGTGCGGCCTCGGCCGACCACCGTCGACTGGCTCCTTCTCCCTCAACAGGTGCTGCTCGAGGTGGTGGCAGGGGCCGTGTTCCACGACGACGCGGGCGAGCTCACCGCGTTGCGCCGCGAGCTCGACTGGTATCCCGACGACGTCTGGCTCTGGTTGATCGCATGCCAATGGCAGCGCATCTCCCAAGAGGAGTCGTTCGTCGGGCGAACGGCGCAAGTCGGCGACG
Organism: uncultured Acidimicrobiales bacterium; assembly: GCA_963802505.1. Lineage (GTDB taxonomy): Bacteria > Actinomycetota > Acidimicrobiia > Acidimicrobiales > DATKAS01 > DATKAS01. The sequence goes on along the minus strand of CAWDJB010000011.1, from coordinate 50,039 downwards.
AGCTCGGGTCGCGGATCATCGCCGCCCGCCTCGCGCACGACGTGATGCGGCTCTGCTTCCTCCTGGAGCGCCAGTACGCGCCCTACAGCAAGTGGTTCGGCACCGCGTTCTCGAAGCTCGACGCTGCCCAGGAGCTCACGCCGCTCCTCGAAGGCCGCGAGATCGGCCTCGCGTATGAAGCGGTCGCGCGCCGTCACAATGCGCTCGGCATCACCGATCCGGTGGAACCGACGCTGCGCCCGTACTACGGGCGGCCGTACCTGGTGATCCGCGCCGAGCGCTTCGTCACCGCATGTCTCGAGAAGGTGCGGGACCCCCGGCTACGAGGCCTGCCCCGCATCGGCGCGATCGACCAGTGGTCTGACTCGACCGATGTGCTCTCAGACGCCGCGCTCCCCGCACGACTCCGCGCTGCCTACGACGGGGGGTGACCGGCGTCAGCCGCGGTCGAGGACGGTCATCGACCGGATGCGGCGCTCGAGGTGGTGTTCGAGCGATCGCGTCGCGAGCACCTCGACCTCGTGCGTCGTCGGCGACGACGGCTCGTCGAGCGCAGCGGCGAGTCCTCCGCCGAGGATGCGACGGATGAGGGCAAGCGCGTCGGGGCTGATCGGCACGCCCCGACGACAGGTGCGGCAGAGCACGCCGCCCTGATCGACGTCAAAGGCGACGAGATCGATGTCGCTCCCGCACGTCACGCAGTGATCGAGCTCGGGGCGCAAGCCCTCGAGGTCGAGCAACTTCCAGAAGAACGCCGGCACCACGACCACCGATGGCTTCGCAGCGAGCGTGCGCAGCCCGCCGAGCAGCATCTGGTACAGCCGAGGAGCCGACTCGCGCTCCTGCGCGACTTGGTCGACGACCTCGAGCATGGTGACTGCCTGCGTGACGCGATCGAGGTCTTCGCGGATCGTGCGGAAGTGGTCGATCGACTCGGCCTGGCTGATGATGTCGAGCTCGCGTCCCTCGTAGAGCAACAGGGCGACGTGGCTCGTCGGCTCGAGCCGTCCGCCGAAGCGGCTCTTCGTCTTGCGCACGCCCTTCGCGACCGCCCGCACCTTCCCGCGCGTCTCGGTCATGAGCACGATGATGCGATCGGCCTCGCCGAGCTTGTAGGTGCGCAGCACGATGCCGCGCTCGCGATAGAGGCTCACGGCTCGACCGCACCGAACCGTCGGTCCCGGCGCTGGTACTCACGCACGGCCTCGAAGAGGTGCTCGCGGCGGAAGTCGGGCCACAGCACGTCGGTGAACACGAGCTCGCTGTACGCGAGCTCCCACAGCAAGAAGTTGGAGATGCGGTATTCGCCCGACGTGCGGATCACGAGGTCGGGGTCGGGCATCTTCGGGTCGTACAGGTGCTTCCGTAGCGCCTTCTCGCTGACGTCGTCGGGCTTCACTCCCGAAGCGACGAGGTCGCGAACGGCGTCGATGATCTCCGCGCGCCCTCCGTAGTTGAACGCGATGGTGAGCGTCATCTTCTTGTTCGCCTTCGTGAGCTCACGCGCCTCGTCCATGCGCTTGAGCAAGCGACGCGGCACGCGCCAGTCGCGACGCCCGATGAACGTGATGCGCACGCCGCGCTCGTTGAGCTCGTCACGGCGCCGCGTCAGGATCGACTCGTTGAACCCCATGAGGTAACGAACTTCGTCGACCGGCCGACGCCAGTTCTCGGTGGAGAACGCGTACACGGTGAGCCACCCGATGCCGAGATCGAGCGCACCGTCGACGGTGTCGAAGAGCGCCTCCTCGCCCGCGGCATGACCCTCGGTGCGAGGCAGGCCTCGCTTCTGCGCCCACCGGCCGTTGCCGTCCATCACGCAGCCGACGTGGGTGGGGATGCGGTTCGGATCGATGCCCTCGAGCCCAGCGAGACCGTCGAGGCGAGCCACCAGTCGAACCTACCGCCTCTCTAGGGTGGCCCAGTGGGTACAGAGGGCGGCCCGGTGGGTCCCGATCTCGAGCGCGTCGTCAGCGCGATACCCGGCGGCGGCGAACGTCGCGAAGGTCAGCGCGAGATGGCCGACGCGGTGAGCACTGCGATCGAGACGCACCGACATCTCTTCGTGCAGGCGGGCACCGGCACTGGCAAGACGCTCGCGTACCTCGTTCCCGCGATCGTCTCGGGCCGCAAGACCGTCGTGGCGACCGCGACGAAGGCGTTGCAGGATCAGCTCGCGACGAAGGATCTGCCGTTCCTCGACCGCACGCTCGGCCGCGACTTCTCGTGGACGGTCCTGAAGGGACGCTCGAACTACATCTGCCGCCAGCGCGTCGCGGAGGTGCAATCGGGCGAGGACGGTCAGCTCGACCTCGGTGTCGACGCTGCACCGGCGTCGGTGCGCGACGAGGTGCGCCGGCTCGTGGCATGGGCCGAGCACACCGAGACCGGCGATCGCGCCGAGCTCGCCTTCGAGCCCAGCGTCGCAGCGTGGTCCGCGGTGAGTGTCGGATGGGACGAGTGTCCCGGCGCGCTTCGCTGCCCGATGGGCGAGGAGTGCCTCGCCGAGGCGGCCCGAGCGAAGAGCGAGGCCGCCGACGTCGTGGTCGTGAACACGCACCTGTACGGCATGCACCTCGCGATGCACGGCACGCTGCTGCCCGAGCACGAGCTCGTCGTGATCGACGAGGCGCACCAGCTCGAGGAGATCGTTTCGGCGACGACAGGCATCGCGCTCGCACCGTCACGCTTTCGCTTCCTCGCTCGGGCGATCCGTGCGGTCCTCGCGGATCCCGAGCTCGTCGCGTCGCTCGACGACATGGCCGACCGCTGGGCCGAGGCCATCGGTCCCCACCTGGGCGAACGACTGCCGCCACCGCTGCCCGATGACATCGCCGAGGCGCTCGCCCTCGCCCGCACTCGCATCGAACGCGCGTCGATCGCCGTGAGCGCGATCCCCGGTGACGCGCCCGAGTCGGTGACCACACGAAAGGCACGCGCCCAGAAGGCGATCCTCGCGGTGTTCGAGGCGGTCGACATCGTGTCGGACGTTCCCTCGACGATGGTCGCCTGGGTGGAGGGGACGATCGACGCGCCCCGCCTCGAAGTCGCGCCGATCGACGTTCGTGAAGTGCTCGGCGCGGAGCTGTGGCCGCAGCACACAGTCGTCCTCACGAGCGCGACGCTGCCCCGCACGCTGCCGATCCGCCTCGGCGCACCCGATGACACCACCGAGCTGCTCGACGTCGGCAGTCCGTTCGACTACGAGGCGCACGCCCTCCTCTACTGCGCCGCGCATCTGCCCGACCCACGCCGCCCGGGATACGAGGCCGCGCTCCACGACGAGCTCGCCGCGCTCATCGAGGCGGCCGGCGGACGCACGCTCGCGCTGTTCACCTCGTGGAGGGCGATGCAGTCCGCGGCGGCTGAGCTGCGCGGGCGCGTCGAGCACACGATCCTCGCCCAGGGCGAGCTCCCGAAGCCGAAGCTGCTCTCCCGCTTCACCGAGGAGCACGCGTCGTGCCTGTTCGCGACCATGGGCTTCTGGCAGGGCATCGACGTACCCGGCCCGAGCCTGTCGATGGTGACGATCGACCGGCTGCCGTTCCCTCGTCCGGACGACCCGTTGCTGCAAGCCCGCCGCGAACGCGCCGGACCCAACGCCTTCGCGGAGATCGACCTGCCTCGAGCCGCGGTGCTCCTCGCACAGGCGACGGGACGCTTGATCCGCAACGCGACAGATCGCGGCGTCGTCGCCGTGTTCGACTCGCGGCTCGCGACTGCCGGCTACCGATGGGACCTGGTGCGTGCCTTGCCGCCGATGCGACGCACGCGTCATCGCGACGAGGTTGAAACCTTCCTGCACACATTGGGGTGAGGACACGCCCGTACCCTCACCGGATGCGACGCGTCGGCTGGCTGGTGGGGGCAATCGCGGTGCTCGGGCTCGGCGTGACCGCCTGCGGAGACGACGCGGGGTCGACCACGCCGACGACGGCAGGCGACACATCGACCACCCCGACAACCGAGCTCGCGGTCACGACCGAGCCGTCCACGTCGACGACCGCGCCGGCACCGACTGACACCCTCTACTTCGCAAAGGAGGGCCGCGTCTTCACGGTCGTGCCCGGTGGAAGCCCCACAGCCGTCACCGACGGCCCTCGCGACGACCAGCCCGCGCCCTCTCCGAACGGGGAGCAGATCGCGTTCGTTCGCCTCGACGACTCGAGCGACACGGCGGGCGAGCTCTGGACCGCGAACGCCGACGGCAGCAACGCGCAGCTGCTCGTGCCGATCGGCATCTCGCAGGATCCGGCGTCGTCCGAAGGTGAGCCAGCAGCGGTGTTCCGGCCGGCCTGGTCACCCGACTCTTCGCGAATCGCGTTCATGACGACCATCGGCCTGGACGGCGGCGACTTGGAGCTCGTCGACCTCGAGACCGGTGACCTCGCGACTCCCAACCCTCCGCTCTGGGTGAGCAGCTACGCCTGGGCACCCGACGGAAAGTCGATCGTCTACGTCACCGGAACGAACGACGTGAGCCCCGTCGACATCGGCGTGCTCGACGTCGAGTCGCTGGAGACGCACTCGCTCGTCGAGGCGACGGCCGCTTACGGCGGCGTCTCCACTGCACCGACCGGCAACGTGGTCACCTTCGTGAACTCGAGTCTCCCGTTGCCACCCGAGGGGGACGGCGGGTTCGCGCTGTCGAAGCCGGGCATCTATGAAGTGCCGCTCAGCGGCGGCGAGCCCACGACCGTCGCGCCCGATCCCGACCCCGACGACTACCGGTGGGCGGCGCGCGACGGCGAGAAGTGCCTTTGGTACGCGAGGCAATTCGCCGAGGGCACGGGCGAGCTTCTGCTGCACAGGTTGTGCACGGGCGACCCCGAGCCGGCGACACCGGTCACCAACCTCGCGATCTTCCCCGCGCTGCCCGCGGTGTCGAGCTCGAACGCCATCGCCTACCTGGTCGAGGGGGACGAACAGTCTCTCTTCGTGCTGACCGCTCCGGACGAGGAGCCCGTCCACATCGACGACGGCGTGACCGCCTTCGCCTGGGTTCAGTAAAGGCGTTCGATGGCCCGGGGCCGGCGCTGCCAGTCCTTGTCCACCTTCACGAACAGCTCGATGAACGCGCCGCGAGGGAGCTGCTGGCGGACCGCGATGCCAACCTCCTTCAACACCGAGCCGCCCTTCCCGATCACCATCCCCTTCTGCGACTCGCGCTCGACGAGGATCTCGCAGCGGATCCTCGGGCCCGGGTCCTCCCACTCGGTGACCCTGGTAGCGATGGAGTACGGCAGCTCCTCACGGGCGACTCGGAACAGCTGCTCGCGCACGAGCTCCGCGACCCAGAACGCCTCGGGGACATCGGTGACGACGTCGTCGGGGTAGAGCAGCGGGCCCTCGGGCAAGCGCGACACGAGATGCTCGACGAGCGCGTCGACACCGGCACCGGTCTGCGCGGACACCGGGAAGTACTCGCTCAGCTCGAGCTCGCCGGCCTTGCGCAGCTGTGACAGGATTTCGTGGGGCTTCGCGATGTCGACCTTGTTGACGACCACGACCGCATCGCGCGGCACACCCGCCGCCACGAAGCGATCGCCCTTGCCCAGCGGCATCGTCGCGTCGATCACGAGACACACCACATCGACGCCATCCAGCGCGTCCGTGGCGGTCGCGTTCAGCCGGGTGCCGAGGGCGGTGACCGGCTTGTGGATGCCCGGCGTGTCGACGAACACGATCTGGGCGTCAGGGCGAGTGAGCACGCCGCGCACCTGGGTGCGAGTGGTCTGCGGCTTGTCGGACACGATCGACACCTTCGTGCCGAGGATGCGGTTGAGAAGCGTGGACTTCCCGACGTTGGGCCTTCCGATCAGCGTGACGAACCCGGAGCGAAAGGTCACGAATCCTCGAAGTCGTCGACCGGCTCCCAGTCGGGATCCTCGGTGACGCGCACCGCTCCGACGCGGCGACCCTCGATCTCCTCGACGGTGAAGGTCCACTGCCGGTGTTTGAGCGACTCGCCCGGCTCGGGCACCCGGCCGAGCTCACCGAGCACGAAGCCCCCGACGGTGTCCCATCCGTCGTGGGGGATGTCGCTCTCGAGCAAGTCGTTGAGCTCGTCGATGGGCACGCTGCCCTGCACACGGAAACCGCCCTCGTCGAGCCGCTCGACCTCGGCATCTTCGGTGTCGTACTCGTCGACGATGTCGCCCACGAGCTCCTCGAGCAGGTCCTCGAGCGTCACCACGCCGGCGATGCCACCGTGCTCGTCCACCAGCAGCGCCATGTGGAACTTGCCGGCCTGCATCTCGCGCATGAGCACGGCCACTGGCTTCGTCTCGGGCACGAAGTTGGCGGGACGCAAGATCCCGCTCACCGGCTCTCGCCCTCGCCCTTCGCGCTCGGCCCTCATCAAATCTTTCGCGTAGGCGAGACCCTTCACGTCGTCGACGGTGGTGCCGACGACCGGCAGGCGGCTGAACCCGTGCTCGATCGCGACGTCGAGCGCGTCGGACACCGGCATGCCCGCGGGCAGCGTGACCATGTCGAGCCTCGGCACCATGACTTCGCGGGCAACGGTGTCGCCGAAGTCGATGATCGACTCGATGAGCTCGCGCTCTTCGTGTTCGATCACGTCTTCCTGCACCGCGACGTCCGCGAACGCGAGCAGCTCCTCCTCCGAGACGAACGGTCCCTTCTTGAGGCCCTTGCCCGGGAGGATGACGTTCGTCAACCCGATCAGGGCCTTCGACACCCCCCGGATCGGAGGGAACGCAACCAGGGCCGACACCGGTCGTGCGACAAGCAGTGCGGACCGCTCTGGGTGCTCCAACGCCCACGTCTTCGGCGCGGCCTCGGCGAAGACGAAGACGATGACCACGTTGAAGATCGTGGCGATGACGATGCCGAGGGTGCCGAACAGGCGCTCGGACACGATGCCGACCAGGGTGGCCTGCACCAGCTGGCAGATGAGCAGCACCAGAAGCAGCGGGTTCAGGAACCGCTCGGGATGTCCGACGAGCCGCAGCAACGCCCGGCCTCGCCGGGGCTGCTCCTCGGCGAGGGTCATCGCCTTGACCTTGTTCATGCGCGTGAGCGCGGTCTCGGCCATGGCGATGTAGCCGGCGATCGAGATCAGCACGGCCACCACGATCAGGAGCGCAAGGTCCGAAGTCGTGAACTCGGTGGCGAGAATCACGACTGCTCCTGCCGGAAGCCCGCCGGCGCGGGGGCCATCCAGTGGTGCTTTTCGAGCAGGGCTCGCTCCCGGGCGCGCATCTCGGCTGCGTCCTCGGGGTCCGCGTGATCGCGGCCGAGCACGTGCAGCACCCCGTGCACGACGAGCAACGCGATCTCGTCGTCGAGCGTGCCGGCGTGGTCCGGAGCGTTGCGCTCGGCGACCGCCGGGCACACCACGACGTCGCCGAGGAGCAACGGGATCTCGTCCGGGTCGGGATCGGCGCGGTCGGGCCCCGACGCCAGGGGGTCGTGCACCGCCCACACAGCGTCGGCGTCGATCGGGAACGCGAGCACGTCGGTCGGTCCCTCGTGCTCCATGAACCGCTCGTTCAGCTCGGCGATCGAGGGCTCGTCGACGAAGAGCAACGACAGCTCGGCGCCGCCACGCACCCCTTCGGCGAGGAGCACCGCCTCGGCGAGCGCGCCCCATCGAGCCGCATCGACGGCGACCTGGGATTGCTCGTCGGCGACGAACACCTCGGGCTGGCCCTCACCGCCCATTCGAGGAGGGCGATCTGAGCGGGGAGGTGGGAGCGTCATGACCCGCCGTCTGCCCGCTCGTAGGCAGCGACGATGTCGGCCACGATCCGATGGCGCACGACGTCGGCACCGGTGAGGTGCACGAACGCGAGTCCGTCGATGTCAGTGAGCACCCGCTCGAGCCCGAGGAGGCCGCTGCGCCCGCCCGGCACGTCGACTTGGGTGACGTCGCCGGTGACCACGACCTTCGAGCCGAAGCCGATGCGGGTCAGGAACATCTTCATCTGCTCGGGCGAGGTGTTCTGGGCCTCGTCGAGGATGATGAAGCTCGAGTTCAGCGTGCGGCCGCGCATGAAGGCGAGCGGCGCCACCTCGACGGTCTGTCGCTCGAGCAATCGCTGCGCGCCCTCGGGCTCGACCATGTCGTACAGCGCGTCGTAGAGCGGCCGAAGGTACGGGTCGACCTTGGCCATGAGGTCACCGGGCAGGAATCCGAGCCGCTCCCCCGCTTCGACGGCCGGCCGCGTGAGGATGATGCGGGCCACCTGCTTGGCCTGGAGCGCCTGCACCGCCATCGCGACTGCCAGCCAGCTCTTGCCCGTGCCTGCCGGGCCGATCACGAACGTGATGACATTCGCCCGAATCGCATCGATGTAGCGCTTTTGGCCGCTGGTCTTCGGCCGCACCATGCGCCCCTTCGAGCCGCGCAGCACCTCGGTCGTGAGCACCTCGGAAGGGCGTTCGTCGACGCGCACCATGTCGATCGTGCGCCGCACCACCGACGGGTCGACCGGGTGGCCCTGCTGCAGCAGCAGCACGAGCTCCTCGAACAGCCGCCCGACGAGCTCGGCGTCTTCGCCGTCGACGGCGATCTCGTTGCCCCGCACGTGGATGTCGGCGCGCGGGAACGCCGCTTCGACCTCGCGCAAAAGCTCGTCTCGTTGGCCGAGCAACCCCACCATCAGGTGGTTGCCGGGGACGTTGATGCGGACCTGCGTGCGCGCCACGAAGTGCTCAGGGCCTCAGTTGGGACTTGGGAGCGGGACGCTCACAATCGATGACGGTAGCCCGACTACGCCAGTCGCCCCTACGGTTCGGCTCGTGGGGGATGACACGAGCTGGGATCGGTTCGCGGCCGACGCCCGCGAGCACGAAGCTGCGGCATCGCGCGCGAGAGAAGGGTGGCTTCGACAGGCGGCGGGCGACGACGCCACGCTGTCGGGCACGTTGCTCGATCTCGCCGAGCGCAGCGCTCCGGTCGTGCTGACGCTGCGCTCGGGCCGGCGCCACCGCGTGGCGGTCTGGCGGGTGGCCTCGGACTGTGTCGCAGTGCGACACGACGACGGGCGCGTGAGCTGGATCGCACTCGCTGCGGTTGCGGTGATCGCGGGCGAGCCCGGCGGACGCGCGGTGCCCGTGAGCACGCGGCGCGCCGAGTCGGATGTGACGCTCATCGACGTGCTGAGCGACCTGGTCGCGGACCAGGCGACGGTCGCTCTGTTCGTTGCTGACATGACCGATGCCCTGCGTGGCCGCCTCGTCGGAGGAGGCCGTGACGTGGTGCGGGTCGCGACGGCGGGCCCGACACCCGAGGTGGTGGTTGCCGTTCAGGCGGTGTCGGAGGTGGCGCTCGTCGACTCGGGATAGAGGTGCTCGAGCGTGCCGGGTTCGATGCGACTGCGCTGGATGAACGCGTCGACTTCCTTCTGCTGCAAGCGGATCACTCGCCCGAAGCGGTAGGCGGGAAGCAATCCTTCGTCGATGAATCGATAGAGCGTGCGATTCGTGATGCCGAGCCGCTTGGCGGCCGCCGCGGTCGACAGCCAACGGATCTCTTCGCCTGACGTTTTGGGGGGCGGGTGCTCATCGGTCACGGTCATGACGGCATGGTACGACGGGATCGGCGCGTTTCGGTGGATTTCGATGCGTTTTCGTGTGTCGCCCCAAACACCCGGATTTCCTGGCGTTTCGGGGTATCGGTGACCCCGGTCCACCCAAAGAGCCTGGTCGGCGATTTGGCGCGTTTCGATGAGTCTCGGTATCTTCTCGTCTCCAGTGTGATGGCCCCGGGCGGGGCTCGTGTCGGCGGACACAACGGAGGGACAAGGCGGAATGAGAAGCACGCACACGCTCATCGAGCGCGCTCGCGCGGGCAAGCACGATCGTGATGACGCACGGTCACCGCAGACGGCGGGTGCTGTCGGACAGCGGTCCCGGAGGCCACCGACGCGCGCGGTGGTCGGCGGGCTGCTCGTCGCACTCGCGGCGGTGGGCGCGTTCGTCCTCGCGACGCCCGGCGACCCTGCGCTCACCGAGTACGTGGTCGCCGCGCACGCGATCGATCCGGGAGCCCGGTTCGATCCATCCGACCTGACGACGACCGCCCTCGACCTGCCTCCCGATCTCGCCGCGCTCGCGTACACCGACGCGAGCTCCTTGGCCGGGTCGGTCTCACTCGGCCCGATCGCCGCAGGCCAGCTCGTGCAAGCGGGCGGCGTCGCAGCGGCTTCGTCCTCGCCGTTCGAGGTGTCGCTGGCGCTCGACGGCGACCGCGCCCTCGACAGCCGGCTTGCGTCCGGCGAGCACGTGGCGGTGCTCGCCACGTACGGGAGCGGCCCCGATGCCGAGACCCTCACCGTGGCGAGCAGTGCGCTCGTCGAGCGGATCTCGAAGCCCACCGGCCTCGCCGTGGGCACCGCGGACGTCGTGACCCTCGGCCTACAGGCCGAAGCCGACGCGCAAGCCGTCGTGCACGCGGCGCGTGCCGGCGAGCTCACGCTCGTGCGCACCGACGCTGCGACGGCGGGCGCTTCCTACCGGCCTCCGCTTCTCGGTGCCGCGACGGACGGGCTGTAGAGGGCGATCGCAGATGAGCGAGCGGTTCGTCATCCTCGGGCTCGGTCAGGCCCGGTCGTCATGGTTCACCGACCTTGCGCGCATGGCGAACAGCGGCGGGCTCCCGCTCGAGCTGGTGAAGTGCGTCAGCCACGAGGAGGCACGCGTTCGGCTGGCGTCGGGCCGAGCCTTCTCCGCGTTGCTCGTCGATGGCGGCCTTCCTGGCGTCGATCGCGATCTCATCGACGCCGCTCGTCGGGCCGGGGTCGAGGTGCTCGTGGTCGACGACCCAAGGGTCAGCCGCGACTGGGACGCACTCGGCGCCACCGACGTCCTCTCTCCTTCCTTCGCGGTGGCCGACCTGCTCGCGTCCCTGTCGGCCCTGACGCAGGCGATCCCGCGCAGCATCGCGGGCACGGTCCTGCCGGCCGCGACCCCAAGGCTCTGGTCCGGCGATCTGATCGCCGTGACCGGAGCCGGCGGAACGGGCGTCTCGACCATCGCCGCCGCACTCGCTCAAGGCCTCGCCGCTCGGCAGGGCCGGCGTGGAGCGGTGCTGCTCGCCGACTTGGCGCTCGACGCGGATCAGGGGGTGCTGCACCACGCGCCCGACGTCGTCCCGGGCCTGCCCGAACTGGTGGAGGCGCACCGCGCCGGATCGTTGTCGGCCTCTGCGGTCCATTCGATGGTCTTCGACGTCGAGGAGCGCGGTTACCACCTGTTGCTCGGGCTCCGGCGACGACGGGGGTGGGCGTCGCTGCGGCCACGCGCACTCGAAGCCGCGCTCGACTCGTTGCTCGCCGCATATCCGATCGTCGTCGCCGACGTCGATCCCGATGTCGACGGCCACCACGAGTGCGGGTCGTTCGAGGTCGAGGAGCGCAACGCAGTCGCTCGCGCCACGCTCGCTCGCGCCACTGCAACCGTGGTCGTCGGATCGGCGACGATCGGCGGCCTGCACAGCCTCGCCGAGGTGCTGCGCGACCTGTGCGAGCACGGTGTCGACCCTCGGCGAATCGTGCCCCTCGTGAACCACGCGCCCCGGGCTCCTCGTCAGCGGTCGGCAATCGCCCGCGCGTTGCCGACGCTGGGTGGGTCGGGACGTTCGACGACGAACCCCGGCCTCGCCGCGCCGGTCTTCGTGCCTGCGCGGCGCGCCGTGGAGGACGCCGTGAGCGGCGGACGTGCGCTTCCCGCGCACGCCGTGACGCCGGTGACGCGCGCCGTCGGCGGGCTGCTCGAGGACCGCGAGCTGATCGTCGACCTCACCGAGCAGCCGGTACGCATCACCGCCGGGAGCCTCGGACATTGGTCCGACACGGAAGCGGACGCGGTATGACGGCCTTCCTCGAGCACGGCCTCGACACCTCGCCGCTCGCCGAGATCGAACGCCGCGTGCAGGAGCGAGCCAAGCGCCTCGACGTCCAGGAAGAGTCCACGGAGGGGCTCCGCGCGATCCTCGAGGACGAGGTCGAGCGCTGGAATGTCGACTTCCAGCGCGGGCTCCACACGGTCCCGGTCGCCGATCCCGAGACGGTTGTCGATCGCGCACTCCGCAACCTGAGTGGCTACGGCCCGCTGACACCACTCCTCGGCGACGACGATGTCTGGGAGATCGAGGTCAACGCTCCAGACGCGATCTTCGTGAAGCGCCACGCCGGCCCGAGCGGCTTCCACGACGAGGTATTCCACGACGACGACCACGTGTTGCGAACGCTCACGCGGCTGCTCGACGATGCGCCCGGAGCCCACCGCAAGCTCGATCCCGCCGAGGGCCTCCAGGATGCTCGGCTCGAGGATGGATCACGCGTGCACATCGTCCACGCCGACGTCGGCCGCGGCGGCCACGTGCTCGTGAACATCCGGAAGTTCACCGGCGTCCCCATCCGCTCGCTCGACGAGCTCGCCGAGATGGGCGCCATCGAGCCCGGCGTGGCGTCGTTCCTCCGAGCGTGCATGCGGGCGCGTGCGTCGGTGGTGTTCGCCGGCGCTCCCGGAGCGGGGAAGACGACATTGCTCTCCTGCTGCCTCGCCGAGCTGGATCCGTCGCTGCGAGTCGTGGTGGCGGAAGAGGTGTTCGAGGCCGACATCGCGCTGGCCAACGTCGCGCAGATGCAGACCCGACCCGCCCGCGCCGACAGACCTGAGGTCGACCTGCGTCGCCTCGTCGCCGGCTTCCTGCGCATGGCGCCCGACGTCGCTGTCGTCGGTGAGGTCCGCGACCGCGAAGCGCTCCCGTTCCTGCTCGCGCTGTCGTCGGGGGTCACCGGCTACACGACGATCCACGCGAGCTCGGCTCCTCAAGCACTTGGCCGATTGCGCTTCCTCAGTCAGCTCTCCGAAGCCGGAGGGCATCTGCCCTTCTCCGCGCTCAGCTCGCTCGTGAGCGACGCCATCGACGTCGTCGTGCACACGGCACGGACGCGCGACGGCGTTCGGGCGACGAGCGTGGTCGCGGTCGAGGACCTCGTGAGCGGACCCGACTCACCGCGCTTCACGGTCACCGAGGTCTTCGCGCCGGCCGTTCCCGGAGGGTCCGTGCGATGGACGGGCGAGCTGCCGGAACGGCTCGAGCGGCGCTTCGGCGAGCAGGGCATCGCCATGCGGCCCTTGCTCGCGGGCGGCGACCGATGAGCTCGGGTCAGCTCGGAGCAGCCTTCGTGGCGTGCGCTGCCGGCTACGGCGCCCACCTCCTCTACACCGGCACGGCCCACGGCTGGACCGGCATCGCACCGGGACCGCGGACGAACCGAGTGCGGATGGCCGCAGTCGGGACGCGGATCCGCACGGCTGCGGCTCGCCCCGTCGCCGCCGGTCTCGCCGGCGCGGCGGCAGCGTTCGTGCTCTTCGGCGCGCCGGTGCCAGCTCTCGTCGGCGGCGCGTTCGCCGCGGCGATCGCCGTGATCTCGACTCGCGCAGAAGAGGAGCACCGATTGGAGCGGGTCGCCGGCGCGTGGCCCGCAGTGTTGGAGGAGATGCGCGTGCTCGCCGGAGCGGGCGGCCGGCCCCTTCCTCACGCGCTCTTTCACGCCGGACGGCGAACACCGCCCGCGGTGAGCGTGGGGTTCGCCGCCGCCGAGCGCGAATGGCACTCCTCGACCGACTTCGGGCGCGCCCTCGGCGTCCTCAAGACCGAGCTCGCCGAGGCCAGCACCGACGTCATCTGCGAGACGCTCCTCGTCGCTCATCAAGTCGGCGGGACCGGGGTCGAACGCCGACTCGAGGCGTTGATCGAGGACCGCATCCGCGATCTCGACCTCCGTCGCGACGCCGGATCACGGCAGGCGGGCGCACGCTTCGCACGTCGCTTCGTGCTCGTGGTGCCCATCGGGATGGCGTTCGTGGGGCTGTCGCTCGGCACAGGACGCGCCGCCTACCAGGGGCGAGGTGCCCAGGTCACCGTCGCTGTCGCGCTCGGGCTGATCGCGGCGTGCTGGGTGTGGGCCAGCCGCATCCTTCGCATCCCTCGGCCAGAGCGGGTGTTCTCGTGAGCCGAACCGTGGTCGCGCTCGGCCTCGTCGTGTGGGCGGGAATGACCCTCGCCCTCGCGGACACCCGCTGGGCGCGACGGATCTCGATCGCGCGCCGGCTCACGACCGGCGGGCCTCGAACGACCGACACGACCCAGCTGCTCGCGGACCGAGCGGGAGCGATCGGCATTCAGGTCGCTCGCGCCCTCGGCGTGCGCGACGACCTCGAGACGCGGTTGGAACGCGTCCACTCTCCACTCGACGTGACCGCGATCCGGCTTCGGCAGGTCGGCTGGTCCGTCGCCGGTCTCGCCCTCGGTCTGCTCATCGCAGCAGCTGTGGGCGCGACGACGGGTGTCGCGGTGCTCCTCACACTCACTCCAGCCGCGCTGGGGTTCCTACTCATAGAGCACCGCGTCACCCTGGCGTCGGACACGTGGAGGCGAAGGGTCGCGGCCGAGCTTCCGGTCATCACCGAGCAGCTGACGATGCTCCTCGGGGCGGGCTACGCACTCGGACCCGCGCTCGGACGCATCGCCGACCGCGGCCGGGGCGCCTGCGCGCAGGACCTTCGCCGCGTGCTCACGCGTGTGGGCCAAGGCCTCAGCGTCAACGCAGCCCTCGCCGAGTGGAGCACGCTCGTCGACGTGCCGGCCGTCGCCCGTCTGGTGGCGATCCTCGCGCTCGACCGCGACACGACCGATCTGGGGCGTCTCGTGTCCGAGGAAGCGGCAGCGATGCGACGCGAGTCCCACCGCGACCTCATCAGTGTCGTCGAGCGGCGCAACCAGCAGGTGTGGATCCCCGTCACCGTCGCCGCGCTCGTGCCCGGGGCGATCCTGCTCGCCATCCCCTTCTTCGCTGCAATGCAGCTGTTCGCCCGTCCCTAAGGAGACTCCATGACCTCGATCCAACGGAACTCGATCCAACGCGTCACCGCCTCCGCCATCGCGCTCGCCGTGTGCACCTGGCATCGCATCGATCCGTCCGACGACCGCGGCGAGGGTGTCATCTCGTCCGCGATCGCCGTGCTCGTGATGGCGCTGCTCGGTGCCCTGATGTGGGTCGCGTTCAAGGCGCTCTTCGCCGACGCGTCTGCTCGCACCTCGACGCAGGTCGGGCAGATCGGTTCGTGACCGCGGGTCGTCTGCGCGGCGACGATGGCGCTGGCCTGATCTCGTCGCTCGGCGGCGTGGTCGCGTTCCTGGCGTTCTTGTTGCTCGCCGCCCACGTGATCATCGGGCTGTACGCGACGTCCGTGGTCACTGATGCCGCATCCAGCGCCGCGCGTCGGGTGGCCGGCGCCACTTCCGATGACGAACCCGCGGCGGCCGCTCTCGCCGAGACGAGGATCCGGGAGGCGCTGGGTGCGATGGGTGCGCACGCCGCCATCAGGTGGCGCCTCGGCACCGATTCGATCGAAGTCACCGTGCGGGTGCAACGCCCGGGGCTCGTGGCACTGCTCGGCAGCTCGACCATCGAGCGAACGGTCACTGTTCGCCGCGAGACCGTGCGATGAGGCGAGCGCGTGGCGACGCAGGTCAGGTCGGGGGGTTCGAGGCTCTGCCGTTCGGCGTCTTGATCTTCGTGCTCGGCGCGCTGTTGGTCACGAACGCCTGGGCCGTGATCGACGCGAAGCTCGCGGCGACGGCCGCGGCACGTGAGGCGGCGCGGGTGTATGTCGAATCGGCCGACGCGGCGTCGGCCGAGTCGCTCGGCGTCGACGCAGCCCGTGCCGAGCTGCAGGCCCGTGGCCGCAATCCATCACGCGCCACGGTGCACATCGCGGCGGGAGGCTTCCTGCGCTGTCAACTCGTGACATTCGAGGTCACGTACGCCGTCCCGACGATCACGTTGCCGTTCATAGGCGGCTGGGGTGATGGCATGAAGGTCACCGCTCGCCATGGCGAGATCGTCGATCCCTACCGGAACGGTCCCGAGGGCGAGGCCGACTGTGCCTGACAGGGCCGTACCTCACCGGATCCGGGGAGATCGCGGCAGCGTGCTCGCGCTCGTTCCGGCTGCGCTGCTCGTGCTCCTCGTCCTCGCTGCGATCGCAGTCGACAGCGCGAGCGAATACCTCGCGCGGCGCGAGCTCGGGGCCGCGGCCGACGCGGCTGCGAACGACGCGGCGACCTTCGGGCTCGACGAGGCGCGTTTCCGCGAGACGGGCGAGTTCGTGCTCGATCCCGGCCGCGCGAACGAGGCAGTGCGCAGGGCACTCGCGGTGCGCGGCAGCGCCGTCGTCGATCGCGCCGCCATCGAGATGGAAGTCGACCCTGACGGGGGAACGGTGACGGTGACGCTGCGTTCCTCAGCCCATCTCGTCTTCGCTCCGGTAGTGCCGGGCGCTCCGCACGACGTCGATGTTGTCGCCCGAGCGACGGCCGACGTCTACGTCGGCGATTGAGGGTTCGCGGCTGAGCCTTCGACGTCCCGGGTAGCCGGAGGACATGTCCACTGTCGAAGAATCCATCGAGATCAACGTCCCCGTGCGCACCGCCTATGACCAATGGACCCAGTTCGAGACCTTCCCGCAGTTCATGGAAGGCGTGACCGCGGTCCAGCAGCTCGACGACACCCACCTGCACTGGGTCGCCGACATCGGCGGCGTCCATCGCGAGTGGGATGCAGAGATCACTGAGCAGCATCCGGACGAGCGAGTCGCTTGGCGCGCACGCGAGGGGGCTGACAACGCCGGCGTCGTGACCTTCCACAAGCTGTCCGACACGAAGACCAAGGTCATGTTGCAGCTCGAGTTCGATCCCGAAGGCTTCACCGAGATCGCCGGCGACAAGCTGGGCTTCGTGAAGCGGCGGGCAGTCGGCGACCTCGAGCGGTTCAAGGACTTCATCGAGGGCCGCGGCTCCGAGACCGGCGCCTGGCGCGGCGAGGTCGAGACCAACTAGCGCACTGGTGGGCGGGATAGCGTTCGGCGATGTCAGAGCCGGGTCGCCCGCGGACACAGAGCGCGGCGATGCCGTCGCCGTTTCCGCCCATCGCGGACTACGCATTCCTCTCGAATTGCCATACCGGTGCACTCGTTGCCCTCGATGGCTCCGTCGATTGGCTGTGCGTGCCCCGCTTCGACTCGCCGAGCGTCTTCGGCACGCTGCTCGACCGCCAAGGCGGGACGTTCAGGATCGGGCCGTTCGGCGTCAACCACCCAATGGCGCGCGTGTACGAGCCGGGCACGCACACAGTGGCCACCACTTGGAGGACCCTCACCGGCTGGCTGGTCGTCCGCGACGCGCTCACCATGGCGCCTCGCGACGGAGAGGACGAGATCACACCGCACACGCGGCCGCCCGTCGATGACGACGCCGCGCACATGCTGGTACGGACCGTCCGCTGCACCGAGGGGACCATCCACCTCGACCTCGTCTGCGAGCCCGTGTTCGACTACGGCCGAGAGCCCGCGGTCTGGACGCTCGTCGACGACAGTCGCCACACCGCCGACGCGACAGGGGCCGGTCAGACCCTGCGCCTGCACACCGACATGGCATTGGGAATCGAGGGCGGTCGAGTCCGCGCCCGGCAGGAGCTGCAGGCAGGCGACGAGGTGTTCTGCGCCCTGTCCTGGGCGGAGTTGCTGGCCGCTCCCGTCGACGCGAAGGACGCGAACGCTCGCCTCGACAGAACCAATCGCTTCTGGCACAACTGGCTGGCTCGGGCGCGCATCCCTGACCACGCATGGGCCCACCCGATCCAGCGCTCCGCGCTCGCGATCAAGGGCATGACCTACATGCCCACCGGTGCGACGATCGCGGCGTTGACGACGTCGCTCCCCGAGACGCCAGGCGGCGAGCGCAACTGGGACTACCGCTACACGTGGATGCGCGACACCACGTTCACGCTGCAAGCGCTCCACTTCCTCAACCTCGACTGGGAAGCCGAGGAGTTCATGCAGTTCGTCGCCGACCTCGAGCCGAACGACGACGGTGGGCTGCAGATCATGTACGGCATCGACGGCCGGCGCGACCTCACCGAGGAGACGCTCGATCATCTATCGGGCTATGCGGGCGCGCGCCCGGTGCGGACCGGGAACGGCGCGTTCGACCAGCGCCAGAACGACGTGTACGGGGCGGTGCTCGACTCGATCCTGCTGCACTCACGGCGAAACCAACGGCTGCCTCGCCGACTGTGGCCGATCGTGCAGAGCCAAGCGGAGTGCGCGACCGCCGTGTGGCGCCAACCCGACCAGGGCATCTGGGAAGCGCGTGGCGCGCCGCAGCATTACGTGTCGTCCAAGATGATGTGCTGGGTGGCGCTCGACCGCGCCGCCAAGATCGGGCACATCCGCGGTGACGCCGCGCTCGCGGACACGTGGCGCACGACCGCCGACGAGATCGTTGACGAGATCCTCGAGCGAGGGGTGAGCGCTCGCGGCGTCCTCCGTCAGCACTACGACACCGACGCGCTCGATGCCTCGGTGCTCCTCGCAGCTGTGTTCGGCTTTCTCCCTCACGACGACGAACGCCTGCGCAACACGGTGCTGGCGATCGGAGAGGAGCTCACCCAGGACGGCTTCGTCCTGCGCTACCGGACCGAAGAGACGGACGACGGGCTCGCGGGCAAGGAGGGGACGTTTCTCATCTGCTCGTTCTGGCTCGTGTCCGCCCTCGCGATCATCGGTGAGCTCCAGCAAGCGCGCGACCTGATGGAGCGACTGTTGCGGGTCGGGTCGCCGCTCGGCCTGTTCGCCGAGGAGTTCGACGTCGAGACGGGCCGACACCTCGGCAACTTCCCCCAAGCGTTTTCGCACCTCGCGCTGATCGAAGCGGCCGGGCGGATCATCGCGCACGAGATCGCCGAAGAGCTGAGCTGACCGTCGGCAACTGCGTCACGAGCCCGGGTGCTTCTCGAGGAACTCGAGGATCATCTGATGCTTCTTCGTGTCGAGCGCCATGATCTCGACGAGGAGGCCCCAGATCGTCGTGTCCTTCACCGTCTTCAGTGACTTCTGCAGGTGATGGAGCTCACGCTCGTCCGCCCGCTCGACCTCGAGGAACTCTCTCGCCGCGGTCCGCACTGCCTCGGGGTCGGCCGACCGTCGCATGTGCGGCACTCGAGGCACGACCTCGCGGAACTCGGCGTTCGACTGCAGCGCGTTGCGCCACTCGTCGAACAGGCGGTGGTGGCGCGCCTCGTCTTCCATGATGAGCCGCAGCAGGTACGCGACGTGCCCACCCGTGCTCCCGGCGAGCTCCCCATATCGGCCGACGAGCTCGGACTCGTTCTCCATGTGGTCGGAAAGGTGCTCGTAGAGGTCGCTCTCCCACGCGCTCAGACCCACCGGTGGCTTCGTGTTCGCTGTCATGCTCGAAGCGTGCGCCTCGGACGAGCACTGGGTCAGGGCCGAAGGTCCCCTGGTCAGAGCGGCTTGCGGAACCAGTTGTCGCTGCTGCCCTTCGGATAGTCCTCGATGGTGCCGACGAGCTCGTAGCCATGAATGAGGTAGAAGCCCGGCGCTTGGAAGCCGTGGCTGCCGAGCACCATCTGCGTGCAACCGCGCTTGCGGGCTTCCTCCTCGGCGGCACGCAGCATCGCCGATCCCTTGCCGCTGTGGCGCAGCGACTCGTCGAGCCACAGCATGTCGACCTCGCAGGTGCCACCCCACGTCCACCCGTAGAGGCCGGCGACCATGCGCCCTTCGTTGTCACGCTCGAAGATCGCGAGCTCGCGGCCGTCGCGGATGCCCGTGGTCGCGAAGTTGAACTCGTTCAGCAGCTCTTCGAGCTCCTCGACGTCGGCCTTGGTCGGCTCGTCGTCGATCTCGAACTCGCCATCCATGCCGCGATCATGCTGGAAGCGAGATCACATCGCCGTCTCGGTGCGAGCGTGACGTGTTCGTGCGCTGGAACACGCCGACGCCGTCGATTCCGATGTCGGTGTTCGGGCAGTCTCCACCGGACGGGAACGTGACTCGCACCCGCCTCGGCACGACGACCGCACCGGAAGCAGTGAGCCACTCGGGCGAGGACCAACGCACCATCGCGCTCGGGTGATCGCACCGGGCGAACACCTCCGACCACATCGTCGCCGACGTCAGCCGATCACCCGACGCGAGAAGGTCGCGGACGAGCTGCGCCTGGCCGGTGGACGTGTCGGTGATCTCGCCCCGCCATCCGACATCGGACCGCGAGATGCGCAACCGATACGGCACGCCGGGCTGCCATGGGTAGTCGCGCGTGTTCGGATCGTTCGGCGTGCTCGGCAGCGGCGACACGGTGCCCTCGAGGATCGAGGTCACGTCGCCGACGTTCGCGTAGCCACCCCAGTTCGCCGCGCGCGATGCCGGGTAGCGCGGGTTCCACTGCAAGCCGAGATGCGCACCACCGAACTGACGGCTGGAATCGCCGAACGTCGCTTGCAGCGCCCAGAAGTACAGGCGGCTGACCGCGGGAAGCTCGAGCACCTCGAGCGTGACCGACACCTCGACCACCGGCTCGTGCGGCGGGTCGAGCCACCACAGGTGGAACGACGACACGCCCTTGCCGGGCTCACCGGTTCCGGGAGCATTGGCTCGGGGCAACCAGCGGCGCCATCCCGACACGTCGCCACCCTAGGCAGCGCGATCGAGCCGGCGTCAGCTGCCGAAGATCTCGCTCGGCTTCAGATGCGGATGGGCGCTCGTCAGGATCTCGTAGGCGTCCGGGTCGACGAAGCGGGTGATGACGTCGAGACCGCCGTAGACGCCCGACGTGACTTGCTCGATCCAGAGCTCACGCGCCTTGCCAAGCCAGCGGAACAGTGCGTCGACGTACCGCTCGAAGTCGGCATCGTCCAGCGCGAGCGTGCACAGGGCGATGCCCCGCGCGTTGTAACGGAAGATCAGCTGACCGTCGACCCACTCGGGCGAGGCGAAGCCAAGAGGATGGTTCGCTTTCCACTGCTCGACCTCGGGGAAGCCGCCGGGGCAGAGCTCGTCCTCGATCTCACGGCACTGCTCACGCCAGGCCTCGTCCTCGATGTCCTCGAGGTCGGTCATGGCCACCGGGATGATGCCCTTCTGCTCGATGAGCACCTCGGGATCGCCGGCGGTCGCATCGACTTGGACCGTCACGTCGTAGTGCACCGAGTACGCGAGCGAATAGGCCCGGTCCCTGACGTACGAGGTCCGTCGAGCCAGATAGTCCTCGACGATCTGCTCCAACACGTCATCTACCGGCCCTGTCATCGTTCCTCCTGTGCGGGTTACCGAGGAGTAAGAACGCCCCTCGCGACGGGATCGTTCCGGGTTCGCACGGGATGAGTCGAACGGCCTATTGCTGTGACGTCTGTCTCTGTGTCGGGGGTCGGCGGGCGAGCACGTCGAGGCGCACGAAGGTCTCGTCGAAGCTGCCGTCGGGACGCTGCAGCTCGTCGATGCGAGAGAGCACCTCGGCCCGAAAGCCCGCGTGCTCCGACTCGGGCAGATGCGCTTCGTAGGCCTGGAAGCACTGCGAGGTCAGCCAGCCGATCGAGCTCTCGCGGTCGAACCTCCGGTGTTGGGCCACGCTGCGCACCCAGCCGTCCTCGATCGCGAAGCCGGCCGCCTCGACGAGCTCGAGGTACGCGCCGGCACCGAAGTAGGTCCACGGGCACTGGGGGCCTCCTCGCTTGGCGGAGCAGTCGCCGAAGAGCGCCATCATCGCCCGCACGTTGTCGCCGCCTCCGCATTCGATGCGCAGGCGGCCACCCGGTCGCAGCAGGCGGAAGCACTCGGCGAGGAGAGGCGGATGGTCCTCCTCCGGCACCCAGTGCAGGGCCGAGCGACTCATCACCAGGTCGAACGTCGCGCTGTCAGGGATGAGGGTGTCGAGATGCTGCGCGGGCCCGAGCACGAATGACTGGTTCGGGCCGGCGCACGCGCGCGCCTCGTCGAGCATGGTGGGCTGTGCGTCGAGCCCCACGACGTGTCCGGCCGGAACGAGGTCGGCGATCGTTCGGGTGAACTCGCCCGAGCCGCAGCACAGGTCGAGCACTCGCTCGTGGCCTTCGAAGGGGAGCGTCGCGAGGAACGCTGCATCGAAGACGCGATGGTGGCCCGCGTTCGCCGCGTAGCTGGCACCGTCCCACTCGGGCAGGAAGTTCACTATCTGAGACGACTGTTCTGCCATATGGACAGCGTAGCATCGACGGATGCTCGAGTGCGACGTGCTGATCGTCGGCGGCGGCTTCGGCGGCGCGTACGCGGCCCGCGAGCTCGAACGCATGCTCGGCCACCGATCCGAGCGAGTCGTGCTCGTGACGCCCGAGAACTTCCTCCTCTTCTCTCCGCTCCTCGCCGAAGCCGCGTCGGGGACGATCGAGCCGCGGCATGCAGTGGTGCCACTGCGGCCGATGTTGAAGAAGGTGCACGTCATCACCGGCGAGGTCGACGCGGTCGACATCGACGCGCACACCGCGGTCGCGGTCGACCACGCGGGCGTGCGCCACGACCTCCACTACCAAGCGATCGTCCTCTCTCCGGGCTCGGTGCCGTCGACGCTGCCGATCCCGGGCCTCGCGGACGAAGCCGTCGGCTTCAAGACGTTGCCCGACGCGATCTGGCTGCGGAACCGAGTGCTCGCGCAGCTCGAAGCTGCCCACGATCTCGCTGACGACGACCTGCGCCGCGAGCTGCTCACGTTCACCTTCGTCGGGGGCGGCTACGCAGGCGTCGAGGCCCTCGCCGAGCTGGAGTCGCTCGTTCGCGACGCGCTGCGGCTGTACCCGCGCCTACGGGCAGTCGACCTGCGCTGGGTGCTCATCGAAGCCCGCGACACGCTGTTGCCCAACCTGAGCCCGCGGCTCGCCATTCACACGTTGCGCTACTTGCGGAGGCGAGGGGTCGAGGTGCTGCTCGAGACGCGGCTCAAGTCGTGCGTCGCCAAGCTCGTCGAGACCGAGGGCGCGACGACGAAGTCGTTCCGCACCGGCACGCTCGTGTGGACCGCGGGTCAACGGCCTTCGTCGTTCGTGTCGGCGCTCGGTCTTCCCATGACGAAGGAAGGTCGCGTCATCACCGACCAGTACCTCGAGGTGCCCGACCATCCCGGCGTGTTCGCACTCGGCGACGCCGCGGCCGTCCCCGCAGCGGAAGGCGGGATGTCACCGCAAACGGCGCAGCACGCGTTCCGCCAGGGCATCGTGGCCGGCCGCAACGTCGCCGCCGGGCTGGGCCATGGCGAGAAGGAGTCGTTCGACTACCGCGACCGCGGCCTCGCGGTGACGCTCGGCAAGTGGCAGGGCGTAGCCGAGGTGAAGGGCTACACGTTCACGGGCTTCCTCGCGTGGTGGATGGGACGCAGCTACCACCTGCTGATGATCCCGGGCCTCGCCCGCAAGGCGAGGGTCGTCACGGACTGGACGATCGGGCTCCTCTTCCCGCGCGACATCGCGCAGCTCGGCGCACTCGGGAAGCCGACGCCGCTGCCCTAGGGGGGGTCAGCCTGTGAGCGGCGCGGCCAGATCCTGCGCGGACCAAAAGCCGATGGCCGGCGCGTCGCGGTGCCCGCCGGTCGCGTAGGCGGCGAGCCGCTCTCGCGCATCGGGCAGCCGTAGGTCGATCGCGTCGAAGAACGCCGTCGGGCCGGCCGCGCGCAACGCGAGGTCGCCTTCCGATCCCTTGCGCGGCAGCTGCGGCGAGAGCACGACGAGCGGGCCGGGCACGTGACCGCGCACCGCGGAGAGACGGCCGAGTGTGCGCCACACGACGTCGGTGCGGGTGAGGCCGCCTCGATGCGACGTCGCCGCTCCGGCCACCTCGAACACCCACGGACGACCGTCTGAATCCTCGGCGACGAAGCTCACCGAGGCGCCGGTGCGCTTGATCCGTCGGTTGCGCGCCGTGATCGTGAAGCCGGCCGCGACGAGCGTCTCCTCTGCGAGCTTCTTCGCTCCCTTCACCGGGTCGGCCAGCAGGGTGGCCACCTCAACGGGCGCACCCTCGATCGCCACCCGCCGACGCGCGATGTCGACGTACATCGGGTCGAGGTCGTAGCCGACATAGCGCCGCCCCATGCGGGCCGCGGCGACAAGGGCGGTGCCGCTTCCCATGAAGGGGTCGAGCACGAGGTCGTCGGTATACGTGTAGAGGGCGATGAGCTTCTCGGGCAGCTCGACGGGAAAGGGAGCGGGATGTCCGACCCGGCGGGCGCTCTCCGGGGCGATCTCCCAGACATCGAGCGTCAACGACATGAAGTCCTCGGTCGTCAACGTCGGCTCGCTGGGAAGGCCCTCGCCTCTTCGCTTCTTCGGACTGCGTGCTCGGTCGAACCGGCCTTTGCTCGCGATCACGACGCGCTCGGTGAGATCGCGCAGCACGGGGTTCGCCGGGCTGCGAAACGATCCCCACGCACACGAGCCGCTCGCGCCCTCGCCCTTCTGCCAGATGATCTCGCCGCGGAGCAGCAGCCCGAGTCGGTCCTGCAGGATCGCGATGACGTCGGCCGAGAGGCTGCGATAGGGCTTGCGCCCGAGGTTGGCGACGTTGACCGCGATGCGGCCGCCGGGCTCGAGCTTGCGCACGCACTCGCCGAACACGTCGTGCAGCAACTCGAGGTACTCGATGTACGAGCTCGGCACGCCTTCCTTCTCGAGCTCCTCCTCGTAGTGCTTGCCGGCGAAGTAAGGCGGCGACGTGACGACCAGCGCGACCGATCCATCGTCGAGCTCGTCCATCGCACGGGCATCGCCACACACGAACGGGTCGGCGACCGGCTTCGGAGGCTGCACCTCGTCATCGGCCGACAGCTCGGGCGGCTGGAAGCGTTCGTAGAAGGCGGTCGCGTCGTGGCTCTCTCGCCGTCCCACCCCGAAGTTCGACGTGGATGTCGGTCGTCGTTCCCGCATCCGCCACCTCCGCCACGGACGCTAATAGGGCGACGCCCGATCGTTGGGGAGTGGACGGCGTGACCAACGACTCGTTGCACGGTTGCGGCCATCCGCGACAATGGCCCGATGTCCGCGACCCGGGTGAGGCTCCACGCCGTCTCGGGGAAGGTCGTCGTCGAGGCCGAAGATCGCGCCGACGTCGACGTCGGGCACGACGCGACCCAGGAGGTCGTCGACGACGGCACCGTCGAGGTGAAGCCCCGCAAGGCGTCGAGCTCGGTACGGGTCGTCGTCCCCCTGGGCACCGACGTGATGGTCGGCACGGTCTCGGGCAACGTCGAGCTCGTCGGCGCGCTCGGCGCGGTTCGCGTCACGTCGTCAAGCGGATCGATCGAGGTCGAGAGAGTCGACAGCGCCGACCTTCGCACCGTGTCGGGCGGTGTCGAAGTCGGGAAGTGCGCGGGGATGTGCCGCGTGTCGAACAAGAGCGGCAAGGTCGTCGTCGGCGAGGCGGGTGACGTCGAGATCTCGTCGGTGTCCGGCAGCGTTCGCATCGAGGCGCGCAGCGTCGTCGACGTCCGCACTGTCAGCGGAAAGGTGGACGTGCAGTCGGGCGCAGGAGGCCCGGTGCGGGTGCGCACGGTGTCCGGATCGATCGAGGTGGCGTTGCCGTCGGGCGTGCGCCCGAACGTTCGCCTCGGCGGGCTGGGAAAGGTGCGTCGACACTACGAAGAGGGCGACGACGTCGACGTCGACGTGAGAACGGTGAGCGGCAAGATCGAGATCGCCGCGCGCTGATGGCACCGGCACTCGGCCGCTCGCCGGCTGCCACGAAAACCGCCGCCGACGTCTGGGGCGCGATCGTCTTCACCGACATCGTCGGCTTCACCGAGTTCACCGCGCTCGAAGGCGACGAGCAGGCACTCGAGCTGCTGCACACACAAGAGCGGCTCGTCAACGACGCGCTGCCCACCGGCGCGCGCGTCGTCAAGGAGCTCGGCGACGGCTTGCTCCTTTGGTTCCCCGACGTCGCCGGCGCGCTCACCACGACGCTTGATCTGCAGGCGGCGTTCGAGGACGAATCCGCGACCGGCTTGCCGCTGTGGGTGCGGATGGGTGTGCATTGCGGCCGCGCCCTCGTGAAGGGCACCGACCTCGTCGGCCACGAGGTGAACGTCGCGGCGCGCATCCTGGACGTCGCCGGACCGGGTGAGGTGCTCGTGTCCGAGCAGGCGCGGGTCGAGGTCGCGGATCGCGGGGCCGACATCTCCTTCGACGAGATCGGGCCGGTCGTGATGAAGGGCATTCCCGAGCCTGTCCGTCTGTGGCGGGCGACGCGCAGCTGACGATGCCGAAACCTCGCGAGGTCACCGTCGTCATCGACGCGCCCCGCGGCGCCCTGCCGTCGTTCACGATCCCATCGCCGTATTGGCAAGAAGCCGAGCCTGTCGTCACCGCGGTGCGCGAGCGATTCGGCTTCGAGATCGTGATCCTGCGCCTGCTCGACGGCGCTGTCCCGTTCGAAACACCGGTGACGTATCTCGCCGAGATGCGCCACGGTGATCCGACACCGGCGCTGCGGCCGTGGGAGGGCACGCTTCACGATGATCCGCTCCGCCTGCCGTACGCGCGGCCCGGCGGCCCCGCGGCCGACCTCGCGTGGGCCGCGACGCATGTGACGATCACCGATGACCCCGTGCAGGTGCGCACGTGGAACCTCTCGTCGATCTGGAGGATCCCCACCGACCACGGGCTCGTGTGGCTGAAGCACGTCCCGCCGTTCTTCGCTCACGAGCCGGCGATGCTGTTCGCTCTCGGCTCCGGCGCACCGGTGCCGCAGATCATCGCCGGCGAGCCCGGTCGCATGCTCCTCGCCGACGTGCCAGGCCACGATTGCTACGAGGCCGACCTCGCTCAGCTCGAGGCGATGCCGGACGCGCTCGTCGCCCTCCAAGTCGAGTGGATCGACCGTGTCGACGACCTGATCGCGATCGGGGCCCCCGACTGGCGCCCCGCGTCGTTCGGCGAGCTCGCTGCGGATGTGGTCGAGCGCGGTTCGCCCGAAGACGTCCGTGCCTCGCTCGAGGCATTCGTCGCGCGGATCCCGTCGATCTTCGACGACATCGCATCGTGTGGCCTGCCCGACACGTTCGTGCACGGCGACTTCCATCCGGGCAACGTGCGATGGTCAGACGGCCGACCGGTGATCCTCGACTGGGGTGATGTCGGCGTCGGCCATCCGCTCCTCGACCTCCCCGCGTTCATCGAGCGAGCGGGCGATCACGCGCCGACGCTGCACGCGCGGTGGATGCAGCGCTGGGCCGAAGCCGTGCCCGGCAGCGATCCT
The DNA here is from genome assembly GCA_963802505.1 of uncultured Acidimicrobiales bacterium. GTDB lineage: Bacteria > Actinomycetota > Acidimicrobiia > Acidimicrobiales > DATKAS01 > DATKAS01. The sequence continues at coordinate 22,919 of CAWDJB010000011.1, read as the reverse complement.
GCACGCGCGGCCGAGCTGATCGCGCCCGTGGCGCTGATGCGCCAGGCGATCATCTACCAACGCTTCCTCGACGGCATCGAGGAGTCCGAGCGTGTGTACCACCGAGAAGACGTGCCCGAGCGTCTCCGCGGCGTCGCATCGCTCGTCGGTTGACCAAGGTCAGTCGCCGCTCGACCAACCGTGGCCGACCTCGCGGAACCTGTCGAGGTAGTACGCAACGACATACGCGTGCCGGGCGTCGATGCCGACAGGCTGCTCAGGTTCCTGAGGCGGACCGAGACCGAGCGCGAGCATGTCGACTTCGACGCGCATCTGCGTCCTCGAGGAGCTCACGGTCAGGGCTGGCGTCCCGTATAGGCGACGATCCGGTCGATGAGCGGTGCGTTGTCGTCGACGGGCACGACCGCGTGGAACACAGGGAACTGCTCGCGACCTTCGGCGGGAAGGCCTTGCAGGTACGAGTCGTAGGCGAGCTCGAGCACCTCGGGCCGCCACTCGCCCCACTGGTCGGTCGCGGTCGCCAGGTCCCAGGTGTGCACCACGATCTCGCCGGTGAACTGTGCGAGGACGGCTGCGCCGGGGATCTCGGCCCACGGGAGGGCCACGACCTTGCCGAGGAGAGCGTCGTCGGCCCATGCGTCACGAGCCTCCGCGGAGGTCGCGGCCCAGTGCGCCCGCCACTCGTCGAAGGGCACGGCCCTCTCTGCGATCGTCCCGTAGTCCTCGCCCCGACCCAGGCTGGCGACTGTCGCGGGCGCCGACATCAGATGCGCGGCGAGCGCCCGGACGTCGAACTCCGAGCACGGCGTCGGCAAGGCGAGCTGGTCCTCGGTGACGGCGCCGATCACCTCGGCGGCGGACGTCATCGCGCTGGCGAGCAGGGCGCGGGGATCGTTGGTGGTCGACTGCTGTGATGTCTTCGGCTTCGCCGAATGGGTGCCGCTCTTGGTTGCCATGTGGCCATGATGCGCCCCTGAACCGGTCACCATGTGGCCGGTTTGACCAGTCACAATGGCGGCATGCGAGCCGACCGGCTGGTGGCGATCCTGCTGCTCTTGCAGTCTCGAGGCCAGGTCACCGCGGCCGAGGTCGCCGCCGAGCTCGAAGTCAGCGAGCGCACCGCCCGGCGCGACCTCGAGGCGCTCGGCATGGCCGGATTGCCGATCTACTCCCGGCAGGGTCGCAACGGCGGATGGCAGCTGATCGGCGGCGGCCGCACCGATCTCAGCGGGCTCACGGCCCCCGAGGCACGCGCGCTCTTCCTCGTCGCGGGCCCGTCGTCGTCGGCGACGCCCGAGGTCAAGGCTGCGCTGCGCAAGCTCGCCCGCGCGCTCCCCGAGACGTTCCGCACCGACGCCGAGGCGGCGTCGACCGCGATGATCATCGACCCCGTCGGGTGGGACAACGTCGCAGCTCCCCGCAAGGAGCCCACACATCTCGACGCCGTGCAGCGCGCGGTCATCGAGGGGCAGCAGATCCTCCTCGGCTATGTCGCACGCGACCAGGCAACGTCGACGCGCGTCGTGCACCCGCTCGGGCTCGCGACGAAAGGAACGGCGTGGTACCTCGTCGCGGACACCGAGGCAGGGCTGCGCACGTTTCGCGTCGATCGCATGACCTCGATCGAGCCAACCGGTGAGCGCGTCGTGCGCCCTTCGGGCTTCGACCTCGCCGAGGCGTGGAAGCTGATCACCGACGAGGTCGACCAGCGCCGCGCTCCCCTTCGCGCGACGGCGCTGGCGCGCTCCGACGTGGTCTGGGACCTTCGCCACATGTTCGGCACCCGGGTTCGCATCGGCCCGACGACTCCCGACGGGCGGGTCGAGGTCGAGCTGCGCGGACAGAACGCGTGGTTGCTCGCCGCCGAGATCGCAGGCTTCGGCTCGGTGGTCGAGGTCCTCGACCCGGCCGAGGTGCGCGACCAGCTCGCACGCCTCGCGACAGAACTGAGTGCCACCTACGGAGCGGTGGCCGCGGGTCCTACGATCGCCGGATGACGCCGGACACCGACGTCGATCCCGACGAGGAAGCACGCCTGGCCGGGGTCGCCTACATGGAAGATGACCTCCGGGCGAGCCGGCGTCACGCCGAAGCCGCGTTCCGCGCCTACCGCGACCGCGGAGACCTGCGCCCGGCCGCTCGCGTCGCGATGACCCTCGCCGTCCTGCACGACGGGGCGCTCGGGAACCACGCCGCCGGACGGGGGTGGCTCGACCGGGCTCGTCGCACGCTCGACCGAGTGGGTCCGTGCGTCGAGTGGGGCTATCTCGAGCTCGCGTTCATGGCCTGCGACCGCCCCGACATCGACGAGCTCGAGGCCAGCGCCGACCGCGCCCTCACCATCGCCCTCGAGTTCGGCGACCACGACCTCGAGGTGTGTGCCCTCGCCGACTCCGGCGTCGCCCTCATCACGCAGGGCCGCCTTCGCGAGGGGCTCGATCGCCTCGACGGCGCCATGGCTGCGATCTCGGCCGGGGAGCTCACCGACTACTCCCTCGCTGGTCGCTGCTTCTGCTCGATGCTGACGGGCTGCGACCGCGCCGGCGACGTGAACCGGATCGAAGAGTGGATGCGCGTGATGCGCGAGACGATGCTCGAGCCCAACGGCGGCCGGCCGAAGGTGCTCGCCACGCACTGCCTCGTCGCGTACGGCTCGCTCCTCGCAGCCACCGGACGCTGGACCGAGGCCGAAGAGGTCATGACCGACTCGCTCGCACCGACGGCCTCGCGGAGCTTCGGCCACCGTGTGGAGACGACGATGAACCTCGCGCGCATCCGCATCGAGCAAGGCCGCATCGAGGATGCGGAGGCGCTCATCGCTCCATACGAGGACCACGTGCTCGCGTGTGAGCCCATCGCCCGTGTCCGCCTGGTCGCGGGCGAGCCCGGGCTCGCCTCCGCCGCAGCGCGCCGCGGTCTCAAGGAGATGACGGGCGACGCTGTCCGCGGCGCGGCGCTGCTCGCGCGACTGGTCGAGGCCGAGATCTCGCTCGGAGACCTCGGCGCGGCAGCCGATGCCGCTGACGGGTTGGCAGATCTGGCGGCGCGGACCGAGGTCGACGCACTCGCGGGAGAGGCGGAGCTGGCGCGCGGCCGGGTCGCTGCCGCCGCCGGCGACCACGACGCCGCGACGGCGCACTTCGAGCGTGCCCGTGAGCGGTTCGGAGACCGTCCGTACCTCGCCGCCATCGCTCGCCTCGCGCTCGCCGACTCGCTGAGCGCCACCGGAGACTCGGCACGGGCGATCGACGAAGCCCGCGCCGCGGTCGCGGTGTTCGAGCGGCTCGGCGCGGTCCCGGCGGTTGACCGGGCCGCGGCCCTCCTGCGCCAGCTCGGCGCGCCGATGCGCACCCGCTCCGTCGAAGCCCACGGCCGTGCCATCGCCGACCTCAGCGCCCGCGAGCTCGAGGTCCTCGAGCTGATCCGCCAGGGAAGCACGAACGCCGAGATCGCCTCCCGCCTCTACATCTCCCCCAAGACCGCGGAGCACCACGTCAGCCGCATCCTCGCCAAGCTCGGCGTGCGCACTCGGGCAGAAGCAGCGGCCGTGGCCGCTGCGAGGTCTCAATAGGGCAGAAGGGCGGCGCAGTGCGCCGCCTCCCAATAGGGGGTCATAGGGGGGATCCCCCGATGTGGGGAAGGGGTCTCCGACGCGACAGTGCGACGACGGACACGGCAGGGGGTCGTGCCGGAGTCAAAGGAGACACCAATGTTCACCAGCGTCGAAGAGATCGCTCCCGACATCTACCGCCTGTCCACCAAGGTCGACGAGGTCGCCCCGCCGGCAGGCTTCACCTTCAACCAGTTCCTCATCAACGGCGACGAGCCGTTCCTGTTCCACACCGGCATGCGCCAGCTGTTCCCCCTCGTGTCCGAGGCGGTCAGCCGGATCATCCCGGTCACCGACCTGCGCTGGATCTCGTTCGCTCACGTCGAGGCCGACGAGTGTGGGGCCATGAACCAGTTCCTCGGCGGCCGCACCGAATGCGCAGGTCGTGCACGGCGGGCTCGCCTGCATGCTCTCGCTGAACGACATGGCGGACCGTGCTCCGCGCCCCATGGGTGATGATCCGAACAGCGACGACTCGGTGCTCGACATCGGCGGACACCGCATGCGGTTCCTCCCGACGCCCCATGTCCCCCACAACTGGGAGAGCGGGCTCTGGTTCGACGAGACCACTCAGACGCTCTTCGCCGGCGACCTGTTCACGCACGTCGGAGACGGCCCCGCCGTGACGAGCAACGACATCGTCGAGCCGGCGTTGGCAGGTGAGGAGATCTTCCACGCCACCTCGCTCGGTCCGAACGTCGCTCCCACGATCCGTCGGCTCGCCGCGCTGAACCCGACGACGCTCGCGACGATGCACGGGTCGTCGTATCAGGGCAACGGTGCACAACAGCTCGAGGAGCTGGCTCGCGGCTACGCCACCTTCGTCGCCGACCAGGCCGCGTGACGGCAGCGTGACGCTCCTCGACCGTCGCGCCCGCAACCGGGCGTTGCTCGACCGGCAGATGCTCCTGCGCCGGTCGCAACGCCGGGTGCTCGGCGCGGTCGAGGCGCTCGTCGGGATGCAGGCGCAGATGCCGACGAGCCCGTACATCGGTTTGTGGACGCGCCTCGAGAGGTTCGATCCGGCAGAGCTGTCGAACCTCGTCACGGCACGCGAGGTCGTGCGCATCGCGCTCATGCGCTCGACGATCCACCTGGTGAGTGCGCGCGACTGCCGGGAGCTGCGTCCGCTCGTGCAGCCCGCGATCGAGCGTGGGTTCAAGGGCTCGTGGGCCAAGCGGGCCTCGGGCCTCGACTTCGAAGCGGTCGCCGCCGCGGGACGGGAGATCCTCACCGAGCGGCCACTGTCGGCGGCGCCGCTCGGTCGCCTGTTGCAAGAGCGCTGGCCTGCACACGCGCCCGACGTCCTCGCCAACGTGGTGCGCACGTTTGTTCCGCTCGTGCAGGTGCCACCGAGAGGCGTGTGGGGCGCGAGCGGCCCGAGCGCGCACACCCCGGCTGACGTGTGGCTGGGCGAGCCGCTCGCGGCAAAGCCGTCCATCGACGACATGGTCGTGCGCTACCTCGCCGCGTTCGGTCCGGCCACCGTTCAGGACGCGCAGACCTGGTCGGGGATCACGAAGCTCGGCGAGGTCTTCGATCGGCTCTCCGCGCGTCTGTGCACGTTCCGCGACGAGGACAACCGCACGCTCTTCGACCTTCCCGACGCGCCGCGACCGCACCCGGACGTCGAGGCACCCCCACGATTCCTTCCCGAGTTCGACAACGTGTTGCTCTCGCACGCGGACCGTTCCCACATCGTGGCCGACGAACATCGCGCGCTGTTCATGGCGAACAACTTCGTCGTCGGCACCGTCCTCGTCGACGGCCACGTGGACGCGCTGTGGCGTGTGGCCCGCACGAAGGACGCGACCACGCTCACCGTCGAGCTGCTGAGCCGCCGCACGAAGGCCGAGAAGGACGCGATCGCGACCGAAGCCGCGGGGCTGGTCGCGATGCTCGCCCCCAAGGCGCAGCGCCGCGACGTCACGGTCAGCTGATGCCGTAGAGCCGAGCAGCATTCCCGCCGAGGATCAGCGCTTTGGTCTCGTCGGTCAGCGCCGGATAGCCGAACTGCTCCTGGAACGCCTCGCTGATCGTGAACGCGCGAAACGCGTCGATCTGCCCTTGCGGCGAGCCGTACCAGATGCTGTCGGTGCCCCACAGGATGCGTTCGGGACCCAGCTGGACGAGCAGCTTGCCGAGCACGTGCGCGGCTGCGTCGAGGTTGCGCGTGAGGTTGAACCAGGTGCTGCCGAGCTCGGCGTAGACGTTTCCACCCGGACCGATCGCGTGGTCACGGAGGCTCGTCACGAGACGGTCGACGCCACGCTGCCGCTCGGCCGGCAGCGTCGGCGCGATACGGACCCTCCGGCGCGTTCGGCTCCCAGCCCGAGTGATAGACGACGAGCGTCGCCTCGGGATGCGCGGCCGCTGCGGGTCCGATGTCGACAGGTGAGGCCGCAGGGTCTTCGCCCGCGATCCCCTTGTGGACCGCGAGGATCGGGATGCCGAGCGCCACTGCTTGCGAGAGGAGGGCATCGCCGCGCTCGTCGTCGAGTCGATACGACGTCGGTGCGTGCGTGTAGGTCTTCCACGCCGCGACGGGATAGGTCGCCGCGTCCGATGCCATCTGATCGAGTGCCGCCTGCAGGGGTCCGGTCGCCGGGAACGCTCCCGCTTGCAGCAGGAGCCGGCGTCCGTTCGCTTGCTCGGCCAGCCGTTCCACCGCGTGCTCCATCACATCGACAGCGAGCGGCGAGTCCTTCCCGGCGAAGGGCAGGCCTGACAGCACCCCGACTTGCGTGTCGCTCTGCGCGAACACGAGGTCGAGGAAGGTGTCCTGCGTGAAGCACAGCTTCGGATCGGACGCCCCGCACGCGGCTTGCGGGAACCCGCCGCCGAAGTTGCTGCCGTTGCGCGCAGGGTCGAGGAAGTGCAGCTGCACGTCCACGACGAGGCCCTCGCGGTCGAGGACGCTCGAGGCCGCCGCGGGATCGGTCGTCGTCGGCAGGTCGAACGACCCGCCGGGCGGCGCGGTCCCGTTGCTCGCCTTCTCCGCCGCAGAGCACGCGCTCAACGCGGAGAGCACCGCAGCGGACGCAGCGGCCGACATGAAGAGGTCGCGGCGCGACACTGCCCGACTGCGCACCAGATCGTGCAAAGCCTCTCGAGCGCGCCGGGCGGCTTCGACGACCACCGGACTCGGCGGCACCGGCGCGTACTCATCGCTGGATCGCGGGCTCAGGTCGAGCGGGCGCACCAGCACGAGTCTCCCATGTCACACTCCCGCCGCAGTACGCGTCCCATACGGTGACGCCCGATGACACGGGGGTTCACCGAGTTCGACACGGCCGTGGGTCGTTGCGGCATCGCCTGGGGTGACGGCGCGATCACCGGCGTATGGCTGCCCGGCACCCGACGGGTGCGCGAAAGCGTCGAGCCGCCCGCCGACGTCGAGGCCGTGATCGACGCGATCGTCGACCTGCTCGACGGCGAACGTCGTGACCTGTCGTGGGTGCCCCTCCAGATGGAAGGCCTTCCCGAGTTCGACCGCCGCGTGTACGAGGTCGCCCGCACCCTCTCACCCGGCTCGACTGCGTCGTATGGAGATGTCGCCGCTCGCCTCGGTGCCCCGAACGCGGGCCGCGATGTCGGCCAGGCGCTCGCGCGCAACCCGTTCGCCATCGTCGTTCCCTGCCATCGCGTGATCGGCACCAGTGAGCGAGGTCGGTGGGTTCTCGGCCGCAGGTGGCGTGACGACGAAGATGCAGCTGCTCTCGATCGAAGGGTCACGCGCCGCGCAGGCGAGCCTGTTCGATGGCGACGACGCGCACGATTGACGCGGCGAAGGCGACGCGCGCGCTGCGTCGATCCGACCCTGTGCTCGCCAACCTCATGAAGCTCGTGGGGAAGTTCGACCTGCAGGTGCGCGACACGAGCACGGTGTTCGCCTTGCTGTCCGAAGCGATCGTGTATCAGCAGCTCAACGGTCGCGCCGCCGAGACGATCCACAACCGCGTGCTCGCGGCGACGGGTGCCGAAGACGGTCTCACTGCGGCAGGGATCCTTGCGGCGTCCGATGAGGACCTGCGGGGCGCCGGCCTGTCGAGAGCAAAGCTCGCATCACTCCGCGACCTCGCACTCCACGACCAGGCTGGGTCGCTGCCCACGCTCGACGACATCGGCACGATGGATGACGACGAGATCGTCGAGCGCTTCGTCGCCGTGCGAGGGATCGGGCGCTGGACCGCCCACATGTTCCTGATCTTCCGGCTCGGCCGGCCGGATGTGCTGCCGGTCGACGACTACGGCGTGCGGCGTGCATTCGGGCTCGTCTACGAGCAGGAGATGCCGACGCCGAAGCAGCTCGCAGCGCACGGGGAGAAGTGGGCTCCCTACCGAACTGTCGCCAGCTGGTACCTGTGGCGCGCGCTGGAGCTGCCGTGACGTGAGTCAGCCGACCTTCGTGGCGAGGTAGGCCGCGAACTTGTCGAGGCTGGTCTTGAACCCGGCCTGCGCCTCCCCGGAGCGATATTCGGCAGGCACGTTCGTCTGATGGATGACGACCTCTGTGCGGCCGTCGCCGAGATCGGTGTACGTCGACGCTGTCGTCATGTCGCCCTCGAGCTCCTTGAAGACGATGCGCTCGGGCTCGACGACTTCGACGAACACGGCCTTCATCACGAAGCCGTCGTCGACCGACGCGCCCTCGGGCACCATCGTGGTCTCGAACCGGCCGCCTGCCCACGGCTCGATGATGATGCGGTCGAGCGGAGTGTCGACACCCGTCGGCCCCCAGAAGTGCGTGAGCTGCTCGGGCTCGATCATCGCCCTGAACACCATCTCGCGGGGCGCGTCGTACACACGGGTGATGGTGAGCTCGCCGAGCTCGGTGTCTGCGCTGGTCTTGTTGGTCATCTCGAGTTCCTTTTCAGCTGTTGGAGGTGGCGGTCGAGCTGGTCGAGACGCTCGTTCCAGATCTTCCGGTTGGCATCGATCCACGCTGAGGCGCTCTCGAGTGGTGCGGCCTCGAGGCGACAGGGGCGCCACTGGGCGTCCTTGCCCCGGACGACGAGCCCGGCTCGCTCGAGGACCTTCAAGTGCTTCGAGATCGCTTGCAGCGTCATGGCGAACGGCTCGGCCAGCTCGCTGACAGTTGCCTCCCCCTCGGCCAGCCGAGCGAGGATCGCCCGGCGAGTGGGATCGGCGAGTGCAGCAAACGTGCTGCTGAGCGGGTCGTCTGCCATGATGTGATCAACCAGTTAGTTTATCAACTGATTGGTTGATTAAGTCACGCCACAAAGGTGCTGTCAAGGGGTTCTGCTCGGCGCCTTTGGGTACGACAATCACGATGATGACGTTGCGCGAATTCGCCGAGCAAGAGTTCAGGGGGCTCGACATCGTCTCGGTGTCGCAACCAGAACCTGTCCTGCTCGACCGCAACGTCATGGCAGTGACCGACGACGTCGACCAGGCACGCGAGGCCGTGCTCGCCCTCGAAGATCTCGAGATCGACGACTCGCGGCTCGGTCTCGTCGTGCTCGAGCCCCCGCATCGGTGGGGACCCGAGTGGAAAGAGGGGAAAGCCGACGCCGAGGGCGCGACCAAGCCGGTGACGCGTGCGCCGATGGGCGCTGCAACGGGCGCGGTGCTCGGCGCTCTCGTGATCGGTGTGCTCGCGGCGTTCCTCGGCAACGGGTCGACCGGGATGGTCGGGCTGATCGTCGGCGCCGTGGCCGGCGGCGTGCTCGGCGCCATCATCGCGGTGTTCGCCGGCCTCGGGGGCAGCGATGCCTATCGGGAGACGTTCGTGTCCCCAAAGGAGATGCAAGTGGTCCTCGTCTCCTTGCACACGAACGATCGGGACGAGGCAAGCGCGGCGCGCAAGCGCCTTTCCTCCCGATCATGGGCCGACCTCTTCGACGTCGACGCCAAGGGAAAGACGAGGCACCGCTGACATGGCTCGCCCCATTTGGTCCGGCTCGATCAGCTTCGGTCTGGTGAATGTCCCGGTGAAGGCGTACACCGCGGTGCGCGATCACGACGTGCACTTCCATCAGGTCGACAAGAAATCCGGTTCGCGCGTCCGCCACCGCAAGGTGTCGGAGAGCTCGGGGCGCGAGGTCAAGGATCCCGATGTCGAGATGGGATTTGAGGTCTCGAAGGGTCGCTACGTCACGTTCGACAAGGACGAGCTGCAAGCGCTGCGTCCCGCCTCGACGAAGGCCATCGAGGTCGACGAGTTCGTCGCTCTCGAGGACATCGACCCGATCTACTACGAGCGCACGTACTGGCTCGCCCCTGACGGTGAAGGCGCGAAGAAGGCGTACCAGCTTCTCCTCGCTGCGATGGAAGAGCGCGGCCGCGTCGCGATCGGCACCGTCGTGATGCGGAACAAGCAGTATCTCGCCGCCATCCGTCCACTCGATGGCGCGCTTGCCATGTCGACGATGCGCTTCGCCGACGAGGTCGTGCCCCGCAGCTCCGTCGAAGCGATCCCCGCGCGGCGCGCCAAGCCCGACGCCTCCGCCCTGAAGATGGCGGGCCAGCTCATCGACGGCCTGGCGGCCGAGTGGAAGCCGGAGAAGTACCACGACACCTACGTCGAAGAGCTGCGCAAGCGCATCAAGGCGAAGCGGGCGGGGAAGGAGCTCGTCGACGAGGCGGTGACCACCGAGTCGCCGAGCAACGTGGTCGATCTCGTCGCCGCGCTCGAAGCGAGCCTCAAGGAGGCCAAGCGACCGCGCCGCCGCACGGCGAAGAAGCGCGCTCGAAAGAGCGCGTAGCCGATGCCGGCGAAGGACCGCCTCGCGACGTATCGCAAGAAGCGCGACTTCACCGTCACATCGGAGCCTTCCGGCGCGACTGCTCCCCCGCCGCTCGCCGGAGGTCGACGATTCGTCGTGCAACGCCACCGCGCCAGCCGCCTCCACTACGACTTCCGACTGGAGGACGACGGCGTGCTCGTCAGCTGGGCGGTGCCGAAGGGACCGACGCTCGACCCCGACGTGAAGCGGATGGCAGTCAAGGTCGAGGACCATCCCCTCGACTACTTCGACTTCGAAGGTGTCATCCCTCGGGGCGAGTACGGCGGCGGCGACGTCATCGTGTGGGACTGGGGCACCTGGGAGCTGGCCGAGGGCGACTCGGCGACGAAGGCGATCGAGGAGGGCGACCTCCACTTCAGCCTCGAGGGCGAGAAGCTCAGCGGGCGGTTCGTGCTCGTCCGTCGAGGCGGCAAGAGCGGCGAAGACAACCAGTGGCTGATGCTCCACAAGCACGACGATTCGGCCGTGAAGGGTTGGGATCCCGAGGAGCATCCCCGCTCGGTGAAGTCAGGCCGCACGAACGACGAGGTGAAGGACGCGCCCGCGGCGACATGGTCGAGCACCACGATCTGGGCGGCGCCGACGCCGGACGAGCTCGCAGCACTCGACGCGCTCGGGAAGAGCGGCAAGTGGGAGCTCGGTGAGCGCACCCTCTCGCTGACGAACCTCGACAAGGTGCTCTTCCCCGCGAAGAAGCCACACCGCGCGCTGACCAAGCGCGACCTCATCCGCCACTACGCCTGCATGGCACCGGTGATGCTCCCCTACCTCGAGGGCCGGCCGGTGAACCTCCACCGCTTTCCTGACGGCATCACCAAGGCGGGCTTCTGGCACAAGGCCGCGCCCTCACACGCGCCCGAGTGGCTCACGCGGTGGCGCAACAAAGAGGCCGATCCGGGCGAGACCGAGGAGTATCTCGTCGTCGACTCGCCGGCATCACTCGCGTGGGTCGCGAACTACGGCGCGATCGAGGTGCACCCCTGGACGTCTCGCGCAAAGACGCCACACAAGCCGACCTGGGCGATGATCGACATCGATCCCGGCGAGGACACGTCCTTCGAGGACGTGGTGCTCGTCGCGGGATTGCATCGCACGGCGATGGAGCACCTCGCACTGAAGGCCATGCCGAAGGTCAGCGGCCAGCGTGGCTTGCAGATCTGGGTGCCGATCGAAGAGCGGTACACGTTCGATCAGACGAGGGCGTGGGTCGAGAAGCTCTCGCGCACCATCGGACAGTCGGTGCTCGATCTCGTGAGCTGGGAGTGGGGGGTCTCGAAGCGGAGCGGCAAGCTGCGGCTCGACTTCACCCAGAACGCGATCAACAAGACGCTCGTCGCGCCGTTCAGCCCGCGACCCGCGCACGGCGCGCCCGTGTCAGTGCCAATCACGTGGGACGAGCTCGACGACCCCGATCTCAGGCCCGATCGCTGGACCATCGACACCATCGGTGAACGGCTGGCCAGCGCAGGCGACCCGCTGGCGCCGCTCATCGGATTGAAGCAACGGCTCCCCGCGCTCTGAAGTACCGTGCACGAGTCCCGCGACGAGAGGAGGCACGTGTGAACACATCGACCCACGCCCGCCGCCTCTCCTCCGCGCTTTCCTGAGCGAACTGCTCCGCGCGACGCGGCGGGCATCCCCCGCCCCCCACCGCGATCCGGAGCGTTCATGGCTCGACTCACTCCCGCTTGGGTCCTTCTCGACGACTACGTCGACACCGACCTCGGCACCCTGAAGACCGGCAAGGAAGCAGAGATCCGCGTCGTCGAGCGCACCGCGCTCGACGGAAGCGGGCGCCACCTGCTCGCCGACAAGCGGTACCGCCCGAAGTCGGTGAGCCACAAGGGCGAGCTCGAAGCCTTGGGCTTCAGCACCGCCGGCGGATTCCGCAACGACGTCACGTACCGCGAGGCACGCGCGATCCGCAGCTCGCGCGATCGGCGCGCCGTCGCGAAGATGTCGCGCCGAGGACGCGAGGTCGTCCGTGCCGACTGGGTCGGCCACGAGTTCGACGTCCTCCGCTCGTGGTGGACGGCGGGCGTGCCGGTGCCGTATCCCGTATCCACCGATCGCTCGAGCTCAGTGCTGCTCGAGTACCTCGGCGACGACGACGGCGCGGCTCCGAGGCTCGCGCAGGCCCGGCTCGATCCTTCGGACCTCGCGGCCGCGTGGGCACAGCTCCTCGACGCGCTGCGCACCGTTGTCGACGCGGGTTGGGTGCACGCGGACCTCTCGCCGTACAACGTGCTGTGGTGGCACGACCACGTGTGGCTGATCGATGTGCCGCAAGCGGTCGACCTCCATCGATCGACCTACGGCTACGAGCTGCTCCACCGTGACGTCGCGAACGTGTGCACGTGGTTCGCGGCGAAGGGCGTCAGGGCCGCGGACGACCCTGACGCCGTGTACTCGCTCGTGCTCAGCTGACGTTGAAGGGAGTCATCATCCCGAGCGTGTAGTGCGGAGCGCCGTCCGATGTCGGCAGGTAACAGACCATCGCATAGCCGCCCGCAACGAGGTCGACTGTGAGCACCTCGTCCTCACCGGGCACCGCCACGTACGACCCGTAGACGGCAGCGACGCCGCCACTGTCGAACTTCTCGAGGGCCTCCTCGCCGCTGAGGCCAGGCGCGGCCTGCACGATCATCATGACGTGAGCGAGCTTGCCCTTGTTGGTCATGGTGAACGTCGTGTGACCGGCAGCAGGCGGATCGAACGCGAAGCCGAACTCGGTCGCAGTGACGCCGACCTGAGCGGCGTTCGGATCGGGCGTCGTGATCGCGGGATCCTGGAAGTCACCGGGATCCTGCGGGATGCCGCAGTGCTCAGCATCGAACGAGTCGATGACGATGATGTGCTCGTACGACTCACGCACGTAGCCCAGTCCGGGGTCTCCCTTCGCGATTCCGTCCCGGAACGCCGCGGCCACGACGGCGACGTCGTCGCTGATTTCGTCGGGAGCGGCCTTCTCGGCGGCGGCGAGTAGCTCCTCGGTCGGTACCGGTGCCGCGTTGACCGCGGACGTCGCCGCGCACCAGTCCGCGAACTCGGGATCGACGTCGCCCGTCGCGGCTGCGTCACCGCCTTGGCTCGCTGGCCCACACGTCTCGCCCTCGAACGCGGTGATCTTCTCGACGGCCGACGCGACGGCAGGATCGGACATCGCCGCCTCGCCGTTGCCCGCCTCGTCCGCCTCGATGATCGCCGGTCCCGCGATCGCGACCTGGTCCTGGATCTCGTCCGGCGCCAGCTCTTGGTATTTCCTGACTTGGTCAGCGGTCGGGAAGCCGGCGCTGTTGATCTCGGCCACGAGAGCGCAGTACGGGTCAGTGTCGGCCGCTGCGTCGGTATCCCCGCCCGCGGTCGTATCGGCAGCGGCTGGCGCGGCCGCGGTGGTCGGTGCCGCCGCGGTGTCGCTGTCGTCACCGCACGCCGCCAACAACAGGAGACCTGCCAATGCCGCGACGGCGAGGTGGAGAGAACGGCTCATGGTCGTGTTCCTTTCTGGATGACGACGTCGGAGTCGATCCGGGAGACAGCCCGGACCGCGAGGCCGGCCGCTGTCGCGAACCGGCGGATGTGGTGGTCGGTTGCGGCTCTGCACACCCAGGCGTCGCAGCCCGGATCGCCACTGAGCGTGTACCGCCGCTCGATTGCGACCTCGGGAAAGCGCGCTCCCGCCAGAGCCACGAGGCGACCGACCTCACCTGTGTAGGGATGGGTTTCCACCAGGTACCGGGGCACAGGCCTGACAGTGCGCCGGGCCCGTCAGCGACGCGTCAGCCAGCACGTCCCCGTCAGCGCGTTCCTGAGTACGGTGCCCGGGCGTGGCGCGCCCCTTCCGGCTCCAGCCACCGGCAGTGCCCGAACCAGCACTGGCCAGGCAGTCGCTCCGAGACAAGATGGACGAGCGATGGTCTCGCCGCCTGGTCACCGTCGTCGCCGGCCCGGGCTTCGGCAAGACGTCGCTCCTCGCGTCCGCGTTGGCGTGGGCAGCGAGAGAGCTCCCACCGCCCGGCCGTGACATCTGGGTGTGCTGCGAACCCGCGGATGTCGCGGCCGACCATCTCCTCGAGGGTCTCGCGGCTGCGTTCGGTCTCCCGTCGCCGATCACTCCCGCGCGGATCTGCGAAGCAGTGTGGGCGGAGGCGCCGGGCGCGGTGTGCCTGGTGTTCGACGACGTGCACGAGGTGCCGCGAGGATCGGCCAGCGCCGACGTCCTCCAGCAGCTCGTCGACGACCTCCCCGCCAACGGTCACGTCGTCCTTGCCTCGCGCGATCCCGTGCCCGTCACGACCGCACGCCTCGCGACAACCGCGCAGCTGACGCGGATCAGGGAACCCGACCTCGTGTTCGACGACGACGAGCTTCAGGCGTTCGCCGAAGCACGACAGATCGACGTGGCCGTCCTCGGCGGCAGTGGCGGATGGCCGGCCCTCGCCGAGCTCGCGGCGAGCGCGGGCGAGGACCTGATGGCGGAGTACTTATGGGAGGAGGTGCTCACCGACATCGGGCCTGCGCGCGCGGCTCTCCTCGCCCGGCTCGCCATCGCGGGCGGCGGCGACGACCGACTCGCTACGGCGATCGCCGGCGAACCGGTCGCCGTCGCGGACATCGTGGCTGCGGTGCCACTCGTGCAGTGGACCGAGGATGGTTTCGTGGCGCTCCACCCGTTGTGGGTGCCACCACTGTCGCGGTTGCTCACCGCGAACGAGGCCGACGAGACGCGCCGGGCAGCCGCGGAAGCCCATCGAGCCGCCGGAAGGACGGATACCGCCGTCGAGCTGCTCGCCGAGGCCGCCGACTGGGATGCCGTGCTCGAGGTGATGCGCGCATCAGTGCTGCACGCGCAGCTGCCGCAAGGGCTCAGCCGATGGCTCGCCGTGCTCCCCGCGGATCGGCGAGGCGCTCCCGTCGCGGTCCTCGCGGCTGCGATCGCAAGCCGAAGTCGCGATGCGGTGGGCTCCCTTCCCGAGCTTGCGGCGGCCACCGCCGCGTTCCGGGCAGTCGGCGACGTCGACGGAGAGATCGCGGCACTCCATCACGAGGGACTCGCCCGCTGGTGGGCGAACGACTTTGCCGGGTTGTTCGAGCTCATCGCCCGGGCGTCCGAGCTCGCGGCGACAGGCTCACGCCGAGCCGGGGCGGTCGACGCGATCGGACATGCGCTGGTCTTTCACGCGCTCGGTGACTCGCCGGGAGTCTTCTCCGCTCTGGATCGCGTGGGCGACGACGTCCCGGAGGACTGGGCCCACGCGGTCGGCTGGTTGTCGAGCGTCGCGCATCGCCGGAACGGCGACCTCGAACGAGCGGACGCCGCGCTCGATCGAGTGCTGCCGAGCACGGACGACGCGAGGGACGTCACGTTCGATGTCGCACGGCTGCGCACTGCTTGGCTGCGCGGCGACGTGGATGCGGTCGTGAGCCGTCTCGGTGCGATCTCGGCGGGGTACGAGACGACCGACCGCTTCCAGTTCGCGGAGACGTCGCTCGAGCTCGCCGCGAAAGCAGCGGTACTCGGTGATGTGGCGGTTGCCGGCGATGTGCTCGACGCGGTCGGGCCGCTCGGGCCTGATGCGGGCGCCGTCGCTCGGGTGCTGCACCTCATCGCTCGTGTGAGCATCGCCGTGAGCGTCGGCGACGACGAGGCCGCGGCGAGCATCCTGCGAGAGAGCCCCGACTCGCTTCCCGGACGTGCTGAGAGCTGGTACTGGAGAGACCGCGCGGCCGTGGCCCTTCCCTATGTCCTCCTTCCCGAGATGCGCGACGCCTGGGCCGCGGAGCCGAGGGGACGTGCCCACGAGCTCGCGTTTCCCTTGGCGCCCGCTCTGGTCGCGGCGCGCGACGGCGACTTCGGGCCCGCCGGTCGCCTCGCGTGGCCGTCCGCGGGCATCGTGCGCGCGCACCTCCCTGGGCAGTGGGCGGCCGAGCTCGCCGTTGCCGGGCACGCAGCCGGCAACCCACCCCCTCCGGATCTTCTGCGCGAGATCGGGAGTCCGGCGCGTCCCGCCCTCAGCCGCATCGAAGCGAAGGCCGGCTCACCCGCCGTTCGACGGGTCGCACACGAGCTGCTCGAGCAGCTGCCGCTGTCACCCTCGTCTCGAGTGCGCATCGGAGTGATCGGACCCGTCGCGCTCTGGCGAGACGGCGCGCCCGTGGAGCACGAGCACCTCCGACGTCGACGCGTCCGCGAGCTCCTGTGCGTGCTCGTCGCCCGTCGGCAGGTACGACGTGAGGAGCTTGCCGACCAGCTTTGGCCCGATCTCGACGATCCCGGCCGCAACTTGAGGACGACCCTCAACTACCTGCAGCAAGCGCTCGAGCCCGAGCGCCCCGCGACGGCGCCGCCGTACTTCGTGCGCAGCGAAGGGCCCTGGCTCACCCTTGTCGACGACGAGCACCTGTCAGTCGACGCGTGGGAGCTCGAGTCTCACCTCGAGGCTGCCGATCGCGCGGAGCGGGCAGGCCATCCTGCTGAGGCCCTCGACGCGTACCGCGAAGCCCTTCCTCTGTGGCGCGGTGAGCCCTACTCCGACGTCGCCGACGGCACGTGGGTACACGCCGAGCGCGCTCGGCTCGTCACCCGCTACACGCGGGCGGCGCTCCGTGCGGGCGAGCTTCTGCTCGCGGCGGGCGACTCGACCGCGGCGCGCGACGCAGCTGAGCGCGCGCTCGCAGTCGATCCGATCGAGGACGCGGCCTACAGGCTCCTCGCGCGAACACACGAGTTCGAAGGCAACGTCGCAGCCGCGGCGAGGGCGCTGGCGGCTAGCGGAGCACGTAGATGACGGCAGTGAGCTTGCCGAGCAGCTGGTAGATGCCGTAGAGGCAGTTCGCGATCTCCTCCTCGTACGGCCGATCTCCGATCATCGCCTTGTATCGCTCGGGTTCGCGCATCATGCGAGCGACGCGCAGGAGCTGACCTGATGTCAGTCGCTCCCCGGACTCCTCCGTGTGCTCGCGCCACTCACCGTGCAAGACCTCCTTGCGTTCGATGACGAGACCCGCGCCGGCAGCGGCGCGCTCGAAGTTCGCACGATCCGCACTCGATGGCACCACTGCGTTCCCGGCCCAAAGGCGCTCGGCTTCGTTGGGTTCGAGCAACGGCGTGGCGAACACAGCGAACACGAGCACCGCTCCGCCGGGAGCGAGGACGCGGCGAAACTCGGAGAAGGCCGGATCCAGCGACTCGAAGTGGACGAGCACATCGCGCACCCAGATCAGGTCGAACGAGCCTTCGGCGAAGGGGAGGGCCTCTCCGAGCGCACGGGTGACCGTGAGGGCCTCGTCTGGATAGGTCCGTCGCATGCGCGCGAGGTTTCCTGTCGCGGGCTCGACACCCACGACCTTGCAGCCGAACCGTTCGCGGAGCTGGCTCATCTGCTTGCCGATCCGCGAGCCGACATCGAGCACCCGCGTGTTCGGTGAGGTGCCGAGCTCGCCCGCGACGTCGAAGAGGAACGAGGGACCGCGGGGATCGATGCTCTCGTCGAGCACCTTGTCCTTGCCTAGCTCGTAGAACTCCTCGATCTCGTCGCTGTAGAAGGAGTCGACGGTGCGCCGCCAGGTCATCTCGCCATGATGACCGGTTCACTGGGCGCGGGGAACGTGAACACCAGGCGACCGGTGACCGCGTTGACGACCCGCACGACGTTCGTGGAATGGAACGTGTGGGTGACGCCGTCTGACTCGACGTCTGAGGTGACGACACCTCGATCGATGACGATCCAGGCGGGATCGAGCGTGAGTCCTGTCTCTTCGTCCTCGTAGCGTCCGAGGATCAGCTCCGGCGCCCCGATCCCGATCGCCTCGATCGCGCTGAGGACCTTCGCTGGCGGGAGAGGATCGACGCCGATGTCGGTGGGCGGGCTCAACGTCGCGCGCCGATCGGTGAAGTGGACCGGCCCGTCGAGAGTGGTCCCGGATGTGCGCCCGACGGGCTCGGGCTGCGCGCCGGTGACGGGCGAGGTCTCCTGCGTCGCGTGACCGTGACCGCCGATCACGATGATGGCGAGCAACGCGAGACAGGCGCCCATCGCGATCCACTCCCACCGTCCACGCTGCTCCGCGAAACGACCCGACGACTCCACTCCGCCTGGCTCGGGCTCGCGGAGTGTGTAGAACTCGATGGAAGGCAGCTCCGGCGAGAGGCTTGCGGACCCCACGGCACCAGGGTAGGCATCGCCGCCATGGACCTCCCCGAGTTGCTCCTCGAGCTGTATGGACGGATCGGCCCGATCGCCGAGGACGTCGTCGACGGGCTCGACGCCGAACAGCTCGCCACGTCACCGGCTTCCGGGGCGAACACGATCGGTTGGCTCGTGTGGCACATCGCCCGCGTGCAGGACCACCACATCGCCGAGCTGTTGAACGACGAACAGCTCTGGGTGACCGGCGACTGGGCAGACCGCATGGGTCTCGAGCGCAACCCGAACAACACGGGCTACGGCCACACTCCCGAGGGGGTGGCGTCCATCCGCCCGCCCGACGGCGTCGTCCTGATCGAGTACCTCGACGCAGTCGGGGCGCGCACCCGCGCGATGCTCACCGCTCTCTCCGCGGACGACCTCGATCGCGTGGTCGACCGCAGATGGGATCCCCCGGTGACGCTCGGCGTGCGCCTGGTCAGCGTCGCCGACGACGGGCTGCAGCACGCCGGCCAGGCGGCATACGTGCGCAGACTGCTCGGCGTCTAGGGCTGGCGGCCGATGAACGCGATGAGCTTCGTCTGCTCATCCGCGTCGTCGGGCACCTCGACCCTCGGGCCGAACTGCCCGCTCTGACGCAGCACCTCGTCGAGCGGCTCCATCCCGACGAGCGCATCGTGCACTCGCTGCGGGTCGAGCCGCTCATCGCCACCGGTTGCCCGCGCCAGATCCCACGTGTGCAGGAACACATCGCCGGTGCAGAACATGTCGACCCCCTTCTCCACTGAGAAGCGGCCGACCTGGTTCTCGAACTCGCGTTGCGCGATCTCGGGATCATCCAGCGCCGATTGGATCGCACGATCGAGCGCGAGCCACGCACCGAGGGGATCGACGTCCACCGAAGGGAACTCGGGTGGAGTGACACCGACCGAAGTCAGCACCATCCACGGCATCCACTCGACCATGTGACGCACGATGTCGCGCGCGACCCAGCCCTCGCACGGAGCCGGCTGGTCCCACGCACCGGCCGGGACTGCTTCAGCCCGGCGCGTGAACTCCGCGGCGACGTCGCGCCAGTTGTCTGCATACGCGCTCATCGGTCGACGTACAGCAAGGATCCGGGGGTGGTGAGCAACGTGCCCGTCTCGAGCCAGGTCTTCAGGCCGGACAGGATCATCGGCCAGCCACCGTAGAGCTCATCGTTCGCCCCTTCGCGAAGCTGATCGTGCGTGACCACCAGGCGGCACGAGTCGGCGACTTGCTCGATCTCCCACGTCACCCGTGAGAAGCCTTCCGACTTCACGTCGTCGCTCCACAGCGCGCGCAACGTGTGCACGAGCTTGCGAGGCGGATCGACCTCGAGCACTTCGCCCTCGCCGAGCAATCCCGCAGGGCTGCTCATGTCCATGGTCGCGCCCACTGTCCACTCCGAATCGACCCGAGCGCCGAAGTTGTACTTCTCGCGGATGTCTGCGTCGGTGATCGCTTCCCACAGCTTCTCGGGGGTCGTACGGATGTAGATCTCGAAGACGCGCTCCATCGTCTTTGACTCCATCGGATTCTCCAGTCTGTCTTTCAGCTCGGTCATCCCTGCGGTCCAGGGCTCTGAGTACTTGCTGACCCACCGCTCGTAGATCAGGCGGATGGGCACGGGGTTGAGGAAGTGGTGCTTCTCTCGACCCTTCCGCTTGGTGACGATGAGGCCGGCTTCCTCGAGCTGCTTGAGGTGCTTCATCACCCCGAAGCGAGTCATCGCAAACCGGGTCTCCAGCGAGTGCAAGGTCTGCCCGTCCTCCCGAAACAGCTCGTCCAACAGCGCTCTCCGGGTGGGATCAGCCAGTGCCTTGAACACTGCGTCTGCGTCGATGATCCGACTATACGTGACCATTCGGTCACCTGTCAACCAGCAAGACTTCGGCGCTTGGAGCTGCGCGACGTGACCGACGGAGTCGTCACCCTTCGCGCACCCGCGCCCGGCGACAGCGACGTGCTGATCGCGGGTCGCGACGAGGAGTTCCGCCGATGGCTCGGCGTGGGATCGGACGATCCGCGTCCGACCGCGTGCATCGTCGTCGGCGGCGACGTCGTCGGTTGGATCGACTACGACGCCGAGAGCGCGTGGCTCGAGCAGAGCGCAGTCAACATCGGCTACGCGCTGTTCACCGGTGTCCGCGGCAAGGGATACGCCACACGCGCGCTGGCCCTGCTGTTGGATGAGCTCGCGGCGCGCACCGACTTCGAGGCCGCGACCGTTCTCATCGACCCGCAGAACCTGCGATCACTCGCCGTCGCGCGCCGAAGCGGCTTCGTCGAACGCGGCGAGATCGACGGGCAGGTGCTGCTGGCGCGGCCGCTTCGCGCGTGACTACCCGTCGGAAGCCATCTGCCAGAGGTCGCCACCCCAGTTGTCCTCCGCGCCGGTGTGCTTGCCGCTGAGGATCCAGATGCTGTCGTCGAAGACGACCGACACCGGGCTTCGCGGCTCCCACGCGGCGTGTTCGGCCTGTTGCTGCCAGACGACGCCGTCGGTCGAGAACCACACGTCGTTCACCGCGTTCGTCGTGTCGTCACCGATCCACCCGCCGAACACCCACAGGTTGCCGTCGAAGGCGATCCGGCCGAAACCGAAGCGCGGCTTCCAATCGGCCTCGGGGTTCACCTCGGTCCACTGCTTTCCATCCGACGTCTGCCACACGTCGGCAAGGCCCTCTCCCCCGAGCATGTAGAGCGCGTCATCGAGCGCGACCACGCCCGGATACGCCCGCGGCGACCATGGCGCGGCGCTCGTGACCTCGGTCCACTGCAGGCCATCGTCCGAGACCCACACGTCGTTGACGAACCCGTCGGTGCCCTTGTCCGCGCCGACGTGGTTCGCACCGCCGAACAACCACAACCGGTCCTGAAACACGAGCATCGTCTGTGCGCCGCGCGGCGACCACGCGGCCGTGCCGACCTTCTCCCACGTGACGCCGTCCGACGACGACCAGATCTCGTTCGAGAACACGCTCGTGTCGTAGTCCAGGCCGCCGTACATCCAGAGCTTGCCCTGGAAGAACACGACCGCCTCGTAGATCCGCTCTCCCCAATCGGTCTTCTGGTGCTCGGTCCAGGCGAGCCCGTCGGCCGACGAGTAGCTCACCGTCTGCGCGGTCATCCAGAGGTCGCCGTCGAAGGCGACATGCGGCGGCAAGGTCAGCGGGAACTTGCCGGGTTCCCACACCGGCGCGTCGTCAGACCCGGGATTCGGCGGGAGCCGCCACTGCCGAGCGGCAACGTCTGCGTCCAACACGTCCCGGGGGCATCGGGCGCCGCGCAGGACACCTGCGTCGTGCCGCCACCGTCGTCCGAACACGCGGCCGCGAGGACGACGACCACGGCGGCCATCAGGGAGCGGCCAGCATGTTGCTGCCTCATGCCGTCAGGTCATACACCGGCCGGCCGTCGAACGTTCCCGCCACCGTCACACCCGCCGCTCACGGGCAGGTAACGGAAGGGGAAGGATGCCGTCACGCCGCGAGGGGTAGAACGAGCACATGAAGAGACTTCTCATAGGCGCCGCCGCCGGCGCTGCAGTCATGTACTTCCTCGATCCCGATCGCGGCCGAGGACGGCGAGCGCAGGTCAGCCAGCAGCTCGGCGCCCGCAAACGCAAGATCGAGCACGTCGCCGAGGGCATCGAGAAGGACGCGGCCAATCGGGCCGAAGGTGCCGCCGCGCGGGCGAAGGGCGCCGGCGTCTTCCATCCCACCGACGACCGGTCCCTCGAAGTCCACCTCCATCAGGTGCTCGAGGAGCTCGACGTCGAGACGAGGGATGTGACGGTCGAAGCCGTCGGAGGCCTGGTGCGCGTGCGCGGTCAGGTTGCCAGCACCGAGGACATCGCCCGAGTCGTGCGCGCGGTCAACGGCGTGCCCGGCGTGCACGCGGTCGAGTCCTTCATGCACCTTCCCGGTGAGCCGGCTCCGAACAAAGAGCCTGCGCTACGGGTCGGCACGGACAGCTGACACGCGCGAAGGCGGCTGCGTCCGTAGCCCCGCAACGAGCAATGCGACCGCGGCGGGGAGATACGGGAGGCCGACCGACATCGCGCCGAGCAGCGATCCGATCAGCAACAGCGCGCCACTGACGATCCGCGCGACGTCGCCACCAAGTGCCCTGCGCAGCGACGCTGAGGGCGACCAGCGCGACGGGGATGGCGAGCACGATCACGACGCTCGACCCCTCGCTCTCGAGGAGCGATTGATGAGTCGACGTCGTCGTCACGACGCCAGTGCTCGACGCTGAAGTCGACGTCGACTCCCCGACGGGCACGAACAACCACAGGAGCGTGACGGCGCCCACCCACAGCGCGGCACCGAGGACGATCGCGCGAACGACCCGCTCAGACCAGTA
>CAWDJB010000010.1:0-14477 GCA_963802505.1 uncultured Acidimicrobiales bacterium | reverse complement strand
ATCCGGCAGGGCGTTCGCGTTCCAGGATGACGAAGATCTGCGCCTGGGCGCTCTTCGCGACGTTCGCCGCCAGAACCCCCTCGACGACTCGCCACCCTTCGGCCGCGTAGCTGTTCAACGCGGCCTCGAGCGACTCCGCGTCGAACTTGCCCGTGAACTTCGTGTCCCGTTCGGTCAGCACCTTGTACTCGAGCATTGGTCTCCTCTCCTGTGGGGATGGTCGCGTGTCCAGACGTTTGGACGCTCCGTGGGTAAGGCTTGCCCGCTTGTGCGTCGATGCTCTCCCTGAACCTCCCGCCGAGGTGAAACCGGTAGGACTCGGAGCAGGGGATCTCGGGACTCGACCCTCGAGGTCCCCTCTCTGCGCGAGGCTGCGCCGTGGCCTCCTACCGAGTGAACAGGCGGGGTGTCGCCAAGGCTCGAGCGCTGATCGACGCGCGTCACTACCGCGTGCGGAGCCGGTGGGCCGAGGTCCAGCCCAGCGCGGCGGACGAGAACGCCTTCCTGAAGACTCACGGTTGGGAGGAGTACGGCTCCTGGCATCTCGCCCTCACCGACGGTGCTGCCGACGAGACCAAGCGCCGTTATGCGTTCGTGTTCGGCGACTTCCACCGGCTGCACCGCATGGGATTGATCGCTTGCTACTACCGCGCCGCCGAGTGGGAGCACACCGAGGTCATGCTCGCCGCGCACAAGCTGCTCGTGTACCTCGACAAATCGAAGGCCTGAATCGTCAGAGCAGAGCGGCGGCGAAACGGTCGTAGTGGTCCGTCCACCACCGGCGCCGGCGGTCGAAACGTTTGCTGCCACCGGTCCGGTTCCACAACGCGACCGCGTTCGCGTCACCCGCGTCGACGCTGCGCCGTACGGCTGCTTCGATGCGGTCGAGCGCATCGTTCATCGCGCTCGAGGAGCTCGGCCCGACCGTCGCGGTCGAGACCGTAGGTGTCCGCGACGAGTCGGAGTCGCGCCGGCCGGTCGGCGGGACGCCACCCCAGCCGGGCCCGATCGAACTCGTCGTCGATCGGCACACAGAAGCGGGCGAGATGAGCGAGGTCGTACTCGGGGCGGCCCGGTGCAGCGAACTCGAAGTCGAGCAGTGCCACTGCGACGCCGTCACGGAAGACCACGTTCGAGAGCTCCAGGTCGTTGTGGCACACAACGGTTCCGCCCGCGGGGTCGGCCAGGCTGTCGTTCCAGGTGAGACCTTGTAGGTCGAACCCCCGGGCGGCGTCGTGCAGTGCACGCAGCAGTGTGACGACGGATGCCAGCGCCGTGTCGGACTGGCTCCAGTCCGGATAGGGCGGCACGGGGACGTCGCCGTCGACGAACACGAGGCGCTCGCGCCCGTCCGCGTCGATGCCGACGGGCAGCGAGGCGCCCTCGAACCCCGCGGCTCTGACCGCGCGCAGGAAGGCGTGAATCGAACCGGTGTGCGGATTCGACGGGCGAAGGACGTGCGGACCGACGCGAACGACTTGGCCAGCGTTCGCGATCCCGCCATCGAGCTGCTGCTCGCCCACGCCAGTCGGCGCTCGGACTACTTGGTGAACACCGTGTGGAGCGGTCGATACGTCCGGTCAGGGACCACGCCCGGCGGCAGGTTCGGCTTCACGTTGTTCTCGAAGAACGCGTCGCCGTCCGCTTGCGACTCCCAGACCTCGAGGACCCGCCAGCCTCCATCGGGGCTCGGGCCGCCCGCGTGGGACACAAACCCCTTCGACGCACGCATCACCGGCTCGAGCTGGCCGATCATCCCCGCGTACACCTCCTCGGTCAGTCCGGGCACGTCCCCGATCATCAGTACTGCCATCTGTTTGCCTCCTCGTCGGTGAGAGCACGTTATGTGGACGAGGGCGGCCTCGTCGGTGTCGCGATCGCCCCTTCCGGGAACGGAAGAGCCATGTGGAGGTTGGAACGCGTCCTGCCGGCGGAGCCATACCGCACCCTCTCCGACTACTTGTCGGCCGGCGGGGGAGCAGCACTCGAGGCGGCCCGAAAGGTCACGCCGGGAGTCCTCATCGACGAGATCGACGCGTCCGGGCTACGTGGACGCGGCGGCGCGGGTTTCCCGACCGGCCAGAAGTGGCGCACCGTCGCCGGGTATGCGTCGCCGGTTGTGTCCTCCACGGTGGTGGTGAATGCCGCGGAAGGGGAGCCCGGCACGTTCAAAGACCGTGCGATCCTGCGCGCCAACCCCTACGCCGTCCTCGAAGGAGCGCTCATCGCGGCCAGGGCGGTCGGTGCCGCATCGGTGATCGTGGCGACCAAGGCGAGGTTCACGACCGAGATCGCTCGGCTGCGCGCCGCCGTCGACGAGATCGCGCAGGCGGGCTGGTGCGACGAAGTCAAGGTGACGATCGTCGAGGGACCCAGCGAGTACCTCTACGGCGAGGAGACCGCGCTTCTCGAAGTGCTCGACGGCCGTCCTCCGTTCCCACGGATCGCGCCGCCGTACCGCCGGGGCGTCGACGAGGTCGTCGCAACCGAAGACGTGGACTCGGGCAGTGGCTTGTCCGCAGATGTCGAGATGGCCGGTCCCGATCACGAGACGCTCGCGCCTCCGACACTGGCCAACAACGTCGAGACCTTGGCCAACGTGCCCGGCATCATCGCCAAGGGCGCGGCATGGTTCCGTTCGGTCGGCACCGCGGAGTCACCGGGAACGATCGTCGCGACGATCACCGGCGCGGTGCAGCACGACGCTGTCGCCGAGGTCGCTCTCGGGAGCCCGCTGCGCGGTGTCATCGACGAGCTGTGCGGCGGAGCGCGCCCCGACCACTCGATCATCGCGGTTGTCGGCGCGGCGTCGAATGCCGTGCTCACCGCCGATCGGCTCGACACCCCGTTGACCTATGAAGCGATGGCGGCGGCCGGAAGCGGGCTCGGGTCAGCGAGCTTCCTCGTGCTCGATGACGAGAGCGACCCTGTCGCCGTCGCCGCGGGCATCTCGCGGTTCCTCGCGATCGAGTCGTGCGGGCAGTGCACGCCCTGCAAGCAGGACGGTCTGTGGATCGCGGACGGCCTCACTCGGCTCTGTCGGGGCGACGCCGATCGCACGGATCTGGACGGGGTGCGCGACCGGCTTGCGACCGTTGCCGACGGGGCCCGTTGCAACCTCGGCCGGCAGCAGGAAGGAGTGATCGGGAGCCTCCTGCGCGCCTTCCCCGCAGCCTTCGACGCGTCACCTCACCGAGGCCACATCCGCCGCCCCTTCCGTCGAGCCCTGGCTCGTCACCGAGCTGCTCGACCTGACGGACCAAGGCGCGCTCGCCGACGACACCTTCCTCGACAAGCAGCCCGACTGGACGTACGGCGGCGAAGACTCAGGCCGTACCCCTGTCGAGCGCTTCACCGACCACCGCGCCGACCTTCCGACCGAGACGACCTGAGCATCAGCCGCTCGGCTGCACGCGCGTCCAGAGCCTCCTGACGCGGTGGTGAGAGTCGATCAGCTGCGCGGCACCTCTGACCACGGCAGCTCCTTGTCAACACGCACGTCGCCGGGGAGCCCCAAGACGCGCTCACCGAGGACGTTCTTCGCGATCGCCGACGTGCCGCCACCGATGGTGCCGCCCAGTGAGGTCAACCACGCCTTTTGCGGGTTGGGCGGGCCTTCGCTGCTGCCGCCGAGCGACGAGCCACCCATGATGGTCGGCCGCACCATGTCGTAGTTGTCGATGAGCATGCCGTCGGCCCCCATGAGGTCGACGCCGAGCTCGTAGGTGCTGTACGACGCCCAGGTGTACGCGAGCTTGATCACCGAACCCTCGGGGCCGGGCGTGCCCTTGTCGCGCAGCTCCTGGGCGCGCAGCGTCGTGAGCCGGACGACTTCGTTCTCGATCCATTTCTGCGTCACTGCGTCGCGTCGCACCGGGTCGTCGTTGCCGTACTGGTGATACAGATCGAGCGCCATCCGCGCGGCGCCGGTGCCGCGCGGCGCCTTCGCGAGATGCCCGAACGCGGTGCGCTCGTTCATCAGCGTGGTGACCGCGACCCGCCATCCCTCGCCCACGTCGCCGATCCGCAGCGAGTCGGGCGTGCGGGCGTCGGTGAGGAACACCTCGTTGAACTCGGCCTCGCCGTTGATCTGGCGAAGCGGCCTCACCTCGATGCCGGGCTGACTCATGTCGATGAGGAAGTAGGTGAGCCCCTTGTGCTTCGGCTGATCGGGGTTCGTGCGCGCGAGCACCATTGCCCAGTCGGCCACATGCGCGAGCGTCGTCCACACCTTCTGGCCGTTGAACACCCACTCGTCGCCGTCGCGCTCGGCTCTCGTCGAGAGGGATGCGAGATCGGAGCCCGCGCCCGGCTCGGAGAACAGCTGGCACCAGATCTCGTCGCACGCGAAGCCCGGCCGCAGGAACCGCTGCTTCTGCTCCTCAGATCCCATGGCCACGATCGTCGGCCCGGCCATGCCGACCAACATGAAATTGACGTTGGTGTTGCGCGGCGCGCCGGCTGCGCCGAGGCGAGAGTCGAGCCGCTCGGCGAGCTTCGGGTTGAGCCCGAGCCCCCCGTAGCCCACAGGGAAATGCACCCATGCCAGACCCGCGTCGAATTGTGCGGCCCAGAACTGATGCTTGTCTGTCGTCGCGGGAGGGTAGTCCTCGAGGAACCTGTCGATCGCTTCGTCGAGAAGCGCGATGTCACTCATGTCGTGAGGATCGTGACGGCCCCGACTCCCGGGGCGCCGTACACCTGCGTGTAGCCGACCTTGGGCGCGTTCGGGACCTGCCGTGGGCCGGCGTCACCTCGCAGCTGGAGCACGGTCTCGTAGACCTGCCGCATGCCCGATGCGCCGATCGGCTCGCCGTTCGCGATGAGGCCGCCGTCGGTGTTGATCGGCAGCCTCCCGCCGATCTCGGTCTCGCCGGCCTGGATCATCCACTCCTGCTCGCCATCCGCGCAGAGCTGGTTCTCGGCCATGTGCATGATCTCCGCGCCGGGCTCGCTGTCTTGCAGCTGGGCGATGTCGATGTCTTCCGGGCCGAGGCCGGCCATCTCGTAAGCCGCGAGCGACGCGTCGACGGTCGGCGCGTGTCGCCGGTCGAGTGCGAGTGAGGGGCTCATGACCTCGAACGCACCGAACTGTCGGGTCTTCAGACCGACGCCCCGGAGGTAGATCGGGCGGTCGGTGTAGCGGTGCGCTTGGTCGGCCCGACACAGCACGACCGCGGCCGCACCTTCGTCAGGGGAGCAGAACATGTACTGGGTCAGTGGCCAGTTCAGCATCGTCGACTCGAGGATCTGCTCCTCGGTGAACGGCGTGCGGCGCCACGCGTTGGGGTTCAGCGAGCCGTTTCGGTACGCCTTCGCCGCGACCTTCGCGAGCGTGTTCTGGGTGATGTCGTGCTCGTGCATGTAGCGGACGAGCTTCATCGCGAAGAACTGCGTGGTGACCATGAAGCCGGCCTCGCCGTACCAGGACGGCAGACCGATGGTTCCTGCGTCGGCGTTGAAGTGGCCGCGGGGATGCTTGTCGAACCCGACCGCGAGGCCGAGGTCGAACGCGCCGGCACCGATGGTGTGCGCCGCGACCGAAAGGGCCGACCCGGCCGTGGCGCAGCCGTTCGCCACGTTCACGAACGGGAGGCCGGTCATCCCCAGGTCGTTGACGAGCGTGTCGGCCGAACCGACGTCTTGGTGGCCGAGCGTGGCGCCCATGCTCCCGCCGTAGGCGAACTGGATGTCCTTCCACGCGACACCGGCGTCGGCGAGCGCGGCACGAACCGCCACCGCACCCATCTGGTCGCCGGTGACCCCTGGGAATCGGCCGAACGGATGGATCCCGATGCCAACGATTGCGACGTCCATCAGGAGGTCCCTTCGCTCGCGACTGGCTGGAACGCGTACATCATCACCTCGCGTCCCGCTTCGTCGTGGCGAAGCGGGAACAGGGTCAGCTCCATCTCCATGCCGATGTGCACCGATTCAGGGTCGCAGCCGATCAGTCGACCCTCGACCCGCACCTGCTCGGGGAGCTCGACATAGCCCAGGAGATACGGGGCGAACGGCTCGTCGGTCGGATCGACGTGGTAGGGCTCCTTGGGCATGAAGCCCTGCGTGGTCCACGTGTAGAGGGTCCCGCGACGGTGGAGGGGTTCGTCTCGCATGTCGGCCGCTCCGCACCGCGCGCAGCCGCTCTGACGAGGGAACGTGACGACTCCGCACGCGCCGCAACGACTCCCGATGAGCTGAGGCTCCGCGCCCTCGGTGAAGAGGTCGGGTGCGATCGGCACCTGTTCCGTGCCCACGACCGTATCGCTCAAGGATTGCGCCTCCTTTCGCCGGGTGAACGAACGTTAACCCAGTCGATCGGGAGCGCGACTCGTCCCTCAGACACGCCGGGGTCGGAATGGTTACCGGGGCATCGGGTGGAGCTGGCGGAGCTGATCCGCCGAGATGGTGGCCGTTTGCGCCTGCGCGCTGGCCTGCGCCTGCCGCGCTGACCGCGGCCGGCGCGGTGGGCTCGGGATCAGGGGCCGGCTGGCACTCTGCATCGGCTGAGTTGCCCGCGACCCGCGCCGGCAGCGTGCCGTCGGTGAGGTAGGCGGCAACGGCGTCGTCCACACACGGAACTCCGCCGAACAGGCTGTTGGCGTGGTTCGTTCCGCCAACGGTGGCGATGAGCGACGAGTTCGGGAAGAGCTGGCGCACTTCGAGGCTGCCCGGGAACGGCGTGGCCGCGTCGAGCGTCTCGTCGAGGAGCAGGATCCCGGGTACCGCAGATCCATCGACGTTCACCGGTTGACCCGACGGTGCGAACCAGAACGCGCACGGAGCGTTGAACCAGGCGTTGGCCCACGTGAGGAAGGGTGCGGTGCGAGCGACGCGGGTGTTGTCGACATGCCACGTCAGCCAGTTCCGCGGCCAGCGGGCGTCGGTGCACTCTGTGGCGAGGTACATGGCGTAGCCGTTGTCGTCGCCGGGAGTGTCCTGGCCGAGATAGAGGTCGGTCGCGGGACCGGGATCGCCGTTGTTGACGAACGCGGTGAACGCCGCGGCAGTGTCGGGCCACAGGAACTGCACGTAGCCCGCGCCGAGGAACGCGTCGGCCCATTCAGACGCACCGAGCTGGCCCTGCGGGTTCGCAGCGAGCGAGTTGAGCGCTGCGTAGTACTTCGCCGACACGTCCGCACCGGTCGTGCCGAGGTGGTAGGCGTCGTCGTGCAGCGCGACCCAGTCGAAGAACTTGTTGATGGTGATCTCGAAGGCGGGGTCCTGGTCGAGGTTGGCTTGGTACCAGACCGTGCGCGGATCGACGTTCGAGTCGAGCACCATGCGCCGCACCAGATCCGGATGGAGGGTGGCGTACACCTGACCCAGGTAGGTGCCGTACGAGAAGCCGTAGAAGTTCATCTTGCTCCGCGCCGAGCGACTGACGGATGGCGTCCATGTCGGCGACCGTGTCCGTGGTCTTCAGATGCCCGAGCAGGAAACCACCGTTGCGCGCGCAGTCGATCGCGTACTTCGCCGACTTGACCAGCCAGGCGAACTCGATGCGCACCGTCGCAGGGTCGTAGGGCGGTCGAGGACCGGCCGTGTAGTTCGGGTCACAGCTGAGGGCAGGGACGCTGTCGCCCACGCCGCGCGGGTCGAACCCGATCCAGTCGTAGGTGGAGCCGACATCGCCGGGCACGAAGGCGCCGAGGACGCTGTAGATCAGCCCCGAACCGCCGGGACCTCCGGGGTTGACGAGCATGATCCCCTGGTAGTCCTCGTCGGGCGATGTGTGCACGACCCGAGAGACCGCGAGCTGGATCTTCGCGCCGGACGGTCGCGCATAGTCGAGCGGCACGCTGAGCATCCCGCACTCAGCCCCGAAGGCGACCAGCGTGGGGTTCGTGCACTCGCCCCACGTGATGCTGCCGACCCCCGTGCCGGAGCTCGTGACCTCCTGAGCCGATGCCGCGGACGTGTACGCGGGCAGCAAACGTCGCGATGACCCCGAGCACGATCCCGATCGAAACCAACCGACGTCGCATGGTTCCTCCCCACGTTCGTCCTGGCGCGGCGGAAACAGTCCGTTTGACGTTGCCGGGACGATCGAGGTCTAAACGCGGAGTTCGCCGTCGCGTCAGGCGGTGCCGGGACGGAAGGTGCCGAAGCACCACACGTTGCCCTCGGGGTCGCGGGCCGCGAACTCGCGCGAGCCGTACTCCTGGTCGGTGAGCTCCATCACTATCTCCGCGCCCGCGCCCACGGCGCGAGCGTGGATCGCATCGGGATCATCGATCGCGGCGTAGACCGCAGTCGGCCCGAGGTCGAACACGCTGCCGCCCTCGGCCTTGGGACCGAACCCGATCGTGCAGCCGTCGAGCGTGGTCTCGACGTAGACGATGTTCCCATCGGGATCGCGATACGCCTCGCGCTCGACGAAGCCAAACGCATCCTGCAGGAACCGCGACGCCTTCTCGGGATCGGAGTAGTGGAGCACGGGACTGATCGACGCAGTCACGATCGACCTCCTTCATCGGCGAACCAGGCGAGCTGACTACGTTCCACGACCATGCCGCTCTACTCGTTCGAAGGAAAGTCGCCCACCGTCGCGCCCGACGCGTTCGTCGCTCCGACGGCGACGCTCATCGGCGATGTGACTGTCGAGTCCGGCGCATCCGTCTGGTACGGCGTCGTGATACGCGCGGACTTCTCGCCGGTCATCATCCGGCGCGGTGCAAACGTCCAGGACAACTCGCTGCTCCACGGTCCACCCGACATGCCCACCGAGATCGGGCCCGGTGCGACGGTGGCCCACCTGTGCTGCGTCCACGGCGCGACGATCGGCGAAGAGGCGCTCATCGCGAACGGCACCACCGTGCTCGACGGCGCCAAGGTGGGAGCGCGCACGCTCGTTGCGGCTCACTCTCTGGTGGCCGCGAACGCCGACATCCCGGCGGGCGTCCTCGCCGGCGGGTTCACCCGCAGTGGTGAAGCGAGAGCTCGCGGGCACACCCGCTGAGTTCTGGGTTCAGACGAACCCCGCGCGTACGCCGACCTCGCGGTTCGTCACCGCAACGGCATCGCGCTCGTCGAATAGCGCGTCACACGCGACGCGTGACGGCTTTCGCACCTCACGTGGCGATCCTTTCACGCGCGCCGCGGTCGTATCACTCGGCACGTGGCAGAGAAGCGGTGGTGTGGGGGAGCCCGCTGCATCGATCGCTGCGAAGTAGCGGAACCGACTTCGGTCGGTCGACAGCGATTGGAGAGACGATGAAGAGATTCGGATCGAAGCACGCGCGCCCCCGAACGATCCCCCTGTTGGCGGTCGCGCCCTTGTTCGGCGCAGGGACCATGGTGTTCGTCGCGTCGACGGCCGGGCCGGCCGCCGCGCAGGCGACCCCAGGAGTGTCAGCGGTCTCGGCGTTCGGCGTCCTCGCGGTCGTCGGTGACGCACAGGACAACACCATCGTGATCAGCCGTGACGCAGCCGGACGGATCCTCGTGAACAACGGCGACGTCCGCGTCATCGGATCGACGCCGACGGTTGCAAACACGCGAACGATCGCGGTCGTCGGTGGTGGCGGCAACGACACCATCACGCTCGACGAGGTGAACGGTGCACTTCCACGAGCAACGCTCATCGGCGGCACGGGTGACGACACGTTGACCGGCGGCTCGGGGAACGACCTGCTCATCGGGCAGGCCGGCGCGGACACGCTCCTCGGCAAAGGCGGAGCTGACCAGCTCTTCGGCGGCGCCGACAACGACACGCTCACCGGCGGCGACGCCGACGATCAGGCATTCGGCGAGGCGGGCGACGACCTCATGATCTGGAACCCGGAGACGACACCGACCTGAACGAAGGCGGTGACGGCGTCGATACCGTGCAGGTCAACGGAGGCAACGGTGCAGAGGCGTTCAGCGCGGCTGCCAACGGGACGCGTGTGCGCTTCGACCGAGTGAACCCCGCCCCGTTCAGCGTCGACATCGGCACGTCGGAGAAGCTCGTGCTCAACGCCAACGGTGGCGACGACTCGTTCACCGCGACGGGTGACCTCGCGACCCTCATCGCCATCACCGTCGACGGCGGCGATGGCAACGACACGATCCTCGGCAGCAACGGCGCCGACCGTCTCCTCGGTGGGGCGGGCGACGACTTCGTCGACGGAAACCAAGGCGCGGACACCGGGTTGCTCGGAGCAGGCGACGACGTCTTCCAGTGGGATCCCGGCGACGGCAGTGACGTCGTCGAGGGTCAAGACGGCGTGGACAAGATGTTGTTCAACGGCGCCAACATCGCCGAGAACTTCGACGTCTCGGCCAACGGCCAGCGAGTGCGGTTCTTCCGCAACATCGGCAACATCACGATGGACACGGCCGGCGTCGAGAACATCGACGTCAACGCCCTCGGTGGTGCCGACAACGTCGTGGTGAACGACATGACCGGCACCGATCTCACCGACGTGCACGTCGACCTCGCGGCGACAGCGGGCAGCGGCGTCGACGACGGTCAGCCCGACAACGTCACGGTGAACGGCACCGCGGGCAGTGATGTCGCCATCGTGGGACAGCAAGGCGCTGACCTCCAGGTCGTGAACCTGAAGCCGACGGTGACCGTCTCGGCCTCGAGCCCTGTGAACGATCACCTCATCGTGGCTGCGCTCGACGGTGACGACGTGGTCGACGCCTCCGGCGTCAGCGGTGCCTCGGCGCTGCTCTCGTTCGACGGCGGCAACGGCGACGATGTGCTGATCGGTGGGCCTGGCGACGACACCCTGAGCGGGGGTGCGGGCGACGACGTGCTCATCGGCGGCGATGGCACCGACACCCTCAACGGTGGACCCGGCGACGACACCCTCATCGAGGGCGAGAACAACACCGACGGCCTGGTCGAAGATGCGAGCTGGATCGCCGACCACACGCATCTCGTCAACGGCACGACCGTGCTCGACGTCGGTGCCAAGAGCTACACGCTCCCGGTGGCCGATCTCGTGGCGTGATTCCGAAAGGGGGCACCGGGCGCAGCGCGCTCGGTGCCCCTCTTCCGCGTCCTCATCCGCGCCGGATCGGCAGCCGCACTGACAGGACTGTCTCCCCCGGTCGCAGCTCGATGTAGATCTGCCCCTGGTGCCCGTCGACGATGATGCGGCGCGAGATGTCGAGCCCTAGGCCAGTGCCCTTGCCCACCTCCTTCGTCGTGAAGAACGGGTCGAACGCGCGGGCCTGCACCTCGAGCGGCATTCCCGGGCCGCTATCGGCCACCTCGACGACGATCGTTTCTCCGTCGACTCGCGTTGCGATCCGCAGAGCGTCCCTCGCCTTCCATTGCGTCGACGGCGTTGTCGATCAGGTTGGTCCAGACCTGGTTGAGCTCCGCGGGTGACGCCTCGATGGGGGGAACGTCGGGGTCGTAGTCACGGGCCACCTCGATGCCGCGGCGCAGCTTGGGCTGGAGCATCTTCAATGTGCTCTCGATGCCGTCGGTGACGTCGATGAGTTGCACCGATGCCCGATCCATCTGCGTGTACGACTTCACGTCGTCGACGAGTGCCGAGATGCGATGCTCGTGGACTCCTTGATCTCACTGAGGAGCCCTTGGGTTGCGAGCGCCTTCGCACCCACTCGAGCCCGGGCGTGAGCGTTTCGCCGGGAGGACTGGCGGCGGCTCTCACGCACCATGCCGACGTCGACGCCCGCCGCGGCAAGGCGGGTGCGATCCGCCACGGATCTTTCACGCCGTGCTGGCTTCGCCCGCTCGAAGGGCGGTCTCTCGGTCCGCAACCTTCAGCGGATCCGGGCTCGCTGTCGACGGCTCGATCTCACGCCGTAAGGCGTCGAGTGCCGTGAAACTGCTCCGACGGGCAGCGAACGTTCCGCGAGGCCGAGCCCCGATGAGAGCAACGTACCGAATGCCTCGTCAGCGCGTCCACCGACCGCGCGCGGCAGCGGAGGCGGGGTTGTTGAGCTCGTGGCCCAGCCCGGCCGAGATCTGACCGAGAGCGATGAGCTTCTCCCGCTGCCGCGACATGGTGTCCATCCGCCGCACGGTCTGGAAGAAGCCCTGGATCAGGTGCACGCCGAACGGGAACCACTCGCGTGAGCTGACCGAGCTCCCACGAGCGGCAGCCTTGAACAGTGCCCGCGACCCCGCGCGAGCGGTTGCGAGGTACTGGCTCGACTCGTCCCACACGTGGAAGCCGCCCGCCCATTGACCCGGACGCTCCATCGTCATCATCACCACGGAGGCCTCTCGGCCAGCGCGGCGAACGATCGATACTTGACCTTCGAGCAGCACCCACCGACGATCCGCAGGTCGCCTTCCCTGAAGAGCTCCTGGCCCTCGTCGAACGGCAGCTCCTCGCCTGCCACGACGAGCTGCCCGAAGCTGCGTGTCGGTCAGTGCCTCGACAGGAACGCGGCCGGAATCGGAGATGTCCATCAAGTCCTCGCCCTCAGATCGTCGTGAGGTATCGGTGCACGAGGTGGACGGCCATCGCGCCTTCGCCGACAGCCAACACGATGCGCTTCATCGAATCGCGACGTACGTCGCCAGCGGCGAACACGCCAGGCACGCTCGTTTCGACGAGAAGGGCTGGCGAGCGAGTCGGCCACTCCACGCGCCTTTGCCGAAGACGATGTCTGTGCCGGTCAGCACGAAGCCCTGCGGATCACGAGCAACCTCGTCGCCGAGCCATTCGGTGCGGGGGACCGCCCCGATGAACGCGAAGACCCAGTTGGTGGCCAGGTCGCCCTTTTCGCCGGTGCCACGGTCGAGGATGGTGATCTCCTCGAGATGGTCGTCGCCGCGGCCGGCAGCGATCTCGCTGCGCAACCGCGCCTCGACGTTCGGCGTGGCAATGATGCGCTCGACCAAGTACTGCGACATCTTCTCCTCGACGCGTTTCCGCGCACGAGCAACGTCACCCGACGCGCGTACTTCGCGAGGTTGAGCACCGCTTGACCAGCGGAGTTCGCGGCGCCCACGACGCACACCTCGTCGCCCTCGCACGCCCGAGCATCGGATGCGCTCGCGCCGTAGTACACGCCTCGCCCCGAAAGGTCTCCGAGCCCGGGCGCATCGAGCAATCGATAGGACACACCGGTCGCGATGACCACCGTCCAGGCCTCGATCTCGCTCCCGTCTGCGAATCGAACGACGCACCGGCCCGCGCGTATCGAGGGCGACCACCTCGCCCGCGAGGACCATCTCGGCTTTGAGCCGTCTCGCCTGCTCGACTGCGCGCTGCGCGAGCTCCACGCCGAGGAGGCCTTGAGGGAAGCCGAGGTAGTTCTCGATCCGCGCGCTCTGACCGGCCTGACCACCGGGAGCGTGTCCCTCGACGACGACGGTGCCGAGTCCCTCCGACGCGCCGTGAGACCGCGGCCGCCAACCCGGCGGGGCCTGCACCGACGATGCACAGGTCGTACCAGCGGCTTCTCGGCGCTGGTGCGGAGATCGAGCGCACGGGCGAGGTCGAGAGTGGACGGTGCGCGCAGCGGCTCGCGGTCGGGGATGAGGACGAGCGGCAGATCGGTCGCCGCCGCTGGCCGGCGTTCGTGGATCTTCCGCGCTTCGTCGTCTCGCTCGGAGATCGAGCCACCGATACGGGATGTCGTTGCGCCCGAGGAATGTCTTGATCTCGTGGCTTCTCGCCGACCAGCGATGCCCGACCACGCGGACCCCGCTGTCATCAGGGTGGGCACCCTCCATACCGGCGAGCAGGTCGTCGAGGACGGGATACAGCTTGTCCTCAGGCCGGTCCCATGGCTTCATCAGGTAGTAGTCGAGGTCGATGTCGTTGATCGCCCTGATCGCGACATCGGTGTCGGCGTACACGGGGTCAGCGACACACGCTTCACGTCGCGCGCGCTCCGTCGAGCTGGGAGAGCAGCTCGACTCCGCTCATCGACGGCATCCGTTGATCGGAGACGATGAGGGCGACGGCGCGCTCCTGCTCGCTCAACGACCGCAGGACGTCCAGGGCTGCATCGCCCGATGGCACGGCGTAGACCTGGAAGTCCTCGCGTAATGGCGACCCCAAGGTAGGCGCCCAATTGCTCGGAGGACGGCAGGATCGTCGTCAACGGTGATGATCACCAGCTTCGCCACGGGGCAACGCTAGTCGCCGCCAAATTCGGCCTCAGCAGCGGGTGCCAGTCGGCCACGTCCTCGGTCGGTATCGCCAGCCGCCAATAGCCCGCCGACGACCGACGACCAGACCGCAGACATCCGCTCGACCCGTCCCATCGCATACCAGCAGCTCGAGCATCGGCACGACATGGCGCCCCAGAGGCTCGAGGGGTCCGAATCCCTGCCCCAGCGAGCGCTTCAGCGATCGAGTGTGGTTTCACCCACTTGTTCGGCGCCTCCGCCAGAAGGCGAATGATCGCATCCTCGAGCCGGGTGAGCGATGCACGGCCCTGCAACACATCGAGGATGCCGGCCTCCAACCGCCGCCCAGAAACGCATCCACCCGAGGTGGTTTCCCGACCCAACCGCGGCGCAAACGGATCTGACTCATCTGGAAAAC
>CAWDJB010000009.1:0-266376 GCA_963802505.1 uncultured Acidimicrobiales bacterium | reverse complement strand
CGAGGTCGCGACGGGAGTCAGCGCCGCGCGCTTTGCCAGTGCGGCGACGACGGTGATGTGCTGCCTCTCGAAGGGACTCGGCGCTCCGGTCGGGTCGCTCCTCGCGGGACCCGAGGACGTCATGCACCGTGCACGTGGGGAGCGAAAGCGACTCGGCGGCGCGATGCGGCAGGCGGGCGTGCTCGCCGCGCCCGGGCTCATCGCGCTTCGCGAGAACGTCGACCGGCTCGCTGAGGACCACGAGCGCGCACGAGTGATCGCCGACGCCGTCGCGAACCGATGGCCCGACGCGATCGATCCCGAGCGTGTGCGCACGAATCTCGTCGTGTTCCGCCCCCCCGACGCCGTCGGCCTCCTCGGCCACCTCCAAGCGAATGGGGTCCTCGCCGGCACTCTCGCGCCCGGCGTCGTCCGCCTCGTCACGCACCTCGATCTCGACGACGACGGCATCCTCATCGCCCAGAAGGCGATCGCCTCCGCCCCCTGATCGGGCGGCGCAATGCGCCGCCGGGTGCACGAAGCACCGATTGTGGAGCGCAGCGACCCGTCGGAGCGGAGCGACGACGGTGACGTGACGGGCTACTCGGGGAGGTCGTCTTGGCGCTCGGCGAGGATCTGACGCCACTCGCCCATGGCCCGGAGGACGAGCACGGCGATCACGGCCGTGCCGATCGCGGCGACGATCGCTCCGACGAACGCGCCGATCGCTGCGGCCGTGCCGCAGTCGCCCGTGCACTGGAGGTCGACGAAGCCGTAGCCGATCAAGCCGCCGCACAAGCCGCCGATGAGTATCGCGATGAATGCGAGCGCTCTGGCACCCGACGACGGCAAGGCGGAGAGGGCGCCGGAGCCCTCGTCCGCTCCGGAGGGGTCCACGAGCGGAAGCGTAGGCTGCGCCGCCGTGCGTCCCCTGGTCGTGCTTCCCACGTACAACGAAGCGCAGAACATCGCCGACGTGCTGCGCAAAGCGCGTGCTGCGGTGCCGGACGCGCAGATCCTCGTCGTCGACGACGGCAGCCCTGACGGCACGGCGGACCTGGCCGATGCGCTCGGGAGCGAGCTCGGCAACATCTCGGTGCTGCGGCGCGCGGGGAAGGCAGGACTCGGCTCGGCGTACCGGGCGGGGTTCCGTGCAGGCCTCGAGCGCGGCCAAGACGTGCTGATCGAGATGGACTCCGACCTCCAACACGATCCTGCCGCGCTTCCCTCGTTGCTCGCCGCGATCGACGACGGTGCCGACCTCGTCATCGGGTCGCGCTACGTGCCCGGTGGCACGATCCCGAACTGGGCGCTGCACCGCCGCCTGTTGTCGCGTTGGGGCAATCGCTACGCAGGCATCGTGTTGAACCTGCCGGTCCACGACGTGACGGCCGGGTTTCGCGCCTATCGAGCGAGTGCGCTCGAGAAGATCGACCTCGACGCGGTGAAGGCCGACGGCTACGGGTTCCAGATCGAGATGGCCTACGCCGTGCGGCGCAACGGCGGCCGCATCGTCGAGGTGCCGATCTCGTTCAAGGACCGCGTGCATGGCACCTCGAAGATGTCCAGCCGCATCGTCGTCGAGGCGCTCGGCCTCGTGACCTGGTGGGGCATCCGGGACCGCATCCTGCGGCGCGGGAAGCCGCCGGCTACCGCTTCTTGATGTCGGCGACGAGGCCGTGCGTGGCCTTCACCAGCGCGTGCGGCTCGACGGGGAACACGTCGTTCCACGTGCCCGCAGCTGCCCACACCTCGTCGTAGTCGAGCAGGTCGGGATCCACGAAGACCCGCAGCGGGTTGCTGTGCCCGAACGGAGGGACGCCGCCGATCGGATAGCCCGTCGCCTCGCGCGCCTGGTCGGCATCGGCCCGCTTGCACTTCGCCCCACCGGCCTCGGCAGCAAGCCTCTTCTCGTCGAGCTGGTTCGCACCGCTCACCAGCGCGAGCACCGGGTCTCCGTCGATCGTGAAGACGAGCGACTTCACGATTTGGCCGACCTCGACGCCGATCGCCGCCGCGGCGTCGGCCGCCGTTTTCGTGCCTTCGGGAAACGAGTGGACCGACACCTCGACCCCGAGGTCGTGGCCGGCCGCGACGACACGGCTGACGTTCGGATGCAAGTCAGCGTTGGGGTGCATCTCGTCATCATGGCCGGTGCCAGACTGAGCCCGTGCGTGACTGGCTCGTCGGCGGGGCACTGATCGAGACGACCGACGGCCTGCTGCTCGTGCAGAACCGACGCCGCGACGGCTCGCACGATTGGAGCACGCCGGGGGGCGTCATCGAGGAGGGGGAGGAGCTGCTGAAGGGGCTCGCCCGCGAGGTCGAGGAGGAGACGGGTCTCGTCGTCACCGAATGGATCGGCCCGGTGTACGAGGTGCGCATCGTCGCTCCGCAGATGGGATGGCGGTTGCGCGTCGAAGCGCACCGCGCCGTCGCGTTCAGCGGCGAGCTCACCCTCGCCGACCCCGACGGCATCGTCGTCGATGCGCGGTGGGTCGACGCGCACGAGCACGAGGCGCACCTCAGCGCGTGCACGCCATGGGTGCGTGAGCCGCTGCTCGAGTGGCTGTCCGAGCGATGGGAGCTGCAGCGCGGCTTCGCGTACGACGTTGTCGGTCAGGACCGTGCGTCGATGAGGGTCACCCGCCGATGACCCCGCGCCGATGACCCCGCGCGTCATCCTCCACGTCGACATGGACGCGTTCTTCGTGGCGTGCGAGGTGAGGCGCAACCCCTCACTCGCCGGCAAGCCGGTGGTCGTCGGCGGAGCGGGCGAGCGCGGCGTGGTCGCGGCCGCGTCGTACGAAGCGCGTGTGTTCGGGATCCACTCGGCGATGCCGTCGGTCCGCGCGAAGCGGCTCTGCCCGCATGCGCTCTTCCTGCGCGGCGACTACGCGCTCTACTCCGAGACGAGTGCTCGGGTGCACGAGATCTTCCAGTCGGTGACACCCCTCGTCGAGCCGATCGCTCTCGACGAGGCCTTCCTCGACGCCACCGGCGCCCGCCGCCGCCTCGGTGAGGGAGGAGAGGTCGCCGCGCGCATCCGCTCCGACGTGCACGAGCAGCTGGGACTCAACTGCTCCGTGGGCGTCGCCACGACCAAGCTCGTCGCGAAGCTGGCTTCCGAGGCCGCCAAGCCCAGGGTCAGCGCCGCGGGCGTGCAGCCGGGGCTCGGGGTGAGGGTCGTCGCTCCCGAGGAGGAGCTCGGCTTCCTCCAGGCCCATCCCGTGCAGGCGCTGTGGGGCGTCGGCCCCGCGACCCTCGAACGCCTGCGGCGCCTGGGCGTGTCGACGGTCGGCGACCTGGCCGCGCTGCCCGAGGCATCGCTGGTCGCGGCGCTGGGCCAGGCGAACGGTCACCATCTCCACCTGCTCGCGACGGGCGCCGACGACCGGGCCGTCGAGCCCGACCGACCGCTGAAGTCGGTCGGCCACGAGGAGACCTTCGTCACGGATCTGCACACCCAGGAGGCGCTGGAACGCGAGTTGGTGCGCTTGTCCGACTCGGTCGCGAGCCGGCTGCGCGCACAGGGACTCCGGGGCCGGACGATCACGATCAAGGTGCGCTTCCATGACTTCCGCACCATCACGAGGGCTTCCACCGCGCCTCACGCGCTGGACACCGGGCCCGCGATCCGAAACGCCGCCTCGACGCTTCTGCGCGACCTCGACGTCTCGGCCGGTGTGCGGTTGCTGGGAGTGAGCGCCTCGGGCCTGACGAGCCGCGCCGTCGAGCAGCTGACGCTGGGGATCGACGAAATCGACGACGGAGCGTGGGACCACGCCAGCGAGGCGATCGACGAGATCCGGCGCCGATTCGGGCCCGAGGCCATCGCGCCGGCCAGCCTCACCGGCCCGGGAGGCGTCCGCGTGGCCCGGCGCGGCGCCCAGCAATGGGGCCCGGACGAGCGGTCGGACGACGAGCCGACGTGAAATCGTAAGGGCCACGCGTTGTCGGCCGATCCTGCGTATGGGAAGATGAATCACGCGGGCGGCCGCCGGGCCGGCCGTCGAAGGCCCAAGGGGTTGTGAGCGTGCCGCTTTCTGAAGACGAACAGCGCATCCTCCATCAGATCGAGCAGCAGTTCTACGAGTCCGACCCCGACTTCGCGCGCAGTGTCAGCCAGACCACGATCTACCGGCACGCCTTCCGGAACATCAAGTGGGGCGTGCTGCTGTTCTGCGGTGGCGTGGTCATGCTCCTGCTCACGCTCTCGGTGCACTTCCTGCTCGCGTTCGTGGGCGTGCTGATCATGCTGGTGGCGCTCATCTTCATCGAGCGCAACGCCCGCAAGCTCGGCAAGGCCGGCATGGAGCAGATGACGCGGTCGATGAGGGCCAAGGGCGTCCGCGATGCGTTCGGCAACGCCGGGCAGCGCATGCGCGATCGCTTCAAGCGCGAAGACTGAATCTTCCTCGCCGCTCTCCGCTGCGCTTCGATCGGCTCGGCTCGCTCCGCTCGACAATCGGTGCTTCGCGCACCCGGCGGCGCATTGCGCCGCCACTTCACACCCGCACGCCGCTCACACCCTGACTGGGTGCTCCGCTTCGCTCACCTTGCGCTTCGCCGCGGGCCGGCGCAGGGGCCTCGGGTCGAGGTTGCCCAGCACCTTGCGGGTGAGCGGCGTCGTGTCGCTGAGGGCGTGCTCGATCTCTGCGACCGCAGCCTCGGCGCGGACTGCGACGTCGTCGGGCAACGGGTCACCGGAGTACTGGGCGGCTGAGGCGTCGTCGGCGAGACGGCGCATCGCCGAGTGGGGGACGGGTGTCGCCGTCGCCGCCCGGGCCGCGAACTCGCGATAGGTCTCCGGCCGCTTCGGGGGGATGCCCGCGATCGTGAAGGCGTCGGCCGCCTCCTCCCACGCGACAAGCACGCGGTCCGCCGGTGTCTTCGCCGACTTGCGGCGGTTGTGGCGCTGGCGGCGTCGGGCGAGGGGCACGACGACGATCCACAACAGGCCCGCGGCCACGATGACGCACAGGCCGACGAGCAGTCGCTGCGGCCACACCGACGGGTGACTGTCACCGCCGAGACCGACTGCCTCGACGCTGCCGCCGAGGTCGCCCGGGATCAGACCGGCAAGCTCTTCGCCGGTCGGGATCGAGGGGCCGGCGCCGGGCTCGCCCGGAGCCGCGGTCGTCGCCGTCGAATCGCCGGGCGACTCGCCCGTCGTTGCTTGCGCGGCCGGCACACCCGTGTAGGTCTCCGCGCCGGGTGCACCGCGGCCGGGCGTCGGCTCGAACGGCACCCACCCGACGCCTTCGAACCACACCTCGGGCCACGCGTGTGCGAACCGCCCGCGCACCACATACACGCCGTTGGTGAGCTCACCCTGTGTGAAGCCGACGGCGACGCGTGCCGGCAGGCCGATCGAGCGGGCGAACGCGGCATAGGTGCCGGCGAACTGCTCGCAGTACCCGCGCCGTTCCTTCAGGAAGCTCTCGATCGCATCCTCACCGTGACCTGCTCGCACCGACAGGTCATAGGTGAAGTTCGCGCGGAAGAAGTCTTGGAGCGCCAGCGCGCGCTGGTACTCGGACGCCGCGTTCGCAGTGATCTCGACGGCTTGGTCGCGCAGGTCCTGCGGATAGTCCCGGGGCAGCTGCAGGTAGCGCCGCCGCATCTGTGGATCGATCGAGATGGTCGACGACTGCTCGAGCTGTGCGGCATCGAGCCGAGGGATGACCGACGTCACCTGATACGTCAGTCCTTTCGCCGAGGCCTTGTCGGTGATGAGGCTCGCCGACTCGACGTCGAACCCGACGTTGCCGCCGCCACTCACATTCACCGGAGCGAACGCTGCGGGCAACCAGATCGACGACAGGTTCGTGATCGTGAAGGTCTGGACGACCGTGTCGCCCGTTGTGATCGGGGCGGCCGTGCGAGGCAGGTCTCCCGACACGCCGGTATACGACGACTCCGACGACCAGATCTTGCCGTCGAAGGTGTCGAGAGCGGTGAGCCGCCAGTACGACGGCGAGGGGCTGGTGACCTCGAAGGCGATCTCGTCCGTCTGATCCACGAGGCGGCCGCGGATGTCGACGAGGGGGCTGAGGGTCACCCGGGTGCCGCCTCCTCCGTTGGTGTCGAGATCCCAGAGGGGTGCTTCGCCGGCGCCCGGCAGCGCCGGCCCGAGGACTAGGGCCGCGATGACCGCGACCACGCCCACGCGCGCCGTCGTGCGCAGCACGGTGGGCGCGACCGATTTGTGGCTGTCGGCCAGCCACCCGGGGGCTCGCTCGTCGAGCCAGGCTCGGTGGAGCGCCACGAACGCGAACACCGCGCCGAGGTAGATCGCGCAGGAGACGAGTCGGTAGTCGGGGCGGGCCAGCACCGAGACGAAGAGGAAGATGCCCGCCGTCGGCACGATCGATTCGATGAGCGCGTCGAAGCGGAACGCGAACGTGTCTGCGAGCCACGCGGCGATCCAGACGGCGACGAGCGCCGCGGCGAGGAACCCGGCCTCAGCGGGGACCGGAGCCTTCACGACCGAGAACTGATTCCATGCGTCGACGAGGTCGAGGCGGATCGTCGTCCACGACAGGTGCGTCGGGAGCCCGTACCAGGTCGTGTCGCGGACGAGTAGCAGCGGTGCCGCGATCGCGAGGCCACCGGCCGACACGACGAACGAGACGATCGTGCTCCACCCGAGCCGGCGGCAACCGACGGCGAGAAGGTGTGCTGCGACAACGGTCGTCGCCAGCACGGGGAGGAAGGTGAAGTCGGCGAAGACGCGGATGAACCCGACGACGTTCGCGAGCGACACGACGACGAGCGCGAACTCGGCCCAGCTGCGGGTCTGCCTCGAACGGCTCACACCTGCGCTCCTGATGCGAGTGTGCGCCCGAGCGTCGAGCGCACACGCGGCTTCATGGCCAGATCCCACTGATCGGCGAAGGTCGAGTCCTTGCCGACGACGATCACGCTCGACGAGCCGTCGCGCGATCCCATGCGCGGTTCGCTCTTGGGCCGATCACCGAACGCAACGACCGTGACGGACGAGAACCGCCGCCGCAACCGAACGAACGCGTCCATCTCCGCGGTCGGCACGTTTGCGACGACGACGACGAGAGCGCCGCCGCCCCCTGCGCTGCGCGCAAGCGATTCGATCACCGAGCGCATCGATGCGGTGCCGCTGAGCGACACCATCGCGAGGTACTCCATGATCGCTTCGACATGAGGGTGGCCTGCCGCGAAGCCGGAGTCGGTGCCGTCGGTGACGAGCAGGCGAGCGAGGTCACGCCGACGCCAGCACGCGGTGATGATGCTCGCGGTCGCCGAGACCGCGAGCTCGAGGCTCTCCGGTGTGTGCGCGCCGCGGCGCACATCGAGCAGCACTGTCGCGCGTCCCTGCCACGGCAGCTCGTCCTGGCGGACCATGAGCTCGTCGTGGCGAG
Organism: uncultured Acidimicrobiales bacterium; assembly: GCA_963802505.1. Classification (GTDB taxonomy): domain Bacteria; phylum Actinomycetota; class Acidimicrobiia; order Acidimicrobiales; family DATKAS01; genus DATKAS01. Next base: position 258,997 of record CAWDJB010000009.1, on the reverse strand, counting down.
CGGTCGAGGGCCAGTGCACGCGCCGGAGGTCGTCGCCCACGATGTACGGGCGCAATGCATAGAAGTCCTCACCCAGCCGGGCCACGGCATTCGGATGCTCGGCGCCCGCGTGGGGATCGCGACCATGCGTCTGGTGGAGCGGCCGGATCACGTCGACCTTCGGATAGACGGTGAGGTCAGTGGCTGTAGCCGCTGCGGTCGTGACGGCGGTCAGCCCGAACGGATCGGCGATCTGCACCGTGAGCGGACCGATGCCGATGACCCCGCGCTTCGCGGTCGGCAGTCGGTAGGCGGCTCGAGCCCGGCCTCCTGGGGTGAGAGGCGCCAAGTGCAGCAGCGCGCCGCGCGTGCCGGACACCGGATCGCGCAGCCGCAGCATGGGGCTGCGCCGGCGGGCCAGGTTCGTCGCCCGCACCTCGACCCGCGCGTCGCTGCCGGCGTGAACCCTCGCCGGGATGACCTCACGTGCGACCTCGAGGCGGAGCCGCGTGGCGTGCACCGCGACGAGCGACACGATCACGAGGGCGGCGAGCGCCGCGCCGACGACATACAGCTCGAAGATGCCGAAGACTCGGGCGCACACCACGAGCACTCCGGCCGCGCCGAGCGTGGCCCACCCGGCACGGGTGATCATCGAGTCAAGCCGTGCGCCTGTGAGGCGTGCGGACTCACGCAGTTCGTCCTGATGGCACCGGCACGCTGCCGAGCACGTCGGCGACGACCGACGCCGCGTCGGATCCCTGGAGCTGCGCCTCGGGGGTGAGCATCAAGCGGTGCGCGAGCACGGGACCGGCGAGCACCTTCACGTCGTCGGGCAGCACGTAGTTGCGACCCTGCGCCGCGGCGTAGGCCCGGGTCGCGCGCTGCAGGCTGAGCGTGGCTCGCGGCGACATGCCGAGCGCGAGCCCGGGATGGCGACGGCTCGCCTCCGCGAGGTCGACGAGGTACGCCTTCAGGCTCGGCGCGACGTGCACGAGTCGCGCCGCCTGCGTCATCGCGCGGACGTCGGCCGCGGTCGCCACCGGCCGGATGTCTTCGAGGGTGCTCTGCGCCCCATGCGTGTCGAGGATCTCGAGCTCAGCGGTGCGATCGGGGTAGCCGACGGCCACCCGCAGCAAGAAGCGGTCGAGCTGGCTCTCGGGCAGCGGGTACGTGCCCTCGTGGTCGATCGGGTTCTGCGTCGCGATGACCATGAACGGCATGCCGAGGGGATAGGTGGTGCCGTCGAGCGTGACCTGCCGCTCCTCCATGGCCTCGAGGAGCGCGGACTGCGTCTTCGGCGAGGCTCGGTTGATCTCGTCGCCGAGCACGATGTTGGCGAATATTGGTCCCGGCCGGAACTCGAACTCGCTCGTGCCCCGGTTCCAGACCGTCACGCCCATCACGTCGGAGGGCAGCAGGTCGGGCGTGAACTGCACCCGCCCCCACGTGCAGTCGATCGACGCGGCAAGCGCCTTTGCCAGGCTCGTCTTGCCGACGCCGGGGACGTCTTCGATCAGGAGGTGGCCCTCTGCGACCATCGCGACGAGCGCGAGCTCGATGACTTCGGGCTTTCCCTGGATGACGTGCTCGACGTTGCGAGTGATCCGCTCGAACACGTCCGAGAACGTTCCAGCGGGTCTGTCGAGAGGCCGCCCGAGGGCTGCTTCCGTCTCTTGTGTGGCCACGGGGCCCTCCTGGAAGGGGGGTCGAAACGGCCAGCGTAGGCCTGCCGCGCTCGGAACCGCCGTCGCGGCACTACGTTCCGCCCGCGTGGGGTCGGAAAGCACGGACGTCGTGGTCGCGCTCGACATCGGCGGCACGAAGCTGGCAGCCGGGCTGGTCAGCGTCGACGGCGAGGTGCTGTGCCGCGACGAGCAACCGACCGGAGGTGCAGATGCGGACGCGCTCTTCGGCCGCGTCGCGGGGTTGCTCGACGGCGCACTCAGCGCAGCGGTCGACGGTGGACACCATGCCGTTGCGTGTGGCGTGGGTTGCGGCGGACCGATGACATCGGGTGGCGAGGAGGTCTCGCCCCTGAACATCCACCAATGGCGCGGGTTCCCGTTGCGGCGTCGCGTCGCGGACCACACCGCGTTGCCAACCGCGGTCGACAACGATGCGAAGGCGCTCGCGCTCGCCGAGGGGTGGCGGGGCGCGGCGCGAGGGGCGCGCAGCTACCTCGGGATGGTCGTGTCGACGGGGGTCGGAGGCGGCCTCGTCGTCGATGGCCGCCTGCTGGAGGGTGACTCCGGGAACGCCGGGCACATCGGCCACGTCGTCGTCGACCCCGAGGGTCGTCAGTGTGTCTGTGGGGGACGGGGTTGCCTCGAAGCACTCATCTCGGGGCCGTCGATCAAAGCGATCACGGGCCGCCCGCCCGAGTCGGCGTCGCTCGAGACGATCGAGCGCGCCGGGCTCCTGCTCGGCCGTGCGCTCACGTCGGTGATGGCGCTGCTCGACGTTCGTCTCGCCACAGTCGCCGGGTCGGTCGCCCTTGGCTTCGGCGAGCCGTTCTTCGCCGCGGCGCAAGCCGAGCTCGATCGCCACGCGCGGATCGAGTACCTGCACCACCCGACGGTGGTGCCCGGTGGCCTCGGTGCCGACGGCCCGCTCGTCGGAGCCGCGGCGGTCGGCCTTCGTGCCCTTCATCCCGGGGGCCGTCCGGCGGAATGACCGACGGGTAACCTGCGCGCATGCAGCCGACGTACAGCCCGGAGGCCGAGGTCTATCGCGAGAAGGTGCAAGCGTTCCTCGCCGAGCATCTGCCTCCCGGATGGAAGGGCACCGGCAGTCTCGAAGGCGATGCAGTGAACGACTTCACGCTCGAGTGGCGCCGCACGCTCTACGAGAACGGGATGCTCGCGCTCGGCTGGCCGACTGCATACGGCGGCGCCGGCCTCAGCGCCCTCGAGCAGGTCATCGTCGCAGAGGAGTTCACCAAGGCCGGCGTGCCCGCAGGCGCGGCGAACGACGTGTTCGGCATCCAGATGGTCGGCAACACGATCCTCGAGTGGGGGACCGAGGAGCAGAAGCAGCACTACCTCCCTCGCATCCTGAGCCGGGAAGACATCTGGTGTCAGGGGTACTCCGAGCCGAACGCCGGGTCTGACCTCGCGAACCTCGGTTGCCGCGCGGTGCTCGACGGCGACGAGTTCGTGATCAACGGCCAGAAGATCTGGACATCATCGGGTCATCTCGCCAATCACATCTTCCTGTTGACGCGCACCGACCCCGAGGCGTCCAAGCACAAGGGCATCACGTTCCTGCTCGTCGACATGCGCCAGCCCGGGGTCGAGGTGCGGCCGATCAGGATGATGACCGGCGACTCCGAGTTCAACGAGGTGTTCTTCACCGACGCGCGATGCCCGAAGGAGAACGTGCTCGGCGGCATCAACAACGGCTGGGCGGTCGCGATGACGTTGCTCGGCTACGAGCGCGGTGAGGCAGCCGCGACCATGCCGATGCGCTTCCGCGCCGAGGTCGATCGTCTCGTGGACCTCGCGCGAGAGCGCGGGCTCGACCGCGACCCGTCGATCCGCCAGGGGCTCGCTTCGTGCTACACGAAGGTCGAGATCATGAGATGGAACGGGCTGCGCGTGCTCACCCGGTTCCTCGCCGGCCAGCATCCCGGCCCGGACGCGTCGATCTCGAAGCTCTACTGGAGCGAGTACCACAAGCAGATCACCGAGCTCAGCGTCGACATCCTCGGTGCCGACGCGCTCGCGCCGACCGGTCGCGAGCCGGCGAGCGCGTTTCAAACCGACGAGCCGGGCGCGCCGAACTCCTCCAACTCGTGGGTGCAGACGTTCCTGGCTGCGCGCGCAGGCACGATCTACGCGGGGACGAGCCAGGTGCAGCGCAACATCCTCGGCGAGATGGTGCTCGGCCTGCCGAAGGAGCCGCGAGCCGACACCGGCACGTGGGCCGAGCTGCAGTCGCACCGGGTCTGAGAGCAACAGTGTGATCGCGGCGGTGCTGCGCCGCCCTCGCCTCTGGCCGACGGCGGTGCGCCAGTGGTCGAGGCTCGTGCCTGGAGGCTGGTGGCGCCGGCCCCCCTTCTTGCCCGTCCCCGATCGCGCCTACATGGCCTTCCGGATGCAGACGCAGTACGGCGACCCCCGCCATCGACCGGAGCGCGCGGACCTGATCTCGTATCTCACGTGGTGCCGGGAGTGGCAGGATGTCACCTCGTGAACCCCGGTCCAGCACGGCGAAGGTCGCGGTCCGCCCAGAGAAGGTCTCGGTAGGGCGCCGTCATGGGCCGTGCGCTGGTGCTCAACGCCACGTATGAGCCCCTTTGCATCGTGCCGGCGCGCCGCGCCGTGTGCCTCGTGCTCGACGAGAAGGCCGAGGTGCTGCACGCCGACGGTGAGGTGATGCACTCCGAGCACCTCAGCCTCGACGTGCCGTCGGTCATCCGGCTGCGTTACTTCGTGCGGGTGCCCTTCCAGCGCCGATGCACCCTCAGCCGCCGAGCCGTGTTCGCGCGGGACGATCACCGTTGCCAGTACTGCGGAGGGCACGCGGATTCGATCGACCACGTGATGCCGCGCAGCCGCGGTGGTCAGCACGTGTGGGAGAACGTCGTCGCCGCGTGCCGAGCCTGCAACATCCGCAAGCGCGACCGATTGCTCGAGGAGACGACGATGCACCTCGCTCGACGCCCGTCGGCGCCGCGCGCCCTCGCGTGGGTCGTCGTGACGGTGGGCCGAGTGCCGGAGAACTGGGCTCCCTACCTCGAGGCGCGCACACCGCTGTCTGCGTGACCGGGTCCTGGTCGGTCGAGCGGCTGACCGGCTCGGCAACCGAGCTCCACTCGAGAGAGCTTCCTCATCCAGTCGAGCGCGCCGCGTGGATCCTCGAAGCCACCGCTCCCGCGCTCGTCCTCGGCAGCACGCAGCCCTGGATCGACGTGCCCGCCCTCGAGGTGTGCCGGCGGCGCAGTGGCGGAGGCGCGGTGCTCGTCCGGCCGCACGAGGTGCTCTGGATCGACGTCCTGCTGCCACGGGACGACCCCCTCTGGGACGACGACGTCGCCCGCGCCACGCATTGGCTCGGCGAGACGTGGCGTGACGCGCTCGGGGTGGGGCTGGTGCACACGGGCGAGATGATCCGCACCCTCTGGTCGAGCGCCATCTGCTTCGCCGGCGTGGGGCCGGGGGAGGTGCTCGTCGACGGAGCGAAGGTCGTCGGCATCTCACAGCGGCGCACGCGTGCCGGCGCCCGCTTCCAGTGCGCGGTGATGCGCACGTGGGACCCGAGCGAGGTGGCTCGCATCTTCGCTCCCGGTGAGTGGCGCGAAGTGGCAGAGCTTCTCGATCAGATCGCTGTCGGCGTCGCCGACCTCCCTGCGCTCGAGGCTGCCTTCCTCACTGCTCTGAGCAGCCGCTGACGTTCGCGCGCTTCCTCTGTAGTCCGCGCGCGCCCCGGGAGGAATGTGTTGACGTGTGGGGGAGTGGGGCTTAAAGTGGCACGAAGTGGGGCGAAGGGGCAGCAGCGTGGCTTCCCCGGAACCCGGTTGAGGCAGCAGGCAAGCGCCACCGCAACGTGGCCCCGATCGACCGCACAACGGAGCACCGCCGATGTTCGTGGGAAGGTTCGAGCACTCGCTCGATCCGAAGGGCAGGGTCGTTCTGCCCGCCGCGTTCCGGGAGCGGCTCGCGGCCGGGGGTTACGTCGCCAAAGCGCTCGACGGCTGTCTCGCAGTCTGGATACCCGAGGACTTCGAGCGAGAGGCGGTGGAGATGGTCGAGAAGGCCAAGCGCGGCGAGATCAGCCGCAGCGCTCTCCGTTCTCTCTCGTCGGGCGCCGCGGTCGTGAAGCCCGACTCTCAAGGACGCATCGCCATCCCATCCGAGCTCCGGGCCTTCGCGGGCCTCGAGCACGACGTCATCGTCATCGGCGCGTTCACCAGCGTCGAGCTCTGGGACGCCGCCCGCTGGGAAGCGGTCGACCGTTCCGGAGATGCACTCCTCTCTGAACCGACCTGACCAGAACCCCGTCCGACCAAACCCTTGTCCCGAAGGGAGCCCCAGAGGACCGATTTCGTACCACGCACGGCGCAGCGCCCTGTCGCTCGCCTGCAGTCTCCCGGCCAGCGAAGATGGACAGCCCCAACTCCGCCCGCTTCCGTCTCGCCAGTCGGGGAGAAATCCCGGCGGCAACTGCTGGCCGGGGGGCTGCAGGCAAGCGACAGGAGATCCCGGTCGCCGAGCAGCGAGGCACCGTGAGCGACCGCTTTCTCCACCACCCCGTCATGGCCGAACGCATCGCCCGGCTCTTCGAGGCTGTGCCGCCCGGCGTGGTGGTGGATGCGACGGTCGGCGGTGGAGGACACGCACGGGTGATCCTCGAAGCCAACCCGATGGTTGCCGTGGTTGGCCTCGACCAAGACCCCGATGCGCTCGCTGCGTCGGCCTCTCTCCTCGAGGCCTTCGGCGACCGGGTGATGCTGCGCCGCGCGAGGTTCGACAGCCTCGTCACCGTCATGTCAGATCTCGGTCTCACCTCACTCAGCGGAGCCATCTTCGATCTCGGTGTGAGCTCTCCCCAGCTCGACCGCGGCGAGCGTGGGTTCAGCTATCGCAACGACGGACCGCTCGACATGCGGATGGATCCCGATTCGGATCTGACCGCCGCCGACATCGTGAACGGCTACGCCGAAAGCCGTCTCGCCGAAGTGATCGGGACGTACGGCGACGAGCGGTTCGCGGCCCGCATCGCCCGTGCGATCGTCAGCGCTCGTCCGATCGAGACCACGGCTGAGCTCGCGACGATCATCCGCGACGCGATCCCGGCCCCCGCCCGGCGGCGGGGTGGCCATCCCGCGAAGCGCACGTTCCAGGCAATTCGCATCGAGGTCAATCGGGAGCTCGAGGTGCTCGGTGCGTCGATCGACGACGCGATCGATGTCCTCGTTCCCGGGGGTCGCTGCGCAGTGCTCGCCTACCACTCGGGTGAAGACCGCATCGTGAAGGATCGCTTTCGCTACGCCGCGACCGGTGGTTGCACGTGTCCCCCCGGGTTGCCGTGCGTGTGCGACGCCGTGCAGACCGTCCGACTGCTCAAGCAGGGCGCCTGGACGGCGAGTGACGTCGAGGTCGCCGCCAACCCTCGTGCCGAGAGCGCGCGTCTGCGCGCGGTCGAGAAGCTGCCGTGAGCGACATCGCACTGCCCGTCGGGTTCGTCGCGGTTCCTGATGTCGAGCGCGTCGCTCCGTCGAGGCCGCGGCTGCGGATCGCGGTGCGGCCGACGGGACGTCGTGTCGCCGGCATCGCGTTCATCAGCGCCACAGTGACCCTCGCCGCGTTGTTCGCGGCTGCGGTGTTCCAGACGGTGCTCGTGCAGGGTCAGCAGCGGCTCGATCAGCTCGATCGCCGCGTGAGCCAGGAGCAGGACCAGTTCGACCAGCTCCGGGCCAAGGTCGCCGAGCTCGAGTCACCCGAGCGGATCGTCGCGGTCGCGCGCAACCGTCTCGGCATGGTGCAGCCCGATGAGGTCACCTACATCGCACCCACCCTCGACCAAGTCGTCGCGGTCGTGAGCGCCACCGGTCAGGCGCTCCCCGACGAGAGAGAGTCCGACGCGGCAACGTCCGGCGCCGGCAGATCCTGGAGCCAGCTGAAGCCCCTCGTGGGCTCGGCTCCGTGACGTCCACTGGACTCGGGCGTTGACGACATCGACGCCGGTCCGTCAACGTCAACCGGCTCGTCCACGTCAGCCGGCTGCGACCCGGGTAGTCGCCCAGCGCCGTCCGAGCAACCGCGTCGGCGCGCCTCGACGTCCTGGTCGTCCGAACCGACGGCTCGCCTGCGCGCTCGTCGTCACCGTGTTCGCGTTCGGGGCGGTGCTCGTGCGGGTCGGGATGCTGCAGACCGTCGACGCCGCTCGCTACACCGCCCTCGGTGAGTCACAGCGCGTGCGCGCCGTCGTGCTCCCGGCCGAGCGAGGGACGATCTTCGATCGCAACGGCGCCGAGCTCGCGCTCACCGTTCCGAAGAAGACGGTGTGGGCCGATCCGCGCCTCGTGACAGATCCACAGCAGGCGGCGAGCCTGCTCGCGCCGATCCTCGGCACCGACCCGGCCGCTCTCACCGCGCGTCTCGGCCGCACTGCCGACTTCGTCTACGTCGCGCGCCAGATCGACGACTCGTCGGCGCAACGCGTTGCCGGGTTGCACCTTCCGGGCGTGTTCCTGATCGACGAGCCCGGCCGGGTCTCACCGTCGGGTGAGCTGGCTCGCTCGATCGTCGGGCGCGTCGACATCGACAGCCAGGGCGTGTCGGGCCTCGAAGGCGAGTACGACGAGCGGCTCGCCGGTGTGCCGGGGCGACTGGTGCGCGAGCGCGACGCGCAGGGTCGCACGATCCCCGTCGGACGCCAGAGCGTCGAGCCCGCGCAACCGGGCGACGATGTGGTGCTGACGATCGACCGCTCGTTGCAGTTCGCGACCGAGCAGGCCTTGCTGCGGCAGGTCGCCGCGGTGGGAGCGCGCGGCGCACGAGCGATCATCCAAGATCCGCGGACGGGTGACGTCCTCGCGATGGCGAACGTGGACGTCGATCCCGACACGGGCCAGCCCGTCGTGTCGAGCGCGAACGAGGCGCTCACCGCCGTGTTCGAGCCGGGCTCGGTCAACAAGGTGATCACCGCGTCGGCCGCGATCGAGGAAGGCCTCGTGAACCCCGACACGGTGTTGCAGGTCCCCGACCGGCTGCAGGTGTCCGATCACCTCTTCTCGGACCACGATCCGCACGCCGTGACGAGCTGGTCGGTGACCGACATCGTCACCCGGTCGTCGAACATCGGCACGATCATGATCGCCCAGATGCTCGGGAAGGATCGCATCGACCAGTACCTCCGCAAGTTCGGGCTCGGTGACAAGACCGCGCTCGAGTTCCCGGGAGAGTCGTCCGGTCTGATGCTCGATCCGAAGGACTGGTCCGGCACCTCGATCGGCAGCATCCCGATCGGGCAGGGCATCTCGGTGACCGCGATGCAGATGCTCGAGGTCTACAACGTGATCGCGAACGGCGGCATGTACGTCGCTCCCCGCCTCGTCGCCGCGACCATCGATGGCGGGGGAGCGCGGCACGACAGCCCCCCCGCCGAGCAGCGCCGTGTCGTCTCTGCCGAGACTGCGGCGAAGGTGAACGGCATGCTGCAGAACGTGGTGGCTTCCAAAGACGGCACCGGCTTCCGCGCTGCGGTGCCCGGCTACTCCGTGTCCGGGAAGACCGGCACCGCTCGCAAGCCGAACGACAACGGCATCCCCGGGTACAAGACCGGCGCCTACGTCTCGTCCTTCGCGGGCTACCTGCCGGCGGAGAACCCCCAGGTCTCGATCATCGTCGTCATCGACGAGCCGTCGACATCGATCTACGCGAGCGTCGTGTCTGCACCGGTGTTCGCCGAGCTCGCGAACCTCGCGGTCCGCCAGCTGCGGATCGCCCCCGCGGCCGCGCTTCCGGCGGGCGCGACCGACGTGACTCCTGACGTCGCCGCGGGCACGGCTCCCACGCCCGCGGACATCGCCGACGCCGGCCCGGCGCCCGCGCCGACCACGTCACCGTCGTCGTCCGCGTCACCGTCGTCGACCACTCCGTAGCGCGATGGATCTCGCGCGGCTCCTCGACGAGTCTCGGGGCTTGGCGGTCTCCGCCGCGGTCGGCGACCTCACGAGTGTCGACGTCACCTCGGTCGCGTACGACTCGCGCGGTCGCACCCGGCGCGCTTTTCGTGTGCGTGCGCGGGCTCCTCGTCGACGGACACGACTTCGCTGTCGAAGCGATCGAGCGCGGGGCGGTCGCGCTGCTCGACGAGCGTTCGCTTCCCGTCGGTGTGCCGCAGGTCGTGATCGCGGACGCGCGCGTCGCCATGGCACCCGTCGCCGCCGCGCTCTACGGCCACCCGTCCGATCCACTCGAGGTCGTCGGAGTGACGGGAACGAACGGCAAGACCACCACGGTGCACTTCCTCGACTCGATCATGCGTGAACACGGATGGTCCACCGGAGTGATCGGGACCCTCACGGGCGAGCGGACGACGCCTGAAGCGCCGGACCTCCAGCAGCAGCTCGCGCGCTGGCGCGACGAGGGACGAGACGCGGTGGCGATGGAGGTGTCGTCGCATGCGCTCGCGCTGCACCGCGTCGACGCCACTCACTTCGCGATCGCCGTGTTCACGAACCTCACCCGCGACCACCTCGACTTCCACGGGACCATGGAGCGCTACTTCGAGGCCAAGGCTCGCTTGTTCTCCGCCGGCTTCGCCGCGCGTGCGGTGGTGAATGCCGACGATCCCCACGGTCGCCTGCTGCTCGATGCCGCCGAGATCCCGACCGTCTCGTACTCGCTCGCCGATGTCGCGGACCTGGACCTCCGGCCATCCGGAAGCGCGTTCACCTGGCGAAGCGAGCGCGTGGAGGTGCCGATCGGGGCGCGCCACAACATCATGAATGCCCTGGCTGCGGCCACTGCGGCGGCCGAGCTCGGCATCCCGATCCACACGATCGCCACGGGCATCGGCAACGCTGGACCGGTGCCGGGGCGGTTCGAACCGATCGACGAGGGCCAGCCGTTCAGTGTCGTCGTGGACTATGCCCACACGCCAGACGGTCTCGAGCGTGTGTTGGAGGCGGCGCGGGAGGTGGCTTCCGGACATCGCGTCCTGGTGGTGTTCGGCGCCGGAGGTGACCGCGACCGCACCAAGCGCCCGGCGATGGGCGCGGCCGCAGCCGCTGGCGCGCAGGTCGCCGTTGTGACCTCGGACAACCCGCGCAGCGAGGACCCGGCGACGATCATCGCGGAGATCGTGAGCGGCGCGCCGACGGCGGGGCTCGTCGTCGAGCCCGACCGACGCCGTGCGATCGCCGTCGCCTTCGAGTCGGCCGGAGCCGGTGACGTCGTGGTGATCGCCGGCAAAGGGCACGAGACGACTCAGACGTCGGGCAACGTCGTCGCGCCCTTCGACGATCGCGTGGTCGCCCGTGAGGAGCTGCTTCGGTTGGGCGGGGCCCGCTAGTGGTCGCGCTGCTCGTCTCCGCGGCCGTCGCGGCCCTGGCCGCGCTCCTCGGCACGAAGGTGCTGATCGGCTGGCTCGGTCGGCGCGCGGTGTACCAGCCCATCCTGAGCACGAGCGAGGGTGGGCCCGGCCACGAATCCAAGGCGGGCACTCCCACGATGGGCGGCATCGCGATCGTCGGCGCCGCGTGCGTCGGCTACGCCGTCGCCCATCTGCGCAGCGGCGTCATCTTCACGCGGAGCGGGCTCTTGGTGATGCTCGCGATGATCGGCGCGGGCTTCGTCGGCTTCCTGGACGACTGGATCAAGGTGCGCAACGCGCGCAACCTCGGCCTCAACAAGCGCACGAAGATGATCGGTCTCCTCATCGTGTCCGTCGGCTTCACCGTGCTCTACCTCGTCTTCACCAGCGGGTCGACGAACCTCGGCTTCACCCGCTTCGATCGGCCCGGCCTCGAGCTCGGCAACATCGGGTGGACCGTCCTCGCGATCTTCCTGATCCTCGCGACGACGAACGCGGTGAACATCACCGACGGGCTCGACGGCCTCTCCTCGGGCTCGTCGATCCTGTCGTTCGCAGCGTTCGTGGTGATCGGCTTCTGGGCCTTCCGCCATCCGGACGTCTACCAGCTCCCGCACGCGCTCGACCTCTCCGTGGTGGCCGCCGCGATGCTCGGCGCGTGCGCGGGCTTCCTCTGGTGGAACGCCGCTCCGGCCAAGATCATCATGGGAGACACCGGCGCGCTCGCGATCGGTGGCGCGCTCGCGTGCCTGGCGCTCTCCACGAACACCGAGCTGCTGCTGCCGATCATCGGCGGGCTGTTCGTCGCCGAGACGCTTTCAGTGATCATCCAGGTGACGAGCTTTCGCCTGTTCCACCGCCGCGTCTTTCGCATCGCGCCCTTCCACCATCACTTCGAGCATCTCGGGTGGCCGGAGACGACAGTCGTCGTGCGCTTCTGGCTGCTCGCCGGCCTCGGCGTCGCGCTCGCCCTCGGCCTCTTCTACGCGGACTTCATCCACATCGGGGTCGCGGACTGATGCGCGCGCTCGTGTACGGGATGGGGATCACCGGCGAGGCCGTCGCCGTCGCGCTGGCAGCGCGCGCCATCGAGGTCGAGCGCGCCGACGACGAACGGCGTGCCGACGGCGTGCACCTGCGCCCGCGAGACGGCGAGCTCTCGACCTTGCTCGAGTCGGTCGACATGCTCGTGCCGAGCCCCGGCGTTCCCGAGCACCATCCCGCGATCGTCGAGGCGTCCCGTCGCGGACTTCCGATCGTGAGCGAGCTCGATCTCGCGACCGATTGGGACGACGCTCACCGGCCGGTCGTCGCGGTCACCGGCACCGACGGCAAGACCACGGTGACGACGATGGTCACCGACATGCTCAACGCGTCGGGTCGGAAGGCGCTCGCGGTCGGAAACACCGACGTGCCCTTCGTTGCCGCCCTCGACGAAGCCGTCGACGTGTTCGTCGTCGAGGCGTCGTCGTTCCGGTTGCGGTTCGCGGAGAGGTTTGCCCCACAGGTGGCGACATGGCTCAACCTCGCCCCCGACCATCTCGACTGGCACGGCACCGTCGACGCGTACGGGCAGGCAAAGGCGCGCATCTTCGAGCACCAGTCGACCGACGCGGTCGCGATCGGCAATACGGACGACCCTGTCGTGATGGCGGCCCTGGCCAACGCGTCAGCGCGTCACGTCACGTTCGGCGAGCGCACCGGTGACTACCGCGCGCGCGGGTCCGAACTCGTGACGCCGACAGGTGAGCTGCTGGTCGCCGTCGACTCGCTGCCCCGCTCGCTGCCCCACGACGTAGCGAATGCGCTCGCCTCGGCCGCCACCGCGCGGGAAGCCGGCGCATCGATCGACGCCGTGCGCTCGGTGCTCACGACGTTCAAGGGCCTTCCCCATCGAGTGGCATTCGTGGTGGAGGCCGACGGGATTCGCTGGTACGACGACTCCAAGGCGACCGCGCCGCACGCGACGGCCGCAGCAGTTGCCGGCTTCGACCACGTCGTCCTGATCGCAGGCGGCCGCAACAAGGGCCTCGACCTGAGCGCGCTCGCCGCCACGGCGGGCCACGTGCGCGCGGTCGTCGCCATCGGAGAGTCGGCGGCCGACGTCGCGGCCGCGTTCGCATCTCGCGTGCCGGTCACCGAGGCCAGCTCGATGGACGAAGCAGTCGCCGCGGCACGCCGTGCGGCTCGGGCCGGCGATGCGGTGCTGCTGTCGCCGGGCTGTGCGTCGTTCGATTGGTACCGGAGCTACGCCGAGCGGGGCGACGACTTCGTCCGCGCCGTGCACGAGCAGGTGGGTGTCTGATGCCCACCGCGACCGCGACGAGGCGCGACCAGCAGCGGAGCCGGACGCGTCATCCGAGCAGCCGTCCGCGCCCGCGGCCGGTCGCAGTCCCGGGCCGGTTCGTCGGACTGCTCGCGGTCGTCGTGGTCCTCAACCTGATCGGGCTCGTCATGGTGCTCTCCGCGTCGTCGGTGAGCGCGCTCCACGACTACGGCTCGTCGTGGCTGTACTTCAACCGTCAGGCGATGTGGACGGTGCTCGCCTTCATCGCGCTCTTCGTCGCGATGCGCATCGACTACCACTTCTGGCGCAAGCTCACGCCGCTCGGGTTGCTCATCGGCTTCGGGCTGCTCGTCTTGGTGCTGCTTCCCGGTGTGGGCCTGACCGTCAACGGCTCCCGCAGCTGGCTCGGCACCGGATCGTGGCGGATGCAGCCGGCCGAGCTCATGAAGCTCGCCTTGCTCCTCTACACCGCCGATCTCCTCGCTCGCCGCGCCGATCGCATGGGCGAGGTGCGAGCGACGCTGTGCCCCGCGCTCATCGTCCTCGGGGGCGCAGGTGTGCTGCTCATGCTGCAGCCCGACCTCGGCACCGCCATCGTCACCGTCGCAATCGTCATCGGGATCCTCTTCATCGCCGGGACGCCCCTCGCTCCGCTCGCCGGCGCGACCGCCGTCATGGCCGCAGCCGCGACGTTCCTGACCATGAGCACGCCCTACCGGCGCGCCCGGGTGCTCGCCTTCCTCCATCCCTCCGAGGACCCCCTGAACCGGGGATGGCAGACGCTGCAATCGCTCGTCGGCGTGGCTTCGGGGGGTCTCGCGGGGGTCGGGCTCGGAGCGAGCCGGGCGAAGTGGGGCTTTCTCCCTGAGGCGCACACCGACTTCATCTTCGCCATCATCGGCGAGGAGCTCGGGTTCGTCGGATGCCTGGTCGTCGTCGGCCTGTTCGTCGCGTTCGGCGTCATCGGGTTGCAGGTGGCCCGCTGCGCTCCCGACCGTTACGGCATGCTCGTGGCCGCAGGAGTGACCGTCTGGGTGCTCGTGCAGGCATTCGTGAACATGGGGGCCGTCGTGGGCCTGCTGCCGATCACCGGGTTGCCCCTCCCATTCGTGTCCTTCGGCGGCTCGGCGCTCGTCACGACGATGGCCGGCACGGGTCTCCTCCTGAACATCGCCCGGCAGGGGAGTCCCGCCCGCACACGGGGTCGATGAGCGAGACGTTCGCAGTCATCGCCGGCGGAGGGACGGCCGGGCACGTGAACCCCGGGCTCGCCCTCGCAGGGGAGCTCGTCGCGCGCGGCCACGCCCCGGCGACGATCACGTGGATCGGCAGCGAGCGCGGGCTCGAGGCGACGCTCGTCCCTCCTACCGGTCACCCTCTCTTCCTGTTGCCAGGACGCGGCGTGCAGCGACGGCTGACGCTCGCCAACATCGGAGCGCTGTGGGGGCTGTTCGTCGCGACGGCGCGCGCTCTCGGATTGGTGCGTCGACTCCATCCGCGCGTCGTCGTCGTGCTCGGTGGGTACGCGAGCGTGCCGTGCGCATTCGCGGCGTGGCTGCAGCGCGTGCCGATCGTCGTGATGGAGCAGAACAAGCGACCCGGCCTCGCGAACCGCCTCTCGGCGCGCGTCGCCAAGGTGGTGGCCGTGTCGTTCGAGGGAACCCCACTGCCGCACGCAGTGGTGACCGGCAACCCGCTGCGTCCCGCGGTGATGGCCGTCGATCGCGATCGAGTCCGAGAGGCACGGGGCGAGCGCGCGGCTGTCCTCGTCACGGGTGGCTCGCTGGGAGCGACGCGGATCAACGACGCGACGCTCGAGCTGGTGCGGCTCTGGGCCGACCGTTCCGATCTTGCGTTGCGTCACGTCGTCGGTCCGCGCAACGTCGATGCAGTCAGGGCAAGCGCAACGATGCCGCCCGAAACCGGGCTGCGCTACGAGGTCGTCGCCTACGAGGAGGACATGCCCACGGCGATGGCCGCCGCCGACGTGGTCGTGTGCCGCGCGAGCTCCGGGCTCGTGAGCGAAGTCGCCGTGATCGGGGTGGCGAGCGTGCTCGTGCCCTGGTCGGGCGCGGCAGAGGACCACCAGACAGCGAACGCGAGCGTCCTCGTCGACGTCGGCGCGGCCGAGGTGCTCAGCGACGCCGACCTCTCGGGAGCACGGCTCGGGGCGGCGATCGAGTCGTTGATCGCGGACCCGGCGCGTCGCGAGGCGATGGAGCGTGCGTGCAAGCAAGTCGCCCGGCCCGACGCCGCCCAGCGGGTCGCGGACTTGGTCGAGGAGCACGCGCGTGGCTGAGCGCATCGACCTGGCGAGCGGGCCGCTCGCGGTGCACATCGTGGGCATCGGCGGCGCGGGGATGAGCGCGATCGCGACCGTCCTCGCCACGATGGGCCACCGGGTCTCGGGCAGCGACCTCAAGACGTCGGGGTCCCTCGAGCGGCTGCGCGCCCTTGGTGTCGAGGTCGCCGTCGGCCATGCACTCGAGAACGTCGGGCAGGTCGACCTCGTGGCCGCGTCGACCGCGATCCCGACGTCCAACCCAGAAGTCGGTGTCGCCCACGAGCGCGGCATCCGGGTCGTCAGCCGGGCCGAGATCCTCGCGGCGATCGTGGCGACGAAGCGGGCGGTCGCCGTCGGCGGGACGCACGGCAAGACGACGACGTCGTCGATGCTGTCGCTCGTCCTCATGGAGGCGGGCCTGCACCCCTCGTTCATCGTCGGTGGTGAACTGAACGAGATCGGCACCGGCGCGGTGTGGGACAGCCGCGGTGACCTGCTGGTCGTCGAGGCCGACGAGAGCGACGGCACGTTCCTCGAGCTGCCCGCCGCCGCGGTGCTGCTCACGAACGTCGAACCGGACCACCTCGAGCACTACGGGTCGTTCGCGTCGTTGGAGCGCGCCTTTGCGAGGTTCGTCGAGCAGGCCCCCGGGCCTCGCGTCGTATGCGCCGACGACCGACTCGCCTACCAGCTCGCCGGCCACCACCTTTCGATCACCTACGGGACGAGCGAAGCGGCCGACTACCGCATGGTCGACGTCTCGACCGGTCATGGCGGGGTGCGATTCACCCTCCGCGCGCCGAGCGACCGGGCGTGGACGGTCGCCTTGCCGGTACCGGGACTGCACAACGCCCGGAACGCCGCGGGCGCGATGACCATGGCGATCGAGCTCGGCGCGACTCCTGAAGCGGCCGTGCGCGCGCTCGGTCGCTATGCAGGTGTGGCTCGACGCTTCGAGCTGCGCGGGTCCGCAGGCGGCGTGACGTTCATCGACGAGTACTCGCACCTGCCGAGCGAGGTCGCGGCTGCGATCGAAGCGGCGCGGGAGGGCAACTGGAACCGAGTCGTCTGCGTCTTCCAGCCCCACCGCTTCAGCCGCACCGCGAACCTGTGGCAGGACTTCGCGGACGCGTTCGTCGGCGCCGACGTGCTCGCGATCACCGACGTCTACTCGGCAGGCGAAGCGCCGCGCCCTGGCATCACGGGCAAGCTCATCCTGAACGCCGTGCTCGACGCGCATCCGCTGCAGCGGGTCGCGTGGCTGCCGCACCGCGCCGACCTCCTCACCTACCTCGGAGCGGAGCTGCGGCCGGGGGATCTCTGCCTCACCATGGGAGCCGGAGACCTCACGACCCTGCCGGATGCCCTGGTCGAGGTCCTCTCATGAGTGGGGCGGTGGACGCGGCCGCGGCGATCCTCGGCGACCGGGCGACGCGCGATGCGCCGTTCGGCGAGCTCACGACCTATCGGGTCGGCGGCCGGGCCGCGCTCGCGGTCGTCGTGCACGACGACGACGACCTCGAGAGCGTCTCGACGGCGCGGCGTGACACCGGCATCTCGGTGGTCGTGCTCGGACGCGGGTCGAACACGCTCGTGGCCGACGCCGGCTTCGACGGTCTGCTCGTCATCCTCGGCGACGAGTTCTCGACGATCGAGATCGAAGGCACGACCGTGCAGGCCGGGGGAGCGGCGAGCCTCCCCGTGGTGGCTCGCACCACCGCCTCGGCGGGGTTACGGGGCTTCGAGTGGGCGGTCGGCGTTCCGGGCTCGGTCGGTGGCGCGGTACGCATGAATGCGGGCGGGCACGGCAGCGACATGGCGGCGGTGACGGCGAGGGTCCGCGTCGTCGATCTGGACAGCGGGAAGGATGTCGTGGTGTCGGCCACCGACCTCGATCTCGCTTATCGCCGCTCGTCGATCGGGCTGACCGACCTCGTCGTGTGGGCCGAGCTCGCGCTGCGCGAGGGCGACGCGGCCGACGCCGAGGAGGAGATCGCGGCCATCGTCCGCTGGCGTCGGGCGAATCAGCCCGGTGGTCAGAACGCGGGGTCGGTGTTCACGAACCCGGCCGGAGATTCGGCCGGCCGGCTGATCGACGAGACGGGGCTCAAGGGCTTCCGTGTCGGCAGCGCGCGCGTGTCGGAGAAGCACGCCAACTTCATCCAGGCCGACGACGGTGGATCGGCCGCCGACGTGCTCACGCTCATGCAGATGGTCGCGGTGCGCGTCCGTGATCGGCACGGAGTGGAACTGCAGCCCGAGGTGCGGCTCGTGGGTTTCGCATGACCGCGATCGTCGAAGATGCGCCGCGGCCCCCGATGGACCCGCGGCTCCGCCAGCGTCGCATCGAGGTGCGCCGCCAGGAGGGGCGGCGCCGGCTCCGCCGCTTGCTCATCGCGCTCGGCGTGGTCGCGATGCTCGCGTTGCTGTGGGCGCTGACCTACAGCTCGCTCGTCGACGTCGATCACGTCGTGGTCAACGGCGCTGCTCACACGACCGAGGCAGACATCCGTGCTGCGGCTGCGATCGGGCAGGGCCAGCCGATGGCTTACCTCGACACGAGGGCTGCCGCTCATCGCATCGAGGCGCTGCCGTGGGTCGCTTCCGCGTCGGTGCGCCGCGACTTGCCGGGCACCGTCCGAATCGATGTGGTCGAACGGGTGCCCGTCGTGGCGACTCCGGTCGACGGGGGCGGTTGGCGCATGCTCGACGTCGAAGGCCATGCGCTCGGCGACGTGCCCGCGCCGCCTCCGGGTGTCATCGCGATGAGCGGGCCAGCTCCGCCCGTGGCAGTGGGGCAAGCGGTGGGCGAGCAAGAGCTCGCCGCGATCGACGCGACCTCGATGCTGCCGGTGCCGCTGAAGGCGCGCGTCGGCGCAGTCGTCTGGGCCGAGGACGGCACGATCGACCTCCAGCTCGCGCCTGCGGGCACCATTCGACTCGGGCCACCGACCGACCTGCCCGCGAAGTACCTCGCAGCAGTCGCAGTGCTCGACAAGCTGGGGCCCGACGCCACCGTTGGCGTGCTCGACGTGCGCGCACCAGAGGCTCCGGTGCTCTCGCCGACGTGAATCGCGCATGTATCGGTCTGATGACGATGCTTGACCTGCGCGCCCGCTTCCCTGTACAACGTCAAGCACAACGAGAGGTTGACATAACTCTAGACCTTTAGTGGAGGTTTAGAGTCACCGGATCCCAGTCACTCGGAGGTTCCTTTCATGGCCGGCTCCCCCCAGAACTACTTGGCGGTGATCAAGGTCGTCGGTGTCGGCGGCGGCGGCGTCAACGCCGTCAACCGGATGATCGACGCGGGTCTGAAGGGCGTCGAGTTCATCGCGGTCAACACGGACGCGCAGGCATTGCTCATGAGCGACGCCGACGTGAAGCTCGACATCGGTCGAGATCTCACGCGGGGCCTGGGTGCGGGCAGCGATCCCGACGTGGGCCGAGCGGCCGCCGAGGGCCACGCCGAGGAGATCGAGGAGACGCTCAAGGGCGCGGACATGGTGTTCATCACCGCCGGCAAGGGCGGCGGCACCGGCACCGGCGGCGCTCCGGTCATCGCCGAGATCGCCAAGCAGATCGGCGCGCTGACGATCGGTGTCGTGACCCGCCCGTTCGCGTTCGAGGGGCGGCGCCGGTCGGTGCAAGCCGACCAGGGCATCACCCGCCTGAAGGAGAAGGTCGACACCCTCATCGTCATCCCGAACGACCGGTTGCTCACCGTGTCGAACGAGAAGACCTCGGTGCTCAACGCGTTCAAGATGGCCGACGAGGTGCTGCTGCAAGGTGTGCAGGGCATCACCGACCTCATCACCACGCCGGGCCTCATCAACACCGACTTCGCGGACGTGAAGATGATCATGACCAACGCCGGGTCGGCGCTGATGGGCATCGGCTACGCGAGCGGCGACGACCGCGCGCTCGTGGCGGCGCGCAGTGCCATCTCGAGCCCGCTGCTCGAGGCAGCGATCGACGGCGCGCGCGGCATCCTGCTGAACATCTCCGGCGGCAGCGACCTCGGCCTGTTCGAGGTCAACGCGGCGGCCGAGGTGATCCATGGTGTTGCTCACCCCGACGCGAACATCATCTTCGGCGCGGTGATCGACGACGAGATGGGCGACGAGGTTCGTGTCACGGTCATCGCGGCCGGGTTCGAGCGATGGGACGGGCAGCGTGAGCGCGTCCGCACCGAGCGGCTCTCGGCGTCCGAAGACGGCGATCTCTTCCCCGCGGACGACGACTTGATGGGGAGTGACGACGACTTCGACGTCCCCTCGTTCCTGAAGTAGGTGGCGGCCCCCGTCCTCGAGCTCAAGGCGGGAGCCCGCACGGCCCACATCGTCGCAACCTCGGTCGCCGATGGTGACCTGGCGATCAGCTCACCCCAGCCGGGCCTCGAGGCCCGGCGGCGAAAGGTCGTCGACCTTCCCTGGACATGGATGCACCAGGTGCATGGCGCGACCGTCGTCCGGGTCACCGAGCCCGGCGAGAGCGCCGGCGTCGAAGCGGACGCGGCTGTGACCGCGACTCCGGCTGCCGTGCTCGCGGTCCAGGTCGCCGACTGCGCGCCGGTCGCGCTCGTCGGCTCCGACGGCACGGTCGGCATCGCACACGTCGGTTGGCGCGGTCTCGTCGCCGGTACGATCCGCGCAACGGTCGACGCGATGGGTAGCCGCGAGCTCCGCGGCGTCGTCGGACCGTGCATCCACGCGGAGTGCTACGAGTTCGGCGCGGCCGACCTCGACGCCGCTGCAGCCGCGGCCGGCGAGCGGGTGCGGTCGCGGACCAACATCGGCATGCCCGCACTCGATCTCGTCGCCGGTATCGAAGATCAGCTCCACGCGTGCGGTGTCGAGCTCGTGCCGTCACCGTGGGCCGCGTGCACTGCGCACACGGCCGG
Source organism: uncultured Acidimicrobiales bacterium (assembly GCA_963802505.1). Classification (GTDB taxonomy): domain Bacteria; phylum Actinomycetota; class Acidimicrobiia; order Acidimicrobiales; family DATKAS01; genus DATKAS01. The sequence goes on along the minus strand of CAWDJB010000009.1, from coordinate 238,498 downwards.
CTACTGGTCGCACCGAGCACGCGGCGATCGCGAGCGGCAGGCGATGGTCGTCTGGCTCGCCGAGCAATGACCGACACGCTCGCCGAACGCGTCGATCGGCTCCGCGACCGCATCGCGAAGGCCGGTCGCGACCCCGAGACCGTCACGCTTGTCGCGGTCACCAAGGGGTTCGGCATCGACATCGTCCGCGGCGCGTTGGGTGCGGGGCTGGTCGAGCTGGGTGAGAACTACGCCCAGGACCTGCGGGCGAAGGCCGACGAGCTCGACGAGCCGCAGCGAGCGGCCGTGCGGTGGCACTTCATCGGCCGTCTGCAGACGAACAAGGTGCGACTGATCGCCTCGGACGTCGCGTTGTGGCAGTCGGTGGACCGGGTCGAGCTGGCGGAGCAGATCGCGAAGCACGCGCCCGAAGCCGCGGTGCTCGTGCAAGTGAACACGTCGGGCGAGGCGCAGAAGGGCGGATGCGCGCCCGACGAGACCGAGCGACTCGTCGCGCGCTGCCGCGAGCTGGGCTTGGTCGTGCGCGGGCTCATGTGCGTCGGCCCCGCCGCGTCGGCCGACGAGAGCCGCAACGCGTTCCGACGTTTGACGACTCTCGCCGACGGCCTCGAACTGCGCGAGCGCTCGATGGGGATGTCAGACGACCTCGACATCGCGCTGCACGAAGGCTCGACGATGGTCCGCGTGGGCACGGCGTTGTTCGGGCGGCGTCCCGTGTCGCCCGGCGGGCGCAAGTAACCTGGCATCCGAGGAGGCGATCATGGCTTCGATGTGGCGACGAGCGATGCTCTATCTGGGCCTCGGCCCGGACGACGAATACGAAGAGTTCGAAGAGCACGCCGCCGACGTCCCCGCGCCCGCCGGCGCGCCCCGCTCGACGTCAGGTCGAGCTGCAGGGCCCGAGCCCTCACCCTCTGGCACTGTCCGCACCATGACCCGCGAGACCACCGAGGCCCCTGCCGTCACGATCCGCCCCCGCAGCTCGCAGTCCGCGGTGAACCTCGTGGCTGCGCAGCCGCCGGCCAAGCCGTACGTGGTGATCCCCGGATCCTTCAAGCAGGCCCAAGAGGTCGCCGACCGCTTCAAGGACGGCCAGCCGGTCATCATCAACCTCCAGAGCGCCGACCGCGAGCTCGAGCGTCGCCTCATCGACTTCGCGAGCGGGCTCTGCTACGGACTCGGCGGGAAGATGGACAAGGTCGCGACGCACGTGTACTTGCTCACGCCTCACGACGTCGAGGTCTCGGCAGAGGAGAGGCAGCGCATCCAGGAGCACGGGCTTCGGGACTGACTCTCGGGGCCCTCCGTGAACATCCTCTGCACGATCGTCAACGTCTACATCTTCGTGATATTCGGGAGGATCATCCTCTCGTGGTTCCCGCGCTCGACCGGGGTCCTCGGCACGATCGGTGACGTCTTCTACGGCCTGACCGAGCCGGTCCTCGGGCCGGTGCGGCGCCTGATGCCCATGATCGCGGTCGGGGGGATGGGCCTCGACCTGTCGCCGATCATCGTCCTGCTCGTCCTGCAGATCGTCGTGAAGGGGCTGCTCCTCGGCTGTGTGTGATTGCTGTGTCTGACGGTCAAGCCCAGGGCATTTCGTGCCGATGCTCGAAGGGCCGGGGCGGGATTCCCGGCGGGTAGGAGGGTCGTCAGTACAGTGATCCCCATGGAGCTCACCCCGAAGGTGTTCGACGACGTCGAGTTCCGCGAGCGGTTCAGGGGGTATGACCCCGACGAAGTCGATGCCTTCCTCGAGCAGGTCGCGCGGTCAGTCCAAGAGCTCGACCAGAAGCTGAAGGACGCCAACGACCGGGCGGAGAAGGCCGAGGCACGCGCCCGCGACGCAGGCGACGCCGACGAGGCGCTACGGCGCACCCTCGTGCTCGCCCAGCGCACGGCCGACGCCGCCGTGAGCGAGGCCGAGGAGCGTGCTGCGGCGCTGATGGCCGAGGCCGAGGGCAAGGCCGCGACCACGGTGTCCGACGCCGATCGCCACGCCGCGAGCACCCGCGGAGAGGCCGACACCTACGCGCTGCGCACCCGCGAGCAGGCCGACACCGAAGCGGCAACGAAGGTGAGCGAGACCGAGGCGAAGGTCGCCGAGATGATCGCGAACGCCGAGCGCGACGCTCGTGACGGGGCCGAGGACCTGCGGCAGCGGCTGCGCACCGAAGTGAGCGCGCTCGAGGCCCTCCGCGAGCACCTGCGCACCGACGCCGGTCGCCTCGAAGCGCACATCGCGATCCAACGCCAGCGCGTGCTCGCGACCGTCGAGGAGCTGCAGCGGCTGACGAGCGACCCCGACGCGCTGCGCGAGGCCCCGGTGCCCGAGTTCAAGCCGGTGGATGCGGTGCCGACCGCCGAGGTGATGGGCGGAGGAACGCCGCCCGCCCCGCCCGCACCCCCTCCGCCCGTCCACGCCCTCGACGAGGAGACCGGTGACGTCGACGCCGTTGCCGACGAGGAGCCCGCGGACGAGGCCTCCGAGAACGACGACGCAGACCAAGAGCCCGCCGACGCAACGACCGGCGGGGTTGCCGAGGCCGCCGACGAGGCGTTCTCAGAAGACGAAATCACGGGGGAGTTCCCGGCGATCGTCATCGAAGAGCTCGAGGCGGAGGAGTGGGACGACACTGGTCCTCCGACGATGGCGGTGCCGGCGACCGAGCTGCTGCTCGACGACGACGACCCGTACATCGCCGAGCTCCGCAGAGCGATCGTCGACCCGTCACCGCTCGGGCCGCGTGAAGACTTCGAGCCGGAAGACGCAATGGCCGACTTCTACGGCAGCGAGCTCGAGGACAGCCGTTGGAAGGGATTCCGCCGCCGTCGTTGACGAGTCGCTCAGACGAGCGGGTCAGACGAGCTCCGTCAGCGCGCCGGCGATCTCGGCCGCGACCCACGCGTTGTGCTCAGCGAGCGCGAGGTTGGCGGGCAGGCTTCGACCTTCGGTTGCCTCGGCCACGCGTGCGAGCACAAAGGGCGTGACCGCATGACCCGTCACGCCGTTGCGGGCCGCGGCCTCCTCGGCTCCGGCGATCGCCCGCTCGATCAGATCTGAGGGAAGCGCGTCGGCTTCGGGGATGGGGACGGTCACGAGGACGCCGCCTTGGTACCCGAGCTCCCACGCGGTGGTGGCGATCACCGCCGCTTCGTGAGCGGTGTCCACCCGATGACGAAGCGGGATGCCGGTCGAGCGCATCCAGAAGCCGGGGAAGTCGTCGGTGCCGTAGCCGATCACAGGGACGCCCGCGGTCTCGAGGTGCTCCAGAGTGCGGGCGAGGTCCAGAAACGCCTTGGCCCCGGCGGAGACCGTGACGAGAGGATGCGCCGCGAGCGCACCGAGATCGGCGCTGATGTCGCCCGAGCTCTCGACCCCGCGGTGCACACCGCCGATGCCGCCCGTCGCGAACACCGCAACACCGACGTGGGCGGCGAGGCTGAGGGCTGCCGACACCGTCGTCGCGCCGAACGGCCACTTCTGTGCGACCGCGAACGGGAGATCGCGTGCCGCGACCTTCGCCGAGCCCGTGAGCACCCGGTCGTGCTCCTCGGGCTCGAGGCCGACACGGGCGACGCCGTCGACCACGGCCGTGATCGCAGGGACGGCGTTGCGGTCGCGCACCGCGGTGGTGCAGCGTTCGAGTGCCTCCGCATTCGCGGGGCTCGGGAGCCCGAGGTTCGAGAAGATCGTCGACTCGAGCGCGACCACGGGCCGCCGCTCGGCGAGCGCGGTCGCGACCTCCGCCGACACGAGCACCGCGTTCATCGCTCGTTCTCCATCGACGCGCCCGGAGCGTCGAGCGTGCGCGCCGCGCACGCGTGCCCCGCGGCGAGGGCGTCGTCGATGGACAGCCCCCGCTGAAACGCGGGCAGGAATCCGGCCGCGAACGCATCTCCGGCGCCGGTCGTGTCGGCCGCGTCGTGCGATCTCGGGGGAGCCACGTTCGCCACGATGCCGGTCTCATCGGCGGCGGTCGCCGCGCCGCGACCGCGGTGGACGACGAGCAGTCCCACGCCTTCCGGCGCGCGATCGCAAAGACCGAGGAGTCGCTGCTCGTCGTCGTTCGTCAGCAGCACGTCAGGTCGGAGGTCGGCGAGGAGGTCGAGGAACCGCGCGGCTCCGTAGCGCTCGAGCTCGGCGACCGACGACGCGTCGATGCTCACCTTCAGTCCGGCCGCATTCGCACGATGCACGAGCGCCGCTGAGGTCTCCGCGAGCGCACCCTCGGTCAGGGAGTACGCGGGCAGATGTAGCACTACGACGCCGTCGAGCCAGGCGGCGTCGATCGGCGCGAGGTCGCGAGCGGCGCCGCGGTCGGTGAGCATCGTGCGTTCACCGCCCGGGGCGACGAGCACGACGATCGTCCCGGTGCGGCCGCCCCGCCGCACACGCACGTCGACACCGGACGCCGAGAGAGTGGCGAGCAGCCGATCGCCCAGGTCGTCGGCGCCGACGTGTCCGACGAAGCGGGCGGGAGTGCCGCTCGCCGCGCAGAGCGCGGCCACATTCGCCGCACTTCCGCCGCGCCTGCGGAAGACCCGGGCCTCAGTGTCGGTCCCTTCTCCGGGCGCTCCGGCGAGCCAGACCACGATGTCCTCGACGAGGTCGCCGACGGCACAGAGCACGCCCGGACCTTAGGGCGGCGTTCGGTAGGGTCGGCGCCCGTGCCCGCACCGATCGGCCTCATCGCGAACCCGGCGTCGGGCCGTGACATCCGCAGGCTCGTGGCCAACGCCGCCACGTCGACGCTGAACGACAAGGTCACTGCCGTCCGCCGCGTGCTGATCGGCGCCGCGCGGTGTGGCGCGGATCGTGTCGTCGTGCTCAGTGACGCGCCGCGGATCGCCCGGCGCGCCGCGGAGGGCGTCGAGCTCGGGCACCTCGTGGAGGAGCTGGTCACGCCTCGCCATCACGACGCGCGCGACACGATCGCGGCTGCTCGCGCGATGGGCGAAGCCGGCTGCGCGGTCGTCGTGGTCCACGGAGGGGATGGCACGAACCGTGCGGCTGCGCTCGGGTGGCCGTCGATCCCGGTCATCCCCATCTCCACGGGCACGAACAACGCGTTCCCGATCAACGTCGAGCCGACCCTGGCCGGTGCGGCGGCGGGGCTGCTCGCGACGGGCGCGGTGTCGCTGGACGAGGTCGGCGCGCCCGTGCCCGTGGTGCACCTCGAGCTCGAAGGTGAGGGCACCGACGTCGCGGTCGTCGACGCCGTGCTGCTCGCCGGTGGTCTCGTCGGATCGATGTTGCTGTTCGAGCCCGAGCGACTCGCCAGCGCGGTCGTCGCACGTGCGAGCTCGAGCTCGCTCGGGATGTGCGGGCTCGCCGGCCTGCTCCATCCCCGAGATCCCGGCCCGGTCTCGATCGAGTTCGGCGCGGGACGTGACCTCGTTGTGCCCCTCGCACCGGGTGCGTTCGAGACGGTGTCGGTCGCGCGAGCGACCAAGCTCGGCCTTGGTGAGATCGTCGAGTGGACCGGACCGGGCGTGCTGGCGTTCGACGGAGAGCGGAACCGCAAGCTCGCCGACGGGCAGCGGGCGTGGCTCCGGGTCGAGCGCGACGGCCCGATCGTGGTGGACGTGGTGCAGGCGGTCGCGCTCGGAGCCGAGCGCGGCGCGTTCGGCTGATGGGGCGGCGCAGTGCGCCGCCGGCTGCGCGAAGAACCGATTGTCGAGCGAAGCGAGCGGCGCTGATCGAAGCAGAGCGGAGATCGGCGACGAGGGTCTAGCGGTTGTCGAGCTCTTCGGCAGCCAGCGCGGCGAGCCGCGGCGTGCCTTGTGAGAGCGCTTCGACGTCGACGTCGCGCTGATCGCCCATCGCGCCGGCGGCGTAGCGCGCGTACACGCCTTCTGAGATGCACGCGAGCCGCCAGTACTGGAACGCGCAGTAGTAGGGAAGGTCGCTGACGTCGCGGCCCGTGCGTTCGGCGTACCGGGCGACGACCTCGTCACGGCTCGGGAATCCCGGAAGCTGGGTCGCGGCGTCGGGCCGAGCGGTGCGGGTGTCGCCTTCTTGCGCCCACGTGATCACGAGCATCCCGAGATCGGCGAGGGCATCGCCGAGCGTGCAGAGCTCCCAGTCGAGCACTGCCGCGAGGGGACCCTCGGGCGCGCAGATGCAGTTGTCGAGCCGGTAGTCGCCGTGCGCGATCGCGGCCGGCCCTTGCACGGGCACCGCCTCTGCCAAACGGCGGTGCACGTCCTTCACGACGGGAAGGTCCCGCGTGGTGGAGTTGTCGAACTGCGTCGACCACCGTTTGAGCTGGCGCTCGATGTAGCCCTCCTTTCGGCCGAGGTCACCGAGGCCGACGTCGTCGGGATCGATGTGGTGCAGCTCGGCGAGCACGTCGACGAGCGACTCACCCATGACGGCGCGCGTCGCGGGCGACGTGAGCTCGCGACCAGCAGTCGCGTCGCGGACGATGATCCCGTCGACGAAGGACATGACATAGAAGGGTGAGCCGTTCACATCCGGGTCGTCGCACCGCCCGAGTGCGTCGGGCACGGGCACTGCCGTCGGGCCGAGTGCGCTGATGATCTTGTGCTCACGGCCGACGTCGTGCGCCGTGGCGAGCACCGAGCTGAGCGGTGGCCGCCGGAGCACGACCGATCTCCCATCGGCATCGTCGACCTTGAACGTCAGGTTCGAGCGGCCGCCCGCGACGAGGGTGAACGCGAACGGGGCGCGGAGCCCTTCGACGTTCTGGGTGAGCCATGCGCTGACGTTGGCGCGATCGACGCCTTCGGGGTTCGACACGGGCGGCGACGATACCGGCCCCGCCTACAGAACCGGGGAGTGGCCATGGAAGAATCGACGGGTGCCTTCGGTGCGCCTGTCGCGACGCGCCGCGTTGGTGCTGTGCGCGGTCGTAGTTGCGGTGGCTCCCATCGCGGGCTGGATCGCCTCGACGAGCGCCCGTGGGGATCGCGCCCCTGAGAACCTCAACGTGGCAGGTCAGCCCGTTGGGGGAGACACGCGCGCCGACGTCACGACCGTCGTCGGCTCCCTCGCATCGGAATACGCCGTGGTTCCCGTCACGATCACTGCTGGTGACGTCACCGTCACCTCCACTGCGGGGGCTCTCGGGATGTCCGTCGACGAGGGGGCGACTGTCGCCGCGGTGATGGATCACGGCGAGGACGGGTTTCCCGTTGCGCGCTTTTTTCGATGGATCTGGTCGTACGTCTCCGACTCGGACGTCGAGCCCGCGGTCGTCGTGGATGACGCGGTCGCGACGACAACGGTCGACCAGCTTCTCGCCGGGAAGACGGGTGGACCGGTCGAGCCCTCGTTCGCCCTCGCGGGGGGCAAGCTCACTGCGGTTGCCGGCCATCCCGGCCTCGGCATCGAGACCGCCGATGTCGTCGCGGGGCTGCACGGGGTCACGTTCTCGACAGGACCGGTTCACGTCGACGTCCCCAGCCACACCCTGCAGCCGAAGTATTCCGTCGACGATGCACAGAAGCTCGTCGACGAGGCCAATGACCTGACGTCCGAACCGATCGAGGTGAAGGCGGGCGAGGTCGTCGCTGCGCTCGACGTGCCGACCCTGCGTTCGTTGCTGGTCGGCACCGTCAGCGCGGACGGGCTGGCTGTCGGGCTCGATCCGACGACGACGAGCGACACGCTCGCGAAGGCGCTCGCCACCGCGGCCACCGCGCCGCAGGACGCGTCGATCACGATCGTCAACGGAGTGCCCACGCCCGCGCCGGGCCATCCCGGCTCGAAGTGCTGCGCGCCCTCGGCACCCGACGTGCTGTTCCAGGCGCTGCACGCTCGCCCGAGTGGCGCCGTCGACCTCCCCTTGGAAGAGGTGCCACCGACGATGTCGACCGACCAGCTGAACGCGCTCGGCATCAAAGAGGTGGTCTCGAACTTCACCACCCGCCACAAGGCCGGCGAAGCGCGAGTGACCAACATCCACCGGATGGCGGACCTCGTGCGGGGCACGATCATCCGCCCGGGTGAGGTCTTCTCGATCAACCAGCTCGTGGGGGAGCGCACCGAGGAGAAGGGGTTCGTGTTCGCGCCCGCGATCGCGGAAGGACTCCACGAGGATCAAGTGGGCGGTGGCGTCTCGCAGTTCGCGACGACGCTCTTCAACGCCTCGTTCTTCGCGGGGCTCGACTTCGTGCAGTACCAGAGCCACAGCCTTTACATCTCCCGCTACCCGTACGGCCGCGAGGCGACACTGGGGTGGCCGGGGCCCGATCTGCAGATCCGCAACACCACGCCCTACGGGATCTTGATCTGGCCGTCGTACACGAACTCGAGCCTCACCGTGACGCTCTTCTCCACGAGGTACTTCGACAACGTCGACCAGACGAACCAGACGACCGCGCCGAGCGGGGTGTGCACGTCGGTCGTCACGCAACGCACGCGCGTGTACCTCGATGGAACGAAGAAGGTCGATGTCGTACGGGCTCGCTACCGCCCGAGTGAGGGCGTCAACTGTGACGGCACCGGCCCGGGGGTGACCACGACGACGACCACGACGACCGTCGTCGCCGAGACGACCGTTGCTCCGACCACGACGCTCGCACCGACGATCCCGACGCTGCCGCCCGAGACGGTGCCCACGGTTCCGACGACGGTGCTCTTGGCTCCGTCAGTACCGCCCGATCAGCAGCCGTCGACTCCCTGAGAGTCGCCCTAGGAGACGACTCGTGCCGCGCCCGCGATGACCAAGCGGTGCAGCGTGGCGCACACGTCGAACGCACTCGCACCGAGCAGCCGCGTGATGTCGGCGATCGACCGCTTGCCGTCGAGGTGAGCGACGATCCGCCAGTCTCCCGGGGAGAGCACGAGATCGGGTGCGTCCGAGGGGACGTCGGCAGCGATCGTGACGACCGCCGCGATCGAGGGGAGCACAGTTGCGACCTCGCGCCACCGATCGAGTCGCACGCGGCTCGCCGCGAGCAGATCGTCGACCGTGTGGTTGCGACCGCCGACGAGCGGGTGGTGTTCGTCGCCGCGGAACTCGAAGTCCGCCGCCGATGTCACGATGAGCTCGAAGACCGTGTCGACGATTCGCGACTCGATCAGGCGATCGAGGTCGTTCTGATCGAGTGACGCGTGCGACGCGAGCGCGTTGGACAGCGGCACGCCGTTGGAAGCGTCCGCCCGGGCGCGATCCCACTGCTCCTCGGTGGCGAGGCCAGCGGCGACGACTGCCTCGCGCAACGGCAGGCTCGTCGTCGCGTCAGCGCCGTAGACCTCGCCGTCGGCGAACCAGACAGTGCCGGAGCAGTCGCCGCTGAGGACGAGCGCGCCGGTCTTCTTCGTCCCCGCGAGGAATTGGAGGATCTCTTCTGCGCCGAAGTCCTCCAGGGTGCCCCGGAGCGCAGCGCTCGTCGCCGTCGTCATGCCCTGACTAGATCGGCCGCAATTGACGGAGGGTTACCCGTTTTTCCTCAATCCGGCGCCTTAAGAGTGCCCCGTGCCAGGTCGATAGGTCACCGTTGCCTACCGCACGACGGGGTGATCACATCCGATGAAGGTTCGTTGGAAGCTCGTTGCCATCTTGGCGGTGCCGCTGGCCGCCCTGCTCGGTCTTGCCGGGCTTGGCGTGTCTCAGCGCAACAATGACGCGAACGAAGCGGAGCAGGCGGCCGATCTCACCTTGCTTGCGTCGAAGGTGACTGCTGCGGCCAACGACCTCCAGCTCGAGGCCAACTGGTCGGGATGGTTCATCACGACCGGTGGTCTGCAGGGTGCGAACGAGCTGAAGGATCAGCGCGTCAAGACCGATGCGTCGATGACGACGCTGCACGAGTCCCTCGTCGGGTTCGACGCGTCGGCATTCAGCGATGACTTCAGCACGAAGCTGACGCTCACGGCCGACCGCATGCTCGGGTACCAGATGATCCGTCCGTCGGTCGATCAGCTCGCGCAGAACGGTTCCGACCCGATCGCTCTGTATGCGCTTTCAGGAAGCCAGCTGCTCGACCTGAACTCGTTGATCGCAGACGAAAGCCCGGACGACTCCCTTGCTGGCGCGTTCAGCTCTTACGTCGCTGGGTCGAAGGCGAAGCAGTTCAACAGCGACTCGTTCTCTCTCATCACCGAGAGCCTCGGTGGTGCAGTGCTCACCGATCAGCACTACAGCCAGCTGGTGCGCACGCAGCTCGATCATCAGACGCAGCTCGGTGTGTTCCTGTCGCTCGCGACGCCGGAGCAAAAGGAGCGCTACCGCCGCACCGTGTCGGGTCCCGCGGTCTCCGCGACCGAGGACGGTGTCGCGGAGGTCATCACCGCCGGTGTGGGCGCCCCGATCACGCTCGACGCGACCGACTGGCAAGCCGACACGATCACGACGCTCACGCTCGGCCGGAGCATCGAAACCGATGTCGAGAACGGCTTGCTCGCCCAGGCGAGCCAGCAGAAGTCCGACGCTCAACGTGACGTCATCGCCTACGCGCTCCTCGCGCTGTCGGCCGCGGCGTTCGCGATTGCGTCGGCCGCCTTCCTCGGACGGGCCATCACCCGGCCGCTGCGCCGTCTCGCCGTTGCCGCACACGAGGTCGCCGACGAGCAGCTTCCCAGCCTCGTCGAGGCGCTGCGCAACCCGAGCGAGGACGGCTCGGTCGCCGTCCCGGCGATCACCCCTGTCGAGCGCACCTCGCGAGACGAGGTCGGTGACCTGGCCGAGGCGTTCGCCTCCATCCAGCAGACTGCGGTCGACGTCGCCATCGAGCAGTCGAACCTGCTGCGCAAGGGCATCGGCGAGCTGTTCGTCAACCTTGCCCGCCGCAACCAGAGCCTCCTCGACCGTCAGATCGGCTTCCTCGATCAGCTCGAGGCTGCCGAGACCGATCCCGACGCACTCGAGAACCTCTTCAAGCTCGACCACCTCGCGACCCGCATGCGTCGCAACGCTGAGTCGCTGCTCGTCCTGGCCGGCATCGAGGCCCCCCGCCGTTGGGGCAAGCCCGTCGCTCTCGGCGACGTGGTGCGTGCCGCGGTCGGCGAGGTCGAGGACTACTCACGAGTCCACGTCGCAGCGCTCGACGATGTGTACGTGTTGGGGAACGCCGCGGCCGACGTCGCGCACCTTCTCTCCGAGCTGCTCGACAACGCGACGCAGTTCTCCGCACCGGGCACGCGGGTCGAGGTCATCGGCCGCCGCAAGGGTGGCGGCTATCTGCTCTCGGTGTCGGACCTCGGCATCGGCATGACCGCCCAGCAGCTCGCGGAGTCCAACCAGCTCCTCGCACATCCTCCGGTCACCGGACTCACCCTGTCCCGTTCGCTCGGCTTCATCGTCGTCGGCCGGCTCGCCAAGCGCTACGGCGTCACCGTGGAGCTCACGAGCGCGGCGGTCGGCGGTCTCACTGCCCTCGTCGAGGTTCCGCAATCGCTGCTCACGACTCCTGCGTCGGGCGACGGCTTCACGCCCGACCCGACCGAGGCGACATCGCTCTCGCTGATCGCCACGCTCGACCCGCAGCCCCCCGTGGGCCCGCTCGTCGCCACTGCCGGCAAGGCACCGGCATGGACGCGGGCCGAGGAAGAGCCCGACGCGGTGTGGGAGCGGCTCATCGAGATCAGCCCCGAGCAGGGCGTCGAGTCCGATCGCCAGACGGTTGCGAGCGGCTGGGACGACGGCCAGACGATCTCCGGCCCCTGGTCGGACGCTCCCCCCTCCACCCCCGCAGTGCCGGTGGCCAAGGCCCCCGACATGCCCGCGGCCACCGTTGCGGCGGCGGCGACGCTTGCCGAGGCGATCTCGGACCGACCGACGATCGACGCCGAGCTCGCGGGCATCACCGACGACGAGTCGCCGGTGACGTCGAGCGGCTTGCCCAGGCGCCGTGCGGCTGACAAGCCGGCGAACGGCGAGCTGCCGACTTCCGATCTTCTGTCCAGCCCGCTCGACATGCCCGCACCTTCGCCCCTGCCTCGCCGCAACGCGAGTGGAGCGCGGTCGTTCTCGACGACCTCAGCGTTCGGCAACGCCGACCAATCGTCGGCTCGGGCATCGAGTCGTTCGCCAGAAGAGATCCGCTCCTTGCTCTCGAGCTATCGCAGCGGCCTCACCCAAGGTCGCCTGAGCGACGCACTCAAGTCCCGCACAAATGGTTCAGCGAACGGCGCTGAGAACGGAGAGCAGTCATGACGGGCCTCAGCCCCGATGCCCGCAACATCAGCTGGCTCGTCTCGAGCTTCGTGCAGCGGGTTCCCGGCGTCGCGCATGCGATCGTGGTGTCCTCCGACGGCCTGCCGATGGCGGTGTCCGAAGGTCTCGATCGTGAAGCAGCCGACCGCTTCGCCGCTGTCGCCTCGGGTCTCATCGGTCTCGCCAACGGCGTCGCCGGCCCCTTTGGTGGCGGCGCGGTGCACGAGATCATCATCGAGATGGAGCGAGCGTTCCTGTTCGTGACCGGCATCAGCGACGGGTCCTGCCTCGCGGTGGTCGCGCAGGCCGGCTGCGATGTCGGCCTCGTCGGCTACGAGATGGCGGTGCTCGTCGAGCGTGCCGGACCCGTCCTCACTCCGGCACTCCGGGCTGAGCTCCAGGCGGCTCTTCCGGCGTGAACGACCGGGTATTGGCCGACCTGGCGGGGGACGGCGACGCCCCTCCGCGTGGCGAGCGTGGCAGCACTGTGCGTGCCGCGTTGCCCCTCGACATCCCGCGTTCGCCGTCACACGACGAGCTGTGGGATCGCGATGCAGCCGGCCAAGCCCAGCCCAAGGACGCCGTCGAGGCCGAGGCCGGGAACGGCGCGGAGCAGCCCGAGCCGGTTCCGTCCGACGTCGTGAGCGAGGCCCTCGCGGCGTACGCGCACCCCGCCGAGGAGCCGGCCGCCCTGCCGACGCCCGCGGCGCCGAGTGTGGCGACGCCCGCAGCGATGTCGACGCCCGCAGCGATGTCGACGCCCTCGGCGATGTCCAACGTGCGAGCGCAAGAGCTCGGCGAGGACGGGCCGGGCCGGCTGGTACGGCCATACGCGATGACCGGCGGGCGCACGCGCTCGTCGGGTGCGGAGATCCCGCTCGAGGCGCTCGTCATCGTGACCGACGAGGGTCGGCAACGGGCGATGGGGCTCGCGTGGGAGCACAGGGCGATCGCGGAGCTGTGCGCTTCGCCGATGTCGGTGGCCGAGGTCTCGGCTCACCTGAAGGTGCCGCTCGGGGTGGCGAGAGTCCTGGTTGGCGACATGGCCGCCGAGGGCTTGGTCGAGATGAGCGGCGCAAGCGGGAACGAGCAAGCCCCGAATGACCTCAATCTCCTGGAAAGGGTGCTCAATGGCCTTCGTGCCCTCTGATCGGTCGGCGGGGCACGCGCCCACTCCGGTGAAGATCGTCATCGCCGGCGGCTTCGGTGCCGGCAAGACGACGTTCGTGGCCGCCATCTCCGAGATCGTTCCCCTCTCGACCGAGGCCGCGATGACGACCGTCAGCGTCGGCGTCGACGACAACTCGAAGCGTCAGGCGGGCAAGACCACGACGACGGTTGCGCTCGACTTCGGCCGCATCACGCTCGGCAGCGATCTGATCCTCTACCTCTTCGGCACGCCCGGACAGGATCGCTTCTTCTTCATGTGGGACGAGCTCGTGCGCGGCGCGATCGGCGGCGTCGTCCTCGTCGACACGCGCCGGCTCGACGAGTGCTTCCCTGCGGTCGACTACTTCGAGAGCCGCGACCTGCCGTTCATCGTCGCCGTCAACTGCTTCGACGGCGTGGTCGAGCACAAGATCGACGACGTGCGCGAGGCACTCGACGTACGCCCCGACGTGCCGATCGTGCTTTGCGACGCGCGGACCCGTCAGTCGGTGAAGATCGCGTTGCTCGAGGTGACACAGCACGCGATCACCCGCGCCGCTGCCGCCCACTCTGTCGCCGCGAGCTAACCCCCGAGCACTCTCCCCAGGAGCTCGATGCGGCGGGCCGGGCGTCCGGTGCGGGCCTCGACTCTGTCCGAGCTGCGCGCGAGCCCCGTGAGGGCGCGGTGCCCGAGCCACCGGAACGGCTCCGGTTCCCAGTCGGGTGAGGCGTGGTGCACCCACGGGAGGTGCACGATCGACGTGTCGGCGCCCGTGATCAGATCGGACAGCGTCCGTCCCGCGAGGTTCGTCGTCGCGACGCCGTCGCCCACGTACCCGCCCGCCCACGCGCTGCCCGCGCCCCGGTCGTAGCCACAGGACGGATACCAGTCGCGCGGGATGCCGAGCGGCCCTCCCCAGGTGTGGGTGATGCGCGCGTCGCGGGTCGCGGGCACGAGGTCGGCGAGGACGCGGCGCAGGTCGACGAACACCGACTCCACGCGGTCGTACTCGGATCTGATCGCGGATCCGAAGTGGTACGGCGCTCCGCGGCCGCCGAACGCGATCCGGTCGTCGGCGGTGCGCTGCCCGTAGATGATCATGTGGCGGCCGTCGGAGATCGTCTCGCGGCCGGTCCAACCGATCTCATCCCACACATCCGCCGGTAGGGGCTCGGTCGCGAGCATCAACGAGTAGACAGGGGCGACCGCGCGACGGAGACCGGGGAGCTCGGCGGTCCAGGCCTCGGTCGCGCGGACGACGACGTCGGCCGTGACGGTGCCGTGGACAGTGCGGGCAGAGTGCCCCTCGATCGCCTGCACCCGTGTCTGCTCGTAGAGAGCGACGCCGTTGCGCTCTACCACTTCGGCGAGGCCACGAGCGAGTCGGGCTGGGTGGATCGCGGCGCAGTGTGGCGTGTGCGCGGCGCCGAGTGCGCCGGACACGGCAACGCGCGCGGCGGCCGCCTCGGCGTCGAGCCACCGGTCGTCGTCCTCGGTGAAGCCGAGTGCGTGGGACTCGTCGACCGTTGCCCGGAGCCGTGCGATGTGAGCGGGGTTCGTCGCGAAGTGCGTGGTGCCGCCCTTGACGAAGTGGCAGTCGATCCCTTCGTCGGCACTCACCTTGCCGACCTCGTCGACCGTGTCGAACATGGCTCGCTGCATCGCGATCGCGGCGGGTCGTCCGTGCTCGCGGGCCGTGCGGGCCGGCTCGACGGCGAAGAGAGCCGAACACCATCCACCGTTGCGCCCCGAGGCACCGAAGCCGGCAATCTCGGCTTCGAGGATCACGATGCGCAGCGACGGATCCGCCCGCTGGAGGTAGTACGCAGTCCAGAGCCCCGTGTACCCCGCACCGACGATCGCGACGTCGCATTGCACGTCGCCAGGCAACGGGGGGCGAGGCTCGAGCGAGCCGGGAACGGTGTCGAGCCAGAAGCTGCGGGAGGCGTAGGGCAGGGGCGCCACCGCGCAAGGGTACGCTCAGGTGCCCGTCGACCTGGGGGAGGTCCTCCGTGAAGTTCGGCATCTTCTACGAGCTGCAGCTCCCGCGACCGTGGGAGGCCGAGTCCGAGTATCAGCTGGTCCAGAACGCGCTCGACCAGATCGAGCTCGCCGACAAGCTCGGCTTCGACTACGCGTGGGAGGTCGAGCACCACTTCCTCGAGGAGTACTCGCACTCGTCTGCGCCGGAGGTCTTCCTTGCGGCCGCGAGCCAGCGGACGAAGAACATCCGCCTCGGTCACGGCATCATCCAGCTGACAACGAACCATCCCGCGCGTGTCGCCGAGCGCGTCTCGACGCTCGACCTCGTGAGCAAAGGGCGCGTCGAGATGGGCATCGGCGAGGCGAGCTCGGTCACCGAGCTGCATCCGTTCGATCGCCGGTTCCGCGACAAGCGCTCGGTGTGGGAAGACGCGGTGCGGTGCGTGCTGCCGATGTTCACCGAGGAGGGCTGGGAGTATCACGGCGAGTGGTTCGACTTCCCCATGCGCAACGTCGTGCCGAAGCCATTGCAGAAGCCGCATCCCCCGCTGTGGGTGGCGTGCAGCCAGCTCGACACGATCGAGATGGCCGGACGGCGCGGGATGGGTGCTCTCGGCTTCCAGTTCGTGTCCGCCGAGGCCGCGCGCGCGTGGGTGAACGCCTACTACAACTCGTACACGAAGCGGCTCGAGAAGCTGTGCGACTACGCGACCAACCCGAACATCGCGGTCGTGTCCGGCTTCATGGTCGCTGACACCGACGAGGAGGCGCAGCGACGCGCCGAGGGGTGGACGTTCTTCCAGTTCGCGTTGGTCTTCTACAACACGCACGGTCCGGTCGAGCCGGGCACCGTGGACCTGTGGCAGGAGTACCTCGACTGGAAGGAGACGCCCAAGGGGCAAGCGGCGGTCGCGGGCCACGGGCTGATCGGCTCGGTCGACACAGTGCGCCGCCGGCTTCGTCAGTTCGAGGAGTCGAACGTCGACCAGGTGATCCTGCTCAACCAGGCGGGGAAGAACGAGCACTCCGACATCTGCGAGAGCCTCGAGCTGTTCGCACGCGAGATCATGCCGGAGTTCCACGAGCGCGAGGGCGAGCATCAGGAGTGGAAGCGCGGCGTGCTGTCGGGCGCGATCGAGCTCGACGAGATCGACACGCAGCCCTACAACATGCCGTCGAATCAGACGCCGACGACCAAGCTCAAGGACGCGGGGCTGACGCCCGAGCAGGCGGCCGCGGCGACGGCCAAGGCCTAACTCTCAGCTCGGGGGGATCAGCTCGCGCAGAACGCCTTCTCGGGCGGCACCGTCAGGTCGACGAGGTACTGGTTGACCATCTGGGCGACGCACGGGCTGTCGATGTAGCCGCCGTGACCATCGCCGTCGCGGGTCACGAGCACACCGGTCGCGAGCGTGTTCGCCATGTGCTCGGCCCACACGTACGGCGTCGCCGGATCGCGGGTCGTGCCCACGACGACGATCGGCGGTGCGCCCTCCGCGACTGCGAGGGGAATGGGGTTCGCCGGGACCGGCCAATGGGTGCACTGCAGGTTCATCCACCCGATGATCGGGCCGAACCTCGGCGACACGCTGGTGAGGTCGGTGGCGAGCGCCTCGACTTGCTGGAGCGAGTCGCGCTGTGGGTCGTCGAGGCAGTTGACCGCTGAGTTCGCCTCCCACAGGTTGTCCCAGGTGCCGTCGGGATGCCGGCCGGAGAGCACATCCGCGATCTGCAGCAGGAGGCTGCCGTCGCCCTGCTCGGCTTGGCGGAGCCCCGTCGCGAGCGGCGCCCACAGCTCCTTCGCGTAGAGGGCGTTCAGCACGCCCGAGACGAGCCAGCCCTCGGTGAGCTCGCGGTCGTCGTCTTGGGCGGGGATCGGCGACTTCTCGACTCGGGCGATGAGCTCGTCGACCAGGCCGGCGGTGTCGGGGCCCGCAGCGCACGACGCCTTCGCATTGCAGTCGGCGACGAAGGCATCGAACGCGTCCTGGAAGCCCTGCGTCTGGTTGGCGGAGAAGTCGGGCGCACCGGAGTTCGGTTCGACGGCGCCGTCGAGCGCCATCGCCCGGACCTTGTCGGGGAACAGCTGCGCGTACACGCTGCCGAGGCGGGTGCCGTAAGAGAAGCCGAGGTAGCTGAGCTTGTCGTCGCCGACGGCTTCCCGGATGCGGTCCATGTCACGAGCTGCGTCGATCGTGCCGAAGTGGGCCAGCTTGTCGCCGTACTTCTCCTTGCAGGCGTCCGCGAAGCTCTGGTTGAGCGCGTCGAGCTCGTTGATCTCATCGGGCTCGGGCACGGCATCGAACGCCGCGTAGACATCCTTCTCCTTGTCGCTCATGCAGACGAGCGCGTCGCTCTCACCGACGCCGCGAGGATCGAAGCTCACGAGATCGAAGCGCTCGGTGATCGTCGGATCGATGATGGTCGCGAGCTGGGGGAGGAACTCGATGCCCGAGCCGCCGGGTCCGCCGGGGTTCACGAGCAGCGAGCCGATGCGGCTGGTCGGCTCGGTTGCCTTCTTGCGGATCAGGGCGAGTGAGAGCGTGTCGCCGGACGGGTCGTCGTAGTCGAGCGGGACCGCGAGGGTCGCGCAGTCGAATTGGCGGTCGTTGTCGCACGGCTCCCAGCTGACCGAGCCCGAGTCGGGCGTCGGGACAGCAGTGGTCCCAGATGCGGCATCGGTCGTTTCGGACGCAGCCGCCGTCGTCTCTGTCGCCGCGGCGGTCGTGCCGGCACTGCTGCCGCTGTCGTCAGAGCCGCACGCGGAGGCGACGAAGGCGACGACGAGGGCGACGGCGAGAGGGACGAGGATCGGACGGCGCACCCCGCCATGGTGCCCGGTCCGTCGTGTCGAAATGGATCACCCCACCGTGTGGTGTGCCCTTACCGTGCGGCGATGGATCCCGACGTGCTCGCGCACTACGGCGAAGGCGAGGAGCAGGCGCGGCTCGACGGGTGGTCGCTCGAGCGGATGCGCACCGAGGAGCTCTTGGCGCAGTGGTTGCCGGAGCCACCGGCGCGGGTGCTCGATGTGGGCGGTGGCCCGGGACGGTACGCGGGATGGATGGCATCGTGTGGCTGGGCGGTCACGCTGCTCGATCCCGTGCCGCTGCACGCGTCGCAGGCGGTGACGGTGATCGGCGGGCACGTCGAGCTCGGCGACGCGAGGCGGCTGCCGCACGCGGACGGCGCATTCGATGCTGCGCTCGTGCTCGGCCCGCTGTATCACCTCCTCGATGTGAGCGACCGGGTCGAGGCGTTGCGCGAAGCAGGGCGGGTGGTGCGCTCAGGCGGGGTGGTCGTGGTGGCGGCGATCTCGCGGCTCGCGTCGATGCTCGACGGGCTGTCGCGCGGGTTCGTGCGAGATGAGCGATTTCGCGAGGTCGTGGCGCGTGACCTCTCTGATGGGACACATCGCAACCCGTCACGGGAGCCGGGTTGGTTCACCACGGCGTTCTTCCACGCTCCGGAGCAGCTCGCCGAGGAGATGCGGGCGGCCGGGCTGAACGACGTGCGGGTGGTGGGCGTCGAGGGGCCGGCGTGGTTGTGGGGCGATCGCGGGAAGGAGCCCGACGACGACGAGTGGCGATCGGCCGCGTTGTGGGCGGCGCGTACGGTCGAGGACGACGAGGACTTCAAGCCGATGTCGGCGCACTTCCTCGCCGTCGGCTACCTCTGAGCCGCCCCTGCCGGGCTCAGGGCCATTTCGCCAATTTCTGGCGCCGGTCGGCGGCCGCGAGGAACTGATACGGATCGACCGCGGGCCCCCCGTTCGGGTGCACCTCGAAATGCAGGTGGGGGATGCCGCCGCGCGCGTTCCCGGTGTTGCCGCAATATCCGAGGATCGTCCCAGCGGGCACGATGTCGCCCTCCTGCACGTCCTCGGCGAGCTTCGAGAGGTGTGCGTAGTAGTAGTACGTGCCGCTGCGACCGGCGAGCCACAGCTTGATGCCGCCGAGCCGATCTGTGCCCATCGCGACGACCATCCCGGGCTCGACTGAGACGAGCGCTGCCCCCAAGGGGGCCACGATGTCGTTGCCTTCGTGCGAGTGCGCGTCCGGACTGCCCGCCATGCGGGGCGCGCCGAAGTCAGACCCGAACGCGTGCGGTCCGACGACTGGGAACACGAGATCGCGCAACCCCTTGATGGCGCGCTGCCACATCCCGACCGTCAGCGTCGTGAGAGCGACGTCGTCTCGCGCCGCGTCCTCCGCGATCTGCGTCGTCGCGTGCGCCCGCTGCGCGCTGCTCAAGATGTCGTCGGCCGTCGTGACAGAAGCGTCGACCGTCGCGCGGAGCGACAAGTAGCGGTTCACCGCGTCGGCGTCTTCTTGCAGCACGAACTGCACCATTGCTTGCCGATCGGCCAGCTGGGCCGCATCCTTGGATTGCAGGAAGCCTTCGAGCGTCGCGGTCGGCCCTCGCGTGTAGGCCCACCGCACCCGCTCCTCGAACATCTCCCGCGCGCGGGCCAGCTCGGCCGCGGTCGCTCGTTGCTTCGCGGACATGTGGTCCATCCGCTCCTGTGCGCTCGCGACCGCAGCGGCCGTCACCTGGTTTGCTGCAGCCGCCTCGTCCAGGCGGAGGATCATCTCTGCGTTCGCGTCCCTCGCGTCTTTCACCAACGCGTTCACCCGCGCCGGCACACCGGCGACGACTCGCGCAGCTCCTCGCCCGCGGACCGGGAGGTCGACGAGCGCAGGCGCGACGAGCGGCACCGCCTCGGTCTGACCCTCGACCACGCCGTCGACAGGCGGAGGGACCACGGTCGTGTCTGGCACTGCGGTCGTCGATCCGGCAAGGGTCGTGGTGGTCGCGGGCCCGACCTCCTCATGGCGGTTGGGAGCCGTCGTCGGCGCCTCTGTGGGCATGGCGGCTTCGGCGGGCACGGTGGTGTCCGGAGGCAGCCCGGGGACCGGCGACACGGTGGGCTCGGGCGCCGTCACCGACGGGTCGGGCACCGATGGGCTCGGCGCATCCTGCGCGCCCGCCCGGTCGGTGAGGGTCGACGCCGCCAGGAGGCCGATCGCCAGGACGGCGGCGACAGCCGGGCGGCGGCTCAGGCTCACTCTCAACACTTCGGCGAAGACAGTAGGGGGCCTTGAGTGCCCCGCCGAGCGATGGTCAGCCCACAGGCTGCGACCAGGCCTTACGGTCGCTCCCGAGCGGGTCTTCGACCACCTCGACGGTGTTGTCGAACACCATTGTCGGCCGTCGCGCTGGGTCGTAGACGGGCCACGCCGGCATGCCGGGATTGTCGGGCACCCCCGAGCGGGCGAACGCCGTCCACGCCGCGTTCATGACCTTGGCGAGGGGGGCCCTGTCGTCACCGGTGCCCGTCAGCAGCTCGACGCCGGGCTGGTGGACGTTGTCGAACACGAACGGGATCTCGAGCGTGTGGCATGCGCCCAACCGCCCGTCGAGCGCCGGGCTCTGCCACGTGAAGAGATACGTGTACGCGGGCGCGCCGAGCGCGTGCTGCGCGTCGGCCAGCCGCAGCGCGTCCAAGCGGAACGTCTCGTCCGACGCGATCGCCATCGTGACTTCGCTTGCCGACTGACCCGCGCGCGTCGCGGCGTACGCGTCGTACATGCGCGCAGCGTCGTCGCCGAGCGCACCTCGCAGCCGCGCGATCGCCCCGTCACGGTCGAGGTTCTGCAACGACGGATCCCACACCGCGAACAGCCTGATCTCGTCGCGGTTCGTGCCGGCGATCACGGGGATGCCTGCTGCGGACCCGCTCTCGATGGCGTCGAGTGGCAGCTCGAGCAACGACGTGCCGTCGGGCGACGGACTGAACGCTTGCATGTCCGCGCCGCTGAAACCGCGCCCGCGGCGGCGAGTGGTCAGCCGACCCTGTGCCTCCAGGATCTGCTCGAGTGGGATGTCCGCGAGCCGCTCGAGATCGGTGGCTGCGACGCCGAGGTCGTCGAGGAAGAGGGCGGCGCGCTCGCCTGCGGCGTCCCGCGTGCGCACCTGCGCGACCGACGCGCTCTGCGCGATCGCCTTGTGGAACAGTCCCTTCGCGGCCGGGGTCGCGAGCAGCGTCACGACGCTGCACCCTCCCGCCGACTCGCCGAACACCGTGACGTTGTCGGGATCACCGCCGAAGCCCGCGACGTTGTCGCGCACCCATCTGAGCGCGGCGACCTGGTCGAGGATGCCGCAGTTGGCCGACGATCCCCATGCCTCGCCTCCGATGTCGGCGAGGTGCATGAAGCCGAGCGCACCCAACCGGTAGTTCGCCGTCACGAGGACCACATCGCCCTGCAGCGCGAGGTTCGTGCCGCTGTACCAGGGGCTCGCCGCGGTGCCGGTCGTGAAGCCACCGCCGTGGATCCAGACCATCACCGGCCGCTTCGCTCCATCGCACGCCGGCGTCCACACGTTGAGCGTCAGGCAGTCTTCGCTCTGACCGAGTGGAGTGTTGCCGGCGAGCGCCTCGAGCGCCGAAGGCAGCTGCGGCGCCATCGGTCCGAACGTGAGCGCCTCGCGCACACCGCTCCACGGCGCGACCGCCTGCGGCGGACGGAAGCGGAGCGCCCCGATCGGCGGCGCGGCGAACGGGATGCCGCGGAACACGTGCGTGCCGCGGTGAGTGGCACCGCTCAGCTTCCCGGAAGTCGTGTCGACGGTGGGTGCGTGCATCGTCGGAGGATACGGCCGCTCACTGGTGAAGTACCTTCGCCGCGCATGCTGCAGCGGGACGACCCTCCTCCGGGCCCGGTCGACCACGTCCGCGGGGCGTTGAAGCGGGGCGCGGCCGAGCTGGTGCAGTGGGGATGGGAGGCGGTGGTCGAGCTCGGCTCGATCGGCCCCCGCAGCCGCCGCGGCCGACGCTTCGGGGCGTTCGGCGAGGGCAGCGTCATCTGCTTCCCCGCGGTCGCGATCTTCAACGAGCGGTACATCCACATCGGGACGGGAACGCTCATCGGCCCGCACGTGAGCCTCTCGGCCGGCATGGTGCCCGGGCAGGTGCCGGTGAGCGATCCCGTCATCTCGATCGGGGACCGGTGCCTCATCGGGAAGGGGAGCGGGCTCGTCGGACACCTCTCGATCGAGGTGGGCGACGACGTGTGGACAGGCCACTACGTCTATGTCACCGACCAGAACCACGGCTACGAGGACGTGACGCTCCCGATCTCGAAGCAGACCCAAGCCGAGCGTCCTGTCGTGATCGGCTCGGGGTCGTGGCTCGGCCACGGCACCGTCGTGCTCCCCGGCGCGCACATCGGCAAGCACGTCGCGGTCGCGGCCGGATCTGTCGTCTCCGGGAAGCTCCCCGACAACTGCGTCGCGGCTGGCGCTCCCGCGAAGCCGATCCGCGAGTGGGACGGCCACGGCTGGCCGCGTCAGACATCCCGGGATCAGACGTCCAGGGGCACCTGACACGACGGCATGGCGTTCAGGAGGGCGAAGCCATCCATCCGCGCCGTGATCGGATGGTCGCCCTCGGCCTGCACCGTGAACTGGACGTCCTCGCCCGATGCCAGCAGCCGCGCGTACGCCTGGCGTGATGCGAGGTAGCTGTCCCAGTCGGCCATCCACTGGTCGGTGAATCGCCGATCGGAGTCGACCTTGGGCTGGAGCGCCTGCAGCTGCGCCACCAGGTCCGAGACCAGCGAGTTCGCCTGGGTGAGCACCTGCGCACGGTCCTCAGGCGACTTCGCAGTGATGGCCTTCGGGAGCGCGTTGATCTTCGCCTGCGAGGTTGCGCAGATCTGCTCGGCCGCAGCGGTGTAGCTCGTGTCCTCGAGTGTCGTCGGCGGATCGCCCTGCTTGGACCACGGCGAGAGGATGTAGCCCCACATCAGCGCGATCAGGATCACCGCGACGAGCAGGCCGATGCTGCTCGCCGTCCAGCGGAAACCCGACTTCGCCTCCGGCTCTGTCACGACGCGCTCGCGACCTTTCGCGGATTCCGCCAGAACAGGGCGACCTGCACGACGGCGGCGACGACGCCGAGCCCGACTGCGATCGCGAGGCTGGTCCAGCCGTTTCGGTCATCCCAGCCGAACGCGTGGTCGAGCGACGCCTGGCCCGGACCGATGGCCGCGACCGATGCCGCCGCGGCGGCCAGGACTGTGACGTACTCCACACCCTCGCCTTTGCGGAACACGAAGAAGCCGTTGAAGCGATGGTCGACGAGGATCGTGACGACCATCAGGCCGATCAGGCCGGCCGCGGCCAGGGGTGTGAGCAGCCCGAGCGCGAACAGCAGCCCCGCAATGAGCTCGGTCGTGCAGGCGAGGCGAGCCTGCAACCACCCGTTGCGCAACCCCATGCTCTCGAACCAGCGCGCCGTGCCGGGCAGGCGCCCGCCGCCGAAGAGCTTGTTCAAGCCGTGCGCCATGACGGTGAGCCCGACGGTGACTCGTAAGAGCAGTAGGCCGAAGTCGGCGGCTTCCACGGGGAAAGGTTGTCACGGAGGCTGTTCTCGGGCCGAATCACCTGCGGTGAGGCCGTCGCGACTGGGAGAATGGCGGCCGTGCCCGATGCCGCCTCTTCTCTCGACGCGCCCGAACTCGGGGTCAGCGGGGCGATGGTGCGGCGCGGCGCGCAGATGGTTCGCCGTCACGTCGCGCTGAAGCCGAAGACCTTCACGATCGCGGTCTGTGGCGCGGCGATCTTCGCTGTGGGCACGATCGCGCAGTCGTTCGTCTTCGGGTGGATCGTCGACCACGTCATCACGCCGAGATTCGAGGACGGGCACGTCGGCGCAGACGCGGTCATCGGCGGCGTGATCGCGCTCGTCGTCGTCGGCGCCGTGCGCGCCGCGGGTGTCGTGCTGCGACGCGTCAACGCGGGTCGCACCCAGATGGGTGTCGCGGCGATCTTGCGGCGCAACGTCGTCGACCGCTACCAGGACGAGCCGCTCGCGTACTTCCACGAGAACCCGACCGGCGAGCTGCTTGCCCACGTGCAGTCCGACGCGGAGGCCTCGTCGCAGGTGCTCGGCCCGCTCCCGTACGCGAGCGGCACCGTGATGCTCGTGGTCATCGCGACAGTCTGGATGTTCGCGACCGACTGGGTGCTCGGTCTCGTGGCTCTGCTGCTCTTCCCCGCGATCACCGCCCTGAACGTCGTGTACCAGCGCCGCACCGAGGCGCCCGCCGCGCACGCGCAGAGCCTCATCGGCGACGTGTCCAACGTGGTGCACGAGAGCGTCGACGGCGTGATCGTGGTGAAGGCGCTCGGCGCCGAGGAGTCGGAGTCGGCGAGGTTCGCGGCCGAAGCCGAGCGGCTGCGCGACGCCAACATCCGGGTGGCGATGCTTCGAGCGGGCTTCGACGCGGTGCTCGACTCCTTGCCGTCGCTCGCGACGATCCTGCTCGTCGCGCTCGGCGCGTGGCGTGTGTCGTCGGGCGCGGTCACCGCAGGCGACGTCGTCAGCTTCGTCACGCTCTTCGGGTTCATGGTGTGGCCGTTGCGGCTGATCGGTTTCGTGCTCGGCGACCTGCCGAGGTCCGTCGCGGGCGACGACCGTGTTCGGGCGGTGCTCGCCGGTGAGGTCGACCGAGCGCGTCACCTCGGCGTCGTCGGCGTCGGCGCGCCCTCGGTTCCCGCGGGGCCGCTATCGGTGCGCTTCGACCACGTGACGTTCGGGTACGAGGAAGCGCGCGACGTGCTCGACCGCTTCGACGTCACGATCCCGCCAGGCCGGATCGTCGCGATCGTCGGCGCGACGGGATCGGGCAAGAGCACGTTCATGGCGATGCTCGATCGGCTGCTCGTCCCCGACGAAGGCACGATCAGCCTCGGCGGCATCGAGCTGTCGAAGCTTCCCGACGACCAGCTGCGCCGCGCCGTCTCCCTCGTGTTCCAGGAGCCGTTCCTGTTCGCCGGGTCGGTGCTCGACAACATCGACCTCGGAGCCGGGCTCGGCCACGAGGCCATCGCGCGCGCGACGGCAATCGCTCAGGTCGACGAGTTCGTCGATGACCTTCCGCATGGTTGGGCGACGACCATCGGCGAGCGCGGCGTCATGCTCTCCGGTGGACAGCGCCAGCGGGTGGCGCTCGCCCGAGCGCTGGCTCGTGAGCCGCAGCTCCTCCTCCTCGACGACGCCACCTCGAGCGTCGACCCGACGACCGAGGCCCGCATCCTCACCGGTCTGTCGAGCGTGCTCTCGGGGACGGTCATCACGGTCGCGTCTCGCCCGTCGACGATCGCGCTCGCCGACGACGTGCTGTTCGTGGAGCACGGCCGCGTCGCGGGGTTCGGATCGCACCGCGAGCTGTTCGCCCAGGAGGCCGGGTACCGAAGGCTCGTCGAGTCGTACGACAAGGATCGGGCGGGCCGATGAGCGACGAGCGACGCGGCTCCGATTCGGTGCTGGCCATCATGCGGCGCGGGTGGCGGGCGAGCACCGAGCTGCGAGAGGGCATCGGTCTCACGATCTTGCTCGCCGGCATCGGCGCAGCCGGTCGTGTGGTGATCCCGGTGCTCGTGCAGCAGGTCATCGACAAGGGGTTCACGGACGGGTCCGTCGACGTCGTCCGGGTCGTGACCCTGTCGCTGATCGGCGCCGTCGTCGCCGTCGTGGCGACGATCGCCACGATGTTTGCGGCGCGCCGGCTCGCGCGCGCCGGCGAGCACGCGCTCTTCGGCTTGCGCACGCGCGCGTTCCGCCACATCCACCGGCTGTCGATCGCTCACCATGCGGAGGAGCGCCGCGGGGCGCTCGTGAGCCGCGTGACCACCGATGTCGAGACGCTCAGCCAGTTCTTCAAGTGGGGCGGGATCGCGTGGGTCGTCAACGGCCTCGTGATCTTCGCCGTGCTCATCACGATGTTCTTCTTCAACTGGAAGCTCGCGCTCGTCGCGATCGCCACGAGCGCGCCGCTTCCGTTCCTCCTGCGGGTGCTGCAAAAGCGGCTCATCGCGGCCTACGACCTGTTGCGGGTTCGCGTCGCGGACCTGCTGACCGCGGTCTCCGAGGTCGTGATGGGCGCCGCGGTGATTCGCAGCTACGGAACGACCGAGGCCACGACCGAGCACATCGCCAAAGCCATCGAGGCCGAGCGGAGTGCCGGCGTGAGGGCGAGCACGCTGAACGCGCTCATGTTCCCGTCGGGTGAGCTGTTCGCTGTGCTCACAGTGAGCGCAGTCGTCGTCGTCGGCGTGATCATGGGTCCGGCCTCGGGTCTGACCGCGGGCGAGCTCGTCGGCTTCATGCTCCTCGTCAACCGCTTCCTCGAGCCGGTCGCCGAGGTCACCGAGATCCTCGACGAGACGCAGACCGCGGTCTCGGGGTGGCGCCGTGTCCTCGACCTGCTCGACACGCCGGTCGACATCATCGAGCCCGACCCGGGTGTCGCCCTGCCGCCGGGACCACCGTCGATCGTGGCCGAGCACGTGTCGTTCTCCTACCGCCCTCGCCCGGGATCGGACGAGGTGCCGGAGCCCGCCCTGCGCGATGTGTCGGTGGTGATCGCTCCCGGCACGAGCGTCGCCGTCGTCGGCGCCACCGGATCAGGGAAGACGACGTTCGCGAAGCTGCTCACCCGGCTCGCAGACCCGACCGAGGGTCGCATCCTCGTGGCCGGCGTCGATCTGCGCGATGTCGAGCGCACATCGCTGCGGTCGTCGCTGGTGATGGTGCCGCAAGACGCGTTCCTCTTCGACACCACCATCGCCGAGAACGTGCGATTCGGGCGCCCGTCGGCCGATCGCGACGCGGTGCGGCTCGCGTTCGTCGAGCTCGGGCTCGAGGCGTGGGTCGATTCGCTCACCGACGGCCTCGACACCCGCGTGGGCGAGCGCGGTGAGCATCTCTCCGTTGGCGAGCGTCAGCTCGTCGCGCTCGCGAGGGCCTACGTCGCAAACCCTGTGTGCCTCATCCTCGACGAGGCGACGTCCGCCGTCGACGCCGCGATCGAGTCCCGACTCGCCCGGGCGGTCGAGAGCCTCGCCCGAGGCCGCACCGCGGTCACGATCGCGCACCGATTGTCGACGGCCGAGCGGTCAGACGTCGTTCTGGTGTTCGACCAGGGTCGACTCGTGGAGGAGGGAAGCCACCTCGACCTCCTCGCGCAGGGCGGCGTCTATGCCCGCCTGCACGCGAGCTGGCTCGATGCCACGGCGAGCCACGCGGCCGCGTCCTAGGCGGCGGGCCCCACCACTGTCACAGTTCCCTTCCCGCCGTCGACACGCACTTGCGCGCCGTCAGGGATCGTGCTCGTTGCGTCGCCGGTGCCGACCACCGCGGGGATGCCGAACTCCCTCGCGATGATCGCGGGGTGGCTCAGCGGACCGCCGGCGTCGCACACGAGTGCGCCCAATGCGGGGAAGACCATCGACCACACCGGTGATGTGATCGGGCACACGAGCACGTCGCCCGCTTCGATGCGATCGAGCTCCCGCTCGTCGAGCACGACTCGCGCCGTCCCCTCGTAGGTTCCCGGCGACACCGCCTGACCAGTGACCTCCGACGATCCCGCCGTTGCCGCGTTCGCCGACGGCGGGGCGCCGAGGATCTTCGTCGTGTACCAGACCATGGCGTTCGTGCCCCGGACGAGGTCGTCGGGAAACCCACCGAGATCGGGCGCCGCGAGCGAGCCATCCGTCGAGGGCCCGACGGTGAGCGGCGCGACGCGCGCGTCCGCCTCCGCGCGGGCCTCGCGGCGCGTGCGCGCTCGCAACGCCGGATCCGCAGGAGCGATCAACCCGGACCGCAGCAGCGCCGTCACCTCGTTGACGGTGAGGTCGAACACGTCCTCGGCACGCTCGAGGTTGCCGTTGCGCACGAGGCGCCGTCCGGCGCCGAGGCCTACGCGTCGCGCGACCGCGAGAGGGAGCCCGACGGTCGCTTGCTCGTTGCCCTCGCGGACCGGGAACGCGCGTCGGGCGGCTTTCAGCCGGGCGCGCGTCTCGTCGGTGTCGCCGAGCGCGGCGAGGAGCCTCTGTTCGGCGGCGTCGCGGCGAGCGCGGTCGTCATCGTGCTCATGCGAGCGGTGCTCCTGCAGCTGGCGCAGCAGCCAGTCGGGACGCTCGGCCACGGTGGGGTACGCGACCTCGTAGCGCACCGCGCGCAGCCCCCACCTGTCGAGGTACTCGTCGATCGCGTCGCCGACCGTGGTGGAGATCTTGCGCACGTCGTTGAGCGAGGTCGCGTGGGCGAGCGTGTCGAGGCCGTTCGCGTCGGCGATCAGCTTCACGATCACGTCCTGGGCCTTGCCGGGCGCGGTCGACGCGTTCGAGAGACCGGTGAAGAGAGCCGCGAACTCGATGTCGGTCCAGCCGTGGTCACGCTCGAGCTCGAGCCCGAGCAGCCCGATCTCCCACACGGCGGCACCGTGCAGCCGGAAGTGCCAGAACCAGGCGTCGGTGACGAAGGCGAAGGTCTCCTCGATGAGGCTCGCGAGCTTCGGGCTCGAGGTCTCGTCGACATCGATCGCGATCAGGCGGCGTCCTTCGTCGCGCAGCTCGGCCTCCTTCCCGCCGAGCCATTCGTCGATCACCTGCGCGGGGCGGCCCTGACCGAACCACGCCTTGCTCGCCGCGACGCGGCGGCGCAGTTCCGGATGGACCCTCAGCAGGATCGGCAGGAGCACTTTGGGCGGAGGGCGCCGAGCCTTGCCTCCGAGCGGGACGATGGTCGTGTACACGCGGCCGTCGAACTCGCGGAACGCGAGGGTGTCGAGCGGGAGTCCTGCCTCGGCCATCACGCGACGAATGACGGCGGTCTGGGTGTTCACGCCGATCTCGGCGGTCCAGCGCGTCAGCGACGCAGGGAAGTGACTCGGCTCGAGCGACCAGGTCAGCCCGCCCGTGTCCTGGGCTTCGGGCATCCGACCCCTTTCGACGTGGTCCGGCACCGTAGCCTCGCGCCCCGTGCCGAATCGGAACGAGTTCGATGCAATCGTCGTCGGCGGCGGTCACAACGGCCTCGTCGCGGCGGCGTACCTCGCCCGCGCCGGCAAGCGCGTCGTGGTCCTCGAGCGCCGGCCGCTCGTCGGTGGTGCCGCGGTCACCGAGCAGCCGTGGGGTCCTGACTACAAGGTCACGATGCTCTCGTACGTCGTGAGCCTGCTGCCGCCTTCGCTCGTACGGGACCTCGACCTCGTCCGGCACGGCTACCACGTGTACCCGCAGGGCCCGTACTTCGTGCCCTATCCCGACGGGCGTTCACTTCAGCTGCCGCACGACGAGGCCCGGCGCCGCGCGGAGATCGGGAAGTTCTCCGCCCGTGACGCCGACGCGATGGAGGCATGGGACGCCTGGCTCGAAGGTCTCGCGGCGGTGCTCGGCCCGCTGCTGACCGCGGTGCCGCCCGCGGTGGGAAGTCGGCGTCCGACTGATCTCGCCGCGCAGGCCGCACTCGCGTGGCGGCTGCGTCGTCTCGGCGTGCGCGGCACGGCGGATGTGACCCGGCTGTTCTCGATGAGCATCGCCGACCTGCTGGAGGACTTCTTCGAGTCGCCGCAGATGCTCGGTGTGCTGTCGGTGAGTGGGGTGATCGGCACGTGGGCCGGCCCGCGCTCACCGGGCACCGCGTTCGTCATGGCCCATCACAAGGTCGGCGACGTCGGTGACGGCGAGCTCGGCTCGTGGGGGTTCCCGCGTGGCGGGATGGGCGGCCTCAGTACCGCGATCGCGAGCGCGGCGCGCTCGTTCGGCGTGGAGATCCGCGTCGACGCTCCGGTCGCCCGCATCATCGTGCGGGACGGCCGCGTTGCCGGTGTCGCGCTGCCGTCAGGCGAGGAGCTGTTCGCGCCGACGGTCGTCACCACGGTGCACCCGAAGATCGCGTTCCTCGATCTCGTCGATCGCAACGACCTGCCGTCCGACTTCGTGCGCGACATCGAGCGGTGGAACACGCGCAGCGGCACGGTGAAGATCAACCTCGCCGTCGATCGCCTTCCCGAGTTCTCGTCGAAGCCCGGCTTCGACCCCGAGGTGCACGGCGGCACGATCGTGCTGGCACGGTCACTCGACGAGGTCGAAGGCGCGTTCCAGGAAGCGGTCGGCGGGCATGCCGCGACGCGGCCGTTCGCAGACATCTGCATCCCCTCGGTGTTCGACGACTCGCTCGCACCCGAGGGACATCACATCGTGTCGCTCTTCACGCAGTGGGTGCCACACGAGTGGGCGGGCAAGCCGATGCCCGCCGAGCTCGACGCGTATGCCGATCGTGTCGTCGCGACGGTCGAAGAGGTGGCACCGGGCTTCACGTCGTCGATCGTCCATCGGACGGTGATCGGTCCGCACGAGATGGAGCACGAGTACGGGCTGATCGGCGGCAACATCTTCCACGGCGAGCTGTCGCCCGATCAGCTGTTCCACATGCGACCCGCGCCCGGCTACGCGGACTTCCGCACGCCGATCGCGGGGCTGTACCAGGCGGGCTCCGCAACCCACGGTGGCGGCGGGGTGACCGGCATCCCCGCGATGAACGTGGTGAAGCAGATCGAGCGCGACGAGCGCGCGAAGCGCTGGCGGGTCAGGGGGCGGGCAGCGTCACGCTGACCGGGCGCCCGCCGAGCGTGCCCCGGGCGACGGCCATCGCCTCCGCCGCAGCCGCGTCCCACGACACCGCGAGGGTGCCGCTGACGTCGCCGCTGGTGATGTCGATGTCGGCGTCGACCTTGCCTGTGGTCTGGTCGACCGTCGCGCTGCCGTTGACCGTGACGTCGTCGGAGAGCTTCGCCCCGTCGAGGTGGACGGTGAGCGTGTCACCCTCGTCGATCGTGAACGAGCCTCCGCGTAGACCCTGACCGTTGTCGCCGGTCATCACGCCCCACTGCCCAAGCGCGTCCCCGACCTGGTCGACCGCCACGGTTGCGATCTGGCGATCGGCCACGGTGGACGAGTCGCCAGGGGCCGCGATCGCCGCAGTGGCGTCGGCCACGTGCAACGGGTACCGGTCGACGGCCCGGATCTCGGGGATCGTGTCGGCGCACGTCGTGTCACCAACCTCCCCGTTCGCGATGAAGTCGGTGACGATCACCGACGCGCATCCCCACGAGTCGTCGAGGGCAGTGACATGGCCGGTGTTCGCGACGCTCACGAACGTCGAGCTCGCGAAGAGCGCGGCGGCGGCTTGGCCCTCGGACGGCGGTGTCAGCGTGTCGAGGTCACCGGAGAGGACGAGCACGGGGACGTCGGGGAACTCGGGTGACGTGCCCGCGGGAGGCTCGAGCGGATCGGGCGCGGGCCACGTCGCGCACTGCTCGAGCTCATCGGCACTCGACGCGCGCCATTCGTTGGGTGTCCAGGGAGCGAACGTCTCGGGATGGTCAGCGGCCTGCCTCGCGATGGCGCTGTCGATCTCGGCTCGCCGCGCCTCCTGGCCCGCTGAGGCGTCGAAGACGGTGGGGTAGTCCGAGCACGTGGCCGAGAGCGCCACGGCTGCGGAGTACACGTCGAGCGAGTCGCTCGTCGTGAATCCCGTGTCGTGGGTGAGCAGGCGGATCAACGGCGGACGGTCACCCGCGAGCCACGACGTCGCGGCTGCATCGAGCTCGCGGTAGACGGTCCAGTCGGTCGCGGCGGACAGCAAGAGCGACAGGAGGCTCACGGGGTCGGCCGACACCGCGACGCTCTGTCCGTCGGGGTCCGTCGTCGACACCCGCACGGGCGACGCCCGGAGCGACTCGAGCAGCGCCTTGATGCGTTCGGAGCTCGAGCCGCCCTTCGCCTTGCACGGAGCAGTGCGCTCGCACACCAAGTCGAACGCGGTGAACATGGCGGGGATGCGGTCGGCGTGGAACGGATCGCCTCCTGACACCGGAAACGCGCTGTCGAGCACGACGCTCGTCAGCTTGTCGCCGTGTCGCGCCGCGAACGCCTGGGCGACGAACGTGCCGTACGAGTCGCCGTAGAGGTCGACGTGGCCGGCACCGAGCGCCTCGAGCACGGCGTTCACGTCGTCGGCGACCGCGGCAGCGCCGTAGTCGTCCGCAGACGATCCCAGCTGGACGGCGCACTCGTCGGCCGCGTCGAGCGAGTCGTCGCCGTCCTGGAGGGCCTTGCAGTCCAACGGCGACGACCGGCCGGTGCCGCGGTCGTCGACGAGGAGCAGATCTCGGTGATCCATGATCGGGGTGAAGAGGTTGAGGTACGAGTCGCGCGACCCGGTCGACGAGAAGCCGGGCCCGCCCTCGATCGCGACGATCGTGCCTTCTGAGCTCGCAGTGGCGTCTGTGCGGGGATGGAGCTCGAACCCGATCTTGATCTGATCGCCGTCAGGGTGCGCCCACTCGAGCGGAACGTCGATCGAGCCGCACCACGCCCCTGTGGTGTCGGTGCACGGGTCGAGCGTGACCGTGCCGAGCGTGATCGGCTGCGTCGGGTCGAGCGCGCCGCCGGCCACGGTGGTGTCGGCACCCGAACCCGTGTCGGGGATCGTGACGACGGGGATGTCCTTCTCGTCGATGACGTTGCTGCATCCCGCGACCATGAGCGCCGTCAGCGCGACGACCGCGATCGCTTTCACGGCGAGGATGGTACGTGCGCCCAGGTGGTGGCTAGGTTCGCGCTATGAATGTGAAGGCCGTGGATGTGAAGGCCGTCGCGCAGAACGAGGTGTCCCGGGCGGGCCGAGCACTCGTCGAGCTTTCGCACACCGTGCATGCCCATCCCGAGCTCGCGTTCGAAGAGGAGCGGGCCGCCGCGTGGGTCGCTGATGCGTTGAGCGGACCGTTCTCGATCGAGTCCGGCGTGTGCGACCTTCCCACCGCGTTCGTGGCGACCGCAGGGTCGGGACCGTTCACGGTCGCCATCTGTGCGGAGTATGACGCGCTGCCGTCGGTCGGTCATGCATGCGGCCACAACGTGATCGCCGCGGCCGCGGTGGGCGCCGGGCTCGCGCTCGCACCGATCGCCGACGAGCTCGGCATCACCGTGAAGGTCATCGGCACGCCCGCCGAGGAGCGCGGCGGCGGCAAGATCCTCATGCTGCAACGGGGGGCGTTCGCCGGCGTGCACGCAGCGATGATGGTCCACCCGATGTCGCGCGACGACCTCGATCACATGCCGTGCCTCGCGATCCAAGAGTTCGACGTGCACTACCACGGCAAGACCGCGCATGCCTCTGCCTATCCCGAGCTCGGGGTGAACGCGGCCGACGCGCTGACCGTGGCCCAGACCGCGATCGGCCTGCTGCGCCAGCACATCAAGCACACCGACCGCATCCACGGCATCGTCACGCATGGGGGGACGCGCCGAACGTCGTGCCGCACGAGACGTCCGGACGGTGGTACGTGCGGGCCAAGGACTTGAAGCAGCTCGACGAGCTCGAGCCGAAGGTCATCCGATGCTTCGACGCCGGTGCGCTCGCGACGGGTTGCACCGTCGACGTCGTGAAGGCCGGGCCGCCCTACAGCGAGTTCGAGCACGACACGGGCCTTGCCGCGTTGTACCGCACAAACGCCGAGGCCTTGGGACGGAAGTTCGTCGACCTGCCGTCTGAGATCGCGCAGCGGTTCGCGGGGTCGACCGACATGGCGAACATCTCGCTCGCCATGCCGAGCATCCATCCGATGCTCGGCCTCGACTGCTTCCCGGCGTCGAACCACCAGCCGGAGTTCACCGCGGCGTGCATCACGCCGAAGGCCGACCAGGCGGTCGTCGATGGCGCGCTGGCGATGGCCTGGACCGTGATCGACGCGGCGCAGGACGACGCGACGCGCGCACGGTTGATGGCGGGAGAGCGCGCGTGAGCGAGGTCGATGCCGATCGTCTGAAGGCCTACTCGTTCCTCCTCTTCTCGAAGCTCGAAGGCGCGATGACCTCGGGCATGGTGCATCTCGGCGATCGGCTCGGTCTGTACCGCGCTTTGGCAGCCGCGCCCGCAGCCGGACTCACGTCACAAGAGCTCGCCGATGCCGCGGGGCTGCAGGAGCGCTGGGTGCGCGAGTGGGCCCACAACCAAGCGGCCGCGAAGCTGCTCAGCTGGTCTGCGGATGGCGAGGGCGTCGAGCGGTTCTCGATGACGCCCGAGGCGGTGGCCGTCCTCGCGGACGCCGAGCATCCGGCGTTCGGCATGGGAATGTTCCACCGGCTTCCGCAGACGATGCAGGTGCTCGAGCGGATCGCCGAATCGTTCCGCACCGGAGTCGGCCTGGACTACGACGCGTTCGGCCCCGAGGGGGCCGCCGGCATCGAGCGGAGCTTCGGTCCCTGGTACCGCAACTTCCTCGTGCCGGTCGCGCTGCCCGCGTTGGACGGCGTGGTGGAGCGACTCGAGGCGGGCGCGAAGGTGATCGACATCGGATGCGGTGCAGGCCTCGCGCTTCTCACGATGGCAGCGGCGTTTCCGAGCTCCCGGTTCGACGGCTACGACATCTCCGAGTACGCGCTTCGGCGCGCGCGGTCGGCGTGCGCGGAGCGGGGACTGGACAACGCCGGCTTCCACCAGGCGCAAGTCGAGCGCATCCCGTCGGACGGATCGGTCGACTTCGTGACGACGTTCGACTGCATCCACGACATGACCGACCCGGCCGGGATGATGGAGACCATCCGCTCGGCGATCGACCCCGACGGTGTGTGGCTGCTCGTCGACATCAAGGGCCGTGACTCGTTCGCCGAGAACATCGAGAAGAACCCCATGGCCCCGATGATGTACGGGGTGTCGGTGATGTCGTGCATGTCGTCCGCGCTCTCCGAGCCCGGCGGGGCGGGCCTCGGCACGTTGGGGCTGCCCGAGTCGTTGGCGCGCCAGATGACCGCCGACGCCGGCTTCACGCGGTTCCGCAAGCTCGCGATCGAGCACCCCGTCAATGCGTTCTACGAAGTGCGGCCGTAGCTGCCGTCCTCGCTGCTAGTCGGTGAACAACAGGACGGTGCCCGCGGTGAGTACGCCGTAGAGGGCAAGGCCGAGGATGGTGATGGCGTAGTTCGGATCGCGCCGCTGCGTCTCAGGATTCCGCCCGAGCGGCGGCAGTGCTCGCAACAGGATGGGAACGAGTGAGATGGCGAGTCCGATGGTGACTGCCTCGTCGGCGGCGCGCCCGCCTTCCCTGATCGCGTAGAGCGATCCGAACACTGTCGAGCCGAGCACGACGGCCATCGCCAGGCGGATCCGCGGGTCTGGGAAGTCACGCTCCCTGTCTGCGGCGTCGCGGAGTGAGAAGAACCGGATCTGGAAGAGCAGTGCTCCGGCGATCGCCAGCTCGATGGCGATCACCGATTGGTAGAACTGGACCGGTACGTCGCTCACGCGCCCGCCCGACATGCGCCGCGCACGCACGCATCTTGCCCCGAACGACGCTCACCTGGCGACCCACGTCGACCATCAGCCCGGGGGCTTCACCCGGTGGGCGACGAGCACGTCGGCGTCGTAGGAGTCGACGACGAACTCTCCGCGGCCGACCAGCTCGTCGAGCAGCCCGCGACTCGCGACGTCGAGCACGTTGGTGTTGACCGCGATCCACTCGACGTCGGCAGGGTTCGCGTGCTCGGACTTCCCGCCGATGCCGTAGTTGCTCGACAGCCACGGGTTCGGGAACGTGTACACGAGCTCGCGGTGGGCGAGGTGAGGCACGAGGTTGTAGTCGGCGCTCACGGCCGCGCCCGTCGGGATCATCGCGACCGCATGTGACTTCGCCACGGAGTCGGCTGCCGGACCGATCGGCCAGTAGCCGTCGTGGTACCGCCAGCTCACCGGCGACGGCCCCCATGCCCGCGTCGCGAAGAGCGCCATCGCCAACGTCACGCCGAGCACGACCCAGCTCGCGCGCGATCGTCGTCGCCGCCGCCGCCGGAACCAGCGATCGATCGAGGCGATCCCTTCGACCATCCCGAGGGCCAGCGCGACGACGGGCAGCGCGGCGTAGTGGTACCGCACGTCCCATGTGAAGTTCGCGGTCGAGAGCAGGTTGACGATCGCCTGCGGCGCTCCCAACAGCAAGAGACCAGGCGCGGCCAGGGGCGTGAACGCCATCGGCGCCATGAGCTCCACGGCGTAGCTGCCCGAGCCGTTCTGTTTGAGTCGGCTCGCGACCGCTCCTGGATCGGTCACCGCGGTTCGAGCGACCTCCGACGGCGAATCGCCGAGGTCGCCGTAAAGCGGTCCGTAGACGGTCTGACCGCCCGCCAGGTGCGGCACCATCACCATGGCGAAGGCCGCGAACCAAAGAGTGCCGACGGCGATCGTGGCGGCGCCCAGACGCCAGCGGCGGCGAATGAGGTAGAGCAGCCCGAGCCCGATGAAGAGCAGCGCGAGATCTTCCTTCCACACGATCGCGAGCGCGAGCCAGATCCAGTACCAGCCGATCTTGTTGCGCTCGGCGGCGAGATACGCACAGAGCACCGGCACGATCGCGATGACCTCCGGATGGAAGGTCTCCCACGCGAACCACTGCACGGACGGCTGCAGCAACCACACGAGTGCGGGGATCAGCGCGGCCCACGGGCTCACGAGCCGGTCGCGCGCCAGCAGATAGATCGGGACCGCGCCGAGCGCGAGCACGGTGACTTGGAGGAGGTTGATGAACTGGGGCCCTGCGCCGAGCCAATAGAACGGGACGAGCAGGAAGTACCCGAAGGTGGCGTGGTGCCCGAAGATGGGGAGTCCCCGCACCGTCGTGAACCAATGGCCGCGAGACAAGAGCCAGATCGACTGGTCGTGGATGCCGAGGTCGAAGTCGATCGTCCCGAAGTACGCCTGGCGGCGCCACACGAGGATCCCGAACGTAAAGATCCAGAGCCCGATCGCGACTGCGAGAACGACGGCTGCGGGTTGTACGGGGGAGACACGCGAGCCACGACCCGCGCTCGCTCGGGGGCGAGCCTCCACCCCAGTGCTCACGCGTCGCGACGCTACTCTCCGCCCATGGCGCACGAAGTGAGGGCAGTGGTCGCGAAGGCGAAGCAGCAACCGGTCACGATCGAAACGATCTCAGTGCCCGATCCCGGGCCGGGCGAAGCGCTCGTGAAGGTGAAGGCGTGTGGCGTGTGCCACACCGATCTCCACTATCGGGAAGGTGGCATCAACGACGACTTTCCCTTCCTCCTCGGCCACGAGGCGGCGGGGGTCGTCGAATCGGTCGGCGACGGCGTCACGAACGTGAGCCCCGGCGACAGCGTCGTCATCGCATGGCGGGCTCCGTGCGGCACCTGTCGCTCGTGCGCGAAAGGGCGCCCGTGGTACTGCTTCAACTCCGCGAACGCCACGCAGAAGATGACCCTCGATGGGGTCGATCTCTCGCCTGCACTCGGCATCGGCGCCTTCGCGGAGAAGACGCTCGTCGCGGGGACGCAGTGCGTGCCGATCGATCCGAGCGCGAGGCCCGAGGCCGCCGGCCTCATCGGATGCGGCGTGATGGCCGGGCTCGGGGCGGCGATGTACACGGGCAACGTGCAGCGCGGCGACACGGTCGCCGTGTTCGGGTGTGGCGGCGTGGGTGACGCGGCGATCCAGGGTGCGGCGCTCGCGGGTGCGCGCACGATCATCGCCGTCGACATCGATCCCAGGAAGCTCGAATGGGCCAAGGCGTTCGGCGCGACGCACACGGTCAACAGCCGTGAGGTCGACGCGGTCGAAGCGGTCAAGGAGCTGACCGGCGGAAATGGCGCGGACGTGTGCATCGAGGCGGTCGGCAACCCCGAGGTGATGAAGCAGGCGTTCTTCGCTCGCGATCTCGCGGGCACGCTCGTGCAGGTCGGCGTGCCGAACCCGACGATGACGATCGAGCTGCCGATGATCGAGTTCTTCGGTCGGGGCGGCGCGCTCAAGCCGAGCTGGTACGGAGACTGCCTGCCGAGCCGCGACTTCCCGATGCTGATCGACGCCTACCTCGCCGGTCGGCTCGACCTCGACCGGTTCGTCAGCGAGACGATCCCGCTCGACGGCGTGGAGGAGGCGTTCAATCGCATGGAGCGGGGCGAGGTGCTGCGCTCGGTCGTCGTGCTCTAGAGCCCGAGCTCCTTGGCGGCGGCCTCGCGCACCCAGGCGATCATCTCGGCTCGGCTCACCACGCCTTCGTGGACGGTGAGCTGCACGCCGAGTCCGTCGAGCAGCGCGGTCAACCGCCAGGCAGCACCGTTCGGGTCGTCGCAGTGGAACTCGCCCGACTGCACACCCTCGACGATGATCTTCTCGATCGTCTGCTGCCACGCGAGATCGAGCTCCTGGGAGATGTCGCGCAGCTCGCGGCTGCGCATCGCCTCACCCCATGAGTCGATCCAGAGCAACCATCCGGGCTCGCTCTCGCTCGGGGAGTAGAGCTGGAAGATCCTCTCGAGCTTCTCGGCCGCGGTGTCGCCTTCGGCGACGGTCGATGCGAGGCGGGCGAGGTCTGACTCGGACGCGTAGCGGAGCGCCTCCGCGAAGAGCGCGCCCTTCGATTCGAAGTGGTAGTGGATCAGCCCGCTCGACACGCCGAGCTCGTTGGCCACGTCCGCGATGCGCGTGTTCGCGAACCCGCGCTCGATCACCACCTTGCACGTGGCTTCGAGGATCTCACGACGCCGCTCGTCGACGCTCGGACGAGGCACTTGCCGAACGCTACCCCGTGCTACCAGGAAGAAACGTCATCCGGCGTAGATGTTCAGCCGATCTTCACGTGCAAAGCCGACGAGTGTGATGCCGGCCGCCGACGCCGTGTCGACGGCGAGTGAGGACGGTGCCGACACCGCCACGACGGTGGCGAATCCCGCGGCCCACGCCTTCTGCACGATCTCGAAGCTCGCTCGTCCGCTCACGAACAGACCAAGGCCATCGACGGGCAGTGCGTCGTCGAGGAGCATGCGGCCTACGACCTTGTCGACGGCGTTGTGGCGTCCGATGTCCTCGCGCACGACGACCGGAGCGCCGGTTGCGTCGAACGCGGCCGCGGCGTGCACACCGCCGGTCGTCGAGAAGAGGGCCTGCTCCGCGACGACGCGGCCGGGCACCTTCATGAGGACGTCGAGATCGAGGGAGAACGGGGTCAGCGGCGCGAGCCGCGCGCAGAGGTCTTCGAGTGTCGCCGACCCGCACAGCCCGCACGACGACGTGGTGGTCGTCAGTCGAGGAGTCGGCACCGGCGCGACGCCCCCCGTCTCCACGCTCACGACGTTGAACTCGGTCTCGACGGCCGACCCGGTGCCGCAGTAACGCACCGTCTTCACCGGCGCGTCCGCCAGCAGCCCCTCCGCGTAGAGGAACCCGACGGCGAGCTCGAAGTCGTGGCCTGGGGTGCGCATGGTCGTCGTGACGAGGTGGTCGTCGAGGCGGATCTCGAGCGGCTCCTCGACGATGAGGTCGTCGGGCACGCGGCGGGCACCGTTGTCGTCGTGCTTCGTCACGAGCACGGTGCGAGTGCGTCCGCGGGCCACGGGGGAAGGCTACGACCGAGCGACTTGGAGTGCGCGCGCCACATCGGAGAGCGTGAAGCCCTCGAACGTGTCGATGCGCAGATCCGCGGCGCTGAGGTCGTGCGTGACCGTCATCGGACCGGGAGCGGCGACGACGAACAAGCCGGCCGAGACCGCAGACTGCGTGCCCGCCTCGGAGTCCTCGAACGCGACGCTGTCCGCCGGCGACGCGCCGAGCAGTGCGACAGCGTCGAGGTAGGGATCGGGGAACGGCTTGCCCCGTTCGACCCGATCGATCGTGACGAACGCGCTGAAGTAGTGCGTGATCTCGAGCCGGTCGAGCTGGTGGTCGATCCAGTCAGACGCCGAGTTCGAAGCGATGCCCATCGGGATCCCGGCGCTGCGGATCTCGTCGAGCAGCTCGATGAGTCCGGGACGGAGCACTGTCGTCGCGTGGAGCTCGCGGATGTACTCGCGCTTCCGGCGTCGGGCTTCGTGCGCATCCGCGACGCCCGCGGTCGCCACGTGGAGGTCGTCGACCCAGCTCGCTCCCCACATCGTGCCGGCCGCCTCGATCCACGCATCAGGTGCGAGGTCGAGGCCGTAGTCGGCGTACACGAGGCGAGCCGCTTCGTACTCGGCCGTCTCCGTGTCGACCATCGTCCCGTCGAAGTCGAAGACGACGGCTTCGAATGTGGGAGCAGCAGGCACGACGTCCGAGGGTACCGGCGCCGGCGACGTTGCCCCCGTCGATAGATTCGCCGCCGTGAGCGTCATCGACGACCAGGGTCGTCTCGAGCCTCCGGTCGGGGGGGACGAGCTCGCGACCCTCCTCGGGTTCCTCGAGTACCAGCGCGCCACGCTCGCTTGGAAGTGTCGAGGCGTCGACGCAGCGGGCCTCGCCCTCCAGGTGCCGCCGTCGGCATTGACCCTCGGCGGCCTGGTGAAGCA
The DNA here is from genome assembly GCA_963802505.1 of uncultured Acidimicrobiales bacterium. Taxonomy (GTDB): domain Bacteria; phylum Actinomycetota; class Acidimicrobiia; order Acidimicrobiales; family DATKAS01; genus DATKAS01. The sequence continues at coordinate 198,043 of CAWDJB010000009.1, read as the reverse complement.
CATGGCGCTGGTCGAGTCGAGCTGGTTCGAGCGCTGGCTGCACGGAGGCGACTATGCGCCCCCGTTCGACGCCATCGATTGGGACGCCGACCCGAACTGGGAGTTCGAGTCTGCCGGCGCGGATAGTCCCGAGCAGCTGCTTGCCCAGTGGGAGGCGGCGGTGGAGCGATCACGGGCGAGCGTCGCTCAGGCGCTCGCACACGGAGACCTGAGCCAGACGGCGCGGCGCACGTGGCCCGACGGACGGGCGCCGAACCTGCGCTGGATCCTCGTTCACATGATCGAGGAGTACGCGCGCCACAACGGCCACGCGGACTTCCTGCGCGAGGCGGTCGACGGCGAGACCGGGGAGTAGCGAGTCCTACCCGTAGTGGGTCAGGTCGTCCCACATCTCCGCCCACGGTCGCGCGGGGCCCGCGCAGACCCAGATGGGCGCCCCCTGTTCCTCGTTGTCGACTCCGAGGCCGTTGTCGACGCGCCCCGCCTCTTCGCAGCCTGTCCAATGAGCGTCGACGTAGCCGCGTTGGGTGTAGCCGATCACGACGACCGGTCCCGCACCGTCGGGAGGGATGCCCCAATCGCTGTACGAGTTGTGCCCCGAGTACGCGCGGGGAAGGCCCACGGCTCGGCCGAGGTGGTCGATCGCCCCTGCCTCGCCGTAGTTGGACGCGAACAGGATCGCGGTCTGCTGCTGCGCCGGAGGCAGAGCTCGAACTACGGCAGCGACCTCGTCGATGAGCTGTGGCCAGCCGATCGTCTCCAGCGCGTCCTCATTCAGGGCCGCGACCGGGGAGTCGCCTACATCCCTGACCGGAAGGAGCGGCAGCGTGATGATCGCTGACGTCACTGCGCTCACCGCCACGAGTGCGCCGACGGCCATCACGCGTCCGGATGTCTTCATCCATCGGTCGACGACGACGCATCCCGCGGCGAGGTACACGAGGAGCACGGGCGCGACGTAGTAGCTCTTGCCCGCACCGACGAACACGGCGACGAGCAGGACCGGGTAGGTCCACGCGAGCGGGCGCAGGCGTCTCGCCTCGCTGCTCCGTGCCAGCCACCACAGCCCGCTGCCCCAGATCGGGAGCAGCAGGGGTCCGAGCAGAAGGAGCTGGAGGGGCACGAGGGTGGCGCGGTTCTCGGCGCCATCCGAGTCCGCGATCGCCCGGGCCATGTCCAGCTGCGGCCAGCCGTGGGTGGCTTGCCAGACGAGGTTGGGGCTCCAGATGACCAGCGCGAGCGCGACTCCCGCAACGAGCCACCACGACCGGAGCACGTCGACGCGGCGTCCGAGGACGATCCCGATCGCGAGGGAGATCACGAGGAACAGGACGAGGTGCTTGTTGAGCAGCCCGATGCCGGCGACGCCGCCGACGGCGATCCAGAGGCGGGGGTCGGCGCCCTGGAGAATCCGTGTGACCAACCAGAGCACGAGCACCCATGCGAGCAGGTCGAACGTGGTGGTGCTCAAGATGTGGGTCACCGCGAGGACGACTGCAGCGACGGCCGTGCACACCGCGGCGAGGATGCGTGCCCTGGGCGTGCCACCGAGGTGCTTCGCGAGCGATGCGATCACCAGGACCACGATCATCCCCGCGAGCACGGACGGCACTCGCAACGCGCGTGGCGACGAGCCGAACGTCGCTTGGGACAGTCGTCCGAGCAGAGGGGTGAGCGGTGGCTGGTCGACGTAACCCCATGCGAGATGACGGCCGGCCTCGATGAAGTACAGCTCGTCGCGGTGGAAGCCGTAGCGGTTTGCTGTCGAGAGCAGGACCAGTGCGAGCGCGACCGAGATGCCGCCGATGACGAGGTTCGTCCGATCGCGCACGGGCGTAGGTTGTCATCACTACGCTCCCGACCCGATGACAGCCACGATCATCGACGGCACCGCGACCGCGGCAGAGACGCGAGCTCGGGTCGCGTCCGCGCTGCAGGCAGCCGGTTCGCCTGCCGTCACACTCGCCACGGTGCTCGTCGGTGACGACCCTCCGAGCCAGCGCTACATCCGGGGGAAGGCGAAGGCTTCGCAAGAGGTCGGCATCACGTCACGGCACACCGATCTTCCGGCGACGTCGTCGCAGGCACAGGTCGAGGAGCTCGTCGCCGCGCTCGCCGCGGATGAGACGGTCCACGGCATCCTCGTGCAGCTGCCGTTGCCCGACGGGCTCGACTCGCGGCCGGTCATCAACCTCATCCCCCCGGCGAAGGACGTCGACGGCCTCACCGACTCGAGCCTCGGCCGGCTCGTGCAGGGGGTCGAGGGCCATGTCGGCGCGACGCCTCGAGGAGTCATGCAGCTGCTCGCGAAGTACGAAGTGCCGATCGCGGGGAAGCGGGCCGTGGTCGTCGGGCGTTCGCTGCTCGTCGGGCTGCCCGTCTCGCTGCTGCTCGCCCGTAAGGGCACCGATGCGACGGTGACGATGGCCCACTCGCGTACGCCTGACCTGGTCGAGGTGTGCCGCGCCTCCGACATCATCGTGGCCGCCGCAGGGTCGGCCCACATGATCACCAGAGATCACGTGAAGCCCGGCGCCGCGGTGATCGACGTCGGCGTGTCGCGCACGGCTGAGGGGATCGTGGGCGACGTCGACTTCGACGCCGTCGTCGAGATCGCCGGGTGGCTCACCCCGATGCCCGGCGGCACCGGCCCCATGACGATCGCGTGCCTGCTCGAGAACACCCTCGACGCGGCCCGCATGGCCGGAGCGCTCTCGGCGTAGTGTGCGCGGCGGTGTTCGACCTCACGGGCAAGACCGCACTCGTCACCGGCGGCTCCTACGGCCTGGGCGTCGTCTTCGCGCACGCGCTGGCGGATGCAGGCGCCGACATCGCCCTCACGGCGCGCTCGACCGATCTCCTCGAGAAGAACGCAGCCGAGATCGCGGCCCAGGGTCGGAAGGCGACGGCACACACCGGGGACGTGACGGTTCTCGCCGACGTGCAACGAGTCGTCGACGAGGTGCTCGCGGCGCACGGGAAGATCGACGTCCTGGTCAACAACGCGGGGGTGAGCGACACCCGGGGGATCGCGAGCGAGAACGTCGACGCGGACACGTTCCGCAAGACGATCGAGGTCGACCTCTTCGGCGTGTGGAACTACGCCCAGGTCGTGGGCCGCCACATGCTCGAACGCCGATCCGGGTCGATCATCAACATCTCGTCGATGCTCGGCAGCGGCGGTTCGGAGTACGTGAACCCGGCGTACCACGCCGCGAAGGCTGCGGTGAACAACCTCACTCGCTTGCTCGCGACCGAGTGGGGCGATCGGGGCGTGCGCGTGAACTCACTGTCGCCTGGCTACTTCGTGTCCGAGATGACCCGCGTGATCTTCGAGGACCTCGGCCTCACGCCGTGGGTCGAGGGGCGTACGCCGTTGCGCCGTCTCGGCGAAGACAAAGACCTCGTCGGCCCGATCGTGTTCCTCGCCTCCGACGAAGCCGCCTACGTCACGGGTGCAAACCTGCTCGTCGACGGCGGCTACTCAGCGGTGATGGGAGCGAACCAGTTCCAGGTGCCGTGGCACCTCTGGAACGTGCCCTCGGCGATCGGCGAGACCTATCCGGGCATGGCCCCGCTGCCCGACAGCATCAACCAGCAGGGCCTGCCCGGCGTCCACTTCCCGATCCCCGACCGCACGTGACCGAGCCTCGACTCTCCCAGCTCTCCCGCTCGATCGCGGGCAAGGTCGCGATCGTGACGGGCGCGGCCAGTGGGATGGGCCGCGCGACGGCACATCTCTTCGCCGACGAAGGCGCGCGCGTCGCGGTCGTCGACCTCGGGTCCGACCGAGTGAAGGCCGTGGTCGACGAGATCACCGCGGCAGGAGGCGAGGCGCAGGGCTACGTCACCGACGTGAGCGACCCGGCGCAGATCCACCAGCTCGTCGACGACGTCGTCGCTCGCTTCGGCGGCATCGACATCCTGGTCAACAACGCGGGCGTGAGCGTGCTCGGCGGCGCGACCACCGACGAGGCGACGTTCGAGGACGGGTGGCGCCACACCTTCTCGGTCAACCTCGACGCGCACGCCCGCCTGATCCGGGCCGCGCTGCCGCACCTGCAGGCCTCGGGCGCCGGTCGCATCGTCAACATCGCGTCGACCGAGGGCGTGATCGCCACGGGCGGACTCGCGGCCTACACCGCGAGCAAGCACGGTGTCATCGGCCTCACCAAGAGCATGGCGGTCGAGCTCGGCCGAACCGGCGTGACCGTCAACTGCATCTGTCCCGGCCCGATCCGCACGGGCATGACCGCCGGCATCCCCGAAGAGGCCAAGGAGACCTACGCGCACCGCAAGGTGCCGCTCCGTCGCTACGGCGAGCCGGAGGAGGTCGCCCACGGCACGCTGAACTTCGTGCTGCCGGCGTCGTCGTTCATGAACGGCGCGGTGCTCGTGGTCGATGGCGGGATGACGATCCGCCACACCTGATCATCTGCTTCCGTCAGCGGTCGTCGGCGTCAGCGGTCGTCGGCGTTGATCCACTTCGACGTCGTCGTCGGCCGCCACTTCTCGAGCGAGTCGAGCAGGCGCTCGGGATCGGAGTCCTCGAGCAGCAGCGTGCGGTGCTCCGCGCGGATGAACCCCGCATCGACCGCACCGTCGAGGAAGGTGACGAGCGGGGCGAAGTAGCCGTTGTGGTCGAGCAGGCCCGCGGGCTTCGCGTGCAGGCCCAGCTGGTTCCACGTCAACACCTCGAACAGCTCGTCGAGTGTGCCGTAGCCGCCGGGCAGCGCGATCACCGCGTCGGACAGGTCGTACATCAGCGCCTTACGCGTGTGCATCGAGTCGACGATGTGGAGATGGGTGCCCGCGTGCGCGACCTCGCGGTCGACCATGTGCTTCGGCATGACACCGATCACCTCTCCGCCCGCCGCCAGGACCTCGTCGGCGAGGATCCCCATCAAGCCCACCGATCCGCCGCCGAACACCACGCCGTGCCCGCGCCCGACGAGCGCGTGGGCGAGGGCCTTCGCCAGATCGCCGACCGCCGGATCGTTGCCAGGACGACTGCCGCAGAACACGCAGAACCTCACGATCGTGTCCTCACTGCGCGCCGTCGAGGAAGCCGGCGAAGCCCGAGGGCTCGTGCACGCCGAGCACCAGCTGTTCGAGGATCCCGATCCCGACGCGCTCCTCGCCCTTCCCCGTGAGGCGAGCGCGGCACAACGCCTGGATGTGGATGTTCTGGAGCGCGAGTGGTTCGAGCTCGGCCGTGTTCCACCGATCTCCTCCAACTGCGAGGTCGCCCTTCCACACACCGTGCGACCAGTCGGGATGGAAGTAGCCGATGCCCATCATCTGGAACGTGGAGATCGGCTCGAGGTCGACCGTCACGGGGCTCGCGTTCCACGGCGTCATTTGGATCGTGGCGTGCGCGGCGCGGCGCGTGCCGGGTTCCCATTCGATCTTGCAGTCGACGCTTGCCATCGGTTCGGCCGACACCGGCAGGCCGCCGGTGTCGAGCACCGGGTCGGAGGCGGGGTCGCCGAGCACGGGGATCACGAAGCCGCTGTGGTGCCACTGCTGCCCGTCGCCGCTCTCGTTCACGTCAAAGTGCGTGCACACGTCGTCGAAGTTGCACGGCGCCCACAGCCAGTAGAACTGCGGCGCGACGGGGCTCGGCGCTCCGGGCACCCGCTCGCCGACGCCACGGATCCCCCACGAGCGGTCGCGTGAACCCCACGTGCTGGCGCGATCGATCTCGGTGCGCGCCCCGTCGACCTCGATCCAACCGTCCCACGATCCCCACTGCGCGAGACGCGTGTAGTCCATGACGACGCGCGTGCCGGCGGCGCTGTGGAAGCGGGGCTCTTCGACCGCGACGGTGCGAGCGTGGAACCTGACGTCGGCACGGATGCCGTGCTCGGGAGCGTCCACGCGGAGGTTCAGCGTGCGCAGCGGCTCGCGCACGTCGATCTCGATCGGTCCCACCGCGGTGCGACCGCGATCCTCGGTCGCGACCGCCGACGCGTGCACTGACACCTGCAGGCCATCTCGGACGACGCTGAACGCCGCGTCGATCACCCGACGGTTCGGATACAGGCCCATCGCCGCGCCGAAGTACAGCGAGCCGTCGGTCGTGTACCCGTTGAAGAAGTAGCGGTCGTAGTGGTTGAGGTCGCCCGACGCGGTGTGGGCGATCGGATCGCCCGTCTGGTGGATCGGGTAGTCGTCGAAGGTGCTGAGCACGCCCGCACGCTAGAGGCGTCCGGGGCGCGACGATGCGGCCATGCAGATGACGTGCATCACCGTGGATTGCCGTGATCCGGGCCGCGTGGCGAGGTTCTGGAACGAGGCGCTCGGATGGGGAGGCGTGGTCGTCACCCCCGACGGGTCTGGCGCTCTTTGTGGTCCGAGGCAGGGCGGCCTCTACCTCGAGTTCGTCCGGGTGCCCGACGAGAAGCTCGTGAAGAACCGGGTCCACGTCGGGTGCACGGCGGGCGCCCTCGACTCGCTCGACGACGAGATCGTGCGCCTCGTCGCGCTGGGCGCGAGCGTCGCGTGGGAGGAGTGGTTCCCGGAGGACGTGGCAGCGCGATACCGCAATGTGGTCATGCGCGACGTCGAGGCGAACGAGTTCTGCCTCAGCGGGGGTTCTCTGTGAGCGCGGTGACGGCATGCGAGGTGTGCGAGATCCAAGCTCGCTCCGAACGAGGCGAAGATCCGTGGGCGGTCGCTCGGCTGCAGACCGGCTACGTGCAGCTGTACCGCATCCAGTACTACCGCGGGTACACGTTCTTCTCCGCTCGACGCTGCGTGCGCGAGCTGCACCTGCTTGCTCCGGATGAACGCACGCTCTTCCTGCACGAGATGGCCGAGGTCGCGCACGCCGTGTACCGAGCGTTCGCTCCTGTGAAGCTCAACTACGAGATGCTCGGCAACGGCGTGCCCCACCTCCACTGGCACCTCGTGCCTCGGCACCTCGACGACCCGAGGCTGTCCGCACCGATCTGGGAGAACCTCGACTTCCTGCGGCTGGCATGGGGCGGTCACGAGGAGACGGACGGCGAGCTACGGGGCGAGCTGCGGGCCCGGTTGCTCGTGGAGCTGCGGAGCGCCGACGTGACGATCGAGCGCGACTTCCTCGATGCGTAATGTCACACCCCCTCTTTATGATCTGAGTACTTCCCTTGAGTACTGCTGATCGTGATCGTGACCGTGAGGGCGCGTGGACGTCGCTGCGTTGTGGGAAGTCGAGCCTGAGTCGCTTGGTGATGGCGAGCTGACCGCGTGTGTGCGTGAGCTCGATGCGGTGCGCTCGCGTGCTGAGGCGGCGTTGGCGCGGGCGGTGGCGGTGTGGGACGCCCGCAAGGTGTGGGCGGACGATGGCGCGACGTCGGCAACGTCGTGGCTGGCGTATCGGTGTGGGCTGAGCCGGTCGTCGGCGGCGGTGCTGGTGCGCGCGGCACGAAGGTTGCGGTCGATGCCGGTAACCCGGGCGGCGAGCGAGAGTGGCGCGCTGTGCTTCGCGAAGGCGGTGTTGTTGGCGTCGGCGGCGCATCGCAGCGACAAGACGCTCGTGGTGTTCGCTCGTGACGAGCAGCTGCTGGTCGACCACGCCCGGCGGTTGACGGTGGATCAGACCGCGCTGATGTTGCAGCACTGGCTGCTGCGGGCTGACCCCGACGGCGGGTCGGGGCCTGAGGGTGATCGGCTGCACGTGTCGTCGACGTTCGGCGGCGCGACCGAGCTGGACGGCCACTACGACAGCGACGACGGCGAAGTCGTGCGAGCCGCGATCGCGGCCGAGTACGAACGACTGTGGCGGGCCGAGCGGGCGTCGGGCGGCCCGATGCGCACACCGGCGCAACGGCGGGCCGCGGCGCTCGCCGAGCTGGCCCGCCGTGCGGTCGGCGCCGAGCCCGGCCGGCCCACGATCGCGGTCACGATCGGGCTCGACGACCTCGAGGCACGGTCCGGTTCGGGCCGCGTTGACGAGACCGGCGTTGCGATCTCGGCGGAGGCTGCTCGGCGCCTGTCGTGTGACGCCAACGTGGTGCGAGTCGTGACCAACGGTGCGAGCGAACCCCTCGACGTCGGCCGTGCGAGCCGCACCGTGTCACCCGCCCAGCGCCGAGCGCTCACGATCCGCGACCGGGGTTGCGTGTTCCCAGGCTGTGACCGGCCGCCGGGCTGGTGCGACGGGCACCACATCGAGCACTGGGCCCACGGCGGGCCCACCGCCCTCGCCAACCTCGTCCTGCTGTGCAATCACCACCACAAGGCCATGCACGAAGGCGGCTGGTCGATGGCCCGCGCTCCCGACGGCAGCCTCGCGTTCACGCGACCCGACGGCACGCCGTTACAGCGAGAACACGCCGTCCACCGCGAGGGCGATGCCAACGATGACGAGAGCTGCGCCGACGACTCGACCCGCGCCACGCAGCACGCGCGCGTGCTCAGTTGTCACTGACAGGGCGACGAGGATGGCGGCCCCCACGAGGGTGGCGACGATGGGGGTCGCCACGCCGTGGTCGGCCGCGGCTGTGAGCACGGCCGCGCCGAGCGCGGGGTTGATCAGCAAGGGGAACGCCAGCGGGACGAGGCCCGCCTTCCATCCACCGAGTGCGGGCTCAGGCTTGGGCGCGCCCGCCAACAGCTGGTACACGCCGACGACCGCGATCACGATCCCGGCGCCAAGGCGGAAGGTCGACGCGCTGATGTCGAGAGCGTCGAGCACCCCGGTGGCGATCGCCGCGAGAACGACCGTGGCAACGAGCGTCGTGAGCCCGGCGACGACAGCGGCGCGCACGCGCTGGGGCGAGTGGGGGAGCGCGGACCACACGCGAGGAGGGTTCGTCGCGGCGAGCACCGCGAGTCCCTCGAGGAGCGCGGTCGACGTGGTGAAGTCAGCCATACGCGACCAGCGTGGAAAGTGGGTGCTGCTGGTCGTCCATCTGGGTGACGTCCGAGTGGAACCACGCGCCGTCCGCGCGGACGTCGTCCGAGGTGACCTGGCGGTCGACGAGCATGCCGACCGCACATGCCATCCGATCCGCGACCGCTGCCGCATCGTCAGGCCGCCCACGCGCGTCCTCATAGCGGGCGAGTGCGCCGAGTCCCTCGCCGAGCGTGCCGAGACCGGACGGGAGCGCCTGGTGGCCGCGCAGGAGCACGTTCACGCCCGAGTCGGTGCGTTGCGACTCGAACCGCACCTGCACACCGAAGATCCCGGCAAGCCGTTCGGCGTACGCGTCGGTCATCTCGCTGAGCTCCGCGGACGGCGGGGTTGCCCAATGCTGCATCTCGTCGATCGCGTACGCGCCCCAGTGATCAGACGTGGGCGGGAACACGTCCTCGGCGTCGTCGCGGTGCTGCATGACGTATCGCCCGACGCGCTCGGCGGGCTCGCGCCACCCTGCATCCGGGAAGAGTCGCTCGAGGCGATTCAGCGCGAACCAGGTCTCGCCGGTCGAGAAGATCGACGTGCCGCTTGCGGTCTGAGTGGAGGGCTGCCAGAAGGCGAAGACCTTGCCGTCGGCGTCGGTCATGGCGACGAGGAACCTCCCGAGCTCGCCCAGCACGTCGTCGTACTGGCCGTCACCGGTGTCGAGCCGGCGCTCGCCGAGCGCGGCGACCAGCAACGCGCTCGCACCCGACTCGAAGAACTCGCCTTCTCCGAAGGCTGCCCCGTCGCTCTCACGGTGCAAGCGATCGAGTGCGTACACGAGCCCGGCGTCACCCCCGGTGAGGTCACCCGCTTGAAAGAGCGAGAGCAGCACTCCGGCGTGACGGGTGAGGTTGTAGCCACCGAGGTCGGTCTGGGTGGCCTTGTCGTAGCGGTAGAGCCAGCTGCCGTCGTCGTGCTGGTTCGCGTCGAACCAGCCCACCGCGGCGGCGGCCGCCTCGCTCACGGATGCGTCGTCGAAGTCGGGGCACTGCTCGGGCCTCGCGATGAACACGACAAACCCCGTCACGGCCACGACCCAGGCCGCGACGCCGAGGCCGATCCGCCGCGCGAGCACCCGGGGAGGCTAGGCGGGGTACTTCGCCGCGATCTTCGCGACCGTGGTGAGATTTCGCATCGTCATCGGGCCGAGCGTCCGCTCGGTCTTCATCCCCGAGAGCGCCGAGTCGCTCATCCGTCCGCCGTGGCGCCAGTAGAGATCCTTGCCGCGCACGGCGATCTCCTCGTCACCGATGTCCCAGCTGAGTGCCTGCTTGACCGCGGCCGCGGCCGGCGGCCGCTTCAAGAAGCCGACGACGGACACGTCGAGCGCGAATGGCCGGTGGGCGACGATCTCCGCGAGCTCCTTCGGCGTGCGCACGAACGTCACGACTTCGTAGCCGAGCTCGGAGAGCAGCCCGGCCTCGATCTGGTCTTCGGCTTTGGCCGTGGACGTCATCTTGGTGTCGAAGATGACGTTCCCACTCGCGATGAACGTCTCGACGTTGTCGAAGCCGAACGACGTGAAGAGTTTCCGGAGCTGGTCCATCTTGACGACGTGACCACCGACGTTGATCGCCCTCAGGAACGCGATGCGGCGCGGCACGCGGGCAACCCTACGGGCCGATCAGATCCCAGCGGTTTCCGTAGAGGTCCTCGAACACCGCAACGCGGCCGTACGGCTCGGCCCGTGGCGCTTCGACGAAGGTGACGCCGGCGCGCGTCATGCGCTCGTGATCCGCGGTGAAGTCGTCGGTCCCCAGGAAGAACGCCACTCGCCCTCCGGTCTGATCGCCGACTCGGGCCTCTTGGCTCGCACCGCTCGCCTTGGCGAGCAACAGCTGAGTCGAGCCGTCGGGCGGCCCGACGACCACCCACCGCTTGTCACCGGTCAGGGGCGTGTCCTCGACGACCGCGAATCCGAGCACGTTGGTGAACCAGCGCAGCGCCTCGTCGTAGTCACGGACGACCAGGGTGACGGTGGCCAGGCGAATCACCGATCCATCCTGCCCCGCGCACGCGATGATCGACGAGTGCTGATCCACCAGTGGGATGCCGCCGTCGACGACGCCGAGTGGCGCTCGTTCGTCGCCACGCACGGGTTCGGTGACCTCGTCGCCGGTGGCCGCGATCGAGATCTGCCCGTCGTGGTGCCGACGCAGTTCGTGCTCGACGGCGAGCAGGTGATCCTCCACCTCGTGCGCACGAACCCGATCTGGTCGGCCATCGAGGAGAACCCGAACGTCTTGCTCGCCGTCGCGGGGGACTGGGCGTTCATCCCCTCGAGCTGGAAGACGATCGACGAGGAGGATCCGAAGCTCGGCATCCCCACGACCTACTACTCCGCCGTGCAGATATCAGGCCGAGCCACGATCCTCCGCGAACCCGACGACATCGCCGCGGTGCTGCGCGTGCAGCTGGGGGAGCTGCAGCCGGATGAAGCCGTCGTCGACCCGAACGAGCACGGAGCCCGGCTGAGGGCGATCACGGCGCTGCGCATCGACATCACCGGCGTGCGGGCCAAGTTCAAGTACGGCGGCAACGTGGACCGTGCCCATCGAGAGGCGGTCGCGGAGCGCCTCGCCGACCGGGCCGGTCCGGGCGACGCCGCTGCCATCCGGCATCTCAGGCGGCGTCTCGAGTCCGGATCCTGAAGATCGGGTAGCCGGGGGCGATCGCGGCGAGCTCGGCGTCGGAAGCGTCGGGTCCGACCCCCTGGAAGAACTGGCCGACTTCCCACTTCCACCGCTTCAGGTACGCGCGCAGGATCGGCAGCTTCTGATCGTCGGGAAGCTCGTCGGCGTCGAACGTCTCGACGCGGCGGCCGACGCGGAGCTCACCGCCGCCGGCAGCACGGAGGTTCTTCACCCATTCCGTCGTGCCCCGGGGAGCGACGAGGTACTGCGCTCCGTCGAGGTCCAGCAGGTTGACCACGTTCGAGCGGATCTCGCCGCTCTTGCGGCCCCTCAGGCGCAGCTCTCGGGCTCCCCACACGCTGACTCCCAGGCGGACGAGGTGGCGGATGGTCCAGTTCATGACGGCGGCGCTGCGCGAGGGCGGGATGTACCGGGTCTCGGGTGTTGTGAGCGGTGCTCTTGTCATGGAGCGATGATCGCACGCCTCGTGCTCAGAGTCAAGAGCACTGCTCGTGATTGTTGCCACTGCTCTCGTTTCCGTGCACAATGCAGCCATGCCTGTTGCCAGCGCCCCGACCACCGCCCGGGCACGTGCCCGCGCCGAGATCACCGAGGAGATCATGCGCGAGGCCCGGAGGCAGCTCGCGGAGGTGGGCACCGACCTGTCCCTTCGGGCCGTCGCTCGTGCGCTCGGGATGGCGTCCTCGGCGGTGTACCGGTACTTCGCCAGCCGCGACGAGCTGCTCACGGCGCTCATCGTCGAGACCTACGACACCGTCGGTGAGGCCGCCGAGCGCGCCGCCGCGGGCGCGGGGTCCACGGTCGCAGAGCGATGGATGGCGCTCGCCGGCGCGATCCGCAGCTGGGCCTTCGCCCATCCCCACGACTACTCGCTGGTGTACGGCAGCCCTGTGCCCGGTTACCGAGCTCCGCCGGCCACCGTCGCCCCGGCGGAACGGGTCAGCCTGGTGGCGCTGCGGATCATCCACGATGGCGTCGCGTCCGGGGAGATCGAGACGGGCGCCGCCGTGCCGATGCCGAGCGCCGTCCGTGACGACCTCACCCGGATCAACGACGTCGCCGAGATCGACCTCCCGCCGGACGTCCTCGCTCGCGGGTTGATCGTGTGGACCCACCTGTTCGGCACGATCAGCTTCGAGCTCTTCGGGCACCTCCACAACGTCATCCACGACTACGACGCGTTCTTCGAATCGCAGACAGAGCGGGCGATCCGCTTCCTAGTCTCGGGGGATGGTCACGACCGCTGAGAAGGTTGCCGCGTTCCGGGCCGCCCACCGCCCCGGACAACCGTTGCTGCTCGCGAACGCGTGGGACATCGGCAGCGCCCGGTTCCTCGCCGGGCTGGGATTCCAGGCGTTGGCGACGACGAGCAGCGGCTTCGCCGCGACGCTCGGCCGGCGCGACTACCGCGTCACACGCGATGAGGCCCTCGCCCACGCGAGCGCACTCGTGGGCGCCACCGACCTGCCGGTGTCGGCCGACCTCGAGAACTGCTTCGCCGACGATCCGTCGGGAGCCGCGGACACGATCACGAAGGCGGCCGAGATCGGCCTCGCCGGATGCTCGATCGAAGACTTCACCGGCGACAGCAGCGGGCCCATCTACGACATCGACCTCGCCACCGAGCGAGTCGCGGCAGCCGCCGAGGCCGCCCATCGCGGCCACGACTTCGTGCTCACGGCGCGCGCCGAGAACCATCTGCACGGCATCAACGACCTCGCCGACACGATCACTCGCCTTCAGCGCTACCAAGCGGCGGGAGCTGATGTGCTCTACGCGCCGGGTCTCGTCACGATCGACGACATCCGCAGCGTCGTGACGTCCCTCGACAAGCCGGTCAACGTGCTGACCGTTCCCGGGATCCCGCCCATCGCCGACCTCGCGGCTGCGGGTGTCGCACGCGTCTCGGTCGGCGGTGCGTTCGCGTTCGTCGCCCTTGGTGCCGTTGCGAGGGCGGGCCGCGAGCTGCTCGACCAGGGCACCTACGGCTGGCTCGAAGGCGCGGGCGACGCTCGCCGAGTCGTGGCGAGCGCGTTCGAGAAGTGACGACCGAGAAGTGACGACCGCGCTGCGTGTCCGGGCCTATGGCGTGGGTGCGGTGATGGTCGTGCTGGTGGCGTGGCCGTTCACGTGGGCGGCGCGCCACGACAGCTTCCCGCTGTCGAACTACCCGATGTTCTCATTCCCCCGGCAGCGGGTCGAAGCGCTGTCGTCGGTCGTCGTCCAGATGCCGTCGGGCGAGATCAAGCGTCTGTCGTCGCAGCTGATCAGTGGAGGAAGCGAGACCACGCTCGCATCCGTCACGGTCATCAACGCGATCAACAGCGGCGACGGTGGCTCGGATGAGCTCTGCCAGGAGGTCGCGCAGCGACTCGAGGGCAACGAAGATCTCGCCGGCGGCGAGGTGCTGGTCGTCACCGAGCGATGGGACGTCGTCGAGTATCTCCAGGGCGGTCGCACGCCCGAGGAGCGCACGGTGCACGCCCGGTGCGCGGTGCCGTCGTGACCGCGTTCGAGCGCTGGTACCTGCGCGACGCGCCGCCACAACGGCTGGCCGTCATCCGCATCCTCGTGGGCGGGTTCGCCACGATCTACACCGCGTTGAGGGTGCCCGATCTCTGGGCCTACGCAGACTTCTCGGACAGCCGCTTCCATCCCGTGGGTGTCAGCGGGTTGCTGGACTCGCCCTTGTCCCCCGGGATCTGGCGCGCGCTCCTCGTGCTCACCGTTCCGCTCTGCATCGTGTTCATGATCGGCTGGCGCTACAAGGTCACCGCACCGATCACCGCCGTGGTCCTGCTGTTCACGACGACCTATCACGACTCGTTCGGTCAGCTCTTCCACACCGAAAACCTGATGGTGATCTACGTGATCGTGCTGGCGATCGTGCCCGCGGCGGACGTGCTCTCGCTCGACCGGCGCCGCGCCGAGTCCCGCGGCATCGAGGAACCGGCCGCCGGGCCGCAGTACGGATGGCCCGCCGTCCTGCTCTCCGTGCTGTGCGTCGTCACCTACATGCTCGCCGGGTGGGCCAAGATCTCGAACGGCGGATGGGGCTGGGTGCACGGCGAGGTCCTGCGCGACCAGATCGCGTTCGACAACGTGCGCAAGGCCGTGATGGGCGACCCGTACTCGGCGATCGGAGCGTTCCTCGTCCGCCACGGATGGATCTTCTCGCCGATCGCGATCGCCGCGCTCGTCGTCGAGCTCGGCGCGCCGATCGCCCTCATCTCGAAGAAGTGGCGCAACGCTTGGGTGATCGGCGCCTGGCTCTTCCACTTCGGCACGGTGCTCGTGATGTACATCACCTTCCCGTTCCCGCTGTCGCTCGTGGCCTTTGCGCCGTTCTTCGAGGTCGAGAAGATCCCACTGTGGCTGACCCGTACGATCGGTAGGTGGCGCGCCCGACCATCACCCCTGGTGCCTACCGAAGGCTGACGCTCGGCTCGCTGCTCTTGCTCGCGGCCATCGTCGTCAGCGGTGCTGCGGTGCGCCTCACGGGCTCAGGGCTCGGTTGCCCCGACTGGCCGAACTGTGACGACGGACGGCTCGTCGCCCCGATCGAGAAGCACGCGCTCGTCGAGTTCACCAACCGCACGATCACCGGGCTCGTGTCGGTCGCGGTGATCCTGGCGGTCCTCGGCTCGATCTGGCGCGTGCCCCGTCGGCGCGACCTCATCTGGCTGTCCTGGGGACTCGTCGCAGGCGTCGTGGCCCAGATCGTGCTCGGCGGCGTCACGGTGCTCGTCGACCTCTCGCCGCCGTTCGTGATGGCGCACTTCCTCCTGTCGATGGCGTTGCTGGCGGACGCCGTCGTGTTGCACGACCGGGCGTGTCAACGGGACGGGCCGCGCCGGGCGCGTCGTCGCGCCCGAGATCGCGACCGCGGTCTGGGTGCTCGTGGGCGCGGCGGTGCTCGTCCTCTTCACGGGCACAATCGTCACCGGCAGCGGGCCCCACGGCGGCGACGAGAACGTGCGTCGCCTCGACTTCTTCATCCCTGACGTCGCGCGGCTCCACGGGGCCAGCGTGATGCTGTTCCTCGCGTTGACGCTCCTGACGCTGTGGCTGATGCACCGCACGTCGGCGCCGGCCCGCACGCAGCAACGCGGGCGCTGGCTGGTCTACGCGATCTTCGTGCAGGCGGCGATCGGCTACACGCAGTACTTCACAGGGGTGCCGGTGGTGTTGGTCGGGTTCCACATCGCGGGCGCGGTGTGCGTGTGGATCGCGACGGTCGCGCTGGCGTCGTCGCTCAGCCGGTCAGGCGGGGACGGCGTCGAGGAACTCGAGCGCGGCGTCGATGAAGCGGAAGTCCTTCGGCGTGGCGAAGTGGTCGGTACCGGGCAAGGTCACGAGACGCGCGTCGGGTAGCGCGTCGACGAGCGGCTGCCCCGAGCCGACGAAGTCACGCTCTCCGACGACGACGAGCACCGGACAGGTCACCGCCGCGAGGCGCTCGGGCGTGATGGCGGTCTTCGGCCGGCGCATGCATGCGGCGAGCGCCTTCGGGTCGTTGCCGGGAAACGACGCGTACTGCACGAACACCTGTGACGCCACGTCGTCCTCGGCCACGTCGCCTTCCACGGCACGGGCGATCACATCCGATCGGTCGGTCTCGAACAGCGTCTTGCCGACGCCCGACACGACGAGGCGAGAAAGTCGTTCGGGGGTGCGGCAAGCGAGCTCGAGCAGGGTCATCGAGCCGAGCGAGAACCCGATCGCGTCGACAGGCTGGTCGGGGAGCACAGCTTTGATCGCCGGGGTGAGATCGGCATAGGCGCCGGCCTCGTGGGGCTTGTCCGCGGTGCCGTGTCCGAGCAGGTCGACGCCGATCACGTCACGTCCCGCGTCGGCGAGCAGCGCCACCCATCCCGGCTCCTGCCACGTGCGGAGGAAGCTGCCGCCCCAGCCGTGCACCATCACCACGGGTTCGCTGCGCATGGCTCCTATCCTGCACTGTGCCCGAGCGCATCCGCGTCACCCCGAGCTGCGTCATCGACGACGACGAGCTCGAGTGGCGGTTCACTGCGAGCGGTGGACCCGGTGGCCAGCACGCCAACACCGCGAACACGAAGGTGGAGGTGCGATTCGACATCGCCTCGTCCCCTTCGCTCGGGCCGCGCCAGCGTGCCCGGCTGCTCGAGCGGCTCGGGCCGGTCGTGCGGGTCGTTGCGTCAGATCGGCGGTCGCAGGCGCAGAACCGTGAGCTCGCACTCGACCGGTTGAAGAGCAAGCTCGCGGCAGCGCTGCACGTCGATCCGGCGCGCCGCCCGTCGAAGCCGTCGCGGTCGGCGGTCGAGAAGCGGCTCGAGGCCAAGCGTCACCAGAGCCAACGCAAGGCGGCGCGCCGCGCCCGTCGTGACGACGACTGATCAGTCGGTCGCGCGGATGCGGCGGATGTCGGACGTCCGGTAGCTCGCGAGCCGCGTGCTCCAGCAGTCGACGACGGCACGCCCCGGCGTCGTGCGGAAGAACGTCGTGAGCGGGCCCTCGAGCTGATAGGCGTCAGCGTCGTCGACCAGCTCGGTCGTCTCGTTGGCGAGCGTCACCTCGTAGGTCACGCGTCGATCGTACGACTGTCGTCCTGTGGAAGGGAAGAGGACAAGTCTGTGGACTTCGGTTCATCACTGGTTGCAGGTGCAACCACTCGTGAACGAACTTCGCGCACCACGAGGTCTGCGACGAGCGTCGAGACGCCGATCCATCCGAGGACGTGGACCCCGTCGAAGTACGTCGGCCACTCGAACGACGGCTCGAGCGAGTATCGGAGCTGCTTGGCGAGGATGAAGAGCGCGGCGCCCGCGAGCGCTCCGGGAGCCAAGACGATGACGGCCGGACGCACGCGAGGCCACCGCAACCCGCCGGCGACCGTGAGCGTCGCGAGTGCACCGACGACCGGTCCCCCGAAGAACCAGAGGACGAGCCCGGTGACGATGGCCGTGATCGCAATCGTCACTGTGCGCGGCGTCGCTCCTCCGTACTCGCGCAGGGTCGTCAGCTCGGGAGCGTCGTGATCCTCGGTCGACTCGGCGCGAGAACGGCGCCGAGCCCACTCCACGGCGAGCAACGCGAGACAGCCGACGAGTGCCAGCGCCGAGAGCCCGATTGCGATCCAGATCACTTTTTGCGGCGTCCAGCTGAGCGTGATCTCGATCGGTCCGCTGCCGGTGGGGGTGACGTACCAGCCGTTCGCGTAGCCGTCGATGAGGGTGGGCGAGCCGAGCGATCCCGCCCCCTTCACCGTCGCCTTCCATCCGTCGTTCTGGCTCTGTCCGAGCACGAGCCAGAAGGGCGCGGTGGCGTCGTCGACCTGCAGCTTGTACGAGACGCGTCCTTCGTCCACGACGGCGACGGACGGCGCGCTCGGCGCGCTCGCCGTGAGCGAGGCGGGCTCCGTGAACGCGCCGCCGCCGGCGACCGATCGCAACACGACCCGATCGAGGTCGACGCCCGCGTCCTTCCCCACGGCGGTGCCGACCCGTACTTCACCCTCCGCCAGGGTCACGCCTTCGCCGCCGCACTCGCTGAGCGTCATCGCGCGGCGAGCGAGGACGTCGGCGGTCGGTCCGGTCGCCCGCACGTTCACCGCACGCCCGTCGACCTCGAGGAACGGGTTGCATCCCGTGTCGATCGTCGAGGCGAGCGGCGGCACCGAGAGCCCGGCGATGCCCCATTCGGCGATCGCGACCGGCATCGTCACTGGCGTCTCGGAGTAGTAGTCGATCGTCGTGACGGGCCGGATCCCCGACAGCTGGATCGCGAGCTTTGTGGCCGTGATGGGTCGGGGGAGGTCGACTCGCCGTGAGACCGTCAGGTTCTCTCGGCTCGGGTCGTCGGCGATCGGAGCGACCTTCACGACCACCGGCGTGCCGTCGTCGGCGGTGATCGTGAGCTCGGTCGGCACCGAGTGGCGACCGTCCGCAAAGACGACGAGGTCGAGGTGGTCGAACGAGAACGGCTCGGCCGAGGTGTAGGTCGTCACGTTGCCCTGCACGAACGCGAAGGGCGTCTGCCATGCCGTCGTCGGGTCGTCGTCGATGGCAGAGGAGGCGAGCGCCGACAGGTCGCCGTCGAGCCGGGCCGTGGACGTCGCGGTGACGCCACCGGATTCCGCGTCGGGCCGCCCCAGCAGTGTGTCGAGCACCGTGTCGGGAGCCCGTGCGCTCAACCGCGCGTCACCGTCGACCGCGAACGTCCGCCCGGCCGGGAGGTCGAATGCCCGCTGGATCGATGTCTCCTCGTCGTCCGTGCGCGCCGGCTCGGCGGGGTTGCTGCGCTGCCGCGTCATCACCACGTCGAGCGGGTGGTCGATCGACGACGTGCCCGCCGCGGTGAGCAGGTCGGTGGGGAGGTGCACGACCTCGTCGACCTTGGCGCCGGCGACGTCGAGCTCGGCGAAACCCACCGGGCTGATGCCCTTGTAGCTCGGGCGATAGCCGACGTCGGTGTCGAGGATCTCGATCGACAGCGTCGTGAAGGTGTGCGACCCGATGTCGATCGTCTGCCCCGGTGCCGAGCGTGACGAGACGTCGAGCCCGACGTCGAGCGGGTCGCGACCGTCGAACTCGAGTCGCACCTTCGTGATGAACCGATTGCGCGACCCGGTGACCGGCTGCAGCAACGTGATGTGGTTCGTCGTCGCCGCGTCGGTCAGCTCGACCTCCCACCGCTCGCCCCGCACATCGGAGAACGCGCCGACGCGCCACGCGGTCCGCGGGTCGCCGTCGATCGCGTTCGCAGGACGATCATCGGGCGTGTAGCTCACCGGGTTGCCGTACGAGGTCGCGTCGACCCGTGCGACTCCTCGCTGCTCGACGGTCGTCATGGTGTCGTCGCCCGCACCGGGAAAGACCTCGAGCCGGTTGTCGGTGGGATCGTCGACGAGCGTCTTCTCGCCGGCTCGCTCGGTGACCCCGACGTTCTCTCGAACTGTTCCCCATCGACGCGCCTGCCGTCGGTTCGTGTCGGTCAGCACCAGGTGGGCATCGTCGTCGAGCGCGCGCTGCATGCCGTCGGGGTCGCTCGCGAACGACGCCGAATAGAGCACGGGTTGGTCCGCGGCGATGATCCCTGCGGCTGCCGCGTCGACGATGCCCTCGCCGCTGCCCGCCATGAGCATCACGCCGTCGGCGTTCTCGGCTCGCACGATGTCGCGCGTGCGCTGCACGGGGAACGCGGCGACCGGGGGCGGATCGGCCGCATCGGGGGGAGTGCCGAGTGCGACCTCGTCGATGAGCGGCAGCTCGGGGATCGCGAGGTTGGGCACGGCGTCGCCGAACTCGGTCGGAGCGCCGAGGCCCGGCGTCGCCTCGACGTCGGCCCACAGGTTTCGCGGACGGGGCGTGCGATAGCGCTCGTACTGCAGGTCCGAGCGGACGTTGATCTCGCCGACCCCCATGAGTGCAGCGACCGTGGCCAACGACGACGGCTCGTACCAGCCCTCCTGGAGGCGACGGTCGAGCGCGTTGAGCAGGTCCGCCGACGGCGCGCTGCCGTAGGGGATGAGCTCACGGGCGACGTACGGCCGGTCCATCAAGCCCGGCAGCACCGGGTCGACGGTGTTCCCCCACCGGTACGACGCGAAGTCTGCGCCCGGCAGCTCGAGCACGCGGCTCGAGTCGCCCTGTGACTGCAGGTAGTCCGCGTCTTGCTGCCAGTACGACGGGATGTCCTCCGGTCGCTGCAGGTTGTCGGCCAGCATCTGGCCGGTGAAGAGCGGAGGCAGGTTGATGACCGCGACGGCGACCGTGGTCACCGCGGCCACGAGACCCACGGTCGGGTGCCACCTGGCGAGCGCACGCGTCCCGGCGCCGAGCATCGTCGCGAGCGAGAGCACGATCAGCGGCACCGCGCGTGGCGTCGACCGCAACGCGAGCCCGAGGTCGAGATGCGCGAATCGGGAGAAGATCGACCCGTAGGGCGTCGAGTCGTCGAACGGGTGTGAGCCGACCGCGATGATCGTGCCGATCGCGAGGAGTACGACGAAGTAGCCGCGCTGCTTCCACCGCAGAGCTCCGGCAGCGAGAAGGCCACCGATGGCCAGGAGGTAGCCGGCACCGATGAGCCACAAGTGCTGCGTGTAGGCGACGCTCGGCTCGATCCAGGGGCCAAGCTTGTCGTCCCCGTAGAAGAACCAATACCCGAGACCGCGCAGCAGCTCCGGCGCGTTCGAGACCTTCGCCACCGTCTCGTAGGTCTCGGTGTAGCGGAGGATCGGGATGCCGTACTTGCCCTGCGCCCAGAGGCCGGCGATCCACCACAACGAGACGCCGATCGTCAGCGCACCGATGCGGCCGACCGCCGCGAGTGCGCGCCGCACCGCGATCTCTCGCGAGACCCACATGGCGTACACGAACCAGAGCACGGGACCGATGCCCGCGAAGAGCAACGCGGTCGCGTTGACGCCGCCGACGATCGCGATCACGACTGCGAACCACGCCGGCCACCGCCATCCACCCTCGCGGCCGGCCCGCATCGCCAGGCCGATGAGCCAGGGCAGCGCCGCGAACGGGAGGAGGATCACCGAGATGCGCGCGGCGTAGTCGAGGACGTACGGGGAGAGCATGTAGACCGCAGCGGCGACGACCATCCCGCGCGCGAGCGTCGGTTCGCTCGCCTTCCAGCCCATCGTGCGCATCAGGAACAGCACGCCCGCGCCGGCTGCGAACAAGATCGTGCCGAGCCAGATCCGTTGCGCGACCCAGTCCGGGAACCCGAGGGTCTGCATGAGCCAGTAGTACGGCCCCATCGGGAAGAGGTAACCGAGGGTCTGGTGGGTCACCGTGCCGAGGCCGGTGCCCGCGTCCCACATGTAGGGGGCCTTGGCGAGGAGGCGGCTGGGGTCGAGGTAGAGGTAGGTCTTGGTGTCCGCGCTCACCTCACCGCGGTGGGTGAGGAGCAGCGGGACGTACGCGACCAGCGCGAGAGCGAGGTGCTGTGCGCGCCCGCGCCAGCGGGCGGGCATCAGGTCGAGCGTCCTGAGGGCCGGAGTCGCGTCGCTTCCCCGGCGAGCGCGGCGAGCGTGCCCGTGGCCGTGGCTTCCCACGTGAGCTCGCCGGCGCGTGCGAGCCCCGCGCTCCGCATCCGCTCGCGCGTCGCCCGGTCGTCCAGCAGCGCGCTGATGTCACGAGCGAGTGCGGCCGTATCGGGTGACAAGATGCCCGTGATCCCGGATTGCACGGCGTCGCGATGACCCGCAATGTCGGTCACCACTGCAGGCGTGCCACACGCCGCCGCCTCGGTGACCGTCATGCCCCATCCCTCGGCGGCAGACGCGCTGGCGAGCACCCACGCGCGGCGGTAGAGCTCGACGAGCGCGTCGTCGGACAGCCGGCCCGGCATCGACACCCAATCAGACGCGTCGAGGTCGGCAACGAGCGCCTCGAGGTTCTCGCGCTCGGCTCCGTCACCGACGATCGTGAGCTGGACGGTCGGATGGGTGCGGCGCACCTCGGCCATCACCTTGATCAGCTCGTCGAAGCGCTTGACCGGCATCAGTCGCCCGACGGCGACGACGAGCGGCGCCTCGGACTTCTCGGGGGTCGCGTCGCCGGGGGTGAAGCGCGGATCGATGCCGGGAGGCACGACCGAGACGCGTGACTGGTCGAACTTCAGCTCGTGGACGAGCTCGTCGCGCGACGAGCCGGACAGCGTGATGATGCGGCTGCGCCGGTAGATCGGAGGAGCGATGCGCTTCTCCACGGTCTCGCCGAACTTCGCGAGGTTCGGGGGGAGCACCATCTTCCACATCGCGCCGTGCACGTGATGGAGGAACACGACACGCGGGCCGGTGGCCCACAGCGGCGACCAGAACGGCATGCCGTTCCAGATCTCGACGAGCCCGTCACGAGGCCCGTGGCGACCGCTCATCTCGCTGACGATCGCCCGCGGGAACACGAGGTAGCGGCCGGCCCGCCGGATGACGTGCACGCCGTCGCGATGGCTCTCAGGAGGATGGCCCTGTGCATACGACGTGCGGATCGTGACCTCGATGCCCGCCTCGGCCCACAGGCGCGCAACTGTTGTCGCATGCAGCTCGGAGCCGCCCGCCTCGACATCCGCGAGGTCGCGCCAGGCGAGCATGTGGATGCGGCGGAGCCCGGCCGACGCTGCCAGATCCCCCAGCTTGGCCAAAGTGTCGGCGCGAGTGTCGGCCACGGGGTCCGTAAACTACCGGCTCCGATCGCCCCGAAAGGTGCAAGTTGCGACTCACCGGAGAGCGTCCCATCGAGGGCAAGACTCCCGACTCCCTGTTGGCGCTCCACTCCGCCGGCTACCGCGAGGTGCTCGACCGCATTGGCGCGGGTCGATTCCTCGACATCGGCTGCGGATTGGGTGACGGCAGCGCGCTCTTCCTCGGCGGCGGCCGCACGGTGTTCGGCGTCGACTACGACCCGACCACCGCCATCGCCGCCCACCAGTCGCGGAGTGACCTGCGCACCGCGGCGAGTGACGGGTCACAGATCGCAGTGCGCACGGGCGGTGTCGACTGGGTGTGCTCGTCGCACCTGATCGAGCACTTCCACCAGCCCGAGGGGCACGTCGCCGAGTCGGCCCGGGTGCTCAACGACGACGGGGCCGCCTTCTTCATCACGCCGAACGCGCCCGCGGACTTCGAGAACCCGTACCACGTGTACCTCTTCGAGCCCGACGACCTGCGCCAGATGCTGAGCCGCCACTTCGAGGACGTCACCGTGCTCGGTCTCGACGGCGACGCCGCGGTGAAGGCCGACTTCGAGCGTCGCCGCAAGTTCGCGCGCACCCTCCTCAAGCTCGATCCGTGGGGGTTGCGCCACAAGCTGCCGCGCGCGTGGTTCGTGTGGCTCCACGCATTCGCGAGGCGGGTCACCTATCCGTTCCTCAACCGCAAGGCTGCCGAAGCGCCGACGATCACCGCCGACCAGTTCACGATCACCGAGTCGATCGATCCCACGACGCTCGTCCTCTTCGCGGTGGCACGGCGCCCGCGCCGCTGAGCGATCAGGCGTCGACGAGCTCGCGCTCGCGCTCGTCGAGCGGCGGCGCGTCCTCGGGGTCGTCGCGCAATCGCTCGTACAGTCGCACGAGCGCGTCGACGCCGACCGCGGCCAGCAGGCAGATCGCGCCCTCCGCGGACGCCCGGTAGCGCGTCGTCGCGAACGTGACGGTGACCGCGACGAGCACGATGGCCGGGGGAGCGAGGAGCGGAAATACGGGGATGCGTCGCTTCCGCAACACGAACGCGCCGCCGATCGCGAGCGGAGCGACGATGTACCACCCCGCGAGAGCAGAGCGAGCGACCCAGATGTTGCGCCCTTCGGGGAAGTGGTCGAGGTTCACCTGTTGCAGGGGCTTGTAGAGACCCGTGATGCGGCCCCAGCGCGCGAGCAGCACGTAGGGCAGCCGCTTCTCGTGGCTGCGGATGTAGTCGATCGAGTCTTGGCGGAAGAGGTTGGCGAGCTCGGACTGGTCGGCGCCGCGGCTGTCGACGCCGTGCCGCTGGAGCACACCGATCGGGCATTGGATGTTCCAGTAGCCGGTGAACTCGCCGTACCAGGTGAGGTCGCACGTCGCCGTCGACAGCGTGATCTCGTAGCCGGCGGACAGGTACACGGGGTGGTCGAAGCGCGTCATGTTGAACGCGACCCATGGACCGACGACCCCGATGCAGGTCGCGGCAGCGGCGGCGATCCAACCCACGCGACGGCGGAGAGGCACGGTGCGCACGAGTAGCACCAAGGGCACGATCACGAGCACCGACAGCAGGATCAGCTCGGAGCGTGAGAGCGTCGCGAGACCGACGGCCACGCCCATCCACGCTGCCCTCGCGAGGCTCGGGTGATGCCAGAAGCGATAGACCAGGAGCATCGTGAGCGCGACCGTGAGGATCGCCATCGTCTCCGAGAGCAACATGCCGTCCGGTGCCCACACGTTTGGGTAGATCGCGACGAGCGCGGCCGCGATGAGCCCGACCCTGGGTCCGGCGATCTCTCTCCCTGCGTACGCGGAGATCGCGATCGTCGCGGCGCCCAGCAGCACAGACACGAGCATGTGCCCGGTCGTGCTCGTCACACCGATGAGGGACCAGCCCGCGAGGTAGACGAGATAGAGCGGCGGATGGTCCGCGGCCTGGATGCGGATGTGGTTCTCGATCCAGTCGATCGGGTTGATGAAGCCCTTGCCGTCGGCGATGAGGTTCGAGCTCTCGTGGTAGAAGTACGCGTCTCCCCACACCGTGGAGTGGCGAGTCACGAAGAGCACGTAGGCGACCCGTCCGACGAGGCCGACGGCCGTGATGAGAGCAACCCAGCGCGCGAACGATCGCGCGTCAGCCTTCGGGGTGCTCATCGGCAGAGACGCTAGCCTCTGCCCCTCCCTCGGCCCTGAGCAGGGCGATCTCTTCGGCGAGCGTGCGCACGCGCCGCTCGAGCCGGGAGAGCTCCCACGAGAAGTGCACGACGACGAAGAAGAGGAAGCCGACCGCGAGGAACAGGAACGCGGCTGGCGGGTACGCCACGCCGAGCCAGTCGGCGACCGTGTTCAGCACGCCGGGGAAGACCGCGAGCGGCACGAGGACGATGCCGATGCCGAGCCACAGCAGCGCGTACTTCGACCGCAGCTGATGTTGACGCAGCAGCCAGAAGATGTAGCCGACGCTGATGCCGGCGGCGACGATGAGCAGGATGTGGGCGCGTGTGCTCACGGTCGTGGTCTCACGGCTTCTCCGCCGGCGGAGGCATCGCTCGCCGTGATGCAGAGGCGAGGATCCCGATCATCAAGCGCAGGTAGTTGTACGCGAGCTGCAGATGCCGTGCGCTCGGCTGCCCGCCCGCACGCGTGCGCATCACCACCGGAACCTCGACCACCTTGCACCCGGCGCGGAGGACCATCAGCAGCACTTCGACCGTGTCGGCGAGGTACTCGACCGGGTAGTCGCGAGCGAGCATCGCGACGACCGGCGCGTCAAAGGCCCGGAAGCCGGAGGTCGTATCGGTGAACGACTGGCCGGTCTGCCACCGGACCACGCGGTGCAGCGACTTCATCGCCCGGCTCCGCGTGCGGCCCACGTCGAACGACGAGCCGCTTGTGAACCGCGAGCCGATGACCATGTCGGCGCCGTCGTCGAGCGCGCTGAGCATCGACGGAATCGTCGCCGGGTCGTGCTGGCCGTCCGCGTCGACGACGACCACGCGCTGATAGCCGTTGTCGACCGCGTACCGGAGGCCGGTGCGTACGGCCGCGCCGACCCCGAGGTTGAACGGCAGCCTCGCCACTGTGACATCCGCGGCGGCAGCGACCTTGGCCGTCGCGTCTCTCGATCCGTCGTCGACCACGAGGACATCGAGCTCGGGCACGACGTCGTGCAGCTCCTTGAGGGTGCCCGGAAGCGCCTGTTCCTCTTGATACGCCGGCACCACCACGAGCGTGTGCGCGCTGCCCGGCGTGCCGTCACTCACCCGGTCTGCTCCTCCACGTACAACCAGTCTCCCCCCGCGAGCTCACACCGATAGGGACGGTCCGTGCCCGTCCAGGCGAGCACCGAGAACTTGTAGGGGAAGAAGTGGATGTGCGGGTTGAAGGTGACCCGGTAGGGACGTTGCCGGGGTACGACGACGACGAGGCGCTTCGCGGCGACCCGACGCAGCTCGGAGAGCGCGGCGCCGAGGTGCTGCACGTGCTCGAGGGTGTGCGTCGACACGACGGTGTCGAACGAATCGTCGGCGAAGGGAAGGCGCTCGATGTTCGCCTCGCAGAGGATCGCGTCGTGATGGCGGATCGCGCGGTCGCCGGTTGCCAGGGCGACGTCGACGCCGACGACGCGATGGTCACGCGCGAGCACCGCGCCGAGGAATCCCTTGCCGCACGCGACGTCGAGCACGGTGTCGCCGAGCGTCGATGCGACGACGGCCTCGAGCGACTCGGGGGTGAGATCGGTGTCGCCCTGGTCGAAGCGGGTCTGGAGGTCCCGGTAGAAGGCGCCGTACTCCCCGGGCGACAGGGTGAACGCTCGGTCCTTCAGCTCGTCGATCGGGATCGGGAGATCCCCGTACATCGACCGCGCGGTGCGGGCGAAGAGCCACGAGTCCCGCAATGCCGGCGGCACCCATCGGTCGAGCACGTCGTTCAACCGCATCGACGTGCGCCGGCTCATCTTCACGGCTCAGGCCTTCCCGAGGAGCGCGAGCACTCGTTTGCGCTGACCCATCAGCGGACGCTCGAGGAACTTCAAGCTGATCCAGGCGGTGACGCTGCTGATCACCATCGTCATGAGGAACAGCTGCGGGAACGGCGCCTCCCACTGGCCCCACCCGAACCACTCTTGGATGTGGGTGATGAAGAACTGGTGCCACAGGTACAGGCCGTACGAGATCGATCCCATGAACGCCATGAAGGGGTGCGAGAGGAAGCGACGGATGAGCCCCTGCCGCTGGTCGCCGAACACGGCGGGCAGCATCAAGAAGAGGGCGACGAGCCCGTAGAGGGTCTGGCGCAACATCTCCCGCGCGTCGCTCGCCCGGAAGAGCCCGAGCAAGAGGCCGAGCTGGGTAGACACGAACCAGAACAGCCCGATCGCGATCAACCAGCACACCGCGGGGTGACGGCCGATCGCGTCGGTCGCGGAGCGCACCACCGAACGGTGGTCGGCCCACGCCGAGATGACGGCCAGCGCCATGCCGACGCAGAAGAGCTCGATGAGCGACGGCAGCCAGTAATACGTGAGCGGCTTCCAGCTCGGGTCGAGCCAGTAGATCAAGCCCCGCCACACGTACGACAGCACGACGAGGCCGCCGAGCCACCCGAGCAGCCGCATCGCCTGGACGTTGATCGTGCTCGTGCCGGCGAGCCTGCGCATCCATCGGGCCCAGAACGGCAAGAAGACGTAGAAGCTCATCTCGGTCGCGAGGCTCCACGACTGTGTGATGGCACCGATCACGTACCGCATGAAGTAGATCTGCGTGAGGCTCATGTACACGAGCAGCCCGAACAGGCTATGCACGACGATGCCGCCGAGGATCACCTGCAGGAACAGCGCGGCCCAGTACGCGGGGAAGATGCGCAGCACGCGCCGGGTCCAGAAGTCGGCGTTGCCGATGGGCTGCGTGCCCGCGAACTGTGCCGACACGTACGGACGGAAGAGCAGGAACCCCGAGAGCCCGAAGAAGATCGGCACGCCGATGTCCATCCGGCCGACATAGGCGCCCCATCCGTACCGAAAGGTGTCGCCCGAGGCGAAGCCGGCGTGATGGGCGACGATGAGCGTCGCGGCGATCGCGCGCAATCCGTCGAAGCACGCGAAGTGACGGTTGACCGACCCCGCATGGCCGGAACCGAGGTCGGCGGCCGTGGTCGCGGTCATCGGGTCATCCGGTGACGGGCGCCGATCGTCCGGTGCCCGCGGAGTGAGAGCCGTTGCTGCTCGTCTCCTCGTGGTACTCCTGCTCGACGTTCACTGTCCACGTGTCGTGGTGCTCACCGAGGATGTTCTCGACGCTCAACATCGCGGTGAACATCGAGTGGTCCTGGTTGTTGTACTTGTGCATGCCGTTGCGACCGACGGGATAGACGTTCGTCGCGTGCTCCTCGAGCCATTTCCGCATCACGAGCACGTTTGCCTCGTAGGTGCCGTCGTACACCGGGTACGCCTTCGGCGTGCGCACGACGTAGCCCGTCTCGACGGCGTCGGCATCGACGAGCCCGATGTGCGCCAGCTCGGACGCGCCGAGCGCCACGAGGTCGTCGTCGTCCATCTCCCACAGCCGGTCACCGACGTTCACGAAGTACTCGAGGCCGAGGCACGTGTACCCGGGCTTCACCATGTAGGGCGACCAGTTCCGGAAGTTTTGGATCCGGCCGACGATGACGTCGGGCGAGTGCACGTAGATCCAGTTGTCCGGGAACGAGTACGTGTCGGGGACCACGAGCGCGACAGTGATGAAGTCGCGGTACTTGAGCGCATCGGCCGCGGCGATCACGTCCGCGGGCGGCGCGGGATCCATCGCCCGCAGCAGCGCGCTCATCGGCATCGACGAGATGATCGAGCTCGCTTCGTAGGCCGTGGGCACGCCGTCGGTCTCCGCAGTGACGGAGACCGCCTTGCCGTCGCGATGGTCGACCTTCGTGACGACCGTGTCCATCAGCACCTTCGTGCCCGCGGCCGCGACCTTCTCGGTGCACACCTCCCACATCATCCCAGGCCCGTACTTCGGGTACTGGAACTCCTCGATGAGGGAGGTGATCTCCTTCTGGTTTCGCTTCGGGAGCAGCGCGTTGACCGCCGCTTTCCCGAGCGACAGGTTCTTGATGCGCTGCGCCGCCCAGTCGGCGGGGAGCTTGTCGGTGGGAATGCCCCACACCTTCTCTGTGTAGCTCTTGAAGAACATGCGGTAGAGCCGCCACCCGAACCGAGACGCGACCCATCCTTCGAACGTCGTCTGGTCCTTGGGCTTCTTGATGCGCACCCCGATGTACGAGCACCCGCACAGGAACGACTCACGGATCCCGAGCGTCCTCACCGCGTTCGTCGCGCGCAGCGGGTAGTCGAAGTACTTGTGCTGGTAGTAGATGCGGCTCAGCCGCGGGCGAAGCAAGAAGTCTTCGTCGGGGAGGATCTCGTGCCACACGGCCTCGACCTCGGGCACCTTCGTGAAGAAGCGGTGGCCGCCGATGTCGAATCGCCAGCCGTCCCGCTCGACGGTGCGACTGATGCCCCCCACGACCGAGTCGGCTTCGAGGACGGTCGCGGTACGCCCCCGCTTGGTGAGCTCCCACGCTGCGGTCAGACCCGCCGGGCCGGCGCCGATGATCACGACCTGCTCGGCCTCAGACGTCTCGGAGGCGGTCGAGGTCTTGGTATCGGTCTCCGTGTCGGCCATCGCGGTCGGCGCGCTCCTGCAGTCGGGTGGTGCACCGGACCGGTGCTGAAACGTGGGTGGGCGCGGCGGATGATTGGGCCGCAGTAGGCGCGAAGGCTACCGTTGCGGGCCGTGGCGGTCACGAACACCCAGGCCACGGCGCCGAGTGCCGAGCCTGCGGTGGCCTCCACCGACGAACCCCGTCAACGGTGGTTGCTCGCGGGATGGATCGCCGTCGGCGCCGCCGCCGCCTTCGGGCTCGTCTTTCGCTTCTGGACCCAGTCGCACCTCTGGCTCGACGAAGCAC
This sequence comes from uncultured Acidimicrobiales bacterium, assembly GCA_963802505.1. Classification (GTDB taxonomy): domain Bacteria; phylum Actinomycetota; class Acidimicrobiia; order Acidimicrobiales; family DATKAS01; genus DATKAS01. The sequence goes on along the minus strand of CAWDJB010000009.1, from coordinate 168,355 downwards.
TGTCGGTGAACATCGCCCGGCTGCCGGTCGGCGACATCCCCGAGGCGCTGCGGCACGACGGCCACCCGCCTCTCTACTACTGGCTGCTCCACGCCTGGATGTCGGTGTTCGGCGAAGGCGACGCCGCGGTGCGGGCGCTCTCGGGCGTGTGCGCCGTCGCGGCACTGCCGCTCATCTGGTTCGCCGGCAAGCGCGTCGGCGGCCGAACGGTGGGGTGGCTCGCGGTCGTGCTGCTGGCCGTGAACCCCTGGGCATTCCGCTACGCGACCGAGGCCCGGATGTACTCGCTCATCGTTGCCTTGGCGCTGGCGGCCTACCTTCTCGTAGCCAAGGCGCTCGAAGACGACGCGCTGTGGTGGCTCGTGGGGGTCGCGCTCGTCACCGCCGCGCTGGTGCTCACCCACTACTGGGCGCTGTACCTCGTCGCGGCCGGCTTCGTGCTCGTCGCGCTGCGGCTGCGGTCGCGGTCGACGCGTCGGTCTGCGACTCGGGTGCTCGGTGCGATGGTGATCGGGTGCCTTGCGTTCGTCCCTTGGCTCCCGTCGTTCGCGTACCAAGCCGCCCACACCGGATCACCCTGGGCGAAGCCCATCCGCCCATCGACGATCCTCACGATCACCGCGAACGACCTCGGGGGAGTCGGGTCGGAGGGACAGGTCGTCGGCTTGGTGCTGACGCTGCTGGTGCTTCTCGCCCTGTTCGCCGTCGCGCGCAGCAAGTGGCACCTCGATCTCGACCTCCACACCGTGCCGCAGGTGCGCACCGAGCTCGCGCTCGTCGGTCTGACGGTCGCATTCGGCGTTCTCACGATCTTCGTCACGAGCGGCACGTACGAGTCCCGCTACGCCGCGGTGTTCGTCCCATTCCTCTTGTTGGCCGCGGCGGTCGGCGTCACGCGCTTCCTCTCCGACTGGTTGCGACTCGCGATCGTGGGTGTGCTCGTCCTCGGTGGCTTGCTCGGTGGCTATCGGAACGTGACCAGCGAACGGACGCAGCTCGGAGCGGAGGTCGTTCCGGCGCTGAACGAACGTGCACATGCGGGGGATGTCGTCGTGTACTGCCCCGATCAGCTCGGTCCTTCGGGCACGCGGCACCTCCGGTCCGACCTCGTCACGCTCGCGTATCCCACGCTCGGCCCGCCTGAGCGCATGGACTGGGTGGACTACGAGGAGCGCAACTCGGCTGCCGATCCCGACGCCATCGCGAAGGAGGTGCTCGCGCGCGCCGGTGACCACACGATCTGGCTCGCGTGGGCCGGCACGTACCGCACGTTCGAGGGTCAGTGCGAGGAGCTCAACACCGCGTTCCTGCGAGCTCGGCCCACGGGCCAGGCGCGCGTGACCGACAACGGCAACGAGTTCTTCGAGCACGCGTGGCTGTTCGAGTTCCCGCCCTCCCCGTGACGGTGGTCAAAGCGGGTCGCGGGATCCGCGCGGATCTGCGGGCCGCGTTGCCCGCATGGGTCGCGGCTCGTGTCCTCGTCGCAGTCGCGTACGGCATCGCCCGGTTGTGGCGGGAGCACGCGCACCCCGGCGAGCTCACCATCCAGCTCCACCAGGGGTTGTTCGCCTGGGATGGCGCGTTCTATCGAGACATCGCCAGCCGGGGGTACGACGCGTTGCCCGAGGCCGCGCTGCGGTTCTTCCCCCTGTATCCCCTGTTCGGGCGAGGCCTGGGCTGGATGCTCGGCGGCAACGAGGGGCTCGCCCTGCTGCTGATCGCCAACGTGAGCGCGTTGGCAGCGGGCGCGCTCATGCACCGTCTCGTCCTCGTCGACCTCGCCGATCGACGGACCGCCCAGCTGAGTGCGTCGCTGCTCGCGTTGGCGCCTCCGGCCTTCGTGCTCGTGTGGGCCTACGCGGAGGCGCTGTACCTGGTCTGCGCGATCGGCATGCTGCTCGCGCTGCGGCGCCGGTCATGGTGGTGGGCCGCGTTGGCCGGGTTCCTCGCAGGGCTCGCTCGCCCGTTCGGCGTGGTGCTCGCGGTGCCCGCCGCGATCGAGGGCCTGAAGGGGTGGCGGCGCGCGTCGCCGCGGGATCGTGTCGCGCGAGCGGCGGCGATCGTGGCACCCATCATCGGGCTCGGCGCGTTCCTCCTCTGGATCGGATCGCTCGACCCCATCCATCAACAGGGGCAGCTGCGCGGGGAGTGGATCGATCCGTTCCGCGGCCTGGCGCGCGCGATCGGGGACATGTTCGGGTCGCAACGCTTCCTCGACGGGCTGCACGCGCCGTTCGCGATCGCGCTCGTCATCCTCGTGGTGCTGTGCATCCGTTGGCTGCCGCCGTCCTACACCGCGTACACCGCGATCGCGGTGCTCAGCGCGCTCTCGGCGACGAACTTGAACTCACTCGAGCGCTACGGGCTCAACGCGTTTCCGGTCGTGATCGCGATGGCGATGCTCGCGCGCCGCTGGCGCATCGAGTGGCCGACACTGGTCGTGTCGAGCAGCCTGATGGTGGCGATGTGCTCCGCCGCCTGGCTCGGCCGCTACGTCCCCTAACCGCCCCCCCATCCACCACCCAGCCCGCGGCCCGGGGGTCAGAGGTCGGCGATCGGGACGAGGGCTTGGCGGGGGGCGTGGCGGGCGGGGGCAGACCCCGAGGAGACGCACAGCCGGGCGACACGGCCCCGGTGGCCGGCGTACGGAGCGAGCAGCTCGAGCATGCGCTCGTCGCCGCCGGACGCGTCGCCCGTGAGGGTGAAGCACACGATGCCAGGGAGGTGGAGGTCGCCGATGGGGACCGCATCGGGGTCGCCCGCGGCGCCGCCGAGCACGAGCCCGGCCGTCCACGGCCCGACGCCACGGATGAACCGCAACCGCGCACCCAGCTGCGCGGGCGAGTCGACGAGCCGTTCGAGCGCGGAAGCATCGAACGCGCAGCGGCGGATCGTGTCCGCCCGGTTGCGTTCGATGCCGCTCGGATGGAACCGGTAGTAGGGGAGCGCGGCGAGCGACTCCGCGGTCGGCGGCAGCAACAGGTCGACCGGTCCGGGAGCGCGCTCGCCGAAGCGACGGCAGATCGCCGCCCATGAGCGCGCCGCCTGGATGCCCGTGACCCGCTGGCCGATGATCGTGGCGACGAGAAGCGGCAGCACCGAGCGCGAGCGAGCAACGCGCAGGCCAGGGTTCCGCCGGTGCAGCTCGCCGACCAGGGAGTCGTCGGGCGCGAAGCCGTCGAGCGAGTCGTTCGCGCCGACGAGGTCGGCGGCATGATCGACGACCCACGGCGCCCCGGCTCCCCACGCGTCGACGAAGACGTCGTGCCCGCCGCCGGTGAACCGCGCGGTCGCGGCGCCCGACGGAGTCCGCAGCGCCCGCCACACTCCGGTACCGCCGATCCGCATCGTCGGGTCGTAGCGACCGTGCCGAAGCGGCGCGAGGGTGCGGCCGACATCGATCGGCAGGGTGGATCTGACGTGCCGGGAGATCACGCGAGGCAGCGCAACGGTTGTCCGCCGTTGTAGGCGACCATGTCGGTGAGGGCTGCCACCACGTCGATCGACGCACCGGGCGCGGCGCCGTCGAGCTCTGCGTACGCACGATGCAGGTTGCCGACGATGCGCTCGCGGTCGTGCCACTCGGAGAACTCGCCGAGGTCGGTCTGCAGCGCCGCGTCGAGCGGGGACGCACCGGCGGACTTGGCGTCGCGAGCGACCCGCTGCACGAACTCGAAGTACCGAGTCAGCTGATCGAACACCTCGGCACCGCACACCGACCCGTGGCCGGGCACGACCGTCTCCGCACCGAACGCGCGCAACCGCTCGACCGACTCGAGCGACCCCGCGACCGATCCCATCACGACGAACGGTGTGCCGCCGTTGAACACCAGGTCGCCGGTGAACAGCACCGAGCGGTCAGCCACCCATCCGACGACGTCGTTGGTCGTGTGCGCCGGACCGATGTGCTGCAGCGACACCTCGAGGTCGTCGACCCAGACCGACAAGTGATCGTCGAACGTCACGAACGGAGGCCACACCTCGATCTCGCCCCACTCGACCCACGGCCACAGCCCCTTCGTGATCGAGCCTGTCGTCAACACCTCGTGCCGGCACAGCTCGTGACCGACCACGGCGGCGGCGGGCAGCAGCCAGTTGCCGTGCGTGTGGTCGCCGTGGTGGTGGGTGTTGACCAGCACCCGCACCGGCTTCGGCGTGACCGACGACAGCGCAGCGAGGAATGCCCGCGTGCGCCCCTCGGTCGCACACGTGTCGATCGCGGTGACACCGTCGCGACCGACGAGGAAGCCGGTGTTGTTCAGGCACCACGACCCGTCGAGCTGCACGTAGGCGAAGATGCCGTCGCTCACCTCCTCCAGCGTGGGAGGCGGGAGCGCCGCGGCGTCATGGACGTGATCGGCCGACATGGCCGCACCTTAGGTGCGGCCGGAGTCGCGCGGCCGCACCTCAGGTGCGTGCCCACGGGCACCGGGGCTACCTTCCCGGCCATGGATCCCGTGCTCGTCTCGACGCCGCGTGAGGGCGTGCGGCTCATCACCTTGAACCGCCCCGACAAGCTCAACGCGATGACCGCCGAGCTGATCGGCCAGCTCCACGACGCCCTCGACGACGTGGCGATCGACCCGACGTGCCGCGTCGTCGTGCTCACTGGTCAGGGCCGAGGGTTCTGCGCCGGCCTCGACCTCGGCGGCTACGGGCGCGCTCCCCACACCGAAGGGTTCGGCCCGACCCAATCGGGATTCGCGGTGCAGAAGCAGATCGCTGCGCTCATCCCGCACCTCCGGTCGCTGCCCCAACCGGTCATCGCTGCGGTGAACGGCCCTGCGGCAGGTGGAGGATTCGCGCTCGTCCTCGGATCCGACATCCGCATCGCCTCCGAGACCGCGAAGTTCAATGCCGCGTTCATCCGCATCGGCCTCTCCGCCTGCGACATCGGAACGAGCTGGCTGCTCCCGAGGCTCATCGGCGCAGCCCGAGCGCAAGAGCTCATGCTGACGGGCCGCATCTTCACTGCGGCCGAGGCGCTCGAGTTCGGTCTCGTGATCGACGTCGTTCCCGACGAGATCCTGCTCGACGCTGCCTATGCCGAGGCCGAGCTCGTGATGAAGAACACGCCGTTCGGTGTCGCCCTCACGAAGGAGGGAATGTGGTCGGCGCTCGAGATCCCGGGGATGCAAGCCGCGATCGACCTCGAGAACCGCCAGCAGATCATGGCCAGCGCGACCGCCGATCATCAGGAGGCGATGCGGGCGTTCCTCGAGAAGCGCCCGCCGCTCTACGAGAACCGCTGAGCGCGCTCGACCTGGTCGACCTCGTCGGCCCACACCCGGTAGTGCTGAAGGCCGACTCGCTCGGTCGCCTCGATGCCGCCCCACATGAGCTCGGTCGTCAGCTCGATCGCCCGGTCCATCTCGAGGTCGCCTCGCTCGAGCCACCGCAATGCGGCCGCTTCGACCAGTGCGAGCACCGACCGGGCGACGAGCCGCGCCTCGGGCCCGCCGCCGAACGCGGCGCCCAACATCGTCAGTCGCTCCTCGATGACCTCGGGATGGCGGGAGGGGCCGTCTCCCGTCGCGTTGCGGTAGCCGTCCGGGTTGTCACGGGCGTACACGAAGTGTTGACGGACGACCTTCTCGATCGCCTCGCGGAACGTCTCGGTCCCGTCGAACGCCGCGGTGACCGCAGTGTGCAACCGATCGGTGTGGCGTTGGAACACCGCGGCCACGAGACCGCGGCGATCGCCGAAGTAGTTGTAGACGAGCGCGCGTGACACACCGGCAGCGTCGGCGACCTCCTCGAACGTGACGTCGTTCGGGTCGCGTCCCTTGAACACGAGGACGGCCGCGTCGATGATCTGCTCTCTTCGGGTCGCTCGGGTGAGCCGAGTGCGCACCCGCATCGCCTGTGCCACTGACCCTCCCTTCTCCGAGCGCTTCAGCTCGCCGGCGCGTCCCCGTTGGTCGGCGCGTCCGCCGTTGCGGCGGCGACATGCACGGTCTCCGCGACCGCGGTGGGCGGTGCCTCGGGGTACCCGATGGGGTAGTGGCAGGCCACGAAGTGGCCGTCCCCCAGGTCGCGGATGAGCGGCTCCTCGGCCGCGCAGCGATCGGCCGCCCGCGGGCATCGGGTGCGGAAGCGACAACCGCTCGGCGGGAAGACCGGCGACGGCAGCTCTCCCGCGATCCGACCTTCGGGATCGGGCTTCACCGTGGGATCGGGGACGGGGATCGACTTGAGCAGCAAGTCCGTGTAGGGATGCGCGGGATGGTGATAGAGGTCGTCGGGTGGTGCGACCTCACAGATCTTGCCGAGGTACATCACGCACACCCGATCGCTGATGTTCTTCACCACCGCGAGGTCGTGCGCGATGAAGATCATCGTGAGGCCGTACCGCGCCTTCATGTCCTCGAGCAGGTTCAGGATCTGCGCCTGCACTGACACATCGAGCGCCGAAACGGGCTCGTCGCAGATGATGAGCTTCGGGTCCATTACCAACGCGCGGGCCACGCAGATGCGCTGGCACTGACCGCCGGAGAACTGGTGCGGACGCCGGTCGGCCGCAATCGCGGGATCGATGCCAACGTCCTCGAGCACGGTGTTCACTCGCTCGGAGCGCTCCGCGTCGGTGCCGAGCTTCCAGATCGCGAGCGGCTCGGCCACGATCTCGCGCACCTTGCGCCGTGGGTTCAGCGACGAGATCGGATCCTGGAAGATCATCTGCATCTGAGGGCGGAGCTTGCGCACGTTCTCGTCATCGAGGGATGTGAGCTCACGCCCGTCGAAGATGACGCTGCCGCCGGTCGGGCGGGGGAGCTGCATCACCGCACGTCCCGTCGTCGACTTGCCGCAGCCCGACTCGCCGACGAGACCGAGGGTCTCGCCGCGCATCACGTCGAAGCTGATGCCCGACACCGCGTTGACTCGGAGGCCCGTGTTGCCGAGCGGGAACTCGACGACGAGCTGCTCGACGCGGAGAAGGGTCTCGGGGGAGTCGCGCAGGTGGGCAGTGCCGCTGCCGGCCACGTCAGGCCTCCGCGGCGGCGGGTGCCGCGGGCTCGGCGGTCGCCGTGCTCGGAGCCGATGCTGACGGTGCCGCGGCCGATGCCGCCGCAGCGGCCCGGTTGCGTTCCAGCGCCTCTTGCCCCTCTGGCGAACCCACGGGGTAGAAGCAGGCGAACGTGTGACCTGGGATCTCGGCCTCTTGCAGCGTCGGCTCCTCTTCGCGGCACCGGTCCTGCGCGTACGCGCACCGAGGACTGAACCGGCATCCCTTGGGCGGGTTGATGAGGTCAGGGGGGCGTCCCGCGATGACCTCGAGGCGGCTGTGGCTGCGGTTGTCGAGCTTCGGGATCGACTTCAGCAGTGCCTCGGTGTAGGGCATTCGCACGTTCGAGAACAGCGAGTTCGTCGGCGCCTTCTCGACGATCTTGCCGGCGTACATCACCGCGATCTCGTCGGTGCGACCGGCCACGACGCCGAGGTCGTGGGTGACGAGCACCATCGACATGTTGCGGTTCTGCTGCTCCGCTTGGAGCAGGTCGAGGATCTGCGCCTGCACGGTCACGTCGAGTGCGGTGGTCGGCTCGTCGGCGAACAGGATCGTCGGGCCACACGCGAGTGCAATCGCGATGGTGACGCGCTGGCGCATGCCGCCCGACAGCTGGTGCGGGTACTCCTGCAGCCGGCGTGCCGGCTCGGGGATGCCGACCGAACGCAGAAGCGCCTCGGCGGTCTGCGTCGCCGCCTTCTTCGAGTAGTCGAGGTGGTAGGTGAGTGACTCGGTGATCTGGCGACCGATCTTCATCACCGGGTTCAGCGATGTCATCGGGTCCTGGAACACCATCGCCATCTCGGTGCCCCAGATCTCACGCATGGCCGGGGGAGAGAGGTTGCCGATCTCCTGGCCCTCGAACACCACCCGACCCTCGCGGACGACGTTGCGATTGGGCAGGAGCCCCATCACGGAGCGCGACAGGATCGTCTTGCCCGAGCCTGATTCACCGACGACGCCGAGCGTCTTCCCGCGCGCCAGGCTGAACGACACGCCGTCGACCGCGCGCACCATGCCGCGGTCGGTGCGGAAGTGGGTCTTGAGATCCTCGACCTCGAGCAGCGGCCCGCTGACGGTGCGGTGGCTGACGATGTTCTTCGAGAGCTGGCCCTTCTTCACCCGACCGCATCCCGGATCTCGAAGCGCTTCGCGGCGACGTCACCCAGCATGTTGATGGCGAGGATCGTGAGGAACATGAAGAGCGCAGGGAGCAGCGAGATCCACCACTGACCCGATTGCAACGGGTTCTTGCCCTCGAAGATCATGAAGCCCCACGAGGGCGTCGGCGGACGGACCGACAGGCCGAGGAACGCGAGCGCACCTTCGGCGACGATGAGCACCGCGAGGCCGGTGAGCGCGAACGACAGCATCGGCGGGACGACGTTGGGCAGGATCTCGCGGCTCATCACGCGGGTGGGCTTCGCGCCCAGAGCACGCGACGCGGTCACGAACTCGCGGTTCGCGAACGACATCGTGCTGGCTCGCACGATGCGCGTGAGAGGCGGGATCGACAGCACGCCCAGCACGAAGATGACCAACCACAATCGAGAGAGCGTGTAGTGGAACGGACCGAGCGAGAACGTGCGGTCGCCGCCGTCGGGCGCCTGCCCGAATGTGACGAGCATCAAGGCGAGCACAAGCGCGGGGAACGCCAACAAGATGTCCATGATGGTGACGATGAACGTATCGGTGCGCTTGCGCTTGTAGCCGGCGAGCAGGCCGAGAAGGCCGCCGATGGTGATCCCGAGAATGATCGCCGCGGCCCCGATCGCGAGCGACACCCGCGCGCCATAGACCCAGCGGCTGAAGATGTCGCGCCCGTTGACATCGGTGCCCATCCAGTGATCGAGCGAGGGCGGCAGCTTGCCGTCGAGCACGCTGCCGGCGCTGTACGAGTCGACGAACGGGAGGTAGTCGGCGAAGACCGCGAGGAAGATCACCAACCCCAGCCAGCCCCCGGCTATCCAGAACGTGACCCGACCGCGCTTTCTGGGCTTGACATAGGCCTCGTCGAGCGAATCGGTGACGACACCCAGGGGCATGATCTCGCCCGGGGCGAGATCGACCGCGGCCCCGAAGAGCGGGGTGTCCTGGGTCGATGGGTCGAGTGTGTGGCCGTGACTATGCGAGAGCTCTTGCATGGCGAATCCTCGGATCGATGAACGCGTAGGCAAGGTCGACCAGGAAGTTGATGAAGACGAACGACACGGCGAAGATCGTCACGCAGACCTGCACCACGGGAAAGTCGCGACGGCCGATGGCCTCGACCGTGAGCTGTCCCATGCCGTTCAGGGCGAAGATCTGCTCGACGATGACCGCACCGCCGATCAGGGCTCCCACGTTGACCGCCGCCGCTGTGACCAACGAGAACAATGAAGGCCGGAACGCGTGGCGGAAGAGGATGTGTCGGGTGGACATTCCCTTCGCGCGGGCCATCGTGATGAAGTCCATCTGGAGCGTCGCGAGCATGTCGGTGCGCAGCAGCCTCATGTAGATCGCGATCTGGGCAACGGCCAACGTGATGACCGGGAGGCCGTAGGCCCTGAAGTGCTCGCCCGGGTTGTCGAAAAGGCTGACGTCTTTGGAGATGGCTGGGAACCACCCCCACTTGACCGCGAAGAAATAGAGGAGCACCACCCCGATGATGTAGCTCGGCACTGATAACAACCCGAACGCCACGGTGCTACTCGCCCTGTCGAACGTCGTGCCCGCTCTGTAGGCGCTGAACACCCCTAATGGGATGGCGATCAGCAACGACAGGATCTCCGCATAGAGGAGCACGACGAGCGTCACCGGCAACCGGTTGCGTATGAGCTCGCTCACCGGGGTGTTGAAGCCGAGGGAGACACCGAAATCGAGCGTCGCCATCTTCTTCAGCCAGATGCCGTACTGCACCGGGATCGGCTTGTCGAGGCCGAGGTCGTGACGTACCTGCTCGACCTGGGCATCGGTTGCACCGGGCCCCGCCTTGAAGATGGCGGGATCACCGGGCAACAGATTGATGGCGATGAACGTCAGGAAGGTGACGGCGAACACGACGATCACCAGCTGGATGAGCTTTTGGCGGACGTACCTCATGCCGTCACCTTCCTTTCGTCAACTACGCGTTGGGGTCGATCCAGACCGACTGCACGGCGAACGTTCCGCCGGTGCCCGGACTGGCCGGGTCGCCGTTTGGAAGCGTGAACACGCCCACGTCCTTCACCTTGGGCGTGTGCGGGATGCCCCACACAGTCCAGAAGCCCCAGAGGTTGTAACACTCCTTCGCGAACTGCTTGTTGACGGTCTCCGCGAGGTCCTTCTTCACCGCGGGATCGGTCGCGCCGCGGTTGTCCGCGAGCGCCTTGTCGATCACCGGATCCTTGATGCGGCCGAAGTTGATCGCGAGCTCGCCCACGGGCAGGGCATTCGACGAGTCCCACCAGATCAGCTGGGAGTCCATGTCGTAGCCGCCGTGGTTACGCCACTGGAAGGCTTGGAAGTTGCCCTGCAACGCCGTGAGGATGTACTTCGCCTGCTCGATCTGACTGATCTGCACGTCGTCGAAGCCGGCCTGCTTGAAGAACTCCTGCTGCGCCTGGGCGATGACCAGGTTGGTGGCGTCCTGCGTGGTCGAGAGGCTGATGTTCAGCGGACCCGGATTCTCGGCCTTGTAGGACGCGACGAGCTCTTGCGCCTTGGCCATGTCCTGCTTGACGGGGTACCCGCTGTCCTCGAGGTTCCCGACCTGGGCAGGGGAGAACGGTCCGTTCGCGATCTTCGGAACGCCGGCCTCGACCTTGTCGATGATCGCCTGCTCGTCGGTTGCGTAGGCCATCGCGCAGCGGACGCGTGAATCGGTGAGCGGCGAGCCCTCCTGCGTCACGTGCAGGAGCGTGTAGCCCGTCTCGCCGAAGTCCGTCTCCTCCAACATCGGGAACTGGTCGGCCGAGTCGCGGAACTTCTTGATCGAGTCGCCGTTCGTGGTGTGGATGATGTCGACGTCGCCGGCTTCGAGTGCCGCGGCGCGCGTGAGTGCGTCGGGGATCACACGGGTCTCGTACTCGTCGATGTACGGGTAGGGCTTGTTCCAGTAGTCCGGGTTCTTGGTCGCGGTGAACGATTCGCCTGGCTTGTAGTCCTTGAAGATGAACGGGCCGGTGCCGACCGGCTTCGGTTCGAGCGTCGGATCAGCGTCGGCGGCCTTCAGCCACGTCGGGCTGCCGATGTAGCCGAGCTGACCGGCGAGGTAGATCGGGAAGATCACCCACGACCGCTTCATCGTGATCTGCACGGTCATCGGATCGGTCACCACGATCTGCGGGCTGCCGTCCGGGTTGGTCGCGATGTCGGACACCGCCTTGGCGGTGAGGAACGACTTCGTCTGGCGGATGAGGTTGTCCGCGATCGCGGCGCCGTCGAACGGCGTGCCGTCGTGGAACGTGATGCCCGAGCGCGCCTTGATCGTCCACACGGTGTAGTCCGCGTTGGGCTCGATCGACTCTGCGAGATACGGGACGGGCTTGCCGTCAGCGTTGACCGCTACGAGCGGGTCGAGCACCGACTGAAGCGTCTGGTAACAGGACACCGCGCACAGGATCTTCGCGGGCGTCCACGGGCTTCCGGTGTCGGCCTCGATGCCGACGACGAGCTTGCCGCCCGCTACGGGTGTCGCGGTCGAAGCCGCGGTCGTGCCCGCGCCTCCGGTCGCCGTGGTGCCGGCCCCTCCGCCGGCTGTCGTGCCGCTTCCACTGCTGCTGTCGTCACTGCCGCAAGCCGCTGCGACCAGGCCGAGCGCCAGCAGCGCTGCGGCGAAGCCGAAGACGGTTCGGCGGGACCTTCCGGACGATCGACGCACACTTCCCCCTTGTTTGCCTGCTTGGTGGTTGTCGGTTGATCGAGCGGGCCCCGACGCTCGCCGGGACCCGCTCTCACACGTGTTGGCTACTGCTTGATCCAGATCGAGTTGATGTTGATGAACGCGAGCCCCCTCGCCCGCGGTTCTTCTCCAAAGCGGTGTCGCCACCGGTCCGACCTTGCTGAATTCACCCCCTCGCCCAACGCGGGCGGCCTGTGACCCCCGCCACATGTATCGCCAGGCGGAACCTACGACTGCAGTTGCCACGGTGTCAATGCGGGCGCATTGCAGTCCTGTGAACGCGCCTGTCACGCGACACGGCGGGCGTCTCAAGCGAGACGCCCGCCGTGTCGCGTGCTGCTACTGCTTGATCCAGACCGACTGGACGTTGTAGACGCCGGCGATGCCGTTGCAGAGGCACACCTTCTCGCCGGAAGGCGCCGTGAAGTCCTCGAGACCCTGCACGTCCGGCGTGTGAGGCAGACCCCACAGGTCGTAGTCCCCCCAGATGTTGTAGCACTGGGTCGCGAACTCCTTGTTCACCGTCTCGGCGAGCTCCTTCTTCTTCGCCGGGTCGGTCTCGCCCCGGTTCGCCTCGAGCGCCTGGTCGATGACGGGGTCCTTGATGCGGCCGAAGTTCAGCGCCAGCTGACCGGGGGGCAACGCGTTGCTCGAGTGCCACCAGATGTATTGCGCGTCGAGGTCGAGACCTCCGTGGTTGCGCCACTGGAACGCCTGGAAGTCGCCCTGGAGGGCCGTGAGGATGTACTTGGCCTGTTCGATCTGGCTGATCTGCACGCTGTCGAACCCGGCTTCGGTGAAGAACTGCTGCTGGGCCTGGGCCACGACCAGCGCGGTCGCATCCTGGGTCGTCGACAGGCTGATGTTGAGGTCGCCGGGGTGGTCGGCCTTGTAGCTCGCGACGAGCTCTTGGGCCTTGGCCATGTCCTGCTTCAGCGGGTAGCCGCTCTCGTCGAGGTAGCCCAGCTGGGTCGGGGAGAACGGGCCGCTCGCGACCTGGTTGATGCCCGCGCCGATCTTGTCGATCAGTGCTTGCTCGTCGGTCGCGTAGGCCATGGCGCACCGGACTCGCTGATCGGTCAGCGGCGAGCCCTCCTGCGTCACGTTGAGCAGCGTGTAGCCGGTCTCACCGAACGCCGAGATCTCGGTCATCGGGAACTGGTCGGCCTCGTCGCGGAACTTGGCGATGTTCTCGCCGTCATCGGTCTGGATGATGTTGACGTCGCCGGCCTCGAGCGCCGCGGCGCGCGTCTTCCCGTCGGGGATGACCCGGTACTCGACCTCGTCGAGGTACGGGTAGGGCTTGTTCCAGTAGTTCGGGTTCTTGGTCGCAGTGAACGACTCGCCCGGCTTGTAGTCCTTGAAGACGAACGGACCGGTGCCAACTGGCTTCGCTTCCAGCGCCGTGTCGGCGTCGGCGGCCTTCAGCCACGTCGGGCTGGCGATGTAGCCGATCGCGCCGGTGAGGTAGATGGGAAACGGCACCCACGGACGCTTCATCGTGACCTGCACGGTCATCGGATCGGTCACGACGATCTGCGGGGTGCCGTCTGCGTTGGTGGCGACGTCAGTCAGCACCTTGGCAGTGAGGAACGACGTGAAGTGGCGGTTCAGGTTGTCCGCGATCGCGGCGCCGTCGAATGGCGTGCCGTCGTGGAACGTGATGCCCGAGCGGGCCTTGATCGTCCAGACCGTGAAGTCGGCGTTCGGCGTGACCGACTCGGCGAGGTAAGGCACGACCGTGCCGTCGACCGTTGCGATTGTGAGCGAGTCGTAGATCGAGCGGATGACGGTGTGACCAGAGATCGCGAAGAGTGCCTTCGACGGCTCCCAAGGACTTCCCGTGTCGGCCTCGATGCCGTACACGAGCTTGCCGCCCGGCGTCGGAGTCTCGGTGGAAGCCGCGGTGGTCGCGGCACCTCCGGCCGCGGTCGTTCCTGCGCCTCCGGCTGCGGTCGTGCCGGTGCTGCTCCCGCTGTCGTCACTGCCGCACGCTGCGGCGAGCAGGCCGAAGGCGACGAGCGACGCGCCGAGCACCCATGCGGCGCGGTGACGCGGACGGACATTGCTCACTCTCATGATTGCCCCCAGTTGCGCGTGACGCGGGTCACGTTCAGTCGGAAGGTAGCGCTTCCTGTGAACCGCCGGTGATCGCGCGGCCCGTCGTAACGTCATTCACATGTTTGACGCTCTCCGGGTCCTGCCCGGCGCGCCCGCGGCGATCGCGCAACGTGATCCGGGCGACCGGCTCGGGTTCACCGACAAGGCGGCCGCCGCGCTGCGCCACGGCGAGCTCCTCGACAAGCTGCAGCTGTTGCAGAACCGGCTGTGGGCCGAGCAGCAGCGCAGCCTGCTGCTGGTGCTGCAGGGCATGGATGCGTCAGGCAAGGACGGTGCCATTCGCACCGTTTTCTCCGGCGTGAACCCACAGGGCACACAGGTCACCTCGTTCAAGGCGCCCGCCGGGCGCGAGGCCGCGCACGACTACTTGTGGCGCGTGCACGAGGTGTGTCCGATGCACGGCGAGATCGGCATCTTCAACCGCTCGCACTACGAGGACGTGCTCGCGGTCAGAGTGCGGTCGCTCGCGCCCGAGCGGGTCTGGCGACCGCGGTTCCGTCACATCCGCGAGTTCGAGCGGATGCTCGCTGACGAAGGCACGACCGTCGTGAAGGTGTTCCTGCACGTCTCGCCCGACGAGCAGCGCCGACGCCTCCAGGCGCGCATCGACGATCCCGAGAAGCGTTGGAAGTTCCGGCGCGCGGACCTCGACGATCGCGCCCTGTGGGAGCGGTACCAGGAGGCCTACGAGGAGGCGATCACCGAGACCTCGACGAAGTGGTCGCCGTGGTTCGTGGTGCCGTCCGACCGCAAGTGGGTGCGCACCGTCGCGGTCGCAGAGCTGCTCGTCGACGCACTCGAGAAGATGGATCCGCAGCTCCCGACGCCCGAACCCGGAATCGAGAACATCGTCGTGAAGTGAGAGGGAGACGGGCGGCGCAGTGCGCCGCCCGTTCACCCGACGGCGAGCCCGTCGCCCCAGAGGGCGGGGCGCAGCGCGGCGAGGGTCGCGTCGTACACCGCGTCGGGACTCGCCGCTCCGTCGACGGTGAGGAGCAACCCGCGCTCGTCGAACCACTTCACGAGGTAGCGCGATTCATCGTCGTACAGCTCGAGGCGGCGACGGATCGCGGTCTCGGTGTCGTCCTTGCGGCGCACCGCCCATCCGTCTCCACGCGGGCATGGGATGCGAGCGACCTCGCGCGGCGCCGATGTCGTCGTGCCACAGGTCGGACACACCCGGCGACCGAGGATGCGGGCGAGCACCACGTCGGTGGGCACCTCGATCTGGATCGCGCCGCAGAGCGTCTCGGCTCCGACGATCTCGGCGAAGCCCTCCGCCTGCTCGATGGTGCGCGGGAAGCCGTCCATCAGGAACCCGTGACGGCGCACGTCGCCTTGGGCCAAGCGCTGCTCGATCACGCGCAACATCACCGAATCGGGGACGAGGTCGCCATGGTCGACGTAGGCCTGCACCTCGAGACCGAGTGGAGTCGCCTCGGCCATCTCGCGCCGAAGGATCTCGCCGGTCGAGATGTGGTGAATGCCCAGGTGGGCTGCGACGCGATGGCCGACAGTCCCCTTGCCCGCACCTTGGCGGCCGAAGATGACCAACTTGGGGAGACGGCTCATTCGAGACCCCCGGGGGCGTGAGGTGGAGCCGGAAGGCGCGCACGATATCGCGATTGTCATGGTTCTGTCATGACGGCACCGGCCCGTCGCGGGCGCGAGACTGCCCCGCCAGCGGAGCGGATGGTTCGAGGGGCTGCGATGGTCGATGGCACGAACGCGGGCGGCGACCCGGGCATCGACGCGCCCCGGCCCGACATAGGGCCCGATCCCATGGACGAGCTGGCCCGCCTGCGTGACGAGGCCCGCACGGACGACCCGGCCCGCCGGGCTCGGGCACTGGCCCGGCTGGCGGTCAACCTGCAGGGCCGCCAGCGACCCACCGAGGCGCTCGACGCGATCGACGAGGCGCAGACGGCGTTCTTCGCGTCGGGCGACTCGCAGGGCGAGATCCTCTGCGACCGTCTCGCGGCGCGGCTGCTCCTCGCACTGAGCCGGCCGCTCGACGCCAGCAAGCGGCTCGCGGCAGCCCGCCGCAAGCTGCTCGACGGTCAGAGCGATCCAGCCGAGCTGGCCTCCTGCGAGCAGCAGCTCGCCACCGTGCTGCACACGCTCGGCCGTGACCGCGACGTCGTGTCGCTGCTCGAGAGCGCGCGTGAGCTGTTCACCAAGGCCGACCTGCGCCGCGACGCGGGCGTCTGCGACAACGACCTGGGCGTGCTCCGGGCCAAGGCCGGCGATCGAAGGGTCGCGCTCGACCACTTCGCGGACGCTCGTGAGTCGTTTGGCGATGCGAGCCGGGACGTCGCCGTGGTTGCGTTCAACGAGGCCGTCGTGCTCTGGGACGAAGGTCGCCTCGAGGACGCGATCACGAAGGTGCGCGAGGCGCGGGCGGGGTTCGTGGCGGCCGAGGTCGAGCTCGAGGTCGCGTGGTGCGACCAGAACCTCGGCGTGCTGCTCGCGTCCGCCGGGCAGCTGAAGGAGGCCGCGAGCCGCCTGGTCGGCGCCCAAGACCGGTACCGCGCCGCCGAGCACTGGACGGCGGTGGCCTGGTGTGACGCGAACCTTGCGATTGTCATCGATGCCATCGACGGCGATGGCGCTCGTTGACAATTCGTAGACTGGCCACATCCAGAGCTCGGTCCGCACCTCCTTCTCGCTGAACGGCACTCCCGTCTCGTGCCGCGACGATCATCCCCACCTGCTCGCGGCGTTGCGCGAAGAGCTCGGGGTCCTGTCCGCGAAGGACGGTTGCTCGCCATCGGGCCAGTGCGGCTGTTGCACCGTGTTGCTCGACGGCAAGGCACAGGTCAGCTGCCAGACGCCGCTCGCCAAGATCGAGGGACGCGCCATCACCACGCTCGAGGGATTGCCGAGCGAGGAGCGCGCTCGCTACGCGGAGGTGTTCGCGGCGACGGGCGCGTTGCAGTGCGGCTTCTGCACGCCGGGCATCGTGATGCGCGCGAAGGCGCTCATCGCGAAGAAGGGTGCCGACCTGACGCGCCAGGACGCGGCGCGCCACCTCGGTGCGCACCTCTGCCGTTGCACCGGCTACGTGAAGATCCTCGATGCGATCGAGCTCCTCGCGTCGGGCGAAGCGGTCGAGGTGCCCGCGTGCGGCGGTGTCGGCACGAGCGGATCGCGCTACCAAGGCATCGAGCTCACGCTCGGTGACAAGCCCTACGTCGACGACCTCACCCTTCCCGAGATGTTGCACGGCGCGTTCCACCTCGCCGCCCATGCTCGGGCCGACATCGCGCGCATCGACGTCAGTGCCGCGGCGGTGGTGCCGGGCGTCGTTCGCGTGCTCACCGCCGCCGACGTACCGGGAGCGCTGCGAGTCGGCCTGATCCACAAGGACTGGCCGATCTTCATCCCGGAGGGTGGGCGCACGTCGTATCTCGGCGATGTGCTCGCGATGGTCGTGGCCGAGGACCGCGAGACAGCGCGGGCCGCTGCTCAGCTCGTCGACGTCGAGTATCGACCGCTTCCGCCGATCGTCGACCCAGTCGCCGCGGTGCAGCCCGGATGCGACGACGCGGTCTGGGGCCTCGAGGGGAACGTGCTCTCTCGTTCGGCGTACGCGCGCGGTGACGTCGATGCCGCGCTCGCGGCGAGCGCGCACGTCGTGCACCAGGTGTTCCAGACCCAGCGCATCGAGCACGCGTTCCTCGAACCCGAGTCGACCGTCGTCGCCCCCGTCGAGCTGCCCGACGGCACTGAAGGCCTGCATGCCTGGTCAGGCGGACAGGGCGTGTGGGACGACCGCGATCAGATCGCATCGGTGCTCGGGATCGACGCCGGGCGCGTGACCGTCGAGCTCGTGGCGAACGGCGGTGCGTTCGGCGGCAAGGAGGACATGGCGAACCAGGCCCAGACCGCCCTCGCGGCCTGGCTCGTCGGCCGGCCCGTGAAGTGCACGCTCTCGCGTGAGGAGTCGCTTCTCATCCACCCGAAGCGCCACCCGATCCGGATGGAGTACTGGGCGGGGTGTGACGCGGACGGCCTGATCACGGCGGTGCGGGCTCGCATGATCGGCGACTCGGGCCCCTACGCGTCGGTGGGGATGAAGGTGCTCGAGCGTTCGGCGGGTCACGCGAGCGGGCCGTACGTCGTTCCGGCGATCGACGTCGAGTCGATCGCGGCCCGCACGAACAACCCGGTGTGCGGCGCGTTCCGAGGGTTCGGAGCCAATCAAGCGCAGTTCGCGATGGAGGGCGTGCTCGACCGCCTCGCCGAGATGGTCGGCATCTCAGGATGGGAGATGCGCGCCCGCAACGTCGTGACGCCGGGTGCGGTCTGGGGCCCGGGTCAGGTCATGGACGACGGATGTCTCGGCGCCCGCGCGTGTCTCGACGCGATCAAGCCGGCCTACGACGACGCGATCGCGTCGGGTGCTGCCGTGGGTCTCGGCCTCGGGCTGAAGAACTCGGGTCTCGGCAACGGCTTCAAGGAGATCGCACGCGCGGTCGTGCGGTTCGAGGAAGACGGCACCGTCGAGGTGCGTCACTGCTGGACCGAGATGGGTCAAGGAGTGCACACGGTCGCCCGGCAGGTCGCGGTCGAAGAGCTCGGCGTCGACCCGGAACGCGTGCGCGTCGTCGTCGACACCACTCGTGAGCTCGGCGCGGGGCAGACCACCGGAAGCCGGGGCACGTTGATGGGCGCGGGCGCGGTGAAGAGCGCGTGCGACGCGGCCAAGGCGGCGAGCTGCCAGCCCGGCGTCGACTACGAGGGGGAGTACCGCGTCGACTGGACGAACTCGCTGGCCGAAGGCCTCGAGCATCCGGTGATCCACTCCACCTTCGGCTACGCCGCGCAACTCGTCGTCGTCGATCGTGAGAGCGGTCTCGTCGACAAGGTGGTGGCCGCGCACGACGTCGGACGGGCGGTGAACCCTCTCCTGTGCGAGGGCCAGATCGAGGGGTCCGTGCACATGGGCCTCGGCTACGCGCTGACCGAGGACTTCCCCGCCGACGCCGATGGCCGCCCGACGAACATGACGCTGCGCAGCCTCGGGATCATCCGCCCGAAGGACATGCCCCGGGTCGAGGTGATCCTCGTCGAGTCGCCGCAGCCCAATGCCCCGTACGGCATCAAGGGCGTCGGAGAGATCGGGTTGGTGCCGACCGCGGGGGCGGTGGCGGCGGCGCTGCACGACCTCGACGGCACGTGGCGCTCGACGCTGCCGATGCGGCGAGGAACATCGTCCGACACCGACGAGTGACCCGGTCGTGAGCGCGACGACGCCTGGGCTCGTCTGCGCGCATCACCATCTGTACTCGGCGTTGGCGCGGGGCATGCCGGCTCCGCCGGCGACGCCGACGGAGTTCGTGCAGATCCTCGAGCAGGTGTGGTGGCGGCTCGATGTCGCGCTCGACCTCGAGATGATCCGGTGGTCGGCGATGCTCGGCGCGCTCGAGGCGCTCGAGAGTGGCACCACCGCGATCGTCGACCACCACGAGTCGCCGTCGGCCATCGACGGCTCGCTCGATGTCATCGCCGACGCGTGCAGCGAGGTCGGCGTCCGCGTGGTGTGCGCATACGGCGTCACCGATCGCCACGGGCCCGACGGTGCCAAGCGCGGGCTGGCCGAGAACGAGCGGTTCCTGCGCGCCGGAGGGCGGGGGATGGTCGGCGTCCACGCCGCGTTCACGTGCAGCGACGGCACGCTCGAAGCGGCGGCCGGCCTCGCCCGCGACCTCGGGGTCGGCGTCCACATCCACGTCGCCGAGGGCGCCGTCGATTCGAACGCCGGGAAGCGCCTCGCAACCCTCGCTGACGCCTCGTGGCTACTCGTGCACGCCGTCCACCTCGATGACGCCTTGCCCGGCACGATCGCCCACAATCCCCGATCGAACATGCACAACGCTGTGGGCTACGCGCGTCCGGCCGCCCGCCCGAACCCGATCGTGCTCGGCACCGACGGCATCGGCGCCGACATGCTCGACGAGTTCCGCGTCGCGTTCGTCCGTCATCGCGAGGACGACGTCACCGCGTCGCCCGATGTCGCGTGGTCGTGGCTCGAGAACGGGTGGCAGCTCGTGCCGGAAGCCCGAAGCGACGTGGTGCGGTGGTCGTACGAGGCGATGGAGCCGTGGCAGCTCGCGTACACGACCGACGTGCGAGCGCTCGATGTCGAGGTCGGGGGCGAGGTCGTGCTCCGCGACGGGGTCGCGACTCGGGTCGATGCCGGCGAGGTGCGAGCGAAGGCCGCGGAGCAAGCCCGCCGCCTGCACGGGCTGCTATGACCGGCTGATGGCCACGCCCGTCGCGCTGTACCTCCAAGACGCTCACCCTCTGCGCGAGGCGATGGGCTACGTGCAGTACGCGGAGCAACGCGGGTTCGACGCGGTGTGGCAAGCCGAGAGCCGTCTCGTGCGCGAGGCGACCGTGCCCATGGCGGCGTTCGCCGCGGTGACCGACCGGATCAAGGTCGGCAGTGGCGTCGTCGCGATGTGGACCCGCAACGCCGCGCTGCTCGCGTCGACGTTCTCGACGCTCGACGACCTTGCGCCGGGTCGGGTGATCCTCGGGATCGGGGCATGGTGGGATCCGCTCGCCCGCAAGGTCGGCGTCGACCGCGCGAAGCCGTTGAAGGCGATGCGCGAGATCGTCGAGGCGGTACGGCTGCTGCTGGCCAACGAGACGGTGACCTACGAAGGCGAGTTCGTGCACTTCGACGGGGTCGAGCTCGACTACGTGCACCAGGAGCGCCGCCCGAAGCACGTTCCCATTTACATCGGGGCGACCGGCATGCAGATGATGGAGCTGACCGGCGAGATCGCCGACGGGGTGGTCCTCAACTACCTCGTGTCGCCGGCGTACAACGCGACCGCGCTCGACCATCTCGCCCGAGGAGCGGCGAAGGCGGGCCGCGCGGTCGACGCGATCGACCGGCCGCAGCTCGTCGTGTGCTCGCTCGACGACAATCGCGAACGCGCGCTGGACGCGGCGCGGCTCCTCGTCACTCAGTACCTGGGCCAGCAGCCGCACATCATGAAGGCGAGCGGCGTGCCCGAGGAGCTGCTCGACGACATCGGCAAGGTGCTGACCTGGCCGGCCACGCACGATCAGGTGGTCGCCGCGTCCAAGCTCGTCCCGGACGACGTCGTGCAGATGATCACCGCATCGGGCACTGCCGAGGAATGCCGGTCGAAGGTCGCCGAGTACATCGACGCGGGAACTACGTGCCCGATCCTCTATCCGCTGGGCGATGATGTGCGGCTCATGATCGACGCATTCGCAGGATGGGAAGCATGAACGACCACCGCCAGCTCGTCTCGTCGGGCGGCCCCTACGAGCTCATCGTCGGCTACAGCCGAGCAGTGCGGGTCGGCGACCGCATCTTCGTCGCGGGCACCGCGCCGCAATGGCCCGACGGACAAGTCGATCCGAGCCCGACGGTGCAGGCGCGCCGGTGCTTCGAGATCATCGAAGCCGCGCTGCGCGAGGCCGGCGCGACCTTGCAAGACGTCGTGCGCACGCGCATCTTCCTCATCGACGCGAACGACTTCGACGAGATCGGAGCGGTGCACGGCGAGCTGTTCGCAGAGACGCGACCTGCGAACACGACGCTCGTCGTGAAGGCACTGCTCGATCCCGCGTGGAAGGTGGAGATCGAGGTCGAGGCGATCGCCGCGATGCGAGTCTGAACGATGGCCGACCTCGTGGTCTGCGGGGCAGATCTGGTCGCGACCATGGACGACGAACGGCACGAGGTGCCCGGCGGGTGGGTCGCGGTCACCGATGGGTTCGTCAGCGGTGTCGGTGGGCCGAGCGACGACGTCCCGGGGGCCGACCTCGTGCTCGACGCGGCGGGCTGCCTTGTCACGCCCGGGCTGATCAACACCCATCACCACATCTACCAAAACCTTACGCGGGCCTTCCGGCCGGCGACGGTTGCGTCGCTCTTCGACTGGTTGACCGCGCTGTACCCGCGCTGGAGCCGCCTCGACGAGGAGGCCGCGTACGTCTCGGCGTGGATCGGCCTCGCGGAGCTCGCGCTGGGCGGATGCACGACGACCACCGATCACCTCTATGTGCATCCACGGGGTGGCGGCGATCTGATCAGCGCGGAGATCCGCGCCGCGGTCGAGCTGGGCATGCGCTTCCATCCGACCCGAGGTTCGATGAGCCTCTCGCAGAAGGACGGTGGGCTGCCGCCCGACTCTGTCGTGCAAGACGACGACGAGATCCTCGCCGACTCCGAGCGGCTGGTCGGGCTTCATCACAACCGTGCTCCGGGAGCGATGGTGCGGATCGCGCTCGCGCCGTGCTCGCCGTTCAGCGTGACACCGGACCTGATGCGCCGCACCGCCGAGCTGGCCGAACGGCTCGACGTCCGGCTACACACACACCTCGCCGAAGACCCAGACGAGGACCGGTTCGCGGCCGAGCACTTCGGTTGCCGCACCATCGACCACTTCGAGTCGGTCGGCTGGATGACCGATCGCAGCTGGGTTGCGCATTGCATCTACCCGAACGAAGCCGAGGTCGCGCGGCTCGGGCGCGCGGGCGTCGGCATCGCGCACTGCCCGAGCTCGAACATGATGATCGGCGGCGGCGGAATCGCTCCGGTCGCGGCGATGCGCGCCGCAGGATCACCCGTCGGGCTCGGCTGCGACGGCTCCTCGTCGACCGACTCGGCGACGCTCTGGATGGAGGCCCGCAACGCGATGCTCCTGGGCCGGCTGCGCGGTGGTCCGGCATCGACCGGAGCGCGAGATGCGCTCGAGATCGCGACACGGGGCGGGGCGGGGTGCCTCGGTCGCGCGGGCGAGCTCGGCGAGTTGTCGGTCGGCGCGGTTGGTGACCTCGTCGTGTGGCCCGTCGCAGGGGATATCGCGCACGCCGGGGCGATCAGCGACCCGATCGAAGCGTGGCTGCGGTGTGCACCCTCCGCCGCGCGCCACACCGTCGTCGCGGGAGAGGTGGTGGTCTACGACGGCGCCCTGGTCGACGGCCGCGTCGAGGAGATGCTCGCGTGGCACCGCCGCGTCGCGGAGCGGTTCCAGGCCGATTGAGCGCCAGCCCGACGCATCGTCGCTCTGGCGCTCAAACGGTGCTCGTGGACCGACAAGAATCCCCCGATGGCCCTGCTCATTCCGGTGACGATCGACGACGCCCTCGAGGCGCTCGCGGACCGTCCGGGTGCGCACGTGCTCGCAGGCGGCACCGACTTCATGGTCGAGGTCAACTTCGGTCATCGCCGCCCTGACGATGTCGTCTCGCTCGGCCGGGTCGCCGAGCTTCGTCGGTGGCGCGTCGAGGGTGAGACGATCCGGCTCGGAGCGGGCGTGACCTGCACGCAGCTCATGCAACCGGCGCTCGCCGGCCACCTGCCGGCCCTGGCGCAGGCCGCCCGCACTGTGGGCTCGCCGCAGATCCGCAACGCCGCGAGCATCGGCGGCAACCTCGGCACGGGGTCGCCGGCCGGTGATCTGCTTCCCGTGCTGTCGGCGCTCGACGCCTCGATCGTGGTGCGATCGGTCCGGGGGACACGGGTCTTGTCGATCCACGAGTTCCTGGTAGGCCCGAAGCGCACCGCGCTCGAGCCCGGTGAGCTCGTGGTGGAGGCCGTGGTGGCGCTGCCGAAGGGCGCGCAGGAGTTCCTGAAGGTCGGGGTGCGCAACGCGATGGTGATCGCGATCGCGAACCTCGCGCTCGTCGTCGATCACGGAGCCCTGAAGGTCGCGGCAGGCTCGGTCGGGCCGACGGTCATCCGCGCGCGTGGCGCGGAGCAGTGGGCCGAGGCCAACGGGGGCGTCGACGCCGACGCCACCGAGTTCGGCCGGCGCGTCGGGGCGGAGGTGCGGCCCATCGACGACCATCGGTCGACCGCTGCGTACCGGCGGCGGGCCGTCGAGGTGATGGCGGTGCGCGCGCTGCAGCGAGTGGCGGCCGCGTGACCGAGCACTACCGGCTGACGATCAACGGCACCGACCACGACGTCACCGACGCGTGGCTCGGCGAGAGCCTGCTCTACGTGCTCCGCGAGCGGCTCGGGCTGCCGGGGTCGAAGGGTGCGTGCGAGCAGGGCGAGTGCGGGTCGTGCTCGGTGGTCGTGGACGATCGGCTCGTGTGCTCGTGTCTTGTGCTCGCCGCATCGGCAGTGGGCAGCCAGATCACCACGGTCGAGGGCCTCACCGCCGACGGCACGCTCAGCGACGTGCAGCAGGCCTTCATCACCGAAGGCGCGGTGCAGTGCGGGTTCTGCACGCCCGGCCTCGTCGTCGCCGTGCACGACCTGCTCGAGCACAACCCGACGCCCGACTCGCTCGCCATCCGCGAGGCGCTGTCGGGCAACCTGTGCCGTTGCACCGGCTACGGCCGCATCTTCGCTGCGGTCGAGACCGCGATCCGCGATCGGGCCGAGAAATGACCGACACGAGCGTGACCGATACGCGCCTCGGCAACGACCGCGTCGTCTCCGATCGGGCGGTCCTCGGCACCAGCCCGACGCGACCCGACGGCATCCCGAAGGTGCAGGGTCGCTTCGCGTTCTCGTCCGACCTCTGGGCCGAAGGGATGGTGTGGGGCCGCACCCTTCGATCGCCGCATCCGCACGCGCGCATCACTCGCCTCGACGTCAGCCCCGCGTGGCGCATCCCCGGCGTCGAGGTGATCGTGACCGCCGCCGACGTGCCGGGTGCGACCTACGGGCTCATCAGCGCGGACCAGCCGGTGTTCGCATCCGACACCATCCTCTATGCGGGACAGGCGGTCGCGGCGGTCGCCGCCGACCATCCCGAGACGGCGCGGCGCGCGTGCGAGGCGATCGTCGTCGAGTACGAGGCGCTCGATCCGGTGACCGACCCCGAGCGGGCGATCGAGGCGCCGCCGCTGCACCCCGACGGCAACGTCTTCCGCCACCAGCGCATCGAGTGCGGGGAGGAGGGCGTCGTCGGCGACGTCGTCGTCGAGGGCACCTACGAGATCGGCATGCAGGACCAGGCGTTTCTCGGCCTCGAGTCGGCGCTCGCACTGCCCGACAGCGATGGCAAGGGCGTCGAGCTCTTCATCTCGACCCAGTGGCTGCACGAGGACCGCCGCCAGATCGCTGATTGCCTCGGACTCGCCCGAGGAGCGTGTGCGACTGCAGCTCGCCGGCGTCGGGGGAGCGTTCGGCGCGCGCGAGGACGTGAGCCTGCAAGTGCACGTGTGCTTGCTCGCGCTCCGCACCGGCCGACCCGTGAAGATGATGTACGGACGCGACGAGTCGTTCGTCGGTCACGTCCACCGCCATCCCGGGCGCATCTGGATGCGGCATCACGCGCGCGCTGACGGCACCCTCGTGAACCTCGAGTGCCGCGTGATCCTCGACGGAGGGGCCTACGCGTCGACGTCGAGCGCGGTGCTCATCAACGCCATCACCCACGTGCAGGGGCCCTACCGCCTCGCCAATGCGCGCATCGACGGCTGGGCCGTGCGCACGAACAACCCCCCTTGCGGCGCGATGCGCGGGTTCGGCGTGCAACAGGCGTGCTTCGCCCACGAGAGCCAGATGGACAAGCTCGCAGTGGCGTGCGGGCTCGATCCGGTCGAGATCCGGATCCGGAACGCGATCCAGACCGGCGACCCCCTCGTCACCGGCCAGGTGCTCGAGAGCGTGGCTCCGACGATCCGCTGCCTGAGGGAGACCGCCGCGCTGCCGCTGCCACCCGCAGCCGACGACCACGAATGGCTCGGCCGCCCCGGCGGCGCGGGACGCACGGCTGACGCCTCGCACGTGAAGCGCGGTATCGGCTACGCGCTGGCGATCAAGAACCTCATGTACTCCGAGGGCTTCGACGACTCCGCGACGGCGCGGTGCCGGCTCGCCGACGGCGTCGTCTCGCTCAAGCTCGCAACCGCCGAAGTCGGCCAGGGCTTCGTCACGATCGCGGCGCAGATCGCACGCGACATCCTCGGCGTCGACGAGGTCGTGCTCGAACCGGCCGACACCTCGATCGGGTCGGCGGGGTCGACGTCCGCGTCACGACAGACCTGGATGTCGGGCGGGGCGACCGACATGGCCTGCCGGGCTGTGCGTGAGCGGCTGTTCGAGCATGTCGCGGCGGCACTCGGCGTCGACCCGGTGCGCCTCGTCATCGAGGGAACCGAGGTGGTCGACACGGTGGGCGGATCACGGGTGCCGGTCGCGGACGCGACCCACGGCGTCGTGCTGGAAGAGACCCTGACCTTCCGGCACCGGCCGACCGAGGAGCTCGACGAACGGGGTCAGGGCAGCTGCCACGTGGCGTTCGCGTTCGTGGCGCAACGCGCGGTCGTCGACGTCGACCTGGAGCTGGGCCTCGTGCGCGTCGTGCAGGTCGCGACCGCGCAAGACGTCGGGCGCGCGCTGAACCCGCTGTCGGTGATCGGTCAGATCGAAGGAGGCATCGCGCAGGGCATGGGGCTCGCGGTGATGGAGGAGATCGTCGTGCAGGACGGCCTCATCCGGAACGCGTCGTTCACCGACTACCTGCTGCCGACCGCGCTCGATGCTCCCGACGTGCTCGTCTCCCTCGTCGAGGAGCCCGATCCGCAGGCCCCGCTCGGGGCGAAGGGCGTGGGTGAGCCGCCCTGCATCGCGGCGACGCCGGCGGTCGTGGCCGCGATCCGCGATGCCACGGGTGCGCTGCTCGCGCGCGTTCCGGTGCGCCCTCAGGACATCGCCCTCGCGGCTAGGTTCGACGAATGAGCCCGGACGCCCGATGAGCGCAGAGAAGGAGATCCTCACCTGGCCTGACTTCGGTGAAGGGTCGCGCGACCTCGCCCGGATGGTGCACAAGGACGGGTTCGAGCCGAACATCATCCTCGCCATCGCTCGCGGCGGGCTGCTCGTCGCAGCCACGCTCGGCTACGCGCTCTCGGTGAAGAACCTCTACACGATGAACGTCGAGTACTACACCGGCATCGACGAACGCCTCGACGTGCCCATGATCCTCCCGCCGACCCCCGAGCTCGTCGATCTGGCCGAGGCCCGGGTGCTCGTCGCCGACGACGTCGCGGACACCGGCCACACGCTCGCACTCGTGAAGGACTTCTGCGTCGGCAAGGTCGCCGAGGTGCGCTGCGCGGTGCTCTACGAGAAGCCGCGCTCGGTCGTGAAGTGCGAGTACGTGTGGCGTGAGACCGACAAGTGGATCGAGTTCCCGTGGAGCACGCAGGAGCCGATCGCCTAGGGGCGGATCAGCCCCGCAAGATCACGGTCGCGGTGTTGCGCCCGCTTGCGCCCCACACGCCGGCCCCGGGGTAGGTCGCCGCGCCGGTGAGGTACAGCCCTTTCACCGGGGTCTCGTAGCGCGTGAGCTCGGGGTGCCGGCCGAGCATCGCCGACAGCGGCGAGCCCCCGAAGCCCGTCGCGTGGCCGTTCGGCAGGTTGAACTCGCGCTCGTAGCTCAGCGGGGTCATCGCGCGCCACCGCAGGATCGTGCTCTCGAAGTCACCCTCGACCAGGGTCGCGAGCCGCTGCAGCCAGCGTTCGGGCTCGTGCGAGGTCTCCCAACCACCGCGAAGGCTGTAGGGCGTGTAGAGCGTCTCGAGGCTGAGGACGTGGTTGCCGTCGACGCGCATCGACTCGTCGAGCACCGAGGGGACGTTGACGAAGAACATCGGTCGATCGGCGATGCGGCCGTCCTCCGCGAGGCGATGCGCAGCCGCGATGTCGGGGAGCGAGGGCGCGACGATCATGGTGCCGATCGCGGGCTCGTCGACGCCGAGCCGAGCGAACTGCCCCGAGTCGAGGGAGCGCAAGCGCGGCACCGCCGAGATGATCGCATCGACCTTCGACTCGTACCCCTCCTTGACGTCGGCCTTGCGCCACGAGTCGATGAGGGGGCGGGCCGCGGGTGGAGCATCCCTCACCCACGAGACAAGCGTCTCGCGCGGGTCGCACGCCGACACGACGAGCGGCGCTTCGATCACTTCGCCGCCGGCCAGCTCGACACCCCTCACTCGCTCGCCTTCGCACAGGATCCCGGCGACGCGGGCGTTCGTTCGCAGCGTGCCTCCGGCGGCGACGAAGGCAGCGAGGATGCTCGACGGCACCGCTCCACTTCCGCCGACCGGCCTTCCGGTGTGCCCCGCGTGCTTCATCGCGTACGTCAGCGCGCCCAACCCGGTGCGGGGCGCGAACGGTGAGAGACCCCCGACGGCGGGACCCGTCGTCACCGCGGGGCCCATGATCACCTCGCGCGAGAAGAACGACCGCAGCACGTCGGCGGCCGTCAGACGACCCCATCGGAGCAGCGTCGCCACGCCCCGCGCGCGCCGGTCGGCGAGCCGCTTCAGGACGCTTCCCGGTGTGGGGGGTGTGCACGCCATCTCGAGGACGAGCTCCGCGACTGGGATCGCAGCTGCTGCATACCGGCGGTAGCCGTCGACCTCGTCGGGATGGATGAGCTCGAGCGCGTCGATCGTGCGCTCGACGTCGTGGAAGACCGGCCACGCCGCCTCGCCGTTCCATGAGGCCTGGACCTGCGCAGGCTCGACATCGAGATAGCGGAGCCCATGCTCGGCGAGGCCGAGCTCGTCGAGCACAGGGGTCGTCCGGAACACGACGTGGTCGCAGTTGCAGATGTTGACCCGGCCGCCGAGCGCGTCGACCGTCGAAGCGCAGCCCCCCACCTCTTCCCTGGCTTCGAGCAGCAGCGTCGGGATGCCGGCCACGCGAGGTACGCCGCGCAGATGAGGCCGTTGTGGCCAGCGCCGATCACGATCGCGCCGTAGTCCATCGGGCATCGTACGATGCCACCGATGGGTCATCGTCACCTGGCCGACCTCCGCGCGCCGCAAGTGGCCGAGCGGATCGGGCCGGCCTCGATCTTGATCCAACCCCTCGGAGCGGTCGAACAGCACGGCCCTCACCTGCCGTTCTCGACCGACCTGGTGATCGCCGACGAGGTGGCCGAGGCCGTCGTGCAAGAGCGCGGCGACGAGCTCGACCTGTGGCTGCTCCCGCCGCTCGCGTACACGAAGTCGAACGAGCACGCCTGGTCTGCGGGCACGGTCTGGCTGTCGGCGACGACGTTGCTCGCGGTGCTCGACGACATCGGCCGATCGCTGGCGACACTGCCGGCCAAGCGGCTCGTCTTCCTCAACGGGCACGGTGGCAACTCGTCGTTGCTGAACGTCGCCTGTCGCGAGCTGCGTCTGAAGTTCGGCCTGATGACGTTCCTCGCGCACCCCTTCGTCCCGCCCGATCAAGGCGGCAAGGCCGAGACCGACCCGGCGGACGAGCGGGGGATGGGGGTGCACGGCGGCATCGACGAGACCTCCCTTCTGCTGCACCTGCGTCCCGAGCTGGTCGACCTGGCTGCAGGATTCCGCAACGTGCCCGACGACCTCGCGGAGAACCGGTACGTGCGTTTCGGCGGCCAGGTCAGCTTCGGGTGGCTGTCGAACGACTTCGGCCCGAGCGGCCACATCGGCGATCCGACCGGGTCGACGCCCGAGAGAGGCAAGGCTCTCTTCGAAGCGGCGGTCGCGGCGGTCGGTGCGTCGCTCGTCGAGGTGCGCGCGTTCACGCTGCCTCGCGGCTGATGCAGTCGCCGCACCCGCAGCTCCGCGTCGATGGCGCTCGGCTGCGGCGCCGCCTCGCTGCGCTCGCCGAGATCAGCCCGATCGAGGGAGGCGGCAACAACCGGCTCGCGCTGACCGACGCCGACAAGGACGGTCGCGATCTGGTGGTCACGTGGATGCGCGACCTCGGACTCGACGTCACGATCGACGAGATCGGCAACGTGATCGGCACGCGGGCGGGGCTCGAGGCCGGGGCACCGGTCATGACCGGCTCGCACATCGACACCGTGCGCACGGGGGGCCGCTACGACGGCAACCTCGGTGTGCTCGCAGGCCTCGAGGTGATCGAAGTGCTGGAGGCTGCGGGCGTGACGACACGCCGACCGCTCGCAGTGGCGTTCTTCACGAACGAGGAAGGGTCGCGCTTCCAGCCCGACATGATGGGCTCGCTGACCTACGTCGGGGGCTTGGCGCTCGAGGAGGCGCTCGACGTCGTCGGCATCGACGGTGCGACAGTCGGTGACGAGCTCGTGCGGATCGGCTACGCCGGCTCGCTCCCGTGCCCAGGCCCCGCACCCGCCGCGTTCGTCGAGCTTCACATCGAGCAAGGCCCGGTGCTCGAAGCACGGGGAGTGACGATCGGCGCTGTCGAGGGGGTGCAGGGAATCTCGTGGCAGGAGCTCACGATCCTCGGTCAGTCCAACCACGCGGGCACCACGCCGATGGCGATGCGTCGTGACGCCGGCTACGCGGCGGCGGAGATCGTCGCGTTCCTCCGGCGCCTCGCGAACGAGATCGGCGGGCCGCAGGTCGCCACCGTCGGTCGCCTCGATCTCCACCCCGACCTCGTCAACGTGGTTCCGGGAAAGGCGGTGATGACCGTCGACCTGCGGAACACCGACGCCGCGGTGCTCGCCGACGCGGAGGCCGCGCTCGCCGACTTCTGTGCGGAGCTCGAGCGTCGTGAGGGCGTCGACATCGAGAGCCGGTCGCTCGCACGGTTCGATCCGGTCACGTTCGACCCCGACACGGTGCTGCTCGTCGAGCGGACGGCAAAGGTGCTCGGCTATTCGGTGCACCGCTTGCCGTCGGGCGCCGGCCACGACGCCCAGATGATGGCGCGGGTGTGCCCCGCTGCGATGGTGTTCACTCCGAGCCACGCGGGCATCAGCCACAATCCCGCCGAGCACACCGATCCCGCCGACCTCGAGGCCGGGTCCAACGTGTTGCTGCACGTGCTGTTGACGCTCGCCGATGCCGAGCGTGCGGAAGGAGCTCCGTCATGAGTCGAGCCGTCACCGTCGCTGCTGCACAGATGGGACCGGTGCAACGCGACGACTCCCGGGCCGATGTCGTCGATCGGCTGCTCGCCCTGTTGCACGACGCGCATGCGCTCGGAGCCGAGCTCGTCGTCTATCCCGAGCTCGCCCTCACGACGTTCTTCCCTCGCTGGTATTTCGAGGACGACGCCGACCTCGACGTGTGGTTCGAGACCGAGATGCCGGCGGTCGAGACCAAGCCCCTCTTCGACGAAGCCGCTCGCCTCGGCGTCGGCTTCTGCCTCGGCTTCGCGGAGAAGACGCCTGACGGTCACCGCTACAACACCCAGATCCTCGTCGGCCGCGACGGCCACGAGGTCGGTCGTTACCGCAAGGTGCACCTGCCCGGCCACGACGAGCACGAGCCGTGGCGCGCCTTCCAACACCTCGAGAAGCGCTACTTCGAGGTCGGTCCCGACGGGTTCCAGGTGTGGCGGGCGTTCGGCGGCGTCGTCGGGATGGTGATCTGCAACGACCGCCGCTGGCCCGAGGCCTACCGGGTGCTCGGTCTGCAGGGCGCGGAGCTCGTGCTCATCGGGTACAACACGCCGGTCCACAACCCGCCTGCGCCCGACCACGATCGGCTGGGCGACTTCCACAATCACCTTGTGATGCAGTCGGGCGCGTACCAGAACGGCACGTGGGTGGTCGGAGTCGCCAAGGCGGGCAACGAGGCGGGCGTACCGATGATCGGCGGCTCGGCGATCATCGCTCCCTCAGGGGAGATCGCCGCGCTCTGCACGACGCTCGGCGACGAGGTCGCGGTCGCGCGCTGCGATCTGTCGATGTGCGACACCTACAAGCAGACCGTGTTCAACTTCGAGCGTCATCGCCAGATCGAGCACTACGGCCGCATCACCAGCCAGCGCGGCGCCGAGCCGCCCGCGTGATGGAGGTCGATGCCTTCGTCGCCGACTCGGTGTCCGCGGTCGAGGGCAAGCTCTATGCGCTCGGTGCGGGCTGGAACGGCATCAACACCACGCAGCTGCCGGCGCGCCACGCCCGCTTGGGCATCGGCGTGATCATCCGGGTGCCGTACACCGCGACGAACGAGGTGCACCGACTCGAGCTGCGCATCGACGACTCAGACGGCCGTTCCATCCCGATCGCTGACGCGCCGCCGGGAGCCGATGCCGTGGACGGGAAGCTCTACACGATCGACGGACACTTCAACGTCGGCAGGCCGCCGCAGCTGACCCCGGGCGACGACCAGATCGTCGTGATCGCGATGAACATCGACGGCCTCGTCTTCGAGAAGGCCGATGCCTACAACGTGGTCATCGAGATCGACGGCGACGAGGTGGAGCGACTCTCGATCAGGGTCACGCTCGCCTGACCTCAGGACCAGGTGCGCAGCATCACCTCGGAGGCTTCGACCACGGCACCGTGCGTCGCCGACAGCGGTTCGAGGGCAGCGACGCTCACGCCCCTCGTGGCCCAGAGCCCGAGCGTGGTCCAGCGCGGGTCGTGGTACGACCACCATCGCACGCCGGCCCACTCGGCTTCTTCCCAGATCCTCCTCGCCCACGCCTGGGTCGTGGGCCGATCACGCGTGACGACCTCGCTCGGTCGCAAGCGTCGGCGCACGAGCGCCCGAGCGTCGTCGAGGTCGAGCACCGTCTGCTCATCGGGGACGTCGATCGCGATGAGCACGCGGCGAGCGCCGCGCGGATGGTCGAGGAGGAAGTCGCCCCAACGCGAGAACGACGCGAACGCCTCCGCGACCGCGCCCGCCGGTTCGCCGCTCGCGTAGAGCACGGAGTAGAGGTCGGTGTTGTCGAGCCGGTGCCGGCCCGACGGTGCGGGCACGTACAGGGGATGAAAGGGCCGGCCTCGCCGCGCCGTCGGGTCGACGGGGGCGATGCGCCAGACGATCACACGGGGGCGTTGTCTTCGAAGGCCGCGATGGCGTCGTCGAGGGCGAGCGGACCGCGGGCGACGAGCACGTCGACCGGATGCATCCCCGCGAGGTGAGGGTTCGGGCTGGTCAGCCAGACCTGGGACTGCTCGGCGGTCATGACCTCGGACAGGCGAGCGAGCACGTAGTCGAGCGCGAGGAGCGAGCGCATCGCCTCGGGGGAAGGATGGTCGGCCCCGGTGCGCCACCGGCTCGGAGCCGACTTCGACACCTGCAGGAGGCGAGCGAGCTCGTTCTGCCCACCGACCCGGGACGCCGCAAGCGCGACGCGCTCGCCGACAGAGGGCTCTCGGGGCTTTCGCGCACGCTCGACGGTCACGAGCGTCACCCTAGCGCGCAACGATGATCGTTGCGCGCCTTCGTGCCCACGGCCTCAACCCATCCATTGGCCGCCGTTGACGTCGATGGTGGCGCCGTTGATGTAGCGCGCCTCGGGCGAGCAGAGATGGACGACGGTGGCCGCGAGGTCGGCGGGATCCCCCGGGCCCTCGCCCCCGGGGATCATCCCGAGGATCCGCTCGCGGCGCTCGGGGTCGAGCGCGGTCCACATCGGCGTGTCGTGCGGCCCGGGAGCGACCGCGTTGACCGTGATGCCCTGGGCTGCGTGCTCACGGGCGAGGA
The DNA here is from genome assembly GCA_963802505.1 of uncultured Acidimicrobiales bacterium. Taxonomy (GTDB): domain Bacteria; phylum Actinomycetota; class Acidimicrobiia; order Acidimicrobiales; family DATKAS01; genus DATKAS01. The sequence continues at coordinate 134,990 of CAWDJB010000009.1, read as the reverse complement.
AGCGGGCGAGCGTGAGGAGGCCGCCCTTCGACACGGCGTACGCAGGGCCGGACAGCGCGCTGCCCCCGAACCTGCCGTTGACGGACGCGATGAGGACGATGCGACCGCGCCGCAAGCTCGCCATGTCGGGGATCGCCTCGCGACAGCACAAGTAGGCAGACGTGAGGTTCACCTCGAGTATCCGCCGCCATGTGTCGGGGTCTTCGTCCGTGACCGTGCCCCGGCCGGTGATCCCGGCGGAGTGCACGAGCACGTCGACCGGCCCCTGTCGCTCGCGCACCTCGGCGAACGCGGCGGCGACCGAGCCTTCGTCCGCGACGTCGCACGCGACGACGCCGGCCTGTTCGCGCAGATCGAGGCCCAGCACCGCGTCGCCGAGTGCGCGGAACCGGTCAACCACCGCGACGCCGATCGCACCGGCGCCCCCCGTCACGACGACGCTGCGGCTCAATGGTCGACCTTCGGCGTCGTCGGATCGGCCGACCACTCCGTCCAGGAACCGTCGTAGACCTTGGGCTGCGGTCGACCCGCGAGCACGAAGCCCAGTGCGGTGCCGGTCGCGGCGACGCCGCCGCCGCAATACGTGATCACGGGGACGTCGGAATCGAGCTCGAGCGTGTCGATGCGTTCGGCAGCGGCCTGGGGATCCATCCAGCGCTCGCCGTCGGCCAGGAACCCGAGCCCGGTCAGCCGGACCGATCCGGGGATGTGGCCGGACGCGGAGGCGTAGGCCTTGTCCATACGGGAGTCGATGAGCACCGACGAGTCCGAGGCGACCGCGTCGAGCACGTCCTGCTTCGTCGCGTACCGGTCGGCTCGCAACGTCGCGGTGAACGTCGCCGGCGCGACCGTGGGGATCGCGGTCGACAGAGGACGTCCCTCCGTGATCCAACGCGTGATCCCTCCGTCGAGCACGGCAACGGCATCGTGCCCGTATGCGCGCAGCGCCCACCACACGCGTGCGGCGACCGGCACGTGATGGTCGTCGTACGTCACGACGAACGTGTCGTCACCGATGCCTGCCGCGCTCATCGCTGCCGCGAAGCGCTCGGGCGGGGCGAGCATGCTCGCCGGCCGATCAGGGTCCGCGAGCTGTGTGTCCCATCGCAGGTGCACGGCACCGGGGATGTGCCCCGCTCGGTACTCGTCGTCACCGCACCGTTCGTCGAACGGTCGCAAGTACCAGCGGCAGTCGACGACCCGCACGCGGTCGTCGTCGAGGTGATCGGCGAGCCACGCGGTGGTGACGAGGGGACCCCGACGCAGTCCTTCGGAGGCGGCCATCGGGGGACATGCTAGAGAGCAGCGGTGGGCTTCCCGTGGGGCGTGTGGTTCGAGCCGGTGCAGCCGGTCGCGCGCATCGTCGAGCTCGCGCGGCTCGCCGAGCAAGAGGGCGCGGAGGTCTGCTTCCTCGCCGACGAGGGCACCGACCGTGATCTGTACGTCACGTTGACCGCGGTGGTGCTCGGAACCGACCGCATGATCGTGGCACCGGCGATCACCAACCCGTTCTCCCGCCATCCGATCGCGACCGCCGCGGCGATCGCGACGCTCGCCGAGCTCGCCCCCGGTCGGGTGTGGCACGGCCTCGGCGTCGGTGGCAGCCGCGTGCTCGCGCCCCTCGGCCTCGCTCCAGAACGGCCGTTCACCGCGCTGCGCTATGCGTTCGAGGTGAACCGTGCGCTGCTCCGCGGCGATGAGGTCGGGGCCGCGCGCCTGGCGTGGGCACCCCGCGACGTGCCGATGGCGCTGGCCGGCCGTGGTCCGCGCGTGCAAGCGCTCGCCGCTGCAGAGGCGGACTGGGTGATCCTGTCGGCCGAAGCGCCGGCCACACTTCCGGCGGCCGCCGAGCGGCTCCGCGCCAACGGGGCGAAGGTGGCGTGGTCCGCGTACCTCGCGTACGCGCCCGAGGAGCGCCGCCGAGTGCTCGGACACTTCTCGTACATGGCTCTCGATGCGCCGCCCGCGATCAGGGAGCGCGCCGGCCTGACCGACGACCGGGTCGAGGCGATCCGGACGGAGATGCTGGCCGGCCGTCTGGACGCAGCCGCGTCACTGCTGCCCGATGCGCTCGTCGACGAGTACGCCATCACCGGAACCCCCCAGGAGTGCGCAGCGCGGATCGCCGAGCTCGCACCGAGCTTCGACCTGTTCATGCTGCCGATGAACGACGTCGCGCACTGCGCGGAGCACATCGTCGCCGGCGCGGGAATCCTGCGCCGCGGAAGTGAGCTGACATGACATTCGTCGGTCTGGGCCTGTCGCTGTCGAACGAAGGCCCGCTCGGCGACACGTTGGCAGTCGCGCAACGTGCCGACGCGCTCGGCTTCGACGAGGTGTCACTGCCCGAGAGCCGTCAGCATCGGGCCGTGTTCAGTGCGGCGGCGGCAACGCTCGCGACGACACGACGAACCCGCGTGCGGATCGGGATCGCGAACCCGGTCACCCGCCATCCCGCCGTCCTCGCGATGGAGGCGGCGACGCTCGCGGAGATCGCCGGACCCGAGCGGCTGGCGTTCGGGGTCGGCGCCGCGGTGTGGACGATGCGCTCACTCGGCTACGAGCCCCCTGCGTGGCAGCCGTACACGAACGTCGTCGAGACCGTCCGAGCGCTGCGCCGGTGGCTCGATGGCGATGAGCTCGGGTTCACGCCCACGACGTTCCGCGCCGACCCGTCGAACCGGCTCGACTTCGCGCCCACCGGTCCGATCCGCGTCGACATCGGCGCGGTCAACGGCCGGATGATGGAGGCGGCCGGGGAGCTCGCCGACGGCGTGCAGCTCGGGGCGCTCGTGAGCCCGGGTTACGTGCGGTGGTCGCGGGAGCGCCTCGCCGCAGGCGCGGCCCGCGCATCCCGCGACGTCGACGACCTGCTCGTGTCGTCGAACGTGTTGTGCAGCGTCGGCCCGGATCGCGCGCAGGCACGAGCCGCCGTGCGCGAGGTGCTCGCGTACTACCTCTGGCGCGTCGAGGGCGTCGTCGTCGACACCTCGGGCGCCGATCCCGGTGACGTCGAGGCGGTGCGCGCCGCCGTCGCCGCCGACGGCCCCGCGGCCGGTGCCAACCGAGTGTCCGAGCGCCTCATCGACACGTTCGCGTGCGCCGGCACCGTCGACGATGTGATCGAGCAGCTGGCGGTGTTCGGTGACGCCGGCCTCCAGCTTCCCCTCGCGTGGCACACGCTCGGCCCCGACCCCCACGCCGCGCTCGAGCTGCTCTCCGGCCCCGTCCGCGCTGCCGTCGTCCACCACCCCTGACCGTTTGCTCACTGGGCGTTCTGGCACCAGCCAAAACGTTGCCGAGTGAGCAAACGGTCGGCGGGGTCAGGCTCAGAACTGGATGTTCTTGTCCACGAACTGGAGGTCGATGATGTCCTCGGCCTTGAGGCCGTCCTTCACCTTGACGCTCTTGGCGTCGAAGATCGGCACCAGGTTGTCGATCACGCCCTGCACTCGTGCGAGATCGATGCCACCGGAGTAGCCGTCCTCGTTGCCGACGAGCTCGAGCTTGACCTGCTGCTCGACCGAGAAGTTCGCGACGCCCTCGCTGTACACCCAGCCCGTGTCGTACTGCGTCACGAGGTCGACGATCAGCGCGTTGGTGGCCGTCGGGTCGGCCGCGTAGTCGACGTCAGCCTGCTGCATGATCGGGATCAGCTTCTTGAAGCAGTCCGCGAACTTCGTGACGTTCTCGGGACGGGTGGACATCGTCTGCGAGTAGATCTCGAGGCCGGTGTCGTGGATGAGCTGGAAGGCGACCGGCTTGCCCCACTCCGGCACCTCGTTCTCGTAGATGTACGGCTCGGCCGAAGCGAAGCCCTGCTGCGCGATCTTGCCGTCTTCGGCGACGAAGCGAGCCGGGGTGCCGTCGTAGCCGCCCTCGATCTGGCTCTGCTGCACGATGCCCTTGCCGACGAGGTAGTCGGGGAACACGCCGCCGTCGAACACCAGGATCGTCGTGGAGTCAGGAAGGTCGGCGATGGTCTTCGCATCGGGGTAAGTCGCCGGGTCCCACATCACGATCTGCGGGTTCTTCTTCAGGGGCGCCATGAGCGCGATCGTCGGCTTGTCGGCCGAGTTCTGCACCGCCTCGTCGTTGCTCACGTAGCCGAGCAGGATCGAGTCGTCGGTGTAGAGCTGTGCGGTCACCTGCTGGAAGCCGATGGCCGGTCCGCCGACGCGGACCTCGATCTTCACGCCGGTGTCCACGCCGCCGCTCGCCATGAGCTCACCGGTCACGGCCTTCTTGTCCGTGTCGACCTGGGGATCGGGGCCGACGAGCTGATACAGACCGCCGTGCTCGGCCTCGGGGTTCCAGTCGGTCTGCACGATCACGGTGTCGGGACAGACGCCGGCGAGCGATGTCGCGTCGCCCCCGCTCGCCCCTGTCGTCGCTGCGCCGCCGCCGGTGGTGGCCGCCCCGCCCCCGGTCGTCGCCGCGCCCCCGCCTGTCGTCGCCGACGACGAGTCGCTGTCATCCCCGCACGCGGCGAGGAACAGGAAGCCGGCCAGCGGAACCGCGAGCCAGGCTGCCTTGGTGGTCTTGCGCATGTGCCCTCCTTGTAGGTGCTGCTGTCGTGGTGAGATCAGCTCTGCTTTCGCGCGGTCTCGTGCCAGGCCCCGACGACTCGGTTGCCGATGAACCCGAACACCCAGAACACGACGAGACCGAGCAGCGAAGAGAGGATGATCGCCCCGAAGAGCTTCTCGGACTCGAGGCGTGATCGGTAGGTGTCGATGAGCTTCCCGAGGCCCGGATCGCCCTGGCGGAAGAAGAAGTCGCCGACGATCGCGCCGATCACCGAGAGGCCTGCCGAGATGCGGAAGCCCGCGAAGATCGCAGGCATGCCGGCGGGCAGCTGGAGCCGCCAGAGCCGCGTGAATCGGCTCGCATCGTGGAGCGTGAACAAGTCGTGCTGGCCTTGGTCGGCCGATAACAGCCCGAACAGCGTGTTGTTGATGATCGGGAAGATCGCGATCAGCACGCAGACGATCACTCGGCTGCGGAAGTTGAAGTCGAACCAGAACCCGATCAACGGCACGAGGGCGAGGATCGGGATGGTCTGCAGCACCACTGCGTAGGGGAAGAGCGACCGTTCGATCCACTTCGCCTGGCTCATGATGATGGCGAAGAGCATCCCGAGCACGATCGCGATAGCGAGCCCCACCATCGCGACCTTCATCGAGCTCCACAGGCCCTGGATCAGCTCGTTGCGGTTGTGCGCGTCCAAGAACGCGACGTCGATCACGCGGTGCGGCGGCGGCATCAGGAATCGCCGCCGAGGCTTCAGCAGCTGATACGAGATGAAGTACCAGACGCCGATGACGATCATGAAGACGACGAACGGCCCGATGACCTCGACGAGGAACGACTTCCAGACAGAGCGCTTGGGGGGTGTCGGGGGCTCGACGAAGGTCCTGATGCCGTCGTCGTCCACCGGTGCCGGTCGCACCACCTCGACTTGCGTCATGAGTGCGCTCCGCGGAGGGCGTGGGAGACGCGACCTGTGACCTCCGCGAACTCCGATTCGAACCGCAGGTCGTGCGACCTCGGGTACTCGAACGGGACGTCGAAGTCGCCGACGATTCGCCCGGGCCGGCCTGACATGACGATGACTCGGGTGGAGAGGAACACCGCCTCGTAGATCGAGTGCGTGATGAACAGAGCGGCGAAGCCCTGAGAGTGGAAGAGCGCGAGCAGCTCGTCGTTGAGCCGCTCACGCGTGATCTCGTCGAGCGCACCGAACGGCTCGTCGAACAAGAACACGTTGGGGCTCAGGGTGAGCGATCGCGCGAGCGAGGCGCGCATCTTCATGCCGCCCGATAGCTGCTTGGGGTACTTGTCCTCGAACCCCGTGAGCCCGACCAGATCGATCGCCTCTTGGGCCAGGCGCCGCCGCTCGGGCTTTCCCACGCCGTGGAGCTGTGCGAGGAGCTCGACGTTGCGGACGACCGTGCGCCACTGGAGAAGCGTCGGGTCCTGGAAGACGTAACCGAGGCTGTTGCGATCGACCCTGACGCTGCCCGTCGACGTCTCGGTGAGCCCGGACGCGATCCGGAGCAGGGTCGACTTGCCGCAGCCCGAGGGACCGACGACGGTGACGAACTCTCTCGGGCACACCTCGAAGCTGACGTTCGTCAGCGCAACCGTGCCGTCGGGAAACTGCTTCGACACGTTGTCGAAGGTCAGAGCGGCATCCGCGCTGGGGCGCGTCCGTTCCGCCTCCGGCGCCAGGGTCTCCACGCCGGGCACCATAGAGACGGCCGATGTAGGAACTGCGTCAGTCATGTGAACGCTCTGTGTCGGCCGCGCGGTCGCAGAACGTCGTCGTCGAACACGTCTGGGCGACCAGCCGGCCACGGTGGTAGACGAGCCGATCTGGGTGGGCCGTCGCGATCGCTTCCCGCAAGGTGCGCGCCCGCACTGCGAGCAGCTCGGCGGGTGACCCGGCCGCGATCGACACCGGCTCGAGCCCCATCGCCGCTCGTGCGCTCGTGCTCACGGCTTCGTACGCCTCGTGGGGCAGCAGGTGGCCGACCATCACGAGGAGGGCGGCGGTCTCGAGCGGATCGGCGCGGCCCATCGTGTTGAACGGGTCTTGCACGTTGTCCGCGCCCCCGGCGACGATGACGCCGGCATCGAGCAACGGCCGGATCGCGGTGAGACCTCGGGGCATCGCGCTGCGATGTGCATGGCCCTGCAGGAAGAGGTTCGTCTGCGGCAGCGTCACGACCGCGATGCCCGCCTCGGCCACCTCGGCGGCGACCGCGTGCTGCGTGTACTCGTCCTGCATGCCGAGGCTGACGCAGTGGCTCGCGGTCGCGCCGAAGGCGAACCCGGAGGTCGACACGAGCCGGGCGAAGTCGCGCAAGCCGAGCACCTCGGGGTCGAGCGTCTCGTCCGTGTGGAGGTCGATCGGCCTTCCGGCATCGGCCGCTGCTTGGAGGCACGCGTCGAGACATCCCGTTCGGTCGTCGTCGAGGTGGGGGCATCCGCCCGCGATGTCGACGCCCATGTCGAGCGCCTCGCGCAGCAGCGCCCGGTGCTCCGCACCCGCGAGCCCCGCCGTGGGCAGCGCGATCAGCGCGACGACCTGGATGTCGACGATGTCGCGGAGCTGGTCTCTCACCTCGACGAGGGCTTCCATGCTGCGCAGCCCGATGACGCTGCTCAGATCTCCGTGCGACCGGATCGCCGTGAGGCCGTTCGCGACGCCGGACAGCGCGGCGCGCCGGGCCCGGTCGGCGATGTCCTCTTTGGTGAGCGACGGCCACGCTGCTTGCCACGCCGTGATGGCGCCGAGCAGGTCGCCAGTGGTGTTGATCACCCGATCAGCAGTCAGCGCCTTGTCGAGGTGGGCGTGAGGCTCGGCAGGAGCGGGCAGGAGCATGAAGCCCGCGAGATCTTGCACGTGGTCGGTCGGGAGCCGCTCGAGGTCGCCGACCGCGACGATGTGATCGCCCTCGATCCGGACGTCGACGGTCGCGCCGTCGGCCGTTGTCGCCCCAATGAGGAGGATGCCCACTCGGCGCGACGGTAGCCCCGTCAGAAGCCAGAACAGAGACCCGAGCGAGCGCGGGGGTCGGAGGCACCGGCGAGGTGGCCGTCGCCGACGACGATCAGATGGGCGTGCCCGAAGCCATGGTCGAACGGTTCGGTCGTCGTCACCTCGTGACCGCGCGCAGCGAGGCCGGCCCACCACTCGGGGGACGCGTGGCCCTCGACCGCGACCGCGGTCCCCGCGGGGTCGGTCCAGATGGCGAAGCCGGTGGTCTGCTCCTTGGCGACGAGGCGAAACCGACCCGCCGAGATCGCGCGGGCCGGCGACTCGCCGTTGCGAAAGGTCCGTGCGAGGAGCTGCAACAGGACCTGCGGCTGCGAGTCGCCTCCCATCGTGCCGAGCACCGCGGCCAGTCGTCCGTCGAGGGTGGTCACGAGACCAGGGGTCAAGGTGTGGGGTGGCCGGCGGCCGGGCGCGTACTCCGCCGGATGGCCCTCCTCGATGGAGAAGCCGAGGCCTCGGTTGTGGAGGTTGATGCCGGTGGCCGGCTCGAAGAGGTGGCTCCCGAACCCGGAGGCGTTCGACTGGATCAGCGAGACCCCGACCCCGTCGCCATCGACGACGCACAACGCGGTGGTGTCGCCGCTTCGACCGGGCATGACCACGCTCGAGGCATGGTCGGGGTCGATCGCACGGCGCCTCGGTTCGAGCCGCGCGGTCGACAGCAGCGCGTCGCCGTCGGCGCCGTCGTGCAGCACCTCGGGGCGATCACGACCAGCCTGCTTCGACGCCTCGACGAGGAGGTGGGCCCAGAGGGGGTCGGCGGGGTCGTCGGGCAGGGCGAGCCCGTCGGCGATCCACGCGCTCGACAAGAAGACGTAGCCCTGCGAGCTCGGAGGGATGCCCCACACGATGTGGTCGAAGGCCTCGACGCGGATCGGGTCGACCCACGCTGCGCCCGACGCCTCGAAGTCCGCCGCGGCGTACTCGCCGTTGCCGAGCGCGAGCAGACCCTCGCCGAACTCACCCTCGTAGAAGCCGGCTCGCCCGTCGGAGACGATCGCCTCGAGGGCGCGGGCGACTCCGGGTCGCCGGATCATCTCGCCGGTCTTGCGCGTCCCCGTCGGCCCCCGCAGGTCGCCGGCGCCCGGAACGTCGGGCAGGACCGACACCGACGCAGCGAGCATCGCCGACGCGGGAAAGCCGTCGCGCGCGTAGCCGATCGCCGGCGCGAGAAGCCGGTCGAGGGGAACGCGGCCGAATCGCTCGTGCAGGGCCATCCAACCGTCGACACAGCCGGGCACTGTCACCGAGCGGATGTCGAGCTTGAACGGCATCTCGTCTCGACCCTCCGCGCGCAGGCGCGCAGCGTCGGCTCCGGCACCGGCGCGCCCCGCGGCGTTGAGAGTCGCCGGGGGCGCGTCGTCGCGCGACACCAGGGCGAACAGGTCGCCGCCCATCCCGCAGAGGTTCGGCATCGTGACCGTGAGCACCGCGTTGGCCGCGATCGCGGCGTCGGCTGCGCGGCCGCCGTCGCGCAGCACTCCCAGTCCGGCTTGCGTCGCGAGGTGGTCGATCGTGGACACCATCGCCGAGGGGGAGTAGCGCGTCGTGAGCGGGACGAGCGGTTCGGGCACGCGCAGACGTTACGGGGCCGCGCCTCACCGAGAAGGGTCGACGAGGCTCTCCTGCCACGCCGACTCGATTCGGTCGAGGCGGGCGGTGGCGCTGCGACGCAGGCGGTTCGCGACCGCGGCGAGCAGCAGGTTGAGCACGGCGATCGTCCCCGTGTGGCTGTCGAACGGACCGGCGGCGTCAGCCCGGACGACGAACGTCGCGTCGGCGCTGTCCGCGAGCGGCGAGAGCGAGCTGTCGGTCACGGCGATGACCCGCGCACCCGTCTCGATGGCCCTCTCCACCGTGGCGACGACCCAGCGCTCGTAGCGGCGGAAGTCGATGACGACGAGCGCGTCGCCGCGTTTCAGATCGACCAGGTGCCGCGCGAGCCGCGGATCGGGGCCGTCGAGCAGCTGCACATCGGCTCGCAGCAAACCGAGGTGATCGGCGAAGAGGAGGGCAGCCCCGCGCGACGCGTCGCCGGAGAGCACCCAGACTCGTCGTTCGCGTGCCGCCAGGTCGTCGACGGCGCGGCGCAACATGGCGCGGTCGACGGCGGCGAGTGTGGCCGTCACGTTGGTCGCTTCCATCTCGGCCGCTCGGCCGACTGGGTCGGACGCGAGCTCCCCCCGGATGCGGTCAGCTGCGGGTCGGAGGCGATTGGCGAGATCGCCCTGCACGTCGGACTGCAGGCCCACGAAGCCCTCGAAGCCGAGCTTCGTCGCGAGCCTCACGACGGTCGCTCCGCTCGTCCGTGCCCGTGCCGCCACCTCGGCGACGGTGCCGAATGCGACGCGCTCGGGCTCCGCGAGCACGACATCCGCGACTCGCCGCTCGCTGGGTGTGAGCGCCGTGCGGTGGTGCTCGATTCGCTGGGGAGCGGCCATGGAACAGACGTTACAATGACCTGAACTCCGAAACGGAGGTTACGCCACCGTGGCAACGTTCGATTCAGTCAACCCCGCACGGCCCGCAGACGTCGTCGGCACGTTCCGGTCGGCGACCGCTGACGATGTCGACCGCGCCGTCGCGGCCGCGACCGAGGCACAGCGAGAGTGGGCGAGGCGCCCCGTGCCCGCGCGCGCCGATCTCATCGCGCTCGCGGCAGATGTGCTCGCGGCGCGCAAGGGCGAGCTCGCGGCGCTCGTGGCTCGAGAGGCGGGCAAGGTGCTGGTCGAGGCGGGAGGCGACGCCCAGGAAGCGGTCGACATGGGTCGCTTCGTCGCGGGGCAGGGCCGTGCTGCGATGGGTGAGGTCGTGGCGTCCGAGCTGACGAACAAGATGGCGTGGACGACTCGCCAGCCTGTCGGTGTCGTGGGGATGATCACGCCCTGGAACTTCCCGGTGGCGATCCCGTCGTGGAAGTGCTTCCCCGCGCTGCTTGCCGGCAACGGCATCGTGCTCAAGCCATCCGAGCACACGCCGGCGTGTGCCGACGCGTTCGTCGACGCGCTCGTGACCGCAGGGATCCCGGAGGCGCTGGTGCAGGTGGTGCACGGCGCGGGTGAGCCGGGGGCGGCGCTCTCCGTGCACCCCGGAATCGGTGCGTTGTCGTTCACCGGATCGGTGCCCACCGGCCGCGTCGTGGCCGCCCGCGCGATGGAGACGGGCCCGCGTCTGGTGTCGCTCGAGCTCGGCGGAAAGAACGCGATGGTCGTGCTCGAGGACGCGGACATCGACCTCGTGATCGAGGGCGCTCTCTTCGGCGCCTTCGGGACGTCAGGACAGCGCTGCACCTCGACCTCGCGGCTCGTGGTGCACCGTCACGTGGCAACTGCAGCGGTCGAGGGCATCGCGAAGCGCTCCGAGGCTCTCGTGCTCGGCGATCCGCTCGTGCCCACCACCGATGTCGGCCCGGTGATCGATCGCCGCTCGGCCGAGCGCATCCTCGGGATGATCGAGGCTGCGGTCCGCGAAGGCGCCACGCTCGTGACGGGCGGCAACCTCGTCGAGGTCGAGGGCTGTGAAGGCGGCGCGTTCATCGCGCCGACGGTTCTCACCGGTGTGCGACCCGACCACACGATCGCCCGGCAGGAGGTGTTCGGCCCCGTGCTATCGGTCATCGAGGTGGGGGACGAGGACGAGGCCGTCGATGTCGTGAACGCCTCCGAGTACGGACTTTCGGCCGCGGTGTACACGCGAGACATCAACACCGCGCTGCAGCTCGTCGATCGCATCGACACGGGCATCGTGTACGTCAACGCGCCGACGATCGGCGCCGAGATCCCGTTGCCCTTCGGCGGCACGAAGCACACCGGCAACGGGTTCCGCGAGGCGGGCACGCGCGGCATCGAGCAGTTCAGCCAGGTGAAGACCGTGTACGTCGACTACTCGGGCCGGCTGCAGAAGGCGCAGATCGACACACATCCGGAGATGTCATGACCGTGATCGACGGACTCGCAACCCAGGCATGGCTCGATCGTGACGAGACCGCGCTCGCGGGTGTGCTCTCGCGCGTCACCGACATCGTCGCTGTCGAGGGCGAGGGCTCATGGCTGATCGACGCCGACGGGCGTCGCTGGCTCGACTTCGCTTCGGGCATCGCGGTCACGAACATCGGCCACTGCCATCCGCGCGTGATCGCGGCGGCCGAGAAGCAGCTGCGCGCGCTCATGCACACCTCGGTGGTGACGCATCACCCGCGCTCGATCGAGCTGGCGGAGCGCCTGCGCACCCTCGTGCCCTGGATGCCCGACGCGCAGGTCTTCTTCTGCAACACGGGGGCGGAGGCCGTCGATGGTGCGATCAAGCTCGCGCGGCGGGTCACCGGCCGTCCCAACATCGTCGCCTTCCGCCACGGCTTCCACGGACGCACGCTCGGTGCGACGTCGATCACCACCGCGAAGGGCAAGTACCGCGCCGGCTACGAGCCGCTGCTCGGTGGCGTGACGATCGCGCCGTACGCCGAGGCCGACTTCGCCGAGCTCGACGCGATCCTCGCGACCCAGACGCCCGCGCACACCGTCGCCGCGATGATCGTCGAGCCGGTGCTCGGCGAGGGCGGGTACGTCGTGCCTCCCGTCGAGTGGCTGCGGGGGCTTCGTGAGCGGTGCGATGCCCACGGTGTTCTGCTCGTCTTCGACGAGGTGCAGACCGGCATCGGGCGCACGGGTCGGCTGTTCGCGGCCGAGACGTTCGGGGTGCATCCCGATGTCTTGCTCTTCGCCAAGGCGATCGCCTCGGGGCTGCCGCTCGCGGGGATTGTCGCATCGCGGGAGGTGTTCGACCGTTGGCCGACAGGCACGCACGGCACGACGTTCGGGGGCAACCCGGTGTCGTGCGCGGCTGCCCTTGCGACGCTCGACGTGATCGAGGAGGAGGACCTCTGCGCGCGGGCTCGCCGTCTGGGCGATCGCGCCCAGACGCGGCTCGCCGAGGTCGCCCAGATCCACGGCGTCATGGTCCGGGGCGTCGGTCTGATGATCGGGGTGCAGCTCGACAGCGCCGAGACCGCGGCTGCCGTGCAGCGAGCGTGCCTCGACGCAGGCCTCATCGTGCTCACGTGCGGCCCTGACGAGAACGTGCTTCGCCTCATCCCGGCGCTCAACATCCCGGACGAGGACCTCGATCTCGGCCTCGAGATCCTGGTCACGGCGCTTCGGTTCGCCGACGACCGAATGGGGCAAAGTCGCGCATGAGCTTCGACCCCTATCTGATGTATGCCCGCAACTGCGGAGAGGCCTTCACCCGCTACCAGCAGATCTTCGGCGGTGAGCTCTTCGTGATGCGGATGGGCGACGCGCCTGGAAACGAGCAGGTGCCCGCCGACCAGGCCGACCTGGTCATTCATGCTGCGCTCACCATCGACGGCCGCGTGCTGATGGGCTCAGACGACCCGACCGGCGGCACCACCGGGACCGCCGAGCGCGTGCACGTGTATCACCAGGCAGCCGACATCCCGACAGCGGAGAAGGTCTACGCAGCGCTGGCCGAGGGCGGCGAGGAAGTTCAGCCGCTCATGGAGACCTTCTTCTCCCCGAAGTGGGGCATGTGCACCGACAAGTTCGGCATCCGCTGGATGATCGGCGTGCCGCAGTCGGGTTAGCTCGCGTCGCGCAGGACGTTCTTCAAGACCTTGCCGGTGCCGCCGCGGGGGAGGGCGTCCACGACGCGCACCTCCTTCGGCGCCTTGAAGTGGGCGAGCCTTTCGCGCACGAACCCGATGAGCTCGTCGGGCGACGCCGTCTGACCCGCGCGCAGCGCCACGAACGCGCGGGGCACCTCGCCCCAGCGTTCGTCGGGCACGCCGACGACCGCTGCCTCGAGCACGGCGGGATGCTCTGCGAGCGCGTTCTCGACCTCGACCGAGCTGATGTTCTCGCCGCCCGAGATGATGAGGTCTTTCTTGCGATCGACGATCGTGAGAAAGCCGTCGGGCGACATCGTCGCGACGTCGCCGGTGTGGAGCCACCCACCCGCGAGTGCAGCTGCGGTCTCGTCCGGGCGTTCCCAGTAGCCCTTCATGACGTGGTTCGACCGCGCTCTGATCTCTCCGGGCGTGGCGCCGTCCCACGGCAGCTCGTTGTCCTGGTCGTCGAAGATCCGGAGGTCGACGCCGAGGATCGGCATGCCGGTGGTCGAACGGCGTCGTGCTGATCGCGGCTCACCCGGCTTGTCGATCGCCTTGGTCATCTGGGGCGAGCTCTCGGTCATCCCGTAGCCGCAGATGCACTCGCAGCCGAATCGGCGCTCCGCCTCGGCGAGCAGCGCGGGCGGCGTCGGGGCGCCGCCCACTGACAGCTGCTGCACGCTCGTCAGATCGCGGGTGTCGAAGGTCGGATCGTTCAACAGCAGCGTCAGCATCGCGGGCACGAGGTAGAGGCGGGTGACTCGCTCCGCCTCGACGAGCCGGAGTACCTCCGTCGAGTCGAAGCGCGGCAGCATCACGTGCACGCCGCCGAGACCGGTGATGTAGTGCGGCGTCCCCCAACCGTTCACGTGGAAGAGCGGGATCGTGTGCAGCACCACGTCGTTGCCGCTGATGTTCAGCGTGAGCGCGGAGTGGATCGCATGCAAGTACAGGCCGCGGTGCGTCAGCATCGCTCCCTTGGGCAGCCCGGTGGAGCCGCTCGTGTAGAAGATCTCCGCGACGTCGTGCTCGTCGATCGATGGTGGATCGATCCACGACTTCGGTTGTGCTTCGAGGCGTGCCTCGTACTCGTCCCCGATGAGCACGCGCCTCACCGGATGGTCGACCTCGGTGAGTGAGGGATCGCGCACGAGCACCGTCGCCCGGCTGTCGTCGAGCTGGCCACGCAGCTCCGGGGCGGACAGGCGGATGTTGAGGGGCAACAGCACCGCGCCGGCCATCAGCACGCCGAAGTAGGCCTCGAGGAGCTCGTGCCGGTTGCCGCACAGCCACGCGACCCGATCGCCCGGGTCGACCGCGAAGTCGTTCTGCAGCATCTGTGCGAGCCGGGCGGCGCGCTCGGCCATGTGGGAATACGTGAAGACGTGCGCGCGCTCACCCGCGTGGTGCTCGATGACGCCTTCACGGTCAGGGAAGAGCCGGCGAGCACGGAGGAGGAAGTCGATTGGCGTGAGCGGCAGCTCCATGCGTCAGGACACCGGCTCCGCTACGACACCCATTGGCCTCGTCGTTCGAGCACGGCGCGCAGCATGGCGGGATGATCGGTCATGATCCCGTCGACCCCGAGATCGAGCAGGCGCGCCATCTCCATGTCGTCGTCGATCGTCCAGACGTGCACGGCGATGCCTCGTGCGTGGGCGGCGTCGACGAAGCGTTGGTTGACGATCGTCACCGAGCCGCTGTGCGTCGGCACCTGCGCGCAGGGCTGGTGGAAACGGCCGGCGGGAAAGCCACGCGATGCGATGACGAGACGCCGCACCCCCTTCGGCCCGAGCGCCGTGCAGAGCTCCGGGCCCAGCGCCTTGCGCAAGCGTGCGACTCGCTTGTCGGAGAACGATCCGATGCAGACTCGGCTCACGGCGTCGAACTTCTCGATGACGTCGATCAGGGGCTGCACCGCGGCGTCGTGCTTCGGATCGATGTTGATGCGAAGGTCCGGAAACGTGCCGAGCAGCTCCTCGAGCAGCGGGATCGGCTCGCGGCCGCCGACCCGAGCGCGCCGGACCACGTCCCACGAGAGCTTCGCGATGTCGCCCGAGTAGTCGGTGACCCGGTCGAGGACGTCGTCGTGGAATGCGAGCAGCGCCCCGTCGGCCGTCGCGTGCACGTCGGTCTCGACGTAGCGGAAGCCGAGCCGAACCGCTCCCTCGAACGCGGGCATGGTGTTTTCCGGCCACTCGCCCGCGCCCCCGCGATGAGCGAAGGGGACAGGCCCCGGATGATCCAAAAACGCAAACGCCATCGCCCCCGCAAACCTACTTGTGGTCAGGCGCCCCAGTCCGGACGGAGCGGCATGTGGGAGGCACCCGCGTCCGGCTTCACGGCGAGGATCTGGTGGATCTGGGTGCGGCCGCGCTCGAAGTTGAGCGCCGAGGCCGCCATGTAGAGGCGCCAGACCCTGGCCCGACCGTTCCCGACGAGATCCACCGCCTCGTCCCAGTTGGATTCGAGGTTGGCAACCCAGTGGCGGAGCGTGAGCGCGTAGTGCTCGCGGAGGCCCTCGACATGGCGGACCTCGAGGCCCTCTTGCTGCATCGCCGTCACCACGGTGCCGACCTCGTGCAGCTCGCCGTCCGGGAAGACGTACCGATCGATGAACTTCGAGCGACCCATCCGCGAATGGCGGGCCGACCAAGGCCGGCTGATCCCGTGGTTGAGGATGCGGCCGCCGGGCACCACGACCTCTCGCAGTCGGTTGAAGTACTCGCCGAGCTTCGCCAACCCGACGTGCTCGAACATGCCGATCGAAGAGATCGCGTCATACGGGCCGTCGACGACATCTCGGTAGTCGAGCAACCGGATCTCGACGCGGTCGGACAGGCCCGCATCCGCCACCCGGTCCGTCGCCTTCTCCGCCTGCGAAGGCGAGATCGTCACGCCGACCGCCCTCGCCCCGTGGTGCCGGGCGGCGTGCATGACCATGCCGCCCCAGCCGCAGCCCACGTCGAGCAGACGCTGCCCGGGCTGCAAGTCGAGCTTGCGGCAGATGAGCTCGTACTTCTGCTCTTGTGCGGCGTCGAGGGTGTCGCTCGGCTTCTCGAACACCGCGCAGGAGTAGGTCATGGTCGGCCCGAGCACCATCTCGTAGAAGTCGTTCCCGACGTCGTAGTGGTGTCGGATCGCCGCGGCGTCGCGCTCCTTCGAGTGGCGCCGTCCCCGCAGGTGCGCCTCTTCGGGAGGAGGGGGAAGCGGCTTGAGCCCCTCGATCCCGATGAGCTTCGCGGCGGCAGCCCACTGCTTCGGGCTGAGCTTGATGCCCGGGATGTGGTCGCCGAGCTTCAGCGCCTCGTAGATGTCGCCTTCGACGTCGAGGTCGCCCGCGACGTACGCGCGACCGAAGCCGAGCTCTCCTGGAGCGGTGACGATGCGTCGCAGCGCGTCGGGAGATCGCACGATGATCGTCGCGGGCGCTTCGTCCTCGGGCGGGCCGAGGTGGCTTCCGTCGTAGGCTCGGATCGCGATCGGAAGGTTCGTGCCGAGCAGGTCTTCGAGCATCGATGCGAGGCTCGTGCGAGCGCCATTGTCAGTTGCAGCCATGGGTCACCTCCGAGGACAGGGGGAAGCGGTGTCAGAGACGAGAGCCGTGCCGATCGGCGACGAGCTGTTCAGTGGGGACGAGACGATCTCGGTGCATTCGCCGTTCAACGGGGCCGAGATCGGGCGGGTGCCGGCGTGTGGTCCGGCTGAGGTCACGCGAGCGGTTGCCGCGGCGAAGGCCGCGCCGACGCTTCCACCGTGGCGGCGAGCCGAGATCCTCGACGCAGCCGCACAACGGTTGAAGGAGCGGGTCGAGGAGTTCGCGCGGATCATCGCCGAGGAGGCGGCCAAGCCCATCCGCACCGCTCGGGTCGAAGCCGAGCGCGCCGTCGGGACGTTCCAGTTCGCGGCCGTGGAGGCCCGCAAGCTCGCAGGCGAGATGATCCCGCTCGACGCGGCCGCGCCGGGAGAAGGGAAGCTCGGCTTCACCCTCCGCGTGCCGTTCGGTGTCGTCGGTGCCATCAGCCCCTTCAACTTCCCGCTGAACCTCGTCGCCCACAAGGTGGCGCCCGCGATCGCCGCTGGCTGCCCGGTCGTGCTCAAGCCGGCCAGCCAGACGCCCTTCTCGGCCATCACCTTGGCGGAGATGTTGCTCCAAGAATGCGGTCTTCCGCTCGGCCACTTGAACGTGGTGACGGGAAGCGGGTCGACGGTCGGCAACGCGCTGGTCGACGACCCCGACATCGCGCTCATCACGTTCACGGGTTCGCCCGATGTCGGCTGGGGGATCAAGGCCCGGGCGCCACGCAAGAAGGTCGGCCTCGAGCTCGGCAACAACGCTCCCGTGATCATCGAGTCAGACGCCAGCTGGGAGGTCGCGGCGGACAAGATCCGGGTCGCCGGGTTCAGCCATGCCGGCCAATCCTGCATCTCGACGCAACGCATCTACGTACATCGTGCCCTGGTAGACGACTTCACAGCCGGGTTGGCCGAGCGGGTGCGCACGCTGGTCGTCGGCGACCCCCTCGACGAGGCCACCGAGGTCTCGGCGCTGATCTCCACGGGGGAGCGCGAGCGGGTCGTGTCGTGGATCGAGGAGGCGACGGCGGGAGGAGCCAAGGTCGTGGTCGGCGGCGACGTCGGTGCCGATGGCGTGCTGGTGCCGACGGTGCTCTCCGACGTGAAGCCCGACATGAAGGTCTGCCGCAAGGAGGTGTTCGGCCCGGTCGTCACGATCCAGGCCTACGACGACCTCGACGAGGCCATCGCCCTCTCGAACGACACCGAGTACGGGTTGCAGGCCGCGATCTTCACCGCCGACCTGGGCAAGGCGCTGAAGGCGGCTCGCTCGCTCGACTTCGGTGGCGTGCTCATCAACGAGGTGCCGACGTGGCGAGCCGACCAGATGCCCTACGGCGGGGTCCGCGACAGCGGCAACACTCGGGAAGGCCCTGCGTACTCGGTGCACGAGATGACCGAGACCCGGCTGATCGTGATCTCGGCGTGACGGCCGATCCGCAGCAGGTCTATCGGGAAGGACGAGGGCGCGTCACCGCCTTGGTCGCCACACTCGACGACGCCCAGATGCAGACGCCGGTGCCTGCGTGCCCCGCTTGGCGCGTCCACGACTTGCTGTGCCACCTCGTCGGGCTGCCTGGCGATGTGAACGCGGGGCGGATCGAAGGCGCGGGCACTGACCCGTGGACCGCAGCGCAGATCGCCGCGCACTGCGACAACACTCGCGACGAGCTGCTCGAGGAGTGGGCGCGGGAGGCGCAGGCGTTCGAGGAGATCCTCCCCATGATCGACCCGCCGCGCCCTGTCTTCGACCTCGTCGTGCACGAGCAAGACCTTCGCGGCGCGATTGGGGTACCGGGCGCACGTGACAGCGCGGGTGTGCGCTGGCTCGTGTTCCGTTCGCTCGCGGGTCGCCGCAGCGTCAACCAGATCCGGGCGTCGGGCTGCCCGCTCGTCTACGTGCAGAAGGTCGCATTTCTCCCGATGGCCCCAGCGGACGTCATCGAGCTGGTTTGACGCAGCCGACCGATCGATTCGCGCTGCTGATCCAGCGGTCGCCGAACGCAGTGCCCCTCGACGAGATGGCGTTCCTTATCGCCGCGCACGCGCACCCGCAGCTCGACGTCGGTGCGCAGCTCGGCCGGCTCGATGACCTCGCGGCGCGGTGCGCGACGCCGACGCGCGACGGAGTGCTGGCACAGCTCTTCGGAACCGAGGGGTTTCACGGCAACGAGGACGACTACTACGACCCGGAGAACTCGATGCTCGACAGCGTCCTCGACCGTCGCATCGGCATCCCGATCACCTTGTCCGTGCTCGCGATCGAGGTCGCTCGCCGCGTCGGCGTCACCTTGACGGGCATCGGCGCCCCCGGCCACTTCATCGTGCGCGACGCGGACGACGGCACCTACTTCGACCCCTTCCACCGGGGAAGGGTCCTCGACGACCGAGAGCGCGCTCGGCTCTACGGGCCGGCTCCGCTCGAGCCGAGTGATCCGATCGAGATCGTGGGCCGGATGCTCGCCAACCTGAAGGGGATCTACGCCGAGCGAGGCGACGCCGACTCGCTGCGGTGGGTGATGCGCCTCCGCGTCCTGCTCCCCGGCGCGTCCGCGAGAGAGCACGCCGAGCTCAAACGGCTCATGGCCCCGCTGAACTGACACCCAACTAGGGACGGAGGCGGCCCGCTGGGTACGCTTCCGACCATGACGACCGTCGAAGCGCGCACCATCGACTCCGAAGAGGCCCGGGTCAACGAGGCCATCGACAAGCTGCTCGCCGAGTACCCGCCTGCGACGACCGACGTCGTGAAGTTCCTCGGCGCCCAGTTCGACCTCGGCCTCGCGTGGGTGCACTTCGCCGAGGGCGATGGCGGCCTGGCCGTCAACCCGAAGCATCAGAAGTTGATCAACGAGCGCATCTTCGAGGCCGGCGGTCCCAACCCTTATTACCGCAACCCGATCGGCTACGGCATGTGCGGCCCCACGGTCGAGGTGTGGGGGAGTGACGAGCAGAAGAAGCGCTACCTCCGTCCGCTGTTCACCGGAGAAGAGGTGTGGTGCCAGCTGTTCTCGGAACCGGGCTCGGGTTCTGACTTCGCCGGACTGTCGGGTCGCGGCGTCCGCGACGGCGACGAGTGGATCGTCAACGGTCAGAAGGTCTGGACGACTCTCGCCCACATCTCCCGGTGGGGCCTGCTGGTGTTCCGCACCGATCCCGACGTTCCCAAGCATGCCGGCCTCACCGCATGGGTGGTCGACATGCAGGCGCCTGGTGTCGAGGTGCGGCCGCTGCGTCAGATGACGGGTGAGGCCGAGTTCAACGAGGTGTACTTCACCGACGTCCGTATCCCCGACGCCGAGCGCCTGGGCGATCCCGGTGCGGGCTGGCGCGTGTCGTTGACGACGCTCATGAACGAGCGGGTGTCGATCGGCGGTGCGATCGCCCCGAAGGGCTCCGGTGCGATCGGCGCAGCCGTGAAGGTCTGGCAGGACACGCCGGTCGACCAACGCGATCCGGCGATGAAGGACGAGCTGATGAAGCTCTGGATCGAAGCCGAGGTCAACCGGCTCACGAACCTCCGTGCCGGCGCGAATCGGAAGATGGGCACGCCCGGCCCCGAAGGCTCGACCGGCAAGCTCGCATACGCGGAGTCGAACAAGCGCATCTACGAGTTCACGATGAATCTCATGGGTGCGAACGGCATGCTCTACGGCGAGTACACGATGCACCGCCCCGAGCACGCGATGGAGTTCAGCACCTTGCAGAAGGCGTTCCTACGCTCGCGGGCGAACTCGATCGAGGGTGGCACCTCCGAGGTGATGCGCAACATCCTCGGTGAGCGCGTGCTCGGTCTGCCCGGTGACGTGCGGGTCGACAAGGACGTCTCCTGGAGCTCGGTGCCGCGCAACTAGCGCATCACGACAGGCGGCGCAGGTCTCCGAGTGTTGGCCACGGAGGCCCGTCGCGTAGCAGCTTCAGGATCGCTCGACCGGCGCGCTCCCCATCGGGGAACTCGTCGTCTCGGTCCCAGCGCCACGCTGCGACCATCGCGAGCACGAGGTGCCGGCACTCGTGCACGAGCGCTTGATCCGCATTCTGATAGCGCTCGCTCACGTCCTCGGGTGTGTGGGCCAGGTCGAACTCGACCGGGCCACGGCAACACGTCTCGAGGTCGATGAACAACAGCCCGTTCTGCGTGCTGAGGACGTTCCCTGGATGTGGCTCGCCGTGCAGCAGCTGCTCGGCCGCGCCGCTGTCGCTGATCGCGTGTCGCAGGTCTCGGAGGGTGTCTGTCAGGAGCTCTCGGTCCGGGTCGGCGAGCGCAGGCGTGAGGACCCGGCTCGCCACGAGCCGTTGGGCGTCCGCGACTCGATCGGTGAAATGCGGTGCCGCGCCGTCGAGCGTTCGCATCCCCTCATGCAGCCGCTCGAGGGCATCCGCGTAGTCGGCTGGCGAGACGTCCTGCAGTGTCCGGGGCGCGTAGTAGGTCCAGAACGTCATTGCGAAGCCGTCACGCTCGTAGACGCGCGGCTCCACGTGAGGCGCGAGAGCGGCCACGGGACTCTCGGTCTGAGCGAGCCGGCGAGCGAGGTCGACTTCGCGCTGTAGAGCTTCCTGGCCTGCCCAAGCGACTCGGGCAAGGACGTCGCAGGGCAGCAGACGCAGGGTGACCTTGTTCGAGTTCTGAATCACGACCGCGTCGTCAGCTGGCAGGTCGAGCTCTGCAGCAGTCGCGATCGCGGCCGACATCGCACGCGAGACGTCCGATGTCTTCACGACCTCACGCGCCGCGCAGCACCTCGGTCATCGCCCCGACCATGAAGTCGGCGTCGTCGCGCCCCGCCATCTCGCGCGCCGAGTGCATCGACAGCATGGGGTTGCCGACGTCGACGGTTGCGATGCCGAGCCGCATCGCCGTGATCGGCCCGATCGTCGAGCCGCACGCCATGTTGCTGCGATGCGAGTAGACCTGCCACGGCACATGCGCGCGCTCGCACGCCGCGACGAACTCCGCCGCAGTCGCGGCGTCGGTCGCGTAGCGCTGGCCGACGTTCGTCTTGATGACCGGGCCTTTGTTCGGGTGCACGAGGTGGCTCGGCTCGTAGCGGTCGGGATAGTTCGGATGCACCGCGTGTGCCATGTCGGCCGAGACGCACAACGAGGCCGAGAGCGCGGCGAGATGATCGGCGCGCGAGCCGCCTCGCGCTGCGCTGAGCCGTTCGAGGATGTCGCCGAGCAAAGGGCTCGCCGCGCCGGTGCTCGTCTCGCTGCCGACCTCCTCGTGATCGAAGCACGCGAGCACCGCGATGCGGCTCGTCTCCTTGCGGGCGAGCGCGGTCGCGCCACACCACACGGACACGAGGTTGTCGAGTCGGCCGGACGCGATGAGCTCGCCGTCGACGCCGAGCACCGACGGAGGCGTGAGGTCGTGGGTCATCACGTCCCACGCCACGACGTCGTCGACCGCGACGCTGAGCTCCTTCGCGAGGAAGCCGGCGAACGCGCCTTCCTCGGACTGCCCAAGCCCCCACATCGGCACGACGTGCTGTTGCCGGTCGAGCACCACACCGCGCTCGTTCACGTCACGGTCGAGGTGGATCGCGAGCTGCGACAGCCGGAGCAGCGGCCGATCGACTTCGACGAGTCGCACCTCACCACTTCTCAGCGCGACTCGTCCCGACAGACCGAGGTCGCGGTCGAGCCACGAGTTGACGAGCGCGCCGCCGTACACGTCGACGCCGACCTGGCGATACCCGGCGCTGCCTGTGTCGGGGCGCGGCTTGACTCGCAGGTTCGGGCTGTCGGTATGAGCACCGATCACCACGAAGCCCGGGCTCGGGTCGTGGGGCACGTACCACGCGACGATCGCCCCGCCCCGCACGACGTACCCGCCGCCTGCACTCCCGTCGAGCGGCTCGCCGATGCTCTGGCGGCGGAACCCCGCCGTGTCGAGGAGGGCGGCCGCCGACTCTGCCGCGTGGTACGGCGAAGGCGAGCGCGCGAGGAAGTCGAGGATGTCGGTCATCCGTAGAGCCCTGCGATCAGTCCCGTGCCCCGGAGGTGGGCCGTCTCGTTGAGGGTGTGCACCGTGCGCTCACCGCTCCGCGCGGCCATCACGCGGTGGATGCTCGTGTAGTTCGGATAGAAGAAGCCGGTCGCGTTCTCGATGCCGAGGATCTTCGACAGGTACGCGTTGATCACGCCCCCGTGACAGACCGCAGCGATGCGCTTCGACGGATTGGCGTCGATCAGGCGCTCGACCGCCTTGTAGACGATGTCGCGGAAGGTCTCGGGATCGACCTCGACGTCGCCCCACTCGCCGGCGACGATCTCGCGCCAGCGCGGATCTCCCGCGGCTTTCAGCTCTTCGACCGGCACATACCAGTGGCTTTGGCGGTCGTACTCGGCGAGCTCCTCGTCGACGAGGACTTCGAGACCGTGCACGGACGCGAGGGGCGCCGCCGTCTCCCGTGCCCGCTGCATCGGGCTCGAGTACACCGCGTCGAGCCGTTCGTCGGCGAGCCAGTTCGCGAGGTGCATCGCCTGGTCGCGTCCCGCCTCGGAGAGCTCGGGGTCCGCCGGTCCTTCGACGTCCTCCCGCCGGATCGGCAACGCGTGACGGATGAGCAGGAGCTCCATCGCTCGGAGCATAGGGTGCCCCGATGGCCGGGCTGTGGGTCGAGGAGTCGGGACCGGACGACGCGCCGCTCGTCGTGTTCGTCCATGGATCGATGGACCGTTCGACGAGCTTCTCGAAGGTCGTGCGCCGGCTTCGCGATCTCCACACGGTGGTCTACGACCGCCGTGGCTACGCGAGCTCGAGCGACGTGGGGCCGCCGTTCACCGTCGCGAGCCAGGTCGACGACCTGCTCTTCGTGATGCAGGAGCGCCCGGCAGTCGTGGTGGGCCACAGCTACGGGGCCAACGTCGCGCTCGCTGCGGCGCAGGCTCGTCCCGACCTCGTGCGCGCGGTGGTCGTCTTCGAGGCGCCGATGCCGTGGGCCGATTGGTGGCCGCACACATCGGGCGGGTACAGCATCGTGAAGCAGTCGCGCGCCGACGACGACCCGGCCGACATCTCCGAGCGGTTCATGCGTCGGATGATCGGCGACGAGCGCTGGGAGCGCTTGCCCGCTGCGAGTCGGGAGAGCCGGCGCGCCGAGGGGCCCGCCCTCGTCGGTGAGATCACCGATCTCGGGAGGACGGCGCCGTACGACGCGTCGGCCATCGAGGTTCCCGTCGTCACTGCGCGCGGCGAGAACGGCGCGACTCATCACCGGCAGTCGACCGAGCTCCTCTTCTCGACGCTGGCCAACCCGACGATGGTGACCATCAACGAGGCGGGCCACGGCGCGCACACCACGCACCCCGATGAGTTCGCCGCGATCGTCCGGCTCGGCGTCGCTACTGCCGGTTGACGAGCGCGCAGGCGTCCGCGGCGGCGGTCGGAAGGGGTACGTCCATCGCGAAGAACCTGCACTCACAGTCGGTCGCGCACGTGCCGAGCGCCTCGCGCTGGTTGTAGATCGTGAAGCCAGCGCCCACGAGGAGGACAACCAGGAACAGCTTCGTCACGACCTTCTTCACGAGCCACGCGACGAGGAACGCGATCACCGCGAGGGCGGTCATGGTCCCGAGCGCGACGTTGCGGAGCGTGTCCTGGTCGAGCCACTCCGGCAACGAGAACGCGAGCACGGTGACGACGCTACTGAGACACTCGCGTCGTGCTGGTGCATCTCGACACCGACATCGGCGGTGATCCCGACGACGTGTGCGCGCTCGCGATGCTCCTCGGCTGGCCTGACGTCGAGATCGTCGGCATCACGACGACTCACGAGGAGGCCGGTCGGCGCGCCGGCTTCGTGCACGAGGTGCTGCGGCTCGCGGGGCATCCGGATGTGCCTGTCGCCGCGGGTGCCGAACACTCGATCACGACGCTCGTGCAGCCGGGTGGCTTCCCCGATGACACGCGCTACTGGGGCCACTCGATCGAAGCGGTGCCGTCTGCCGCGGGTGCGGCGTTCGATCTCATGGCAGCGAGCATCGAGCGCGGTGCCACCGTGATCGCGATCGGGCCGTTCACCAACCTCGGGCTCTTCGAGATCGCACGACCCGGTCTGCTCGACACCGTGCCGGTCGTCGTCATGGGCGGCGGCTACCACACACCTGACCCGGGCTACCCGCAATGGCCCGAGAGCTACGACTGGAACGTGCAGTGCGACACCCGCGCCGCGGAGATCGTGAACGGCCTGGCGCAGCTGACGATCGTCCCGCTCGCGGCAACGGTGAAGGTGCACCTGCGCGCCGCACATCTGCCGCGGCTACGGACGTGTGGCCCGCTCGGCGACCTCATGGCTCGCCAGGCCGAGGCGTATGGCGTCGATCGACGCGCCGGGCTCGCGGAGGAGAACCCGAAGCTGCCCGACGACCTTCTCAACTTCCACCACGATCCGCTTGCCGCTGCGGTCGCAGTCGGCTGGGACGGCGTGGCCCTCGACGGCAACGTCGTCTCCGATGTCGACGGCGACGCGTTCTCAGAAAGGTGGCTCGAGGCGATCGAGGACGTACATTCGGCCGGGTGAGCGACTCACGCCCGGTGAACCTGTCCGCGTCCGGCCCTCCCGAGACCGTGCTCGACGCCGAACCCGCGGATGCGCGCGCTGCGCTCGCCGATGCGCTCTCGCAGCCCGAGCCATCACGCCGAGACGCCGTTGGTCTCGTCGCCGCGCGCTGGCCCCGATATCTCGACGCCTGGGCGCAGCTCGGCATGCTCGCCCGTGACGACACCGAGGCGTACGCGTGCTTCCGCGTCGGCTATCACCGCGGGCTCGATCGGCTGCGCGCGAACGGTTGGCGGGGGAGCGGCTACGTGCGTTGGGTCCACGAGGAGAACCGAGGCTTCCTCCGGTCGCTGCGGGGGCTCGGCCAGACCGCGGACCGCATCGGCGAGCATGACGAAGCCGAGCGATGCGCGCACTTCCTGATGCAGTGCGATCCCACGGGAGTGCCGGCCGAGGGCTAGCGCGACCGATGGGTGCCGGGCGCCACCCGATCCCGTCGCGGAAGCCGTCAACGAGAAGGGGTGGTCGCCCGGCGGGGGGCCAGGAGCGGAACGGAGGGCGCTGCCTAGCTGACGGTGGCTTTGTACGACTCGATCGTGGACGGCAGATGGCGCGCACGTTGCGGCCAGCCATCGGTGAGGTGCACATCTCGGCGCGGCGGGACAGAGTGTCGCGATGCTCGAGCTGCGACCGTCCTGCGAGAACTGCGACGTCGACCTGCCTCCCGACAGCACCAACGCGCGCATCTGCACGTACGAGTGCACCTGGTGCGCGAGCTGCGTGGAGGGCCCCCTCCAGGGTGTGTGCCCGAACTGCTCGGGCAACCTCGAACCACGGCCGATCCGCCGTCCCGAGATGCTCGACCTCCACCCCGCCCGCACCGACCGCGTCTTCCGCCCCGTCGATCTCGAAGCCCACGCCGCACGAGTCGCCGCACTCACCGGCTGACCGGCTGACCGGCTGACCGGCTCGGGATTGGGCACTTGCCCGCGAGATGAGGCGCCGACTGCCCAATCTCGTCGATCGCGGAGCTCGGGGTACGGTCCCGCGGTGACCACCGAGCCGTTCGCTGGCGTCGTGCTGACCGGCGGTGCGAGCACCCGGATGGGCACGGACAAGGCGTTCGTCGAGGTCGACGGTCAACCGCTCGTGCTGCGGGTGGTCGAGGCGCTCAGGAGCGCGGGGGCAGACCCGGTCGCAACCATCGGGGGCGATCTCGACCGGCTGCGCGCACTCGGCGTCGACGCCTACCCCGACCGCGAGGCAGGACAAGGACCACTTGGCGGCATCGTGACGGCGCTGGAGGTGCTCGATGCCGAGATCGTCTTCGTCGCTGCGTGTGACCTCATCGCGCTCAGCGGCGAAGCGGTCCGCGAGGTGCTCGATGCGATGACGCCCGACGCCGACGCGGTCGTTCCCCGCAGTGATCGCCTCGAGCCGTTGCTCGCTGCCTACCGACGTCGGTGCCTTCCCCACCTGCGTGACGAGCTCGCGGGAGGGGAGCGCGCTCCTCACCGCGCCGTCGAGGGGTTGGCGGTCGTGCAGGTGCGTCTCCACGACGCGAACGCGTTCAGGGACGCCGACAGCCCAGGCGACCTGCCGATAGCCTGATTTGGTGCCCGCCGAAGTCGACATCGATGAGCTCGCTCGCGTGCGTGACTCGGGTGAGATCGCGCTCATCGACGTGCGACGCCCCGACGAGTACGAGGAGTTCCACGTGCCCGGAGCGGTGCTGATCCCGCTCAACGAGCTGCCCGACCGGCTCGCCGAGCTTCCGGCCGTGTCGCCGCTGTACATCATCTGTCGCACCGGCGCGCGCAGCGCGATCGCCGCGGAGTTCCTCGGCGAGCAGAAGCTCGATGCGATCAACGTCGCCGGTGGCACGCTCGCGTGGATGGACGCGGGCAACGACATCACCACCGGGACGAACCCGACGTGATGGCGTGACGTCACCTCCGGTCCGGTGGGTCGCCACCGACGAAGCACTCACCGAAGTCGTCGAGCACATGGCCACCGCGCCGGCCTATGCGCTCGACACCGAATTCCACCGTGAGCGCTCCTACTACCCGAAGGTCGCGCTCGTGCAGCTGGGAGTGCCCGACCTCATCGCGTTGATCGATCCGCTCGCGATCGACATCGGGCCGCTCGCGAAGCTCCTCGACGGCGACGGCATCGGGGTGCTTCACGCAGCGCAGCAAGACCTCGAGGTGTTGAGCCGCGGCTGCGGAACCGTGCCCCGAGTGTTGTTCGACACGCAGCTCGCCGCCGGCTTCGTGGGCTACAGCTCGCCGGCGCTGACGAACCTCGTCGCCTCGGAGCTGGGCGTGCGGCTCCCCAAAGGCGACCGCCTCACCGACTGGCTCGCGCGTCCGTTGTCCGAGGAGCAATGCACGTACGCGGCGTCCGATGTTGCCCATCTGCTCGAGCTGCGCGAGAAGATCGTCGACCGCTTGAGGGAGCTCGGCCGCCATGAGTGGGCACTCGACGAGTGCGAGGAGCTGCGGCGCCGCCCGATCGGTCCGCCCGACCCGAGTCGAGCGTGGCTGCGGATCAAGGACCACCGCCATCTCCGCGGCGCGAGCCGGGGTGTCGCTCAGGAGGTCGCCGCGTGGCGAGAACGCCGGGCCGCCGCGCTCGACCAGCCGGTGCGCTTCATCCTCCCCGACCTGGCCATTCTCGGCATCTCGCAGCGCCCTCCCAGCGATCTCGCCGGTCTTCGCCGAGTTCGGGGCATCGACGAGCGTGCGCTGCGCAAGCCGGTCGTCGACGAGCTGCTCGAAGCCATCCGCATGGGATCGGCGCTCGATCCCGACTCGATCACCCAGGCTGACGTCGAGGAGATCCCGCGCGACCTGCGCCCCGCGGTGACCCTCGTCTCCGCGTGGGTGAGCCAGCTCGCCCGTGACCTCCACATCGACACGACGCTGCTCGCGACGCGCAGCGACCTCGTCGATCTCGTCGTCCGCAATCCAGACGCTCGGCTCGCACAGGGCTGGCGCGCGCAGCTCGTGGGGGATCAGATCCGCCGGCTCGTCGACGGCGAAGCCGCGCTCGCGTTCAATGGCTCAGGCGAGCTCGTGCTCGAGGCCCGGATCGGGCACGAGCCGGCCGCCGCCGCGCCGTCAGACGCCGCGCCGTCAGACGCCGAGCACGACCGCCTCATCGGGTAGCAGCTCACCGTCGAACGCCTGGCCCGCGCGGCCCGGCACGCTCGACACCTGGATCGTGCCCCGCACGTCGACCGTCCGCGGGTCGGACACGAAGCTGACGCAGACGACTCGGCGATCGGTGTCGCTCGTGCGCTCGTAGACGAGCACCCCTTCCGGCCCCTCGAGCCACGCGAAGGCCCCCGAGCGGAGCGCCTCTGAACCTCGCCGCAGCGCCAGGAGGTCTCGGTGGAGCCAGAGCATCGACGTGGGATCCTCGCGCTGCACTTCCGTCGCCTTCTCGGACGGGTCGGGCGGGAACGGCAGCCACGGCGCCCGTCCGTTCCAACCATGGGGCGGCTCCTTCTCCCAGGGGATCGGCGCGCGGCATCCGTCGCGACCTCCGGGATCGAGCACCTGGGAGCCGCTGACCACGGCGTCCTCGAGCCCGAGCTCGTCGCCCGCGTACAGAAACGGCGTGCCCCGGAGCGTCAGCAGGAGCACGGCCGCGGCTCGAGCACGCTCATCTGATCCGTACCGCGAACGCGGTCGCACCGAGTCGTGGTTGCCGATCACCCACGTCGGCCACGCCCCGACGGGATCGAGCGACTCGATCGTGCGGGTGATCGCCTCCGACCACGCCTCGGCGGTCCACGGCGCCCAAAGCGGCGGGAAGTTGAACGAGAGATGAAGCTCGTCTCCGTCTCCGTAGTAGGCCGCGACCCGGCGGGTGGACAGGACGATCTCTCCGACGGTGACCCTCTCGCTCGCGTAGGAGTCGACCAGGGTGCGCAGCCGGCGCAGGAGCCCATGGGTCGACTCCGCATCGTTCAGCATGACGTGGGGGAGGCCGGAGCGCTCCTCCGGGTGGTCCGCCAGGACGGGGTCCTTGCCGATCAGGTGGACGACGTCGATGCGGAAGCCGTCGATGCCTCGGTCGAGCCAGAACCGCAGGATGTCGTGCATCGCCTCCTCGACCTGAGGGTTCGCCCAGTTCAGATCGGGTTGCTCGGGGAGGAAGCAGTGCAGGTAGTACTGGCCCGTGGCCTCGTCGAGCGTCCAAGCCGGCTTGCCCGTGAACGCGGCGATCCAGTTGTTGGGCGGCCCGCCGTCCTCGGCCGGATCGCGCCAGACGTACCAGTCCCGCCGGGGGTTGTCCGTCGACGACCGGCTCTCGATGAACCACGGGTGTTGCGAGGACGTGTGGTTCGGCACGAAGTCGAGCAGGAGGCGCATCCCCCGGTCGTGGAGCTCGCTCACCAGGTGATCGAGGTCGCTCAGGGTCCCGAACAGCGGGTCGACCTCGCGGTAGTCGGCCACGTCGTAGCCATAGTCAGCCATCGGCGAAAGGAAGATCGGCGAGAGCCAGACGGCGTCGACTCCGAGCCAGGCCAGGTCGTCGAGGTGGCGGGCGAGGCCTCGCAGATCGCCCACGCCATCGCCGCTCGCGTCGGCGAATGACCTCGGATAGACCTGGTACACGACCGCCGACTGCCACCACGGAATCGCCATCGCGCATGACGATAGGAGGGATCGGTCCTGCTCAACGCTGCTCTCGGCTCCAAGATTCGAGGCTGTAGATCCGACCGCACTGTCCAGGGGGGCGCTACACTGGGCTTCCCATTGTCGCGTCCGCCCGGGGAGCACGCCCGTGAAGAAGGGTCGCCACCGGCGCTTCGAAGAAGCCCGCAAGCTCAAGCAGTCCGGCCCTGAGGCGTTCGGCGCCTTCGGTCGACCGGACACCGATTCGCCGCGTACCACGACCACTGAGGACGACGAGTACGCGGAGCTCGCTGCCAAATATGGCGTCGAGTTCGACGACGACGACGACCTCGACGACGAGGACGACTAACCCACTCCGCCGCGCGCCCGCGTTCGGGCGCAATGATGCTGATGCCTCCCCCCGCCATTCGAAACGTCGCGCTCGTCGCCCATGTCGACCATGGGAAGACAACGCTCGTCGACGCCATGCTCCGCGCGACCGGCGTGTTTCGCGAGAACCAGGCGCTCGTCGATCGCGTCCTCGACTCGAACGACCAAGAGCGCGAGCGCGGCATCACGATCCTGGCCAAGGCCGCCTCGGTCACCTGGCGGGGCACGAAGATCAACCTCGTCGACACGCCCGGCCACGCGGACTTCGGCGGCGAGGTCGAGCGTGCGCTCGCGATGGTCGACGGTGTCGTGCTGCTGGTCGACGCGGCCGAAGGTCCGCTGCCCCAGACGCGCTACGTGCTCTCGAAGGCGCTGGCCCAGCACCTTCCGGCTGTCGTCGTGCTGAACAAGGTCGATCGCTCCGACGCTCGACCGCATGAGGTGCTCGACGAGATCTACGAGCTGTTCTTCGACCTCGACGCGGCCGACCACCACATCGAGTTCCCGATCATCTCGGCGATCGCGCGTGAGGGCCGGACGATGCGCGGTGTCGGCATCCCGACCGCGACCGACGACCTGTCCGCCCTGCTGGACACCCTGCTCGAGACGATCCCCGCCCCCGAGGGCGATGCGGATGCGCCGCTGCAAGCGCTCGTGACCAACCTCGACGCGTCGGACTACCTCGGCCGGCTCGCGATCGGGCGCGTGGTCGAAGGCACCCTCCGGCGCGGCCAGACCGTCGCGCTGTGTGAGGAGGAGACATCCGTCGACGAGGACGGGCTGGCCCTCAACCCGCTCAAGCGGCGGCTCGCGCAGATGATGTCGTTCGACGGGATCAGCAGGGTCGACGCCGATCACCTTCCTGCGGGCGACCTGTTCGTCGTCGCGGGCTTCCCCGAGGTGGAGATCGGCGACACGCTCGCGGACCCCGAGGTACCCCGACCGCTGCCGCGCCTCATCGTCGACGAACCGGTTCTGCGGATGACGTTCGGAGTGAACACCGCGCCGACAGCCGGCAAGGCGGGGCGCTACGTCACCTCTCGCCATCTTCGTGAACGGCTCGAGCGGGAAGTGCTCGGCAACGTGTCGATCGAGCTGACCGACACCGAGTCGCCCGATGTCCTCGAGGTCGCCGGCCGCGGCGAGCTGCAGCTCGCGGTGCTCATCGAGTCGATGCGCCGCGAGGGCTACGAGCTCGAAGTGAGCCGGCCTGAGGTCATCACGCGCGACATCGATGGCAAGCGATGCGAACCTCTCGAACGCGGTGTCGTCGACGTTCCCGAAGAGCATGTCGGCACGATCACGCAGGCGCTCGCACCGCGCCGCGGCCGGGTGATCGATCTGCGTCCCGGCGATCCCAGCCGCACGATCGTCACGTTCGAGGCGCCCGCGCGCGGTCTCATCGGCTTCCGGTCCCTGCTCATGACGGCGACGCGCGGCACCGCGCTGCTGCACCAGCACCATGGTGGCTGGATCCCGTGGGCGGGCGACCTGCCGCACCGCGTGACCGGCACGATGGTCGCCGACCGGGCAGGCACCTCGAGCGGCTATGCACTCGACAACCTCCAGCTGCGGGGGACGCTCTTCATCGGGCCGGGCGAAGAGGTCTACGAAGGGATGGTCGTCGGCGAGAACTCTCGACCGGGCGACATGATGGTGAACGTCACCCGCGAGAAGCAGAAGACGAACATCCGCACCCACGCAGCCGACGACGCGATCAAGCTGACACCGCCCATCGTCCACACCCTCGAGACAGCCGTCGAGTTCATCGCCGACGACGAGCTGGTCGAGGTCACCCCCGACGCCATCCGCATCCGCAAGCGGGTGCTCCGCGAGCAGGACCGCCGCCGGCTCGCCCGCTGAACATCGCGGTCGTGACCAGCCCAGACGCGGCCAGCGGTGTCCCCCGGTCATTTCCGGGGAACACTTCTCCGAATCGGTGGTGCGAAATCGGAAGGAGAACAGCACGGTGCCTTCGCTCGTCATCGTCGCCAACCGCCTTCCCGTCCAAGCACCTACTCGCGGGCGAGGGCCCTGGACCCGCGCGCCGGGTGGGCTCGCCGAGGCCATCCACCGCACCCTCGCCGCGCGTGGCGGCACGTGGATCGGCTGGCCGGGTGGGCGCAGCTTCACCGCGCCTCCCGACGACCTCGGGTATGACCTTCTTCCCGTCGGTCTCGACGCGGCCGACCTGCGCGGCTACTACGACGGGTTCGCCAACGCCACTCTCTGGCCCCTGTACCACGACCTGATCCGGCAGCCCGTCTACCACCGCGAATGGTGGAGCGACTACGTGCGCGTGAATCGGCGCTTCGCGGACGCCGTGGCCGACACCGCTGGCCCTGGCGACGCGGTGTGGATCCACGACTATCACCTGCAGCTCGTCCCTTCGTTGGTCCGCGAGCGCCGTCCCGATCTGAGGATCGGGTTCTTCCTCCACGTCCCATTCCCGCCGGCCGATCTCTTCGCCCGGCTTCCCTGGCGCAGCGAGGTGCTCGACGGGCTCGCGGGCGCCGATCTCATCGGGTTTCAAACGCCCCGCGACGCGGACAACTTCTGCCAAGCCGAGGCGCGTCTGGCGCGGCCCGACCGGAACGAGAACCTGCGGCCGTCCATCGGCACACAGCGTGTCGCCGTCTATCCAGTGTCGATCGACTACGAGCACTGGAACCACGTCGCTCGGCTGCCCGAGGTCGAAAAGCGGGTTGCGGAGCTCCGCGGCCAGCTCGGCAAGCCGGAAGCCGTGCTCCTGGGGGTCGATCGCCTCGACTACACGAAGGGAATCGAGCATCGCCTGCGCGCCTTTCGGGAGCTGCTCGTCGAGGGTCGGCTGACCGTGCCGGAGTCGGTGCTCGTCCAGGTGGCGAGTCCGAGCCGCGACCGGGTCACGGCGTACCGCAACGAGAGGACCCGGATCGAACAGCTCGTCGGCGAGATCAACGGCGACTTCGGTCGGGTGGGCACACCTGCGGTCCACTACATCCACCAGCCGCTCGAGCCGGTAGAGCTTGCTCCGCTGTATCGAGCTGCCGATGTGATGCTGGTGACACCGCTTCACGACGGCATGAACCTGGTGGCGAAGGAGTTCGTCGCAAGCCAGATCACCGACCGCGGAGTCTTGGTGCTCAGCGAATTCGCGGGCGCCGCCTACGAGCTCACCGAGTCACTGCTGGTGAACCCGCACGACATCGAAGGGTTGAAGCGGGCGATCCTCACCGCGCTTTCGATGCCCGAGCGTGAGATCAGACGGCGAATGCTGCTCCTCCGGAGTACCGTCGCTCAGCACACCGTCCACGACTGGGCTCGACTCTTCCTCGACGACCTCGTCCCTTCCCAGTGAGTCATGCCGATCGCACCTGGTGACACCGAAGGGGACGACGACAGAGGGACGCCGGTCATCGACGACGTCATCTCGATGCCGATCCTGCTGGTCGCCTGCGACTACGACGGCACGATCTCGAGGCACGTCGACGACCCGGCTCAGGCGCTGCCCGTGCGCGAGTCGATCATCGCGCTGCGCTCCCTGGCGTCGCTCCCCGACACGCACGTCGCAGTGATCTCCGGCCGTTCGCTGCGAGACCTCGCCGCGCTGAGCCGCCTCCCCCCTGAAGTCCACCTCGTCGGCTCCCACGGAAGCGAGTTCGAACCCGGGTTCGCGAGCGCGCTCCCCGAGCAGATCCGCAGGAGCCGCGCCGAGGTGATCCGCCAGCTCGACGAGATCGCCGCGCGGGCGCCCGGATCGATCGTCGAGAGCAAGCCCGCGGGCGTCGCGTTCCACTTTCGACTCGTGGATCCCGAGCTGGCATCAGTGCTGGTGGAGGAGGTGCTCAACGGTCCAGGGCGGCTCCCGGGGGTCAGCGCCAAGAGGGGCAAGATGGTGCTCGAGCTGTCGCTCGTGGAGACCGACAAGGGCGCCGCGCTGAGCCGCCTCCGGCAGCTGGTCGGCGCCGATGGCGTGATCTTCCTCGGTGACGACCTGACCGACGAGGACGCGTTCACGACCTTGGGGGGTCCGGACCTCGGTGTGAAGGTCGGGCCCGGCCCGACGTGCGCTCGATCCCGACTCCCGGACACAGACGCCGTGGCGCGCTTCCTCGCGGACCTCTTCGAGCGCCGCCGGGCGTGGCTCGAAGGGGACTCTGCTCCTCCGATCGAGCGGCACACCCTTCTCTCCGACCAGCGCACGGTCGCCCTCGTCACGCCTGACGCACGCGTCTCGTGGTTCTGCCATCCGCGCGCTGACTCTCCCGCGCTCTTCGCGGAGCTGCTCGGAGGTCCGAGCGCCGGGTCGTTCGTGATTCGACCGGATCCTCCCCGCGCTCCACTCGCGCAGCGGTACATCGGCGACTCACTCGTGGTCGAGACTCGGTGGCCGGGCCTACGGGTGGTCGACTACCTCGACGTGGCGCACGGCCGGGCGTACGAGCCCGCAGGGCGCACGGATCTCGTCCGCGTGATCGAGGGAGACACGCGGGCGCTGATCGAGTTCGCGCCGAGGGTGGACTTCGGCCGCGTGCCGAGTCGGCTCGAGGCGCAAGGCGACGTGCTCCGAGTGCTCGGCGCCGGCGACAGCGTGCAGCTCGTGGCGCCCGGCGTCTCGTGGACGATCGAGGAAGACGGACCTCACCAGAGGGCGACCGCGACGGTCGAGCTCAAGGCCGGCGAGCCGATCGTGTGCGAGATGCAAGTCGGTGTGGACGGCAGCACTCCGTGGCGCGCGACCGAGATCGAACGCCGGCGCGGGACCATGGAGTACTGGAGCGCGTGGGCGTCGACGCTGCGGTTGCCGCCCATCGCGCGGCGGATGGTCTGCCGCAGCGCGTTGACCTTGAAGGCGCTCTGCTATCAGCCCACAGGGGCGATCCTCGCGGCCGCGACCACGAGCCTCCCCGAGGAGATCCGCGGCGCGCGCAACTGGGACTACCGCTACTGCTGGGTGCGTGATGCCGCGATCGCGGCACACGCGCTGCTGAGGGTGGGGAGCACCCGAGAGGCGCTCGCATATCTCGACTGGTTGATCGACCGCGTCGCCCGGCTCCCGTCGGCGGAACGTCTGCGCCCGCTGTATCCCCTCGCCGGCGACGAGTTCTTGCCGGAGGCCGTGATCCCCACGCTCAACGGGTATCGGGGGTCGCGCCCGGTGCGCATCGGCAACTTGGCCGAGCACCAGCTGCAGCTGGACATGTTCGGCCCGGTCGTGGACCTGGTGCACCGGCTCGGGGGCGCGGGCGTGTATCTCACCGACAGGCATTGGGAGCTCACCCGGGCGATCGTCGACGCGGTGTGCCGACGATGGCGGGAGCCGGATCACGGGATCTGGGAGGAGCGCCGCGCGCCGCGACACTTCGTGGTGTCGAAGCTCATGTGTTGGATGGCGCTCGACAGAGGCATCACGATCGCCGCGAGCACAGGACGACCTGTTCCGGCAGAGTGGACCAACGCGAGGACGGACATCAAAGAGGAGATCCTGCGGGAAGGCTGGAACTCCGAGATCGGTTCGTTCTCCGCGAGCTACGGCGATCCGGACGTCGACGCCGGGATCTTGCAGGTCGCGCTCACCGGCATGCTCTCACCCGACGACCCGAGGGTGATCGCGACGGTGCTGCGGGTCGAGCGCGTGCTCCGTGAGGGCGAGGTCGTGTACCGGTATCGGCACGACGACGGGTTGTCCGGCGGCGAGGGCGGGTTCCTGCTGTGCACCGCCTGGCTGATCGAGGCGTTTGTCGCCATCGGACGGGTCGAAGACGCTCGCGAGCTGTTCGACCGCTATGTCGATCTGGCCGGTCCGACCGGGCTGCTGTCGGAGGAGTACGACCCTCTTCGCGAGACCGCCTTGGGGAACTTCCCTCAGGCGTACTCGCATGCGGGCCTGATCAATGCCGCGGTCGCGCTGTCTCGGGCAACGACCGTGGTGGGGTAGCGATCCTCAGCTAGCGGCGCCGCACCGCCGGATGCGGGAGGTACGTCTTGCGCTTGCGTCGCTCGTCGAGGTGCTCGGCCATCGCCTTGTAGACCTCGTCTCCGACGGTCTCGCGCAGCTCGTCGGCCGCCGTGATGTACACGGGCTCCTTCGCCACGAAGGCGTCGGGCGCGTCGGTGCACCACCAGTGGAACTCGAGCCCGCCCTCGCCCCAGTCGCGGCGCTTCCACTCGCGCACCGTCGACGTCACGTGGCCGTTCTCGTCGGTGCTGTCGACTTGGCGGATCGGGAGCTGCCAGCAGACCTCGGGCTTCCAGTCGATGAACCGCTCACCGGCGGTCAAGGCCGCGCCGTGCAGCGCGCATCCCTCGCCACCCGCGAAGCCCGGTCGGTTCAGGAAGATGCACGCGTCGCCGACGAGGCGGGTGCGCCAGTCGCCGTTCTTCTGGAGGATCGCGAAGCTGCCCTTCTTCTTGGCGACATCGTGGAACTGCCACTGCTCGGGCTTGAGCCGCTTCGCGTACCGCTTCACGCGCTTGTAGTCGGCGTCGTCGCGGAAGTGCGCGCCGTACGAGCAGCAACCCTGGTTGAGCTCTTCGGCGCGGGCCGGTGAGCACGCCCTGGCAGCCGGCCCCCCAGATGCACGTCCAGTTGCTGAGCAGAAACGTGACGTCGAACAGCCACGTGCGGTCTTCATTCGGGTCTTCGAACGAATACCACTCGTGCTGGTCGTCCATGCCCCGTGACACTAGGGGGCTACGTTGGCGCGGTTGAACATGCTTCTCGACGATCTTCGTGCCGCGCTCAGCCCTGATCGCGTCAGGGCCGAACCGATCGAGCTCGCGCTGTACGGGCGCGACGCTTCGGGCCTCGCGGGTCATGCCGCGGTGGTCTGCTTCCCCTTGACGACCGAAGAGGTGCAGGCGTGCGTGCGCGCCGCCGTCGCGCACGGCCGCCCCTTCGTCACCCGCGGCTCCGGCACGGGTTTGGCGGGTGGCGCGGTGCCGCTCGACGACCCTGTCGTGATCGTCACGACGAAGATGAACCGCGTGCTGTCGGTCGATCCCGACGCCCGGGTCGCGTGGGTCGAGCCGGGTGTGCTGAACCTCGACCTGAGCAGAGCCGTCGCCCATCTCGGGCTGCACTTCGCGCCTGATCCGTCGAGCCAGCAGTCGTGCTCCGTGGGCGGCAACGTCGCCACGAACTCGGGCGGACCGCATTGCCTCGCCTACGGCGTGACGAGCACCCACGTGCTGGCGATCGAGGTGGTGCTGCCCGACGGCCGGGTCACGATGCTCGGCGGTCTCGAGCCCGAACCCCCGGGCTACGACCTGCGTGGCACGTTCGTCGGCGGCGAGGGCACGCTGGGCGTCGCGACCAAGATCGCCGTTCGGCTGACGCCGATCCCGCCCGTCGTGCGCACCCTGCTGCTGGACTTCGAGAGCGTCGATGCGGGCGCCGAGACCGTGAGCGCGATCATCGCCGGGGGGCTCGTTCCCGCGGCCATCGAGATGATGGATGCCCGCATCACCGCTGCCGTCGAGGCGTTCGTGCATGCGGGCTTGCCGCTCGATGCCGCCGCGGTGCTCATCGTGGAGGTCGACGGGCCGCCAGCCCTCGTCGACGACGCCGTCGAGCGGGTTCGTTCGACCGGGCTCGCGCACGGCGCGCGCACGGTGCGAGTCGCGCAATCCGATGTCGAGCGGGCGCTCTGGTGGAAAGCCCGCAAGAGCGCGTTCGGCGCGATCGCGCGCATCAATCCCGACTACTACCTCCACGACACGGTGGTGCCCCGCCGCAAGCTGGTCGAGGTGCTGCGCGAGGTCTACGCGATCGCCGACAAGTACGACCTCATCGTCATGAACGTGTTCCACGCGGGCGACGGCAACCTCCATCCGCTGCTGTCGTTCGATCGGCGCGAGCCGGGTGTGATGGAGCGGGTGCTGGCCGCGGGCAAGGAGATCGTGCAGGCATCGGTCGCGGCAGGCGGTGTGCTCTCTGGGGAGCACGGCATCGGCATCGAGAAGCGCGACTTCATGCCGATGCTGTTCAGCCCCGACGACCTCGACGCGCAGGCGCGTCTGCGCGAGGCGTTCGACCCGGCCGGCAGCGCGAACCCGCAGAAGGTGCTGCCCGCCGGATCTCGGTGCGGCGACCTGCAGAGCATCCCCGCGGGAGCATGGGTGTGAGTGTCACCGAGACCGCGATCGACCTCGCGTCGTTCGCCGAGCAGATCGGGAGCACGGGCCCGGTCGCGGTCGTGGGCGGGCGCACCCAATGGGATGTGGGCGGCGCGCCTGATCCGGACACGCGACTCGTGCCAGCACCCGCGGGCATCGCGTGGATCGCGGTCGAGGAGATGACCGTCTGCTGCGGCGCGGGCACGCTCGTCACGGAGCTCGACGCAGCGCTCGCCGAGTGCGGGCAGTGCGTGGCGCTTCCCGACTGGGACGGCGCGACGGTCGGTGGGGTCTTGGCCGTCGGTCGCAGTGGCATCCGCCGCCTCGGCTACGGCCCGGTTCGCGACGCCCTGCTGCAAGCTCGGTTCGTCTCGGCCGAGGGAAAGATCATCAAGGCTGGTGGCCCGACGGTGAAGAACGTCAGCGGCTACGACCTCTGCCGCCTGCTCGTCGGGTCGCTCGGCACCGTCGGCCTGATCGGTGACGTGATCCTGCGCACCCGGCCGTTGCCGCTGACGTCGCGATGGTTCGCGATCGAGACCACGGCGCCGGGGCCGGTCGTTGCCGCGTTGCAGCGGCCGTCGAGCGCGCTGTGGGACGGCCACACCGCGTGGGTTCTGCTCGAGGGTCACCCGGCGGACATCGAGGCGCAGGCCGTCGGAACGGGGCTCCGGGAAGTGCACGGGCCGCCCGCGCTGCCTCCGCACCGCTGGTCGATCCCGCCGACCGAGGTCACCGCATTGACGGGCACGTTCGTCGCCGAGGTGGGCGTGGGTGTGGTGCACCACACCGAGCCACCACTTCCTCGTCCGGTGGACGCCGTCGTTGCTGACCTCACATCTCGCATCCGTGACTCGTTCGACCCCTTGCGGCGCCTCAACCCCGGCCGCGACGTGCTCTCTGCATGAAGCTCGGCGTCGTCGACGACGAGCTCGCCGCCTGTGTGGCGTGCGGGCTGTGCCTCCCGCACTGCCCGACCTATCGGGTGACGGGAGAAGAGGCCGCGTCGCCGCGCGGCCGAATCGCAGCGATGCGCGAGGTCCACTGGGAGGGCGCCCAACCCGACGATGCGTTCGTCGGCTTCATGGACGCCTGCGTCCAGTGCCGCGGGTGCGAGACGGCCTGCCCGTCGAGCGTGCCGTTCGGGCGGCTGATGGAGGGGACGCGCGACTCGCTCGCCGCCGCGGGTCGGTTCACACCGTGGTGGCAGCGGCTCGGCATGAAGGCGCTCGGGCATCACGGCCTCGTGCTGGCCGGGTCGCGGGTGCTCGCCGTCGCGCAGCGCGCCCATCTCGTTCCGAAGCGCGTCGCGGCGCGCCTTGGCGTCCCGGAGCTGCCCCTTCGACTCTCGCCGCTCGAGCCCACCGGCGATGACGTGTGGCTGTTCACCGGATGCGTCATGGATGCGTGGCAGCGGCCCGTGCACGCGGCTGTGATTCGGGTGCTCGGCCGCGCGGGATACGGCGTCGCGCTGCCCGGCAAGGGCGGCGACTGCTGCGGCGCGCTGCACATGCACGCCGGCCTCACCGACGACGCCAGACGCCTCGCCCGACGCGTGATGGGGTCGATGCCCGGCACCGCGCCGATCGTCGTCGACTCCGCCGGATGCGGCGCCGCGCTGAAGGACTTCGGCCACCTGCTCAACACGCGCGACGCCGAGGCCTTCTCGGCCCGCGTCCACGACGTGCACGAGTGGCTCGCCCTGCACATGGACGCGCTGCCGCGGCCCGCCGAGCCCTCGTCTCGGCGCGTCGCGGTGCAGGATCCGTGCCACCTCCGCCACGTGCAGCGCGCCCACCTGTCGGTGCGGACGGTGCTGCAGCCGTACGTCCAGATCGTCGAGCTCGACGACGAGGGGCTGTGTTGTGGTGCCGGTGGCGCCTACTCGGCGCTGCACCCGGAGATGTCAGGGGCGATACGAGAGCGGAAGGTCGCCGCGATCGACCGGGCCGCCGCCGACGTCGTCGCGAGCGCGAATCCAGGCTGCGCGCTGCACCTCGCTGCGGCGGGTGTGGCGATCCGTCATCCGATGGAGATCGTCGACGAGGCGCTCGATGGCCGGTGAGTTCGACGACATCCGGGTTCGGCTCGAGACGATCGCCGAGGAGCTCACTGACCTCGCGATCGTCCGCCTTCGTGAGTCCATCGATGCGGGCGGCACTGAGCTGCCCGTCGACGAGCGGCGGCT
The DNA here is from genome assembly GCA_963802505.1 of uncultured Acidimicrobiales bacterium. Taxonomy (GTDB): domain Bacteria; phylum Actinomycetota; class Acidimicrobiia; order Acidimicrobiales; family DATKAS01; genus DATKAS01. Next base: position 94,417 of record CAWDJB010000009.1, on the reverse strand, counting down.
CAACCGTGCCCGTCGCAGCGTCGAGAAGGCGATCTCGATCTTGCGCGAGCCCGACGACGTCGACTTCAGGGGAGACGATTGAGCGCGTCGATGAGCGCGCGCAGTCTGGCGAAGTGGTTGCGGCTGAACCGGAACGCGATGCGCGCCTTGTCGAGCCGGTCGTCGTCCTCGATCTCCTCGGGGAGCGGAGCGATCACGTCGAACCCACCCGACAGCGCGATGTCCGCGAAGTCGCGCTCGAGCATCTCGATCGTCTTGGCATCGGGCGGCCGCGCAAGCCTGATCACGAGGCGATCGCCGACGTACCGCATCGAGTCGTAGTTCGAGTAGAAGCCGACGATCTCGTCGCATGCCGCCTCGACGTCGTCGGTGACCAGGAAGAGGTCGACGTCCGAGTCCGCGATGAGCTGCCTGCCCGCCAGCTCGTCGACGACGAACTCTCGCCAGTGCGTCCAGTACGTGCCGTTCGGGACGTCGAGCATCACGATCGGAGCGGGCGTCGACTTCCCCGTCTGAACGAGCGTCAACAGCTCGAAGGCCTCGTCGAGGGTGCCGAAGCCGCCGGGCAGGCACACGAACGCGCGTGACTCCTTGATCAGCATCAGCTTGCGGGTGAAGAAGTACTTCATTGAGACGAGCTTCGGATCGCCGGCGATGACCGGGTTGGGCTCGTTCTCGAACGGAAGGCGGATCGTCACGCCGAACGACATGTCTCGGCCCGCGCCCTCCATGCCCGCGGCCATGATCCCGGGGCCGGCGCCGGTGACCACCATCCATCCGTGGTCGGCGAGCACCTTGGCCATGCTGCGCGCCTGCTCGTAGAGGGGATCGTCGGGATGCGTGCGGGCCGAGCCGAACATGGTCACCTTCGGGACGTCGCGGTAGGGGGCGAACGTGCGGAATGCCGCTCGCATCTCCTTCAGCGCGGCGTTGGTGATCTTCAGGTCGAGGCGATCAGCGCCGTCGCCGGCCAGACGCACTGCCGTGGCGATGATCTCGAACAGCTGGTCGCGGTCGCGAGTGACCCCGGTGGCGTCGAGGAGGGCGGCAATCTTCTCGTCGAGCTCGGCGTTGCCGGTTCGGTAACGGGGGAGTCGGGCCGGACGAGCCATGAGCCGTCAGCCTGGCACGTAACGTGCAGACCCGATGGCCATCACGTGCGTCGTGTGCGGCACGGTCGCCGACAGCGACGCGGATGTTCCGCTCGGCTGGTCCATGTCGACCTCCGACCGCGGCAAGGTCTTCACCTGCCCGCGGTGCGTGCGCGAGAACGTGCGCTCGATCGAGGCCAAGCTCGACGAAGCCTGGTGGTGAACGTCAGCCGACGGGTTCGACCCGGCCGTATACCGTGGTGCGCTGCTCGAGGGTGCGGCCGAGCGGCGTGACGAGCGCTCGGAACGCGGCTTCGTCCATCTCCTGACCGTGCGATGCGCCCGCGGCGCGGGAGATGTTCTCGTCCATGAGCGTGCCGCCGAGGTCGTTGCAACCCGCCTGCAGAAGCTGCGCCACCCCCTCGAGGCCGAGCTTCACCCACGAGGCCTGCACGTTCTCGATGTGGCCGTGGTACGCGATGCGACCCACGGCGTGCATGAGCAGGACCTCGCGGAAGGTCGGCCCTCGGCGCGCCTTGTGCTGCAGGTAGATCGGGGCAGCCATGTGCACGAACGGAAGCGGCACGAACTCGGTGAATCCGCCGGTCTCCTTCTGCAGGTCACGTGTGACGACCAGGTGCTTGGCCCATGACCTCGGGCGCTCGACCGACCCGAACATGATCGTGATGTTCGAGCGCAGCCCGACCGAGTGGGCGATGCGATGCGCCTCGAGCCACTCCTCGGTGTTGACCTTGTCGGGGCACAAGATCGCCCGTACCTCGTCGTCGAGGATCTCGGCGGCGGTGCCGGGCAGCGTGCGCAGACCGGCGTCCATCAGCCTCAGGAGGTACTGGTCGAGCGGCTCGCCGAGCCGCTTCGCCCCTTCGGTCACCTCGAGCGCGGTGAACCCGTGCACGTGGATGTCGGGCGCGGCTTCCTTCACCGCGCGACAGACGTCGATGTAGTAGTCGCCGTCGAAGTCGGGATGGATGCCGCCCTGGAGGCACACCTCGGTGGCACCCAGTGCCGCCGCCTCGGCGACGCGACCCTGGATGTCCTCGAGCGTCAGGAGATACGGCGTGCCCCGCAGGTTCAGCGACAGCGGGCCCTTCGAGAACCCACAGAAGCGGCACTTGAACGTGCACACGTTCGTGTAGTTGATGTTGCGGTTGTGCACCCACGTGACGACGTCGCCGACCGTTGCCCGGCGAAGGTCGTCGGCGACCTCAGCGACAGCGGCAACCTCGGGGCCTCGGGCACTGAACAACGTGACGAGCTCGTCGACGCCGGGCTCCTGGCCGAAGAGCACCCCGTCGAGCACTTCACGCACGGCTCCCGAGGCTCGACCGACGGCGGGCACGAGCACGATCGGATGTACGTCGGCGCCCGAGTACCACGCGGTCGAACGATCACCGACGACCTCGACGTCGGCTCCCTCATCGGGACGGCGCACGAACTCGACGCGCTCGGGGAACACGGCACCCGGATCGTCGCGGCCGAGCGCCTCGGCGTCAGACCGGTCCATGACGGGGAAGACCATCGCGGCATCGAGCCACTGATCGGGGAGCGCCGCGTACTCGGGATAGATCGTGAGGCGGGGCGCGAGCGTGAACCCCTTCGCCTCGGTGACCGCGCGCAGACGGTCGAGCGCGGGCCACGGCCGCTCTGGGTTCACGTGGTCGGCGGTGACGGGCGAGACGCCGCCCCAGTCGTCGATGCCGGCGTCGAGGAGGACCCCGAAGTCGTCGGAGAGGTTGGGGGGTGCCTGCAGGTGGATGCCGGGCGGCAGGATGACGCCGCGCTGCGGCGATCGACCACAGGTACTCGTCATCGGGGCACGCCGGCGCGAGGTGCATCGCGGTGCCGGGCTTCGGCAGGAAGTTCTGGACGATCACCTCTTGCACGTGGCCGTGCTTGCGATGTGAGGCAGCGATCGCTTCGAGCGCTTCTACGCGGTCCTCCCGGTTCTCGCCGATGCCGACGAGGATGCCGGTCGTGAACGCGATGCGCAGCTCGCCCGCAGCGTCGAGCGTCGCCAGCCGCCGCTTCGGCGTCTTGTCGGGCGAGCCGCGATGGCAGTCGAGATCGTCGCGGAGCGACTCGATCATCATCCCCTGGCTCGCGGACACGACCCGCAACGCGGCGAGCTCGTCGGCGAACAGCGCGCCCGCGTTCGCGTGGGGGAGCAGGCCGGTCTCTTCGATGACCATGCGGGCCATCGTGACGAGGTAGTCGATGGTCGACGCGTAGCCGTTCGCGGCGAGCCACTCGGCCGCGATCGGGTACCGGAGCTCGGGGCGCTCGCCCAATGTGAACAGGGCCTCGTGGCAGCCCGCGGCGGCACCCGCGCGCGCGATCGCACGCACCTGGTCGGGTGTGAGGAAGGGCGCCTCAAGCCTCGCCGGCGGCTGCGCGAACGTGCAGTAGCCGCACTTGTCGCGGCACAGCATCGTCAGCGGGATGAACACCTTGGGTGAGAACGTCACCCGGGTGCCGTGCGCCTGGTCGCGGATCTGGCGGGCCCGTGCCATGAGGTCTGGCAGCGGGAGATCGAGCAAGCCGTCCGTCATGGGCGCACGCTATCGGCCGCGTGCGTCACAACATCACGTCAACCTTGGGCGGCGATCTCGTCTGCTTTCGCCTGGAGCGTGGTGAGGAGCTCGTCGAAGGACTTCGCGAAGCTCGACAGCCCCTCCTCCTCGAGGACCCGGGCCACGTCCTCGACGTCGATGTCGAAGCGGGCAAGCGCTTCCCAGTCGCGCCGGGCTTGGTCGACGCCGACGTCGACCGTGCGGGCCACCGTGCCATGGTCGTTGAACGCTTCGATCGTCTGCTCGGGCATCGTGTTGATGGTGCTCGGCCCGATCAGCTCATCGATGTACAGCGTGTCGGGATAGGCCGGGTTCTTCGTGGACGTCGACGCCCACAGCGGCCGTTGCACCTTGGCGCCGCGGGCCACCAACGCGTCCCAGCGCGGACCATGGAACTTCTCACTGAACAGCTCGTACGCGAGCTTTCCCTGGGCGACCGCAGCCTTGCCGCGCTGGGCGAGCGCGTCGGGCGTGCCGATCTTTTCGAGCCGGCGGTCCACCTCGGTGTCGACGCGGCTGATGAAGAACGACGCCACGCTCGCCACGCGGGAGAGGTCGCCCTCGCACGCCTCGAGCCCGGAGAGGTAGGCCTCGATGACATCTGCGTAGCGATCGAGGCTGAAGATCAACGTCACGTTGATGTTGCGGCCCTCGCTGATCATCTGCTCGATCGCCGGGACGCCCTCGGCGGTGGCGGGGATCTTCACGAGCAGGTTCGGCCGATTGATCCGCTCGTGCAGGTACCGAGCCGATTCGATCGTGCCCGCCGTGTCACGTGCGAGGTCGGGGGCCACCTCGACCGACGCGAAGCCATCGCCACCGTCGCTCGCCTCGTAGAGCGGTGCGAACACGTCGAGGGCGCCATTGATGTCTTGAATGACGAGTGCCCAGTAGTCGTCGAGCACGGGATGGTCGTCGACCGCGAGCTCCTTGAACTGCTCGTCGTAGTCAGCCGATCCGGAGATCGCCTTCTGGAGGATCGTCGGGTTCGACGTGAGCCCGCGGATGCCGTCCTCGACGAGCTTGGCGAGCTGTCCGCTCGTGAGGTAGCCCCGCTTGAGGTTGTCGAGCCAAGGGCTCTGGCCCTGCTCGTCGAAGAGCGCGTGCAGACGATTCATGACCTGCTCCCTTCCCACAGCGCGCGTGCCTCCTCGACTACGTGCGCTGGGTTGATGCCGAGACGATCGAGGACTTCCGCGCCCGGAGCGGAGGCACCGAATCGATCGATGCCGATGGACCTGTCCGCGTACCGCTCCCATCCGAGTGTCGCGCCGGCCTCGACCGACAGCGACGGGACGGCCGGCGGCAGGACTGCATCGCGATAGCTCTGTGGCTGCGCCGCGAAGAGATCCCACGAGGGCATCGACACGACGCGAACGGCGACGCCCTCCTCCTTCAGGATCGCGCCAGCCTCGACGCAGACCGACACCTCACTGCCGGTACCGATGAGCACGAGCGCCGGCTGTCGGCGGGGCGCCTCGGACAGGACGTACGCGCCGCGCTCGACCTCGCCGTCGGCCGTCCCGTCGAGCACCGGAACGTTCTGGCGCGTGAGGATCAGCGCGGTCGGGCCGGGCGAGTCGACCGCGATGCGCCACGCCTGGGCGGTCTCGTTCGCGTCCGCGGGTCGGATCATGCGCAGCTGGGGCATCGCCCGCAGAGACGCGAGCTGCTCGATCGGCTGGTGCGTCGGGCCGTCCTCACCCAGGCCGACGGAGTCGTGCGTCCACACGAAGATGCACTTCGACTTCGACAGCGCGGAAAGTCGCACCGACCCACGCATGTAGTCGGAGAAGACGAAGAACGTGCCGCCGACGGGCACCACGCCTCCGTGGCGCGCCATGCCGACCATGATCCCGCCCATGGCGTGCTCACGGATGCCGTAGCGCATCTGACGACCGAACGGCGCCTCGGCGGACTGGCGCCTCTCGTCCTTCAGCTCGGTGCCCGTGTTCTCCGTGAGGTCGGCACCGCCCGCGATGACCCCCGGCACGACGTCGAGGGTTGCGTTCAGGCACGTGCCGAACGCCCGGCGAGTCGCGATCTTGTCGCCGACGTTGAACGTAGGCAGCTTGGCGGCCCATCCCTCGAGACCGCGGGCCTCGAGAGCGGCGTCGAGCTCGGCGCGGTCGCCCTTCCATTCGGAGAGGCGCTCGTCCCACGCCACGCGGTGCAGCCGCTGGCGCAGGCCGACGCCGCGGTACCAGTCGAGCACGTCGGGCGGGCAGTAGAACTCCTCGTTCGGCAAGCCGAGCCGCGCCTTGGTGAGCGCGACCTCTTCGACTCCGAGCGGGTTGCCGTGTGCGTCGGCGGTGTCGGTCTTGTTCGGCGAGGGCCAGCCGATGTGGCTACGCAGGATGATCATGGAGGGCCGGTCTTCTTCCTCCATCGCGCGCCGCACTGCCTCCTCGAGGCCGTCGACGTCGTTCGCGATCTCGCCGACGCGCTCGACATGCCATCCGTAGGCCTCGAAGCGCTTGCCGGCATCGTCGCTGTAGGCGAGCTCGGTCGGGCCGTCGATCGAGATGTGGTTGTCGTCGTAGACGTAGATCAGGCGGCCGAGCTGCAGATGGCCGGCGAGCGATGCAGCCTCGTGGCTGAGGCCCTCCTCGATGTCACCGTCGCTCGCGATCACGAACGTGTGGTGGCTGACGATGTCAGAGCCGAACCTCGCCCGCAGGTAGCGCTCCGCGATGCCCATCCCGACGCCGTTCGCGAACCCCTGGCCGAGCGGCCCCGTGGTCACCTCGACCCCCGGGGTCTCGAAGCTCTCAGGATGGCCGGGGGTCTTGCTGCCCCACTGGCGGAACTGCTTCAGGTCGTCGATCTCGAGGCCGTAGCCCGTGAGGCAGAGCATCGAGTACAGCAGGATCGACGCGTGGCCCGCTGACAGCACGAACCGATCGCGGTCGGGCCACAGCGGATCGGTCGGGTCGTACTTCATCACCCGGGTCCAGAGCACGTGGGCGAGGGGAGCGAGCGCCATCGCGGTACCTGGGTGCCCCGCGTTCGCACGCTGCGGCGCATCCATCGCGAACCCTCGAATGACGTTGATGCCGAGCTGTTCGACGTCTGCGACAGGCACGGGGAGCCCCTTTCGGCGTTCGAGACGTACCCTAGCGACGGCGGTTCCAGCCTCGCCCGAGAGGCGTCGCTCGGTCGTCTGCGGTCACTCCGTGAAGAGCGCGAGCGACGCGGTGTAGCCGTGGAGGAAGTTGTGACCGCCGACCGGTCCGAGCTCTCCGGCGCAGAACATCCCCGCGAGGGCGCGCGTGCCGAGTGCCTCGGACACGATCGCTGCGTCGTGATCGGGCTCACCGAAGAAGCGCTCGCCGCGGCCGTTGCACGTGAACAGCAACGCACCGTCGGCGGGCACCCCGCTGACGAGCTCTCGCAGGTCCTCGTCCGCAGAGGCGGCGTCGCGGATGTGGAATTGGACGGTCGTGCCGATGTCGATCAGGTCGCCCACCGCGACTGCACCAACCTCCTTGTCGACCCCTATGACGTTGCGAATCACGAAGTCGCCGCGGCTGAAGTCGGCCTTCGACTCGTCGACCGCCCGGCCGAGGTGCAGACCGTTCGAGGCCAGCGCGAGGTCTTCCGGGGGAAGGGCGCGCACGCTCTCGAGCAAGCGGTCGAGCGCGCGCTCGCCGCCGATCTCGTAGAGGACGTTGCGCTCGGACTTGGTGACGATGAGCGGCTCCCCGATCGGGCGACATCCTTGGGAGACGATCGTGCCGATCTGGGCGGCGGGGTCGAGGAGGACGCCGACCGCTCCCGTCGTCACCACCTGGCCGTCGAGCACCAACCGGTTGCCGCCGGGACCCTGGGCTGCCGAAGCCATGCCGCCGATCACCGCGATGTCGGGTCGCCGTTCGGCGAGCGCGTGCAGGACCTCTCGCGTGAAGACGCTGAAAGGGTCGGCAAGGAAGAGCAGCGTGCTGCCCTCGGCGGCGTCCGCGAGGGGGGCGGCCTCGACCCACGCGTCGGCGTCGACGAAGTCGTCGAGGCGGACGGGCGTCAGCCGGATCGGCGACGGTCGTCGCCAACGGGCAGCGAAGACCGACATCGCCGACGTCTCCTCCGCCTCGTGCCCACCCGCGAGCACCGAGACCGCCGAGGCGCCGATCAGCGCGCGCGGGTGCAGCAGAGCCCGGACGGTCGACGCCACGTCCTCGAGGACGCCGACGTGGGGGGCGGTGACGAATACCGTGGCGAAGTCGACCGCTTCGCCGTCTTCGAGCGCGAGCTGGTCGAGGATGTCACCGACGACCTCGCCGATCGCGTGGGTCGCGAGCGGGTGCTCGGACAGCGCGGCGGCGAACGGCATCCGGCGCGATCCTCAGACCGGCGGGAGCAGGGTGATGGGGACCACGGTGAACGGGCCTTCCCCGAGCCGGCAGTGCGCGTCGACCGTGCCGTACTCGGCGAACTCCAGCTCGGCGCGTACCAATCGGTAGGTGAACTTCCCGGGCTCGACGTCGAACGGCGACACGTTGCGAGCGACTTGCTCGCCATCGCGCTTGAACACGACCTCGAGGATGCCGTTGCCGGGCTCGTCGGGATGACAGCGAATGAGCACGAGCAGGTGCGGCTCGATCGTGAAGGGGACCGGCGCAGGCGCGGCCATCGAGAAGAACGCGCCGGTGATGTCGATGCGAGTGGAGGGGCCCGGCGCCTGCCGCATGTTGAACGACTCGACGAACAACGCCGACACGATGTCCATGGGCCCACCGTACGCGGTCAGCCTCGGACTGCCGTATCCGGTCAGCCGTGAACGGCTGTGCCTCCGATCCAGGTCGCGGCACAGCGAAGGTCGCGATCGAGGGCGACGAGGTCAGCACGCCTTCCGACCTCGATCGCGCCGCGGTCGACGAGTCCCAGAAGGGCGGCCGGTGTCGTCGATGCCGACCGGATCGCGCTCTCGAGGCTGACGCCGCACCGGTTCACGACGTTCGCGACCGCAGTGTCCATCGTGAGCACGCTGCCGGCGAGCGTGCCGTCGTCCAGGCGCGGCGCGCCATCGACCACCCGCAGAGGCGTGTCGCCGACGGCTCCGCGCCTCCAGGCGACGGCATCGGTGACGAGCACCATCTGATGTGGCTTCGCCGTGAACGCGAGGCGGATCGCGGCAGGGTGCACGTGGACGAGGTCGGCGATGATCGACGCGGTGAGCCGGTCGTCCGTGAGCGCGGTGCCGAGGAGTCCGGGCTCGCGATGGTGCAGCGCGCTCATCCCGTTGTAGAGGTGCGTCACCAACCGCGCGCCGGCGTCCACCGCGTCGCCCGACTGGGCTGCGGTCGCGGTCGAGTGCCCGAGCGACACGACGACACCTCGATCCCGAAACACCTTGATGGCATCGACGGCGTTGCTCGCCTCGGGTGCGAGGGTGGTGAGGATCACCACGTCGGGTAGCGACGCGATCCAGTCGAGGTCGGGTTCGATGACGAGCTCTCGGCGGTGGGCGCCGGGCGCACCTCCGAGGAACGGACCCTCGAGGTGGGCCCCGATGATGCTCGGGCACGCGGCGTGCCGCGTCTGCGCGTCGGCGATCGATGCGATTCGTGGGCCGTAGGACGCCAGCGGCGCTGTGACGAGCGTCGGGCACCACGACGTCGTGCCTTGGGCGGTGAGCAGCTCGTCGAGACGCTCCCAATCGCCACCGGTCGCGTCCGCGACGTCGACGTCGTCGATGCCGTTGACCTGGATGTCGACGAAGCCCGGAGCGAGCACGAGGTCGGGCACCGAGCCACGGGTGGGTGCGATGTCGACGATCGCACCGCTCGACTCGTCGATGTCGACGACGCCGGGGCTCAGCGTCTGCGTCGGGGTGATGACGTGCGCCGCGGCGACGGCGACCATGTGCGGTCAGGCAGCCGAGCGGCTGGCTGGCGTGCGCGCGAGGACGACCTTGTCGAGGCGGATCGTGACCCAGCCGAGCTTGCGGAACGTGGCGATGAACCACCACGCCGGATCGATCTCAGGTCGTCGGAGCGCGAGCTTCGCGGAGGTCGGCGCCGCGTGGTGGTTGTTGTGCAGTCCCTCGCCCGCAGTGAGGAACGCGAGCCACTGCAGGTTCGTGGCGGTGTTGTCGTAGGGCTTGCGGCCGAAGTGATGGCCGACCGCGTTCACCGCGCCGCTCAGCCCGAGGTAGGTGACGGCATGGAAGACGGCGGCGATGAGCCCGCAGACCGGTCCGAGCACCACGCACAGGAAGACGATGCCGATCGTGACGCCGAGGAATCCGTGGTCGAACACATAGCGGTCCCACTTGTCGGGCGGAAGGTCCTTCGCGTAGCGAGTCACCTGTTCGGGGTCGGTGGCGACCTTGCGATAGAGCGCCGCATTCGTGAGCTGCACCCGCACCCAGCCGAGGAGCGCGGGCGAGTGGGGATCGCCTTCGACGTCGGTGAACGCGTGATGCTTGCGGTGCACGGCGACCCACTGTCGGGGCTTGATGCCCACGGTGAGCCAGACGACCAACCGCCAGAACCAAGCCAGGCCGGGGCGCATCGTCAGCGACCGGTGGGCCAGCGTGCGGTGCAGGTAGATCGTGGTTGCCAGGTTCGCGAGCATCGTCACGGCGAACCCGACCACCAGGGCGACGAGGAGATTGACCCACATGGCTCCCCCAGGTTCAGCGCGCCTACCTACCGGTAGGTAGGCAGGCGGAGGGCGAGGTAGCGTGGCGGGGACATGCCGGGCAGCGAGCACGTGCCTTCGACGCGTGAGGCGATCCTCGCAGAGGCGCTCCGCTGCTTCGCCGACCAGGGCTACGAGGGAACGTCGCTCAACGACATCGCCGCCGGAGTCGGCATCCGGCGTCCGAGCCTGCTCCACCACTTCCCGTCGAAGGAAGCGCTGTACCGGGAGGTGTTCGAACGGGCGCTCTCGGACTGGTTCCTGAAGGTCGAGCAGGCCGTGGGCCTCGACCGAGGGGGCTGGGAGCAGGTCGACTTCGTGCTCGATGTGTCGTTCACCTTCTTCAAGGAGAACCCCGAGTTCGTCCGGATCATGCGCAGGGAGGCACTCGACGGCGAAGGCCACCTCGGCATCGATCTCGGCACCACGGTGCGGCCACTGTTCGAGCGAGCGGTCGGCTACCTCGACCGGGAGATGGACAACGGCACGTTCCGGCGGCACGACTCCGTGCAGCTGCTCCTCACGGGGTACGGCGCCCTGCTCAGCTACTTCAGCGACCTTCCGTTCCTCGAGGCGCTCATCGACCACGATCCACTCGACCCCGAGGCCCTCGAAGAGCGGGCGCAGCACGTCCGCCAGTTCTTCCGAGCTGCGCTCGAGCCCCGACCGGGAGACTGACCCGGCTACACCCGGACACGGTTCACTGCCGCGCCGTGGCGCGCGATCACCACGGTGCCGGGCCGCACGGCGAACGGCTCCACGTCGCCGCGCCCCATCTCCTGTCCATCGACTGAGACAGTGAGCTCCGCAGCCGGGTCGAGCGACGCAGCCGCGTCGAGCGCGAGTCGGACCAGCTCGTCGGTCGCGTTCGAGTCCTCTTCGATCGCGTCGCGACGCCACGTCCAGGCTCCGGTCGCGGTCTGCTGCAGCGCGGGTCGCACGGCGAGCCGCGCGCCGAACACGCACGGCACCGCTCTGCGGACCGCGGGCCACGCTGACGCGACGCCGAACGCTCGTGCCAACACGTCATCGGGATCGGGCGCGAGCGCACGCCACTCGGAGTCACTGATCCGCTCGAACCTCGGGCGAGTGCGACGGAACAGCGCGAGGGCGCGCCGAGCGAGACCTGCCTCCTCGTGCGCCTGGTTCACCCACGGCGCAGCCTCACCCTCGAGACCGGCTGCCGCACATGACGTCGCTCCTGTGAGCCACGCGTCGAGCGCATCGGCAGGGGTCGCCCACGCGGGGCCGTCGGCCTCTGCGACCAGCGCGCGCACGAGCCGCTGGGGGAGCGCGCCATCGCACGCCTCCGCAAAGGTCGTCCACCCGAGCGCGTCGGCCGCGTCACGCCAGCCGCGTTCCGCGTCGTCTCCGGCGCACCATGCCGCGATCGAGGCGAGCGGAAGCATCGAGGCGCGTGGTTGCACCATTGGGTTCGCGAGGTAGCCGCAGCAGAGCTCGCGAAGTTCAGGTGCGCGCCCGCGCAGCGGCCCCATGAAGAGCCGGTCGGCCATCACCGCGTCGTTCACCGGCACGTTGTCCCACAGCAGGGGAGCCCTCCCGCCGAGGGCCTCGACGCGGGCGCGCGCGTCGTCGGCGGTGATCTCGTCGTTCACGACCGACGCGCCGGTCCAGCCGATCGGGATCTCTGGCGGGAGCACCCGAGCGAGTGCGTCGAGGTAGGGCGACGAGAGGGTGCCGATGTACTCCGTCGGCACGACGGAGAGAAGCACGTCGCCGCCGAGGCGGTCGTGGAGCCACGCGGCCAGGTCGGCATGGGCCTCGCCGCGGTCTCGAGCGGATCGCGAAGGGTCGGGCGGGAGGTCGTCGAGGAACAGGCCGATGTGCGTGATGCCGAGCGCGAGCAACGGCGCGAGCTTCTCTTCGAGCGCAGCGCGGTCGGCCGCGGAACCTTCGTCCATTGCGAGCCCCGGGGAGATCGCGAAGCCGATGCGCACCTCTGCGCCTTCGACGAGGGAACGGAAGCCCGCGAGCTCGTCTGCGTCGTATGGCTCGCGCCATCGATCGCGGTGCTTCGGATCGTCTTTCGGCGCGTACATGTAGTCCGTGAGGCCGCGCGCCGCGCACCACTGCATCACCTCGACGCGGTCGTTCCAGGACCACGGCGTGCCGTAGAACCCCTCCACGACCCCTGTCATGGTGAACACGGTCGGTAGGGTAGGCACCCGTGGCTGGGGCCTTGACGACCCTCTCCGAGGCCGAGTCCAAGGCGCTCGTCGCTCGTTTCGGCGTTCCCGTTCCCGACGAGCGCGTCGTGGCGACGGTCGACGATGCGGTGAGTGCGGCCGACTCGATCGGCTATCCCGTCGTGGTGAAGCTGTGCGGCGCGGCAATCGCGCACAAGACCGAGCGGGGGCTCGTACGGCTGCGGTTGCGCAGCGCGGCTGACGTCGAGGTCGCGGCGCGGGAGCTTCTCGGGGCGGTGACGGCCGAGGACGGCGAGGTCGGCGTGCTCGTCGCACCGATGGTGTCGGGAAATCGCGAGCTCATCGCGGGGCTCAACCGTGATCCTCAGTTCGGCATGACCGTCATGCTCGGCATCGGTGGGGTGCTCGCCGAGGCCGTCGCGGACGTGACGTTCCGCGTCGTGCCGATCGACAGGGTCGACGCACGCGAGATGATCGACGATCTCCGCGGTCAGGCGTTGCTCGGCGCGCTGCGGGGCGAACCGGCGGTCGACCGCGAGCGCCTCGCCGACGTGCTGCTGGGGCTCTCCGACGCAGCGGTCGCGGACCCGACGATCCAGTCCGTCGACCTCAACCCCCTGATCGTCGCGAACGGGGTGCCGGTCGCGGTCGACGCGCTGGTCGAGGTCGAGCGTTGACCAGTCGCTTCGCCCCGGAGCAGCTCCGCGCGCTCTTCGATCCGCGAGGCGTGATCGTCGCCGGCGCGAGCGCGCATCCCGGCAAGTTCGGCTTCGTCGCCCTGCACAACATCCTCCGGTGCGGATACGAGGGCCGCGTGTTCGCGACGAACCTCGAGGGCGGTTCGGTGCTCGGCATCGACACCGTGCGTTCCGTCGACGAGGTGCCCGACGGCGAGGCCGACCTCGCGTTCGTCTGCACACCAGCCGCAGCCAACGTCGCGCTGTTGAAGTCGTGTGCCGCGCGCGGCGTGCGGGCCGCATTCGTCACGTCGGCCGGCTACGCGGAGGCAGGCGGCGACGGTGAGCGTGCGCAACGCGAGCTCGTCGCCGCGGCCGAGGACGCGGGCATCCTGCTCGCGGGCCCGAACGGGCAGGGGCTCGTGTCGACTCCGGCGCGGCTGTGCGCGCAGATCGTCGGCCCATACCCTCCCGCGGGGCGCATCGGCCTCGCGAGCCAGAGCGGCAACCTCGCCTCGGCGCTGATGAACATGGCCGTGGCGAGCGGAGTCGGGATCAGCCGCGCCATATCGGCAGGCAACGCCGCGATGGCGTCCGTCGGTGACTACCTCGAGTGGTTCGGCGACGACGACGAGACCGCGGTCGGCCTCGCCTACGTCGAAGGGATCGACGACGGCCGCGCGTTCTTCGAACGGATGCGCGACGTCGCGAGGAACAAGCCCGTCGTGCTGGTGAAGGGCGGTGCGACCGCGGGCGGCCAGCGGGCCGCGGCGTCGCACACCGGCGCCCTCGCCAGCGACGATCGGATCTTCGACGGCGCGTGCCGGCAGGCCGGCTTGACGCGAGCCACGACGATCGAGGAGGCGTTCGACGCGGCGGCGACGTTCGCGACGCAGCCGTTGCCGAAGGGACCCAACACCGCGGTCGTGACCACAGCGGGAGGCTGGGGCGTGATCACCGCCGACGCGATCGCACGCAGCGGATTGCGCCTCGCTCCGCTCGCGGAGGACCTGCGCGCGTCGATCGACGAGAAGCTCCCGCCGCGGTGGAGCCGGAACAACCCCGTCGACATCGCGGGGGCCGAGACGCGCGACACCATCCCCGAGGTGCTCGAGATGGTGGCGAGACATCCGTCGATCGACGCCGTCGTTTACCTCGGCCTCGGCATCCAGTCGAACGAGGCGCAGCTCATGAAGACCGGTCCGTTCCATCCGGATCACGGCATCGAACGGATCGTGTCGTTCCACGAGCGTCAGGACGCTCGCTACGCAGAAGCCGCAGCCGCGGTCTCCGACGAGACGGGCAAGCCCGTGCTCACGGCCACCGAGCTCGGCGTGACCGCACCCGACAACCCCGGGCCCGCTGCGGTGCGGGCCAGCGGAAACTACTGCTACCCGAGCGCCGATCGCGCGGTGCGCGCTCTCGAGCACATGTGGCGCTACGCGCGGCATCGGGCCGCCCGATCGTGAGGACGTTCCTTCGCGCTGCCGTGCGGATCTTGCCCCCGTTGCTCGTCGCCGCGGTGGGGCTCGGCGCGCTCGCTCAGGTCGTCAGTGCAGATCAGGACCCGTCCACCCCGGTGTCCGGGCTGACCACGCACCTCACGACGCCGGTGCTCTCCGCGAGGCGTGTGGTCGACGAGCTCGTGCAGCCGGTGGGCGAGGCACGGCTTGCCGACGCGCTGCAACCGCTCGCGGCGTCGCTCACCGACTCCAGCTGCCTGCGCGTCACCGTGAACGGGGACGAGGTCATCGACGTGCACGGCGCGACCCCGCTGATCCCCGCATCGACGCAGAAGCTGCTCACCTCCAGCGTGGCCCTCGACGTGCTCGGCGCCGATCACACCTATCGCACTTCGGTGCACACGGTCGCAGCGCCTGTCAGCGGAGTGATCACCGGAGACGTCTGGCTCATCGGCGGCGGCGACCCGCTTCTCGCGACGCAGGACTACGTGCACACCTTCCGGCGGCCACCCGAGCCGGTGACGTCGCTCGAGGCGCTCGCCGACGGAGTCGTGGCGGCGGGCGTCACGCAGATCACCGGGCGCGTGGTCGGTGACGAATCGCGATACGACACCCAGCGCTACGTCGCGTCGTGGCCGGAGCGATACATCAGAGCGCCCGAGATCGGCCCGATGAGCGCGCTGTCGGTGAACGACGGGTTCATGCGTAACAACAACTTCCGTGCCGCCGCGAACCCAGCCGAGTCCGGGGCACAGACGTTCGCTGACCTCCTCATTGCTCGCGGCGTGGCTGTCGGCGGAGTCGGGTCGGGCCCCGCGCCCGCGACCACCGTCGAGCTCGCCGGCATCGACGGCGCGCCGCTGCCGCAAGTCATCGGCGAGGACGTGCGGATCAGCGACAACGGGACCGCCGAGCTCATCTTGAAGGAGATCGGCCAGGAGACGTCGGGCGAGGGCTCGACGGCCGCGGGCGCGGCCGCAGTCGCGGATCACCTGAAGGGGGAAGGGCTTCCGGTTGACGGCCTCACGGTGATCGACGGCTCAGGGCTCGACCGTGGGAATCGAGCGACCTGCAATCTGCTCACGAGCGTCCTCGATCGTGCCGGCCCGCGCTCCGACCTCACGTCCGACCTCTCGGTCGCAGGAGAGACGGGGACACTCGACCGCCAGCTCGCGAACACGGTCGTCGCCGGGAAGGTGCGAGCGAAGACGGGCACGCTCACCGGCGTGAAGGGCCTCGCCGGGTTCGCGCAGGCGACCGACGGCACCGAGGTGACGTTCGCCCTCCTCCTGAACGGCGACGAGGTGGACAGCTACTACCCGATCTGGATCTCGCTCCTCACGACCCTCATCGGCTATCCCGACGTGTCCGGGCTGGCGGACCTCGGCCCGCTGCCTCCTGCCGGGGGATGAGCCCTGCGCTGCCGATGTTCCCACTCGGCACTGTGCTGTTCCCATCCCTGGTCCTCCCTCTTCACGTCTTCGAGCCCCGCTACCGGGCGCTCGCGCGCGACTGCCTCGACGGCGACCGGCGCTTCGGCGTCGTGCTCATCGAGCGCGGGAGCGAGGTCGGGGGTGGCGACGTGCGCTTCGGTGTGGGCACCGTCGCGCAGATCGTCGAGGCGGCCGAGTTGCCGGATGGTCGCTTCGCGCTCGGCACTGTCGGCGTCGCTCGGATCCGCATCGTGCAGTGGCTGGACGATGATCCGTATCCCCGGGCCGAGGTCGAGGAGTGGGCCGAGCCCGCGCCGACGCCCGACCTCGACGCGATGCATCGCGACAACATGGCTGTGCTCCGTCGCGTGCTCGCGATGAAGGCGGAGCTGAGGGAGATGGCGGTCCCCGCGACGATCGAGCTCTCGCCCGATCCCGTGCTCGCGGGGTACCAAGCGGCCGCGGTCTCGCCCCTCGGTCCGGCTGATCAGCAGGCGCTTCTCGAGGCCGCGACGCCGGAAGCGCGAGCCCGCCACCTGGGTACCTTGCTGTCCGAGCAGGAGGAGCTTCTGTCGTTTCGCCTCGGGTGATGATAGGAAGTTGCACCCCGAGGAGGGCAGGTGGCTGCAGCCGAACCGAATCCCAAGCGCGCACGGAGCGCGAAGAGCAAGAGCATCGGCGAGACGGTCAGCGACCTCGTCGAGCTCCTCAAGACGTACGCCCTGCAGGAGACGGTCGACCCGCTCAAGCGGCTCGGTCGGTATCTGGGCTTCGGTGTCGGCGGCTCGGTGCTCATCACCACCGGACTCGTGTTCCTCATGCTCTCATTGCTCCGGGTCCTCCAGACCGAGACCGGCTCCACGTTCACAGGCAGCTGGTCGTGGGCGCCGTACGTGATCGTGGTCGTGGTCACGGCCGGGGTCGCCGCCATCTTCCTCAGCTTCATCAAGCCCTCGAAGGGGGGTCGGACATGAGCGCGACTGCAACGGCGTCGCCGATCACCCGGGCCGACATCGAATCCAAGCTCCGTGAGCTCCAGGGCAGCGCGACTCGTCGCGTCGACACCGCCGCCGCAACAGGGGTGAAGGTCGCGATCGCCTTGGCTGTGGTCGTCGTCCTCGGCGCTTTCGTGATCGGCCGGCGCAAGGGGCGGCGCCAGACGACCATCGTCGAGATCCGCAGGCTCTGACCGTGGCGAAGGGTTCGGGGGGCTATCTGCGATACGCCCGCCGGCGGCTCACGCTCATCGCGTACCGACAGGGGTTCCGCGAGGGGCAGCTCGCGTGGCGGATCCTCTGGGTCCTGCTCATGTTGATTGCCGCGTTGAAGGCGCTTCGTCCGAGGGAGGTGCTGCTGACACGCGAGGTGTTGCAGCCCGGAGAGACCGTGACGATCCGCCAGACCATGGACAAGGTGGGCAAGCGCCGCAAGTAGGCCGCGCGGGGCGGATGGAGCGCGACCGGCCTCACCGGTCATCATGATCGGGTGAAGGTGGTGCTCCGGAATCCCCGGCGCGAGCTCGATGTGCCCGGCCCGATCCGCGTGCACGCGCTCCTCGACCGCCTGGAGCTCAACCGAGAGTCGGTGCTCGTGATCAGTGAAGGCACGCTCGTGCCGGGCGACGGCCTGTTGCCTGCGGATGCGCTCGTCGAGATCCGTCCCGTCATCTCCGGCGGTGCGGCGTGAAATGTCGGGTCTGTCGCGGCGATGCGGTGATCGACATCCGCAGGCACAACGCCAACTTCTGCGCGCCGCACTTCCTGCACCACTGCGAGGAACAGGTCGTGAAGACGATCGCCGACTTCGAGATGATCACACCGAACGACCGAGTGCTCGTCGCGGTGTCGGGGGGGAAGGACTCGCTCGGGTTGTGGGACCTGTTGCTCACGCTCGGCTACCGCGCCGACGGCTTCTACATCGGTCTCGGGATCGAGGGTTACAGCGACGAGTCAGGTGAGCACGCGCGAGCGTTCGCCAACGATCGGAGCGCGACGCTCCTCGAGGTCGACCTTCCCGACGACTACGGCTTCGACGTGCCGAACGGTGCGAAGGCCGCGCGGCGAGTGCCGTGCTCCGCGTGCGGTCTGTCGAAGCGACATCTCTTCGACAAGGCCGCGCTCGACGGCGCGTACGACGTCGTCGCGACGGGCCACAACCTCGACGACGAGGCCGCCGTGCTCTTCGGCAACGTGCTGCGCTGGAACACCGACTACTTGGCGCGCCAACGACCCGTGCTCGCGGCGCGGCCGGGGTTCCCGAAGAAGGTGAAGCCGCTCGTGCGGCTCGGCGAGCGCGAGATGGCCGCGTACTGCGTGCTGCGCGGCATCGACTATCAGGTCGAGGAGTGCCCGATGGCCGACGGCAACCGGCACCTCGGATACAAGGAAGCGCTCAACGCGATCGAGGTGCAGTCGCCGGGCTCGAAGCACGCGTTCTACTTCGGGTTCCTCGACAAGGTCGCGCCCGCGCTCGACGAGGGGGCCGAGCTCGAGAAGGAAGGGCTGGGGCGCTGCGCGCGCTGCGGCGCGCCGTCAGCGGGCGAGATCTGCAGCTTCTGCCGTTTGGTCGAGCGGGCCGGAAGGGCCCGGTCGTGAGGGGAGCACTGTCCGCGGGGGAGCGGGTGCTGCTGATCGACCCGAGGGGTCGGCGCTATCTCGTGCTCCTCAAGATCGGGAGCGAGTTCCACTCCCACGGGGGCTACATCCCCCACGACGAGCTCATCGGCCGGGTCGAGGGCACGACGGTGCGGGCCACGAAAGGCTTGGCCTACACGGTCTTGAGGCCGACCCTCGCCGACTTCGTGCTGAAGATGCCCCGGGGAGCACAGGTCATCTACCCGAAGGACATCGGCCCGATCTTGATGCTCGCCGACGTGTATCCGGGCGCCCGCGTGCTCGAGTCGGGGGTCGGCTCCGGGGCTCTCTCCCTCGGCCTGCTGCGTGCCGGCGCGGACATCGTGGGCTACGAGCTTCGCGAGGACTTCGCCGAGAAGGCGCACCAGAACGTGGTGGCGTTCGCCGGTGAGGAGGTGCTCGCGCGCTATCGGGTCGAGATCCGGGACTGCTACGAGGGCATCGACGAGGCCGGGCTCGATCGCATCGTGCTGGATCTGCCGGAGCCTTGGCAGGTGGTCAAGCATGCCGAGCGCGCGTTGAGCCCGGGCGGCATCCTCCTCGCATACACACCGACGATCGTGCAGGCCGCGCAGCTCCGGGAGGCGCTGGCGGATCGTCCGTTCATGCAGACCTCGACGATCGAGGTGTTGCACCGCAGCTGGCACATCGAGGGGCAGTCCGTGCGACCCGACCACCGCATGGTCGCGCACACCGGCTTCCTCACTTCGACGCGGCTCGTCGTCTCGTAGCGGTGGGCCCCCGATGAACTGGCTCGACCTCCTCATCGTCGTGCTCGCCGCGCTTGCGGGAGCCGCGGGGTACCGCATGGGCCTCGTCGCGCGGTCGATCTCGTGGTGTGGCCTCGCTCTCGGGCTGTACGTCGCAGCGAGGCTCATCCCGCATCTGCTCGACGGCCACGAGGCCGCACCCGAGGGACGGTTGCTCCTCGCCGCGGCAAGCATCCTCGTGATCGGCGGCTTGGCCGGCCAAGCGCTCGGGATGTTCGTGGGGAGCCATCTCCAGCGCAGGATTCCGCACGGCTCGGTGAGCACCTTCGATCGCGCGGGCGGCGCGTTCGCCGGGATGCTCGGCGTGTTCGTCGCCTTGTGGCTGCTTCTGCCCGCGATCGCGGAGGTGCCCGATTGGCCCGCGCGTCAGGCTCGCACGTCGGCGATCGCGCGAGCGATCGAGGGGCTGTTCCCGACACCCCCGGACGCGGTCGACGCGATCCGCCAGCTCGTGGACGACACCTCACCCGAGGTGTTCGCGGGGCTGAAGCCCGCCCCCGACGTGCCGGCACCACCCGATTCGATCGTCGTCGCGTCGATCGTGAACGACCAGGCGACGGCGGCCGTGTTCCGCGTCGAGGCGCCCGCGTGCGGACGCATCCAGGAGGGCAGCGGCTTCGCGGTCGCTCCGGGCCTCATCGCCACGAACGCGCATGTCGTCGCGGGGTCGACTGACGTGTCGGTGTACGGCGAGCACGGCGAGGACGAGACCGCGAGGGTGGTGGCGTTCGACCCGTTCCGCGACGTCGCGCTGTTGCAGGTCGACGGCATCGACGCGACGCCTCTCACTCTCGGGGAGCCTTCAGTGGGTGACCGGGGGGCGGTCTACGGGCATCCTGGCGGAGGTGACCTGCGGGCCGCTCCGTTCGACGTGGCCGAGCGGGTGCAAGCCGAAGGCAAGGATCTGTTCGGCGACAAGTCGATCGTCCGAGATGTGCTCGTGCTGTCGACGAGCTTGCGTCCCGGTGACTCAGGCGCTCCGGTGGTTCGCGAGGACGGCATCGTCATCGGCATGGCGTTCGCTGTCGCGCCGGACCGATCGACGGTGGGCTACGCGCTCACGAGTGACGAGCTGCAAGCGGTGATGTCCGCGGGACACGAGGCGACCGTGTCAACGGGACAGTGCTTGCGATGATGCAGCAGCGCGCTCGTGCGCTCGGCGGTGCTCAGGCCTCGATGAAGATGCACTCGCCGGGGCACTCCTCGGCGGATTCGATGACCGCGTCGAGCTGGCCATCGGGGATGTCGGCCATGCCGTCCGCGCCCTGCGGGTTGCCCTTGGCCGTCGCGAAGACCGTGTCGCCCTGTTTGACGTAGGCGAGCCCGTCGTCGAGCAGGGTGAACACGTCGGGGCAGATCTCTTCGCAGAGCCCGTCACCGGTGCAGAGATCCTGGTCGATCCAGACCTTCATGGCCTCGTTGAGCCTTCCGCTGTGGCGCCGCTCGATCCCGGCGTCGGTATCCGCAATTTACACGGCGAAGGCCGGTGAAACAACGCATGCCCTCGACAGGCGCGAAACCGTGTCGTTGGGCGGTATGCATGTCCCCGTTGGGTCGTGACGCCTGAGGTAGCGTCCCGAACAGGTCGCTCGCAAAGGGAGGTGAACCCTCGTGGAGGAGACCGAGTACGAACGTCGGCTCGCGGCATACGACACCGAGCTCGCAGAGCTGCGCGAGCAGGCGAAGCTCCTCGAGGAGGAGGTCCTGTCGCTGCGACGCAAGCTGCAAGACGCACCGAAGCGCGTCCGCACGCTCGAGGAGCGGCTGCTCGAGTCGAAGGGCCAGCTCGCCCAGGCGGTGTCCCAGAACGAGAAGCTGTCGTACACGTTGCGTGAGGCGCGCGAGCACATCGCCGCGCTGCGCGAAGAGGTCGACAAGCTCACTCAGCCGCCGTCGGCGTACGGGGTGGTGGTCGGCCGCAACGACGACGGCACGGTCGACGTGCTGTCGGGCGGCCGCAAGATGCGCGTGGCACTCAGCCCCGAGGTCGACCTCGACTCGCTCGAGCGCGGCCAGGAGGTCGTCCTCAACGAGTCGCTGAACGTGGTGCTCGCCCGCGGCAACGAGGTGTCGGGCGAGGTCGTGACGATCAAGGACATCCTCGAGGACGGCACGCGGGCGCTGATCGTCGGCCGGGCCGACGAGGAGCGGGTGTGTGAGCTCGCGGACGTGCTCATCGGCGAGAAGCTCCGGGCGGGCGACCACCTCTTGATGGACCCGAGGTCGGGCCTCCTGCTCGAGAAGCTGCCTCGACCTGAAGTCGAGGAGCTCGTGCTCGAAGAGGTGCCCGACATCTCCTACGCAGATGTGGGTGGTCTCGACGAGCAGATCGAGCAGATCGCCGACGCGGTCGAGCTGCCGTTCGTCCATCACGAGCTATTCGCCGAGCACCGGCTTCCCGCACCGAAGGGCATCCTCCTCTACGGGCCTCCCGGGTGCGGCAAGACGCTGATCGCAAAGGCTGTCGCCAATTCGCTCGCGACGAAGGTCGCCGAGGTCTCGGGCGACAAGCAGGCACGCAGCTACTTCTTGAACATCAAGGGTCCCGAGCTCCTCAACAAGTACGTCGGCGAGACGGAACGGCAGATCCGGCTCGTCTTCCAGAGGGCTCGTGAGAAGAGCGAGGAGGGTTGGCCGGTCATCGTGTTCTTCGACGAGATGGACTCGATGTTCCGCACCCGTGGCTCGGGCATCTCCTCCGACATGGAGTCGACGATCGTGCCGCAGCTCCTGGCTGAGATCGACGGCGTCGAGTCGCTGAAGAACGTGATTGTGATCGGCGCGTCGAACCGGGAGGACCTCATCGACCCCGCGATCCTCAGACCGGGGCGCCTCGACGTGAAGATCAAGATCGAACGGCCCGACGTCAAGGCGGCCGCACAGATCTTCGGTCGGTACCTCACCGCGGATCTTCCGCTGGCGGAGGACGAAGTGCGAGACCTCGGTGGTGGCGACGCGCAGAAGGCCGTCGACGTGATGATCGAGCGCACCGTCGAGGAGATGTACCGGTCCGACGACGACAACCGGTTCCTCGAGGTCACGTATCAGAACGGCGACAAAGAGGTCATGTACTTCAAGGACTTCTCGTCGGGGGCGATGATCGAGAACATCGTGCGCCGGGCGAAGAAGGTGGCGATCAAGCGGTTCATCGCCGGTGGTGTGAAGGGAATTCGCACCGACGACCTCATCGTGTCGATCCGTCAGGAGTACAAGGAGCACGAGGACCTGCCGAACACCACGAACCCCGACGACTGGGCGAAGATCTCCGGCAAGAAGGGCGAGCGCATCGTGTTCATCCGCACTCTCGTGAAGTCCGACAACAAGGACAACGAGGGTGGTCGGGCGATCGAACGGGTAGCGACCGGGCAGTACCTCTGAGCAATCGCTTGGGGGTTGCGGGCCGGAGAGCGCGCAGTAGGGTCGATCTGTGGCGATCCGCAAGGTCTTGGGCATCGAGACCGAGTACGGCATCCAGCTGCGCGGTGCCGGCGAGTCGAATCCGATCGCCGCGTCTTCGATGCTCATCAACGCGTATGTCGCGCAGCAGCATCGGAAGGTCGGGTGGGACTTCGAGGACGAGTCTCCCGGCCGAGATGCCCGCGGGTTCTCACCCGACGGCACGATGGCGCCCGAGGTCGAGACCCATCTCGTCAATGCGGTGCTCACCAACGGGGCGCGCTACTACGTCGATCACGCGCATCCTGAGATCTCGACGCCTGAGTGTGCTGACGCGCTCGAGATCGTGCGGTACGACAAGGCGGCCGAGCTCGTCCTGATCCGGTCGATGGAGGCCGCGGCGCGCACCCTGCCCTCGGGCGGCGAGATCGTCGTCTACAAGAACAACTCCGACGGCAAGGGCAACTCCTACGGGTGCCACGAGAACTACCTGATGGATCGGGCGGTGCCGTTCTCGCGGATCGTCGCTCAGGTCATCCCGCACTTCGTGACGCGTCAGGTCTACACGGGGGCAGGAAAGGTCGGGGTGGAGGCGCCGGGTCTCACCTCCGCCGAGGTCCCCTTCCAGATCACACAGCGCGCCGACTTCTTCGAAGAGGAGGTCGGGCTCGAGACGACGTTGAAGCGCCCGATCGTCAACACGCGCGACGAGCCGCACTGCGACTCGCAGAAGTACCGACGGCTTCACGTGATCACCGGCGACGCGAACCTCTCCGAGATCGCGACGTACCTCAAGGTCGGCGTGACCGCGATCGTCCTGTCGATGATCGAGGACGACGTGCTTCCCGGAGACCTCGCGTTGGCGAAGCCCGTCTTCGCGATGCGTGAGGTCTCGCACGACCTCACGTTGCGGCGTCCGCTCGATCTCGCGGACGGACGCAAGGTCACCGCGCTCGACATCCAGTGGGAGCTCTACGACCGGGCAAAGAAGTACGAGCTCGAGCACGGACTCGCCTCGGTGGGGGAGGCGGTGGGCGCCGATCTCTTGGCGCGATGGGGTGCGGTGCTCGCCGCGCTCGAGAGCGACGTGATGTCGCTCGCCGATCAGCTCGACTGGGTCGCGAAGTACCGGCTCTTCGACGCGTATCGCGAGCGCAACGGGCTCGCGTGGAACGACGCCCGGCTACGGGCGATGGATCTCCAGTACCACGACCTCCGCCCCGAGAAGTCCCTCTTTGCCCGGGTCGGCATGCAGCGCCTGGTCGACGACGCCGAGGTCGAGGAGGCGACGACCGAGCCGCCCGCCACCACGAGGGCGTATTTCCGGGGAAAGTGCCTGCAAAAGTGGGGTGCCGACATCGTGGCCGCGAACTGGGATTCACTGGTGTTCGACGTGGGGTCTGATCCCTTGCGGCGGGTGCCGATGATGGAACCCTTGCGAGGAACGGCGGCGCATGTGGGTAGGTTGATCGACGAGTGTGAGACCGCAGCCGAGCTGCTTGACCGGCTGGGGTCGTGAGGGGCAAGCGGGAGAGCTGAGATGGCAGAGCGAATCGAGAAGAAGAAGGCGGCGCCGGCCCGAACGGAGGAAGTGGTCGAGGAGGCCCCTCCCTCCACGAAGTCGGGCGAGCAGATCAAGGCGGATCTCGACGAGCTGTTGGACGAAATCGACGGCGTGCTCGAGGAGAATGCGGAGGAATTCGTAAAATCCTATGTGCAGAAAGGGGGCGAGTGACCACCCTTTGTGGTCACTCGTAACGCCCACCCTGTTCGTACTCTCCGGTGATGAAACGTTGCCGGATCTGCAATGAGCTGAAGCCGTTCGACGCCTTCTACCGAATGAAGGAGATGCGCGACGGCTACCGATCCGACTGCAAAGTCTGCAACCTCGCGCGCCGAAAGGCCGCGTACGCCGCGAACCCCGAACCCACGATCGAGCGCGCGAAGGCGTGGCGACGCGCAAACCCGGAGCGAGCAGCCGAGACTCAGCGCCGCTACCGCTCCGAGCGCGACTACCCGGCGATGATGCGCGAGAGCCACCTGCGTCGGACGTTCGGGATGACGCAGGAGGAGTACGAGGCGCGACTGCGGGAGCAGGGTGGAGGGTGCGCCGTATGCGGGCGCCCGCCGAAGACGGGCAAGTCGTTGCACGTCGACCACGATCACGAGACCGGCTACGTGCGCGGGCTCCTCTGCTTCAGCTGCAACGCGGCGCTCGGCCATTTCCAAGACGACATCGACCGCATCGATGCCGCGCTCACCTACGTCGCCGCGAAGCGACGAGTCGCTCAGCTCCGTGCGCTCCGGTGATCGTCCGCGAACTGGCGCTCGATGACGCGTCTGCGTGTGACGCGATCATCGCCGGCCTGCCCGACTTCTTCGGGCTCGAGTCGGGCATCCAGGCATGCGCGGATGCGGTGCGGTCAGAGCCCGGCTACGTCGCAAGCGACGACGACGGCACGATCATCGGCTTCCTCACCGTCGAGCGTCCGTTCCCGGGCTGTGCCGAGATCTCCTGGATGGCGGTCGAGCGCACGCAGCGGGGTGGTGGCATCGGCACCGCCCTCGTCGATCGGCTCGCCGCCGACGAGGCTGCGGGAGGCACTGTCCTCTTGCTCGTGATGACGAGCGGCGATGCCACCGAGTACGCCCCGACACGTGCGTTCTACCGAGCCCGCGGATTCCTTCCCGCGAGAACGTTTCCCGGCTGGTGGGACCAAGACCTGCCTCTGCTTCTGGTCCGACCTCTGTAGCCTCGGCCACGATGTCGATGCCCTTCTTCCGGCCGGATGACGATCCGGGTCCGAGCTTCTCGAACTTGCTGCACCGCGTGGGTCAGCCGCCGATGCCCGATCCGGGCATCGCAGTGCCGGTCACCCACGCCACGACCTGCGTGGCGGTGCGCTACGCCGACGGCGTGATCATGGCCGGCGACCGCCGCGCGACTTCGGGAAACCTGATCAGCCACCGGGCGATGGAGAAGGTGTTCCCCGCCGACCGCCACTCCGGCATCGCGATCGCCGGCGCGGCCGGACCTGCGCTCGAGATGGTCAAGCTCTTCCAGCTGCAGCTCGAGCACTACGAGAAGGTCGAGGGTGGCGAGCTCAGCCTCGACGGCAAGGCGAACCAGCTCAGCCAGATGGTCCGGTCGAACCTGCCCGCGGCGATGCAAGGCCTCGTCGTCGTCCCGATCTTCGCGGGATTCGATACGCGTCGGAACGCGGGCCGCCTCTTCACCTACGACGTCACCGGCGGCCGCTACGAGGAGCGTGATCACAGCGCCACAGGCTCAGGAAGCCTCCACGCGGGCACGGTGATCAAGATCGGCTACCGCGACGGGCTGTCCCGAGACGAGGCCGTCGACTTGTGCCTGAGGGCGCTGTTCGAGGCCGCCGACGAGGACTCCGCGACGGGCGGGCCCGACATCATGCGAGGGATCTTCCCGATCATCGCCACGATCTCCGAGCAGGGCTTCGAACGTGTGGGTGATGACGAGCTCTCAGGTCGGTTCAGGGCGCTGCTCGACGCGCTCGCCGCGAATCCGGGAGGGCCTGCGCAATGAGCATGCCGTTCTACGTCGCACCCGAGCAGATCATGAAGGACCGCGCGGACTACGCGCGGAAGGGCATCGCCCGCGGTCGGAGCCTCACGGCGCTCACCTACGACGACGGCATCCTCATCGTCGCCGAGAACCCCAGCAACACCTTGCGCAAGGTCAGCGAGATCTACGACCGCATCGCCTTCGGAGGAGTGGGTCGCTACAACGAGTACGACCAGCTGCGGGTGGCCGGTGTCCGTGCCGCCGACCTCAAGGGCTACGCATACAGCCGCGAGGACGTCGACGCGCGCTCACTCGCGAACCAGTACTCGCAGATCCTCGGCCAGATCTTCACCCACGAGGTGAAGCCGATGGAGGTCGAGATCCTCATCGCCGAGGTACGCGAGAACCCCGGTCAGGACCAGATGTTCCACGTCCTCTACGACGGAACGGTGGTCGACGAGCACAACTACAGCGTCCTCGGCGGTGACAGCGAGGTCATCAACGAACGGGTGTCGCAGACCTGGTCGGAAAACCTGTCCCTGCGCGACGCGGTGCGTGTCGCGGTCGGGGCGCTCGCAGGCCCCGATCGCACGCTCAGCCCCGACGATCTCGAGGTCGCCTTGCTGGCGCGCAGCAACGGTCGCCGCGCGTTCCGCAGGCTGGATGACAATCAGGTTGCAGAGCATCTGTCCTGAGGTCGTCGCGGCCTAGAGTCGCCCGCACGTTGGGGGACTTCACCAAACGGAGGACGACGATGAGAGTTTCCCGCGCAACGATCGCGGTCACGGTCGCGCTGCTCGCCGGCACGACACTGGCGGCATGCGGCGACGACTCGGGGTCGAGCTCCGCGACGACAGGTGGCGGCGCCGCAACCACCGGTGGAGGCGCCGCGACGACCGGTGAGGGTGCCGCGACGACCGGTGGAGGCGACTCGCCCGAGACACCCGCCATCACGATCACCGCGAGCGAGTACAAGTTCGAGGTGACCGGTGAGGCGACCGGTGGGTTCGTGCAGGTGACCTTCGACAATGCCGGCACGGAGCCGCACATCGTCGTGCCGCTCAAGCTGCAGCCGGGAAAGACCGCGGCTGACGCGCTCCCGATCCTGTCCCAGGAAGGTGAGCCTGATCCCGCCGCCCTCGCCGAGGTCTTCGATGGCGACCCGACGAGCTCGTTCTACGGCACGCCCGGTCTGCTCCCGCCGGACGACTCCGAGACGACAGTGGCGGACTTCGCGCCGGGAAGCTACGTGCTGGCCTGCTTCCTGCCCGCACCCGACGGCACGCCCCACTTCACGCTGGGGATGCTCACCGACTTCACCGTCGCCGATGGCGACACGCCTGCGCCCTCGACCCAAGGGACCTTCGAGATCGCCGACGACTCGATCACCGCGCCCGACGGCGTGAAGGAAGGCGTGTACGCGGTAGAGAACAAGGGAACGACGCCGTCCGACTTCAACGTGGCCGGTCCGACCGACGGGTCGATGAGCGACTTCGACGCGGCGGTGAACGGGTACTTCGCGAGCATCGGCACCGGCGAGACCACGGAGATGAAGCTCCCGGCGCCGCTCGTCGCCGGGTTCAGCGAGTCGATCCCAGCGGGCAAGACGGGATACATCGTCGTCAACCTGGACAGTGGTCGCTATCTGATGGCCGGCAACTCCGACGACCAGACGGGCGAGACGCTCGTCAGCGGCGAGTTCGAGGTCGGCTGACCGTCACTGCGTGGTGACGAGCACGCGCAGCAGCGTGCTCGCCGCCACGACGATCACGGCGGCGATCGCCAGCCACACGAAGATCGGCGGCCGCCCGACGTGATCGTCGCTGTCCTCGAACGACGACTCGACCTCATCGACGAGCAGCAGCTCGCGGGCCACGTCGAGGTCGTGCTCGTCGACCAAAACTGTCACCGGTCCCATGGGATATGGCCCGTCGACCCCACCCCGCAGCTCCCAGACGATGCCCTCGGCGCCCAAGCGGGCGGCCAAGACCTTGGCCTCGAACCCGGACTGCACGGTCGCCAGGCGAACCATTCGCCCCTGTTGCATCGGCGCCAGAGTAGCCGGGGGTGCGACGTCTCCCGGGTGGCCCCCGATAGGTTGACGGCGTGGAGCGCCGGATCTTCGGCCTCGAGAACGAATACGGCGTCACCTGCACCCTGCGCGGCCAACGCCGCCTGAGCCCCGACGAGGTCGCTCGCTATCTGTTCCGCCGGGTCGTGTCGTGGGGCCGCAGCTCGAACGTCTTCCTCGCGAACGGGGCGCGCCTGTACCTCGACGTCGGAAGCCACCCCGAGTACGCCACACCCGAGTGCGACTCCATCTACGACCTCGTCGTGCACGACAAGGCGGGGGAGCGCATCCTCGAGCAGCTCCTCGCGAGCGTGGAGCAGCGGCTTCGCGAAGAGGGCATCCGCGGAGTCATCTACCTCTTCAAGAACAACACCGACTCAGCGGGCAACTCCTACGGCTGCCACGAGAACTACCTCACGAGCCGGCGCGACGACTTCGGCCACTACGCCGAAGTGCTCATCCCGTTCTTCGTGAGCCGCCAGATCTTCGCGGGTGCCGGAAAGGTGCTTCAGACCGCGCGCGGCGCGATGTACTGCGTCAGCCAGCGCGCCGAGCACATCTGGGAAGGCGTGTCGAGCGCGACCACCCGCAGCCGTCCGATCATCAACACCCGCGACGAGCCCCACGCGGACGCCGAGCGGTTCCGCCGTCTGCACGTGATCGTCGGCGACTCGAACATGAGCGAGTACGCCACCTTCCTCAAGGTCGGCACCACGAGCATCCTGCTGCGCATGCTCGAGGACCCGTCGTGCGTGCTGCGGGACATGACGCTCGAGAACCCGATCAGGGCGATCCGCGAGATCAGCCACGACATGACCTGCACCCGGAGGGTGCGGCTCGCGAACGGTCGCGAGGCCAGCGCGCTCGACATCCAGAGTGAGTACCTGGGGCGTGCGATGCGCTACGCGGACGCGAAGGGCTTCAGCCCGCTCGAGATGCAGGCCCTCAAGATGTGGGAGCACTGCCTCACCCAGATCCAGGAGGATCCGCTCTCGCTCGATCGTGAGTGCGACTGGGTCATCAAGCACCGGCTCATCGAGGCCTACCGCGCCAAGCACGACCTCCCGCTGAGCCACCCGAAGGTCGCGCTGATGGACCTGCAGTACCACGACGTCAACCGATCGCGCAGCCTCTTCTATCGGATGCAGCAGAAGGACCTCGTCGAGCGGATGTGCACCGACGCGGACATCGACACCGCAGTCGACACGCCACCCCAGACGACGCGGGCTCGGCTCCGAGGTGAGTTCATCCGCCGCGCCAAGGAGCGCAAGCGCGACTACACGGTCGACTGGGTGCACTTGAAGCTGAACGACCAGGCGCAACGCACGGTGTTGTGCAAAGACCCGTTCAAGTCACGGGACGAACGAGTCGAGAAGCTCATCGCGTCGCTCTGACGGCGCCTGCCCCCGCTACCCTGCGAATTCTCGTGATCGAATCCGATTCGCCCCCTGACGCCGACGTCCCTGACCCAGAAGAGAGCGTGCCGCGCTCGAATGCGAAGTCGATCCTCGAGTGGGTTGGCGTCATCGTCGGAGCACTCCTCGTCGCCCTGCTCATCAAGACGTTCCTGCTGCAGGCCTTCTACATCCCGTCGCGATCGATGGAACCGACGCTGCGCATCGGTGACCGCGTGCTGGTCAACAAGCTTTCGTACAAGGTCCACGACATCAACCGAGGCGACATCGTCGTGTTCGAACGGCCGAAGGACGAGCCGCCCGACGCGATCAAGGACCTGATCAAGCGGGTCATCGGACTCCCCGGCGAGACGGTCTCGACGCAGAACGGCCAGGTGTACATCGACGGGCGCCCGCTCGACGAGCCCTATCTGCCGGCGGGAACAGTGACCGACAACCTGCCGCCCACGAAGGTCCCGGAGGACGAGGTCTTCGTGATGGGTGACAACCGCGGCGACTCGCGCGACTCGCGGTACTTCGGTCCGATCGACGAAGGCCTGATCGTCGGCCGCGCCTTCGTGCGCATCTGGCCCGTCACCCACCTGGGATTTTTGTAGTCACACCTCGTCGTGGACCGCGTCCATCATGCGGTCGACGTGGTCGCTGTACACGCCGTCGATCCCCATGCGCAGCGTCGTGCGGAGCGCGTAGTCGTGTTGCACGTCCCATGCGAACGCGAAGCGATCGAACCGGTGGACCAACGTGGTCAGCCCGCCGTTCCAGTCGGTGTGATGCATGTTCAGCGCGTCGACCCCTGCATCAGCGAGCGACGCTGCGCGGCGCTCCGCCCCCTCCCGGATCGCACGCAGCCGGGTCGAATCGACCAGGTGCACATCGGGGTCGAGCCCGCGGAATGACGCGACCTTCTCCCAGCTCGGATGGCAGATCCACAGCCTGCTGATCGCGTCGCCCCCTGCATTTCGCGCGACGGCGAG
Organism: uncultured Acidimicrobiales bacterium; assembly: GCA_963802505.1. GTDB lineage: Bacteria > Actinomycetota > Acidimicrobiia > Acidimicrobiales > DATKAS01 > DATKAS01. The sequence goes on along the minus strand of CAWDJB010000009.1, from coordinate 63,552 downwards.
CACCGCGTCGATCGCGGCGTCGTTCTTGAGGTCGAGAGACAGCTCGAAGTCGGTGCCACAGGCGTCGTAGAGCTCGGCGAGCGTGGGGATGTGGCCGGGAAGGCTCGATCGCAGGTGGCCGCCGATCGGTGACGTGCCGAACCAGCGGCCTCTGACGACGCCGTCGTGGTCGAGCACTGCCTCGCCGTCCTTCGTGAGCCAGACGTCGCTTTCGAGGCCGGTGGCGCCCAGCTTCAGCCCGAGCCGGAACGCCTCGAGGGTGTTCTCCGGCGCGTGGGCCCGGGCCCCCCGGTGGGCGAAGGCGATCGGCGGCACCCGGAGCGAGGGAAGCCGCTGCTGCACCGTCCAATTCTCCCAGGTCTCCCGCGACGCGGTGCTCAAGGCGAGCGTTCAGGGGGCCGATGACCCCGAGGACACCAGCGCCACCGCTGCATCCGGAGGGCATCCGAACGAGATGGCAACGATCCGAGCCACCTGCACCGAGTGCGGTGACGTCGAGATGACTACCGCCGACGTCTGGGTTCGCGTGTGCGACGACGACGACGAGGGCACGTACCACTTCCGGTGCCCCCAGTGCTCCACGCTGGTCGCCAAACCGGCCGAGCCCCACATCGTCGAGCTCCTCCTCGCCGCCGGGGTGGCATGGTCCACGTGGAGCCGTCCTGCCGAGCTCCGGGAGCGGCGGACTGGTGCGCCGCTGACCCACGACGATCTGCTCGAGTTCCACGAGATGCTGCGGCGCGACGACTGGTTCCAGCGCCTCGCGGAGACACGCGACGAGGACGACGACCTCATCTGACCTGGACTCGGCCCGCCGCGGCGCCGGTCGTCGCGAGGACAGCCGCAATCTGGCTGAAGGGGCTGCGCCGTAGACTTCAGGCGTGTTCAACATCTCCGCCACCGAGCTGCTCGTCATCGCCGTCGTGGCGTTGCTCGTGCTCGGTCCGGACAAGCTGCCCGACGCGATGCGCAAGCTCGGGAGGGCGACGAGGGAGATCAGGAGGGTCACGTCGGGGTTCGAAGCCGAGCTCCGCGATGCCCTGAGCGACCCCATCGAGACGCCGACACCGCCTCCCGCGCCGCCGTCGACTGCGACGGCCTCAACGCCGACGTCGAGCGACGCCTCGGCACCACTCGCGCCCGCCAACCCGACGGCGGTGCCCGAACCGGCACCCTCCGTGCCCGACGTCCCGGGAGAGCAGGCGTCCTCGGGCGAGACCGCGGCCTGACGTGGTGAGGCTCCGTCGGCGGGGTGAGAAGCCCCGGCCGACCGTCCATGACCGCATGACGTTGACCGAGCACCTCGCGGAGCTGCGCCGCCGTCTCATCATCTGCTTGCTGGCCGTCGCCGTCGGCGGAGTGATCGCTTTCATCTTCTACCCGCAGATCCTCGAGTGGCTCACCGGGCCCTACCGCGATGTCTGCGAGGCGAAGAACCTCACCTGTCCCGGCAAGCTCGTGATCACCGATCCGCTCGAGGGCTTCGCGGTGCGCATGAAGGTCACCGGCTACGGGGGACTCGTGCTCGCGTTGCCCGTCGTCCTCTGGCAGATCTGGCGCTTCATCACTCCGGGGCTGTACGAGAACGAGAAGCGATACGCGATCCCGTTCGTCTTCGCATCGGTCGCTCTGTTCATCATGGGGGCGCTCATCGCGCTCTGGACGTTCCCGAAGGCGTTGCAATTCCTCATCTCGTTCTCGGGTGACGTGCAGCCGCTGTTCGCCCCGGGCGCCTACCTCAGCCTCATCATGTTGATGATGCTGGGATTCGGTCTCGGCTTCGAGTTTCCCGTCTTCCTCGTGGCGCTCGAGGTCGTCGGTGTCCTCACCCCGCAACAGCTCTCGGCCGCCCGGCGCTTCGCGATCGTCGGGATCGTCGTGGTCGTTGCGGTCGCGACGCCGAGTGGCGATCCGTACAGCCTCCTCGCTCTCTCGGTCCCGCTGATCATCTTCTACGAGGTGGCGATCGTGATCGGGAAGCTCGTGCTCAGGCACCGCACGCGGAGCGCGCCGGCGCCCGCGACGTGACCGCGGTCGACACCGCGGCGCTTCGCGCCCAGTTCCTCGCCGGCTACGGCTTCGCGCTCGACGACTTCCAGATGCGCGCGCTCGACGCGGTCGACGCCGGGTCGTCGGTGCTCGTCGCCGCGCCGACATCGTCGGGCAAGACGCTCGTCGCGGAATACGCGGTCGCGCATGCGCTCGCCGAGGGCACCAAGGCGTTCTACACGGCCCCGATCAAGGCGCTCTCGAACCAGAAGTACGCCGACCTCGTGCGCCGCTACGGAGCGCAGCGCGTCGGGCTCCTCACCGGCGACAACTCGATCAACGGTGACGCTCCGGTCGTCGTGATGACGACCGAGGTGCTGCGCAACATGATCTACGCGGGGTCCGACGCACTGCGCGACCTCCGGTACGTCATCCTCGACGAGGTGCACTACCTGCAGGACGCGTACCGCGGGCCGGTGTGGGAAGAGGTGATCATCCACACGCCGCAATCCGCGAGGTTGGTGTGCCTCTCCGCGACCGTGAGCAACGCCGAAGAGCTCGCGGACTGGATGACGACCGTCCGCGGGCCCACCGCCACGATCATCGAGGAGCGCAGGCCGGTCGAGCTGCAGAACCTGTACCTCATCGGCGACCGTTCGTCCGACCGACTGCATCTGCTCCCCACGCTCGTCGACGGCCGTCCGAACCCCGAGGCGTCGCGGCTCGACGGCGAGGCCGCTCGGACACAGTGGCCCGGGCGCTCCCGCGGACGCAGGCGGCTGTACACGCCGCGTCGCATCGAAGTCGTCGAGCTGCTCGAAGAGCAAGGGATGCTCCCCGCGATCTACTTCATCTTCAGCCGAGCCGCGTGCTCCGATGCCGCGGCGGCGTGCCTCGACGCCGGCCTCCGACTGACGACGGCGGCGGAGCGCGACCGCATCCGTGAGATCGTCGGTGCCCGGCTTCGCGGTCTCGAGGACGCCGACCTCGCGGTGCTGGGCTACGCCCGATGGATGGCGGGACTCGAGGCCGGCATCGCTCCCCATCACGCGGGGTTGGTCCCCCCGTTCAAGGAGGCGGTCGAAGCCTGCTTCGTCGAAGGGCTCGTCAAGGTTGTCTTCGCGACGGAGACCCTCGCGCTCGGCATCAACATGCCGGCGCGTTCTGTCGTCATCGAGAAGCTCTCGAAGTTCACGGGAGAGCGCCACCAGTTCCTGACGCCGGGGGAGTACACACAGCTCACGGGTCGCGCGGGACGTCGAGGCATCGACACGCTCGGCCACGCGATCGTGTTGTGGTCTCCGTTCGTTCCCTTCGACCAAGTCGCTGGGCTTGCGTCGAGCCGAACCTTCAGGCTCACGTCCGCGTTCCGGCCGACGTACAACATGGCCGCCAACCTCGTGCGCACCTACCCGCGCGATCAGGCTCACCATCTGCTGAACCTCTCGTTCGGTCAGTACCAAGCCGACCGGGACGTCGTGCGGCTCGAAGCCCGCCTCGAGCGGCGCAAGGAGGTCCTGGCCGGACTGCTGGAGATGGCCGAGAGCCCCTATGGCGACATCGATCAGTACCGCCGCAGCCATCCCCGACGCGAGCGTCGTCCCGACGCGTCGCCGCGCGAAGACGTTGTCGCGTCGCTCGCACGATTGAAGCCCGGCGACGTCATCATGCTCCGCGGCGGGAAGCACGCAGGGCGAGCGGCGGTGCTCACGGTCGCGCAGCGGCGCGGCGGCGGTGTCCGCATCCGCCTCATCACACCGAGTCGCATCCTTGTGTCGTTGTCCGAGCCCGACTTCGACCAACCCGTGCAGCGGGTCGGCGAGATCGACCTCCCGACTCCGTTCGCGCCGAACCGGCAGTCCTACCAGCGCGAGGTCGCCCGCGAGCTCGACCGCGTTCGGCCCCGGCCCGAGCGAGCCGAGATCGTCGTGGCGGAATCCGGCCTGTCGGACGAACCCGCCGATCCGATCCTGCGCGATCCACAGCTCGACGACCGACTGAAGGCCGCGGCCCAGGCCGACCGCGTGGCCCGCGAGGTCCGCGAGCTGGAGGACCGGATCGGCAGCCGCGTCGGCTCGCTCGCTCGCCGGTTCGATCGCGTCGTCCGCATCCTCGAGATCTGGGGCTACCTCGACGATTGGGCGCTCACCGAGTCGGGCGAGAGGCTCGCCTCGCTCTTCCACGAGAGCGACCTGCTCCTGGCCGAGGCGATCGGGCAAGGGCTGCTCGACGACCTCGACCCGGCCGCCCTGGCCGGCGTCGTCTCGCTCTTCACCTACGAGCACCGAAGCCCTGACGCGCCCCCGCGCCGTGGTTCCCGTCGACGAAGGTCCGCGATCGATGTCGGGCGATCGCCGCGTTGGCCACCGAGCTCAACGCCATCGAGGACGAAGCCGGGCTCGACCTCACTCGCGCGCCCGACCCGACCTTCCTCGCGGTCGCACACGCGTGGGCGGCGGGCGAAGCCCTCGACGACGTGCTCGAGGACGAAGACCTGTCGGGCGGTGACTTCGTGCGGAACGTCAAGCAGGTCATCGACCTCTTGGGCCAGGTCGCTGACGTGACCGATCAACCGACGTCGGCTGCCGCTCGGGAGGCCGCGGCGCGGTTGTACCGCGGTGTGGTCGCCGCGTCCTCGGCCGTCGCAACGTCTGAATGACCGTCGAGCGCGGAGGCGCCTGGGGGAAGGCGCAGCCGCTTCCCGCCGATGGGATCATCGCCCGCTCCGATGCGGACGCCGCTTCGGTCATCGCCTCGGCTCGATCGCGTGGTCTCGCGGTTCCGCCGATCGGCCTCCTCGCCGGGGACCTCTGCCGCACGGTCGGCGGGATCGGCGACGAACGCCGTCTGCACACCGACGAGGCCGTCACGCTCCCCGTCGACATCGCCGAGGTCGAGGTCGACGGCCATCCGCACGTCTTCGTCGCGCACGTCGTCGCCCGCCGTTCATGGTGGCGCGGTCGCGTGTGGGTCGCGATGAACGCGGAGTGGCTGGGTCGCTGGGATGTGGCGCCTCGCGCGCACCCGGGTGACGGGCTGCTCGACATCCTCGACGTCGCGCTCGACTTCGGAGACCGGCTCAAGGCACGACGGCGCCTGCGCACCGGCACGCACGTGCCTCACCGCGACATCACGCAAGTCCGAGCGGCGTCGGCACGCGCCGAGTTCGACAAGCCTGTCGACGTGTGGGTCGACGGTCGCCGCGTCGGCGACGCGACCGCGATCGCCGTGCGCGTGACGGGCGAGCTCGTCGACATCGTCGTCTAGGTTCGGCGCGATGTACGCCTGGATCCTCGACGAGTCGCCCGGTTCCTACCGCTGGGGCGAGATGCCCGACCCGGAGCCCGGCCCGGACGAGGTCGTGGTCAGCGTCGTCGCCAGTGCGCTGAATCACATGGACCTCTGGCTCACCCGGGGGATGCCCAAGCCGGCGTTGCCTCACATCCCTGGTTGCGATGTGGCCGGGATCGTGCACGCCGTAGGCGACGCGGTGACCAACGTCGCGGTAGGTGACGAGGTCGTGGTGAACCCCGGCGTGTCTCCCGTCGACGAGATCATCGCGTTGGGCAACGACAGCCCCATGGGGTCGGGTTTCGGCATCTGGGGCGAGCACGATCGTGGGGGTCACGCCAACTACGCGATCGCTCCCGCGCGCAACATCGTGAAGCGCCCGTCGAACCGAACGTGGGAGGAATGCGCGGCCTACCCGTTGTGCTACCTGACGGCGTGGCGGATGCTGCGTCGAGCCCGACTCACCGCGGGCGACACGCTGCTCGTCGTCGGGATCGGCGGTGGCGTCGCCACCGCGGCGCTTGCGTTGGGCCAGGCATTGGGCGCCCACGTGTCGGTGACCTCCCGTGACGCGGCGAAGCGCGAGCGAGCCCTCGAGCTCGGCGCCGACGCCGCGTTCGACTCGGCCGACTCGAAGTGGCCCATTTCGGCAGACGTCGTCGTCGAGTCGGTGGGCCCGGCGACGTGGGAGCAGTCCGTGCGCGCGCTGAAGTCGGGAGGGCGTCTGGTGCTGTGCGGCGGCACCTCGGGCACCGCCGTCGAGCTCAACCTGCCCCGGCTCTTCTTCAAGCAGATCGAGATCATCGGCTCGACGATGGGCTCGTACCAGGAGTTCGCGGAGGTCACCGAGATGGTCGCGCACGGCCTTCCAGTGATCGTCGACGAGATCTACCCCCTCACCGATTACCCGACGGCGCTCGCTCGCCTCGAGGAGGGCAGCCAGCTTGGCAAGATCGTCCTGAGTCACTGACCGCGAGCTCGGCCCCTCATCGTCCCAGTTCAGCGGGGGTGTTCGTTCACCGGCGTGGGCGCGGCGGGGCCGTAGTCTGACCCGGTGTCCGTGTACGTCGCCGAAGAGTTCACTCCCGAAGAGGAGGACATCCTTCGGCGGTACGTGACCAACCTCGATCGGCCGGTCTTCGCGCTCGTCAACCTTCCCGAAGTCGTGAAAGGCGCGTTGTTCGCTCGCTACTCCCGATCGAACAAGAGCTTGCGCCGTCTCTTCCTCGACGAGTTCGTCGGCGACCTCGACATCAGCGGCGACGCGAGCGTCGACGCGACGGTGGGTCTTCGCCGCGCCGAGGAGCTCTACGACCGCGTGTTCTTCGAGTACGGCGACGACTCGGTCGCCCAGCTCGGCGGTGTGCACCTCGCGTGTGAGCAGGCATCGAACCTGCTCACGAAGGTGCTCGAGTGGGGGCGCATCGCGTCATACCTCGAGCAGTCGACGCGCTACATCGCGTACGACGTGCGCCTCGGCGGCCGCTACCGCTACTACCGCGACCCCGCGGTGCTGGGGTCGTCACTCGGCACTCGTTACGTCGGCGACCTCGATCGGCTCTTCGACACCTACGGATCTCTCGTCGGGCTGATGACCGAGTGGTTCCGCGAGGTGCACCCGAAGGACCCCGACGACTCCGACTTCGTGTACCGGCAGGCCGTGCGAGCCAAGGCGTTCGACTCGGCTCGTGGCGTGCTGCCATCGGCCGCGATCTCGAACGTCGGGATCTACGCGAGCGGCCAGGCGTTCGAGATGCTGCTCCTGCGCATGCGCGCCCATCCCCTTCCCGAAGCGAGGGCGTACGCCGAGCTCATGCTCGAGGAGCTCCGCAAGGTCATTCCCTCGTTCCTCAAGCGGGTCGACGTCGCCGACCGAGGCGGAGCTTGGACGCAGTACCTCGAGGAGACCCGCCTCGCGACCGAGCGTGAGGCCGACCTGCTGCTCGCGGGCGAGATGGAGGAGCCGGTGCCGTCGGTGACGCTGACCGACTTCGATCCCGACGCCGAGGACAAGCTGCTCGCCGCGATCTTGTACCCGCACTCCGATCTGCCCGACCACCAGCTGCTCGCGCGGGTGCGTCGGCTGACCACCGACGAACGCATGACACTGCTGCGGTCTTACGTGGGGGAGCGGGCCAACCGGCGGCACAAGCCAGGGCGAGCGTTCGAGCGCGTCGACTACCGGTTCGACGTCCTGGCTGACTACGGCGCGTTCCGCGACCTGCAGCGGCATCGCATGCTCACGATCGAGTGGCAGCCGCTCTCTCCGCGCCATGGGTATGAGCGCCCGGCCGAGATCGACGACGCCGGCCACAGCGCGGAGTTCGACGCGGCGATGGAGCGCTCGGCCAATCTGTACGGAGCATTGCTCGAGCAGTTCCCGCAGCAGGCGCCCTACGCCCTCTCCATGGCGTACCGCATCCGCTTCGCCATGCAGATGAACGCCCGCGAGGCGATGCACCTCCTCGAGCTGCGTACCGGTCCCCAGGGCCACCCCGCATACCGGCGGGTCGGGCAGGAGATGCACCGCCTGATCGCCGAACAGGCGGGCCACCGGGCGATCGCCGAGACCATGCGGTTCGTCGATCACCGCGAGTCAGAGCTCGAGCGGCTCGACGCCGAGCGACGGGCCGAGGCCCGGCGCCTCGGCCGCTGACCCCCACCAGGTCTTTTCCGTCGCCGCAGAGGTCGGTACACTGCCGCGCCGAGCGGGCGGCGGAGGATTCATGCCCCGTGCCCGCACTGTCCCCTGGCTCAGAGCCGTCGTCTGTGCGTCCCTCGTGCTCTCGCTCTGCGCGATCGACTTCGGCGTGGCGTTCGCCGCCGACGCCACCGATCCGGCCCTGCAAGGGCCGGCACAGGGCCCGACGAGCTACCAGGTGCGCAAGGGAGACTCGCTCTCCTCGATCGCACGGCGGAACGGGGTGAGCGTCGCTGCGCTCGCATCGGCCAACAACATCCGCAACGTGCAGCTGATCGTCGTCGGGCAGCGGCTCGTCATCCCGTCGCCCGCTCCCGTGGGCAGCCCGCTCGTGGCCCCGACGCTCGTGCCTGCAGCGGTCCCTGCGCCGAGAGCGGTCGAGATCGTCCCCGTGGCAGGGCCAACGGCCACGCCGGTGGTCTACGTGCTCAAACGGGGCGACAACCTCGGCGCGGTGGCCCGCAAGTACAAGGTGACGGTGAGCGCGCTCGCCGCGGCCAACGGCATCCGCAACCCGAACCGCGTGACCGTCGGGCTGCGACTCGTCATCCCTTCCGCAGTCGTGCCGGCCCCTGCCACCACGGTCGCCGCTCCGACGACGACAACAGTCGCGACTCTGGTCGCCGACACGTCCACGACGACGGTGCCGGCGCTCGTGGCCGCCGTCGCCACGCCCACGCTCCCGGTGGCCACGACCTTGCCGCCGACGACCACGGTGCCCGCTCCGCCGACCGTGCCTGCGGCTGCTCTTGTCGCCGCGCCGACACTCACTCCGGAGCAGCTGGCCCGGCTGCCCAAGGAGCTGCTGAACCTCCCAGACCGGCTCGCCCTGATCCCGTCGTTCGACCGGTGGGCGGCCGAGTATGCGGTTCCCCCGAGCCTGCTCAAGGCACTCGCGTGGATGGAGTCGGGGTGGCAGACGACCGTGGTGTCGCCGTCGGGCGCGATCGGGATCGGCCAGCTGCTCCCGTCGACCGCCGGATTCGTCGCAGGAGTGCTCATCGGGGCGCCACTCGACCCGTACGTGGCGGACGACAACATCCGCATGAGCGCACGGTTCCTCGCCCACCTGGTCTCGCTGACGAACGGTGACGTGAACATGGCCCTTGCCGGCTACTACCAGGGATTGACGTCGGTGCGGCGGGACGGAATGAAGGCGACGACGGCCGCGTACGTGAACGTCGTCCTGGCCCTGCAGGCACGCTTCTGAGGAAGTTGGCGAGGGTGGGTGGAACTCGGCGTCCCGTTGCGTATGATCCCCGGCGCGCGAGCGGCCCTTCCCCCCGAAAACCCGCCGTCGCAAGGATCTGATGGCTGACGAAGACGAGTTCGCTGAGGTAGAGGACGCCGAGTTCCCCGAAGAAGAGCTCGAGGAAGAGCTCGACGAGGACGCGGAGCCCGACCTCGAAGACCTGGACGAGACGCTCGTAGACGACGTCCTCGACGACGAGGACGACGTCGATGTCGAGGTCATCGACCCCGATGCAATCGAGCCGGTCAGGCGCCCGGCCGTCGTCGCCCCACCGGAGGAGGGTGCCGAAGAAGAGGACGACGACGACGATCTCGTCGAGCCTGACGACGTCGAGGCGGCGCTCGACACGATCCTCAAGGACCGTTTGGTGGCGGTCGAGGAGGAAGCCGATGAGGAAGACGAGGAGGTCGAGGTCGACGATCGCGGCGATCCGGTCGACCGCATCCTGCCGAAGCGACCGGGTGAGTTCGTGTGCCAGTCGTGCTTCCTCGTGAAGCACCCGAGCCAGCTCGCCGACGAAAGACTGATGTATTGCCGTGACTGCGTCTGACGAGCACCGAGCACGCGGGCACCTCCTCGCGGACGTCTTCGTCTACGCGCCGATCGGTCTCGCGACCGAGGTGCTCGAGACATTCCCTCGTCTCGTCAAGCGCGGACGCGAGCGAGCGAAGCTCGTGCGCCTGATCGGACACGTCGCCGTCACGAAGGGGCAGCGCAAGGTTCGACGGCGTGGTCCGCCAGGTGTTCGAGCCAGCGCCCACGCCGACGGCCGATGGCCCGAGCACGGCGCCTGACCTCGCGATGCCCGACAGCGACTTCGATACGAGCGTGGACGAGGTCGAGATGTCCGACGGCGACCTCGGTGACGTCGAGCAACCGATCGTCGTGCGCCACCTCCACGCCGCGTACGACTTCGAGCAAGCCGCGCTGCTTGCGATCCCTGACTACGACTCGCTGTCTGCGTCGCAGGTCGTTCCTCGGCTCGCCGGCCTCACCACCGAAGAGCTCGAGGCGGTCCGCCTCTACGAGGCGTCGCACCGCGCCCGTCGCACGATCCTCGGGCGAGTCGCCCAGCTGCAGCAGAGCGCCTGATGGAGTCGGCTCGGCCGGCGACCACAGACGACGTGGCGCAGATCGCCGAGCTCGTTGCGTGTGCGGTCGCCGAGCTGACCGTCACCAAGGGCGGTGCGTTGTGGGCCCGACGCGAGGCGCGCCGCGCACCGTACGTCGAGTCGATCTGCGCCGACCTGGCCGCACCGGATCGCCACGTCCTCGTGGGTGAGATCCTCGGAGCGATCGTCGGTTACGCAGTCGTCCGCGCCGAGCCGCTGCGCGACGGGGGAGTGCTCGGGGTGGTCGACGACATCTATGTCGAGCCGGAGGCCCGCGGCGTCGGCGTGGGCGAAGCGCTCATGGACGGCATCGAGGCGTGGTGCCGTGTGCACGAGTGCATCGGCATCGACGGCCTCGCGTTGCCCGGCAACCGCGAGACCAAGAACTTCTTCGAGAGGTTCGGCCTCGTCGCTCGGGCGATCATCGTGCACCGCCCGCTCGACGGCACTGACTCTGTCGACGGCGAAGGGTCTTGATCAGACCCGAGGTCTGCGTCGGAGCGATCGCGCGGCGCGACGGGGCGCTGCTGCTCGTGCTCCGAGGTCGCGAGCCAGGGCGCGGGAGCTGGTCGGTGCCGGGGGGCCGCGTCGAGGCCGGCGAGACACTCGCAGACGCAGTCGTACGAGAGCTCCGCGAGGAGACGGGACTCGACGCCGTGTGTGGCCCGCTCGTGGGTTGGGTCGAGCGCATCGGGACCGATCACCACTTCGTGATCCTGGACTTCGAAGTGACGGGGATCGAAGGCGTGCTGATGGCCGGCGATGACGCGGATGAGGCGCGGTGGATGCCGGTGTCAGCGATCGGCGAGCTCCCCCTCGTCGACGGCCTCGAGGACTTCTTGGTCGAACACGGTGTCGTGGGTTAGGTCAGCGACCCGTCCAGTTCGGTGCGCGCTTCTCGACGAACGCCGCCAGACCTTCCTTCAGGTCCTCTGAGCCCATGACGTTCGCCATCGCCCTGTTCGTCATCTTCTTCAGCGTCTCGTCGTCCTCGTAGTCGGAGGCGAGGACGATCTTGCGGCTCTCCCGCACCGCCATCGGCGCGGAGAGGCAGATCTGCTCGGCGAGGGCGATCGCTGTGTCGAGCGACGCCTCCGGTTCGCATAGACGGTTCACGAGACCGAGCTCGTGCGCACGCTGCGCGGACAACGGCTCGCCGGTGAGGATGACCTCCATCGCCGCGGCCCTCCCGATCGCACGCGGCAGGCGGAACAGCCCCCCCGCTCCGGCGACGAGGTTGCGCTTGACCTCCGCGAGACCGAACGACGATCGCGTGGATGCGACGACGAGATCACACGCCAGCACGATCTCGCAGCCGCCGGCGGTCGCGAGGCCGTCAACGGCGGCGATCACGGGCTTCGTGCGCTCGCGGTAGGCGAACCCGGCGAAGCCGCCCTTCTGTGTCGAGATGCCGGCCCCCGCCGCGGTGTTGACCGCCTTGAGATCCGCCCCGGCACTGAACACGGGCCGATCACCGGTGAGCGTCGCCGTGATCACGCCCACCCAGACATCGGGGTCGTCCTCGAAGCGGTCGACTGCCGCTTCCATGTCGGCGGCGACCTCGCCGTTCACTGCGTTGCGCGCTTCAGGACGGTTGAGGGTGAAGATCCCGATGCGTCCGCGCGTCTCGTACTCGACCATGGCCATGGCGGCGCAGGCTAGCCAGGCTGATCGGTGGGAACCGCAGCCTCGCTCGGTGCTTCGTCGACGGCAGGAGCCTCGGGAGCCGGGGGTTCGACGGCAGCGGGCTCCGGCGGCGCTTCCACGGGGACGTCGGGCGCTTCGACCGGCGCTACCTCTGCCGCCGGCTCCGGTGCGGCCTCTGCCGCCGGTTCGGGCGCGCTTCGCCGCGGCTGCGGCGGCCTCGGCCGGCGGTTCGGCGGGGCGTCGACGGGCGCATCTGCAGTTGCCGGAGGAGCGGTTGCAGCAGCGGCAGGGCGCGCTCCCTGCGCGGCCGGCTTCGGCGGACGGCGTGGGGGCATCGGCCGGCGCGGCTTCGGGGGACCCGTGACCGCGGGCGGTTCGATGCCGAACTGGGCCGCGATCTGGGGGAGCGCACCCGCCGACCGGGCGACTGCCGCCTTCAGATCGTCGGGAATCGGGTCCGGGACGCTCACCGCGACCACTGAGCTGCGCACGGGGGAGAACGCGATCGCCTCGAGCACTGCGACCCAGCGATCGGTCGTCGCGGTCGCGTGCAAGGCCGCGCCCGCAGCCTCCGTGAGCCGGCTCGCGAGCGGGGCCGGGAAGCGAGCGCCGGCCTTCGGTGGGCGTGTGCTGAGCCGGAGCGCGCGAACGATTCGTGCCTCGTCGAGCGCAGTCCCGATCTCGTCGAGCCAGGCGGAGTGCTCCTTCTCGACACGTGTCGTCAGCGCCTCACGGAGCTGGGAGGCGATGGCGCGCGACTCCTCGTCACGAGCAGCGTCGTCAGCACCCACCACCGAGCGAAGGTCTCGCAGGTCGATCTCGTCGACGTCGGCGAGCGCGGCATCGGCACGGTCACGCCACTCAGCTGCGCGGACCTGCGGCAGCATCTGCTCAGCCAACGTGAGGAGGCTCTTCGCGGGAACCTCGGGCTTGCCCTCCGCCTTCAAGGTCTCGTTCTGCGTCGCAATCGCCTGACGCACCGCGGGAAGACCTCCGGCGAAGAGCTGCTCCGCAACCGGCACCTGCTCGGGCGGGAGGCCCGCGAGCAGTGCCTTGCGGTGCACGCGACCCGCGCGCAGCCGCTTGGCCCTCGGCTTCGGCTCGGCGGCGACGACCTCGCGCGGCGGACGAGGGGGGCGTGGCGTGCGCGTGCGCTGCGGTCGCGGCTGACGCGCCGGGCGCTCGCCCGTGCTCTCTCCTGCAGGCGCCGGTTCGCGTGGACCGGCTGTCCGCCCGTCACGGCCCGGGCCCTTGTCGCCGCGGTTGCCGGGCTCGCGCCGGGGCGCGCGCGCCGGTCGTCGCCCGCTCCGTCGCCGGAACGCGGTGGGCGGTCTCGGCGCGGTGGACGATCGGTGCGCGAACGCGCGGCGAGTGTGGTGACGACCGGCTCGAAAGGTTGCTGCGATCCGAGCAGCTCGAGCCTCTCGGGTTCAGAGCGGTGACCGCGATCGACGATGACGCTCAGGATCGAGATGCCTTCGAGGTCGACGTCGGCTTCGACCTTGACGATGTCGCCGACCTTCGCGTCCGACGTGAGCAAGCCGCCCTCGACCACACCGCGCGGTTCGCGAGCGCCCGCCGCGCGCCACGTCCAGGTGCCGTCCGGGCGCGCGCTGGTGAGCTCTATCTCCATCCGGCGCGGCATCGGGAGGCAAACCTAGTGGTCGTCGTCGCGACAAGCGTCCGCGGTCCGTAGCTTCTTCCTCACTACTGTTTCGTCACAGTGACGAAACAAGCGGACACCCGACGATGCCGGTGGTGCGGGCGACCGTTCGCCTTCGCCGCGGGTCCCGGTCGGCCTCCGCTGTACTGCCGGCGCAGCTGCCGCCAACGCGACTACGAAGCGCGTCGCCGCGGACACGAGCTCGGCCTCGCGGAATCCGACGTCGTCATCGCTCGGCGCGAGCTCGAACGGCTCGGTGATCTCGTCTACGTGCTGCGGTGCGCGATCGACGACGTCGAGCGAGATCTCGAGTGGCCTGAAGGGAAGGCGTCGGTCAAGGAGCTCCGTGAGGCCGTGGCCTGGCTGCTCGACGCGGCTCGTCCGCTTTCGGCCTTCCGCCCAGAATGATCGTTATGTCGAGTTGATGGGAAGACGTCAGGTGAGGTGCGAGAAGGCGAGGGCCCGATCGGCGATCTTGCCGTCGAGGCGCCATTCCGCCGCGCAGGTCTCGGTCGAGCAACCGTGGCGCTCGATGCGCGCCGGAGTCGTCGTGAGGAGGATGGTGATCCGGGCTTGCCCGCAAGTCGGGCAGTGCTCCTGGGGGAAAGGGCGCTCCGCCGTCATGCCCTAGCCGTCGGCAGAAGTCGCGGCCGGTTGAGGGATCACCCCATCACGGTTCACCTCATCACCGTGCCCCACCGGTAGAGTCGCCACTGCCGTCGAACCCGTGCGGGAGAGTCCTTCGAAAGAAGGCGCCGAAGGAGCAACCTCCCCGGAATCTCTCAGGCCAAAGGACCGCACAGGCGAGGCAACTCTGGAGAGCAGACCACCTCAGCGGGTGGTCTCACCGAAGGGGAAAGCCGGCCCTCCGGCGAATCTCTCAGGTTCCGCGACAGAGGGGGAAGTCACCCCGACACGTCCGCGACCAGAGCCCGCCTTTCCGAGAGGGATCCGATGCCCCCCACGACGTCGACAGCGCTGAGCCCGACTGACACCTTCGCCGAGCGCCACCTCGGACCGGGCCGCGCCGAGCAGGCCAAGATGCTCTCCGAGCTCGGCTTCTCGACGCTCGACGACTTGGCTGCGGCCGCGGTGCCCACCGCGATCCGGTCGCCGCAGCCGCTCGATCTGCCAGCGGCGCTCGGCGAGTCGGCGACGACGACGGAGCTGCACAGATACGCCTCCGAAAACCGAGTCGTTCCGTCGCTCATCGGCCTCGGCTACCACGGGACGCTCACGCCCCCGGTGATCCAACGCAACGTCCTCGAGGATCCGAGCTGGTACACCGCGTACACGCCCTACCAGCCGGAGATCTCGCAGGGGCGACTCGAGGCGTTGCTCAACTTCCAGACGATGGTGAGCGACCTCACCGGGATGGAGCTCGCGAATGCCTCGCTCCTCGACGAGCCGACTGCCGCCGCGGAGGCGATGGCGATGGCTCGCCGGCTCGCGCCGCCCTCGGCCTCCGATCGGTTCGTCGTCGACGCGGGCTGCCACCCGCACACGATCGCGGTGGTGCAGACGCGGGCCGAGCCGCTCGGCATCGTCGTAGAAGTCGGCGACGCGGCCGCTCTGATCGGCCATGGTGCCGCGCCGTTCGGCGTGCTCGTGCAGAACCCGTCGACGACGGGCGAGATCCGGGACCTGCGCGCGCTCGCTGGCCACGCGCACGGCGTCGGCTCGCTCCTCGTGGTCGCGACCGACCTCCTCGCCTGCTGCCTCGTCACTCCCCCAGGCGAACAGGGTGCGGACATCGTCGTCGGATCGGCACAACGGTTCGGCGTCCCGCTGGGGTTCGGCGGCCCGCACGCAGGGTTCATCGCGACCAAGGCGGCGAACGCGCGCTCGCTGCCGGGTCGCCTCGTCGGTGTGTCGAGAGACGACGCCGGACACGTCGCGCTGCGGCTCGCGCTGCAGACACGGGAACAGCACATCAGGCGCGAGAAGGCGACGAGCAACATCTGCACCGCGCAGGTGCTTCTCGCGGTCGTCGCGTCGATGTACGCCGTGTACCACGGTCCCGACGGACTGAAGCGCATCGCCGCGCGGGTCCACGCGCTCGCGGCCGCACTTGCGGGTGCCCTCGAACACCGGGGTGTCGCGCTCGAGCACCACGCGTTCTTCGACACGATCACGGTGCGGGCGGCCGGGCGCGCCGATGAGCTGGTGCGGGCCGCGCTCGAGAACGGCGTGAACATCCGACGCGTCGACGACGATCGAGTCGCGATCGCGATCGACGAGACGACGACGGTGGATCACCTTCGCGCGGTCGCGGCGGCGTTCGGCGTCGAAGGCAACTGGGACACGGCTGCGTCGGTGTCGATCCCTGAAGGCCTTCGCCGCACCTCGGCGTTCATGACGCACCCGGTGTTCCACGCGCATCACTCCGAGACGTCGATGCTCCGGTATCTCCGGTACCTGAGCGATCGCGACATCGCGCTCGACCGATCGATGATCCCGCTCGGCTCGTGCACGATGAAGTTGAACGCGACGACCGAGATGGCGCCGATCAGCTGGCCCGAGTGGGCGTCGATCCACCCGTTCGCTCCCCTCGAGCAGGCGGGCGGCTATCTGTCCCTCTTCCGCGATCTCGAGGCGTGGCTCTGCGAGATCACGGGTTACGACGCGGTGTCGCTGCAGCCGAATGCGGGTTCGCAGGGCGAGTACGCCGGGCTGCTGGCCATCCGCGCGTACCACCGCAGCCGCGGTGACCACGACCGCACCGTGTGCCTCATCCCGTCGTCGGCGCACGGCACGAACCCGGCGAGCGCGGTCATGGCCGGCTTCGACGTCGTCGTCGTCGCCTGCGACGACCACGGCAACGTCGACCTCGACGACCTTCGCGCCAAGATCGAGGTCCACGGGCCGCGGCTCGGTGCGCTGATGATCACCTACCCGTCGACACACGGTGTGTTCGAGGACGCGATCACGACCATCTGCGACCTCGTGCACGAGGCCGGCGGCCAGGTGTACCTGGACGGGGCGAACCTCAACGCGATGGTCGGTCTCGCTCGTCCGGGCGAGTTCGGCGCGGACGTGTCACACCTGAACCTGCACAAGACGTTCTGCATCCCCCACGGCGGCGGGGGGCCCGGCGTGGGGCCGATCGGTGTGCGCGCCCATCTCGCTCCGTTCCTCCCGAACCACCCTCTCGTGCCCGAGGCCGGGCCCGAGACCGGGGTCGGACCGATCGCGGGTGCGCCTTGGGGATCGGCGCTCATCCTCACGATCCCGTGGGCCTACATGCGGGCGATGGGACCCGACGGCCTTCGGTCCGCGACGGAGGTCGCGATCCTGAACGCGAACTACATCGCCCGACGCCTCGCCCCCCACTACCCCATCCTGTACACGGGCATCTCCGGGCTGGTCGCGCACGAGTGCATCCTCGACCTTCGTACGATCACCAAGCAGACCGGCGTGAGCGTCGACGACGTGGCGAAGCGGCTGATCGACTACGGCATCCACGCACCTACGATGTCGTTCCCCGTGGCCGGGACGTTGATGGTCGAGCCCACCGAGAGCGAGAACCTCGACGAGCTCGATCGCTTCTGCGAAGCCATGATCGCGATCCGCGAAGAGATCAACCAGGTGGCGAGCGGAGCGCTCGATCGCACTGACAACCCGTTGGCGAACGCGCCCCACACCGCGGACGAGGTGACTGCAGACGAATGGGACCACTCCTACTCGCGCAGCCGAGCGGCGTACCCCATCGCGTCATTGCGTCGGGCGAAGTACTGGTCGCCCGTCGGGCGCATCGACGGCGCGCAGGGCGACCGGAACCTCATGTGCTCCTGCCCGCCGCTCAGTGCGTACGAGTAGTGCGCACGAGTAGCGCCTACGAGTAGACGTCGAACAGCTGCTCGATCGCGACGAACTGCCCGCCCTTCGTCGATGACATGACGACGATCGGTGTCGTCACGCCCGCGTCGAACCACGCGTCGACACCATCGCGCACGTCGGTCGCGGTTCCGAAGAGGGTGCAGTCGGCGAGCCACTTGTCGCTCATCAGCCCCGGCACCTTGTCGCGCTCCCCCGCGGCGAGGGCCGCTTCGATGGCTTCCATCTCCTCGACGTAGCCGGCGGCCTTCCAGTAGTTGCGATAGTTCGGAAGCGCCACGTAGCCCGTGAGGGTGCGTCTGTTGATCGCGGCGGCCGCGGCACGGTCGTCGTCGATCACGGTCGGGATCATGTTGCCGACGAAGAACCCCTTCGCCCGCCGCTCGTCGGGGATCCTCGCGAGGCTCGCCGCCATGTGGCTGCGCGACCCGTTGGCCCAGACGGCGCCATCGGCGACCTCCGCTGCCAGCGCGACCATCCGATCTCGGAGCGTCGCCAGCACGATCGGCGGGAGCTCGCCGATGCGATCGCCAGAGGCACGCATCGCCGCGACGTAGTCCCGCATGTCCGAAAGCGGGCGGCCCACGTCGAGGCGGAGCTGCGAGTGCACGGGTCCGTGGCTCACGCCGAGCCCGAGGTCGAACCGACCTCCGCTGACCTCGTGGATGTAGCTCGCGGTCTGGGCCATCGAGGTCGGGTGACGGAAGTAGATCGGCTCGATCGCCGTCCCGAACCGGATCGTCGACGTGACGTGCGCGAGGGACGTGCACAAGCCGAGCGCGTCGCCCAGGCTCGGGCAGTAGATGCCCGGAAAGCCCCGGCGCTCGATCTCCGATGCCATCTCGAGGGCGCGGGCGCGCTTGCCGGGTACCGCGGCGAGGGAGACAGCAGGCATCGGCATGTGAGTGGGTCCCTTTCGTCGTGGTCGGTCGTTCGGCGGATCGTGCGGCGGATTGTCCGGCGGGACCGAGTGTGGCACCTTGCCCGCATGCGGACCCGTCTCGTGGCTGCCGTCGCGCTCGCCGCCTCCCTGCTCGTCGCGTGCAGCAGCTCCGGCGACGACTCCTCGAGCGCGACCACCGTCGCCGCAACGACGACGACCGAAGCCGAGCTCGAGGCGCCGACGAGCTCGACCTCGCTCGCGGCCGCCACCACCGCCGCGAGTCCGACGTCCCAGGCCGAGGCCTATGCCGAGCCGGGCCCGTTCCCCGTCGGCGTCGTCGAGCTCACCGGTGGGCCCGTGCCGATCACGGTCTTCTATCCCGGTCTCGAGGGAGACCAGGAGGGAAAGTCGCGGGCCTCCTACGACCTCAGGGCGTGGCTGCCGCCTGCCGAGGCCGCGAAGCTCACCCAGTCGCAGACGTTCGCGATCGACGCGTTCGCGGACCTCGCGCCCGCCGACCCCGACGGCGGGCCGTACCCGCTCGTCGTCTTCAGCCACGGCCTTGCGGGCTACCGGCTGCAGTCGACGTTCCTCACCACGCATCTCGCATCATGGGGATTCGTCGTTGCGGCGGTCGAGCATCCCTACCGAGACCTCACCGCGGTGTTCGGCGATCTCGGGCCCCTCGTCGCCGGACTGGGGTCGCCCGACTCACCCGACGTGCAGCAGCTCGTCGATGCGATCGACCAGGTGGAGGTCGCCGCCGATGCTGACGCGGGCCCGCTCGCGGGTCTCGACGTCGAGACCGAGCGAGTCGGCGCGGTAGGACACTCCGCGGGCGGGTTCGCGGTCTACGGCGCGGCCGCCGCCGACCCGCGCATCGTCACCTATGTCGCTCTCGCGTCACCGGTGGGCGGGTCGTTCACCGCGTCAGCGCCGACGACGGTGCCGCTCGTGCCACCGCCGGACAAGCCGTCGTTGCTCATCGCGGGCAGCGCCGACGCCATCGCTCCTCTCGCTCGCATCCAGGCGGCGTACGACACGCTGCCGTCGCCGAAGGCATTCGCAGTCATCGACGGGGTGACCCACCTCGGGTTCATGGACATCTGTGCGCTGACGGCTCCCGGCGAACCCACCGTCCTGCAGGTCGCGAAGGATGCGGGTGTTGCCATCCCCGACCTCATCCTTCGGCTCTTCGCCGACGGCTGCGATCCGAAGTACGTCGCGGCGAACACCGCGTGGCCAGCGATCAACTCGCTCACGACAGCGGAGCTCCGAGGTGTGCTCGGCCTCGACGATCCACCGGTCGCGCTCACGCAGGAGGACCTCGATGCGGCGTTCCCCGACCTGACGATCTCTCTCTCGGTCTCGCCGTGACGGACCTGCCCGCCCGCGGCCGCTCCCGCGACGACGTGCTCGCCGACCTCGACGCGATGCGCGCCGGCGATGTCGATTGGCGATCCGGTCGAGCCTTCACCCTCGCCTACCACGCGGGTGACGAGGTGCTCGGCCTGCAGGCCGATGCCTTCGTCCGCTTCATGGACGACAACGGGCTCAACCCCGATGCCTTCCCGAGCAGCCGGCAGCTGCAGGCCGACGTCGTCTCGATGGTCGCCGGGCTGCTCGACGCGCCTCCCGACGCGGCCGGCTTCCTGACGACAGGTGGCACCGAGAGCCTCTTGATGGCCGTGAAGTCGGCGCGCGAGCGCGGGCGCAGCGAGCGCGGCATCGACGAACCGGAGATGGTGCTGCCGTCGACCGCACACGCGGCGTTCGAGAAGGGCGCGCACTACTTCGACGTGAAGTCGGTGCGTGTCCCCGTGGGCAGCGACTACCGCGCCGACCCCGAGTCGATGGCTGACGCGATCACCGACAACACCGTGCTCGTCGTCGGCTCCGCACCCCAGTACCCACAAGGCGTCGTCGATCCAATCGAAGCAATCGCGGCGCTCGCGGCCGAGCGCGACATCAGCTGCCATGTCGACGCGTGCATGGGAGGCATCACGCTGCCGATGCTCGAGCGACTCGGCCACGACATCCCCCCGTGGAGCTTCCGCGTGGACGGCGTGACGTCGATCTCGGTCGACCTCCACAAGTTCGGGTACACGGCGAAGGGCGCGTCGGTGATCGTCCATCGCTCGCGTCAGCTGCGCTCGTACCAGACGTTCTTCACCGACAACTGGCTGGGTGGCGCCTATGGCTCATCCGCCGTGCTCGGCACGAAGTCCGTGGGGCCGTGGGCGGCGGCGTGGGCCGTGATGCAGCACCTCGGCGAGGACGGGTATCTGCGGCTCACCGCGGAGGCGAGGCGAGCGACCGAGGATCTGATCGCGGCAGTGCAATCGATTCCCGGCCTTGTGGTTCGCGGCGAACCGATCGCGACACTCGTCGCATTCGGATCTGACGCCGGGCTCGACGTCTTCGCGTTGGGTGACGCGCTCTGGCGTCGGGGTTGGTATCTCGATCGACAAGGCCCTCCCCCGAGCCTTCACGCGACGGTGAACGCCGTTCACGCAACTGTCATGAGCGAGTTCATCGCTGCTCTCCACGAGGCCGTTGCGGAGGTCGAAGATGTCCAGGCCACGGGCGATGCCGGCGCGTACGGAACTGTCGAGTAGCCCGCCGTAAACTCCGCGTTCATGCAGCAGACGAACACTCGTAAGCCGGCGGCTGGGGCCACGATCGACGAGGAGCGGCTCCACCGCAAGCAACGACTGGCCGCCGCGTTCCGGCTCTGGGCCAAGCTCGGCTACGACGAGGGTCCTGCGGGCCACATCACTGCACGTGACCCCGAGCTGCTCGACCACTTCTGGGTGAACCCGTTCGGTCGTCACTTCAGCATGATCAGCGTCTCTGACCTGCTCCTCGTCAACCACCACGGCGACGTGGTCGAGGGCAACGACGTCGTCAACCGCGCGGCGTTCGCCATCCACTCGCAGATCCACGCCGCTCGCCCCGATGTCATCTCGGCTGCGCACTGCCACTCGATGCACGGCAAGGCGTGGTCGTCACTCGGCCGCACGCTCGACCCGATCACGCAGGACGCCTGCGCGTTCTACGACGACCACGTGCTCTTCGACGACTACACGGGCGTCGTGCTCGACACCGAGGAGGGGAAGCGCATCGCGCACGCACTCGGCGGGGCGAAGGCGGCGATCCTCCAGAACCATGGGCTGCTCACCGTGGGCGAGACCGTCGACGAGGCGGTGTGGTGGTTCATCACGATGGACCGCACGTGCCAGGCGCAGCTGCTCGCCGAGGCGGCCGGCAAGCCGGTGCTCATCGACGAGGAAGACGCTCGCCTCACCTACACACAGGTCGGCACCCACCTCGCCGGCTGGTTCTCGTTCCAGCCCATGTACGAGATGATCGTCGCCCAGCAGCCGGATCTGCTCGATTAGCACCTCGACCCTCTCCCCTTCGGCCCCCGTGGTCGACGCCGGCTCGTCCGCGCGCCGCGTCAACCCATGGGTCGTGCTCCGGTGGTTGGCGTTCGTCGCCTACTTCGTGGTGTTCGTGTGGTTCATGGGCCGCAGCGGCATCCCGTTCGACCGCGAGCGGCTCCTGCTCTGGATCGTGGGCGGCTTGGTGGTCGTCTCGATCGGCCGGCCGTGGCGCACGCTGCCACGGATGTTCCTGGACTGGTCCATCTTCATCATCGGCGTGACGCTCTACGACTTCGCGCGCGGCGCTGCGACCCTTGTCGACGCACCGATCCAGGTCACACCGCAAGCCGACATCGACAAGATCTTCGGGCTCGGCAACGTGCCGACGGTGTGGCTGCAAGACCACTTCTTGCGCGCGCAGCCGAACTGGTGGGACGCCGCCGCGAGCATCATCTACGCAACGCACTTCATCCTGCCGTTCGTCGTCGCGGGCATCTTGTGGGCGAAGGACCGAGCGGAGTGGCGCTGGTTCGCGAGCCGGTTCCTCGTGCTCTGCTTCCTGGGTTGCGTCACCTACGCGCTGATCCCGACCGCGCCCCCGTGGTACGCGAGTCAGATCGGCGAGATCGGCCACGTCGTGCGGTCAACCGGTCGCGGCTGGCAGATCATCCACGTCCACGCGGCCGCGACGCTGATCCACAAAGGACAGCTCGTCGGGAACGCGTACGCCGCGATCCCGTCGTTGCACGCGGCCTGGGCAGCGTTGTGCGCGACGGCGGTGTGGCGGCGAGTGAAGAACCCGGCTCGTTGGCTCGTCTACGTCTACCCCGCGGCCATGGCGCTGACGCTCGTGTACACGGGCGAGCACTACTTCATCGATGCCGTCGTCGGGTGGCTCTACCTCGCCGCGATCTGCTTTGCGATGCCGCGGCTCGAGCGGGCGTGGCGGCGGTGGCGCCACCGCGACGACACGCCCGACGGTGCACCTGACGACGCACCTGATGACGCGGGTCTGCCATCATCGGCTGATGCAGTCATGGCCGCTTCGATTCGGGATCTTCCTGCCGCCGATGCACCGGGTCGGCACGAACCCGACGCTCAACCTGCAACGTGATCTCGAGCTGATCGAGCACCTCGACCGCCTCGGCTACGACGAGGCCTGGATCGGTGAGCACCACTCTGCAGGCGCCGAAACGATCGCATCGCCCGAGGTGATGATCGCGGCCGCCGCGCAGCGCACTCGACACATCAAGCTCGGCACCGGCGTGATGTCGCTGCCCTACCACCACCCTCTGGTGCTCGCCGATCGCATCGTCATGCTCGATCACCTGACGAGGGGTCGCATGATGTTCGGCGTCGGGCCGGGGCAGCTCACCACCGACGCGCGGATGCTCGGCATCGACACCAACGAGCAGCGCCGCATGATGGAAGAGAGCTTCGACGTCATCATGGCGCTCTTCAACGGAGAGACCGTCACCGCGCGCACCGATTGGTTCACGTGTGACGGCGCCCGACTGCAGATGCGTCCGTACAGCTACCCGCTGTTCGACGTCGCGGTGGCGGCCTCGATCTCACCCGCAGGACCGAAGACGGCGGGCAAGCACGGTGCCGGTCTCCTCTCGATCGCCGCGACCAATCCGCTCGGGTTCCAGATGCTCGCCGGCCACTGGAAGGTCATGGAGGAGCAAGCCGCGTACTACGGCACGACCGTCGACCGGCAGAAGTGGCGGATGATGGGCCCGATGCACATCGCGGAGACCGTGCCGCAGGCGCTCGAGAACTGTCGCTACGGGCTCGAGTGGGTGTTCGACTACCTGTCGCACATCATCCCCACTCCCCCGCTCGAGGCGACCAGCTACGAGGAGCTCGTCCAGCAGCTGAACGAGACGGGGTCGGGCGTCGTGGGCACGCCGGAGATGGCGATCAAGCAGATCCAGCGCCTCGTCGACGAGTCCGGCGGGTTCGGCGCGTACCTGTTCCTCGGGGCCGATCTCGCCGACTGGGACGCGACGCTCCGGTCCTACGAGCTCTTCGCGCAGTACGTGATGCCGCACTTCCAGGGACAGCTCCAGCCGGTCCAGGCGTCATACGACTGGGTCATGGGCGAGGGCGACGCGTTCGTGACCGCGACGATCAACGCCCAGATGAAGTCGATCGGCGAGTACCAAGCCGAGCGCGAAGCCCGCGGCACCACCTAGCGCGATACGAACGGGGTCTTCACGACCTCGGCGGGCAACCGGTCGCCGCGCACGTCGATCTCGACCGAGTCGCCGATCTCGACTGTCGGCGGCACGAATCCGAGCGCGATGCCGCACTCGAGCACCGGTGAGAAGTTGCCGCTCGTGACGACTCCCGCGACCTCGCCGCCGACGAGGATCGGCTGCTCGGCGCGCGGCGGACGACGCCCTTCGACGCGCAGCCCGCGGAGTCGCCTTGCGATGCCCCGCTCCTTCTCGGCGGCGAGCGCTTCGCGGCCTCGAAACGAAGGCTTGGTCCACGAGACGACCCAGCCCAGGCCGGCCTGGAGCGGCGTGATGCCAGGGCCGAGCTCGTGCCCGTGCAGCGGCAACCCGGCCTCGAGTCGAAGCGTGTCGCGAGCGCCCAGCCCCGCGGGCACGACGCCGGCCTCGAGGATCTTGCGCCACAGCTCAGCCGCTCCGGCGATCGGCACCGCGCACTCGACGCCGTCCTCGCCGGTGTAGCCGGTGCCGGCGACAGTCATGTCGATGCCTCGCCATGAGACCGTGGCGACCTCGAACCGCGGCACCGCGGCCGCCTCGGGGCTCACCGCGGCGAGGCGCTCGCGGGCTCGCGGCCCTTGGACCGCGATGACGGCGCGAGTCTCGGTGACGTCAGCACCGCCGATGGCGCCGCGCACGCGGTCGGTGTTCGAGGCGTTGGGCATGACGTCGAACGAGTCGTCGCGCACCCACCACACGATGATGTCGTCGAGCACCGACGCGTCGTCGTCGAGCAGGTGCGTGTACTGGGCCCGCCCGACGCCGATCTTGCCGAGGTCGTTCGTCAACGTCGTCTGCAACCGCTCGTGAGCGTCGCTGCCCGCGACCCGCACCGTGCCGAGGTGGCTGACGTCGAACGCGACAGCGTCGGTGCGGCACGCCATGTGCTCGGCGAGGGTGCCCGATGGGTACGCGAGGGGCATCGTCCAGCCGCCGAAGTCGACGAGCTTGGCGCCGAGCTCGCGATGCTCCGCGTCGAGTGGAGAGTGACGCGGCTCGCTCACGAGCCCGGACGCGCCGGCGTGTCCTCCATGCCGAACCGCTGGACGAGCGCGGCGTAGTCGCCTCTGTAGAGGATCTTCACGTGCACGTCCGGGTAGCGCTGCTCGAGAAGCCGAACCTTCCGGTTCTTGCGCGTCACGAGCTGCTGCCTCAGCGTGGTCAGCTCGAGATAGACGTCGAACTCGGGCAGGTAGAAGTCGGGAGTGAACGCTTCGAGCGGCCGGCCCGCGTCGTCTTCGGACAGCACGAACGTGCGCGGCTCGTAGTGCCACTCGATGCCGTAGAAGTCGAGGAGCTCGGCGAAGCGGCGCTCGGAGTGATGGGCGAAGCGGGCTCGCCCGTGCGCGTCCAGGACGTCAGCCCCCTGCGCTGAACGCGAGCTGATCAGGGCCCCCGTCGTCACCACCGGTGATGTCGAGGATGGCGGCGTCGAGCTGCTCCTTCACGCCGCCGAGCGGGAGGATGTTGAACACGCCCTGCCCTCGTTGCACGAGGTCGATCAGCTCGTCACCCCGGCAGAGCACGACGGTCGAGCCGCTGATGACGAGGTGCGCGGACGTGATGTCGAGACCGACACGTTGGCGCAGCTCGGTGAACGCGAGCCGCACCGACTCGAGCCGGATGCCCGCGTCGAGCAGGTTCTTGATGATCTTCAGCTCGAGGAGGTCGCGGTAGGAGTACTTGCGTCGCGAACCACTTCCGGCCGCGTCGGCCAGGCTCGGGCGCACGAGATCGGTGCGGGCCCAGTAGTCGAGCTGGCGATAGGTGATGCCGACGACCAACGCCGCGCGCTTGCCGCTGAACGCGTCGTCCACCCTCTGGTTCACGCTGCTGCCTCCACCCGTCACAGCGGCGTAACTACGCCGGTGTGATGCAAGGTTAGGCTGAGGGTCAGATCAACGTCAACGAACGCTTCAGCCTGGGCTTTTGGCCCAAGTCCTGGACCTCTAGCCGAAGTCTTCGGGGCTGACGTGTTCGATGAACTCCCGGAACTCGTCGACGAGCTCCTCTGACTCGGGCTCGCCATCGGCGACATCTGCTGCCGCCTGTCCGGCCACCGCGAGCACCTGTTCCTCGGCGTAGATCGGGGTACCGGTCCGCGCCGCGAGAGCGATTGCGTCGGATGGGCGGCTCGACACGCGGTGGGTCGCCTTCCCGATCACCAGCTCGATCTCGGCGTAGAAGGTGTGCTCGCGCAGCTCGGTGACGACGATGCGACGAGGCTCGGCGCCGAGCTCTTCGAGGATGTCGCGCAACAGGTCGTGCGTCATCGGCCGCGGCACCGGGACGTTCTCGAGCGCATAGGCGATCGCCGCCGCCTCGTTCGTACCGATGTAGATCGGCAGCACTCGATGGTCGCCAGTGGCCTCACGCAGGAGCACGATCGGGGCGTTGGCCGGAAGCTCGACCCGGACCCCGAGGAGCTCCATCTCGACCACCAATTCACCCTACCCCCGGTCCGGACGGGACGTCATGGCGCTGGCATGACCTGGATAGAGCTCGGCGATGAGGAGGTCGGGATCGGCCCGCACCTCGTCGAACGGCGCCGCGGCGATCATCTCGAGGTTGCGATAGCGGCCCGCCATGTCGAGGCCGTAGCCGAGCACGAACGGGTCGTCGATCGTCGCGCCCACGAAGCGCAGCGGCACCGGCACGATCCGCCGCGACTGCTTGTCGATGAGCGCGCACACCTCGAGTGACGCGGGCTCGCGCTGGCGAAGCTCGCCGAGCAGGTACGCGAGCGTCAGCCCGGTGTCGACGACGTCTTCCACCAACACGACATCGCGCCCGGCGATGTCGATGTCGAGGTCTTTGAGCAGGCGAATGCGTCCCGACCCTCGGGCGTACGCCGACACGGCGAGGAAGTCGACCGCGCAGTCGATGGAGAGCGTGCGGACCAGATCGGCGAGGAAGACCACGCTCCCCCGCAGCAGACCCACGAGGACGAGGTCGCCGCCGGGCGCGCTCGGGTAGGCAGCCGAGATCTCACGGCCGAGGCGCGCGACGACGTCTCGCAACGCCTCGCGGTCGAGGATGACCCGGGCCCGCACCGAGCTCAGGGAACGGTGTAGTCGCGCAGTGCCCGGCGCAGCATCGACGCTCTCATGCTGTCGCCCAGCTTGAGCAGCGTCTCGACGGTCTCGACCGCCTGCTCGCGCGCACGGGGGTTGCGCTGCTTCACGAGCGGCAGGACCACGCTCTCGACGAAGCCGGCTTCACGCTCGGCGGTCGTGCGGTACATGCGCAGATGCCGCGCCTCGACACCGAACTGCAGGAACTCCGCAGCGAGCCTCGCGACCGCGAGCGCGTCGTCGTCGTAGTAGGTCTCGCGCCCCACCGATTGCCCGGCGAGCAGGCCGTAGCCCTCGACCTCCTTCAGCTGCGCGGGGTTCAGGCCGCTCTCGACGACGATCTCGTCGAACGTGTATCCCGCGCCGGCCGGGCGCGGCGCGGCGACACCCGGTGCCGCCGCGGGTCGCGCGGGAGGCGGTGCGGGCGGACCGGGCCGCGGCGGCTTGGGCAGCCAAGTCGGCACCGGCTCTTCGAGATCGACACCCGGCGTCTCCGCCAGCGCGACCGTCGGCTCGGAGTCGGTGATCGGCTCTCCGCTCTCGAGCCGATCCTTGATCACCTTCAGCGGCAAGAAGTTCTCACGTTGCTCCTTCAAGATCCATCGCAGCCGTTCGATGTCCGCGGGATAGAACTTGCGATAGCCCGAGGGAGTGCGTTCCGGGTCGATGAGCCCCTGGCTCTCGAGGAAGCGGATCTTCGAGATCGTCACGTCCGGGAACTCGGCCTGCAGCAACGCCAGGACCTCGCCGATCGACATGTACGCCCGGTCGGTCATGAGCCCGGCCGCCCGGCGAAGAACACCAGCTTGAACTTCCCGATCTGCACCTCGTCACCGTCCGTCAGGGTGATCTCGTCGATGCGATGCCGGTTCACATATGTGCCGTTCAGCGACCCGACGTCTCGAAGGATGTACTCGCCCGCGGGAGCGCGGGAGACCTCGACGTGCCGCCGGGAGACGGTGATGTCGTCGAGGAAGATGTCGCTTCGGGGGTGGCGACCAGCGGTGGTCAGGGGGCTGGCGAGCACGTGGCGAATGCCGACGTCGGCGCCGGACTTGAGCACGAGCACCCCGGTGTCGGCCGGGATGTCGCCCCGGTCGATGCGGACGTCGTCGTCGGACGGGTCGACGACGAGGTCGTCCGGGTGGAACACATCGGTGTGCTCCTCCCGGGCGAGGGACGCGCCACAGGACGAGCAGAAGTTCGCGTCAGCGGGATTCCGGTGCCCGCATTCGGCGCAGATGATGCTCTCGGCCAATGACGCCTCAGCTCTCGACGAGTGCTCGGTAGCCACTTGCATCGAGCAACGCGTCGAGCTCGCCTGAGTCGGCCATCTCGATGACGCAGAGCCACCCCTCTCCATAGGGGTCGTCGTTCAACCGCTGCGGGATGTCGGCCAGGTCCGCGTTCACCTCGACGATCGTGCCCGTGACCGGCGCGTACACGTCGGACACCGACTTGGTCGACTCGATCTCGCTGAACGACTCCCCCGCCTTCACGGCCGCGCCGATCGGGGGCACCTGGACGTACACGACGTCGCCGAGCGCGTCTTGCGCGTAGTCGGTGATGCCGATGCGGGCGCGCTCACCCTCGACCTTCACCCACTCGTGGTCGGCCGAATAGCGGAGGTCCTCCGGCACGTTCACGGCCGATGACGCTACAAGAAACCTGCACGTGACGTTGAGGGCTCTCAGCACGCTTTCTGGTCAACCCCCCGAGGGTCAACGCAGCATCTGACGGATGCGACGGCCGTACTCCTGAGCGAGACGTCGAGCGTCGGTGTCAGAACCGGCCTCGGCCCAGACGTGCGTGATCGGCTCCTCCGGGTCGGGCAGCGCCAGCACCCAACCATCGTCGTGCATGACCTTCACGCCGTCGACGAGGACGAGGTCGCGATCCTTCGAGTGCTCCACGAGGCTGCGCATCACCGTTCCCTTCTGCTCCCACGGGGTCACCAGCGTCTCGTGCGCGATGTGCGTGCGGGGCAGACCAGCGACGACCGACGAGAGCCGCACGGCGCTGCGGCCCATGAGGTCGAGCACCTTCACGAACGTCGCGGCGGCGTCGAACGCGGGCAGGAAGCCAGGGAGGATGAACCCACCGTCACCGCTCGCCGCGAAGCCGACCCCGGGCTCGTTCGCGGCGTCCATCAACGCGGGAGCCGACAGCTTGGTCGTCAGCACCTTGATGCCCTTCGATTCGGCGATCTCGGTGGCCTTCGACGTGATGTTGACCGGGAGGGCGATGCTGTCGCCGAGGAGGTGGTCGGTGACCAGCGTGACCATTGCGAGCAACGACTCGGTGTCGGTGAGGACGTGGCCCTCGTCGTCGATCAGGGTGATGCGCTCGCCGTCGGGGTCGATCACGGCGCCGACGTGGGCGCCTGACGCCCGCACCAGGTTGGCGACGTTCTCGGCGTGGGCCTCGCTGTCGAAGGAGATCGCGCCCATCGTCGAGGTGTACGGGTTCACCGCCAGGACATCGGCACCCAGCTTGGCCAGGACATTTGGCATCACGAGCGAGGTCGACCCGTAGGCGTGGTCGATCACGACCTTGAACCGGGCCGCGGCGATGGTCGAGATCTCGACGGTGCTCTCGAGGGCGATCGCGTAGTCCTCGACGGCCCTCGGGAGGAAGCCGATGTCGCCGATCTCGGCGGCGAACACCCGCCGGTAGTCCTCCCTCTGGAACAGCCGTTCGATCTTGCGCTGGGAGTCCTCGGTGATGTCGGCGCCCTCGTTGTCGAGGAAGCGCACGACGACCGACTGGGGATCTCCCGGGGCCAGCCGCACGGAGAGGCCACCGATCTGGCGAGGAGACCGAGTGACGAAGCGGGT
Organism: uncultured Acidimicrobiales bacterium; assembly: GCA_963802505.1. Taxonomy (GTDB): domain Bacteria; phylum Actinomycetota; class Acidimicrobiia; order Acidimicrobiales; family DATKAS01; genus DATKAS01. The sequence continues at coordinate 33,640 of CAWDJB010000009.1, read as the reverse complement.
CACCGGCATGCTCGCGACTTCGAGGTCCATGACGTTCACGCCCGCGGAGTTGAGCCCTGCCATCATCGCCCGCTTGAGCATCCGGGCCGAGCGGCTCGAGTCGCGCGAGGTGACGACAGTGTCGCCCTTGCGCAGAGTGGTGCCGTAGGCCATTGCAAGACGCGTCGCGAGCTCCGGCGTGATGTCGACGTTGGCGAGCCCGGCGACGCCATTGCGCCCGAAGAGCGACCGCGCTCCCCGCGACTCCCACACGATCGAGGAGTTGACGACAGCTCCGGCCTCGACGGTCTTGAACGGATACACCTTCACGCCCGCGGCGAGCACGCTGTTCTCGCCGACGAAGCACTCGTCGCCGAGCACGACGCCCTCTTCGAGGCGAGCGTGACCTCGGATGTCGCACGACCGCCCGACGACCGCGCCACGGAGCCGGGCACCCTCGCCGATGTACGCGTTGTCGTGGATCACGACGCGCTCGAGATCGACGTCGCCGCGGACACGCACGTTCGACCCGAGCACCGTGTACTCGCCCAACCGCGTGCCGGCCTCGACCCGACAGCCGGGGCCGATCACGGCCGGCCCGACGACCTGCGCGTTGGGATCGACCTCCGCGCCCTCACCCAGCCACACCGCCTCGGCGATCTTGAACCCGGGAAGATCGAGTGCGACCTTCCCGTCGAGCACGTCCATGTGCGAGCGGAGGTACGCGTCGAGCGTGCCGACGTCCTCCCAGTAGCCCGACGCGATCGCGCCGACCAGCGCCTGCCCCTCGGTGAGCAGGCGGGGGAACACGTCGCTCGAGAAGTCGACCGGCTTGTCGCGATCGATGTACTTGAAGATCTTCGGGTCGAGGACGTAGATGCCCGTGTTGATGGTGTCGCTGAAGACCTGACCCCACGTGGGCTTCTCGAGGAACCGCTCGATCGAGCCGTCGTCGCGCGTGATGACGATGCCGAACTCGAGGGGGTTCTCGACGTGGGCGAGGCCGATGGTGGCCATCGCTTCCCGCTCGTCGTGGAACGCGACGATCGCGCCGAGGTCGATGTCGGTGAGGACGTCGCCCGAGATCACGAGGAACCGCTCGTCGAGCAGCTCGCGCGCGTTGCCGACCGATCCCGCCGTGCCGAGAGGCGTGTTCTCGGTCGCGTACGTCATCGTCACGCCGAACTCGGAGCCGTCCCCGAAGTAGGTCTGGATGTTCTGCGCGAGGAACGCGACCGTCACCACGATGTCGTCGAAGCCGTGCTTGCGCAGCAGCCCCACGATGTGCTCCATCATCGGCCGGTTGGCCACCGGGAGCATCGGCTTCGGCGCGTTCGAGGTCAGCGGCCGCAGCCGGGTGCCCTCGCCCCCCGCCATGATCACCGCTTTCACGAGTGCCGTCCTTCCCGTGCTGGTTCGGGCTGTCGAGCTTCTCGCCCTTCGCGGAGCGCCCGGCGGGCCTCCGGCACATACGTCACTGCTGAGTAGTACGCGAACACGAGGCCGGGCAACCCGGTGACCCACGCGACGACGCGCGCCGCGTCGGCGACAGACGAGTCGCTCGCGGCGAGGAGGAACGCGGGAAACGAGAACATGAGCGAGAAGGTGCCGGCCTTGCCGACCCACTTGACGTCGAACCGCTTCATCCCGAACAGGGTGAGCAGCGCGAGCGCACCGCCCACGACGATCTCGCGCGCGAGCACTGCGACACCGAACCACGTGGGCACCGATCCGTCGATGAGGATCGCGCCACCGCAGATGATGAAGACGAGACGATCGGCGGTCGGGTCGAGGACCTTTCCGAGCTCGGACACCTGATGCAGGTGGCGAGCGGCGTAGCCATCGACCCAATCGGTCGCGCCGACGAGGCCGAGCAGCCAGGCCGCCGACGCACGGTCGTCTTGCGCGAAGAGCAACCAGAGGAAGAGAGGGATGCAGAGCAGCCGCGCACACGTGATGGCGTTCGGGACCGTGAGCACACGCGACGGCGCCGGCAATGTCGCGGCGGCGGGGGCGGGCGTCACCACCCCAGCCTACGATCCCGGCATGAACGGACGCATCGCCCTCGTCACGGGTGCCGGCAGTGGTCTCGGCGCCGCGATCTCTCGCCGCCTCGCCGCCGACGGCGCCCACCTCATCGTGAACGACCTCGACGCCGAAGCTGCGGGAAAGGTCGCTGCCGACATCGGCGGCGAAGCCGCACCGTTCGACGTCACCGACTCTGGTGCGTTCACCGCCGCGGTCGATGGCGCCGTATCACGGCACGGGCGCATCGATGTCCTCGTCAACAACGCGGGCATCGTCCACGATCGGCCCGAGATCCGGGCCATCTCGATGGCCAACATGGCGGCCCGGATGGAGGGCAAGCCGGTCGAACCGACGGGGTCGACGTCGACGCTGACCGACGAGCAATGGGATCGGATGATCAAGACGCACCTCTACGGCACCTTCTACGGAACCAGGGCGGCGCTCAGGCACATGGAACCTGCCCGGTCGGGCCACATCGTCAACATCGCCTCGATCTACGGCATCGTCGGCTCTGCGGGCACGGCCGACTACTCCGCCGCCAAGGGCGCGATCGTCCTGTTCACGAAGTCGGTCGGGCGCGAGGTTGCCGCGCTCGGCATCCACGTCAACGCGGTCGCGCCGGGCTTCATCGACACCCCCTTGCTCGCTCCCATGGCCGACATGCGGGGGATGCTCGAGATGCAGATCCCGAGCGGGCGGCTCGGCGAGGCCGACGAGGTGGCGAACCTCGTGCGCTTCCTCGCCGGCGACGAGTCGAGCTACTGCTTCGGCGACATCCTCACGCTCACGGGCGGCTACTCGATCTGACCATGCCGACACTCTTCTCCCGCATCATCGAAGGCGAGATCCCGGGCACGTTCGTGTGGCGCGACGACCTGTGCGCCGTGTTCATGTCGATCAACCCGCTGAACACCGGTCACGCGCTGGTCGTCCCTCGGGTCGAGACCGATCATTGGCTCGACCTCGACACGGCCGTCGCGCAGCACCTGATGGTGGTCTCGCAATTCGTCGGGCGAGCGCAACAAGCGGCGTTCAACCCGACGCGAGTCGCGATGATGATCGTCGGGCTCGAGGTGCCCCACGTCCACCTGCACGTCGTGCCGATCCACGAGATGGGCGACGTGAACTTCGCCAAGGCGGCGAAGTCCGTCGATCCCGCCGACTTGGAGAAGGCCGCCGAGGCCATCCGCACCCAGCTCCGCGCCCAAGGCCACACCGAAGCCAGCGCCTAGCCCCGACCGATTGAGCGCCAGCCGGACTCATTGTCCGGCTGAAGCCCAGACGCTCGCAGGTGTTCACGCTCGGGGCACCATGTCGCGCCCTAGCGTGAACACTCAGTCGGGGTGTGGTCGCGGGGCCGCGGTTTGCGCTTCGGAACTCGCTTGAGCGCGCTCCGGTCCTCGGGCACCGGGCTTCCTTCGCGGTCTGATGGCGCGATGGGTCCTCCGACCGAGCTCGCGGGCAGCGCGCTCTGCGACTGTTCACGCTCGGGGCACTATGACGCGCCCCGGCGTGAACACTCAGGTCACGTGGCGTCGGTCGGGGCGCTCGGGTTGATCGGATCGGCGGGGTCGATGAGGTACGGGCCCTTGTTGCGCACGTTGTTCACGTCGGTGCTCACCGGATGCATCGTCAGGAGATGACCGGGTGCGGGGACGAGCAGGCCTTGCAATGACGCGATGTCGTCGTTCTTCGGGTCGAGCCACTCGTCCCACTTGCTCGCCGGGAGGATCACCGGCATGCGGTCGTGGATCGGCGACATCGTCTCGTTGGCACTCGTCGTGATGATCGTGGACGAGTAGAGCGTCTGCTCGGCCTGCCGATCCGGCCCACGCCACGTCTCCCACAGCCCCGCGAACGCCAGCGGCTCGCCGTCGAGCCGGTGGATGAAGTAGGGCTGCTTGCGCTTCTCCCCCGGCGTCGCCTTCCACTCGTAGAAGCCGTCGACCGGGATGATGCAGCGCTTCTTCTTCAGCGCGTGCTTGAACGCGTTCGAGGTCGCGACGGTCTCGGACCGTGCGTTGATCATCCGGTTCCCGATCTTGATGTCTTTGGCCCAGACCGGCACGAGACCCCAGTGGAAGACCGCGAGCTCGCGCCCGTTCGGCCCGTCGACGACCGCGTAGATGTCGGTTGTCGGAGCGACGTTGTAGTTCTCGGGCAGCACCGTCTCGGCCAACCCCGCTCCGAAGTAGCGGGCGAGCTGATCGGGCGGCGTCGCGGCGACGAAGCGTCCACACATCGCCTCTGACCGTACAGTGACGCCGGGATGGCCCCTCGCTCGTTGTCGGGTTTCGTCGACCGCCTCGACGAGTGGCAGCAGAAGCGACTCGTCCCCGGGTTTCTGGTCGGCGTCGTCGCCAAGTATCGAGACGACCGCGGCCAGCAGTACGCGGCGCTGCTCTCGTACTACGGCTTCATCTCGATGTTCCCACTCCTCATCGCGTTCGTGTCGATCCTCAGCTGGCTGCTCGAGGACGATCCGACGCTTCGCGACAAGATCATCGACTCGCTCATCGGTCGACTTCCCGTCATCAGCACCGAGATCAAGAGCGACGTCGGGGACCTCAAGGTCCATGGGGCTCTCCTCTTGGTCGGCCTCGCCACACTTCTGTGGGCCGGACTCAAGGTCGTGCGAAACGCGCAGAACGCGTTCAACGAGCAGTGGGGGGTGCCCTACCTCGAGCGCCCGGGGGTGGTCCGTCAGTCGATTCGCGGGCTTGCGATGCTCGCCGTCATCGGCCTCTCCCTCGTGGGTGCCACGGCAGTGACGAGCTTCGCCGCGTTCGGGGATCTTCCGGGATTCACCAAGGTCACGGGCGCGCTCGTCGCGATCGCCCTCAACGTGCTGCTTCTGGGCGCCTCCTTCGAGCTCCTGACCGAGGCCCGCCTCGGCCTCAAGACGCTGCTGCCCGGGGCGCTCGCCGGCGGCGTCGCGCTCTGGCTGGTGCAGCTCGTCGGCGGCACCTACGTCGAGAGGGTGATCGCGGACGCGAGCGACATCTACGGCGCGTTCGCCACGGTCTTCGGCCTCCTCATCTGGCTGGCCCTGATGGCGCGCGTCGTGCTGCTCGCCGACGAGGTGAACGTCGTCCTGAAGGACCACGCCTGGCCGCGCAGCTTCAAGCGCACGCAGCCAGCCCCCGTGAGCGAGGAGTAGTTTCGGCCGCTTCCCCGCGATCGAGGAGGCACCGGTGGCACAGGTGGTGCGAGCGGCGTTGCTGCAGACGGCGTGGACGGGCGACAAAGAGTCGATGATCCGCGTCCACGAGGACAAGGTGCGAGAGGCCGCCTCCGCGGGAGCACAGGTGATGTGCTTCCAAGAGCTGTTCTACGGGCCGTACTTCTGCCAGGTCCAGGACGAGGTCTACTTCGAGTACGCCGAATCGGTCCCCGGCCCGACGGTCGAGCGCTTCCAACAGCTCGCGAGCGACAGTCGCATGGTGCTCATCCTTCCCGTGTACGAGCGCGAGCAAGAGGGCGTGCTCTACAACACGGCGGCGGTCATCGATGCCGACGGCGCGTACCTCGGCAAGTACCGCAAGACCCACATCCCGCAGGTGAAGGGTTTCTGGGAGAAGTTCTACTTCCGCCCCGGGAACTTGGGATACCCGGTGTTCGACACCGCGGTCGGGCGCATCGGCGTCTACATCTGCTACGACCGCCACTTTCCCGAGGGATGGCGAGCGCTCGGTCTCGCGGGTGCACAGATCGTGTTCAACCCGTCGGCCACCAGCCGTGGCCTGTCGATGTACCTCTGGAACCTCGAGCAGCCGGCGTCCGCCGTGGCCAACGAGTACTTCGTGGGCGCGATCAACCGAGTCGGGGTCGAGCCGCTCGGCGACAACGACTTCTACGGGTCGAGCTACTTCGTCGACCCGCGCGGCCAGCTCGTCGGCGAGGCCGCGAGCGACAAGGTCGAGGAGCTCGTCATCCGTGACCTCGACCTCGACAAGCTCGCCGAGGTGCGCGGCCTCTGGCAGTTCTACCGAGACCGCCGTCCCGACATGTACGGGCCGCTGACGGAGGCGTGACGTCGTGACCACGCTCATCACCAACGGCACCGTGATCTCGCCGAGCGGCGCGGTCGACATGGACGTGCTGATCGACGGCGAGCAGATCGTCGCGCTCGTGCAGCCTGGATCGAGCGCCCTCGGGAGCGACCTCGCGACGACGGCCGAGCGGGTGATCGACGCCCGTGGCAAGTACGTGATCCCCGGCGGAGTCGATGCCCACACGCACATGGAGCTGCCGTTCGGCGGAACGTTCGCGTCCGACACCTTCGAGACGGGGACGCGCGCCGCGGCCTGGGGTGGCACCACCACCATCATCGACTTCGCCGTGCAGCGCGCAGGCGAACGCGTCTTCGACGGCCTCGAGGCGTGGCACGGCAAGGCCGACGGCAACTGCGCGATCGACTACGGCTTCCACATGATCGTGGGTGGTGTCGACGACGACTCGCTCGCGGCGATGGACAAGCTCGTCAACGAGGAAGGCATCACCAGCGTCAAGCTCTTCATGGCCTACCCGGGAGTGTTCCTCAGCGACGACGCGCAGATCCTCAAAGCGATGCAGAAGGCCTCGTCGAACGGCTCGATGATCATGATGCACGCGGAGAACGGCCCCGCGATCGACGTGCTGATCGCGCAGGCACTCGCCCGCGGCAACGTCGATCCGATCTACCACGGGCTCACGCGCCCGGTCGCGCTCGAGGAGGAAGCGACGCACCGGGCCATCAAGCTCGCGGAAGTCGCGGGCGCACCCGTCTACATCGTGCACATGTCGGCGCGAGAGGCGGTCGAGCAGGTCGTCGCCGCACGAGACCGCGGCGCGAACGTGTTCGGCGAGACGTGCCCGCAGTACCTCTACCTGAACCTCGAAGATCATCTCGGCGCGCCGGGGTTCGAAGGCGCGAAGTACGTCTGCTCCACTCCCCTGCGCTCGAAGCACGAGCACCACCAGGCGGACCTGTGGCGGTTCCTGAGGCAGAACGACCTTCAGGTCGTCTCGACCGACCACTGCCCCTTCTGCTTCAGGGAGCAGAAGGAGCTCGGCATCGGCGACTTCTCGAAGATCCCGAACGGGATCGGCGGTGTCGAGCACCGCATGGACCTGCTCTACCAGGGTGTCGTCGACGGCGAGATCACCGTCGAGCGCTGGGTCGACGTCGCGGCGACGACCCCGGCTCGCATGTTCGGCCTCTACCCCCGCAAGGGCATCATCGCCCCCGGCGCCGACGCCGACGTCGTGATCTACGACCCGCGCGCGACGACGCTGCTGAGCGTCGAGACCCACCACATGAACATGGACCACTCGGCGTACGAGGGCACCGTCATCCAGGGCAAGGTCGACACGGTGCTCAGCCGCGGCGAGGTCATCATCGAGGACGGGCAGTACCTCGGGAAGCCCGGTCATGGCCAGTACCTCCGCCGCGGCCTGTCCAGCTTCCTGAGGTGAGTGAGCGCGGCTGATGGACATCGGGATCGTCCTCCAGACCGATCCGCCGGCGCGGAAGGTGATCGAGTACGCGAAGCGCGCCGACGAGGTCGGGTTCTCGCACGTGTGGACGTTCGACTCTCACGTCCTGTGGCAGGAGCCCTACGTCATCTACAGCCAGATCCTCGCTCAGACCGAGAACGTGATCGTCGGCCCGATGGTGACCAACCCGGGCACGCGGGACTGGACGGTGACGGCGTCGCTCTTCGCGACCCTCGACGAGATGTTCGGGCCGCGCACGATCTGCGGAATCGGCCGCGGCGACTCCGCTCGCCGCGTGCAAGGCGAACGGCCGATCGGGCTGGACGACGTCGCGCGGTCCATCGAGGTGATCCGAGGGCTGGTGCGCGGCGAGGAGGTCGACTTCAACGGCCAGCTGCTCACGCTGCCTTGGTGGAAGGGATCGCGTGCCTTCGAGGTCTGGATGGCCGCGTACGGGCCGAAGGCTTTGAAGGTGTGCGGCGAGGTCGCGGACGGCTACATCCTCCAGCTCGCCGACGTCGACGTGACGAAGTGGATGATCGCCCACGTCCGTGATGCCGCAGCGGCCGCCGGGCGCGACCCGGCATCGATCACGATCTGCGTCGCCGCGCCCGCGTACGTCGGCGGCGACCACGAGCACATGCGCGAGCAGTGCCGCTGGTTCGGCGGCATGGTCGGCAACCACGTCGCGGAGATCGTCGGCCGCTACGGGGGCGACGGCAGCGGCGTGCCGAAGGCGCTCACCGACTACATCAAGGGTCGGGAGGGCTACGACTACTCGGAGCACGGGCGAGCCGGGAACACCCACACCGAGTTCGTGCCCGACGAGATCGTCGAGCGCTTCTGCATCCTCGGGCCGGTCGAGGCCCACCTCGAGCGGCTGCGCGAGCTCCGCTCGCTCGGCGTCGATCAGTTCTCGATCTACCTGCAGCACGACGACAAGGACGGCACGCTCGAGGCCTACGGCGAGCGCGTGCTCCCCGCGGTCGCGGACTGGTGACGCGAATTTCGTGATGTGGACGTGCCCGAAATGCGCACGCCAGTTCGGTCGCAACAAGCAGTCGCACGAGTGCTCGCCGGCGATGACGCTCGAGGAGTACTTCTCGACAGGCCCTGAGCGCGAGCGCCCGATCTTCGAGGTCGTGCGAGCACATCTCGAGTCGCTCGGCCCGGTGCACTACGAGGCGGTGTCGGTCGGCATCCTCTTCAAGCGAGCCCGGACGTTTGTCGAGCTCAGACCGATGGTGAAGTGGGAGGCGCTGTCGTTCGGGCTGAACCGCACCGTCGACCACCCGCGCATCGCCCGCAAGATGCAGGGCGGTCCCCGCACGTACCACGTCGTGAACATCCGTGAGCCGACTGACGTCGACGATCAGGTGAAGGAGTGGCTCACCGAGTCCTACATGGACTTCGCGCCCTGACCCGCGGCGGCCTCGCGCACGTCCGCGACGAGGGCGGCGCGCTGGGTCATGACCTCTTCGAGCTGCGCGCGACGCGCGTAGACCGCGTACCAACCCCGAGCGAGTCGGACGAGCCCCACCACCCATTCGAGGATCCAGATCGCGCAGAGCCCGAAGAGCGGCGCCGTCACGAACACGAGCAGACTGGCCCAGAACCCGGACCGCCCGTCGAAGACGAGCTCGATCAGCGGTGAAAGGGGAAAGGTGAATGCGGCGAGCGCCTCGGGGATGACCGCGCCGCCGACGTCGAACCAGCTCACCGCGAGCCACGTGAGCGGGAACACGACGATCGCGACGAGGATTCGCATCGTTCCCTTCGTCACCGGCGACTTCACCGCCAGGCCGGCGACGAGGACGAGCACTGCGGGAACGGCGTTGATGAGCACACCCGCGATCGCGAACGGCGCGAGCAGGACGACACCGACCGCGAGCCAGAGGGCGCGCTTGAACAAGCTGGTCGGCGTCGGCCTGGGCACGAGCTCCTCGTCCGTCACACCCAGGGCGTCGAGGGCGAGGCTGTAGCGACCGAGCGACCCAGTGAGGTGGCGACGCTCGTCGGGGTCTGACTTGGCCAGCCTCGCCGCGAGCGGCTCTCGAGTCGCCAGCGGCACGCTCTCCTGCGGCCTGCGCATCCCTTCGCGGAGGGCGATGTCCGCAGCCCACGAGAACGCCGCGCCGTCGAGGAAGGTGTCGAAGTCCGGTGACACCGCGCGCAGCCGCTCGGTGATCTCACCGGTGAGGGCCCGCACCGACTCGTGGTCCTCGTCCGACGCCTCCGCACCAGCCGGGAGGATCGACCAGAGCTCATGATCCAGGTCGAGCGGCTCGCCCGCGCGCACGAGCACACGCGATCGCAGCGCGACCTTGTCCTCGAACCACAGCCCGACAGGCACGATCTGGATGTCCCGAACACCGTGTGCCTTCGCGCCGAGGGCGATGCGGGCCGCGCCGGTTCGAATCGGAGCCAACCGCGGGATGTCGTGGGTCGTTCCCTCGGGGAAGACCGCGATCATGCCCTTGCGATGCAGCTCTGCCTCGGCGTCCTCGAACGCGCGGCGGTTCTTCGCGCCGGCTTCCCCGTCGACCTGTCGATGGATCGGGATGACCCCCGCGAACGCGAGCAGCGGTCGGACGACGATGACCTTCCAGAGCGTCGCCTTCGCGAGGAACCGAGGCAGCTGGCCGAGCGCCTCGGTGACGAGCACTGGGTCCGCGAAGCCGTTGAAGTGGTTCGCAACGATCAGCGTCGGGCGCCGAGTGTCCAACCGATCGAAGCCCGCAGTCTCGACCTTGCGATAGAAGCCTCGCGAGGCGATCCTCGCGATCCAGACGATCAGCTGATCAAAGGCCCGCCTGATCACGCGTGGAGTGTACGAAGGACTCCGACGGTGCGGATGGGATGTCGTCGGGCTCACGTCGTGCGGCACCCCACAACAACACCCCAGCGAAGACGACTGCCGACAAGAGGAAGAGCACCGCGCTCACGTCTTCCGAACCGGTGAGGCCCGGCGCCTCGTGCAGCGCGTGGTAGAGGGTGTGTGGGCCGGCGAACGCCAGATACGTCACCAGCGCGACGTACACACCCGATCGACGCGCGAGTGCCGCGGCCAGCACCAGCCCCACGCCGGTTGCGAAGAACCCGATCCCCGCGTCGGTGGCGAGATGTGCGTTGTACGGCGGCTCGGCCGAGATCAGGTGCGGGTGCACGCCCGGAAAGTTCTCGTACCAGTGATGCGGCGCCCCCATCGCCCAGATCCCGATGGCGAGCTGCGGCACCGCGAGCACCACCATCCCGACGCGCACCCAGCTCGAGACCCGTTCCTGCATGGGGTCTACGGTACGGAAGCCGTGGACTGGCCAACCAGACCACTCTGGACCGACGGAGGCAGACCACTTTGCTCGAGCTCCTGGTCATGCCCACTGGTGGCAAGGGTCGCCAAACCGGTCTGCAGGCTGCCCTTCGCGACGCCGTTGCGTCCGGTCAGCTGCCTCGCGGCACACGACTGCCCTCGACACGAGCGCTGGCCGCGGAGCTGGGTTGGGCGCGGGCAACCGTCGTCGGGGCTTATGAACAGCTCGTCGCCGAAGGCATCTTCGTCGCCGAACCAGGAGCGGGTACGCACGTCTCGACTGCGCCCGACCCGTCGGTTCCGATCGCCGAGTCCGAGGCCCTGACGCCCCGGTACCGCGCGGACTTCCGGCCCGGCGAGCCCGATCGTGCGTCGTTTCCCCGCGGGGCGTGGCTCACGTCCGTCCGCCGCGCAGTGAACGGGGCGACCGACGATCTGTTCGGGTACGGCGACCCGCGTGGTGTTCACGAGCTCCGAGTCGCGCTCGCCTCGTACCTGGGTCGGTCGCGAGCAGTGCGCGCCCATCCCGACCAGATCGTCATCTTCAGCGGATTCGCCGAAGCGCTCTCGATCCTCGCCGAGACACTTCGAGAGCTGGGACGGACGACCATCGCTGTCGAGGATCCCGCGCTCCCCTTCCATCCCGTCTTCTGCATCCGCGCCGGTCTCGCGGTCGAGCGAGTGCCCGTCGACGACGACGGGCTGCAGGTCGAACGGCTACGCGCGGGTGTCGCCGACGCCGTGTTGGTCACCCCCGCCCACCAATACCCGCTCGGAGTCGCGATGGCGCCCGCGCGTCGGGTCGCCCTAATCGAGTGGGCGCGGGAGACAGGAGGATGGATCATCGAGGACGACTATGACGGCGAGTTCCGCTTCGACCGCCAACCCGTCGGCGCGCTCCAGGGACTCGATCCGAGCCGAGTCATCTACGGCGGCACCGCGAGCAAGTCACTCGCGGCTGGGCTGCACCTCGCGTGGCTCGTGCTGCCGCCGCCACTCGTCGAGCCCGTGACCGAGACGATCCGTTGGCGCGTCGGCGTCTCTTCGATCGAACAGGCGGCCCTCGCCGACTTCATCACTCGGGGTCAGCTCGACCGCCATCTTCGCCAGATGCGCCTCGTCTATCGACGCCGGCGCGACTCGGTTCTTTCGGCGCTCGGCGCGCACGCTCCCTGGATGACCATGACCGGAGCCTCCGCCGGCCTGCACGGCACGATCCTGCTCGAAGGAACCGCTGAGCGCGAGTACGAGATCCTGCGGCTCGCCGAGCGAGCATCGGTCGGGATGCACCCGCTGACGGCGCATCGGCACGCGCCGGGACAGCCGGGCTTGGTCGTCGGATACAGCCGGCCCGCGGCGCACGAGTTCTCGTCCGCCGTTGCTCGGCTGGGTCAGCTCGTGTCTGAGCTACCGGGAGGCGGAGGAAGCTTTGCCTCCAGCGCGGCGAGCTGATCGCGCAAGGAGGTCAGCTGACTGATGATCTGCGTGTTCGTACCCTCCACCGCGGTCGCGGACGCGTCGTCGTCCGTGTCCGAGGGCGCGAAGAAGCCGGCAAGGGTTCCGGAGATGATGCCGAGCGTGGCGATAGCGGTGATCATCAGGAACACGCCTGCAACGCGTCCCTTCGTGGTGTTCGGGACGATGTCGCCATAGCCGACGGTGGTGAGGGTCACGATCCCCCACCACAGCGCGTCGCCATAGGTGGCGAAGCCGGTGTTCGTCGTGTGTTCGGCGTTGTATGCCGCCCACGAACAAAAGAGGAGCATCGCGCCGACGACGATCCCGACCTTGCCCAGGCGTTGCGCGATGAGCTTCGCCGAGGGAGTGACCGCGATGACCCGGAGGAGCCGTGCGAGCCGAGCGAGCTGGAGGAACTGCGTTCCCTCGAAGCCGGGAATGAGGAACCACGGCGCGGTCAGGATGACGACCACGAGGTCGAAGATGCCGGTGCCGGTGCGGAGGTAGTGGCGGATGTACCGCATGTGCACCACGAGGTCGACGACGAAGACGATCCACGCGACGATGCTGACGGCGATCGAGATGCCCGAATCGGTCGTCGCCTGCGAGAACGCGACGACGATCGGCAGGATCGCCGAGAGGACGAGCGGCACCCGGGTGCGTTCCTCGAAGTCCGCGAGCTTCTGGAGGCTCTCCTCCGAGCGCGCGAGGTGCGCCAACCGCGCGGCGCGGCTCACGTCGGCGGGTGTGGGGCGACTCGCCACGACTCGTCATCATGGGCCGCCCCGGTGTGCGGCAGGTGGATGCTGGGTCAGCTCTCGCTGCCGTAGGGGCGGGTGAGTATCTCGAGCAGATGGCCGTCGGGATCGGGGAAGTAGACGCCCCGTCCGCCGTCGTCGTGATTGATCTCACCGAGCTGGTGCTGCATCGGATCGGCCCAGTAGTCGATGCCGTGCGCTCGGATGCGCCCGAAGATCTCGTCGAACTCGTCCTCGCTCACGAGGAAGGCGTAGTGCTGCGGCTCGATCGGTTCAACACGAGTCTGGTAGTCGAGCGTCATCCCGTGCGCGACCTCGACGGCCATGAACCCGTAGAAGGGCGTGGGATCGGGCAAGCCCAGGATCTCGGCGAGGAATGCCGACGACCGCTTCTTGTCGGTCGACCAGACGATCGTGTGGTTCAACGCAACAGTCACGGGTCGAGCCTACGGACGACTCCGGAGCTTGCGATGGGAGCTTGCGATGGCGGCTCGGACCTGGCGACTTCCCCCGATGTCGCCGAGATCCGAGACCGCCACCGCGTTCCAGCACGGTGCAGCGGTGGCTGCAGTGAGTTCCCACCACACCGAAGACCGGCCTGCCCATTTCCCCAAATGGAGGCAGCAACCTTGAACGTAAGGCCAGGTTGGAGGGGTGTCAAGCGGCCTGTGGAGATGTTCACAGAGCGAACATTTGACGAAATAGGGGAAATCGTCAGTAGCGCATTTGCTTCGTCAATCCCAGACTATTCGCACAGCCTTTGGCCCTCGGAACCCGATGATCGGCGCGAATTCGTAGTCCTGCCCGCTCTCGAGGCGCAATGACGGCAACGCGGCCGACAGCTCCTCGAGCACGACGCGACCCTCCAGACGGGCGAGTGGCGCCCCGAGACAGAAGTGCGGTCCGTTGCCGAACGACAGGTGCTCGCTCGCGTTCGCACGCCGGATGTCGAATCGGTCGGGCTCGTCGAAGACCGCCGGATCGCGGTTCGCGGCGCCGATGCACACGAGCACATTCGCATCCCGCGGGATCTCGACCCCGTCGACCACGGCCTCGGTCGTGGTGCGCCGGCGCCAGTGGATCACCGACGAGTCGAAGCGCAGCACCTCCTCCACCGCGCCGGGAACGCGAGCGCGATCACTCGCTATCTCCGCCCATGCGCCGCTCTCGGCCAGCCGTCGCACGGAGTTGCCGAGAAGGTTGGTCGTCGTCTCGTGGCCGGCGAGGAGCAGCCCGAACAGGATCGTCGAGACCTCCTGCTGCGCGAGAGGCTCGCCGTTGGCATCGGGCGTGTGCACCAAGTCGGAGGTGAAGTCCTCTCGAGGACGCGCACGCCGGTCCTCGGCGAGCTCCTCGCAGTAGCGCCAGAACGATGCCATGCCGGTGGCGATGTCGACCTGCTCGTCCTCGGTCGGCCTCCCGAACATGAACAGCAGCCGGTTGGCCGAGCCCTGCTTCACGGTCTCGACGTCTTCCTCTGGCACGCCGAGCACATGGAACACCACGAGCGCGGGCAGCTCCCAGGTCAGCGCCGAGACGAGCTCCGCATGCCCGTCGTGCAGGCGCTCCTCGAGGAACTTCCGGACCAGCGCGCGGACGAAGCCCTCCATCTGAGCGACACGGCGGGGCGTGAACGCGAGGTGCGCGATGCGGCGGGTGCGCGTGTGCGCCGGAGGATCGACGTTGGTCAGCGTCGGCATCGAGCGGAAGCCGCCCTCCGCGAGCGCGCTTCCTGCTCTTGGGCACGGTGGCACGAGCGGAGACAGCGAGTTCGAGGCCGAGAACGTCTCGTACTCGCGCAGCACTCGCTTGCAATCCGCATGCCGCGTGACAACCCAGTAGCCGAGATCCTCCGCGTAGAAGACGGGCTGGCTCGCGAGGAACGTCGCGAGCTCGGGATACGGGTCAGCCAGGCTCGAAGCCTTCAACGGATTGAACTCCACCGGCGCAGCGTACGACCCACCCCCGCAGCAGTGTGTGTGTGTGTGTGTGTGTGTGTTTGAACCCGGAATGCCGTGGGTAACGGTCGCTGAGCAGGTCCCCACCCACCGCGCGCAGCCCGTCCGGCCCCACACGCCTTTGTCACCCCCGACGGGCGGGCTGCGCTCGGGGCGACCGCTCCCCCGATCAGCCGGTTCGGCAGATCAGCGCGCCCGGCCCCTCTACCTGGTCGGCGTCGAGGCCCGCCGCAAAGCTCGAGAGCAGGATCGCGCCAGAGGGCGCCGCAGCGCGCCGCTCGGACGTCACCACGAGGAGCGAGAGCCGGCCGCGACGCACCACGAGCACGTCGTCGTCGACCGCGTCGATGGCCACGAGATCGCGGCGACCGGCTGTGAGCTCCGGCCACGTTCGACGCAGCGCGAGCAGATCGCGATGCCACTCGAGCAGTCGCTGATGCGGTGGACGGTCGAGCTCCCCCCACTGGAGTCGCGATCGAGTGAACGTGTCCAGCGCCAGCGGATCGGGCACCTCGCCGGCCCACTCGAACCCCGCGAACTCCTCGCGCCGCCCGCGACGCACGGCCTCGGCGAGCTCAGGATCGGCGAAGTCGGCGAAGAAGCAGAAGGGGCTCGATGCTCCCCACTCCTCGCCTTCGAACAAGAGCGGGGTGAACGGCGAGAAGGCCACGATCGCCGCTGCGACCATCGCCCTCTCGACACCGACTTGGTGCACGAGGCGATCGCCGGCCGCCCGGTTGCCCACGTGGTCGTGGTTCTGAGCGAACGCGACGAATCGGTTGCCGTCGGCATGCGGCACGGGTGCGCCGCGCCTACGTCCGCGAGGATCGACTTGCCCTCGCGCCACGAAGGCGTGCTGCATGGCATCGGCGACATCGCGGAGCCCGTCGTACGGCTCGTAGTAGCCAATGCGTTCGTCGGTCAGCGCGGTGTGGATCGCGTGGTGCACATCGTCTGACCATTGACCGGTCAGCCCGACACCGTTCGCATCGCGCGACATCGTGAGCATGGGATCGTTGGTCTCGCTCTCGGCGACCAGGAGCAGGCGCCGGCCGAGCTGCGCGGCGAGCGCGTCGACCTCACGGCTCAGCTCGACGAGGAAGTGCTCGGCGCTGTGGTCCACGAGCGCGTGCACCGCGTCGAGGCGAAGGCCGTCGATGTGATGGTCGGCGAGCCAGTAGCACGCGTTCTCGACCAGAAACCGGCGCACCTCCGAGCTGTCAGGGCCGTCGAGGTTCACGGCGGCGCCCCACGGCGTGCGGTGCACGTCCGAGAAGTAGGGACCGAACTCGGCGAGGTAGTTCCCCTCCGGGCCGAGGTGGTTGTAGACGACGTCGAGCATCACGGCGAGCCCGCGCTCGTGTGCGGCATCGACCAGGCGGTCCAGACCGTCGGGCCCGCCATAGGCGTGATGCGGAGCGAACAGCCCGACACCGTCGTAGCCCCAGCCCCGCGTCCCGGCGAACTCCGCGACCGGCATGAGCTCCACGATCGACACGCCGAGCTCGGCGAGGTGATCGAGGTGGGCGACGACGCCGTCGAAGGTCGAGTCTTCGGCAAACGTGCCCACGTGCAGCTCGTAGATCACCGATCCGGGAAGATCGACGCCGCGCCAATGACGGTCGGTCCACGCGAAGCTCGCGGGGTCCCACAGCCGCGAGGGTCCGTGGACACCGTGTGGCTGCCAGCGCGAGCAGGGGTCGGGGCGGCCAACTCCCCCGTCGACCCGCACGAGGTAGTCGGTGCCGAACGGAAGCGGCTCGGACGCGAACCATCCGTGATCGTCGCGCTCGAGCTTGCGGGCCGAGTCACCGACGAGCAGCTCGACCACGCTTGCTCTCGGCGCCCACACTTCGACGCGGTCGGACGGGTGCGGCCGCCTCATCGCTCGAGCACTGCAACGGGCAACCCCGAGAGGAGCTGCGACAGCGGCACCGAACCGTCGGACACGTGCGTCCGGTCGCCGATCACATCGCGCCATTCGCCCGCCGGCAGCGCGACCCGAGCGTGCTCGTCGAGGGTTCTCGTCAGACGCGGAACGACCACGGCAATGACATCACCACGGAGGTACGCGACCGCGTGCTCGTCACTGACATCGAGGGGCTCGTACGTTCCGGACGGACCGAATGCATCAGCACGACGCTGCCGGAGATGCAGCAGCCGGTCGACGAGGAAGAGCTTCGGGAGACCCGAGTCCCGCTCGGTGCGCCATGCGTCGGCAGCCGAGGTCTGGCGGGCACGGTCGAGCATCCGACGGCGGAGGGCGAAGTCGACCGCCCGGCGGTTGTCCGGGTCGACGAGGCTGTCGTCCCACAGCTCGGTGCCTTGGTAGGTGTCCGGAAAGCCTGGCAGCGTCAGTCGAAGCGTCACCTGTGTGAGTGAGTTCGTGCGGCCGGCGCTGTCGATGTCGGCGACGAGCTCACCCATCGCCGCCGTGAGCTCCGGATCCTTCGTGAGCAGCGCGACGAAGCCTTCGACGGCCGATTCGTAGGCGTCGTCCGGAGCCACCCAGCTCGTGTGGTCCTTCGCCTCGCGCATGGCCTTGCGGATGTACTCCGAGGCGCGTTCGAGGGGCAGCGGAAACGCGCCCGCGAGGGTCTCGAACACGAACCAGGCCATCGCCGCGTCGACTTCCTCGTCACGCCACGGTGCCGACGCCGCCCACCACTGCTGCACCGACTGGATCCAGCGGTCGGGCACCTCCGAGAGGACGGCAAGGCGCGCCCGAACATCCTCGCTGCGCTTCGTGTCGTGGGTCGCCGTCGTCACCATGCCGCCGGGCGAGTGTTCGACGCGCCGGCGCATCGCCGCGTGGAAGTCGGCCGGAGAGATCGCCGGATGATCAGGGTCAGAGCCGACCTCGTTGGCCGAGAGCAGCGGACCCCATGAGTAGTGGGCAGCATCCTCGTCGCCCTTTGCCACGACCGATCCACTCAGCTGCTGCGCGCGCAGCGCGAGCTCCACGGCCTCGGGCAGCCCGAGCTCACCGAGCAGGATCGCCCGGAGGAGGTCGAAGAGATCGCCGTCGAGGTCCGCACGCGCCTCACGGGCGCGGGCGATCGCGAGGTCGACGTAGTTCAGGTCGTTGAGCGTCCGCTCGACGCCGTCCTCTCTGACCGCCACGTAGCTCCGGTACGCCGGCGCGTGGGTCAGCACCTCGCGGAGGGCTTCTCGCAGCTCGACCCGAGTGAAGTCGCGCGACTGGCGGCGATGAGCGCAGATCTGCACGAGCAACGAGGTGAGCCGCTCGACGTCGCTCGCCAGCACGGACCGGAGCACGAGGCGACGCTTCTCCTGCGCGACCGCGGCGTAGCGATCGGGCCGTTCCGCGAACTCGACATAGGCGGAGCGGAGCGACTCCGCGCCTTCGGCATCGACCAGCACTCGCCCGATCGTCGCGAGAGTCTCGTAGCCGGTCGTCCCCTGCACGGGCCACTCCGGCAACGCCTCCTGTCCGGTCAGGATCTTCTCGACGAGCAAGAGCACGTCGGGCCCGACCTCATCGCGAAGACGGCTGAGATACGCGGCCGGATCGCGGAGCCCGTCGATGTGGTCGATCCGGAGGCCATCGACGATGCCGTCGCGCGCCCAACCGACCACCAGCGCGTGCGTCGCCGCGAAGACATCCTCCCGCTCGCTCCGCAGCGCGATGAGTGAGTTCACGTCGAAGAACCGGCGGTAGTCGAGCTCGTAGGCGGCGATGGTCCATCGCGCCAGGCGGTAGTGCTGCGCATCGACGATGGCATCGAGCGCGTCGGCGTCGCCGTTGACGCGTGCCATCGCCTTGTCGATCTCCGCTGTGACTCTCGGGTCGTCGCGTTCGACTTCACTCAGCAGCGCCAGCGCCTCCCTCGACCCGGCCACGTCGGCGGTGCGGAGGACGTCGGCGAGGAACGCCAACCGGGTGTGGCCGAGCGCACCGGCGGCATCGTGAAGGAATCGAGCGATCGACGACGGTGCAACCGGTAGCTCGAGGTCATGGGCACACACGACGAAGGCACCGTCTTCGCGACGCGCCAACCGGATCGTGCCGTCCTCCAGCGAGCGTCCGTAATGGTCGCCGAGCACCGGCAGGACGATCCGAGACCACGACCGCTCGTCATCGCTGTGCCAGTCGATGTCGAACCAGGCCGCCGTCGGCGCTCGCTGGCCGAACGTGA
The DNA here is from genome assembly GCA_963802505.1 of uncultured Acidimicrobiales bacterium. Lineage (GTDB taxonomy): Bacteria > Actinomycetota > Acidimicrobiia > Acidimicrobiales > DATKAS01 > DATKAS01. The sequence goes on along the minus strand of CAWDJB010000009.1, from coordinate 14,511 downwards.
GCACCTCCCACCACCAGCGATTCTCCGATCCCTGGATCGACATGTGGTGAGGCACGACGTCGACGATCAGGCCGAGGCCGTTCGCCTGCAGTGCCGTCACGAAGCGATCGAACCCCGCGGCACCGCCGAGGTCTTCGCGCACCCTGGTCGGGTCGACCACGTCGTAGCCGTGCTCACTCCCCGCCGCCGCTGCAAGAAACGGCGACGTGTAGACGTGGCTGTGGCCGAGATCGGCCAGGTAGGGAGCGACTGCTGCCGCGTCGTCGAAGGTGAACGACGGCCGCAGCTGCAGCCGGTAGCTCGCCGTGACCGGCCGTCGTGCCATGAGGGACGGACTACCCGATTTCCGCGGCGGCGACACGGTCAAGCGTCATGATGCGGTTTAGACGAAGATCCCGCGAGGAAGGAACCGGGCGCCGCGGACCGCGACGTGACCAGGAGGGGGCATGCAGGTGTGGCCCGGCGCGCCTGCGCCGCTCGGTGTGACCTACGACGGCGGCGGGGTGAACGTGGCCGTCTACTCGTCGTCGGCCGAGCGGGTCGAGGTCTGCCTCTTCGACGACGACGGAAACGAACAGCGCACCGCGCTCCCCGAGCGCTCCGGTGACGTGTGGCACGGATACCTCCCCGAGGTCGTGCCGGGTACCCGCTACGGGCTCCGGGTCAGCGGTCCGTTCGATCCCGAGCAGGGCCTCCGCGCCAACCCCAACAAGCTGCTTCTCGATCCCTACGCCCGCGCCATCGAGGGCGACGTCAACTGGAACGAAGCCGTGTTCGGGTATCCCTTCGCTGAAGGACCCGACGTCCGCAACGACGACGACAGCGCGCCGTTCGTCCCGAAGGCCGTGGTCGTCGACGAGGTGTTCAGCTGGGAGGGCGACCGCCTGCTGCGCACGCCGTGGCGCGACCTGGTGATCTACGAGGCGCACGTGAAGGGCGCCACGCAATGTCATCCCGACATCGCGCCGGAGCGCCGGGGCACGTACCTCGGCATCGCCGACCCCGCGTTCGTCGGCCATCTCCAGGCGCTCGGCGTGACGGCGCTCGAGCTGTTGCCCGTGCATCAGTTCATCCACGACAAGCACCTTCTCGACCAGGGGCTGCGCAACTACTGGGGTTACAACTCGATCGGCTTCTTCGCCCCTCACAACGAGTACGCGTCGTCGCAACGCGGGCAGCAGGTGCGCGAGTTCAAAGAGATGGTGATGACGCTTCACCAGGCGGGCATCGAGGTGATCCTCGACGTCGTCTACAACCACACCGCAGAGGGGAACCAGTACGGCCCGACCCTGTCGATGAGGGGGATCGACAACCCGTCGTACTACCGACTCGTTCCCGGCGAGCACCGCTACTACATGGACTACACGGGCACGGGCAACAGCCTGAACATGCGCAACCCCTTCACCTTGCAGCTGGTGATGGACAGCCTTCGGTACTGGGTCACCGAGATGCACGTGGATGGCTTCCGGTTCGACCTCGCCGCGGCGCTCGCCCGCGAGCTGCACGAGGTGGATCGGCTGTCGGCGTTCTTCGACATCATCCAGCAAGATCCGATCCTGAGCCGGGTGAAGCTCATCGCCGAACCGTGGGACGTCGGCGAGGGTGGCTATCAGGTCGGCAACTTCCCACCCCAGTGGGCGGAGTGGAACGGTCGCTATCGCGACGACGTCCGCGATTACTGGCGAGGCGAGGGCGGCCGGCTCGGTGAGCTCGCGTACCGACTGACGGGATCGAGCGACCTCTACCAGGGCGACAGCAGGCGTCCGCACGCGAGCATCAACTTCGTCACCGCGCACGACGGCTTCACACTCCGCGACCTTGTGAGCTTCAACGAGAAGCACAACCTCGCCAACGGTGAGGACGGCCGCGACGGTGAGGATCACAACCGATCGTGGAACTGCGGAGCGGAAGGCAGCACCGACGACGAGTCGATCTGGGCGCTGCGACATCGCCAGCAGCGAAACCTCATGGCGACGCTGCTGCTCTCCCAAGGCGTGCCGATGCTTCTCGGGGGCGACGAGCTCGGTCGCACGCAGAAGGGCAACAACAACGCGTACTGCCAGGACAACACGATCAGCTGGACGAGCTGGGAGAAGGTCGACACCGAGCTGCTCGCGTTCGCCCAACGGTTGGTTGCGTTCCGGCGGGCTCATCCGGCATTCCGCCGCAGCCGGTTCTTCCAAGGACGCCCGCTGCGCGGCAGCGGCATCACCGACATCGCGTGGCTCTCACCCGATGCGACAGAGATGACCGACGAGCAATGGGACGAAGGGAACGCCAAGTCGCTCGCCGTCTACCTCAACGGGAGCACGGTCGACCTCGATCGTCGAGGCGAGCCGATCAACGACGACTCTTTCCTCCTGATGCTGAACGCCCACTCCGAGCCGGTGTCGTTCACCGTCCCCGACGCGCGGTTCGGCGACGGTTGGACGATCGCTCTGGATACGGCAAACGACGCGATCGAGGCGGACGCAGACGAGCTGGGACCGGGAGCGCAGATCTCGGTCGCGGAGCACTCGATGATCGTGCTCCAGGCACCTGCCGATCGGCTGAGGCTGGCGCGCTAGCCGGCGGGAGCCGTCTCAGACGAACCGAGCGGCCCTCGTTCCGGGGGGATTGTGCGTCCCCGCGACAGCGTCGGGGTTGTCGACCAACACCTCACCCTCGAGGCCATCGGGGTCACGGAAGAACACGGAGTACGACTCGCCGAAGTCGGTGACGAAGTCGTCGGCTGCGCCCCGCTCCATCAAGCGACGCCGGATCTCCTCGAACGCCGCCATGTCCTTCGCCCGGAGGCCGATGTGGTCGATCCGGCCACGGCCGAACATCGGCACCTGGCGGCCGGCCTCGGTGTTTCCCTGGATGTCGAAGACGTTGAGCATGGTGCCGTCACCGATGTCGACGATGGACATGCGGAAGCCCTCTCCCTCCGGCGCCGTCGGGTTGTCCGTGACGACCCGCGCGTCGAAGACCTCTTTGTAGAACGCGTGGAGGCGATCGGTGTCATTCGTGAGCGTGGCCACGTGGTTGATGCCGCTGAGCAACATGCACCGAGCGTAGAACGGCACGTGTGGGGTGTCTCGCTTGTGGGTACAGCCTGGCCGTCAGCGTCTTGCTGCACGAAACATCAACGACGAGGAGACCCTCAATGTTGCTCTTCATCATCGCCGCTGTCATCGCCATCGTCGGCGTCGTGCAGCTGATCCAGGGGCAGATCCTGTTCGGTCTGATCCTTCTGGTGGTTGCCTGCCTCGTGGGCCCCGGCGGATACAGCATCTTCCGTTCACGCCACACGGTCTGACGCTGAGCGTCTGACTCTGAGCGTCCGACTCTGAGCGAGGTGGCCGACCCGAGAGGGTCGGCCACTTTCTTTTTCTCGGTTTGGGCCGCGGTCGGCTCGGGAAACCACGTCGGGTGGATGCGTTCTCCGGGCGACGGTTGGAGACCGGAATCCTCGATGTGTTGCAGGGCCGTGCATGGCTCGACCCGGCAGAGGGTGAGCTGCGCATCGTGAAGGGCGAGTGGGTGCATCCGCGCGTCGTCGCACTCGCCTTGGCGGCGGAAGGATTCGGACCACTCGAACCGCTCAGCCGCCACGTCGTGCCGATGCTCGAGCTCCTCCAGCTCGCAGGTCATGTCGAGAACCTCTCGACGGTCGGAGCGTCCGCAGGCTCGACCTACTGGCGGTTGACGTCCACGCCCGTCGAGGGAGCGGCCTGAGGCGTCGACGCCTCAACGGCCTCGGGAGACCGCCTAGCCTCGATCCCGCCAGGACGAGGAGGGCGGGTTGGCGAAGCCGGTGATGATGACGGTCGACGACGACCCTGCCGTGCTCGCCGCCGTGACACGAGACCTGCAGGCCCGCTTCGCCGAGGAATTCCAGATCGTCGCGATGCCGTCCGCTCCGCCGGCGCTCCAGCGGCTCGCGAGGTATGCGCTGCGCGGTCAGCCCGTCGCGATGATCATCTCCGACCAGCGCATGCCCGGCGTGACCGGGATCGAGCTGCTGGAACGCGCGAAGCGCGAAGCGCCCGAGGCGAAGCTCGTGCTGCTCACCGCGTACGCGGACACCGACGTGGCGATTCGTGCGATCAACGACATACACCTCGATCGCTACCTCATGAAGCCGTGGGATCCGCCCGACGAGAAGCTCTACCCCGTCATCGACGACTTGCTCCAGGACTGGCGACGAGACCGTCGCGGCGACCGTCCGCCGGTCACGATCGTGGGCCACCGGTGGTCCGACCGCAGCCACGAGCTGAAGACCTTCCTCACGCGGAACTACGTGCCCTACGCATGGTGGGATCTCGAGCGCGACGAAGAGGCGCGGCGGCTGCACGACCTGGCGCACGCGGTGCCGACCGATCTGCCTCTCGTCCTCATCACTGATGGCGAGACGCTGCGCGCACCGACGCCTCTCGACGTGGCCGATGCGCTCGGGCTGCGCACCAGTGCAGAGAAGCCGCTCTATGACCTCTCCATCGTCGGCGGCGGTCCGGCAGGGCTGGCCGCCGCCGTCTACGCCGCGTCGGAGGGCCTGGACGTCGTGCTGATCGAAGGTCACGCGCCCGGCGGTCAGGCCGGTCAGAGCGCAGCCATCGAGAACTACCTCGGGTTCCCGAAAGGGCTCTCGGGTGCGGACCTCGCGGCACGGGCGATGGACCAGGTCCGGCGGTTCGAGGCCGAGGTGGTGCTCGCCCGTGAGGTGGTCGGGTTCGAGGCGCGCGGGCCGGTGCGGGCGGTGCGATTTGCGGACGGCACCGAGATCGAAGCCCGAGCGCTCCTCGTCGCCTCGGGGGTGTCGTACCGACGTCTCGAGGCACCCGGCGTGAGTGAGCTCACCGGACGGGGCGTGTACTACGGAGCGAGCGCATCGCAGTTCGCCGCGTGCGAGGGCGACGACGTGTATGTCATCGGCGCGGCGAACTCTGCGGGACAGGCGGTGGTCAACCTCGCTCGCTACGCGCGACGAGTGGTGTTGCTCGTGCGCGGCCAGACACTCGAGGCCAGCATGTCCCACTACCTCGTCGAGCAGATCAGGAACACACCGAACGTGGAGGTGCGACTGCAGACCGAGGTCGTGGCCGGCGCCGGCGCCGAACATCTCGAAGGCCTGACCCTCCTCGATCACAGCGACGACACCAAAGGCGACGTCGACACGAACTGGTTGTTCGTGTTCATCGGCGCCACCCCCCGCACCGACTGGCTCGGCGACGGCGTCGCTCGCGACGAGAAGGGCTTCGTGATGACCGGACGCGACCTGCCCCACGGCAAGGGATCACCCCAGTGGCCGCTCGACCGCATCCCCTTCATGCTCGAGACGAGCATCCCCGGTGTGTTCGCCGCCGGTGACGTGCGCTTCGATTCGATGAAGCGAGTCGCGTCGGCCGTCGGCGAAGGAGCGATGTCCGTGCACCTCGTGCACCGTTACCTGGCGACGATCTGATGCTCGCCGACGAGCTGCGCCCGATCTTCCTCTTCGACGGGTTGACCGACGCCCAGGTCGCCGACCTCGCCACCGCCAGCGAGAAGGTCGCGTTCGACGCCAACGAGGAGCTCTTCAAGGAGGGCGACCCAGCCGCCTTCTGGTGGGTGCTGCTCGACGGCAAGATCCAGATCGTGCGCCGGGCGGGAAGGGCCGAGCCCGTCGTGATGACGGTGATGGAGAACCCCGGGCAGTGGGCCGGCGGCTTCCAAGCGTGGGCCGACGCGAGCTACTTGGCAACCGGCCGCGGCGAGGTCGCAGGGCACGTGTTGAAGGTGCCGGCCACCGAGCTCGCTCGGCTCGCGGGCGAGTGGACGCCCTTCGGCGTGCACATGATCAGGGGCTTTTTCCAGACAGTGCGCAGCATGGACACGCTTTCGCGGCAGCGCGAGGAGCTGATCAAGCTCGGCGAGATGTCGGCACGGCTCGCGCACGAGATCAACAACCCCGCCTCGGCCGCGGCGCGGTCCGTCGACTCGTTGAGCGCGACGTGCGACGCGATGCTGTCGTCGCTCGTACGTCTGTCCGAGCTTTCCCTGTCGTCGGAGCGGTTCGTGGCGATCGACGCGTTGCGCCGCGAGGTCGATGGGGCCGCGGCCGTGCGCGACCCGATCGCGGTGGCAGACGCTGAGGAGGCCCTGTCCGACTGGCTCGAAGCACACGGCGTGAGCGCTGCGTGGAAGATCGCGCCGGCCCTCGCCGTCGCGGGGGTCGACACGGCCTGGTGTGAGCGCGCCGCGCAGATCCTCGACGGCGCCCTCGAGCCGGGCCTCGAGTGGGTGGCAACGACCTTCGCGAGCCAAGCGCTGCTCACCGAGATGAAGAGCTCGACGGGTCGCGTGTCCGAGCTCATCGACGCCGCCAAGTCGTACTCGCAGATGGACCGACCGTCGATGCAGACGGCGGACGTGACCGAGGGCATCGAGAGCACACTCGTGATGTTGCGAGCCAAGCTCGACCGCGTCTCGGTCGTGCGGAGCTTCGCCGCCGACGCTCCCCGAGTGTTCGCGAGCCCCGGCGCCCTGAACCAGGTCTGGACCATCCTCATCGACAACGCGATCGATGCCATGGACGGCACCGGCACCCTCACCCTGACCACCCGCGCCGAACCCGAAGGCCTCGTGGTCGAGGTGGGCGACACGGGCCCGGGCATGCCGCCCTACGTGCAGAGCCGCGCCTTCGAGCCGTGGTTCACCACGAAGGACGTGGGCAAGGGCACGGGGCTCGGCCTCGACATCGCGCACAAGATCGTGCACGACATGCACCACGGGGAGATCACGATCCACTCCACACCGAGGGGAACGGTCATGCGCGTGGTGCTCCCACGACCTCCCGGCTGAGCGGACGAGGACGCGCAAGAGGGGCACCGAGCGCGCTGCGCCCGGTGCCCCCTCTGCGAATCACGCCACGAGATCGGCCACCGGGAGCGTGTAGCTCTTGGCACCGACGTCGAGCACGGTCGTGCCGTTGACGAGATGCGTGTGGTCGGCGAGCCAGCTCGCATCTTCGACCAGGCCGTCGGTGTTGTTCTCGCCCTCGATGAGCGTGTCGTCGCCGGGTCCACCGTTGAGGGTGTCGGTGCCATCGCCGCCGATGAGCACGTCGTCGCCTGCACCGCCGCTCAGGGTGTCGTCGCCGGGCCCACCGATCAGCACGTCGTCGCCGTTGCCGCCGTCGAACGAGAGCAGCGCTGAGGCACCGCTGACGCCAGAGGCGTCGACCACGTCGTCACCGTCGAGTGCAGCGACGATGAGGTGATCGTTCACAGGGCTCGAGGCCGAGACGGTCACGGTCGGCTTCAGGTTCACGACCTGAAGGTCCGCGCCTTGCTGCCCCACGATGGCGACATCGCTGCCTGCGGTGCCGTTCACCGTGACGTTGTCGGGCTGGCCGTCGTCGACGCCGCTACCCGGCACCTGCGCGAGGTCGACGTCCACGTCGGTGAGATCGGTGCCGGTCATGTCGTTCACCACAACGTTGTCGGCACCACCGAGGGCGTTGACGGCGATGTTCTCGACGCCGGCCGTGTCCATCGTGATGTTGCCGATGTTGCGGAAGAACCGCACTCGCTGACCGTTGGCCGAGACGTCGAAGTTCTCGGCGATGTTGGCGCCGTTGAACAACATCTCGTCCACGCCGTCTTGACCCTCGACGACGTCACTGCCGTCACCGGGATCCCACTGGAAGACGTCGTCGCCTGCTCCAAGTACTCCGGTGTCCGCGCCTTGGTTTCCGTCGACGAAGTCGTCGCCCGCTCCGCCGAGGAGACGGTCGGCGCCGTTGCTGCCGAGGATCGTGTCATTGCCATCGCCGCCGTCGACGGTGATGGCGATGAGGGTCGCGAGGTCCCCCGTTGCGGCGAACGAGTCGTCGCCGCCGTTGGCGTTGAGCACGAGCTTCTCCGACGTGCCGATGTCGACGCTGAACGGGGCGGGATTCACTCGGTCGAAGCGCACACGCGTGCCGTTGGCAGCTGCGCTGAACGCCTCGGCACCATTGCCTCCGTTGACCTGCACGGTATCGACGCCGTCACCGCCTTCGTTCAGGTCGGTGTCGTCTCCCGGGTTCCAGATCATGAGGTCGTCGCCCGCATCGCCGAATGCCTGATCGTCGGCGTCGCCGCCGGTGAGCGTGTCGTTGTCGGCACCGCCGAAGAGCTGGTCGGTCCCGCCTTTGCCGAGGAGCGTGTCCGCGCCGGCCTGCCCGATGAGCTGGTCGTTCCCCGAGCCACCGGTCAGAGTGTCGTCACCCGTGCCGCCGATGAGCGTTGCTCGTGGAAGTGCACCGTTCACCTCGTCGAGCGTGATGGTGTCGTTGCCACCACTGCCGACGACCGCGATCGTTCGTGTGTTTGCGACCGTCGGCGTCGATCCGATGACGCGGACGTCGCCGTTGTTCACGAGGATCCGTCCGGCTGCGTCACGGCTGATCACGATGGTGTTGTCCTGTGCGTCACCGACGACCGCAAGGACGCCGAACGCCGACACCGCCGATACTCCTGGGGTCGACTGTGCGGCGGCCGGCCCTGCCGTCGACGCAACGAACACCATTGTCCCTGCGCCAAACAAGGGCGCGACCGCCAACAGGGGGATCGTTCGGGGGCGCGCGTGCTTCGATCCGAATCGCTTCATGTCTCTCCAATCGCTGTCGACCGACCGAAGTCGGTTCCGCTACTTCGCAGCGATCGATGCAGCGGGCTCCCCCACACCACCGCTTCTCTGCCACGTGCCGAGTGATACGACCGCGGCGCGCGAAAGGATCGCCACGCGAGGTGCGAAAGCCGTCACGCGTCGCGTGTGACGCGCTACTCGACGAGCGCGATGCCGTTGCGGTGACGAACCGCGAGGTCGGCGTACGCGCGAGGGTTCGTCTGAACCCAGAACTCAGCGGGTGTGCCCGCGAGCTCTCGCTTCACCACTGCGGGTGAACCCGCCGCGAGGACGCCCGCTGGGATGTCGGCGTTCGCGGCCACCAGAGAGTGAGCCGCAACGAGCGTGCGCGCTCCCACCTTGGCGCCGTCGAGCACGGTGGTGCCGTTCGCGATGAGGGCCTCCTCGCCGATCGTCGCACCGTGGACGCAGCACAGGTGGGCCACCGTTGCCCCGGGCCCGATCTCGGTGGGCATGTCGGGTGGACCGTGGAGCAGCGAGTTGTCCTGGACATTTGCACCGCGCCGGATGATGACCGGCGAGAAGTCCGCGCGTATCACGACGCCGTACCAGACGGATGCGCCGGACTCGACAGTCACATCGCCGATCAGCGTTGCCGTCGGAGCGACGAACGCGTCAGGCGCGACGGTGGGCGACTTTCCTTCGAACGAGTAGAGCGGCATGGTCGTGGAACGTAGTCACCAGACCGGGTTCACGTCCTCCCCCCATCGTTCCTTGTTGCAGAACGCGCCAGAATTGGCGCACTTTGCAACAAGGAACCGCGCCAGCGGTGAAGGAGGTCGATCGTGACCGCGTCGATCAGTCCCGTGCTCCACTACTCCGATCCCGAGAAGGCGTCGCAGTTCCTGCAGGATGCGTTCGGCTTCGTCGAGCGCGAGGCGTATCGCGATCCCGATGGGAACATCGTCTACGTCGAGACCACGCTCGACGGCTGCACGATCGGGTTCGGGCCCAAGGCCGAGAGCGGCAGCGTGTTCGACCTCGGGCCGACTGCGGTCTACGCCGCGATCGATGATCCCGATGCGATCCACGCACGGGCTGTGGGCGCGGGCGCGGAGATAGTGATGGAGCTCACCGACCAGGAGTACGGCTCGCGCGAGTTCGCGGCCCGCGACCCGGAGGGCAACGTGTGGTGCTTCGGCACGTTCCGTCCCGGCACCGCCTGACGCGACAGAACTCCGCGTTTAGACCTCGATCGTCCCGGCAACGTCACACCGACTGTTTCCGCGCGCCAGGACGAACGTGGGGAGGAACCATGCGACGTCGGTTGGTTTCGATCGGGATGGTGCTCGGGGTCATCGCGACGTTTGTGCCCGCGTACACGTCTGCAGCATCGGCTCAGGAGGTCACGAGCTCAGGCACGGGGGTCGGCAGCATCACGTGGGGCGAGTGCACGAACCCCACGCTGGTCAACTTCGGGGCTGAGTGCGGGATGCTCAGCGTGCCGCTCGACTATGCGCGACCGTCCGGCGCGAAGATCCAGCTCGCGGTCTCTCGGGTCGTGCACACATCGCCCGACGAGGACTACCAGGGGATCATGCTCGTCAACCCCGGGGGTCCCGGCGGTTCGGGGCAGATCTACAGCATCCTCGGCGCCTTCGTGCCCGGCGACGTCGGCTCGACCTACGACTGGATCGGCTTCGATCCACGCGGGGTGGGCGACAGCGTCCCTGCCCTCAGCTGTGACCCCAACTACACGGCCGGTCCTCGACCGCCCTACGACCCTGCGACGGTGCGCATCGAGTTCGCCTGGCTGGTCAAGTCCGCGAAGTACGCGATCGACTGCGCGCGTAACGGTGGCTTGCTGCTCGGGCATCTGAAGACCACCGACACGGTCGCCGACATGGACGCCATCCGTCAGTCGCTCGGCGCGGACAAGATGAACTTCTACGGCTTCTCGTACGGCACCTATCTGGGTCAGGTGTACGCCACCCTCCATCCGGATCTGGTGCGGCGCATGGTGCTCGACTCGAACGTCGATCCGCGCACGGTCTGGTACCAAGCCAACCTCGACCAGGACCCCGCCTTCGAGATCACCATCAACAAGTTCTTCGACTGGGTCGCGCTGCACGATGACGCCTACCACCTCGGCACGACCGGTGCGGACGTGTCGGCGAAGTACTACGCAGCGCTCAACTCCCTCGCTGCGAACCCGCAGGGCCAGCTCGGTGCGTCTGAATGGGCCGACGCATTCCTCGGCGCGGGCTACGTGCAGTTCCTGTGGCCCGACACTGCCGCGGCGTTCACCGCGTTCGTCAACAACGGGGATCCCGGTCCGGCGACCGACCTCTATCTCGGCCAGGACACTCCCGGCGACGACAACGGCTACGCCATGTACCTCGCCACAGAGTGCACCGACGCCCGCTGGCCGCGGAACTGGCTGACGTGGCATGTCGACAACACCCGCGTCGCTCGCACCGCACCCTTCCTCACGTGGGCCAACGCCTGGTTCAACGCTCCGTGCGCGTTCTGGTTCGCACCGTCGGGTCAACCGGTGAACGTCGATGGATCTGCGGTACCCGGGATCCTGCTCCTCGACGAGACGCTCGACGCGGCCACGCCGTTCCCGGGCAGCCTCGAAGTGCGCCAGCTCTTCCCGAACTCGTCGCTCATCGCCACCGTTGGCGGAACGAACCACGCCAACAGCCTGTTCGGCGGAGTTCCGTGTGTGGACGACGCCGTTGCCGCCTACCTCACCGACGGCACGCTGCCGGCGCGGGTCGTGGGCAACTCAGCCGATGCAGAGTGCCAGCCGGCCCCTGATCCCGAGCCCACCGCGCCGGCCGCCGTCAGCGCGCAGGCGCAGGCGAGCGCGCAGGCGCAAACGGCCACCATCTCGGCGGATCAGATCCGCCAGCTCCACCCGATGCCCCGGTAACCATTCCGACCCCGGCGTGTCTGAGGGACGAGTCGCGCTCCCGATCGACTGGGTTAACGTTCGTTCACCCGGCGAAAGGAGGCGCAATCCTTGAGCGATACGGTCGTGGGCACGGAACAGGTGCCGATCGCACCCGACCTCTTCACCGAGGGCGCGGAGCCTCAGCTCATCGGGAGTCGTTGCGGCGCGTGCGGAGTCGTCACGTTCCCTCGTCAGAGCGGCTGCGCGTGGTGCGGGGCGGCCGACATGCGAGACGAACCCCTCCACCGTCGCGGGACCCTCTACACGTGGACCACGCAGGGTTTCATGCCCAAGGAGCCCTACCACGTCGATCCGACCGACGAGCCGTTCGCCCCGTATCTCCTGGGCTATGTCGAGCTCCCCGAGCAGGTGCGGGTCGAGGGTCGCCTGATCGGCTGCGACCCTGAATCGGTGCACATCGACATGGAGATGGAGCTGACCCTGTTCCCGCTTCGCCACGACGAAGCGGGACGCGAGGTGATGATGTACGCGTTCCAGCCAGTCGCGAGCGAAGGGACCTCCTGATGGACGTCGCAATCGTTGGCATCGGGATCCATCCGTTCGGCCGATTCCCCGGGGTCACCGGCGACCAGATGGGTGCGGTGGCGGTTCGTGCCGCGCTCGCCGACGCCGGTGTCGCGTGGAAGGACATCCAGTTCGCCTACGGCGGGAGCATGGGCGCCACGCTCGGCCACCAAGACGTCGGTTCCGCCGACACGCTCGTCAATGACCTGGGGATGACCGGCCTCCCGTTCGTGAACGTGGCGAACGGCTGCGCCACGGCCGGGTCGGCCCTTTCGGTCGCGGCCCACACCATCGGTGCCGGCGCGTTCGACCTCGGCCTCGCGGTCGGGTTCGACAAGCATCCCCGCGGCCACTTCAACGCCGACGCAGGAACCATCGGTCTGCCGTCCTGGTACGGCGAGGCCGGCTTCATGGTCACCACGCAGTTCTTCGCGATGAAGCTCGTCCGTTACATGCACGAGCACGACATCACCCAGAACACGCTCGCGAAGGTCGCGGCGAAGGCGTACCGAAACGGCTCGCTGAACCCCAACGCGTGGCGCCGCACGCCGTTCACCGAGGAGCAGATCCTCGAGTCGACGATGCTGAACTGGCCACTGACCCAGTACATGTTCTGCTCCCCTGACGAAGGTGCGGCCGCGGTCGTGCTGTGTCGGGCTGACCAAGCGCACCACTTCACCGACCGCCCGATCTACCTCCGGGGCGTCGGTCTGAAGACCCGACAGTTCGGTGCGTTCGAGGTCATGAGCCCCTCACTCGCTCTCGACCGGCGACACGCGCCGACCGTCGACGCGTCGCTCGCGGCTTACGAGATGGCTGGACTCGGCCCGGAAGACATCGACATCGCCCAGCTGCAAGACAGCGAGCCCGGCGCGGAGATCATGCACATGGCCGAGAACCAGCTCTGCGCGGATGGCGAGCAGGAGTGGATGATCCAGGCCGGCGAGACCGAGATCGGCGGGAGGCTGCCGATCAACACCGACGGCGGCCTCATCGCGAACGGAGAGCCGATCGGCGCATCGGGCATGCGGCAGGTCTACGAGACCGTGCTCCAGCTGCGAGGTGACGCCGGCCCACGGCAGGTCCCGAACGCGCCCAAGGTCGGCTACACGCAGGTGTACGGCGCCCCGGGAGTCGGGGCCGTCACGATCCTCACGACATGAGTGACATCGCGCTTCTCGACGAAGCGATCGACAGGTTCCTCGAGGACTACCCTCCCGCGACGACAGACAAGCATCAGTTCTGGGCCGCACAATTCGACGCGGGTCTGGCATGGGTGCATTTCCCTGTGGGCTACGGGGGGCTCGGGCTCAACCCGAAGCTCGCCGAGCGGCTCGACTCTCGCCTCGGCGCAGTCGGCGCGCCGCGCAACACCAACGTCAATTTCATGTTGGTCGGCATGGCCGGGCCGACGATCGTGGCCATGGGATCTGAGGAGCAGAAGCAGCGGTTCCTGCGGCCGGGCTTCGCGTGCGACGAGATCTGGTGCCAGCTGTTCTCCGAGCCGGGCGCGGGCTCCGATCTCGCATCCCTCTCGACGAGAGCCGAGCGCGACGGCGACGAGTGGGTGTTCAACGGCCAGAAGGTGTGGACGACGCTCGCGCATGTGGCCGACTGGGCAATGGTGCTCGCGCGCACGAACCCCGATCAGCCGAAGCACAAGGGGCTCACCTACTTCCTCATCGACATGAGTCAGCCCGGCATCGAGGTGAGGCCGCTTCGCCAGATCAACGGCGAGGCCGAGTTCAACGAGGTGTTCCTCACCGACGCCCGCACGCCCGACTCGCTGCGGATCGGCGACGTGGGCGAGGGATGGCGGGTCGCGGTCACCACGCTGATGAACGAGCGCACCGCGTTGGGCATCTCGCGAAGGCGCCGCGCGGCACCGGCGCCGTGCGGATGGCGCTCGATCTGTATCACCAGTACGGCAACGACGACCCGGTGCGACGCGACGCAGTGACGCAGAAATGGATCGAGAACGAAGTCGTCCGGCTCACGACGCTGCGCGCCCAGGAGCTGCGCGACAAGGGCACGCCCGGCCCCGAGGGTTCGGTGATCAAGCTCGCGTACACCTGGGCGTCGTACAGCACCTACGAGCTCGGCGTCGACCTCATGGGGGCCGACGGCATGCTCATCGACAACTACGACATGGTGCGGCCGACCATCATGGGTGGCTCGTCGCTCGGCGGCAGCAGCGAAGGCCCGCCCAACCCGCAAAAGGCGTGGTTGACCTCACTGGGCGGCACCATCGGTGGCGGCACGTCGGCGATCGCGAAGAACGTCCTCGGCGAGCGCGTGCTTGGGGCTCCCCGGCGACGTGCGTGTTGACAAGGAGCTGCCGTGGTCAGAGGTGCCGCGCAGCTGATCGACTCTCACCACCGCGTCAGGAGGCTCTGGACGCGCGTGCAGCCGAGCGGCTGATGCTCAGGTCG
>CAWDJB010000008.1:0-306273 GCA_963802505.1 uncultured Acidimicrobiales bacterium | reverse complement strand
GTTATGCCAAGATCCATGGCACCAAGCGACCCTGGCTTACGGCATTGCGCGCTCGCCGGCCAACCAAGGTCGCCGCGATCGCACTTGCCAACAAGATCGCCAGAATGGCCTGGGCCATGATGGTCAAGGGCGAACGCTACAAGGAACCGGCCGCGCTTGCGGCGTAACCGAAGTCACGCCGGCAAGCGGCGTGATATGAAGGTTGGGAGGGCGAACAGCACGTAATGCAGTGCCGGTCGATCCGGCGATCAGGACAACCCACTAGTGCCAGCGCATTGTCGAATGCGGGGTTTTGACCGGGACCTGATTCGCGGAGGGCATTATGGCCAGCGGTCACGAGAACCGCGCAAGGAGGCCGAACACATGGCTGCACCGACCCAGCTGCAAACGTGAAGAAAACCCTTGCCAACGGGGCGCCGTCCACACATGCCAACGGGGCGCCGTCCACACATGGCACTATGTGGCCAATTGGCACCGAACCCAGACTTCCAACACTGTCGCGATTGCGTTTCGAGTGGCTACCTCCAAGACATGAAGGGGCCACTGAAGGCTCTGACTTAGCGAGCAATTCCGACGATATAGGCGCAAGGCCCTCTGTTCGTTAGCCACAGCTAGCGTCAAATATCGGTTGAATCGCGGGAACCGACAGACGCAACTTAATGTCGCCCAGCGTCGCGGCAACCACTGAAAACAAAACTTGCGGAACTTCGGGCTCCGCATAGGTTTTTCCTGTGAGCCTTGGGACCAGATCACTGCGCTAGCACATCCCCCTCGGACATGGATCTACGGCCGGTGCGCATAGCATCGGCCTTTCGTGCTTCCGGGCCCTGCTTGCCCCCGCGCCAGTCCGCCAGCGCCGGGAGCAAACTGACACAGACGCCCTCTATCGCCTATACCTGGCAGATAGAGCGGCACCAAAATGCGGCCACACTTTGATCGTCTGCCGCCCGCCCTCGGCCTATAGTTTGACGCTCAAAGCCGAGTGAGCTAGTGCGTCCATATCCCGGACACCACAAGACGGAAACTCAGGCGCGCTTCGTCATCTGTTTACCGCCTCGTCCGGCCCTCGCCCACGCTGCAGCTCCCCGATCGCCGACATAATTGCGCGCCAGATCCCGACGCCCTCGATGTCGCCACCCTCGAGCGATGCTCGGCCTGCGGCGGCTGGATCGATTGTCGCGATCTCGCCATCGTAGTGGCGCATCTCAAGCCGCTGCCGCATCCGGGGCAGGACGCCACCAACTAGGCGGCGAATTGGTACCCATGCTCGGCCCCCAGGTAGGCGGACCAGGCGGCTCGCCCATCGCCGGCCCTTGATCCATTCGGGCTTCGACCCCGATCCAGCCTTCGATGAGCGTCTTGAGCGACTTCGCGTAAATCTCCGGGAAAGATGGCGCTGCCGCGCGGTTGATCCGTGCGTCAGGCCATAGGCGATTGCCTGGTCCAGGGAACGCCGAAGTTTCTCGTGACGGATTGCAGGGTGAGAGCGGCCGTTGCGAGGTCCGAAGTGATCTTCACCGCGGAAATTATCAGCTCCTCTTTTTGCGCGACCGCTCCAGCTTAACCTCCCGCGCCGGCTTGTCCTCGCGCAGCCCCTCGAAGCTCGGATGGCGCAGGAGATGGTCGGCGGTCCAGGTGGTGAAGGCCACCTCCGCCACCAGCCGCGGCTCGGCCCAACGGGAGCCACGCTGATATGCGCGGGGGACCGCGGCAAAGGGCGGATCGGCGCGCTCGAGCTTGCGTAACCGGGCGACCAGGTCGTGGCCGGTCTTCAGGTCGAAGCCAGTCCCGGCCTTGCCGGCGAATATCAGCTTGCCCTCTGTCGTAGTAGCCCAGCAGCAACGACCGCAGTGACCGCCCGCGCTTGTCCGATTCCATCCAGCCGCCGATGACGAACTCCTGCCGGTTGAGGCATTTGACCTTTCGCCAAGCGTCGGTTCGGCCCGAGCGGTACGGCGAGGTCGCGCGCTTCGAGACGATCCCTTCGAGATGGAGCTTGCAGGCCTGAGCGAAGAACTTCGGCCCCTGACCCCGCACGTGATCTGAGTAGCGGACCGGGCCCCCCTTGGGCAGGCGCGCGATTAGCGGTGCCAGCAGGGCCTTGCGCTCGATCAGCGGCAGGCCGGTGAGGTCGCGGCCGTCTAGATGCAGCAGATCGAAGACGTGATAGGTCAGCCGCGCGCCTGGCCGCGCGAGAGCGCATCCTGCAAGGCCGCGAAGCTGGTGACGCCATCCTCGCCCAGCACGGCGATCTCGCCGTCCAGATAGGCGGCGCGGATCTTGGGGACCGCCAGGGCCGCGGCGATCGGCCGGAAGCGCGCGGTCCAATCGAGGCCGCTGCGGGTGAGCATTCGCACCTTGCCGGCCTCGATGCGGGCCGCCGTGCGGTAGCCGTCCAGCTTGATCTCGTGGATCCAGTCATCGCCGGCCGGCGCCTTGTCCGTGAGGGTGGCGAGCTCGGGCGGGAGAACCCGGGCAGAGCCGCGGGCGTGCCGAGCTTCCGGGAGGGCGTCATGGGGGATCAATGAGCGTTGTAGTCTGCAAGTTCCCTGCCGCCGCTCTAGCCGGAAGTATCGTTCTTCTCGGCGAGCACCAGCGCCACCTCGATAACCAAGCGCTCCAGCGATAGCTGCTTTCGAAGCACCTTGCCACCGCCTCCTCGGTCTCGACCTCGTAGGCGGTCATGCTGGCCAAGGCAAAGCCGTTGACATGGCCAAGCATCACGATGTTGGTAATCAGCAGGTCGGTCCGTCGAGGGCTCTCCAGGATTTGAAGGGCGACGCGGTGATCAGGGGCCAGCAACACATCGCGCCCTGCTTCGCGGAGCACCTGCCCGCGACGTAGCGAAATGCTTCCTCTTCTTCGACGACGAGAATGGCAGCTGAACCAGGAACCATACCCTGCTCCCGCTGCGCTCTCGCAGCTCGGAGGTATTTGACGCTTGCGTCGACGATGTGGCGGCCTTGCGGAAATGGTCGCGGGCAGATCAGCGCGCCCCGTGAACTCAGCCTCTGTAGCGCGTTGCGCGTAGAGCAGTGGCGGTGGCGAACATTGTCCCGAAAATGAGGACTGTGGCGATCGCATTGACCCGCGGGTCCAACGTCGTCCTCACCATCCCCCACACCAGCGTAGGCAGCGTGTTTCCTCCGCCGATGGTAAAGAAGGTGATGATGAAGTCATCCAGTGACTGCGTCGTGGCCAATAACGCCGCGCCAATCACAGCCGTTCGAATCACCGGTAAGGTCACGGTCCGAAATGCCGTCCACGGCGCCGCCCCCAGATC
This sequence comes from uncultured Acidimicrobiales bacterium, assembly GCA_963802505.1. Classification (GTDB taxonomy): domain Bacteria; phylum Actinomycetota; class Acidimicrobiia; order Acidimicrobiales; family DATKAS01; genus DATKAS01. The sequence continues at coordinate 302,990 of CAWDJB010000008.1, read as the reverse complement.
CCGCGCGCTATCCACCAGCGTATAGTCTCGAAATTCGCCATGCGGGCATAGACCACGAGAATGACGTAGGGTTGCGTCATCACAATGTGGCTGAGCATCACCGTGCGCAAGCTCAGCTGCAGCCCGACGCTTACGAAGAACGACAACAGGGCGATCCCGATCACGAGGCCCGGCAACATGATGGGAAAGCACAGAGCGAAGTTGACCGCGTTCGCCCAGCGGCTCGGAACTCTGGAAGAACGATTGCTGCCGAGGTACCGACCACCGTCGACACGATCCCCACCACCGCCGCGATCGTCACGCTGTTTCGCAGAGCCCCCTGAAATGCCGGCAAGGCAAAGATGTCACGGTACCAATGCAGGGTCAGTCCTCCCAAGGGAAAGGTGATCATCGGATTGTTTCCAAAGGAGAAACAGAACAACGAGCGCCATGGGGGCGATCATGAACACAAGAAGGGCAACCGTCCACGACCACAGGACCCAGCCTACCATCGGGGGTGCACCATCATCACCAGGGAGCGAATCAGGAATATGATCACGGCAGCAACCACCAGAACGGAAAACGAAAGAGCCCACGCCAGCGGCCAATTGAGTGCCTCTATGAACTGCAAATCGATGAACACGCCGGCCATGTAGGTCTCGGGACCGCCGACCAGAGAGGGAGTAACGAAATCTCCGGAGGCAATAAGAAAGCAAAAGGACATGGCGACGATGATACCGTGGCGCGATTGGGGAAGGACGATGTCCTTGAACACCTGCCAGGGCCGCCCACCCAAATCGCGAACGGCCTCCAGCGTGATGTCGCTCACGCCCCGCAACGACGAGTATATGGGCAGGGTCGCCAGAGGCATCAGGAAATACAGCAAGACGATAACCACCGATCCCGAGTTATAGAGAAAAATGGAGAGAGGGGCTTATCTATTATTCCGAGCCAGAGCAGGCTGCTGTTCAAGATTCCCTCATTCCCGAGGATGGTCTTCCATGCGTATACCTTTATCAAGTATCCCCCGAACATCGTCGACATGACGATGAAGAGCAGGATGGGACCGTAGCGGCCCGCCGAGAAGCGAACGACATGGGCAAGGCTGAAGGCGATTGAGGTGGCCAGCGTGGCCACGGTCAGACCAATCGCGAATGTCGCCAGGATGACGCTCCAGTATGATTTCGCGACACCGGCGTAGTTTTCCAGGGTGAAGGCGGAAGTCACTCCGAATACGGTGGATTGATAAAAACTGATGGCGAAGAAGAAGGCAAAGGGTGCCACGAACAGGCTGACAAAAATCGCCAGCGCTGGAAGCACCGGGACAAACGCCTTGGCTTGACCCCTCGAGATCATTCCGAGAGCACGCGGTGGTCGTTGAGGGACCAGGACATTGTCACGGTAGCGCCGACCGACAGCCGCTCGAAGGCTCCGTTCCGTCTGGACGAGCATGAGATGCCCGCTGTCGAGCTTGACCTTGTAGCGCAGGAAAGACCCGAGGAAGTCGATGTCGTTTATCGTCCCGGGCAGCCTTATCGCCGCAGCGCTACCCGTTGCCGGCAGGAGCTTGACCGCCTCCGGACGAATTATCAGGATGACTGGACCATCGGGCCCCGGATCGGAATCTTACATCGTTCCCCAAGTCCACATGAGCGTTTGCCCGCACGCAGTCCAGCATATTCGCTTCGCCCACGAAACTCGCAACGAATTGTGTTTCGGGCTCCGAATAGATTGCTTCGGCCGTTCCCTCCTGCACTATTCGGCCCACATTCATCACCGCCACCCTGTTGGCCAGGGCCAGAGCTTCCGCCTGATCATGGGTGACGAATACGAAAGTTCCGCCAATGTCGCGATGAATACGTCTCAGCTCCTCCTGCATGACCTAGCGGAGCTTGTCCCTATCGTAAATCAGATCCGGACATATTGATGATGCAGTCCGCCGAGATGGGGTTTTGCGACGATCCGGCCGACGCCTTGAACTTCGCGCGGAATCGGCGCGTCTTTGTCCAGCGACAGATGCGTCCGGGCCTCGTTGTAATATGTCATATACGATGACAGCAGGTGCCGAAGGTGACGCTCGCCAAGTACAACGACATGGTCGAGCACTTCCCGCCTGATCGAGCCAATCAGCCGTTCAGCATAGGCGTTCTGCCATGGCGATCGCGGTGCCGTTGGTCGGTCGCGAATGCCCATCGCGCGAAGCCGCCGGACGTATGCCTTGCCATATGCGCAATCGCGATCTCGCACGATATAGCCCGGCGCAGCCTCCCAGCCGCAAGCCTCCGTTAGCTGTTGCGCAATCCACTCAGCCGTCGGATTTGCGGTAACGCCCAGCCACATGATTCGGCGTCGACGGTGCCGCAGGATCACGAAGCCATACAGCAGCCGGAAAGAAAGCGTCGGCACGACGAACAGGTCCATCGACGCGATGCCGTCAGCATGATTGCGTAGAAAGGTCCTCCAGCCCTGTGACGGCCCTCCCCTCCTCCGGGCCATGTACTTTGCAACGCTCGTCTGGCCGACGTCGATGCCGAGCTTGAGCAGTTCGCCGTGGATGCGGGGCGCGCCCCAGAGCGGGTTGGCCAGGCTCATGTCCCGGATCAGCCGACGGATCTCCAGCGGGACGCTCGGTCTCCCGCCGCGCCGCCTGGATTTCCAACGCCAGAACGATCGAAATCCAGCCCGGTGCCAACGAACCACGGTCTCAGGCCGGACGATGGCCAGCGCGTCTACAATGCCAGGAGCGAGGCGATACAGCCCAACGAACACCAATCGGTCGAAGGTCCGGAAAACAAATCTCTTCGGGGATTTGCGCCGCAGCACATTGATCTGCTGCCGGAGAACCAGGATTTCCGCCTCAAGCCGCACTCTCGAGCGAAATAAGCTGGTCAGTGCAGTCCACAGCAGTATGAGAACGTCGACCATCGGGCATGAGCATCACCCGATTCGTCCCGCTAGCCAACCGTATAGGGTTTCCGACAAGGACAGGTTAAGCTTTGGCCTACGAAGGCAGGAATTGAGAGTCCGAATCTCACCAGGTATGGCAATCTTTACAGCAGCTTAAGCGCAAACCATCCGCCTCTGCATCGCTCGTTAGCCAATTGCCACAGCCTACCAAGTCCGGCAGAATGATCACGCGCGTATCGCCGGCCGCTATTGGCATTCCATCGAATGTCCTTCCCGCGGACCCCGGTACTTATTTGCCGACCCGAAAGCATCGAGACCGGTGACTACTGACGGGAGCGATGGGGCTACGGGACGGTCTAGAAAACCGTTATGCCCGCAAGGACATCGGGAGTTCGAATCCCACCCCCCTCCGCCATTTAAACCTGGGATTGTCCCGTGTTTTCAGTCACATACGGAATGCGGGTAGAACGACCCACAATTCAACTCACAAATCTGAACCGGTTGTGGACGGACAATGGCGCAAATCCAGGCCTCTCGTCGCTCCGGCCGATGCCGCTGGCCAGGATGCGCCCGGCGCTACCCGGCCCACTATCAAAGTGCCTCCGACACTGCCGGATTTGCGGGAGTGAAAGAAAGCGTCGCGCTCAGCGACCCGTCACAGGTGCCTTTCGCTCACTAAAGCAGCCAATTGCTCCTGCTCGTCTGTCATGGTGGCAACCATGTAGGCCAGTTCACGGAGCTCGTCATAGGTCATGACATCACTCGAGGCCCGGCCGCCCAGCTCGGTCAGGTCTGCCAATAGCCGGGCACGATGACTCATCGCCCAGTCGTCGAGCGGATCGCAATCTGAGGCACGTATTGCGTGAAGCCAATCCGGGTGTCCTGCATAGAGGGTTTCAATCAGCGCCCAGGCGGCACGGACCCCGGCACTGTCCGGCGTCGCCTCCATGGCCTGAGACAAAGCCTTTATGCCGCCGAACGGGAACTGGCGAACAAAGCGATTAATCAGGGGGTTGTTTGTCGAGATGCCAAGAGCTGGGCTCTCAACCGGACCTGAGATCCCGTTCACACGGAACCAGGATTTGTACACGTCGTCTCTCATCGGGCTACTGCCGTCCTGTTGGATTTCGGGGCGCGGGGCGCGCACGATAGGCGGCATTCGTTAGGACATCATGAACAACGTCTGCTAAGGCCTCCGAATGAAGTCGGGCGAATCGCGCGGCGCGCATACCCGGGGAAACTACGCCGTCGTCGGCACCACTCTTCAGATCGTCGGCGAACAGCTTTGCGAAGCCCTCGACATCAGCGGCCGTCGCGGTCGATCTGGGCCGTGCGGGCCTTCTTCCAGGGGAGTTGACTGGCGCGGCCAGACCGTCCCAGAAATTCTCTGACCGAGAAAGTAGTGAGACCCCCCACCAACCCGGGGCCCAGGCAGTATCTGGGAATTGAGCCGTCCTGCGCCACGGTGCGCTCCGGCGGGTCAGATTGGGCTTCAGAAAGGCGGAGAGGCTACCGTTCCGGTCGCGCGACAGCCATGCGGCGATGCTGAAGGCGTCGTGCTGGTCGGGTGTCCGGTTGCCGTGCGCGAAGCCTCGGCTCCACAGGGCGGGATAGACCTCGGCCACGACCGATCGCCCGGCGGGGATGTCCCAGCCGTCGAACGGCCAGAAATGGACGCGGCCCTCGAGTCGCTGCCGAAGAAGCGCAGCCACGGGTATACCGGCGTGGGTGGACTTCGCCACTGAGCCCTGCACGTCGAAATGAAATACCGACTTCGCTCCTCTCGCGCGCGACTTCGGTTAAGCGCCGCCAACGTGGGCATTGCCCAGCGGGCCGCGCCATTGCCGCAGGCACCCATCGCGCACGAAAGTCGACGTAGATGTGATCCTCATCCGTCGGCCAATGGCGCTGAAAGTCGTCGAGGAACTGCCGTCCAATCGAGCGCTAGTCGATGCTCTTCGAAATACGCGCAGCGGAAACGAGAAGCCGTGGTCGATGCCGACCAGCGTCAGCTCTTCCTCGCGCAACTGCTCTGCCAGCCACTCGGCAATTCCACGTGCGAGTCCAGTACTTCGCGGAGGCTCGGCGGCGGCTTCACTTCGATAGGCGCCGTCTTCGCGCTCGGCCATGTAGACCCGCAAGCCCCTGAGGCTCGAAGTCGGCGTCTCCGCGCCGGAATAGTCGATGCCGATGTGACGAGCGAAAACAGGCAGCGCCACTATTTACGGCCGCCAAATCCGCCCCGACGAATAGATAGGACCTTTGGATGTCTTGCCCGCTGAAAGGGCTCGCGGAGTGGACTAAGAAACGCCTGCAAGTCGGCGCTTGCGGAAAAACGCCGGAAGCCATTTCTTCGAAGCGCACTCTCCGCCCGGAGCCGCTCGGCCGTCCCGATCCGAACCCGCCCATCACGCGCCTGGCGAGCCCCGGTCGGGGATAGGGCTCGCCGGAAGCTTGCCAAGGCGCGCCGGAACAGATCCTTGCCCGTATGGCTCAGAACCGAATGCGCCAAGATGCAGTCGAAATCTGTCCCACAGCGGTCGGCCGCGAAATCGTCAAAGTGGTAGAAAATCGGCTGCTTCAAGGCGACCATGTTCTGGCCGATCTCGCGTTCGATCAGCCAGCTTTCCGGATCCAGACCGACATATTTTCTGTTGCCCAGATATGGAATCGAGCAACCGGCCGGCTCTCAGCGAGCCGCACCCGAAATCCAGCACTCTATGCCCCTCCCTGAGGCCGAGCGTGGTGAGCAGACGGAATTGGGACGCGCCGACGGTGTCGTATTCGTCAGGAGGCCCTACGAAGGCGGTAGTGCGGTGATCCCGCCGGCAAATTCTTGGCGTATCGGTTTGGGAGATTTCTTGTCGACACAACGCCGCTCGCTCCTCCGGACCCTATTCCCTCAGCATGCCGAGAATTCAGTTGGAGATACACTAGGCCGCGGCATCGCATCGTCATAGTGGGTAGTCCCGGCCACAGGTCACCCCGTCAGGTTAGCGCTGTGAAGCAGCACACGTAATGCGCGAAGTTTCGGGGTGACAGCACATACCCCTAACCGTAGAATGGCGGCGGCTGTTTTTGGCGTGTGGGGTGGGTCATGGATCTGCCACTGGTGCTCGCTGGACCGATCCTTCGCCGGGTCGACCCGGGCCTGGTCGCCGTCTGGATGGCCTTCAGCGAGCCGGCCGAGCTCGAGCTGCGGGTGTTCGAAGGGCGGGTCGCGCACGACACCACGAACCCGGTCTTCGTCAGCAGCGACGACCCGCCCGATCCATCGATCGCCCCGCCCCGGCCCGGTGCTGAGGCCATCCGGATCGGCGAGCATCTCTATCTCGGAATGGTCACGGCGCGGATCCCACCGGCCTCGGGCAAGATCTTCCTCTCCGACCGGCTCTACTCCTACGACGTGCTGATCACCGCCGAGGGCGAAACGCGCGGGCTGGGCGAACTGGGCTGCTCGAGACCCACCTGGTGAGCGGTATCGAGGTGCCGCCGCTCGGCTACGCCGACCGGATGCTGCCCAGCTTCGCGCTGCCGCCGTCCGAGCTCGACGACCTCCGATCGCCTACGGATCGTGCCGCCGTCCCGTCTACGACGACGGTGACGCGCTTGCCTGGATGGACGAGCCTGCTGAGCCGGTGTCGGCGACCCGCGCACCCGCATCCACCAGCTCTTCCTGGGCGGCGACCAGATCTACGCCGACGACGTCGAGACGCTGATGATGCTGCGCGTCGTCGAGCTCGGGCGTCGACCTGATCGGCCGTGACGACGCGACCGGCTGCCGATCGAGCGGGTCAAGGTCGATCAGGTGCAGTCGATGCGGGTGCCGACGCGCCGTCGACCCGACGAACCCAACGGCTCCTATCGTGCGACGAGTCGGTAGACGAGACCGTCGAGCCGGCGATCTCCCGGCCGGCGGCGCAAACTTCCTGGTCGGTCGCCGGCTCGAGCTAACCCAGCGCAGCGCCCAGTTCACCAGCGAGGACGGCGACAACCACCTGATCTCGTTCGGCGAGTTCGCGGCGCTCTACCTGATGGCGTGGTGCCCGGCCTGCTGGGGCGAGGTCGTTCCCAACGCTCACGTGGCGACGGAAAACGACGATCCCACTGCCCGACCACAATTGCGCTGGCTCGATACGCTCACCGAAGCGCAGCGGATCATCTACGACCTGGAGTTCGCTTACCCGGACCGCATCCCCGAGCACCTTTCTCTACCGCCGCATTGCCGAAGACGCCCGAGGAGATGACCGACGAGGAGAAGAAAGCGGAAGCGACAAAAGCACCGCGGCCGGCGCCATAGCCACCGGGTTCACCGCGATTTCCTGCTGGGGCTCGGCCGGGTGCAGCGGGTGCTCGCGAACGTGCCGACCTACATGATCCTCGACGATCACGATCTGACCGACGACTTCTTCCTCAGCCCGATCTGGCGCCGTCGGGTGCTGGGCTCGGCGCTCGGCCAGGTCATCCTGACCAACGGAATGCTCGCCTACGCGCTGTTCCAGGACTGGGGCAACGACCCGCGGCGCTACGACCAGACGACCGATGCCGCCCACCCCGAGTCTCGGCGGCCAGCTGCCCGGCGACCTGCTGGTCCGGGCGCCGAGCTACTTCCCGCCGGCCAGAAGTCGGGCCCGACGCCGGAACGTTCACCGAGCCTGGCACGGATGTTCGGCCACCACCTCGACAACCAGCCCGACCCCGACGGTCGCTTCCGCCGCCGTCCGGCCGCCGTCACCTGGCACTTCACGCGTCGATGGGCCGAAGCACCAGGTGGTCGCCCTCGACAATCGCACCCGTCGCTAGCTACGTCGTCCGAGGTCGGGCCGCCCGGCAACGTGTCGCCCGAGGCGCTGGTCGACCAGTTGCCGCCACCGCCGCTGCGGCCGGCCGCGAGGTGCTGATCGTCATCGCCCCGCTGCAGGTGATCGGGCCCGCCGGTGCTCGACGAGATCGTGTCGCCCGCAATCTACCGCATCTTCGACACTGGCCAAGGCCGGCGAGCTCGCCGATGACGCAACGTCGAGCGGCTCGCGCCGGATGCCCGGCACCAATCCCGACGCGCTGGAGACGTGGGCGCTGGAGCCGATCGCCTTCGAACACCTCCTGCCAGCGCTTGGCCGAATACCAGCGCGTCGTGCTGCTGTCCGGCGACGTGCACAACTCGACGGCAACCTGATGAGCTACTGGCGCGGTGCCACCGGACCAGCCCGGCGCGGATCGCCCAGTTCACGTCGAGCGGCTTCAAGAACGTGATGCCCGTCTACCTGCGGGCGCTCGATCGCAGTGCGATGCTGCTGCAGGAGCTGCTGCGGGCCAAGCTCGGCGTCGAACGCTTCGGCTGGGACCGGCCCGCCGACGACCTCGTGCTGCTGCCCGAGCGGCGGACCGAGGACGACCTCGTCGCGGTCACGCGCGCCAAACTGCTGCGCAGCCCGGTCCTGCTGCCCGCCCATGGCTGGCTCGACGACAACGCGCCGGGGCAGCGCCGAACGGCCGGAGCTGACGACCCGGCTGAACCCGGCCACACCTGCCGGACTGGCGCTGGCGGGTCACGCCCCTGCTCGACGATCGGCCCGACTGTCCGAACGGCCGACGACCCGATACGCGCCCGGCACCATCGACGATGTCGCGGTCGAGGCTCGAGACTGGCGGCCGACCCGACCAGGCGTTCGCCGCGCTGCAGACGATCGCGGCCCGGCACCAGTCGGCGCTCGACCGGATGCGCAACACCCGCCAGATGATGTTCCGCTCGAACTTCGGTATCTGCCGTTTCGACCGAGCAGCGGGTGACGCGATCACTGCCGTCCACGAGGTGTACACCGCAGGCGATCGACCCCGAGACCCAGTTGCCGGTGCTGGCGCCCTACATGGTGCAGACGCGCCCCGCTGGGCCCGGTCGACCGAGCCGCCGCCCGACCGGCTGCGGGTGGCTGCGATCGAACCGGTGCCGATCCCGGAGCCGCCACAGCCATGAGCGACGCTCGGTCCTGCAGCGGCTGGCCGGGCTGGTGGCCGACTGCGTCTGATGCGGCCGACCTTCGGCATTCCCGAAGTCCGGGAAGCGGTCCTGGCGACCTGGGCGGCAAGCCCGGCGCAGCGGGACGGTGGAGCTGCCGCCGGCGGCGCTCAGCGCGGTGCTGCATTATCGCGATGCGGTCGACCCCGACGCGCAGGCCGACGTCGAAGCGATCGGCAACATCGCCCTCCTGATCGGCGCCATCATCGACCAGATCGAGGCCTGGGACGGCCGACTGGTCGAGCCGCGGCGACACCTTCGTCCAGCCTTGTTCGACCTGCTGGCGAGCAACTACGTCCGCCGGGAGATGCCGAAATGGTTCCTCATTCTCCAGGCGATCGCCTCGGCCATCGAATTGACCGAGACCCACGGCGTAGGAGAGCGCGGCCATACCCGCTTTCTCAACGCCTTCGCGACCATCTTCGCGTTCATCTGGAACCCGGGCCGGACGCTCGACGACCTCGACGACACTCGGTGCCAGGCGCCAGCGGGAGCACGCTCGAGACCGCCCGTGACAAATCATTTCTCGTCGTGGACGGAGCAATCCGGGGATTGGTCGCTACGCTCGCGGTGATCGACCAGATCAAGGACCCGTTTGACGACAACATCCTCGGCGACGTCATCGTCGGCTGGGATTCGAGCGCGCTCGACGTCGACTCCCCGGCGCGGCCGACCGCTGCCGACGTCGTCTCGGGCAGGATGGTTTCGGCGGTGATCCGCCGGGGCGATGCCGACGACGAGGAGCAGCTGCGCGTCAGCTGGCTGTACCTGCCCCGCCGTCTCGGCGTCCCGGCACGTCCGCACCAGTTGTTCATGGCGCTCGGGGGCGAGCTGACCATCGACCAGGTCCTCAACCCGGATCGCGCCGAGGACGAGCCGGCGTGGCATTTCCGCGCCGATATCCGCAGCGATGCGGCGGCGTCCTGGCTGATCTCGGGCACGGACTCGAAATTCAGCGCGACGGCGGAAACCTCGCAGGTCTCGGTCGGCTGGTCGTCCATCCCGAACGAAGCGGGCATATCCTACACGATCCATTCCTGGCCACGCAGCCTGGGCATCCGCCTCGAGCTGGGACCGCTCGCTGCCGTCCTTACCCTGTCCGGAGCGGGAGCGCGCGTGCTGTTCCGTGCCGATCGGGCGGCGATCGTCATCGATGGCGAAAGCGGGGACTCGTTCGTCCGCAAGCTGCTGGGCGGACGGCCCATCCGCTATCCGTTCGGGTTCGCGCTCGGCTACGATTCCCAGCTCGGCTTCATCCACGAAGTGCACAAGGCGTCGAGCACCGACGCGGCGGGCCCCGCGCCGCCATTCGATTCGTCCGGGCCGGCGGGGCCGTCCGACCTCGACATGACCCTGCCGCTGGGCGGCGGCGGGCTGCTGGGCATCAACGTCCACGAAATCGTGTTGAGGCTGGCGTACCGCGAGGCGACGGCCCCGGAGACCGGCAGAGCGCTTTCCGCCGGCGTGCTGATTTCGTTCAGCACCACGCTCGGGCCGGTCTATCTGCGCGTCGACCGGCTCGGACTGGCCGCAATTGTCGACACGATGACCCCGGCGTCCGAACGCAACCTGCGCGTCGTCCAGGCCGGGTTCGACGCCGCTCCGCCGCTCGGGATCGCGATCCAGCTCGATACCGGGCCGATCAGCGGCGGCGGCACGATCCAGCACGATCCCGCGACCGGGGACTATGTCGGCGCGCTGGTCCTGCGCCTTGGAAAGCGGATCACGCTGAGCTGCGTGGGGCTGGCCTCGACCAAGGATCGGAATGGCAACGCCGAGTCCTCGCTGATTCTGATCGGCACGGTCGAGCACCTCGACCTGCAAGCCGGCTTCGTGACGTTCGAACGATCGGCGACGCGAACTACGGGATGCATGCCGACGACTACCCGGACGACGAGCTCGACGAGGCTGAGACGACTCTGCTCCGGGCCCTCGGCGACGAGCGAGGCTTCTCGTACGAGTACGACTTCGGCGACGGCTGGGAGCACGAGGTCGTCGTGGAAGCTGTGGCCCAGGCACCCCGCGGACTCAAGTTCGCCGTGTGTCTGGACGGGGAGAACAACTGTCCGCCCGAGGATTGCGGCGGCACGGCCGGCTACGCCCATCTCCTCGACGTGCTCGCCGACCCGCGCCATGAGGAGCACGCCGACCTCACCGAGTGGCTCGGCGGACCGTTCGACCCGACGTCGTTCGACCTCGCCGCGACCAACGTCGCACTGCAGCAAGTGCGCTGAGCTCGCTGACTCTCGCGTGACACAATCGCCCATGGCCGACGTGACGGTTCGCGAGCTGAGGGATCGAGCCGCCGAGGTGTTCGATCTTGTCGCTGCCGGCGAGCACCTGACCGTCACCCGCGACGGGCGTCCGATCGCTGAGCTTCGACCGCTCCCACGTCCAAGGCTCCGAGGGGAGGAGCTGCTGCAGCGTTGGTCGCTCCTCCCCCATGTCGACGCGCACGAACTTCGGCGAGACATTGCCCGAGTCGTCAAGTGAGGACCACCGTCCGGATAGACGACGCGCTCTACCGCAAGGTCAAGGCTGAGGCGGGTCGCACCGGCCGCACGATCGGCGAGCTCATCGAGGATGCGTTGCGAGCGGCGCTCGCAGAATCGCGACGCACCGCCGAGGACGTCGACCCGCTGCCCGTGCATCGCGGTGGCGGGCTCATGCCTGGGATCGACCTCACGTGCAACGCCGCGCTGCGCGACGTGGCAGAGGAAGGCACGGTGGTCGATGAACTGCGGTGACGTCGATGTGGTCGAGTGACCTGCGCGTTCGATCGCGCTGATCTCGAAGCGCTGACCGAAGTCGTCGCTGACGCGTGGACCGCGGGCGCTGACCGCGACTGGTCGGTGCAGGCCGGCACCGTCGAGTGGTCGTGCACCCGAACTGCTGATCACGCCGTCGACTGCGTGTTCGCGCCGGCGTTCTTCCTCGCGTCTCGCCGGACCGATGCCTACCCGGACGTGGGCGAGGACTTCACCCTCGGCCCCGACGCCACCCCGGCGCAGCTCGTCGAGGCACTTCGGATCGCGTCACGGATCCTCGTGGCTGTCGTCGCCGATACGGATCCGTCGGTCCGCTCCGTGATCTTCCGGCGTCCGACCGTCGTCACTGCTCCCCCGCCCGACTTCCTGCCACGCGGCGCGCTCGAGCTCATCCTCCACGCGCACGACGTGTGCAAGGGGCTCGGGGTCGAGTTCGAGCCGCCGGCAACCATGTGCGAACACCTCATCGAGCACACCGCGAGCTGGCCGCATGCCGCCATGGGCTGGAGCCAGCCCGACCCCGGCACGGACGATCCGTGGGGCGAGCTCCTCCGAGCTTCGGGGCGCGCTCGCTGACGCGACGGGCGATACTCCGGCGATGCGACACAGCACCGACGGCATCCTCGTCAGCCACGCGGGGAGCCTTCCCCGTCCCGACGAGCTCATCGAGCTGAACCGGGTCCGCCAAGAGGGCGACGACCCGGGGTTCGACGAGGCGGGGTTCCAGACCGAGCTGACCGCCGCGGTACGCGACGTCGTCGCGAAGCAGGTCGCCGCGGGCGTGACCGTGCCCGGCGACGGCGAGTACGGCAAGTCGATGGGCCACAAGGTCAACTACGGCGCCTGGTGGAGCTACTCGTTCAGCCGCTTGAGCGGCCTCGACCCCAACGGCCCAGCGCTCTACGACATGCCACCGGTGCGATCGAAGCCCGGCGACGTCCAGCTCACGAGCTTCGCCGATCGCCGCGACCGGTTGCGCTTCATCGACGCGTACAACGACCGCACGTCTGGAGTCGCTGCGGGTCGAGGCGGCATCACGTGGCCCCGTTGCGTCGCGCCGGTCGCATACATCGGGCAATACGCGATCGCGGCCGACATCGCGCACTTCAAAGCCGCGCTCGCGGCAGCGAACGTCGAAGAAGGCTTCATGACCTCGGTCGGGCCGGCGAGCGCCGCCCGCGTCGCGAACGAGTTCTACAAGACGGAAGAGGAGTTCATCTGGGCGTGCGCCGACGCGATGCGCGAGGAGTACCAGGCGATCATCGACGCGGGACTCGTGCTGCAGATCGACGATCCCTTCGTCGCCGAGGCGTGGGACCAGATCAACCCGGAACCCAGCGTCGAGGACTACCAGCGCTTCACGATGGTCGCCGTCGAGGCGCTGAACCACGCATTGCGAGGCTTTCCGACCGAGCGCATCCGCTTCCACCTGTGCTGGGGCAGCTGGCATGGTCCGCACTCGACCGACATCGAGATGCGCGACATCGTCGACGTGATGCTCGCCATCAACGCGGGCGCGTACTCGTTCGAGGCGGCGAACGCCCGCCACGAGCACGAGTGGGTCGTGTGGCAGGACCGGAAGCTGCCCGACGGCAAGGTCATCCTCCCGGGGATCGTGAGCCACGCGACGAACGTCCTCGAGCATCCCGAGCTCGTCGCGCAGCGCATCGTGCGGTTCGCCGATCAGGTCGGCCGCGAGAACGTGATCGCATCGACCGACTGCGGGTTGGGCGGACGCATCCACCCCGACATCGCGTGGGCGAAGCTCGAGACGCTGTCCGCGGGCGCGCGGCTCGCGACGAAGCAGCTCTGGCGGTAAGGACCTTCGTCCCTACTGGTTCGGTGGGCCGGGCGGCAGCCTGAGAGCGTGGCCACACAAGAGGCTCGGGCGCGCTCCCCACTGCGATCGGTCGCCGTGCCCAGCGAGCACGGCGGGTGGGGCCTCACCCTCGAGCCGGTGCTGCTCGGCCTGCTCGTCGCACCCTCGGTCGCGGGTGCGCTCCTCGGGGTCGCCGCGTTCCTCGCGTTCGTGGTGCGCACCCCGCTCAAGCTCGCCCTCGTCGACCTGAGGCGCGACCGCTGGCTCGCCCGCACTCGCCTCGCGACCACAGTCGCGGTCGTCGAGCTCACCGTGATCGCGATACTCGCGATCCTCGCAACTGCTGTCGCCGGTCCTCGTTGGTGGACCGCAGTCGCCATCGCAGTCCCATTCGTCGCGGTCGAGCTGTGGTTCGACATACGCAGCCGGGGTCGCCGACTCGTGCCCGAGCTGTGCGGGGCGATCGGTGTCTGCGCGGTCGTCGCCGCGATCACGCTCGCGGCGGGTGAAGACGCGGCGATGGCAGCCGCGCTCTGGGTGCTGCTCGCGGCCCGCGCGGTCGCGGCGATCCCCTTCGTCCGCACGCAGATCGTGCGCCTCCGCGCCGCCGCCGACGCTGCCGTCGACCTGCACTCCGCAGACCTCGCGCAAGTCGCCGCGATCGTGGTCGGGGCTTTCGCCGTTGCGCTCGCCGGGAGCGCGATCGCAGGGTTCGTCGCCCTCGTCGCCATCGCGGCGCTGCACCTCGCGTGGCTTCGCAGGCCCCCGGTGCCGGCGAAGGTGCTCGGCATGCGACAGATGGCGCTCGGCCTCGCGCTCGTGCTGGTGACCGCGGCGGGAGTCGCCCTCGTATGAAAGGAAGGACCGTGACGATGACCATCATCGACGAGAACATCACCCTCGGCGAGCTCGTGAACGCGTACCCCCAGTTCGCGCGCGAGCTCGAACAGCGTGGGCTCGACTACTGCTGCCGCGGTGGGCGCACGATCGCGGAAGCGTGTGACGCGGCCGGTCTCGACCAACACGCGCTGGTCGCGGAGCTGACCGCGCTCACGCGTCGGCCCACGGCGGTGCAGGACTGGACCACGATGACCGCGGCCGAGCTCGTCGGCCACATCGTGTCGACCCACCACCGGTATCTCTGGGCCGAGCTGCCCCGCCTCACCGAGCTCGTGGAGAAGGTGGCCCGGGTGCACGGCGCACCCCACCCGGAGCTGGACGAGGTCGAGGCCGTGTTCGACGACCTGCGCACCGACCTCGAGCCGCACATGCTGAAGGAAGAGCGAGTGTTGTTCCCCATGATCCGGGACCTTTCGGTCGCCACCGGGCCGCCGAGCTTCCACTGCGGAACCGTGAAGAACCCGATCTCCGTCATGCTCGCCGAGCACGACCGTGCCGGGGCGCTCCTCGGACGGCTGCGGGAGCTGACCCAGGGGTACGCTCCGCCCGTCGACGCGTGTGCCTCTTACGAAGCGTGCTACCGAGGGCTCGCTGAGCTCGAAGCCGACACGCACCTTCACATCCACAAGGAGAACAACCTGTTGTTCCCGATGGTCGTGGAGCTCGAAGACCGGGCCGCCGCCCCGAGGTGATGGCGGCACCCGACCGCATCGACCGGCGCGGCCTCGTGTGGGGCGCCATCGGCGTCGCGCTGGTCGTCGCGCTGACCTTCATCGGGAGCGACCGCCTCGTCTGGTTCGACGCCGCGCTCGTCGGCTACCTCTTCGGCGTCATCTTCGCCGTTTTCGGGATCATCTACCGGTACGCGGTGTGGCTCGAACGGCCCCCGACCCGGATGCTCAACCGACGGGGGTGGGACGCCTTCCGGCAGAACCGAGGCCGGAATCTCGCCGCGCTCCCCGCCCTCGTCGGCTCGCAGCTGCTCGCCCAACGCTTCATCCGCCACCGATCGCACGCACGCTGGCTCGCGCACCAGCTCGTGTTCTGGGGATGCATCCTCGCCGGCCTCGTGACGATCCCGCTCACGCTCGGCCTGCTGCACTTCGAGAGCGTCGGGCAAGAGGCCGACCGCTATCAGGTGTACATCTCGCGCGTCGGCACCGTGAAGTTCGACGCCGAGAGCATCTTCGGCTGGCTGATCTTCCATGCCCTCGACATCGCCGCCGTGCTCGTGCTCGCCGGCGTGTTCATCTTCCTGCGACGCCGGCTGCGTGATCCCGGTGCCCTCGCGACCGAGCGGTCGGGCGACTTCCTCGCGCTCGCCGGGCTCTTCGCCGTCTCGATCACCGGCGTCTTCCTCACCGTGTCGAGCATCTTCCTCGACGGGCAGTTCTACGCGGCGCTGAACACGCTCCACGCGGTGACGGTGATCCTCGGGCTGATGTACATCCCGTTCGGGAAGCTGTTCCACATCTTCCAACGCCCAGGGAACCTCGGCGTCGCGTACTACAAGCGAGCGAACGCCGATGGTCCCGCCGCGGTCTGCCGAGTGTGCGGTGAGGCGTACGCGAGCGCGCAACAAGTTGCCGACCTCGAAGCCGTGCTTCCCGAGATGGGCTTCGACTACTCGATCGAAGGCGGGGGCAGCTACCAGCAGACCTGTCCGCGTTGCCGGCGCGCGTCCGTCGCGCTCGCGCAGTCGGCCCGCGTCGGAGGGTTCGGCTGATGGCCCGCCTTCCCGTCACCGAAGCGGAGCTCATCGAGCGCTACGGCCCGCACCTCAACGAGGCGCCTCCCGGCGGTTGGGACTCCGTCGGCCCGATCGACAAGCTCGTCACCACCCACTGCTGCTTCTGTGGCCAGCAGTGCGGCATCAAGCTGAAGGTGCGCGACAACGAGGTCGTCGGGTTCGAGCCCTGGTACGAGTTCCCGTTCAACGAGGGCAAGCTCTGCCCGAAGGGCGTGAAGCGCTACCTCCAGGGCAGCCATCCCGACCGGCTCATGCAGCCGATGGAGCGCGACCCCTCGTCGCTCGGCGGGTTCCGGCCGATCACGTGGGACGCGGCGCTCGACCGTGTCGTCGCCGAGATCCGCCGCATCCAGGCCGCCTACGGCGACGACGCGTTCGCCATGCTCTCGGGCGTCTCGCTCACGAACGAGAAGAGCTACCTCATCGGCAAGTTCGCTCGTCTCGCGCTGCACACCGCGAACCTCGACTACAACGGGCGCTTCTGCATGGTGTCCGCGGGCGCCGGCAACAAGAAGGCCCTCGGCGTGGATCGCTCACCGAACCCGTGGAGCGACATCCCCCTTGCCGACGTGGTGTGGATCGCGGGATCGAACATCGCCGAGACCTTTCCCATCACCACGAGCTACGTCTGGCGCGCTCGCGACAGAGGCGCTCGGCTCATCGTGCAAGACCCACGTGTGGTCCCGCTCGCCCGCACTGCCGACCTCTTCCTGCCCGTCCGCCCCGGATCTGACTCCGCGCTCTTCGGCGCGGTGCTCCACGAGCTCGTGCGCAACGACTGGCTCGACCACGGGTTCATCGACGCCCACACCGTCGACTTCGACCAGGCCGTCGCCGCGGTCGAGGACATGACCCCGAAATGGGCGGAGGCGATCACCGGCGTGCCGGCACAGCGCATCGAGCAGGCCGCGGAGTGGTGGGGCACTGCGGCCACCGGAATGTTGCTGCACGCTCGAGGCATCGAGCAGCAGACGAAGGGCGTCGACAACGTCCTGTCGGCGATCAACCTCGGCCTCGCGACCGGCAAGTTCGGGAAGCCCGGCTGTGGGGTGTCGACGATCACTGGCCAGGGAAACGGGCAGGGCGGGCGAGAGCACGGCCACAAGTGCGATCAGCTCCCGGGCAACCGCGACATCACGAACCCCGAGCACCGCGGTACATCGCGAGCGTGTGGGGATGCGACGAGCATGAGATCCCGGGCAAGGGCGTGCCCGCGGAGGCGATCATCGAGGCGATCCATGCGGGGGAGATCAAGGGGCTGCTCTCGATCTGCTTCAACCCAGCCGTGTCGGCACCCGACTCGAACTTCACGCGTGAGGCGCTCGACAAGCTCGAGTTCTACGCGGTGATCGACTTCTTCCTGTCCGAAAGCGCGCAGCACGCCGACGTCGTGCTCGCCGGCTCTCTTCACGAGGAGGACGAGGGCACCTCCACGACGGGCGAGGGGCGCATCATCAAGATCAACGCCGCGGTCACCCCGCCCGGTGAGGCACGCCGCGACTGGGAGATCCTGCTCGACATCGCGGACCGACTGGGCAAGGGCAAGTACTTCCCGTACACGAACACAGAGCAGATGTTCGAGGAGCTGCGCATCGCGTCCTCCGGCGGGACGGCCGACTATCGAGGCGCGACCTGGCAGCGCATCGTGGACGAGATGGGCGTCTTCTGGCCGATCCCCGAGGTCGGCCACCCGGGCACGCCCCGCCTGTTCGAGGGCGGCAAGTTCTTTCACCCGGACGGCAAGGCCCGCTTCCACGGCGTGCCGTTCCGCGAGTCGGCGGAGGTGGTGGACGACGAGTACCCGACCTGGCTGACGACCGGCCGGGTGGTGAGCCAGTACCTGTCGGGCACGCAGACGCGGCGCATCGGCGGACTCGTCGAGCAATATCCCGAACCGAAGTGCGAGATGCACCCTCGCCTCGCGGAGCAGCTCGGCGTGGCGACCGATGACCCCGTGACCGTGACGTCTCGACGGGGCTCGATCACGCTGCCCGCGCTCGTCGTCACCACGATCAGGCCCGACACCGTGTTCATCCCGTACCACTGGCCCGGAGCGAAAGCTGCGAATCAGCTCACCATCCGAGCGGTCGATCCGACCTCGCACATGCCCGAGTTCAAGGTCGCGGCAGTGCGGGTCGAGAAGGTCGAGACGTCATGAGCTTCGGCATCGACGAGAGCCCGGTGTTCGTGATCGACCAGAGCCGGTGCATCGGCTGCGAGGCGTGTGTACAGGCGTGCCAGGAATGCGGCACGCACAGGGGCCACTCGCTGATCCACCTCGAGACCATCGACCGCGCCACCACCACGCAGACCGCACCGATGGTGTGCATGCACTGCGAGGACCCGACCTGCGCCGAGGTGTGCCCCGCCGACGCGATCAAGCAGACCGAGAACGGCATCGTGCAGTCGGCGCTGAAGCCCCGGTGCATCGGCTGCTCGAACTGCGTGCTCGCGTGCCCGTTCGGCGTGCCGAAGTACATGGCCGAGATCGACCAGATGATGAAGTGCGACATGTGCACCGACCGCACGAGCGAAGGCCTCAAGCCGATGTGCGCGTCGGTCTGTCCGAGCGAAGCGCTCTGGTACGGCACGATCGAGCAGTTCGACGCCACCCGCCGCGGCGAGCTCATCCGTCACTTCCAATTCGGGCGCCAGGAGGTGCGTACCAAGGTGTACACGGTCGTCGACGACCTCGAGGCGGGCCCGCTCGACGTCGTCGGCACAACTCGCCTGTCCTGGCTCGACGATCCGTTCGGACTCGCCGATGGCTGAGGTGCCGATCTGGAGACGCGACTTCCCCTACGAAGCCGCCGGCGAGGAAGCAGTCACGCGTCGAGAGTTCGCGCGCTACCTCGTGCTCGGCGCCGGCGCGATGGCCGCGGCCAACGTCGGCTTCGCGGTGTGGACACAGCTGCGGTCGATCAACACCGGCGAGCCCCGCCCGATCGTGTCGCTCGACGACGTCGCGGTGGGCGACACCTACTTGTTCAAATACCCCGCGCAGGACGACCCGGCCGTGCTCTTGCGAGTCGACGACCGTGAGGTGGTGGCTTTCAGCCAGAAGTGCACGCACCTCGGATGCGTCGTGTACTACCAAGCCGACGAGAACCGATGGCATTGCCCCTGCCACGAAGGCAACTTCGACACGCTGACCGGCGCGGTGATCGACGGTCCACCACCCCGCCCGCTCGGCCGCATCGACGTCGAGATCCGCGACGACGGGCAGATCTGGGCCCTGGGAGCAACGGAGTCATGAGCGAGCAGCGAGCCCGCACGACGTCGTCGGCGGTGCTCGTGTACGTGATCCTGCTCGTCGCGTTCCAGGTCTTCTTGATCACTGTGGCCGTCGAGGCGTTTCACACCGACAACGAGGCAGTCGCGTGGGCGACCGCGATCGTGTCGGTCATCTCGGCGGCCGGATCATCGCTGTTCCTTCGCTACCTGCGGCCATGACCACCCGCGCGTCGGGCATCGCCACGTTGTTTCCGGGCTACTTCGCGCTTGTGATGGCAACCGGCATCATCGCCACCGCCGCGCAGCAACTCGACATCCACTGGTTGGCGAACGTGCTCTACGCCGTCGCGGCCGTCGCCTACGTGGTGCTCGCAGTGCTCGTGATCGCCCGGCTCGTCCTGTACCCGCGCCTGCTGTTCGCCGACCTGACGAGCCACGCCAAGGGCTTCGCGTTCCTCACGATCGTGGCAGGGACGAACGTCCTCGGCGCGGCCTCGGGCCTCGTGCACGGGTGGTGGGGTCTGGCCCGCGGGCTCTGGTGGGTGAGCATCCCGCTGTGGGTGGTGCTCGTGTACGCGACTCTCTTCGCCGTCGTCCTGCGACACGACAAGCCCGGGCTCGAGCGGGGAATCAACGGCACCTGGTTCTTGCTCACCGTCTCCCTCGAGTCGATCGCGGTGCTCGGCGCGCTGCTCCTGGTTCGCGATCCGGGTGACCTTCTCGCGTTCACGTGCTTGGCGGCGTTCACGCTCGGCCTGTTGCTCTACCTCATCGTGATGACGATGGTCTTCCTGCGATGGACGTTCCAACCCCTCGAGCCCGACGAAGCCGACCCGCCCGCGTGGATCGCCGCTGGCGCGGTGGCGATCACTGTGCTCGCCGGGTCGAACCTGCTCAACGCGCAGAACGTCTCGGACCGGCTCCTACGCGTCGCACCGTTCCTAGAGGGCGTGGTCACGCTCGCGTGGGCGACGGCAACGTTCTGGTTCCCGCTGATGATCGCCATCGGCGTGTGGCGCCACATCGTGCGGCGCGTGCCGCTGCGCTACACCCCGGCGTTCTGGGCGATGGTCTTCCCCCTCGGGATGTACGGCGCCGCGACCTACCGCATGCGGGGCGCGATCGACCTGGATTCGCTCGGCTGGGTGCCCGGCCTCGCCTTTGCGATCGCGCTCTCGGCCTGGCTGTTGACGTTCGCGGGTCTCGTGCATTCCGTGGCGACCGGGCGCCGCGACCGCTCCAGAGGAGAGCTTGCCTACGCGTCGTCGCCGGCCGGCCCCTGACGCCGGGACCAAGGGCCCCTTCGGCTCGGCACCCAGCCGGGCGCTCCGCCAAGGCCTCAGCGCCGGGTGACGAGTACCTCGTCGACGAGGCCGTAGGTCAGTGCCTCCTCGGCGGCGAGCAGGCGGTGAGTCGCGAAGTCCGCCTCGATGAGCTCGACGGGTCGTCCTGTCGCGTGTGCGAGCCGCCGATGAAAGCTCGTGACCAACGTTGCATGGCGCTCGGCCTCGGCCGCGATGTCAGTCGCCCGACCACGGATCTCGACCTCGGGCTCGACGAGCCGGAAAGCCGCGTGCGGGTGGGCGAGCCGGCGGGTCGCCACGGCGAACGGCAGGAGGGCCGGGCCGCCGACGGTGCCTGCAGCGGTCGCCCGGACCTCCACGCCGAGCAACTCGACGGTGTCGGCAAGTGCGATCGCGGCGCTCAACTCGCCTTCCGAGCAGGAGTAGCGGAGCTCGATGGGATCGTCACCGATGCCGTCGAGGTACATCAGCCGCGCCGCGAGCTCGGTCGCAGCGGCGTCGTCGAGTCGACCGCTCGCAAGAACAAGGCGCCGCTCGAGCAGTCGATCGCGAAGGTCCTCACCGAAGGACTGGGGCTCGCCCGTGTACACCACCGGGATCGGCGGATACACCGTCGGCCTCGGGGGTTGCCCGGGGTCGGGGGTCCAGCTCACGATGGTCATCCTTCGTCCCGGCGCGCGAGACGCCAGCGCAGGTCTCGACCTAACGCGTCCGCATATCGCTGGAGGCTCGACAGGCGGACATCGCCGTCACCGCTCTCGAGACGGGCCACCGCCGACTGCGACGTGCCCATCCGAGCGGCGACCTCGGTCTGCGACAAGCCGAGCCGCTGCCGAACCTGCGTCAGGTCGGCAACGATCTCTCGCCGTCGGTCGGCGAGTTGGTCGAACCCCGGGAACACCGAGCGCATCTCACAGATGATATCTCGTATCTGAGATACCGGGTCAGGCGGCTGCTTCGTCCTCCGTGAGACCGAGCGCTTCGAGGATCTGCGACACCGACGCGACAGCCGCGCCCACGCAGCGATCTGCAGCGCCGTAGGTCAGGTAGACCTCGTCCCCGTCGAGGTGCGCGCCTTGCACGAATACCACGTCGTCGACATCGCCGCGGCGCTCCCAGTCGAGCTCAGGCTCGAGCACCGGCTCGGCGAGGCGGCTCAGCAGCCTGCCGGTCGCGGCATCGAGGAGCGCGACGTTCATCGTGTACACGCCGTCGGCGCGGCGCTCGTGGAAGAAGAGGAGCAGACCGGCCCGCGTCGAGACGGGCGGCGCGCCGGCACCGATCCCGAGCGCGCCCGGAGTCGGGGTCAGGATGGTGTGATCACCGAGCGCAGCGACGTGGTCGTCCCAGTAGTCGTCGGGCGCATCCCACAGGTGGTCGACGTCGTCGAAGACGGCGAGCTGCATGTCGGGATGGATCCGGTGGATGAGCGCAACGCGGCCATCGGCGAGCGTGAAGACCACTGCGTCCTTGTTGTTCACATCGCGCGGACCGAGCACACGCCCACTCGCCTCGTCGAGCTCGAACCGCTCGCCGTCCCATCCCACGCGATGCGCGCCGATGCGCCACGAGCCGTCCGACGCCAACCGGGTGTAGGTCATGACCAGATGAGCCCCGGCGCGGTCTCGCACCCACTGCACTCGGGGGTCCTCGAAGCACACCCCCTCCTCCGCGAGCGCGAGAAGGTATCCGTACTCGTACGCGAGGCCGTCGGTCGAGGTGAAGACCACGATGTCGGACACGTAGTCCACGAACCGAGGGCCACCGTCCTCGCCGATGCGGTATCCCTCGCGAACGGCCCTCACGAACAGGTGGTAGCGGCCCTCGTGGTGGACGAGGCCGGCGTTGAAGAGGGGCCCGTAGCCAGGTATCGCGCCAGCTTCCACGATGGGCCGCGTGCCCAACCGACGCACCCCACGTGTCGCCTCAACTGTGCTGTCCGCGCGATCCGCCACGCCTTCTCCTGATCCCCCACGACGCGAAGGTGACGCGCGTCCAGTCGTCAGCATGAGACCACAGATGAGCCTCTTCAGTGATGCATACCGTGCAGTTGGAACGAATTCGTCACTCGACCGCGAGCGGCTGGTCCGTTCGGCCCATCAAGCGCGTTCGTTACGAGCCGAACGGAAACCGTCACATTTACGGCGGGCGGACCGCGCTTGGTCCTTCGCGCCCCGAGCAACGACTGGACTCGACTGAGCGATGGGGCTGTTCGGCGGAACACAGGCAAGTGTGGAGCTGCAGCTTCCTGACCCGGCCCGCGTCGCCTGGCGGTCGCTGCGCGAGGTGATCGCGGAGCACCCGAAAGTCGTCGGTGCGTTCTTCAACGAGATCACCATGTGCGCCGAGTTCAAGACCGACGCCACCTTCGCCACCTACGGGCAGAGCATGTCCGCCGTCGTGAGCTCGGATGAGAGCGGCACCACCGTCCTGATCGAAGGGGTCGCGAAGCAGCGGAGCACCGGCGGCCGGGACAGCGCTCGCATCCGCAAGCTCGCGGAAGAGATCCTTTCGGATCTCCAAGCCCGGCTCTTCCAGGCGGCACTCGTCCAACCCGAGCCCGAGAAGCCCGGCAGCGCTCCGCGGGTGCCCGTCGCCGAGGAGATGGCGAAGCTCGAGCTGCTCCGCTCCCGCGGGTTCATCTCGAACGACGAGTTCGAGGATCACAAGCGCCGGTTGCTCGCCGGTGACGTCGTCAGGCGTCTCCCGGTATCAGTGGATCCCACTCGAGGTCCGCAACGACCGGCACGTGATCGAGTCGCCATCCGCTTCGTGCGCTGAGCGCCGTCACGCCGCCGGGCACGGTGGTGGGTGAGGCGTCGCGGCCTTGTCACCCGCGCGCCACGAGTCGAGGAGCGGCGCGGGCTGCAGGGTGCCGCGGCGCACCTGCCAGTCCCCCACACCACACGGCGCGGAGATCCCGAAGTGGAGATGGCACGCGATCCCCACGCGCGTTTCCCGTGTTCCCGACGAGGCCGACCGGCTGTCCGACCGCGACCCGCACCCCGACCGCGATCGCGGGGTCGATCGCCGAGAGATGACTCCCGTAGTAGCGGACGCCGTCGTCGCCGATGAGCGTCACCGACAGGCCACCGCGCGTGGCGCCGTCGTCGACCTTCGGGTCCCACGTGTCCACGGTCGTGATCTCGGAGATCGCGCCGGCCACTGGCGCGACGACCGTCGATCCGCACGGGGCGAAGATGTCGGCCGCGGGATAGTCGTGGTGCGATCGACCGTACGACGCGATGTTCGCGGGTTGGATCGGGAAGACGTGGTCGCATCCCGTGAGTGCGACCAGGCCCACCGCCCCGACCACCCACGCCCTCAGCATTCCCCCAGGGTGGCCGCGCCGCGCGGGACGTGCAATGGTGCCGTGTGGCCCATGGAGTGGAAGCCGATCGGCTCGAAGCGGCGCGCACTGGCACGCCCTGGAAGAAGTGGGGTCCTTACGTCAGCGAGCGGCAGTGGGGCACCGTGCGCGAGGACTACAGCGAGTTCGGCAACGCCTGGGAGTACTTCTCCCACGACCAGGCCCGCTCGCGCGCCTACAAGTGGGGCGAGGACGGCATCGCCGGATTCTGCGACGACGCCCAGATCCTCTGCTTCTCGATCGCGCTCTGGAATGGGGTCGACCCGATCCTCAAGGAGCGGATGTTCGGCCTGACCAACGCGGAGGGCAACCACGGCGAGGACGTGAAGGAGTACTACTTCTACGTCGACGCCACGCCGACGAGCTCCTATCTCAAGTACAGGTACCGCTACCCGCTCGGCGGCTATCCCTACGACGACATCGTCGCGACGAACCACAACCGGAGTCGCAACGAGCTCGAGTACGAGCTCGTGAACACCGGGGTCTTCGACAACGACCACTATCTCGACGTCGACGTCGAGTACGCGAAGAACGAGCCCGAGGACATCGCGGTCCGCATCACCCTCACCAACCGAGGCTCGGAGTGGGCGACGGTTCATGTGCTTCCCCATCTGTGGTTCCGCAACGTGTGGTGGCACGGGGAGGAGAAGGGGACGGTGAGCGCGGGTGCGCCGGGCACGATCGTCGCCGAGCATCCCTCGTTCGGCTCGCGCGAGCTCTGGTGCGAAGGCACACCGACGCTCCTCTTCACCGAGAACGAATCGAACAACGAGCGCTTGTTCGGATCGCCCAACGCTACTCCCTACGTGAAGGACGCGTTCGACGACTACGTCGTACACGGCCGCCTCGACGCGGTGAACCCCGACCAAACAGGAACGAAGGCGGCCGCCCACTACGTGCTGAACATCCCCGCGCACGGATCGACCGTGATCCGCATGCACCACTGCCCGGGTGCCGCACCCTTGCTCGACGCCACCGCGATCGACGAGGTGTTCACGGCACGCATCGCCGATGCCGACGAGTTCTACCGCTCGATCACACCGCCCGAGACCAGCGCCGACGAGGCGAACGTCATGCGCCAAGCCCTCGCCGGGATGCTCTGGAGCAAGCAGCACTACTACTTCGATCTCGACACCTGGCTCGAAGAGCACAACGTGCACCCACTGCGCGACAGCGGGGGGACCGCGCGGAACAGCAGCTGGTTCCACATGGTCAACGACGACGTCATCTCGATGCCCGACAAGTGGGAATACCCGTGGTACGCCTCGTGGGACCTCGCGTTCCACACGGTCGTCCTCGCGATGGTCGACGTCGACGAAGCCAAGCACCAGCTCTCGCTCATGCTGCGAGAGCTCTACCTGCACCCGAGCGGCCAGCTTCCCGCCTACGAGTGGAACTTCAGCGACGTGAACCCACCGGTGCACGCGTGGGCCACCCTCGTGGTCTACGAGACCGAGCTCGAGCAGCGCGGCACAGGCGACCTCGAATGGCTGAAGAGCGCGTTCCAGAAGCTCCTCATCAACTTCACCTGGTGGATCAACCGCAAGGACCCCACCGGACGCAACGTGTTCGAGGGCGGGTTCCTCGGCCTCGACAACATCGGCGTCTTCGACCGCAGCGCTCCCCTCCCCACGGGCGGCCACCTCGAGCAATCAGACGGCACCGCATGGATGGCCTTCTTCTCGCAGTGCATGCTGAGCATCGCCCTCGAGCTCGCGGCGCACGAGCCGATGTACCGCGAGATGGTGCTGAAGTTCGCGGAGCATTTCGCATTCATCTCCGCCGCGATGGACCGCATCGGCGAGAACCACGACGAGCTCTGGGACGAGGAGGACGGCTTCTTCTACGACGTCCTCCGCTTGCCCGACGGCAGCGCCCAGCGCCTCAAGGTGCGCTCGATGGTCGGGCTGCTGCCGTTGTGCGCGACGACGATCCTCCCCGCAGAAGGAGTGGACCTCGGCGACGACATGGTGATCCGCCTACGCAAGCGCGTCGCCGCCATGCCCGAGCTGCTCGAGACGATCCACGACGTCCGTGTCCCGGGGCTCAACGGACGCCGCATGCTCGCCGTGCTCGACGAAGACAAGCTGCGCAGAGTGCTCGAGAAGATGCTCGACGAAGACGAGTTCCTCTCGCCCTACGGCTTGCGAGCGCTGTCGCGCTACCACCTCGAGCACCCGTTCCGCATGGACGTGCACGGACAGACCTACGAGGTGCACTACATGCCCGCCGAGTCGGACAGCGGACTCTTCGGCGGCAACTCGAACTGGCGCGGGCCCATCTGGTTCCCGGTCAACTACCTGATCCTGCGCGGCCTGCTGCACCTGTACGCGTACTACGGCGACGAGTTCAAGGTGGAGTGCCCGACGGGGTCGGGCGTCGAGATGACGCTGTTCGAAATCGCGGAGGAGCTCGGGCGGCGGCTCGTGTCGATCTTCGTTCCCGACGAGGACGGCCGCCGGCCGGTGTGGGGCGGCGCGGAGAAATTCCAGACCGACCCCGCCTGGAACGACCACCTCCTCTTCTACGAGTACTTCCACGGCGACAACGGTGCC
The DNA here is from genome assembly GCA_963802505.1 of uncultured Acidimicrobiales bacterium. GTDB lineage: Bacteria > Actinomycetota > Acidimicrobiia > Acidimicrobiales > DATKAS01 > DATKAS01. The sequence continues at coordinate 276,388 of CAWDJB010000008.1, read as the reverse complement.
GGCGTCGGCGCCAACCACCAGACCGGGTGGACCGGCCTCGTCGCGAAGATGATCCAGGTGATGAACTACGTGCGTCCGGAGGACCTCCAGCAGGCGAACCTGCGGGCCAACCTGCTGTATCGCGACAAATCCGCGCCTTCTGTCGATCGCGGGTAATTGCGTTCGTAGTAGGGATGAGGCCGGCGGTCAGCTGGCCCTGACCCAAAGGAGCGAACCATGACGCAGTACCTGCTTTCCGTCCATGGCCCGATGGACGAGACCCCGTACGGCAGCTACGCCTCCGAGGAAGAGATGCAGGCGGCCTTCGCCGCGACCGGCAAGGTGAACGACGAGATGCAGAAGACCGGTGTCTGGGTGTTCGGCGGCGGCCTGCACCCGATCTCGAGCACGACGACGGTCAACAGCAAGAACGGCGAGGTCACGATGACCGACGGCCCCTACGCCGAGACCAAGGAATACCTCGGTGGCTTCTGGATCATCGACGTGCCCGATCTCGACTCCGCGCTGAAGTGGGCGGCGAAGGCGAGCGAGGCGTGCATCGGTGCCGTCGAGGTGCGTCCGTTCCAGGGCGAGTGACCGCTTGTGTCGGTCTCGCGCTCTGGTGTCGTGCAGCCGCCTGCTGATCTCGAACGGATCTTCCGTGACGAGTCCGGACGCTGCATCGCCATCCTGGTCCGCGTCTTCGGTGACATCGACATCGCCGAAGACGCGGTGCAGGAGGCGTTCGTCGTTGCTGCCCAGAAGTGGCCGGTCGACGGCATCCCCCCGAACCCCGGTGGGTGGATCACGACCACTGCCCGCAACCGTGCGCTCGACCGCCTCCGACGCGAGTCGTCACGCGACGACCGACAGGCGCAAGCCGCCTTGCTGCACGCGGACGGCGAACCGATCGAGGAGGTGGGCGCCGTGCGCGACGACCGCCTCCGTCTGATCTTCACGTGCTGCCATCCCGCGCTGGCTCCGAACGTGCAGGTGCCGCTGACGTTGCGACTGCTCGGTGGCTTGCAGACCGAGGAGATCGCCCGAGCGTTCCTCGTGCCGGAGCCGACGATGGCGCAGCGCATCGTGCGAGCGAAGAAGAAGATCCGCGACGCGAACATCCCCTACCGCGTGCCGGAGGCGCACGAGCTGCCCGACCGCCTGCGCCCGGTGCTCGCCGTCCTCTACCTCATCTACAACGAGGGCCACACCGCCAGCTGCGGTGCGTCGCTGGTGCGGACCGACTTGTGCGCGGAGGCCGTGCGACTGGCGCGTCTCCTCGCCCAGCTGATGCCCGACGAGCCCGAGGTGCTTGGGATTGCTGGCGCTTGCTGCTGCTGACGGACGCACGTCGCCCGGCGCGGGTTGCCTCGGACGGCTCGCTGGTGCTGCTCGCCGATCAGGACCGTTCGCTCTGGGATCGCGAGCTGATCGCGGAGGGGCAGGACTTGGTGCGCGCGTGCTTGCGACGCAACCAGCCCGGTCCGTATCAGATCCAAGCCGCGATCGCGGCCGTGCACTCGGACGCGGCGCGGGCGGAAGACACCGACTGGTCGCAGATCCTCGCGTTGTACGACCAGCTGATGATCGTGCAGCCGAGCCCTGTGGTCGAGCTCAACCGTGCGGTCGTCGTGGCGGAGATGGATGGCCCGGCTGCAGCGCTCGCGGTCGTCGACTCACTCGACCTCGACACGTACGTGCCGTTCCACGTCGCGCGGGCGGACCTGCTGAAGCAGCTCGGTCGCGGTGCTGAGACGCGGCCGCCGCCTACGACCGTGCGATCGAGCTGACCGAGAACGAGACCGAGCGCGCGTTCCTCGAGTCCCAGCGCGCCGCCGTCGGCTGACCGTTTGCTCACAGGACCACGTCACAAGTGGTTGCGTGAGCAAACGGTTGGGGGTGGGAGGTCAGGCGTAGGCCAACTGCGGGCCGCCGCCGATCCATGGAGTGGGCGGGCTCGGGTCGATCGGGCGTGGGCCCCGCGCGATCAGGTACACGAACACGCCGAGGTAGGGCAGCACGAGCACGAACAGCACCCACAGCGCCTTCGCCCAACCGGGATCGTCGCTGCGGAAGATGATCGCCCGAAACACGATGAACAGCAGCCACAACCAGATGACCCAGAGCGTGAGCCACAAGAGCGACCAGAACACCTGACCGGTGCCGAACTCCGCTGCGAGGATCACGCGGCGTCAGCCGGCACCATGAGGACCGGGATCTGCGCCTGGTACAAGACCTTCAGAGCCGTCGCGCCCAACCGCAACCCTTTGATACCTCCCACTCCCCTGGAGCCTACGACGAGCAACCCGGCTTCCTCCGCGATTGCGGTATCGGTCAGAACGTCGACGGCATCACCCTCGAGCACGAGCGTGCGCGCGCCGAGCCCCGACTCGCGTAGCGGCGCGACCCAGCCCTGCATCTCCGTGAGCGTCATCTGATACCAGCTGCTCGGATCGTTACGAGGGACCCATTCGGCGAGCAGCCTTTGTGCGTTCACCGCGACCACGTCGTGGGTCAGGGGCGCGCCGAACGACGCGAGCCAATCGACCGCGCGAACGCAGCCCGGCGATCCATCGACGCCTACCACGACAGTCGTCGGCCACACCGCCTTCGACGGGGGCGGGACCGCGACGATCGGCAGCCGCGTGTGGTGCACGAGGTGATGGGTGGTGCTCCCCACATGCAGCACGTGGCGATGGCCAGTTCCGCGAGCCCCGACCACGATCAGGTCAACCTTCTCGGCCTCGGCAGCCGTGAGCAGCAGCTCACACGGATCACCCTCGAGCATCAGCTCACGGAACGGCACCTTCGACTCGCGCGCGGGGGCGCACCATCCGTAGAGGAGCTCCGCATGTTCACTCTGCCGCGCCTCGATCTCCTCGGCCGAGGCCTCGAAGAACGGCCGGAACCGCACTGAGGAGACGATGAGCTCACCGCCTTCGGCATCCGCCAAGCTCAGCGCCCACCGCAGGGCGGCCTGCGCGGCGACCGATCCGTCTGTACCAACCAGGACGCGCATGGCACCTCCCTTCGTTACAGATCGAGCACACCACCGCGAGGAGTCAGGCGGTAGGGCCGAAGGTCACCGCCCCCGTGCCGACTGCGGGTAGATGCGCTGGGCGTACTCGCGGACCATTCGGGTCGCCGAGAACCGAGGGCCGTTCGTCCGCAGGCTCGCCCGCACCATCGCCAACCACGCACGGGGGATCCCGCTCTCATCGCGATCGTGGAACAGCGGTACGACCTCGTGTTCGAGCAGATCGAACAGGGCATCAGCGTGGCGCTGATCCTGCGCCCCGACGTCGGCTTCGACCGTGCCGTCGATCGCCCACCCGTTCCTCCCGTCGTAGGCCTCCGCCCACCAACCGTCGAGCACGGAGAGGTTCAAGACCCCGTTCAACGCTGCCTTCATGCCGCTCGTGCCGCTCGCTTCCTCGGGCGGGCGGGGCACGTTGATCCACACGTCGCATCCGGCGACAAGGTCCGTCGCGAAGGACAGGTCGTAGTCCTCGAGGAACGCGACCCGATCCGCGACCTCGGGAGCGCTCTTCAGCTGGAACAGGTCGCGGACGATCGCCTTCGCTCCGTCGTCCAATGGATGCGCCTTCCCGGCGAAGACGAACTGCAACGGTCGATCGCCGCCCAGCAACGCCAGCGCACGCTCGGGCCGGAGCGACAGTAGATAGAGCCGCTTGTAGGTCGCCAGCCGGCGGGCGAACCCGATGGTCAAGCGGTCGGGATCGAATCCGTGTTCCGCAGCCTCGACGTAGTTGATGTCTTCGCCTCGGGTGAGGCGATCTCTCGTGGCGCGCTCGCGCGAATGCTCCACGAGAGTTCGACGGGCATCGCACCGCGCCTGCCAGAGCTCGTCATCGCTGATGTCGTCGACCCCGGCCCACGTCCCGGGGGAATCAGCTCGCGCCATCCAACCCTCTCCGAGACGGGCGTCGAACAGGGCACGCATCGGGGGTGACAGCCACGTCGGCACATGCACGCCGTTCGTCACCGACGTGATCGGCACATCATCGACCGCTCGGTCGCCGAACAGCGGGCGCCACATCGCACGGGCGACCTCGCCGTGGCGCCGACTCACCGCGTTCGCGCACCGGCTCGCGCGCAGACCGAGCACCGTCATGCTCGACGGTTCGTCGAGATTTCCGGGATTGGCTCGCCCAGCGGCGAGGAACCGCTCGGAATCACCGGTCGCGTCGGCGATGCGGCCGAGCATCCGCATGACCTCGCCCCGGGCATACGTCTCGTTCCCTGCCGGCACGGGAGTGTGGGTGGTGAAGACGAGCTGGTCGACCACCGCAGCCCACGCCTCATCCCAGTCGGGGCGCTCCTCCCTCTCGGCACGCAGCAGCTCGAACGCAGCCAGGGCCGGATGGCCTTCGTTCAGGTGAAACACCGACGGCTGCACGCCCAACGCCGCCAACGCCCGCGCTCCCCCGACGCCCAGCACCGCGTACTGAGCGAGGCGGATCGCCCTGTTGCCCTCGTACAAGCGCGACGTGATCCATCGCCCGACTATCGAGTTGTCCCGGCGATCCGTGTCGAGCAGAAGCAGCGGCACCCGACCGACGTCGACGCGCCAGATCTGCGCGGTGATGTCCTCGGCGTCGATCGGGATCTCGACCGTCACGCGCTCTCCGGTCGAGGCATCGGTCACGGGCACACACGCGAGGGACGCCGGATCTGAATCGATCCAGTACTCGTGCTGCCACCCACCCGTGTCGATGCGCTGGTGGAAGTAGCCGGTGCGGTACAGGAGGCCGACCCCGACCATCGGGATCGCCAAGTCTGACGCCTCCTTCACGAGATCACCGGCGAGCACGCCCAGGCCTCCGGAGTAGACGGGAAGGGAGGCGTGTACACCAAACTCCGCGCACATGAACGCCACAGGCGCGTCGTCACTCCAGGGCCACGGCCCCGCGGGCCGCGAGCGGTCGCGATCGACGACCGCAGCAAGCGCAGCGATGCGAACGGTCAGGTCACGATCCGCGGACGCTTGTTCCAGACGCTGGCGGGTCGTCTCCCTGAGCATCCGCACCGGGTTTGCCCCCACCCGGGCCCAGCGGTCGGGGTCGATGGCCGAGAAGCAGCTCGGACCGTCGGCTGCCCACGACCACCGATAGTTGTATGCCACGCCTGCCAGCGGGGCGAGCGGTTCGGGCAAGCGGTCCGCGAGCTCGGCCGTCGCTGCCTCGAGGTCGTGGTCGCCGGGGACCATGGGCACGAAGTGTCGCGCTCCGCTGTCCCTTGTGCTGCGACTGAGCTAGGAGATCGACTCCGAGGACCGCTGCTCGGCGAGCTCGAACTCACGCAGGACCGATTTGAAGTCGTAGGGCTCCTCGGTCGGCGGCGCTCCGGTCCACTGGCTGCGCTCGATCGCGAAGAAGTCGCCGCCGTACACGTGCACCGCGCCGGTGTGGGCGCGGCTCGGGTTCTCGACGGCGTGGATTGCGTCGTCGCCCACGAGCATCACATCGCCTTCTTGCAGCGTCTTGCCACCGGTCTCTCGCACGGTCGTTCCGTCGCGTCGGAAGAACGTGTTGTCCTCTCGCCCCGCGTACACGGCGATCGCAGCCCACATGCGGTGATCGTGGGGATAGACGCGCACGAGCGGTGGCCACACGGCGTGCAGCACCGTGAGCTCTTGCGAGTGATGCAAGACCTCGATGCCTTGCGTCTTCAGCTCAAACGCGTCACCGAGATCTCCCTGGGCGAGCGCCCACCCGAGCACATCGCGGATCGCGAGGCGGGGTTCGGATTCCCGCATCCCTTCGACGCAGCGCGCGACCAGATCATCGATGTCGATCATCGGGCACCTCCTCAGAGGTAAAGTCCCTGTACCTCTTTCGAAAAGGTACAGCGACTTTACGACTGTGTCAATGGACTCGAAGCCGCACATCGCGACGCTGATCAGGCGCGTCCACCTCGCCATCCGCCAGGAGGGCGCCGAGCAACTGCGCGCTGCAGGGTTCACCGACCTCACGATGGCGCACATCTACGTCTTCCAGACGCCAGGACCTGACGGCGTGCGTCCGAGCGAGCTCGCCGCGCGCACGAACATGACCAAACAGGCGATGAATTACCTCCTCGTCACCCTCGAGAGCGGCGGCTACCTCGAACGTGTGCGGTCCCCCCACGACGGACGAGGCATCGAGCTGCGGCTCACCGAGCGCGGCCGAGAAGTCGAACGGCTGATCCAAGCCACGTCGCGGCGCCTGGAGCGCGAGTGGGCGCGACGGATCGGCGAACGGGACCTCGCAGAGCTCCGCCGAATCCTCACCGAGCTCGATCAGATCGAAACCGAACGGGGACAGGCCGGGTCACACTCCCCTTAGGGTGCCGGTGGTGGGGGCGCTGACCGACGACGAGCGCTACTCCTTCGACCTGCAGGGCTTTCTCGTGCGTCGCGGGGTGCTGGCGCCGGCCGAGCTGGCCGCCCTCCACGAGGCGATCGACGGCCTCGGGCTCGCGCCACCGGGCGAGACGATCCAGAGCCAGCGGTTTGGCGGCCACCTACCGCGAGCCGCGGCATTTCAGCACCTCATCGATCATCCGGCGGTGTTCGACGTGGTGGTCGAGCTGTGCGGGGTGCACGTCCGCCTCGACCACGCCTACGGCATCGTGATGGCGCCGGGCACCAGCGGCCTGGGGTTGCACGGCGGCGCCACCCCGTTCGATCCCGCGCAGTACTACCTGGTGCGGGACGGAAGGATCCGCTGCGGCCTGGTCGCGGTCCAATGGGCGCTTGTCGACCATCCGGCCGGAGGCGGCGGCTTCTGCGCCGTGCCCGGGAGCCACAAGGCGGGCTTCGCCCCGCCGCGGACTAGCGGCCGGCTGGCGGTGGAGGTTCCGCTGGCCGCGGGCGACCTGGTCGTGTTCACGGAGGCGCTCACCCACGGCACGCTGGCCTGGCGGGGCCCGGGGATCCGGCGCACGCTGCTCTACAAGTATTCCCCGGGGAGCTCGACCTGGGCGGAGGACCAGCGGTGGCCGGCGGCGTTGCTCGAGCAGCTCACCGAACGGCAACGGCTGCTGCTGCAACCACCGTCGGTCGCGTACCACAAGCCGGTCATCTGACCGTTGCGCCGAGGTCGCCGGTTAGCGGATGGGGCGGAACATCCTTGTTTCCTCCTTCGACGGATCCGAAGGGAGTGGTTGCCGCTCACCGGTCGGAGTGAAGCCCATCGATTCGTACAAGTGCTCTGCCGCGCTGTTCCCACGGGTAACCCAGAGCCCGACGTCGGACCCACCTGTCTCTGCGTCCAAGCAATCACCGCGTCGACGAGTGCCCGACCAACTCCGATTCGCCGGCGCGTCGGCGCGACCCACGTTGAGACGAGCTCCACTCGCCCATCTGGCGAACCGTCTCGGTAGCCGCCGACGAGACCGACGACCCCACCTGGCTCGTTCGCGAAGAACGTGGCGCGGGCGGATCCTTTGGATCCGGCGACAGCGCGCTCGGTCCATTCGTCATTCGCTCCGTACGGCCTCGACCGCATGTGTCGACCCGAAGGCGGAGGGTGCGTCCTCGAGTGCCGCGAGCCGGACCGTCCTCAGCAGGGCCGCGTCGCCGGGTTGGATGCGACGGACGGAGACCATTGCAAAACGGTCCCGCGAATGCGGTTCTGTCGCAACAAGTTTGCTGTCCGACGCCTGCCCCGGAGGGGCGGTAGCTCTAGAGCCAGCCGTTCGCGTCCGCGAGCTCCGAGAGCGCGTCGAGCGGTCGCGTCATGCGCGGCGCGGAGGGCGAAGAGCGGTACGACAAGCGGAGCGAGGAGGGAAGCGGCGCGAGACGCGGCGGGGGCGCCGGTGGCGTCCGGGGCGTGCGATCGTTGCCGGACGACGAGAGGTCGATCGAGACGACGGCCGACTGAGCCCGGGACAGCGAGGCGTGCTCGGGTGCGGGGGCGGCCAGGCGACGGCTCACGTCAGCCAGCCGTAGCGATGGCCAGTTCTGATCGACCGGGTTGGAGAGGCTGTATCCGCCGAACGGTCCCATCCATCTCCTTCGGCGCTGTATGGGACCTTTGGATGGGTCGCGCGACCCTTCCTGCCGTGTGCGCGTCGTCGCGGTTTAGAACTCGCGTGACGACAGGACGCAGAACTCGTTGCCCTCGGGGTCGGCGAAGACGTCCCAGCCCTCCTCGCCGGTCTGCCCGACGTTCACCCGAGTCGCGCCCATCGAGAGCAGTCGCTCGATCTCGGCATCACGGTCGTCGGAGGTGTGTGGCGCGAGGTCGACGTGCAGCCGGTTCTTCACCGTCTTGCCCTCGGGCGCGGTGCCGAACACGAGTCCTTGGCTTTGACGATCCCACGGGGTCGTCTTCACCGACTCCATCGTGACCCACTGCGGGCACGAGCACCGACCTCGTCATCCGCCTCGTAGATCTTGTGCCAGCCGAGGACGTCGGCCCACCACTGCGCCTGTGCCTTCGGGTCACGGCAGTCGACGACGATCGTGTACCAGCGCAGAGCCATCTAGAACTCGCGTGACGACAGGACGCAGAACTCGTTGCCCTCGGGATCGGCGAAGACGTCCCACCCCTCCTCGCCCGTCTGGCCGACGTTCGCTCGGGTCGCGCCCATCGAAAGCAGTCGCTGGATCTCGGCATCACGGTCGTCGGAGATGTGCGCCGCGAGGTCGATGTGGAGCCGGTTCTTCACCGTCTTGCCCTCCGGCACGGGCACGAACACGAGGCCCGGGCCGACGTGATCCCAAGGTGTCGCCTTGGCCACTTCGGGCGTCACCCATTGCGGCACGATGACCGCCTCGTCGTCGGACTCGTAGATCTTCTTCCAGCCGAGGACCTCGGCCCACCACTGAGCCTGTGCCTTCGCGTCACGGCAGTCGACCACGATCGTGTACCAGCGCAGAGCCATGCTCGACCGTACCTTCCTACGTCGGATCGCTGACCGAGTGAGCGCCAGCCCGACGCATGATCGGGCTGGCGCTCAAACGGTCCCGACGTCAGGTCGCGAGCGCCCTTGATGATGCGGCCCTCGACTGCGGCGGTGATCGGTGACTGCGCCTTGATCGCGTCGATGAAGACGTCGAGGAGCAGCTGGCCGGGGAACAGCACGTTCGTGCCCTGGCTGAACACCGTGTAGCCGTCACCACCGGTGAACATGAAGTCGTTCGTCACGAAGCGGACGGTGTCGCTCGCGGTGACGGTCACCGGAGTGCCGGTCGCGGTCTTCACGATGCTGTCCACCACTGCGTTCGTGCCGCTGCAGTGGTAGGTCACCTTCAGCCCGGAGATCTGCGGGAACCGTCCGGTGTTGATCGCCGAGTTGCAGACCGGGCTGAAGCCGTTGACGAACGCCTGCGTCAGCTGGGCGCCCGTCAGCGTGAGAACCACGGTCTGGTTGCCGAACGGCAGGACCGAGAAGGCCTCACCCCATGTGATCTCGCCGGGCGCCTCACCACCCGAAGACGGTGGGCTGATCAAGAGGTCCTGACGGAGCCCGCCCGAGTTCGTGTACGCGGCCTCGGCGCCCTGGCTCACGTACCTGGCCCGCATCGCGTCGGCCACGAAGTTGCCCATCGCCGACTCGCTGAGTCGGGTCGGGTCTCGCTTGATGTCGACGGACTGTGTCCCGATCACGACGTTCCGGAGCGGCGCGGTCTGCGCGTTGGCCTGGTCGACGATCGCCTTCACATCAGCCCGCTGCGCGACTCCGATGTTCTTGGCGATGCGCGTCGCGCCGCCCGCCCACTCGACGTCGTTGCCCTTCACCATCAGCTGCAGCACCGAGTACGACGCGCCGGCGTTGATGCCCTCGACGATGAGGATGTTGCCGCGCATCAGGTTCGACACGCGATGCGTGTGACCAACGATCATGGCGTCGACCGTTGTGTCCTGCAGGGCGTCGGCGATCGGCAATATCGGGCCGTCCCAGGCCACGCCGGGTGTGCTTCCGACCGTGTTCGAGCCCGTCGCGGTGCCCTGATGGATGACCACCACCTGCACCTTCACGCCCTGCTTGCGCAGGCGCTCGGACTCGGCCTTGATCCGTTCGGCCTCGGGGAGGAACGTGAGCCCTGCGGTGTTGCCCGCGGCGACGAGCTCGGGCGTGCTCTCGAGCTCAGCGCCGATCACACCGACCTGCACTCCGTTCACGGTGAAGACGGCGGAGGGCGTCACGAACGGCGGCGTCTGACCCGTGAGGGCATCGACGATGTTCACCGCGAGGAACGGGAAGTGCGCCGCGGCCTCTTGCGAGATGAGCCGCGTCACTCCGAAGTCGAACTCGTGGTTGCCGAACGAGGTCGCGTCGAGACCCCACGCGTTCTCCACGCTGATCGTCGGCATGTCCTCGAGCAACGCCGAGTTCGGTGGCGACGCACCGACGTTGTCACCCGCGGCGAGGATCAAGCCGGGGCCAGGAAGCGCGGCGAGGTCCTCGTCGAACATCGTCGCAAGCTGGGCGGCGCCGCCCACGGGCGAGGCGATGCCGTCGAAGGCGAACGTGGTCGGGTCGAGCTGGCCGTGGAAGTCGTTCAGTCCGATGATCGAGATCGGCTTCACCCCGTTGCTGCCCTTCAGCACGTCGAGGAGCACGCGACCCTGGCTCTGCTGCGGCTCGGGGATGTCCATGAAGTACGCGATCGTGGGCGCGATGTCGATCGTTCGCGCCGTGACCTGGCCCTTGGCGATGCCATCGCCACCGGCGATGAACGTCGCTCGCATGTTGATGTTGTTCGCGAGGTCCTGCACGTCGGGCACGTATCCGTGCTGCCCGAAGAAGTGGGACTTCGCGATGAGGGTGCCGGGCGTCTCCGCGTCGAACTGGTAGGGCGGGAACGAGAACACGACGAGATCACCCGTGCGCGTCGGGTGCGCCATGTCCGCGGTCGAACCCGGACCGTTCGGGATGTAACGCGCCTCGGCCTTCGTGAACGCGCGGTCGATCAGCTTCCAGCCTTCGGCCTGACCGTCACCGGTCCAGTCGTTCGCGTCGACGAGCCCGAGGTACTTCGCCTTGATCTGCGCCACGGTCGCGTCGACCTGGTTTGCAGGGATCTGAGGGAACGGAGTCGACGGGTCACGCCCCGCGACGTTCAGGTAGATCTGCAGCGCGCCGCCCGCCCAGCACGCCTTGGCCTTGCCAATGGTCTCGCCGGTCGCGGGCCGGCAGTTGCCCGTCTGCGGCTTCGACAGCAGGCCGAGCTCGACGAGCGGCAAGCTCGCATCGATCGCGAGGAACTGGGGCGCGAAGCCATGGTCGGATGACACGAACGTCGTCGGGTCCTTGCCCATCAAGGAGCGGGCCTTGGTCAGAAAGGCGTCGGCCTCTTGATATGCGGCGCGGATGAAACCCTCGCGCTGGTTCACGCGGCCGTCCTTGGCGCCACCGTCGACCTGGACGTCGTCATACGCGGGGTTCGCCGCACCGTTCGGCAGCGTGGGCGAGACGAGGCCCATGAACTGGTGCGAGAACTCGTCGGTCGTCGGCACGCCCGCGAGCAGCAGGTCGGGCTGATAGTTCTTCACGATGTACTCGAGCATCGGTGTGTGGCCGGTCGACCAGTACAGGCCCTGCTGCACGTAGGTCTCCTCGCTCACGACGCCCGCCTCGAGCACCGCGAAGTCAGCGGCGGTCGACGTGGGGAACGTCTGCGCGAGGTACTCGGCGAAGTCACCGGTGAAGCCCGGCTCGCCCGGCCACGTCGGCCACGTGGCGACTGCTCGGCTCACTGATGTGTGGAAGAGGCGCACCTTCGAGAGATCGGGGGTCAACACCTCGACCTTCACGAGCATGCCTGCCGTCAGCCCTGCGGACGGGCCGTCAGCGATCTTCACCTTCACGTCCGCGATCTGGCCCTGCTTCAGGATCCCGACCGACCCGGCCGCGTCCTTCGTCCGCGAGAAGAGCACTTTGTCGTAGTTGGTCGTGTGGTCGTTCGTGCTGTCGAAGATCCACGCGTTCAGCCCGTACTTGTCGGTGCCGAAGTCGAGGACCCGCATCCGCATCTCCATTGCGGGGCTGAACGTCTGCGGCAGAGCTCCGGTCCAGCCCGTCGCCGGGGTCGGCGCGGCCTGCGCGAACGGCGGGATCGTTCCGATGCCCGCAGGGTGATCGAACTGGAGGCCGAACGACTGGATGAACGCCGGGTCATCGAAGATCTGATGGCTCGGGTCACCGATGAAGTTCGTGGCAACGCCGCGTCCGGAGAAGAACGTCTGGAAGTCAATGGTCGGACCTTGGATGCTGGCCTGCCGGCCACCGGCCCACTCGACCTGTGCGACCTTGAGCCCGCCGCGCTCAGCGGCCTGAGCTATCGACTCGGCTTGCAGCGCCGCGGGGCTGAACGCGCTGGTCGAGTTCCCGAACGGCTGCCCGTTGATGTGGAACGTGTTGTTCGTCGAGCCGTGGACTCCCGGCCATGCGCCCGTTGCGAGCGAATACCACCCGGCACCGGTGTTCGGCGGCGCCTGGGTCAGCAGCCCGTTCCCCGTCGCGGAGGTTCCCTTCTTGAGGAACTCCGCCATCGTCGGCATCACGCTCGCGTATTTCTGAATGAGATCTTGCCTCATGCCGTCGGAGGCGAAGAGGATCACCTTGTCGGTCTTGGGGTTCTTCTTCGCGACGACGGGCGCCGCGGAAGCAGCACCAGAGACGCTGAGCAGGCTGGCGACAAGGGCGGCAGCGACGAGCGGAACAGCAACGCGGAACCGGGCTGACACGTTCGTACCTCCTCGAGCGCGGTCCCCCACGGACCGCCGATCCGTATGGCTACCCGCCACACACGGCGGGCAGACTACGACGAGGTGACGGTCGTTTGAAGAGTTGGTAGACGCCTGGTCAGCGACGCTGTGCCTCGATGTCGCGAATGTGATGCCGCACCTCGTGCAGCGTGTGCACCGCCACCCAGCGCAGCGTGCGCTCCATCCGCTCCGGATAGCTGTAGATCATCGTGCGTTCCCACACGTCGCCCTCGATGAGTGAGAGCACATGCGCGAAGAGTGACGAGGCGTCTTCGAGCTGTCGCGCGACATCGAGGGTCAGCTGCTCGTCATAGCCGTCGTGCTCGACGCGTTCGTCGCGTCCCATCGTGGCCGATGTCGGGCGCATCTTCGCGTCGTGCGAGGAGCACGCGCTCACGCTGGACGAGGAACACGTCGCGCAAGTGGCACCCGTACTCGTGCACCGACCACGTGTCGGGGTCGGGACGTTTGCGCAGCTCGAGCGGATCGCCCTCCCGCAGGATCGTCGCCACGTCGCGGGTGTCTTCGACGATGAGCGGCCCCACCCGCTCCGCGTCAGCGAGCGCGAACTCGTAGCCGCAGTCGTCGCACGTGTAGGTCGACATCAGCAGGACGATATGTGAGACCATCCGCGCTCGACGGCCCTTTGGGGATGGGCCGGGAGAGAGGTGGGGACTCATGCAACGTTCGTCTGATCTCGCCGCGACGACCCAGAGGTTCTACGACGCAATCAACACCGGCGATGCTCGCCGCGGTGACCGGGCTCATGTCGACCGACGACGGATTGCTCCTCATCGGCACCGATCCCGAGGAGTGGCTCGCCGACCACAGGCGGTGGCCGATTCGTTCGCCGCCACGGTGGGCGCGGGGGTGAAGGTCCGCGGTGGCGACATCGAAGCGTACGAAGAGGGCTCTGTCGGATGGATCGCCGACCGCGGAGCGTTCATCCTTCCCGACGGGACCGAAGCACCGGTTCGGTTGACCGCCGTGTTCCACAAGCAGGACGGCGAATGGCGGATGATCCAGTCGCACGCGTCGTTCGCCATCTCGAACGAAGAGGCGATCGGCATCGAGCTCTAGTAGGGCGTCGGGATGGGGTGGCCGAGCACGGCGGGCTCGACGTAGTCCTTCGGCTTCTTCTGGCGCGCGGGGAACACGACCTCCGGAGTCGGGAGCGGCGAGTACTTGAACTGGCTCAGCAGGTGGGTGATGAGGTTGAGCCGGCCGCGCCGCTTGTCATCGTTGTGGACGACGTTCCAGGGCGCCCACTCGGTGTCGCTCTTCTCGAACATCCGGTCACGGGCGCGCGAGTAGTCGAACCAGCGCGTGTACGACTTCAGGTCCATCGGCGACAGCTTCCAGATCTTGCCGGGCTCGTCGACGCGGGCCTGTAGCCGCTTCGTCTGCTCCTCCTCGCTCACCTCGATCCAGTACTTGACGAGGTGGATGCCCGCGTGGACCATCGCCTGCTCGAAGATCCCCACGCTCTCGAGGAAGTACTCCGTCTCCTCGGGCGTGCAGTAGCCCATGACCGGCTCGACGCCGGCGCGGTTGTACCAGCTGCGGTCGAAGATCACGATCTCGCCACCGGCCGGGAAGTGGGGCACGTACCGCTGTAGGTACATCTGCGACTTCTCGCGTTCGGTCGGCGAGGGCAGGGCGACCACGCGAAACACACGAGCGCTCACGCGCTCGGTGATCGCCTTGATCGACCCGCCCTTGCCGGCCGTGTCTCGTCCCTCGAAGACGATGCAGACCTTCGTGCCGGTGGCCTTGACCCACTCCTGCAGTGCAACCAGCTCGACCTGCAAGCGGCGAAGCTCGCGGTCGTACTCCTTGCGCTTCATCTTCTCGGGTTTGGCATCGTCTTTGGACTTGGCCATCGGATCAGGCCAGCGCCTTTGCCTTCGCGGCCTGGAACTCGTCCTCGCTGATCACGCCTTGAGCGCGTAAATCGGCGAGCTTCGCGATCTCGTCAGCCGAGCTTCCCCCTCCCGGCGCAACGCTCTGCACGTATTGCCGCATCGCCTGGTCTTGGGCCTTCGCTGACTCGAGCGCGTGCTCCTGCATCTTGTGGCCGCGGGCGATCACGTAGACGAACACGCCCAGGTACGGCAAGAGGATGATGAACACACACCAGATCGCCTTGACCCATCCCGACAGGTCGTGGCTGCGGAAGATGTCGCTGAAGACGATGATCAGCAGCCAGATCCAGATAAAGAAGAGCGTGAACCAGATCACTGACCACAAGAACTGACCTGATCCGAATTCCTCGGCGAGGATCATTCCCTCCTACCTTTCTTTGTGGGTGACGCGGGGAACTATCAGCTTTTCGAGCTCGGCGAACACGAGGTAGGCGAGCACCGCTAGCCCGCATGCTCGCCACTGGGCACCGGTGAGATCGACCGTCTCCAGGATCCGCTCGAGCCCGTTCAGCGTCGTTGCCATGAACGTGAAGACGAGTGCGAGGAGCACCATCAGGTTGAATCGCCCGTTCGCGATCGTCGCCGGCGTGAAGATGGTGCGCTCGGGATCGCGCCATTCGACCGACGCGACGATGTGCATCAACGCCGTCGTGACGAAGCCCATCGTCGTCGCCACCGCGAGTCCGTAGCGCGTCTCGCCCCACGAGACGACGATCAGCACGCCGATCGAGATGACCAAGCCCGTGATCCCGAGACGGACGCCGAGCGCCCGCCCGATGACCGGATCATCGGGTGACCGAGGCTTGCGCTTCATCAGCCCTGGAGTCGGCGCGTCGAATCCCAAGCCGAAGGCGAGCACCACATCGACGGCGAAGTTGACCCACAGGATCTGGAGCGGCCGCAATGGCGATCCGCCAGCGATGTTGAAGATCGAGGCACCGAGGAACGTGAGGATGAAGCCGGCCAGCATGATCATCTGGACCCGGATGTACTTCATCAAGTTGTCGTAGAGACCACGCCCGCCCTCGACCGCCGCCACGATCGTGGCGAAGTTGTCGTCGGTGAGGATCATCTCCGCCGCGTCCTTCGTCACCTCCGTGCCGGTGATCCCCATCGCGACACCGATGTCGGCACGCGTGAGCGCCGGAGCGTCGTTCACCCCGTCGCCGGTCATCGCGACGATATTTCCCTGCCCCTTGAGCAGGCTCACGAGCCGCACCTTGTCCTCGGGCGCGACGCGCGCGACGACACCAATCGAGTCGAGCTGCCCGCTGAGCTCGTCATCGGGCATCGCCGCGAACTCGGCGCCGGTCAGGGCGCGTCCTTCGATGCCGAGCTCCGCTGCGATCGCAGCGGCGGTCGTAGCGTGGTCGCCGGTGATCATCCGCACGCGGATGCCGGCGTCCTTGCAGAGCGCGATCGCATCCTTCGCCTCCTTGCGGGGCGGATCGACGATCCCGATCAGGGCCAGGAATTCGAGCTCGTTGACCAGCGCGAGCAGATCGCCACTCGGATCGAACGTCTTGGGGTCGAAGTCGCGCCGGGCGACCGCGAGCACACGCATGCCCTCGCTCGCGATCCGGTCGTTCTCGGTGAGTGCGCGTTGCCCTCTTTGCTCGATCGGCCTGGTCGCACCGTCGACGTCGAGGTAGGTGGTCGATCTCGCGAGGAGCACGTCGGGCGCGCCCTTCACGAAGCACCGCACAACCCCCTCTATCTCGTGGAAGGTCGCCATGAGCTTGTACTCGGCATCGAAGGGCACTTCGCCGACCCGCGGCTTTTCGCGTCGGGTCTCGTCGACGTCGAGACCGCCCTTGGCGGCCAGCACGACCAGGGCGCCCTCCGTCGGGTCGCCGATGCACTCGCCGTCGCGGATGACCGCGTCATTCGCGAGCGCCATCGGGAGCATGTACTGCTCCATCGCTTCATCGGTGAGGCTTCCACCGGTTCCCCCGGTGTGCAGGATCCGCCCGGTCGTCGAGTAGCCCTCGCCGTCCACGCTGTATCGCCGGCCGGCGAGCACGAGCTGGCGGGCGGTCATCTGGTTGAGCGTGAGGGTGCCGGTCTTGTCGGAGCAGATCGCCGACGTCGATCCGAGCGTCTCGACCGACTTCAGGCGCTTGACGATCGCTCCCTTCGCCGCAAGAGCCTGCGTGCCGACCGACAAGAGCATCGTGACGACCGCCGGCAGACCCGTCGGGATCGCCGCGATCGCGAGGCTGATGCCGATGAAGAAGAGATCATCGAAGTCGTCGCCCCGGGCGAGACCGATGAGGATGATCGCGACGAGCGCGGCGCCCGCCATGATCGTGATGATGATCGTGAGCTGATCGAGCTGCTTGGCGAGCGGCGTCTTCTCCTGCTCGACCCCGCTGAGCATGCCCGAGATGTGACCGACCTCGGTCGACATCCCCGTCGCGGTGACGATCATCTCGCCGCGCCCACGCGTCACCTGCGAGTTCATGTACGCCATGTCGATCCGGTCGCCGAGCGCGACTTCGTCACCTTCGACCGCCTGCACCACTTTCGAGACCGGAGCGCTCTCGCCGGTCAGCCCCGCCTCTTCGATCTCGAGGGTCGCTGACACGATGATGCGTCCGTCGGCGGGCACCTTGTCACCCGCCTCGTAGCCGACGACATCGCCGGGCACGAGCTCTTCGGCTGGAACCTCGGAGATCTGTCCGTCACGACGCACGCTTGCCGTCATGATCAGCATCTTCTTGAGCGACTCGACGCTCTCGGCCGCCTTGCCCTCCTGGTGCAAGCCCATGAGGGCGTTGAGGACGGTGAGTCCGATCACGACGAGACCCGTGCCGAACTCCTGCAGGGCAATGATCGACACGAGCGCCGCGCCGAGCAGCACGAGCTGCATGAGGTCGCGGTACTGGCGCACGAACGCTTTCCAGGCCGGTTCCTTCGCCTCCTCCGCGAGCTTGTTCGGCCCGTACTTCGCTCGCCGGGCGTTCACCTCGGCGGTGCTGAGCCCGACCTTGGGGTCGACCGAGAGCCGCTGGCACGTCTCCTCGATCGAGAGGGTGTGCCACTCGACCGGTCCCTGGTCGGGCGCGGCGGAGCCAGCCGGGTCGACCGACACAGACGTCGTCATCGCAAGCCCCTTTTGCCAGCGTGCACCCTACGCGAGGCCCTGATGCCACCACGTTTCGTAGCGCATTGCACGAATGGAGACCGGATCAGTCGGGAATTGAGGGCAGACTGCGTGGGTGGGTGAGCGGCCGCTCCACATGGGAATCGCGCTCGACAGCGCCGGCGTGGGTCTCTTCGAGGCCGAACGGCTCGTCGAGCTCGCGCGGATCGCCGAGCGCGCTGACCTGGACTTCGTGAGCCTCGACGACGGCTTCGATCCGGCAGCCGACCGGCCCGACGCGCTGCTCGCCATGGCGCGCCTCGCCCCGGCCACCACCTCGATAGGGCTCGTCGCCACCATCACGACCACCCACACCGAGCCGTTCCACGTGTCGAAGAACGTCGCCACGCTCGACTTCGTGTCGCTCGGACGGGCGGGATGGCGAGTCGCCGTGTCGACGAGCGACGAAGCCGCGAAGCGATTCGGTCGGAAACAATCCGCCCCGCTCGACGAGCTCTACGCCGAGGCGGCGGACGCCATCGAGGTCGTGCAGCGGCTGTGGGACAGCTGGGAGGACGAGGCCGTCATCCGCGACAAGCCGACCGGTCGCTACATCGACCGCGAGAAGGTGCACTACATCGACTTCGAGGGACCCTTCTTCAACGTGCGCGGGCCGTCGATCACGCCCCGATCGCCGCAGGGCCAGCCGCTGCTCTTCATCGACGTGCGGGACGAGCCGTCGCGCGCCCTCGCGGCGACCCGCGCCGCCGTGGTGCTGGTCGGCGAGCCCGACGAACGTGACGACTTCGCCAACGCCGCGGCGGTGCTCGCGAAGCGGCCGATCGAGCGGGGCGACGCGGCGGCCCTCGCACGCGACATGGCGGCGACGACGGCCGACGGGTTCCTCATCGAGCCGGACTCGCCCGCGACGTTCGCGTGGTTCGCGACCGAGGTCGCTCCCCTCGTCGACCACCACCATCCCGGCGTCACCTTGCGCGACCGCTTCGGCCTCGCCCGTCCCGCGAACCGGTACGCGTCGTGAAGCAGATCCACCTCGCGGCGCACTTTCCCGGCGTGAACAACACGACCGTGTGGAGCGATCCCGACTCGGGCAGCCAGACCGACTTCTCGTCGTTCGTGCACCTCGCCCAGAGCGCGGAGCGAGGGAAGTTCGACTTCTTCTTCCTCGCGGAAGGCCTTCGACTGCGCGAGCACCGCGGCCGGATCTTCGACCTCGACGTCGTCGGCCGCCCCGACTCGCTCACGGTGCTCGCGGCGCTGGCAGCAGTCACCGACCGTGTCGGGCTCGCGGCCACGCTGAACACCACGTTCAACGAGCCCTACGAGCTCGCCCGCCAGTTCGCGACCCTCGACCATCTCAGCAACGGCCGCGCTGCGTGGAACGCGGTCACCTCGCCCGACGCGTTCACGGGTGAGAACTTCCGCCGTGCCGGCTTCCTCCCTCGCGACGACCGCTACGAGCGCGCCGCCGAGTTCATCGAGGTCGCCCGCGAGCTGTGGGACTCGCACGGCACTCGATTCGAGCACCACGGCGACCAGTTCGACATCGAGGGCGCCTTCGACGCGCCGATCAGCCCGCAGGGCTACCCGGTCATGATCCAGGCGGGCGACTCCGACGGCGGCCGCGAGCTCGCGGCCAAGCACGCGGATGTCATCTTCACGCGGCACTCCGGGTTCGCCGACGGCCAGGCGTTCTACGCCGACGTGAAGCCGCGGCTCGCGAAGTACGGGCGCAGCCCCGACGACCTGAAGATCATCCCCGCGGCCACCGCCGTCGTCGGCGACACCGACGAGGAGGCCGAGGAGCTCGCCGTGCACATCCGCACGCAGCAGGTGAGCCCTCAAGGTGCGATCGCGTTCGTCGAGCAGCTCTGGGGACGCGACCTCTCGGGCTATGACCCCGACGGACCACTCCCCGACGTCGATCCCGATGTCGAAGGTGGGCTGAACATCACGAGGGGCCGCGTACGTCACGACAAGGACCCGCTCGCAGTGGCGAACAAGTGGCGGGCGATCGCAGAGGCGAAGCAACTGAGCATGCGCCAGCTCGTCATCGAGATGACTGCGCGGGCATCGTTCGTGGGCAGCCCGACCACCGTGGCGACGAAGATCAACGACGCGGTGCAGGCCGACGCGGCCGACGGCTACATCCTCGTGCCCCACCTCACGCCCCACGGCATCGATCGCTTCGTCGACGACGTCGTGCCGATCCTGCAAGAACGGGGCGTGTTCCGAGTCGACTACGAAGGACCGACCCTCCGCGATCACCTGGGGCTCCGGACCTATGCAACACCCCGCTGATGCCGCCCGGGGCTGACAGCGCGCCGCTCGAGGTCGCGCTCATCGGCGCCGGCCCGACCGCGGCATCCCTCTTCGAACGGATCGCGGCCAACCTGCCCGAGCTCCTCCCCGACCGCGCGCTGCGCATCCACCTCGTCGATCCGCACCGCGCCGGCACGGGACGCGTGTGGCGGCCTGATCAGCATCCGCTCCTCTGGATGAACTCGATGGCCGAGGACGTCACGCTCTTCGTCGACGACTCGGTTGTGTGTGAAGGTCCCGCCGCCGACGGGCCCTCGCTCTTCGAATGGGCGAGATCGCTCGACGACGACACGCTGCGGGGGCTCGCGACCCCCGAGCTGTTCGACGAGATCCGGGGCCTGTCGGAGATGTCGTTCCCGACTCGTCGTGTGCAGTCCGTGTACCTCGAATGGTTCCACCGGAACGTCATTGCGGCGCTCCCGCGGAATGTCGAGGTCGTGGTGCACGCGTCGGCTGTGGTCGACCTGTTCGACGGCGACGACGGCCGTCAATGGATCGTGCTCGACAGCCCCGATGCGGATCCGCTGCAGGTCGACGTCGTCGCGATGTCGCTCGGGCACCTCGATGCCCTGCCGGACGACGTCGGCACCGAGCTCGCGGCGTTCGCGAGCGATCACGATCTCGGTTTCGTGCCGTGCGGACACACCGCCGAGCAGGACCTCTCGGCGCTCACTCCCGGCGCCGACGTGCTGGTCGTCGGGCTCGGCCAGGCGTTCACCGACCTCGTCGCTTTGGTGACCGAGGGCCGCGGCGGTCGCTTCGTCGAGGGATCCGACGGCGCGCTCGCGTACGAGGCTTCCGGGCTCGAGCCGGTGCTGCACGTCGGCTCGCGCCGCGGCGTGCCCTACCGATCGAAGCTGCCGTACCGACTTCTCGCACCGCTCGCGCCGCTCCCCCACTTCCTCGACGACGCCACGATCGCCGCGCTGCTCGCGAGCCCCGAACCACTCGACTTCTTCGCAGACGTGCTGCCCGTCGTCGCCAAGGAGATCGGCTGGGCCTACTACCACGAGCTGTTCGGCGCGCATCCCGAGCGCACGACGATGAGCTGGGGCGAGTTCGCTCCGCGATACGACCAGGCGAGATGGGGTACCGAGCTCGACGCGCTCCTCACTGAGACCGTGCCCGATGGCGCTGACCACTTCGACATCGCTTCGCTCGACCAGCCGCTTGCCGGCGTCGCGTTCGCATCGAGCGACGCGCTGCACCGCTACGTCGCCGATCATGTCGCCGCCGACGTCGCGCGACGCACGAACACTGCGTACAGCGCCGACCTCGCGGCGTTCACCGCCATGCTCGGGATGGCCGAGGCACTGCGCCGCATCGCACCCCGCGTGACCCCACGGTCGCGGCTCGAGGGCATCAGCACGTGGTGGCTGAGCTTCTTCATGTACTACGCGAGTGGTCCGCCGCCGGCTCGGCTGCGGCAGCTGCTCGCGCTCGCCGACGCGGGGCTCGTGCGCTTCGTCGGCGCCGACATGGCTGTCCGAGCCGACGACGAGACCGGAACCTTCGTGGCCACGAGCTCGAGCCATCCCGACGAGATCCGCGGGACCGTGCTGATCGACGCTCGCATCGCGCGGCCGTCGGTGAGCCGTTCGACCAGCGTGCTCTTGCGGAGACTTCACATGCGCGGCGAGATCGTCGAGGACGTCGTGGTCGACGGTGAGTGGTCGACGAACACCGGACGCGTCGCGGTCACGGGCCCTGGGCTGCAGCTGAAGCGGAAGGACGGCACCGGCCATCCCCGCCGCCACGCGCTCGGCGCGTTCACGAACCGTCAGGTCGCCGGAGCGTTTGCCCGGCCTCGCTTCAACGCACCCGCGTTCCGCCAGAACGATGCCGTCGCGCGCACCATCCTCACGACGCTCGCATCGCTGAACGCCGGATCGACCGAAGCCGAGGCCGTCATCGGATGACCGACGTCCTGACCAACCCGGCCTGGCACGCGCTCATCGGTGCGCATGCGAGCCATGCGGACAGCCGCGGCATCGCTCGCCGCTACGACCCCGACATCTCGGTGTTCCACGCGATCGACGCGTTCACGGCGGAGGCCTGGGAGGACGTCGCACACCTGGCCACCAACGGCGTCGTCGTGTTCTTGCGCGAGGCGCCGCTTCCCCCACCTCCAGACGGATGGAGGACGGCGTTCGCGGGCGAGGGCTACCAGATGGTGCGGCGCGCCAGCTCGCCCGCGCTGCCGCCGTTGCCGGCCACCGACCCGGACACCGGAGCGCGCGTGACTTCGCGCGCCCTCACCGACGACGACATCGACGCGATGGTCGACCTCGTCACTCGCACCCAGCCCGGTCCGTTTCGCCCCGGCACGATCGAGCTCGGCGGCTACATCGGCATCTTCCACGAGGACGCTCTCGTCGCCATGGCCGGTCGTCGTTTCCGGCCCTCGGGCTACTGCGAGGTGAGCGCCGTGTGCACCGACCCGACCGCGCGTCGTCGTGGATACGCGTCGATCTTGACGGCGCGAGTCGCGGACGACATCGCGGCCGAAGGAGACACGCCGATGCTGCACGTCGCGGACGACAACGACTCGGCTCGCGCTGCGTACGAGCAGCTCGGCTTCGAGATCAGTCGGAAGTGTGGCTTTGCGGCGATGCAAGTGCCGCGATCGCCCCGGTGATCCGGGCCAGTCGCTGACCCTGCCACCGCGCCGTAGCGAGCGCGGCGTCGTCGGGCACCGACCGCTTGCGCGACACCCAGCTCGCGCCGTAGGGGTTGCCCGTCTCGTCGACCGTCGCGTCGGTGTACCCGAGCGGCAGGACGATCGAGCCCCAGTGGTAGAGCACGGTGTTGATCGCGAGGATCGTGGCCTCGAGCCCACCGTGGCTCGTCGACGACGACGTGAACGCGGTGCCGACCTTGTCCTGCAGCTGCTTGCGCACCCACAACCCACCGGTCTGGTCGAGGAAGTGCTTCAGCGAGGCAGCGGGGAGCCCGAAGCGCGTCGGCGAACCGAGCGCGAACCCGTTCGCCCACTCGAGGTCGTCGAGCGTCGCTTCGGGGATGGCGGCGGTCGCCTCGCGATGCGCGACCCACCGAGGGTTCGCCGCGATCGTCTCCTCGGCCGCGAGCTCGTGCACCTTCCGCAGTCGCACCTCGGCGCCTTCGCGCTCGGCCCCTTCCGCGATCGCGCTCGCCAGCATGAAGAGGTTGCCGGTGGCGCTGTAGTAGATGACCGCGATCCGGGTCGACACTGTGGGGAACGTACCGTGTCCGCAAGAGGGGAGACGCTGCATGACGTCCGGGATCGACCGCCGCCTCGCCGAGCTGAGATCACGCGTCCGCAGCATCGAGCCGGCCGACGCCGACGCGCTGCGCGGTGCGGGCGCGCTCTTCGTCGACACGCGTCGCAGCGAGCAGCGTGACGAGTGCGGGATGGTGCCGGGCGCGCTCGTCATCGACCGCAACGTGCTCGAGTGGCGCCTCGACCCGACGAGTGCCACCCGCGACCCGCGGGCCGCGCAGCACACGGGGCCGATCGTCGTCTACTGCCAGCAGGGGTACTCCTCGGTCCTGGCCGTGGCCGAGCTCGATTCGCTCGGAGTGCCGGAGGTCTACGACCTCGCCGGGGGTTTCGAGGCCTGGGCCGCAGCCGGCCTGCCGATCGTGCGCTGAGCCGGTTCCCTTGGCGCGCGGTTGTCTGCGGGACAACTTCGCGCCAAGAAAACCAGCGAGCAGGGCGGATCGTGGCGAATTCCTGACCGTGAAGATCGGATGATGAGTAGCGGCTACTGATCTCCCCAGGCCAGCGGTGTCGTTACCTATTCACATGACGCCCGAGCAGCTCGATCTCATCACCCAGACGCTGCCCGACATCCAGGCGCACGCGGACGGGTTCTCCGCGGAGTTCTACGCGCGGTGCTTCACCCTGTTCCCCGAGTCCCGTGAGCTGGTGAGCGGAGACCTGGGGCGGGCGCTCATCGACGAGTTCCTCCGGCTCGCATCCTCGGTCAACGACCTCGACGCGTTCGTAGCCCGCGCCCACGAGCTCGGTGTGATGCACCGAGGGTGGGGCGCCTCTCGCGAGCACTACGACACGATCGAGGAAGCGCTCAGCTGTGCGCTCGAAGCCACCCTCGGCGAGCGGTACGACGAGCCGACCGCCCACGCGTGGCACCGCCTCTATCGACTGATGGCCGAGACGATGTTGGAGGGATCAGCCGGCGCCGCGTTCGTCGCCCCGCGGCGGAGCTGACAAGCGGAGCGCAGTGACGAGCTGATCGCGGCCGCTCACGCCGAGCTTCGCGTAGATGTGCTGCAGGTGGTTGTCGACCGTGCGGGTCGACAGGAACAGCCGGTCCGCGATGTCACGACTCGACAGGCCCTGTCCGGCGAGAAGCGCGACTTCGTGCTCGCGATCGCTCAACGGCTCGAGCGCCCCCGACCGAGCGAGCGTCGGCGTGATGACCGAAGCCGGGAGCAACCCGCGGATCGAGGCTGACCGATTGCGAGCCGCAGTCGCGCCGCGCTGATCACCGCTGCGAGCGAGCCAGTCGGCCTGGTCGACGCGAGCCTCGGCGGCGAGGAGCGAAAAGCCGCACTGCTCGAACAGCGCCGCCGCGCGGTCGAGCAACGCGGGATCACCAGAAGCGATGCCGGCGGCGTGCGCGGCGCGCGCCTGGAGGAAGTTGCCTTGTCCCGCCTCCGCGAGCTCGGCGAGGCGATCGACGACGCTCTCGGCGTCGCCGAACCTCGCGATGTCATGGAGCAGCGCCGCCTCCATCGAGAACTTGCCGAGGCGCCGCGCGTCGTCGGCTGCGACGCGAAGCAGCTCGCGCGCCGTCGGAAGGCCCGCCCTCTCGGCGGCGAGCCAGGCATGGGCGCGGTCGATGTCCGCGTGGAACAGACCGCGCTCCCCGACTTCGAGCTCGGCCACGCGGTCGAGGTCGACTCGCGCTCCCTCGCGATCGCCCTCGAGCAGCTTTCCGCACGCGACGAGGGCGAGCGCCCACCGCTCGGTCGCCCCGAGACCGAGGCCTCGGTTGGTGCGGACGAGCGTGATCAGCTGCGCGCGCTGATCAGTGGGACGCCCCACCCGAGGTCGAGTCGTGCCTCGGCGAGGAGCATCCAGTCGCGCGTGGCGGCCATCCGGTTCAGACGCGCCTTGGCCGCGCCGGCTCGCGCGGCGTCCATGCGGCCGAGCTCGCCGAGCGTCAGCACCTCCGCGAACAGCACGAGTGACAGACCGGGTCGGCGCAGATCGGCCGACATCGCGTCGTGCAGCTTTCGCGCCTCCGCCAGCAAGGGCAGCGCCTCCTCGCCGCGACCCGCGACAGCGAGGGCGAGGCCCCGACCACGAAGCAGGTCGAGCTGGGCGATGTCGCTCGACATCGGGCCCACGCCGTCGGAGCGTGCGAGTGCGTCGCACACCTCGCCGCCCATCGCCTGCAGCAACACGATGTACGCCTCGACGCCGTCACGGTCGACCGGGTCGGAGAGAACGTCGAGCGTGCCGACGAGCAGGTCGACGGCACGCGTGTACTCGCCTTGACCGAAGAAGAGGTTGGTGGCCCGCCGGCGCGCCACCTGCGTGCGGGCCGGATCGTCGAGCTCGTCGTTGTCGATCGACGCGAGCAGCGCCTCGACCTCGTGGGTCAGGCCCCGCCGGAAGCGCAGCTCCGCGACGAGCTGGATGATCTCGGGCGTGCGGTCGCCTTCGGGTGCCTGAGCCAGGATGCGCTCGGCCATCGACTCGTCGCCCTCGACGAGTGCGAGTCGTGCGGCCTCCGCGAGCAAGCACACGTCGACGTGCCCGCCGCCCTCGAGGCTCCACGCAACGACACGAACGCGATCGCCTCGGCGACGCGCGCCGTCTGCGCTCACCGCGTCGGCAAGGGTGCGGCGGATGCGGCGGCCGCGCACCGCAGGCAGCTGCATGTTGATCACTTCGGCGAACAGTGGGTGTGAGAGCGACACCTCCACGCGCTGCGAGCTCTTCGTCACCATCAGCAGGCCGCGCCCCTCGAGCTCTTCGAGGATCTCGCCGCCGGCCATCTTCTCGAGCAGGTCGAGACCGAGATCGCCCGCGACCGCGAGGAGCTCGACGACTTCGCGCTCGTCGTCGCGCAGACCCGCGAGCCGCTCGGAGACGAGCAGCTCGAACGTCGGCGACGCGTGCACGAGCGGCTGCGTGAGGTGCCACATGCCGTCGCGCTCGACGAGGTTGCCGGCGTCGCGTGCCGACTCGACGAGCTGTCGCAGCACACCCGGGTTGCCGGTCGCCGCCGCGACGAGCTGTTCCAGGCTGTCGTCGGCGATCGGCGAGCCGAGCACGCGGTGCAGCAGCGCCTCGACGGTGTCAGGCGAGAGCGGCGTCGGCTCGATGCGGCGCAGATGGCTGTCGTTCACGAGGGTGCGCACTTCGCCGTCGTTCGAGCCGGTCGTGCGGATCGTGCAGACGACGAACGCTGTCTGCGCGTGGACGAGGGACATGAGCAGTGCGCGCGAGAGCTCGTCGAGCTGGTCGATGTCGTCGACCATGACGACCCAGCGCCGCCCCTGCTCCACCTGCTCGAGCGCGGCTCGGGCGCGGTGGAAGAGGAGCGCCCGGTCGAGCTCGCCCTCGGGCCCGCTCGGGCGAGTCACCTCGCTGGGGAGAAGGTGGGCGAGCGCAGCAAGGGGAAGACGCTTGGCCTCGGGATGACCGGTGACGCGAGCGACGGGCAGTCCGGCCTCGGCGGCGAGCCGCAAGCACTCGTCCGCGAGCCGGGTCTTGCCCAGGCCTGCGCCGCCGCTGATGACGATGCCGCCCGCACGCGGGTCACGGAACGCGGCTGCGATCGTCTCGATCTCGTCGGATCGGCCGAGGAGCGGCCACGACGTCGTGTGGGGGACCTCGCTCAGCGCGATCGAGAAGACGTTGACCACGGGCTCGGGCGCGGCGCCCGCGGCGACCGGAGCCACGTCAGCAGGAGCCGGAGCGGCGGCGGGCGGCGGGGCGGGCGCCGCGACCGCCGCCGCGATCTCGACCGAGGCGACCGCATCCTCGAGCTCGGCGACGGGCGCGACGAACCGGTAGCCACGCCCGTGGATCGTGCGCACGACCGTCTGACTCTGGCCGTCGTCACCGACCGCGCGGCGTGCGGTCTTGATGCGGGTCGTCGAGCGCGGACTCGCTGACGAACCGGTCGCCCCAGACGTTGTCGAGGAGCTCTTCTTTGGTGACCACCCGCTCGCGGTGGACGATGAGGTAGGTGAGGACGTCGAACACCTGGGGTTCGACGGAGACCGGAACCCCGCGCCGGCGCAGCTCGAAGAGCGTGGTGTCGAGCTCGATGTCACCGAAGCGGTAGATCACGGGCGCGGTCCCCGGGCGTCGAGAGATGGACGGCGACCTCGCAGTCGCGCCGGGTTCGAGGTTAGTCAGGTGAGCCGCTCCTGGTAGACGGTTGCTTGGCCATCGAGCACGACCGTGCCCTCCTGGTTCGTGATGCTCGTGCGGAGCGTCGTGATCGGTTTGTCCTCGCGCACGTCGAGCACTTCGACCCTCGCGGTGATCACGTCGCCGGGACGTACCGGACGCAGGAACTGCCAGTCGACGTGGAGGAACACGCTCCCCGGGCCGGGGAGCTCCTCTGCCACCACCGCGTTCAACAGACCTGAGGTGACGCCACCCTGGACGATGATCCCGCCGAACCGGCTCGCGCTCGCCAGCGCGTCGTCGTAGTGCAACGGGTTGCGATCACCGGTGATCTCGGTGAAGAGCTCGATGTCGCGGCGCGTGACCTCACGAGTTCGGGTCGCGGTCGCTCCGACGGTCAACGTCAACATGGCACTCCCTCCCTGCAGGCGCTCCCCACGAGCGCTCCGCCGCGGATGTGATCCACGACGACGGCGGCATCGTGGCGCACTCCGTCGATGAAGTTCGAGTCGCGGCGATGCTGGAACCGCTGCCCGAGGACGTAGAGGCCGTCGACCGGTGTGACGCCTCGGCGCTGGATGATCTCGCCTTGCTGGTCGAGCACCGGCACGTGCAGCCACGGGTACGAGCGGCTGAAGCCCGTCGCCCACACGATCGTCTTGATGCCACCGTCGACGAGCGAGAGATGGGTCGGCTCGTCGATGGGCCCGAGGGCAGGCGGCGCGTCCGGCGCGAGCACCTCGGTCTCCAGACCGTGGCGGACGATGTACTCGTCGATGCCGGACAGCACCCTGCGCATCCGCTCGTGGGCACGATCCGTCGAGTGCTTCAGGTCGCGGGCGAACAACGCCGACGTGCCATCGAAGCCCATGAACCGTCCGGTGAGCCGCACGCCCCTGCCCGACAGCGTCGTGACGTCGAGGTTGCGAGGGACGGGCGTGCCGATGAGCTGCAACGAGCCCTCGTGGCGCGCGTGCTTGGGATCACGGAGGCTGTCGACCGTGACCGCGAGCCGGCCGCTCTCCTCGAGCCACCACCAGATGTCGACGCCGCGGTAGCGACGAGGCAACCGGTTGTGGCGGCCGACGGCGAGCGTGACCTCGCGCCCGGCTCGGGAGAGCTCGTCGGCGAGCTGTGCTCCCGATGCGGAGGCGCCGACCACGAGGACGCCGCCGTCGGCCACCTGGCTGGGATTGCGGTAGGTGCTGGGCGTGATCTGCTCGATCGAGCTCGGCAGGTCTCGTGCGGCCGACGGCACGCGCGGCCGGTCAGTCCAGCCCGTCGCGATGACGACGTTGCGCGCCGTCCAGCCCGCGTCGGCCGTGCAGACGGTGAAACCGTCGCCCGTACGGAAGACCGACTCCACCGCGGAGTCCTCGTGGACCGGCGCATCGAAGTCGTCCGCGAACGCCTCGAAGTAGGTCACGAGCTCGGCCGCAGTCATGAAGCCCTGCGGTTCGGGGCCCTTGTACTCCCAGCTCGGGAGGCGGGTGGCCCAGTTGGGGGTGAGGAGGCGGAGCGAGTCCCACCGCTCCGAGCGCCAGCGCTCGGCGAGTCGGCCGCGCTCGAGCACGGCATGGTCGACGCCGGCCTCGGTGAGCAAGCGGCTCATGGCCAGGCCGGCCTGACCGGCGCCGATGACGAGAGTGTCCACGTACGGCATGGCGTCACGCACCTTTCCAGCGGGTGTGGGTGAAGCGTCGGCAACCGGCAAGAAGTCGCCGGGGGCGACGCCGCGTGACGCGGGGATCGATGAGGGTGAGGAGTGATGTGTTCATAGCGATGAAGGTACGAAGACATACGTACGGGTCCTTGGAGGAGTTGTGGACTTCGGGTGGAGAACTGTGTGGCTGGTGTCACGCATGGGTCTTCAACCGCTCTCCAAGCCTCTGACCTGGCCCGTCGAGATGATCGACACATGCAAACCACCACGACCCGCGACTCGGAGGTCGTCAGCGCCGCTCGCGCGGGCGTGACGGCGATCGCTCCGCTCGTCATCGGCTTCGCCCCCTTCGCGCTCGTCGTGGGTGCGACCATCGGAGCGGCGTCGAACCACGAAGCCGGGATCGCCGGCAGCTGGCTCATCTATGGCGGCAGCGCGCAGATCGCGACAGTTCGCGCGCTCGAAACGGGCGGCGCGCTCACCGCGATCCTGGCCGCGCTCCTCATCAACACCCGGCTGCTCGTCTACAGCGCGTCGCTCTCGCAGCACTGGCGGGACCAGCCGCTGTGGTTCCGCGTGACGGCCGCGCCGATGATCGTCGACCCGGTGTGGGCCGTGGCCGAAGCGCGCGCCCTCGAGCCCGGCTCGCCCCGCGAGATCCGCGCGCACTACTTCGGTGCGGCGATCACCCTGTTCCTGGCGTGGAGCGGCCTCATCGTCGCGGGGGTCGTGCTCGGCAGCCGACTCGACAGTCACACGCTCGGTGTCGCGGCGCCGCTCTGCCTCGTGTTCCTCGTCAGCCCGCGCCTCAGAGACCCGCGCACCCGGATCGTCGTGATCGCAGCCGCGGCCGGCGCCCTCGCGGGTCGAGCGCTTCCTTCCGGTCTGGCGATCTTCGTCGCCGTCTTCGTCGGCTGCGCGGTCGGCTCCTTCCTCGATCGGAGGCCGTCATGACTGCTTGGATCGCCGTGCTGTGCATCGGCGCCATCAGCCTCACCTTCCGCATCGCGCCGCTCGCGTTCGCGGGCCGCACGACCTCGCCGCGCGCGAGCCGGTTCATCAAGGACGCCGGAGCGGCCGCTGTCGCGGCCATCACCGTGGCCTCGTTCGACCGCGCCGCTCAGAGCGGAGACGTCGCAGCGCTCGCGGTCGCTGGTGCCGTGGGCTTCGCGCTCGCCTTGCGCGGCGCGTCGATGTTGCGCGTCGTCATGTGCGGGCTCGCGACGTTCGTGGTCGTGAGCACGGCGTTCTGAGCGGGGTCAGAGGGTTGCTGCGTCGGGAGCGCTTGCTCTGTTCGTCGCGACTGTGTTGAGGGCAACCAGCGCCGCCATCAGCAGCCCGGTCACGAGCACGGGTTCGGCCGTCGCACTCGACGCGAGGATCAGGACGACCGTCGTCGGTACCGCCCAGCTCCGCACCCACGTGGCCCGCTTGTACCGATAGTGCACCGCCCACACCGAGAGCAGGAAGATGCACACGGGGATGGTGAACGCGAGCGCCGACTCGAGACGGGTGAGGTCGGAGCGCTGCGTGACGTGGTCGACCTCGACGAGGAGTCCCCCACCGACCGCGGCCGCGGACGCGAACACGGGGAAGTGTCCGTATCCCCATGTGAACGCGCCCGAGATGTGCTCTGCAAAGTCGCGGCGCACTCGTTCGACGAGGTGCTCGTTCGGGAGGTCGAAGTAGATCCACCACATGGCGAAGAGCGTGAGCAGCCCGCCGACGATCACGAACCCCAGGTCGCCGAAGGGAGTGTCGAGATCGATGGCGGCCTGCACGCCGACGGTGGCCGACAGCACTGACTCACCGAGCACGATGATCGTGAACAGCCCATAGCGCTCGGCGATGTGGCGCGGATGCCACGGAGTCCGTCCGGCCTGCTCGGCCCAGATCGGGATCGCGAGCTCGAGCGCCGCGAGCACGAAGAACGACGCCAAGGCGGCGTTGTCGGGCAGTCCCAAGCGGGCCACCCATCCGACCTGCACCACCGCGATGCCGATCGCGTACCGGAACGCGCTCGGCCGCCCCTCGACGTGCTGCACACCGGCACGGATCCACAACGCGACCATCGCCAACCGCATGACGACATAGCCGAGCGTCATCACGCCGAAGTTGACGTCCTCGAACGCTCTCGGGACGCCCGCGGCGAGGATCAGCACGCCGGTCATCTGGACGAACACCGCGATCCGGTAAGGGACGTCGTCGTTGTCGTACGCGGAGGCGAACCACGTGAAGTTCATCCACGCCCACCAGATCGCGAAGAACACCAGCGGGAACGAGAGGAGAGCCCGAGCCGCGTTGCCGTCGACGAGGCCTTGGTGGAGGCCTTCGCTGGCTTGCGCGACCGCGACGACGAACGTCAGGTCGAAGAACAGCTCGAGAGGCGTCGCTGCGCGGTGCTCTTCCGTTGTGTCCCGAGGCACCATCTTCGCGAGAAGCGGCATCGCGGGATTCTTGCCGAGCGAGCTCGGTCAGCCGGGCGGGGCGAAGAACTCGAGGGCGATGCCGTCAGGGTCGCGGAAGGACAAGCCCGAGCCGTAGCCGGCGTCGACGATGCCGCCGTTCTTGATCCCGAGCTCGTTGAGTCGGGACTCCCACGCCTCGAGCTCGGCGCGGTTCGCGCAGCCGAACGCGATGTGGTCGAGGCCGATCTGACGCTCGTCGAACTTCGAGCCCTTGACGGGATCGGGGAACTGATGGAGACCGAGGAGTGTGCCGCCCATGAGGAAGACCGTGTGGTGGAACGGCCCCGTGTCTTCATTCAGCACCGGATCGGAGCCGATCAGCTTCTGGTACCACGGCACGCTCACCCCGAGGTCTCGAACGGTGACCGCGACGTGCGTGATTGCCGGAAAGTCAGCCATGTCCCGCACATTACGCAGCGTTCGTACACTGCGCTGATGTTCACCGATGCCGTGCAGTCGGAAGCCGAGCTGCGCGAGCTGTACCGACATCCGGCCTCGCTCACGAAGGCCAAGGTCATCGGCCAGCTCGATCAACACGCTCGCACGTTCATCGACCTCTCCCCGTTCGTCCTCCTCGGCACGAGCGCGCCGGATGGCACCGCGGACGTCTCGCCGAAGGGTGGACCGCCGGGCTTCGTGGTCGTGCTCGACGACACGCACCTCGCGATCCCCGACCTCGCCGGCAACAACCTCCTCGACTCGATCACCAACGTGGTGCACGGGTCGGGGATCGGTCTGCTCTTCCTCATACCTGGCGTGGAGGAAACTCTCAGGGTCAACGGGCACGCTTGCCTCACGACAGCTCCCGATGTGCTCGATGCGTGCGCCGTGAAGGACCGTCGCCCGAAGGCGGCGATCGGCGTCACGGTGGTCGAGCAGTTCATGCACTGCGCGAAGGCGTTTCGTCGCAGCGAGCTCTGGCAGCACGAGACCTGGCCCGACCGAGCGTCGCTGCCCACGCTCGGCTGCATCATCAAGGACCAGATCCCTGCAGTCGGCGACATCTCCGCGGCCACGATCGACGAGTCGCTCGAGCAGGACTACGAGAAGTCTTTGTGGGAGGTCGGCGGCAAGCGTGACTGAGCGGTGAAGGTGTTCACTACAAGAGAGGCAGCAGAGAGGAGGGGCCATGTTCGACGTCGATGAGTTCGTGGCCGATTGCAAGGCGGCGCTGACCGAGAAGGAGTCGCGCCTGGCGATCAAAGAGGTGCTCGAGCGGGCGGTGCGCAACCCCGAACAGGTAGAGAAGGCCCTCCCCGTGACGCATGCCGAGATCACGCCGCTCTATGCCGCGCCCGACCTCAGCATCTTGAAGGTCGTGTGGGGGCCCGACATGCGCATCCCCGCGCACAACCACTTGATGTGGGCCGCGATCGGTCTGTACGGCGGGCAGGAGGACAACACGCTGTACCGCCGCAAGGCGAACTCGCTGATCGAGTCGGGTGGACGCGAGCTGCGCACGAAGGAAGCCGTGCTGTTCGGAGACGACACCATCCACTCCGTGCACAACCCGCTCTCGACGCTCACGGGCGCGATCCACATCTACGGCGGTGACCTCACCACTCAGCTGGGTCGCAGCGAGTGGGACGAAGAGACGCTCACCGAAGCGCCGATCGACTTCGATCGCACTCGCCGGCTCTTCGAAGAGGCGAACGCGCGGTACACCGCGTCCAGCTGACCGAGCCAATGACCATCTACGTCGGTGTCGACGGATCGGAAGGCTCGGCGGAGGCACTCCGCTGGGCCGCGAAAGAGGGCCCGCTGCGCACCGTGCCGGTGACGGCGATCGTGGCGTGGGACCTCTTCAACCAGAAGTCGCTGACGGCCGACGGCGAGTTCGATCCCCACTATGACGAGAACGATGCGCTCGCGGCGCTCGACACGTGGGTGGTCGCAGCGCTCGGGGCCGAGGCTGCGACGCAGGTCGGCCGCAAGTCGATCGTCGACCTGCCGTGGCGCGCGCTCGTCACGGCATCCGAAGGAGCCGACCTGCTCGTCGTCGGGGCTCGCGGGAGCGGCGGGTTCCTCGGGCTGCGACTCGGCTCGGTCAGCGAGAAGTGCCTCCAGCGCGCGACCTGCCCGGTTGCCGTGATCCACCAACACGAAGACCCTGCGCCCGCGGCTGAGCGGATCGTGGTCGGCGTCGATGGCTCGGACGTGTCCGCCCTCGCACTCTCGTGGGCGCTCGACGAGGCACGGCTGCGAGCCGCGACGATCTGCGCAGTCTCTGCCTGGGACGGTGGCGCGATCGCGGCGAGCGCGATGCCGGGAGCACTCGTCGATCCCGAGTTCCTCGAGGAGGCGGCGAAGGAGACGCTCGACGCGGCGGTCGACGCAGCCGACACGAGCGGGCTGGCGTCCCCCGTCGAACGGCTCGTCGAGGCCGGCGGGGCGCCGGGCACGATCCTCCGCGCGGCGACGAACGCATCACTCGTCGTCGTGGGCTCGCACGGCCGCACCGGCTTGAAGGGAGTGCTCCTCGGCTCGGTCAGCGGGCAGGTCGTGCATCATGCGCCGTGCCCGGTCGTGGTCGTCCCTCATCCCGACCGCGCGACGTCGGGGCAATGATGGCGGCGTGACCGATCTCGCTGCCGCGTTTCCCGACCTCCACTTCGACCGACCTGTCCCGGGCGTGCTGCGCATCACGCTCGACTCGCCCGGGCTGAACTCGGTGAACCGCGCGGTGCACCGCCAGCTCGCGGATGTGTGGCTCGCGGTGGACACGGACGCGGAGACCAACGTCGTGCTGCTCCGCGGCGCGGGCAAGGCCTTCTCCGCCGGCGGCAGCTTCGACATGCTCGAGTCGATCGTCACCGACGACAGCGTCCGCGCCGAGATCATGGGCGAGGCGCGCGACCTCGTGTTCAACGTGCTCGAGTGCTCGAAGGTGATCGTCTCGGCGATCCATGGTCCCGCGGTCGGCGCCGGGCTCGTCGTCGCGCTGCTCGCGGACGTGTCCGTCGCAGCCCGCACTGCTCGCATCATCGACGGTCACA
The DNA here is from genome assembly GCA_963802505.1 of uncultured Acidimicrobiales bacterium. Classification (GTDB taxonomy): domain Bacteria; phylum Actinomycetota; class Acidimicrobiia; order Acidimicrobiales; family DATKAS01; genus DATKAS01. The sequence goes on along the minus strand of CAWDJB010000008.1, from coordinate 241,829 downwards.
CGCGCCTCGGCGTCGCCGCCGGCGATCACGCCGCGATCTGCTGGCCGTTGCTGTGCGGGATGGCGAAGGCGAAGTACTACCTGCTGACCTGCGACCCGATGAGCGGCGAGGAAGCCGAGCGCATCGGCCTCGTGTCGCTGTGCGTCGACGACGAAGCCGTGCAGGACCGCGCGCTCGAGATCGCGACACAGCTCGCGGGTGGAGCGCAGCAGGCGATCCGCCTGACGAAGCACGCGCTCAACGGGTGGTACCGGGCACAGGCGGCGACGTTCGACCTCAGCCTCGCCTACGAGTTCATGGGGTTCGCCGGCGCCGACGCGCGCGAGGGGCTCGCCTCCCTCCAGGAAAAGCGAGCCCCTCAGTTCGGTCGCTGACGGTCAGCCGTCGAGCGCACCGACGCGGTTGCCGAGCGGTCGCGGTCGGGTTCGAGCACCCGGCGGAGGTTGGAGATGTAGGTATGGAGCGACGCTCGCTCCTTCTCGCCGTCGGTCCCCCAGATGAGCTCGGTGAGCCGATCGGGCGCGACGACGCGGTTCGCCTCGATCGCCAGAAGCGCCAGAAGCGCCAGAACGAGGCGTTGACGGGGACGGCCGAGGTCGACCTCGCTTCCCTCGCGCTCTGCCCGCAGCCCGCCGAACATCCATAACCGCATCCGCGGTGACCGTAGGCGGTGCAATGCTGGGCCCATGGCAAACAAAGTGCCCGAGAAGCACAACGCCAAGAAGCCCGGCAAGTCGCTGAAGGAGAAGCGCGCCGACAAGAAGAAGAAGCAGGGCGAGCGTCGGTCCGGCTAGACCCTCGCCGATGGCCAACACCAGGGCGTACAGCGACGGGAAGCTGATCAGTGAGAACTTCCCCGTCGCCGAGGTGTCCGACTTCCTCGAGAAGCCCGGCGTGGTGGTGTGGGTCGACTACTGCAAGCCGTGTGCCGAGGACATGGAGGAGCTGCAGGCCGAGCTCGGGTTTCATGAGCTCGCGATCGAGGATGCGCTGGGCGGGCATCAGCGACCGAAGCTCGATCACTACCCGAGTCACGAGTTCCTCGTGTGCTACGCCGTCTCGATCGAGTCGGGCCGCCTCGAGGCGATCGAGGTCGACGCGTTCATCCACCAACGCTGGCTCGTCACCGTACGCAAGGACGAAGGCTTCGAGCTCGGGCCATTGCTCGCGCGATGGGACCGGTCGAAGGACCTCGCCAGCCACGGAGTCGGCTTCCTCGTGTACGGGCTCCTCGACATCGTCATCGACCAGGCGTTCACCACGCTCGACGCCTTCGACCAGTACTACGACGGCGCGAGCGACACCGTGTTCTCCGAGGAGAATCCGATCACGCCGTCTCAGCAGTGGTTCGACATGCGCAAGGCTCTCATCCAGTTCCGCAGGCTGGTGGTGCCGACGCGCGAGGCGGTGAGCGCGTTGATGCGCCGTGACCACGGACTCGTCGACGAGGAGCTCTACCCCTACTACCAGGACGTCTACGACCACATCCTGCGGGTGACCGAGGCGACCGACGCTCTGCGCGACCTCGTCAGCACGATCGTCGAGACGAATCTCAGCCTCCGCGACCTCCGCACGAACCAGATCATGAAGAAGGTGACGAGCTGGGCTGCGATCATCGCGGTACCGACTCTCATCACCGGCTGGTACGGCATGAACGTTCCCTATCCCGGCTTCGCCCGGCACTGGGGCGTCACTGCCGCGACGTTGCTCATCGTCGGTTGCGCCGGCGCACTCTACGCGGTCTTCAAGAAGAAGGACTGGCTGTGACATGGCCACGATCGACGACATCCGCCCGCTCGCGTCGACTCTCCCTCGGGCCTACGAGGTGCTCGTCCGCGACCGGGTGAAGTTCCGAGTCGGGCAGTACGTGTGGCTCGCGTTCTCCCACGACGAGACGATGATGGGCTTCGCGTTCCCGAAGGAGGAGCGAGAAGGGCTGATCGCGTCGGAACCGCACAAGTTCCTGATGCCCAAGAAGTCGGATCAGCGGTACAACTGGGTCGTCGTGCGCCTCGACCAGATCGACGAGGACGAGGCGCACGAGATCGTGCTCGACGCGTGGCGCATGGTGGTGCCGAAGAAGGTGGCCGCCGAGCATCTCGGCGACTGATCCGTCAGGCGAGCAGTGCGAGCAGCTGTCAGTGACGCTTCACGCCGTGTCAGTGGCGCTTCACGCCGCCGTACTTCATCCTCGTGTAGTTCATCGAAGCCGGCCGCGCCTCGTCGTCTCGGATCGCGGCGTCGACCACCTCACCCACGAACAGCGTGTGGGTGCCGAGGTCGAGCGTATGACGCACCTGGCAGTCCATCCAGGCGAGCGCCTCGTCGAACACGGGGGCACCGGTCGTCGCGGCTCGCACGGGTCGACTGTTCAAGCTCGCGCCGTCGTCGGTCGCCGGCTTCGAGAACTTCACGAAGACCTTCGTGTCCTCCGCGTCCCAGAGGTTCACGGTGAACACTCCACCCGCTGCGATCAGCCGGTGTGTCACCGCGTCGTTGTCGATGCCGACGCCGACGAGCACGGGCTCCATCGAGAGCTGCGTCACCCAGCTCGCGGTCATGGCGTTGCGCTCGTCGCCTGACCGTGAGCCGATGAGCACGAGCGCGTTCGGGATCTTCCACGTCACCTTGTTGATCAGCTCGTCGTCGAGAGGCACCTATGAGTCTCCATTGGTCGACGGCACCTCGGCGAGCACACCCTTCAGGGCTTGGGCTGCGCCCATGAGCCCCGCGCTCTCGAAGGGCACGACGATCTTCGTGTTCCGGCTCTCTGCGAACTTGCTGAGCGTGTCGAGCTGGAGGATCGCCACCAGCGTCGGGTCGGGCTTCTCCTTGCTGATCGCCCCGTAGACGGTCTCGATCGCTTGGGCGCGACCCTCGGCCTCGAGGATCGCGGACTGACGAGTGCCTTCGGCACGCAGGATCGCGGCTTGGCGCTCACCTTCGGCCGCACGCACGGCGGCCTGAGCCGAGCCTTCGGCGATGTTGATCGCGTACGTCTGCTCGCCTTCGGACTGAAGGATCTTCGCCCGCTTCTCCTGATCGGCCTGCTTCTGCAGCGCGAGCGCGGCGAGGATCTGCGGCGGCGGCAAGATGTCGACGATCTCGATGCGGCTGATGCGGATGCCCCACTTGTCGGTGACGATCTCCATCTGCTCCTGCACGTCGGTGTTGATCCGCTCGCGCTCCGACAGGGCCTCGTCGAGCGTCATGGTGCCGATCACCGACCGCAGCGCCGTGCGCGCGAGCGCATCGATCGCCACATCGAAGTTCTTGACGCTGAAGAGCGCCTGCTTGGCGTCGACGACCTGGGTGAAGATCGTCGCGTTGACGGTGACGACGACGTTGTCCTTGGTGATCACGTCCTGGCGGTCGCCGGGGACGGGAACCTCGCGCATGTCGACATGGGTGAGGGTGTCGACGAACGGAACCATCACCACCAGGCCCGGCTCATGCGTCTTGCGGTACTGGCCGAGGCGCTTGAGCACGCCGACCTGCCCCTGTTGCACGATGTTGACGGCGGCCTTCAGTGTCAAGAGGCCGGCCAACACGATGACCACGAGCACCGCGAGCCCGGCCACCGTGAGGGTGCTGATTGATGCAATCACTTCAAGTCTCCTTCTGCGTCATCCCCGCCGGGTTCGAGAGAGTGCAAGGCCTCGGTGTCGATGAACCCCGTCTCGCCCTCGACCGGCCAGACCTCGAGCGTTGTTCCGCTCACCGCGGTCACGACCACGTGGGTGCCGGCGGGGATCGGTCGTTCGGCGCCGCTGATCGCGAGCCACCGCTCCCCCGCCAGGCGCACGTGTCCGGGCCGGTGGGCATCGCCGACGACGTCGAGGGTCAGCACCTCCTCGCCGATGAGCGTGCCGTGGACGCCGCGACCGAGCCCGCCGTCGTGGCGTTGGTGCAGGCGTTCGCTGACATGGGGCCTGACGACGACGATGCCGATCGTCGCCGCAACGATCGCCACCGCGACCTGGAGAGGGATCGCCGAGGGGGCGACGAGCGCGACCGCCGCTGCGGCAAAGGCACCGATCGCCCCGAAGAGGGCGTAGAACGCGAAATGGTGGATCTCGAAGGCCAAGAGGATGACCCCGAGGACCAACCACACGATGACCACACCGCACCTCTCTTCATTGCCGATGCTACGGCGACCAGATCAAATCACCGCCCTATGCTCCACGGGCCGCGGCTATGCAGACCGACATCGTCCTGAGCCCCATCGACGTCAGTGCGCCCGCGCTCGTCGACGCGGCGCGCCGAGCTGAGACCGCCGGCTTCGGGGCGATCTGGACGTACGACCACATCTCAGGCGTCGCCTTTCAAGGACGCCCGGTCCTCGATCTCTGGACAGTGCTGGCGTCGATCGCGGCCGAGACCACGCGGGTGCGTCTCGGCCCGCTCGTGGTGAACACGGTGGCTCGGCACCCCGCGCATGTCGCGGTCGCCACCGCCACCCTCCAAGATCTGAGCGGGGGTCGGGTGAACCTCGGGCTCGGGGCGGGCGCGGGTCCGGAGTCTCCGTACTCGAAGGAGCTCGCGATGGTCGGGCTGCCGTTGCTCGACGCCGCGACCCGGCGGCAAGGGGTGGTCGACACGATCGACTTCCTCCGCGCCGTCTGGGCGCACGACCCTCGATACACAGGGATCCTGGTGCCTGATCCGCTCCCGCCCATTTACGTGGCCGCGAACGGACCTCGAATGGCATCCGTCGCCGGGGCACACGCCGACGCGGTCAACTTCCACGACTGGCAAGACGACCTGCCAGGCGCGATCACCACGGCGGTGAAGGCGGCGCGAGACGCGGGCAACGACGGGTTCCGGGTCACGCTCGAGGCGCCGTTCGAGGACAAGTGGCTTCGTTCGGACAGCAGCGAGCGACGGGAGCTCGCCGCGCTCGGCGTCACTCAGGTGATGGTGCGCTGGAGCTCCGCGTTGGGACTCGACGCCATCGACGCCGCGAGTCGGTGGACCGAGACCGCGTAGTCGCCCCCTGCGAACGGCTCGCACGACCACGTCGCCCACCGCTCGACGAGCGCGAGCCCCGCGGCGCCGCAGTCTCTGTCGTAGGTCGGCACGTCGTAGCTGCGATCGAGCGAGAACCCGGCGACGAGCACGCCCCCCGGCTCGACATGGCGGGCGCATCCTGCGACCAGATCGGGTTGCGTGCCGGGCGGTGTGAACAGCGGGACGTTGCCGGCCATCAAGACGACGTCGAAGGTGCGGCCGAGATCGAACGAGCAGAGGTCGGCGACTCGCCAGTCGAGATCGGGAGAGAGTCGTCGCGCGGTGCCCACCATCGATGCGTCGGCGTCGACACCGACCACCGCCACGCCGCGGCGAGCAAGCTCACGAGCAGCTCGTCCGGTGCCGCACCCGGCGTCGAGCACGGACGCGGGCGCGAACCGCATGACGAAGTCGGCTTCACCATGGACGTCAACACCTTCGGCAGCCAGCGCGTCGAATCGCTTCTGGTACTCGTCGCCGTCCCACGTCATCCCCCAAATGTTCTCAGGTCGATAACGCGTCATGCATGACGCGTTATCGACCGAGGAACCGTGGGGCGGGGAACGGTGGGGCGGGGTTGGCTACGGCTTTCCGCCGTCGGGGTCGTCGGGCACCTCGCCGCCGCGGGCTCGGATGTCCTCGTGGCTCTCGGCGAAGTGCCAGCGATGCCCCTCGAGATCGGTCGCCTCGTAGCGACGCTCGCCGTAGAACGCGTCCTCCAGCTCCATCGTGACGTCGGCGCCCTGCGCAACCGCATTGGCGTAGTGGGTGTCGATGTCGTGGATCCGGACGTGGAAGATCGCCGTGGTGTGACCGAGCTCCCCCGGCGCGTAGATCTGATGGACGGGGTGGTTGGCGTGGCCGAGCATCACGACTCCGCTGCCGTGCCGCAGCCAGGCGAGCATCTGCTGGCGGCCGTCCCACTCGTGCTCCATCCGTGCTTCGCGCAGCTCGGTGAACCCGAACACGCGCACGAGGTAGTCGAGTGCGGCGAACTCGTCGGCGTAGGCGAGGCGCGGGTAGATGTCAGGCAGGCGGAGGTTGGTCTCGGGCTCTTGGGCGATGGTCGACATGAGCTGCTCCTTCTGGCGCGAAAGCACGGTGGGGTCGCCCGGGTCGTCGGGCAACACGTTGTCGGGACGCAGCCGGCGGAGAGGTTCGAGCTCGTCGCTCACAGCTCCATCCTCTCGCTCGTCGGGGACGCGTCGCGCAGTCGAGCGCGAGCACGGTTGAGCCGTGACCTGACCGTTCCGACGGGGATGTCGAGAGCGGCCGCGATCTGCTCGTAGCTCAGCTCCTCCCAGACGTAGAGGAGCAGCGTGTCCCACTCGGCGGAGGGGAGCTCCGCCACTGCGTCTGCCACACGTGACCAGTCGCCGGACGCATCCGTCGACGCCGCGACCCGTTCGGCCATGTCTTCGCCGCCGGGGCGCTGCGCCGCGAACCGCGCCATCGCCCTGATGCGTCGGCCCTCGCTGCGCCGCTGCTTGGCGACGAGGCGAGTGGCGATGCCGTACAACCAGGGCGCGGCATCGGGCCGGCACGGGTCATACGAGTCGCGCCGCTCGAAGGCGACGCGAAACACATCCCCCAGCAGATCGTCGGCCTCGGGGCCGACACGCCGGACGAGGTAGCGAAAGATCACGCGGGCATGACGGTCGAAGAGCTCGGAGAAGCGAGCGGGATCAGCCAGTGACTCGGAGATCACCGCGGCATCCGTGCTTTCGTCCATCACCTCTACTTGCCCGCAGCGGCTCGCGAGTTCGCGGTCGACCACTCGGGAGGATGCGCACCGATCGGTGTGGTCGGAAGCTCCCAATGCGGCGGCGTCGCGCTCATCTGCGCGACGGGTGCCAGATGCCGCAGGCGGCCGAACGCCGTATCCGTTGTCGCGCGGAACCGATCGATGTCGCCGAAACCAGTCGCGTCTGCCCGCTCGACGCGGGGCTCGCGTGCGAACCACATCGCGGTCTGACAGAGCGACGCACGCACGTGATAGCTGCCGCCTTCGTGGCTCCGCCGCCAGAGCGCGGCCATCGTTCCCAGCGCGGCGAGATAGCCCGTGGTGTAGTCGCACGCAGCGGCGGGGATGAGCACTGGCGGTCCACCCGCGCCCGGTACGGAAGCGATGCCGCTCACGGTCTGCGCGAGCTGCTCCCATCCGGGACGCGCACGCCACGGCCCCACGTCGCCATAGCAATTCATGGTCACGTAGACGAGGCCGGGTCGTCGCTCGGCGAGGGCCTCAGGCGTGAGGCCGCGGCGACCCATCGCGCCACCGCGGTAGCCCTGCGCGAAGACGTCGGCGGTCGAGGCGAGCGCGAGGAGGCGCTCGCGATCTCCTTCGTCATCGAGGTCGAGGAAGGTCGAGCGCTTGCCGTGGCTGGTATCCATCACGAAGGGCGGCACGTTGTCGAGGCGCGCCGAGTTGACCAGCAGCACGTCCGCGCCGTGCTCCGCGAGGGTGCGCCCGTTGGTGGGGCCCGCGAGGATGCGAGTCAGGTCGAGCACCCGCACGCCGTCGAGCGGACGAGACGATCCGCCCACCGGCTCGGGCTCAGACTCCCCGATCTTCTCGACCTCGACGCGCGCGATCGCGCCAACTGCTCGGCCTTGTTCGTGTGCGGCCCACTCGTCCTCCGTCCGCACCATCGCGCCACAGGCCTTCGCTTCGGCGAGCGCGTCTTCGAGCGCCTGCGCATCCCACTTCGCGACGGCAGCCGCAACCGTCTCGGCATCGGCCCCGTCCGCGATGCCGAGCACGCGCCGAGTCGGATCGGCGAGCCTCGGGAACGCTCCGTGCAAGTGCACCCAGCGCCCGTCGCGGCACTCGTAGAGGGCGATCAGCGGGTTGTCGGCAACCCGTTGCGGCGTCTCACCGTCGAGGAGCTGCTGGAAGACGAAGCTCAGCAGCGAGGCGCCCGCGCGCTGGGTGTCGACCGTGACCGTCTGCTCGACGCCCGTCTCGTCTCGCCAGATCAGCGCGGCCGCGGCGGCCACCGCGCCGAGCGCGACCGCCGCGCTCGACGCGATCGGGAACGGGCTCGCGTACACGGGATCGCGGCCGGTGATCGTGACGGCCTCGGCCGCCTCGGCGGGGAGCCCGACTTCAGTGAGGAGATCCGCGACTCGAGGGTCGGCCATCAGAGACGCGCCCCAGCCCGGTAGAGGTCGCGGAGGAGCGCGACCTCCGCGCCGTGGTGGACCAGCTCGTCGATCACGTGCAGCATCAACCCGAGGAACGTGGCCTCCGCGTACGGCCCGTACTTCGGTCCGAGCTGGTCGAAGAGCCAGTTGGGTCCCTTGTCGACGAGCCCGGCGCGGAAGTTCGCCGCGACGCGCTCGAGGATGTCGACGGCTTCGCTCGCTTCGAGCGTGAAATGGCGATCGGTGAGATCGGTCGCCTTGCGGCCGAAGACCCGGGCCGCGTAGTCCTCGAGGCACTCGACGGAGATGTGCCACAGCCGCCACGCGATCGTCGTGACCGGCGCGGGATCGGGATCGGGCTCGACGCGATCGACCTGGGGTCCCTCGGGAGTCGGACGCACCGACCACGACCCGGGGACTGGCTCCCAGAGGTACTCCTCCTCCGACAGCCCATTGAGCCGATCGCGGAACCGCCGCAACCACTCGTCGTAGTACGAGAGGACTTCTTCCTGCACGGTGCCGGCGGTCGTCTCGGCCATCCGGGCATCATGGCCCGCCACCGGTCTGCCGGTCTGCGGTCGCCCTTTCAGCTCTTGACGAACTTGGGAGCGAGCGGGAGCCAGCTGCGCTCGAGCGGCTCGTCGCGCGGCACGACCGGCCCGTGGATCAGCGCAGAGATCGCGCGACGCGGGCGCTCGCTGTAGTTCGGCCCGCTGTAGTGGATCGTGCGGCAGTGATGCACTGTCGCCGCACCTGCAGGGATCGGGCACGCGACGCTCGGGCTCACATCGGGCGCGTCTTCGAGCACGAGTGGCTCACCGAGACCCACGTTGCGATGGGTGACGATCTCGCTGCGGTGCGAGCCCGGCAGGAACTGCATGCAGCCGCTGTCGACGGTCACGTCGTCGAGCGGTGTCCACACCGACAGGCTGTGCGCCGTCACCTTTGGCTGCTCCCAGTACGCCTCGTCCTGGTGCCACGGCGTGTCGCGGCCCGCGGTCGCGGGCTTGAAGATCATGTGCGTGCCGCTGTTGGGAAGGATCTCGGACTCGTCGATGTCGAGCAGCGCGCATGCGATCTGTCGGGCGTTCGCGTACCAGCTGGTGTCGAGAATCTCGGGCACGGACAGCTCGGGACCGAGAATCTGGTCGACGACGCCCGTGGTGCCGTCGTCGCGCTCGCCGTCGAAGTGCAGGCGCAACACCTTCGGGTTCACGAAGATCGCGTCGTACATCTCGCGGAACCAGGCGAGCTCGTCGGCCGGCATGACCCGCTCGTCGACGGTCAGAAAGCCGTTCTCCCAGAACGACTCGGACTGTTCGGGCGTGATCGAGAAATCGATTTCAGGATCGTAGCCCGCGGGCTCCTATGCTCGCCACGGTGGCGAGTCGAGCGATCACGATCGACGACGTGGCGAGGGCGGCACAGGTCTCGCCGGCCACCGTCTCGAGGGTGGTGAACGGCACGCGCGACGTCTCCGCCGACCTCGCAGCGCGCGGTGCGAGCCGCCGTCGCCGAGCTCGGCTACCAGCCTTTCGGTCCGGCCCGAGCGCTGCGTCTCCAGGCGACCGACGTCTGGGCCGTGATCGTCGCCGACATCGAGAACCCGTTCTTCACCTCGATCGTCCGCGGCATCGAGGACGGCGGTCGCGAGCGCGGGTTCCGGGTGATGCTCTGCAACTCCGACGAGGACCTCCGCAAGGAGGCCGACTACATCGATGTGGCGATCTCGGAGCGCATGGCGGGTGTGGTGATCGCGGTGGCGTCCACGCGAGCGTCTCGCCTCGAGACGTTGCGCGCCGCCGGCATCCCGATCGTCGCGGTCGACCGCCGGCCGAGCGACCGCACGATCGACTGCGTGCTCGTCGACAACGAACGCGGTGCGGCTGACGCGACCCGACATCTCATCGAGGTCGGTGCTCAGCGGATCGCGTGCATCACGGGCCCGCAACGCGTGAGCACCGCGACCGAGCGGCTTGCCGGCTATCGCAAGGCCTTGCGGCACGCGGGTGTGACTACGGACCCGTCGCTCGTCGCACGGCAGGACTTCCGAGAAGCCGGTGGTTACAAGGCGATGCGCGACCTCTGCGCGCTGCCCGACCCGCCCGACGCGGTGCTCGTCGCCAACAACCTCATGACCGTCGGCGCGCTCGAGGCCCTGCGCGACGAAGGTCTGACCGTGCCGAACGACATGCGCGTCGTCGGCTTCGACGATGCGCCGTGGGCGAAGCTGCTGCAGCCTTCGCTGTCGGTCGTCGCGCAGCCCACCTACGAGATCGGGCGCCGATCGGCCGAGCTGCTCATCGGCGCTCGCGCCGAGCCGTCGCGCCCGCGCCAAGAGATCCTCCTCAGCCCGCAGCTCATCGTCCGGGAGAGCACATGACTGCCACCACCACGTACCGCCCGGCGACCGCCGAGGACATCGACTTCTTCCGCACGCACGGCTACATCGTCGTGCGTGATGTGATCGATCCCGACGAGCTCGACCGCATCACCGACCTGTGCGACAAGATCATCGAGCGCAAAGAGACGCTTGCGTTCGACTGGGCGTGGGAGAAGGACAAGTCGCGAGAAGAGCGCGACTTCAAGATCTTGCAGTCGAGCCCGACGATGCTCTGGCCCGACGCCGTCAGCGGCGCGCCGTTCCGGAAGTGGGCGGTCGAGTTCGGCTCCGCGCTCATGGGCTTCCCGCTCGAGTTCTGGTACGACCAGTTCCTCGCCAAGCCGCCCCAGAAGGGCGCCGCGACCTTGTGGCACCAGGACGAGGGCTACTGGGGCCGCGATCTCGACGACCTCGGCATCACCTGCTGGATGCCTTTCCACGACGTCGACGAGCGCAATGGGTGCATGCACTTCATCGACGGAGGGCAGCTCGACGGCGTGCTGCCGCATCGCCAGCCCGACAACGTGCAGAGCGATCTCCTGTTCTGTGAGCCGGACGAGTCACGCGCCGTCGCGTGTCCGATCGCCCGCGGCAGCGTGACGTTCCACCACTCGAAGACGCCACACATGACGACCGCGAACTCGACCGACGCGTGGCGCAAGATCCTGACGCAGCACCTCCGCAAGGTCGGCGCTCCCGGCGAGGGCGACCACTACCCCTGGAAGGTGTACGTCAACCAGATCACGGGCGAACGCACCGTCCCGCCCACCCGCTAAGGCCGGCTCCGGCCAGCGGCCGCTATGGGGTGCCGATCACGGCGGAGACGGCCTCCATCGAGTGGGGGGTCTCCCACGGGCGGCGTTCGATGTCGGCCAGCGCGGAGGCGACGTCGAGGCGCGGCACTGCTTGCGGGCGCCGGCAGTAGACGTAGGACACCGCGCAGTAGTCGTCGACGCGCTCGGCGATGCCCCACGCGAGGAACCGCTGCTTGTCGTCGTAGATCCAGCCCTCACCCGCTACGGGGTGCGTGTGCTCGTACTCCCTGAGCAAGGCCTCGCCACCGAGCGGGAAGAACTTCGCACCGATCTGCTGGATCGTGACGGTGAGATCGGTCGCGAACATGATCGGGTCGAGCACGTGCCACCGGTAGAACGTGACGAACTCGGGCTGATCGGGCCCCCGCTCACCGATCACGAGGGGCGCGCCGCCGTAGGGAGCGCTGTGCGCGCCCATCCCCCACGCGCTGCCGACGTAGTCCTCGAGCCCGGTGCCGCAGATCGTCGGGAGCGCGTCGTCGCCGTCGCGGTAGACCTTCACCTCGCCTTCGCCGTACCAGTCACCCGCGTCGATCACGCGGACGCCGATCGCGCATCCGAGGAACCGGCCGGGCCCTTCGAGCCCGTCGACGATGACGAAGTCGCGCTTCTGCACGGTCGGGTTCTCGCGACGGAAGCCCACGTGGAGGTACCCGGCGCCGTCTTCGAGTGGGGAGAGCGTGTAGTCGACTTGGTAGTAGAGGATGATCGACCGCGATCCCCCGTTCGTCGCCACGATGCGCACGTGCTCGCCGAACGGCATGGGGACATAGCTGTTGAAACCTCGCCCCTCTTGCACCGCCGTCAACGCGGAGTGGTACTCGACGGGACGGCCGTGCGGGAGCCCGAAGAGGTCGACGAACGGCACTGACACGCTCGGCTCCTCGAGGCCGTCGTAGAAGACCTCGATCGAGAGCGACCGCATGACCTCGGGCGGCGCCGGAGGGATCGTCATCCAGATGTGCCGGATCGTCCCCGGACCGTCGACGTCGGCGAGCACCACCGACTCGCCGGCGCGCATCCGCATGTTCGGCGCGCCCTTGCGGCCGCCATGCGCGGTGCCACCGGCTCCACGCCCACCGGTCGGGTTCTCGAACGTGACCGCACGGCTGTCGAGCGACGGGTCGATGTACGCGGGGTAAGTGAGATTCATCGCGCGATTGTGCGCGCGTCCCAGGCCTTGCGGCCCTCGGCGATCCACGGCCGTTCGTTGACGACCTCGGACGGCACCGGCGCGAGCTGGAACTCGTTCGCGTACGCGCGCCGAGGTTGCGCGGTGGTGTTCGGGCCGGCGTAGTGAATCATTCGTGGGTGGTGGAAGGTCGCCGCTCCGGCAGGGATGGGCACCGCGACCCCGTTCGAGGTGTCGGGATCGTCCGCTTCGAGGCCGTGGACAGAGGGATCGTGGCCGATGTGATGGTGCGAGAGCACCGGCCCGAGGTGTGAACGAGGCACGAAGTGGAGGCATCCGCTCTCGATCGATGCATCGTCGAGAGGCATCCACGCGCCGACGGCAGCGTACGAATGGTCCGCTGTCCAGTACGCCTCGTCTTGGTGCCACGGCGTCTCGTGACCACGGCGCGCCGGCTTCAGGATCATGTGCCCCCACACGTGCAGAGCTTCCTCGTCGACGCCCAGGAGGGCAGAGGCCATTCGGCGCGCGTTGCGGAGATACACGGTCTCGCGAAGTTGGGGAAATCGGTGCTCAGGCGCCAGGACCTGCGGGAGAAGGTCGTCACCCTCGGCGTCGTAGGGCCGGGCAAGGTCGAAGTAGCCGCCCTTGAACGTGCCGATCTTCTGCTCGAAAAGGAGGTCGTACACCACGCCGAGCCACTCGAGCTCCTCGTCGGTGGTGATTCGCGGCACCGAGACGTAGCCGTTCTCAGAGAAGAACGCGACGTCATCGTCGGTCGGCGCGAGCTCGAACGTCGCGGTCGGCAGCGGCGGCAGCTCGACGGTCATTCCGGCTTGGCCGGCTTCGGCCTCGGCTTGAACATGTCGCGGATGTGGGTGAAGCCCACCGGTTGGTAGCTGAAGAGCAGCGCGCGACGCTCGGTGTCTGACGTGTTCGGCGCCGACTGGTGCACCAGGAACGGACCGAACGCAACGAGCGAACCCGCCTTCATCTCGAGGGGCACGAGCTCGGCGTCCGCGTACGACTTGGAGTCGATCTCGTTCTGACCGAAGACGTCGGTGTCGGAGCGCTTGTCCCACTCGCCCGCCTTGTGGCTGCCGGGGACGACATGGAGGCAGCCGTTTGCCAGCGTCGCGTCGTCGAGCATCAGCATGATCGTCATCACGCGATCGGCGTCGTCCGCGGTGCCGACCCAGTACGGATGGTCTTGATGCATCGGGTTCACGCCACCGTGGCGCGGACGCTTCAGGTTCAGCTTCTCGGTGAAGAGCATCGGCTCGGCGCCCAGGACGTCGCGGGCGAGGTCGAGGAAGCGAGGATCGTGTGCCCACTCGTCGAGGGCGGGACTGAGATGGGCAAACGGCTCGATGCCATGGACGATGTCGGTGTCGCCCTCCCACTTGATCATCGTCTGAAGGGTCACGTCGGGATCGAACACGTAGCTGCCGGCGTGGATCCGCCGCCCTTGGCGGTCGCTCACGAGATCGGCGACGAGCTGCTCGCACGCGGCGACCATCTCGCCGATCTCTGCGTCCGTGAACACACCCTCCCGCACGACGAAGCCGTCGGCGTCGTACTGCTGGCGCTCGAGAACGTCCACTGGTCCCCCCGGGATCAGGACTCTGAAAACGATTTCCTGCAGACGCGCCACGCTACCGCGTACGGTCGAGGCGATGGCCCAACCGGACGAGATCCGCGGCGAGGTGCACGACTGGGTCGCGTCGCATTGGGACCCCGATCTCGCCCTCGTCGAGTGGCGCACGCTGCTCGCCGACTCTGGCTGGGCGTGCCCGTCGTGGCCGGAGGAGTGGTACGGCAAGGGTCTCCCCGCGTGGGCCGACTCGATCGCCCACGAGGAGATCGCCGACGCCGGCGCGGTCGGTCCCCCGGTCGGCGGCGGCTTGGGGCTCGCGGCGCCGACGATCCTGGCCCACGGGCCCGATGCGCTGCGCGCCAAGTTGCTCCACCCCATCCTCACCGGTGAGCACATGTGGTGTCAGCTGTTCAGCGAACCGGGGAGCGGATCCGACCTGGCCGGTCTCACGACGCGAGCCGAGCGCGACGGTGACGAGTGGGTGATCAACGGACAGAAGGTGTGGAACACCTCGGCCCATCACGCTGAATACGGGATGCTCCTCGCCCGCACCGACTGGGAGGTGGCCAAGCACAAGGGCATCAGCTACTTCGCGCTCCCGATGCATCAACCCGGTGTCGAGGTGCGCCCACTTCGGCAGATGAACCGACACGCATCGTTCAACGAAGTGTTCCTCACCGATGCTCGCGTGCCCGCCGACATGATGGTCGGTGAGCCCGGCGAGGGCTGGCGCGCCGCGCTCACCACCCTCGCTCACGAGCGCCGCTTCGCCGCGATCTTCCGGCCGCGGCTTCCGAAGGCCGACGGCCGAGCGGTGCGTGAAGCCGCCGCCGAAGCTGAGCAGTACTTCTCGACGTACTCGTGGTACCCGCAGCGCGCCGGCCGCGCCGACTTGCTGATCGATGCCGCACGCGCCGCCGGCCGGCTCGACGATCCGAACGTGCGCCAGGCGATCGCCGGCGAGAGCGCACTCGTGCGGGCCGCACAGTGGACGGCGCAGCGTGCCCAGGCGGCACGGGCCCTCGGGCGGCCGCCCGGCGCCGAGGGATCGCTCGGCAAGCTCGCCGCGAGCGATGTCGCTCGGGGCGCGGCGCTCGCGCACGCCCTCATCGGCGGCGCGTCGGCGATGCTCGACTACGAGGACGGAGCGCTCGACGGCGTCGTCGCCGAGGTGCTCGTGTCGGTGCCCGCAGTGTCGATTGCCGGCGGCACCGACCAAATTCAGCGCAACATCATCGGCGAGCAGGTGTTGGACTTGCCGCGGGAACCGAGTGTCGACCGCGACATCCCGTTCCGCGACGTCCCCCGCAACACCTCGCGCTGACGCTCCCCCGCCGGCGTTCTCGGAGGACTCCGGGCGTTCCGGTGCGAATAAGCGGCCATCGGTGGCCGCTTATTCGCGCGAGAACCGGAGGAGAGGCGCGGGATGCGCGGCCCGCGGCCCCGCGGCCAGTCCAACGCGGCCGGCCCCAACCGTTCGCGCGATCGCCCGCGGCATAGTGCGGCTACCGCGCGCACGCGCCTGGGCCCCGGGGCCGGTGTGCCACTCCACGGTCCCGTACGGTGACTCGCATGGCGTCGCACAACATCGAGATGCAACAGACGGCTCGGCTGGTCAGCAAGGTGGACGTGGTCTTCGTCGTCTCGAACGACGAAGAGGGCAAGCTCGGCGAGCTCCACCTGTCGAAGGGCGGCGTGGATTGGTGGCCGAAGAACTCGAAGAAGTACTTCCACCGGTACAACTGGGAGCAGTTCCGCCGCCTGATCGAGAGCGAGCCTGCGAAGCGCAGGCCCGACGAGGAGTGAGCGATGGCATACACCCGCGCTCCGGACGGTTGGTGGCAGGAGTTCCTGACCGCGCTTCCCGCGCATACGGCGAAGCTCGCAGTCGTCAAGGCTGACGGCAGTCCCCACGTCGCTCCGGTCTGGATCGACGTCGACGATGACGACGTCGTCTTCACGACAGGCGCAGAGACGCTGAAAGGCAAGGCGATCCTGCGCGACCCGAGGGTCAGCATCTGCGTGGACGACGAACGGCCGCCGTTCAGCTTCGTGACGATCAGCGGTCGAGCGCGCATCTCGATCGACCCCGATGAGCTCTTGTACTGGGCCACGCGCCTCGCCGGCCGCTACATGGGCGACGACGTCGCCGAAGAGTTCGGCCGCCGGAACGCGGTGCCGCCCGAGATGGTGGTGCGGGTGACGCCGACGAAGGTCGTCGCCACCGTCAACGTCGCTGACTAGCCGAGAGCGGCGAGGGACTCGCGGAGAGCGGGGTTGATCGAGCTGTCGGCGGGGAGACGCGCGTTCACCGCGTCGATGAGGTCATCGTCGTTGAGTGTCGCCTCTACACCGTTCGCCCGCACCCACGTGCCGTCACCGAGCTGCTGCACCTCCACGTCGGGCTTCATCTCGGTGAGCGCGAACCGGGCGAAACGCACCCGCCAGTCGCGGCGCGTCGCTTCCTCGCGCTTGTGCGTCGTGGGAACCCCGATGTCGTCGGCGTGGGTCGCGAGCTCTGACGCGAGATGCCAGGCCTGCCAACGCACGGGATACGGACCGACGGCGGTCGCCATCTGCTCGCCGTCACGGCGGCGCAGCTGGGAGCGCGTCTCGCCGTTCTCGCGCTGGAACTCGTCGAGCAGCTCGGCCGGCGTGCGGTCCTTCCGGTCCGCGACGCCCAATGCGTTGAACGAGTGCACGTCGGTCGCGCCGCGAGCCGCGTAGCGCTCGAACATCGGGCCGACGCTGTCGGCCAGGCAGGCCCGGTTGTACTCCTCGCCTCCCGCCAGGTGCGCGAGGACGTCCTTCACCGACCATCCTTCGCACGCAGACGGCTCGTTCCAGTCATCGCCCCTCAGCGACCCGAAGTAGAACTCGAGCCGCGCCGCCTCAGACTCCATCAGGTCGTACGGATTGATGTCGGCGAGCTCGCTGTCATCGGGCATGTGCTCACTCTGCCACCGCGCTACCGCAGTCGCACTCCCGAGAACGGGAGCCCCGACGCGACGACCTCGCGCCAGAAGGTCGTGAGCTCGGGCACGAAGCGCAGCTCGATTCCAGCTTGCACATGGCGGTCGAGAAGGTCGCCCACCGGCCTGACCGCGAGCGGCTCGACCGGATGGCGCGCGATCCACTGACCTTCGGCCGGCGGCCACTCCTCGAAGGCGGCGCCGTCGAGCTCATACAGATACAGCTCGACCCGCTGCATGCGGTCGAGCCACGCGAGCTCGGTCGCATGCACGCGCGATGCGGTGGTGTGGAACAGGTCTTGCAACCGGGCGCATTGCGCGTCGTCGTTGGCCCAGACCGCGCCCCGAGGGCAATCGCGCGGGAACCAGTAGACCGGCGCGTGTTGCGCATCGATGGCCCACACCGCCGGCTCGTGGGTCGGGTTCGTCCGCGGCACGTGCGGCTCGAACACGGTGATCGAGGGGTCCTCGCTGAAATGGAAGAGCGGCGTCACTCGCGCGAGCGGGCCAACATGCGGCTCATGCCGCGGATCCAACGGTCGGTGTCACCGGCCTTGCGAGTCATGAACTCCTGCATCGCCGGATGAGTGAGGATCAGGAAACGGTCCTCGCGCACCCCCTCGATCACACGCGCTGCGGCCTCGTCCGCCGGGATCGCGCCGCCGCCGCCGATCAGCGCGTCCGCCTTGTCGGGATCATCGATCGCGCCCCGCAACATCGGCGTATCGACCGCGCCCGGACACACGCAGGAGACCTTGACGCCTCGATCGCCATAGGTGATCGCCATCCACTCGGCGAACCCGACCGCCGCGTGCTTCGTCGCGGAGTACACGCCGTCACCGAGCGAGGTGAGGATGCCCGCCATCGACGCGGTCGTCACCAGGTGGCCTTCGCCTCGCTCGAGCCATCGCGGCAACAGCGCGCGCGACGCGTAGACGTGCGCCATCACGTTCACCTGCCACTGCAGATCCCACGCGCTGTCAGGCGCGTCGTACGACCCTCCGCCCGCGACGCCTGCGTTCGCGAACCACAGCGCGATCGGGCCGTGCGCGCTCTCGACTTCGTCGACCAGCCGCGCGGTCGCATCGGCGTTGCTGACGTCGAGCGTCGCGTTCACCACGACGTCGGGGGCAAACGACGTTCTCGGCTCGTCGAGGTCGGTCGCGATGACCTTGCTCGCACCGGCGGCGACGAGCGCGCGGACGAGGGCGCTGCCGATGCCACCCGCGGCTCCGGTGACCACGATGACCTTGCCTGTCGGATCCATGGGGCGACGATAGGTCGGTCTCCGCGATGATGGATCGGTGAGCCCGAAGCGCGCCAGCGCGCTCCCCAAGGTGCGCGAGATCTGCATGTCCTTCCCCGAGGTCACCGAGCGCCCGAGCCACGGGTCGCCGACTTGGTTCGTCAGGGGCAAGACCACGTTCGCGACGCTCTGGGAGGACGGACATCACCAGAACCAGTTCCCTCACCTCTGGTGCGCCGCTCCGCCAGGAGTGCAAGGTGAGCTCGTCGATGCCGAGCCGGATCGCTTCTTCAAGCCTCCCTACGTCGGGGTGCGCGGGTGGCTGGGCCTGCGACTCGACGTGCCGGTCGACTGGGACGAGATGGCGCTCATCCTCGAAGACGCGTACCGCGTCGTCGCGCCGAAGAAGCTGATCGCCGAGCTCGATGCGCGGAGCGGCTAGACGTATCTCGCATGGCCCGGGCCCGCAACGACATCCTGCTCACCGACGCGTTCGAGTACGCCGCCCGCTATCACCGACGCCAGACGCGCAAGGGGAGCAACGTCCCCTATCTCGCCCACGTGCTCGGCGTCGCTTCGCTCGTGCTCGAGTACGGCGGCAGTGACAAGCAGGTTGCCGCGGCGCTTCTCCACGATGTGCCCGAGGATCACGGTGGTGAAGCACGGCTCGCCGAGATCGAGAAGAAGTTCGGAAGGAAGGTCGCCCGCATCGTGCGCGATTGCTCCGACAGCCTCGTGGCGGATCCGGCGAAGAAGGACAAGTGGAGCAAGCGCAAGAAGCGCTACATCAAGCATCTGCGCAAGGCACCGCACGATGTCCTTCTCGTCTCGTGCGCGGACAAGCTCTACAACGCGAGGACGACGGTGGACGACGCTCGCGCGATCGGGCCAAAGGTGTGGAAGCGGTTCAACGCCGGCCCGAGAAAGCAGGCCCGGAACTACCGCACCCTGTCGACGGTCTTCAGCAAGCGGATGCGCCGGGGTCGCGCGGCGGCAATGGCACGCGAGCTGCGATCGGTCGTGAACGAGCTCGAGGTCGAGGCCGCGAAGGCGCGGTGACGCGTGCGCGTCCTCGGAGTCGACGGCTGCAGAGGGGGATGGATCGGCGTCGTCCTCGACGACGACGCTGAGCCGTCGAGCGGGTTCGGGAAGGACATCACCGAGCTGATCGCGTGGGCGGGCGAGGTCGCGGCGGTCGGGATCGACATCCCGATCCACTTGAACGACGACAGCGACCGTGCGTGCGACACCGCGGCCCGCCGCGCTCTCTCGCCGCACGGCAGCCGGGTGTTCAACGCACCGGTGTCGGCGGTGCTGCGGTGCTCGACCTACGTCGATGCCAACGAGGTGTCACATCGGCTGTTGGGCAAGAAGATCTCGAAGCAGACTTGGAACCTCGTGCCGAAGATCGCCGACGTCGACGAGTGGCTTCCCGGTGCGCCGTGCTCGGTCTACGAGGTACACCCCGAGCTCGCGTTCGGAGCGATGAGCGGAGCGGTCATCGCGGCGTCGAAGAAGTCGCGTGAGGGAACATTCGCCCGCGAACGGGCGCTCGCCGACCACGGCATCGCCGTGCCGAGCGAAGTGCGGAGGTCGGACGACCTGCTCGACGCCTGTGCCGCCGCGTGGTCGACCCAGCGCATCGCTCGGGGCGGCGGAGTTCGCCTTCCGCACGAGCCGCCCGTCGTCGGCGGCTACCAGCAGGCCGTGTGGTACTAGCGACTCCGCTGCCGCCAGGCCTCTTCGCTCGCAGCGAGGTCGAGGTATCGGAGACGGAACGCGTCGATCCATGCCCGCTCGTCGTCAGTGACGCACGCACTGCTGAACGCGTCGACCAGCGTGTCGAGCGGCCAATCGCAGAAGGACGCGTCCGGCGAGACGAGGAACGATCGATACTTCGCGACGACGGTCGCGACGCCTGGGTCACTCGGATGGCGGACCAAGACGGAGTGGCCGTACTTGCCGTGTGGTGAGCGCGGGTGCTGGCAGAGCGCATCGACCAAGAGATGGTTGCGCCACAGCTGGTTCCATTCCGAGAGCGACATCGTCGGCCACGCGTCGCGCCGCCAGAGGGAGCCGTCGCACTCGGTCAGCCGCGCGTAGGCGTGCTTCTGGTACTCGACCGGGGACAACGGCTCGGTGAGCTTCGTCTCGATTCCGAGGAACGCCGCCTCACCATCAGGACGGAGGTACGCGACGAACGCGTCGAACGACGTGCGGTCTCCGAGGTACTCGTGCGCCGGAGCGGGCGCGTATTCGATGCGCACCTCGGTGACCCGGTCGACTCCGGTCGGCAGCAAGGCGCGCATGCAGCGACTCGCGAGATCGAGGTCGCCCACGAGTGGGCCGAACACGTTGAAGCACATCGGCTGACTCGAGAGCATGTTGTGCAAGCAACGAAACCGCTCGACGCCTCCGCCCCGCGAGATCCGCTCACGAGCCACCGCGTAGATCTGTGGCGACAGGAAGTTCAGCCCTGCGGCTCCCGATGGGCCATCGAGCATGTTGCCGTAGAAGGATCGGCTCGAGGCCTGCGGCCCCGTGCCACAAGGGACCCCGAGCACGGTGGTGCGATACCAGCTCTGGTGGAACCGCATGCGAGCGGCGAAAGGCGCGTCGCCGCTGAACTGGGGGCCGACGTCATCGTCTCGGACGTCTCGATCTATCACGCGGGCCTCTAAATCCCGGGTGTGACACCGGTCGGATCGGTGCCACTTGTCATCCGGGGGGAAACGTGCGACGAAAATTGGGCATGGCCTTCAACATCGACACCTACAAGCGCCGGTCTGCGCCGGTAGCACTCGACGGCGTCGACTTCGCCGAGTTCGAGCGCCAGCCGCTCGACGCCGACTCGATTCGTTGCATCCAGTACATGCACGACATCGAGCATCACACGATCTGCTACCTGCGCGACCTGCTGGTCACGCCCGCGCACCGGGACCACGAGATGACCACGTTCCTCACGATGTGGGCACTCGAGGAGTACTGGCACGGCGAGGCGCTCGGGGCCGTCCTCGCCGCTCACGGCGAGCAGTCCGGAGGCGACCGGGTCACGCCGATGCGGATGCGGTTGCGCCTGAAGGAAAGCCTGTCTCCGCTGTTCTTCGGGCTCGGCTCGGCGATCGCGGGGCGTTCGTTCGCCGCCATCCACATGACCTGGGGCGCGATCAACGAGTGGACGGCGCAAGCCGCGTACGGCCGGCTCGCCCAGCGCGCTGACCATCCGACGCTGTCGCTTCTCCTGAAGCGCATCCAGCGCCAGGAGGGTGGCCACATCGATTTCTACGCGTCGCAAGCCATCGACAGGCTCGAGGGCGACAAGCTCGTGCAACGCGCGACCCGGTTCGCGCTGAGTCGTTTCTGGACGCCGGTGGGTTCGGACGTCATGCCCGAGGAAGAGGTCGTCTTCGTCGGCAACCATCTCTTCGGCGGCGCTGACGGACGCGACGCTATCGAGCGCGTCGACCGCCACGTCGACCGACTCCCCGGGCTGGACGGACTCCACCTGATGGCCCGGGCAAACGAGAGGGTGGCCGCTTAGGCGGACCACTTCGTGTAGACGGGCGGCCACGTCGAGTTGTCGTCGTACGTCGCGACCAGCACGCGCTCGATGCGGAGCTCGAACAGCGTCTCCTCGGAAGGGGTCTGGTAGGTCGCGCCGTACTCGGCGCGCACCGCGGCCGCGATCGCCTCGTCTTCGCACACGACGGCGCGACCGTCGATCATGAGCTCGTCGTCGTTGCGACCATTCGGGAACGCGTGGATCGCGTAGCGGCCATCGCGCAGCAGGTCTCTGCCCTTCGGCGACCGATGGTTGATGAACCCCCACAGGCCGCCGACCGCGAGAATCGGGCAGAACGGATGGAGCCGGGGCCCTCCACTCGGTCTGATCGTGGCGAGGTACGCGAGCCCGATGCCGTGTTGGTACAGCAGCCCTCGACCCACCGCCGCCATCTCGGGCACCGCGGCCTCGAAGCGCGCCCAGGGAACCGCATCGATCACGTCGGCTCTCTACGCCGGCGCCGTGACACGCCTCCTTCGGGGCCCTCCCAGCGACTGTTCGCGCGGTAGCCGCACTATGCCGCGGGCAGTCGCGCGAACGCCGTTGGGGATGGGGGTCGGGCGAGGGTCGGCCGGGCCGGGCGCCGGGCATCAGTGGGATGCTCGCGGCGTGGGAACCATCAAGGAAGACTCCGAACGCCTGTGGCAGGGGCAAGGCGATCTCGTCTTCGCCGACCACCCCGTCAGCGCCACGCACCGCACGGGCGAGGAGATCGCCGACGGCGTCCTGTGCCTGAAGTCGATCGCGAGCGTCAACGCGGTCGACACCGGCGACGGCCTCGTGATGCTCGACACGGGAGGCGAGTTCGACATCAACCTCGTGCACCGCGAGATCCGGGCATGGCGCCCTGATGCTCCGGTGCGAGCTGCGGTGTACTCCCACCATCACGTCGATCACGTCTTCGGCACGAAGCGGTTCGAGGAGGAAGCCACCGAGAAGGGGTGGCCTCAACCGGTCGTGTATGCCCACGAGGAGCTGCCGCATCACTTCGATCGCTACACGCACACACTCGGCTGGAACACCGCGATCAACAAGCGCCAGTTCGGCCTCCCCGTCGACGGGTTCCAGTGGCCCGAGCACTACCGCTACCCCGACGTCACGTACAAGGACCGGCTGACGTTCACGCGCGGCGACCTCACGTTCCACCTCCACCACGGGCGCGGCGAGACCGACGACGCGACGTGGACGTGGGTGCCGGAGCGCAAGATCATCCACCCGGGCGACCTCTTCATCTGGGCGGTGCCGAACGCCGGGAACCCCCAGAAGGTGCAGCGCTACGCGTCCGATTGGGCGGCCTCGCTGCGGCAGATGGCAGGACTCGGCGCCGACACGCTGCTCGCCGGCCACGGCCTCCCCATCTTCGGCGCCGACCGCGTGCAGGTCGCGCTCACCGATACCGCCGAGCTGCTCGAGTCGCTCGAAGCGCAGACGCTCACGCTCATGAACACGGGCTGCTCACTCGACCGCGTGCTCCACGAGGTCGAGGTGCCCGCTCATCTCCGTGACCAGCCCTACCTCCGGCCGGTCTACGACCATCCTCAGTTCATCGTGCGCAACGTGTGGCGTCGCTACGGCGGCTGGTACGACGGCGAGCCCGACAACCTCCTGCCGGCGCCACGAGCCGAGCAGGCCCGCGAGTGGGTGATGCTCGCGGGAGGCGTCGACAAGGTGCTCACTCGTGCGAGGGAGCTCGCCGATGAAGGCGATTTGCGTCTCGCCTGCCATCTCATCGAGCACGCAGTCATCGCCGCACCTGACGCTGCGGAAGTGCACGAGACCCGCGCCCACATCTACGAGGCTCGCTCCTCCAAGCAGGAGTCGTCGATGGCGCGCAACCTGATGCGCCATGCGGCCGAGGCGAGCAAGCAAGGCAAGCGCGACCTGGCGGGCGACTGGTGAGCGATCTCGTCGACCTCCAGATCGACCGCGGCGTGGCCGTCGCGACGATCGACGCGCCACCGATCAACGTCATGACGATCCCGCTCTACCTCGAGCTCGTGCGGATGACCGCGGAAGTCGAAGCCAACGCGGATGTGAAGGTGCTCGTTCTGCGCAGCGCGGACCCCGACTTCTTCATCGCTCATTTCGACGTCGAGGCGATCCTCCAGTTCCCGACGGAGGGCGAGCCGCAGCGCGAATCGACCCCGAACCCGTTCCACCAGATGTGTGAACGGCTGCGCACGATGCCCAAGGCGACGATCGCCGAGATCAACGGTCGCGTCGGGGGAGGCGGCAGCGAGCTCGCAGCGTCGTGCGACATGCGGTTCGGCGCGATCGGGCGCACGGTCGTCAACCAGATGGAGGTCCCGCTCGGCATCCTCCCAGGAGGCACCGGCACCCAGCGGCTTCCGAGGCTCATCGGCAGAGGACGGGCCATGGAGATCATCCTCGGCGGCGTCGACATCGACGCGGTGACCGCCGAGCGGTGGGGGTACCTGAACCGGGCGCTGCCCCCTGCGGAGCTGACTCCGTTCGTGGACGCACTCGCTCGGCGCATCGCCGGCTTCCCCGCGAACGCGATCGCGCTCGCGAAGGAGTCGGTGCTCAACGCGGAGCGCCTCCCGCTCTCCGAGGGCCTCGCGGAGGAGTCGCTGCTCTTCCAGCGAACGCTGCGAGATCCGGAAGCCCAAGCAGCGATGCGTCGATTCCTCGAGCTCGGCGGGCAGACGCGCGATCCCGAGCTGCGAATGGGCGACCTCGCGACGGAGATCTAGAGGCCGTACTCCTCGAGCAGGTGGAGCCACACCTCGCTCACAGTGGGGAATGAGGGCACCGCGTGCCGCAGCCGCGTCAGCGGCACCTCGCCCACGATCGCGACCGTCGCCGAGTGCAGCAGCTCCTGCATCGCCGGGCCGGTGAACGTCGCGCCCACGATCACGCCGCGGTCCTCGTCGAGCACGAGGAACGACGTGCCCTTGATCCCGTTGCCCGCGGTGTACGCGCCGGGCACATCGCCCGTCGCGTACTTCAGGGAGCGGACGTTCAGTCCCTTCTCCCGCGCTTGCGCCTCGGTGAGCCCGACCGCGCACACCTGAGGGTCGGTGAACGTCACGCGCGGCACCATGTCGTGGTCAGCGACGTCGACGATGTCCTTGCCGAGGATGACGTCGCTGGCAAGACGCGCGTGGTACTTCCCCATGTGGGTGAGCAGGGCGCGCCCGTTGCAATCGCCGATGGCGTGAAGCCACTCGCCAGGCACCCCGACGGCGCGGAACCGATCGTCGACCTCGATGAACTTGCCGGGCGTGAGCCCGACGGTGTCGAGCCCGAGGTTCATGGTCGCGGGACGGCGGCCGACGCAGACCAGCAGCTCGTCGCCGACGACCTCGGTGCCGTCGTCGATCGACAACACGATCGGTCCGTCGGCACCTTCGCGCCGCACCGCAGTCGCGTGGACGCCGGCATGCACTTCGATGCCCTCCGCGGCGAACGCGGCGCACACCTCGTCGCCCGCGAACGGCTCTTCCCGAGCGAGCAGTCGAGGCCCGCCCTCGACGACGGTGACCTCCTCGCACCCGAGCCGCTTGAAGCACTGCGCCATCTCCGCGCCGATCGCACCGCCGCCGAGCACGAGCAGTCGGCGCGGCAACTCCTTGGCCGACGTGATGTCGCGGTTGTCCCACGGATCGACGTCTGCGAGCCCGGGAATCGGAGGGATCAGCGGTCCGGTGCCCGTCGCGACGATCACCGCCCTCGTCGCCTCGAGCGAGTGCGCCGTGCCGTCGCTGCCGGTGACCTCCACCATCCGCTCGCCGTTGAGGCGGCCCTCGCCCCTGTAGAACGCGATGTGCTCGTCGTCGAGCCAGCGCTGCTGACCATCGTCGGTCCAGTTGTTCGTCATGTAGTCGCGCTGCGCGAACGCGGCGGCGGCATCGATCTGGCCCGTGATCGCCTCGGCGGCACCGGGCACTCGGCGGGCCGCGGCGAGCACGTCACCAGGGCGGATCAGCGTCTTCGACGGGATGCAGCCCCAGTACGAGCACTCCCCTCCGACGAGCTCCTTCTCGACGAGGGCCGTTCTCAGCCCCCCTTCCGAGCACCTGCCGGCGGCGACCTCTCCCGCTGGTCCACCGCCGATCACGATCACGTCGTAGGTCTGCGTGTCTCCCATAAAGACGTCGGTCTCCCTCTCCCGTCGGGGCGTTACGCGTAGCGTCCCATCTGTGAGGCCGACCCTCCAGCGGATCGCGACCGCCGCAGGCATCCTCGGCCCCGCGGCGTTCCTCACCGCGATGGGAGTCAGCGAGCGCCGGCAGGATGGCTACTCCATACGAGACGAGCACATCAGCGGGCTCGCCGCACCCGATGCGCGCAACCCGGAGCTCGTCCTGTCCGGGTTCCTGGTGATGGGGACGTCGACGCTCGGGTTCGCGTCCGCACTCCGTGGGCGGCTCGGCGGACGGACTGCCGGCTTCGGTCCGATCCTCCTCGCGCTCACAGGGCTCGGCGCGATCGGCGCGGGTCTGCTGCGCCGTGACCGGATGCTGCTGCATCCTCCCGACCAGCCCGACGACTACGTGCAGTCGTGGAAGAACAACGGACACGACATCTCGGCGGGCGTCATCTACGCGACATCGGTCGCGGCGCCGCTCTTTCTGTTCCGGCACCTCCAGCGCGACGACCGTCTCGCGCCCATGGCGCCGGTGGGCATCGCGGCGTCGGCCACGAGCCTCACGCTCATGGCGATCTTCTCGACGCAGGTCGACCGGCGAGGGCAACGGCCTCGTGCAGCGCGTGATGGTCAGCCTCCCGATGGGCTTCATGGGCGCGCTCGCGTGGCGCATGCTTCGCGACTGATGGCTCCCACCGCGGTTCCTCCGTCCCTCCCTCCTGACGCGCCGCCCGCGCTCGTCGAGTTCGTCGAGGGCACGCGGGACGAGGTGACGTTGCCTTCCGGACGGCTCGCGTGGCTTCCCGCGCCGTCCTCGGTGCGACGGCTCGTCCGCGATCCGGACACGACGTTCGCGCTCGATCGCCCGGGCTACGTCCGCATCCGAGTGAAGTGGGGGCCTGCATCGGCCCGCGTCGTCGCGCACGTCGACAGCGACGGCGACCTCGAGATGGACACGTCGGGCGTACCCGGCTTCCTCGGCTTGCGCGGCCCGATCGAGCGATGGGTGGACGACCTCAACGCGTACTTCCGTGCGACCGGGCGAAAGCTCGAACCCGCCGAGGCTCAGGGCACGAATCTGATCCTGCGTACGTCGCCACGATGATCTGCCCCCGGTGATCAAGTACATCGGATCGAAGCGGCGGCTCGTGCCCGCCCTCGCCCAGATCGCCGAGGTCGCGGGAGCCCGCACCGCGCTCGACCTGTTCACCGGCACGACGCGCGTCGCCCAGGCGTTCAAGCAGCTCGGAGCGCACGTCACCGCAGTCGACAGCGCCCGGTACGCCGAGGTGTTCGCACGGTGCTACATCGAGACCGACCTCGACGCCGTCGACGCGACCGCCCTCGAGGCCGAGCTCGCCCGGCTCGATCAGCTCGCCCCCCGACCGGGCTACGTGACCGAGACGTTCTGCCGGGCGAGCCGCTACTTCACCCCTGAGAACGGGGCCCGGATCGACGCGATCAGAGATGCGATCGCGGCCGACCACGCCGGATCACCGCTCGAACCCCTGCTCCTCACGAGCCTGATCGAGGCCGCCGACCGCGTCGACTCGACCACCGGCGTGCAGATGGCGTACCTCAAGCAGTGGGCAGCGCGCGCCCATCAACGGCTCACCTTGCGCACGCCCGCTCTGCTGCGCGGCGGCGGTCGAGCGGTGCGCGGCGACGCGGTCGAGCTGGCGCGCGCGCTCGGATCGTTCGACCTCGCGTACATCGACCCGCCCTACAACCAGCACCGGTACTTCACGAACTACCACGTGTGGGAGACGCTTGTGGCGTGGGACGCGCCCGCCCACTACGGCGTCGCCTGCAAGCGAGTCGACAGCCGCGATCAGTCGACCCGGAGCGCGTTCAACTCGAAGCGCACGATGCCGGCCGCGCTCGCCGCCGTGATCGCTGCCGTCGACGCTGAGCTCGTGGTGGTGTCGTACAACGACGAGGCATGGCTGACGCTGGACGACCTCGTCGACATGTGCAGCGTCGACGGCCGGCACGTCGAGATGCTCACCTTCGACTCGAAGCGCTATGTCGGCGCGCAGATCGGCATCCACAACCCGAAGGGCGAGCGAGTGGGGCAGATCTCGCATCTCCGCAACACCGAGCTGATCGTCGTCTCGGGACCTCGACATCTGGTCCGCAACGCGACGCGACAACCGATACAAGCACTATCCCCCAGAGTGACCGAGACGGCACTTAGAGTGGCAGTTCGATGACGATCTCGGCGATTTCCCGCTCAGAACGCCACCCAACGTGCCGATACCTGAAGAGTGAGCTCCGTCGGCCCCGCCCGGTGATCACGTTCGAGGTGATGAACGGCATGACCGCCCTCAGCCACACGCTCCTTCAGGGAGCGGCGGCTGCTCGAGCTTCTGACCTATCGCCTGGAGACGCAGCATCATCTGCTCGCGTCCGGTCGGGCGCGGTTCATCTCGCTCGCCGCTCGTGAGATCGAGGAGGTGCTCGACGACCTCGGGCACACCGAGCTCGAGCGGGCCGTTCAGGTCAGCGGCATCGCCGAACGGCTGGGTTTGCCCGACGAGCCGTCGCTCGAAGAGATCGTGGAAGTGGCGCCGGCGCCGTGGCAGGAGATCCTGGCCGAGCATCGTGACGCGCTCCGCACGGCTGCCGACGAAGTCGATCGCCTCGCGGCCGAGAACCGCGCGATGCTCGAGGCCGCGTACCTCGCCAGTGCGGCGATGGTCGCGAACGCGGAAGGGGACGTCTGATGCCCGAGGTTCGTGCCCCCGAGATCCATGCTTCCGAGGTCGGTGCCCGCAAGCGGCCCAAGCGCCGTCCCGACACGCTGAACGAGACGCGCCTCACCGAGCTGCGCGACGAAGAGCTCGCCTGGCTCGCAGCGCTGGCCACGAGTGCCCGCGGGCTGCAGCCGTCGCTGCGCGACTTCTTGCGCTGACCGCCGCCACTGCTAGGCGGTTGCGAGCGTCACGAGCGGCTCGGTCGAGGTGACCTGGTCGAGCCGGCTCTTCCACGTCGACTTGGCTGCGACCGCCGCGGCGTAGCTCTGCTTGCGCCGAGCGACCCGGGCCGTCGTACGCGCCTCGGCCTCGTCGCCTTCGCCGGCCGGGCGGTACTGCGACTCGATGGCCTCCCGGAGCATCTCGAGCGCCTCGGAGCGGAGCTGCGAGATCCGGCTCTCGGTGACCGAGAGGAATCGAGCAAGCTCTTCTGAGGTGCGACCCTCGAGGAAATAGCCGGTGATCACGAGGCGGTGACGCTCGGGAAGCAAGTGCACCGCATCACGGAGATATGCCCGCATCTCACGCGCCTCGAGCTCCTCAGAGGGCTCGGAGACGGTGCGATCACAGAGCACGTCCACGAGGGACAGGTCTTCGTCAGCCTCGCCGAGGCGGTAGTCGAGCGCGAGCACGACCGACCGGAACACACGGTCGCGGAGTGCGGCCAGGTCAGCGGGCGTTGCCCCGACCTCACGGGCCAGCTCCTCCATCGAGGGCATCCGCCCGAGCCGGCTGGCGAGCCGCTGCTCGGCGGAGTCGGCCTGGCGGGCCAGAGCCCGCACCGAGCGAGGCGCCCAGTCGGCTGAGCGCACCGCGTCGAGGATGGCGCCACGGATCCGCCGCGCCGCGAACTTGTCGAACGGCACGCCCTTGCTCGCATCGAAGCGATTGGCCGCCTCGACCAGGCCGAGCACGCCGGCCCGCACGAGCTCGCCACGGTCGACGTGGCGGGGGAAGTTCACCGCCACCTGGACCACGATCTGCTCGACGAGCGTCAGGTTCGACTCGACGAGCGACCCATCGGGAGCCGCCGCTTTGGCCGCGCCACGAGTGGTGGATTGCCGATCCTGCGTCTTTGTCTTCGCCATCTACGCCCGACTCCCTCCACGGATGTCCCCGCTGAGATCGGCACCTTGAGTGGCGACATTAGCACTGAGCGTTGTTTTGCCCTAGGGGCCGTTTGGCCCATTTCCGCTGCTCACGGTCCGTGACGACCGCGTACCACTGACGGTGCCGTCACCCAATGTTGACGGACTTTGTCGGGATACCGGCACACTCGTGATACAACAAAAAGCCGCCATCCACCCGCGACATCCAGCACCTTTGGAGGCTCCCGCAATGGCCATTCGATTGGGCGACACCGCCCCCGACTTCACCGCCGAAACGACCGAAGGCACCATCAACTTCCACGAGTGGCTCGGGGACAGCTGGGGGATCCTCTTCTCACATCCGAAGGACTTCACGCCTGTCTGCACGACCGAGCTGGGCTACATCGCCAAGATCAAGCCTGAATTCGACAAGCGCAACACGAAGGTGATCGGCCTTTCGGTCGACCCCGTCGAGTCGCACAAGCAATGGGCGGCCGACATCGCGGAGACGCAGGGCGCGGCCATGAACTATCCGATGATCGGCGATCCCGACAAGAAGGTCGCCGACCTCTACGACATGATCCATCCGAACGCGAGCGACACCGTCACGGTGCGCACGGTGTTCATCATCGGCCCGGACAAGAAGGTGAAGCTGACGATCACCTACCCGCAGTCGTGCGGCCGCAACTTCGACGAGATCCTGCGGGTGATCGACTCGCTGCAGCTGTCCGCCGGGTACAGCGTCTCGACTCCCGTCAACTGGCAGGAGGGCGAGGACGTCATCATCATGCCGTCGGTGTCGAACGACGACGCGAAGGGCAAGTTCCCCAAGGGCTGGAAGGAGATCAAGCCCTACCTGCGGTTGACGCCTCAGCCCAACAAGTGAGCCTCGACCCACGCGCGCACCGGCGGCGCAAGCTGATCCAGGTGCGCGTGTGGCTCGGCTCTGATCATCGACGCCGAGATCGGCACCACGATCCGATCGGGATCGACGTCGACCGCCCGAGCGCCGAGGCGGCGGGCGATCTCGGCGCCGTACGCCTCTGAGGAGAAGTAGACGTCTGGCCCCTCATCCAGGGGCCAGCGTGCTTTGAAGAGGGCGATCCATCGCTGCCAGAGGTCGTCGTCGTCGAAGTCGGTCTCGAGGTCGTGGCGGACCTCGACGACGGTCACATCGGGATGCAGCGCTGCGAGCCACTCGGCACGCAGCTCGCCGGGCACCACCTCGCCGTCCCGGGTGTTGACGAACACGACGAGCCGATCGACCTGCGCGGCCGCAGAGCTGATGAGGTGCGAGTGGCCGAGGTGGGGCGGGCAGAACCGCCCCACGATCAGTCCGGTGGTCAGCTACCGCCGCCTTCTCCGGCACCGCGTCCGAGCGCAGCGAGGCGGAAGGCCGTCGTCCAGCCGTCGGCAGGCACGCCCATCGCGATGAGCTCGGCCTGCGTCGTGGTGCGCAGCTCACCGGCCGACTCGTCGCCGAGGCACGCCAGCGCCTCGGCGCCGGCCAGCCGGGTGACCCGCCGAGCGAGCTGATCGTCGGTGCTGTCGATGAACGCGGTGGCGGCGTCGAGCGCCTTGCGGGCGGCGGACTCGTCGCCCATCTGGGCCAGCGCGAGCACCCGGGCCGCACCCGCGGTGTTGTGGTCGAGGTAGCTGGCGCCACTGAAGCTCTCGGCGGCATCGGCGAGCCCGATCGCGTTCTCGGGCTCTCCGATCGCGGCCGACGCCAGCGCGAACGCGCTCAGCGCGTACGGGCTCGTCGGACTCTGCTCGGCTGCTCCCTCGAGCAAGGTGAGGGCCTCGTCGACCTTCGCGACCTGGAGGTAGGCGAGGCCGGTGCTCACCATCCACTCGAGGTCGCCGAGCCCCGGCTTTTCGTTCGGATCGGACTCAGCGGCGATGAGCGACGTGAGCGCACGATCGCCATCTCCCAGGTGCACGAAGGTCCCGCCGGCGATGTTCGCGCCCATCTTCTCCGAAGCGATCGCGGTCGTCGCCGACATCACCTCTTCGAGTGCCTTCTCGACCTCGGCCACGTCACCCACCGCTGCGAGAGACCGGGACGCCGCGGCCAGCGCCATCGCCCGGCCGTAGTGATCGCCGATCGAGTGGAAGAGGGCGCGCGCCTCGTTCGCGAGCGGCAGCGCCGCCTTCGCGCGGCCACGCCAGAGCCGGAGGTTGGCGAGGAGCACGAGCATCATCCCGTGTGCCCACTTGTCGCTGTCCCTCGCACCGATCGCGAGCTCGGCCAGCGACTCGGCCTCCTCGAAGTTGCCCTCGTTGTAGCGAACCCACGCGAGCAGCCCACGAGACCAACCCATGCCGAACTGGTCGCCCAGCTCGCTGAACATGAGCAGCGACTCTTGAAGGCGCGGGTTCGCCTCGTCGAGATCGCCCCGCGAGAACGCCATGAACGCCAGGTACTGGATCGCCCAGGCTTCGCCCCGCTTGTCACCGAGCTCGCGGAACAGCTCGCGGGCCTCGATGAGCGCCGCCTCGCCTTCCTCGTAGGTGCGGAGGAAGATGCTCGTGAACCCGAGATACCGCAGCGCCTCGGCCAGGCCTTCCTTCTCACCGAGCTCGCGCCACAGCGCGATCGCGTCCCACAGCGTCGACGCCGAGTCCTCGAGATGACCCTCTCGTTCGAGCAGCTGGCCGAGGACGCTCATCGCCTGAGCACGCGCCGATCGATCGCCGGCACGATCCGCATCGGCGAGCGCGGCCATCACGTCCATGCGCGCCCCGGGAAGGTCGCGCTGCGCCGAGCGCGCCCAGGCCCGCAACGTGAGGAGCCGACGCCGGGGACCGCCGGTCTCTTCGTCGTCAGGATCCAGGAACGACAGGGCTCGGTCTGACAACCGCAGCGCGGTGCTCGCCATGTCGTGGGCGTACGCACGCTTCGCTGCCTTCGCGAGCCAGCCCGCAGCCCGGGCGCGCACATCGTCGGGGACGCCGGGGATCGGCCCGAGCTCAGCGACGAGCTCGCTCGCCGCGGCGAGGTGCACCGCGACCTGCTCGAGGCGCTCGCCGCGACCGAGGGCCTCGTCGTTGATGAACAGCTCGGCGATCGCGGCGTGGCGGCGGGCGCGCGACGCCTTGGTGAGCGTGTTGTAGGCGACTTCTCGCACCGACTCGGACCGGAACGTCCACCGGTCGCCTTCGAGGAAGAGGAGGTCCTTCGACACGAGGCCTCCGAGCGCGTCCCGCCCGTCGTCGTCGAACTTCGCCGGCGCATCGATCGGCACCCGGTCGACGGACAGCGTGGCGAGGGCCGTCACCGGACCGGAGCGGCCAAGCACCGCCGCGTCTTCGAGCGTGGCCCGCTCGCCGGGAGACAGCGTGTCGAGGCGGGCAGCGACGAGCCCGCGGATGTTGTCGGGGAGCTCGGGCAGATCCTCGCCGATGTCGGCGGAGTCGCAGATCAGCGACGCCAGCTCTTCCAGGAAGAACGGGTTGCCCCCGCTTCGATCGAGAAGCTGGTCGGCGACCCGCCGCGGCAGCCGTGCCTCGGCGACCGAGTCGAGCAGCTGGCGAGCCGCGATGCGGTCGAGCGGATCGAGGTTGATCGCGACCGTGTTGTGGCGACCCTGCGGACGCCACCGGAAGTCCTGGTCGACGCGGGCGGTTGCGACGACGAGGAACGGCAGCCCGCCGAGCGCTCGGAGCATGCGGTCGAGCAGCTCGAGCACGAGGTCGTCGGCCCAGTGGAGGTCGGACAGGACCACGACGACCGGACGCACCTTGAGGTACGCCTCGGTGAACGCGAAGAGCGAGAGCGCGGCGTCTTCTCGGGCGCGCGCCGGATCGAGACCGTCGAGAGGGGTCGGGAACCCCATGTAGAAGAGAAGGCCTTCGGCGATGCGGCCGACCGCCTCGGAAGTGGCCGCTTGCTCGAGCACGGCGGCGACGGCTCCGAGGCAGCGGCGGCGAGCGGTGTCGGCGTCGTCGTCGGGTTGGATGCCGGTGCCGTCGCGCAACGCTTCACCGATCGGCCACCAGATGTTCGCCTCGCCGTAAGGCACACAGCGGCCTTCGAGCACGGCGGCCTCGTGCGTCGCCTCGGCGAGCGAGGCGGCCTCTTCGGCCAACCGGCTCTTGCCCACGCCGGCTTCGCCGATCAGCAAGATCAGCTGCGCCCGGCTGTGCTCGACCGCCATGTCGACGCTGCGGGAGATGAGGCTGAGCTCGGTGCCACGGCCGACGAGCGGGGCCTTCATGCGGCGAGGACGGTGGCCGGGGGGAGCGATCGGCTCGCGAGCGATCCAGGCCTCGACCGGCTCCTCTCGGCCCCTCGCCTGCACGGGACCCAGGTGGTCGTAGCGCACGACCTGATGCGTGCCGGCGTGGGTGGCGGGACCGACCAGCACCTGCCCCGGCCGGGCCACCGACTGCAGCCGGTTCGCCGTGTTCACGACGTCGCCCATCGCGGTGTAGTCGCCCCCGGCACGCAGCGCTCCCACGAGCACCTCGCCCGTGTTGACCCCGACTCGCATCTCGATGCCGTTCGCGATGCCAGAGACGTGCTGTGCGATCGACTGCTGCATCCGCAGCGCCGCCCGCACGGCCCGCTCGGCGTCGTCCTCGTGGGCGATCGGAGCACCGAACAAAGCGAGGATGGCGTCACCGAGGATCTTGTCGACCTGGCCTCCGAACGCGACCACGTCGGCCGCGAGGCACTCGAAGCAGTCGTCGATCAGGTTCTTGAGCGTCTCGGGGTCCATCGTCTCGGAGAGCCCGGTGAAACCGACCAGGTCAGCGAAGAGGACCGTCACGACGCGACGCTCGTCGGAGCGCGCCAAAAGGCCATGCCCGCACGTGGGGCAGAATCGAGCCCCAGCAGGCGCAATTGCGCCGCATGACGGGCACGTCATACCAATGCATCCTACGGGCCGACTTCCGATGAGTCGCGTGGTTGTGACGTGGTTCGTCCGTTGTTCAGGCGACGGCTCGGACCACAGCCCATAGCGTGGTGGGCTGACCGCCGAGAAGGAGCTGACTTCCCCCATGTCAACCCTCAGCGAGGCGACCGCACCCGCGCCCCATTCCCCCACGGTCGCAGCCCGCGCAATCGATGCCGTCAAGATCTACGGCAAGGACGACAACGAGGTCCGTGCCCTCGACGGGGTGACCATCGAGTTCGCCACGGGTGTGTTCACGGCCATCATGGGCCCCTCGGGCTCGGGCAAGTCGACGCTCATGCACTGCTGCGCCGGGCTCGACACCCTCACGTCCGGCGAGGTGTGGGTCGGCGAGCGGCCGCTCAGCAGCATGAGCGAGCGCGAGCTCACGATCCTGCGCCGTGACCGCCTGGGCTTCATCTTCCAGGCGTACAACCTGGTGCCCACCCTCACTGCCGAGGAGAACATCAACCTGCCGGTCGCCCTGGCCGGTCGCGACCCCGACAAGGAGTGGGTCGACCGGGTGATCAAGAGCGTCGGCCTCGCCGATCGACTGAAGCACCGGCCGAGTGAGCTCTCGGGCGGTCAGCAGCAACGAGTCGCGGTGGCTCGCGCGCTGGCGAACCAGCCCGATCTGATCTTCGCCGACGAGCCGACGGGCAACCTCGACAGCCGCACGAGCGCCGAGATCCTCCTCTTCATGCAGGCGGCCGTGAAGGACCTGGGCC
The DNA here is from genome assembly GCA_963802505.1 of uncultured Acidimicrobiales bacterium. Lineage (GTDB taxonomy): Bacteria > Actinomycetota > Acidimicrobiia > Acidimicrobiales > DATKAS01 > DATKAS01. The sequence goes on along the minus strand of CAWDJB010000008.1, from coordinate 206,381 downwards.
AGACGATCGTGATGGTCACCCACGACCCGATGTCCGCCTCGTACGCGAGCCGCGTGGTGTTCCTCGCCGACGGCAAGGTCGTCGACGAGATGCAAGATCCGACTGCGGACCGCGTGCTCGATCGCATGAAGCGCTTCGGGGACTGACCCCCGATGTGGCGCGTCACCATCCGCGGCCTGCTCGCCAAGAAGCTGCGCCTGCTCACCACCGCGCTCGCGGTGATGCTCGGCGTCGCGTTCATGGCCGGGACGCTCGTGCTCACCGACACGATGGGCAAGGTCTTCGACGACCTGTTCGCCGACGTCAACCGAGGCACCGACGCGTTCGTGCGCGGTCAGACCGTGTTCAAGAGCGACTTCGGCGACGTGCGCAGCCGCCTCCCCGCCTCGCTCGTCACGACCGTCGAGGGCGCCCCGGGCGTCGCCGCGGCCGAAGGCTCGGTGCAGGGCTACGCGCAGCTGGTGAAGGCGGACGGGAAGGCGCTCAGCGCCGGACAGGCTCCCAGCATCGGCAGCAGCTGGGGCGTGGTGCCCGAGCTCAACCCGTGGACGATCGTGGAAGGACGAGCCCCGCAGGGGACGCAGGAGATCATCATCGACAAGGGCAGCGCCAACGATGGCGACTTCACCGTCGGCCAACAGGTGAAGGTGTTGCTCAAGGGCCCGACGCAGGAGATGACGATCGTCGGGATCGCGAAGTTCGGCTCCACGGACTCGCCGGCGGGCGCCACGTTCGTCGGGTTCGAGTACAACACCGCTCAGAAGCTGTTGGCCGAGCCCGGTCAGATCGACTCGATCTCCGCGGTCGCGGAACCAGGCGTCTCACAAGAACAGCTCGTCGCGAACATCACGAAGGTCGTTCCTCCGCGGACGTCGAGGTGCTCACCGGTGAGCAGATCACCAAGGAGAACCAGAGCGACATCAAGCAAGAGCCTGAGCTTCTTCAACATCTTCCTGCTCGTGTTCGCCGGCGTCTCGCTCTTCGTCGGGATGTTCATCATCTACAACACGTTCTCGATCATCGTCGCACAGCGGGGCAAGAGCTCGCGCTGCTGCGGGCGATCGGAGCCAGTCGAAGACAAGTGCTCACGTCCGTGCTCGTCGAGGGCGTCGCGGTCGGCCTGACCGCGTCGATCATCGGCCTCGGGCTCGGCAGTCCTCGTCGCGATCGGCCTGACCGGCTGCGCTCGACTCGCTCGGCTTCGACCTTCCGAGTGGATCGATCGTCGTGCTGCCGCGCACCGTCATCGTCTGTCTGGTCATCGGCATCCCGTGACCGTCCTCTCGGCGTTCTTCCCGGCCCGGCGCGGCGTCGCGGATGCCCCCGGTCGCGGCGATGCGCGACGTTGCGTCGACTCGTCGGCGTCGTCCTCGCGAAAGCGTATCGTCATCGGGCTCGTCGCGGTCGCCGTCGGCGGGCTCCTGCTCGCCAGTGGCCTGTCGAAAGGCGGCGGCTCCGGCGCCGCGGCCAGGTGGGTTGAGCGCGCTCATCGTCTTCATCGCGGCGACCATCCTCGGACCGGTCATCGCGAAGCCAGTGAGTCGGCTGCTCGGCGCACCGTTGCCCTTCCTCCGCGGGATGAGCGGCACCCTCGCCAAGGAGAACGCGGTGCGCAACCCCCGCCGAACAGCGTCGACCGCGGCGGCCCTCATGATCGGCGTCGGCATCGTCGGATTCATCGTCGTGCTCGGCGGCGTCCGTCAAGCAGTCGATCAACGACACCGTCAACGCCAGCTGAAGGCCGACTACATCATCAACTCGACCGGCGGCTTCACCGCATCGGCTTCAGTCCCGAGCTGGCGAAGGCAGATCGCCGTCCTACCCGAGGTGCAGAGCGTGTCGGGCATGCGCTTCGAGGCGATGCAGGTCGACGGGAGCACCAAGTTCGTGTTCGCGTTCGATCCGACGACGATCGGGAACGATCTTCGACCTCCAATGTCACCGGATCGATCGAGGACCTGAGCAACTGAACACGTTGCCGTCGACCAGGAAGGTCGCGGAGAACAACGGCTGGGCGATCGGCACCACGATCGACGCACGTTCGCGAGCGAGACCACTCCCCTCGAGATCGTCGCGCTCATCGACGGCGCGAAGTCACCCTCGGCAACTGGGCGCTGGGCTTCCCCACCTACGAGCTGCACTTCGCCGACCAGTTCGACTCGCAAGTGTTCATCAAGCTGGCGCCGGGTGCGGACAAGGCTGCATTCGAGCGAACGGCGAACGACATCCTGAAGGACTATCCGACGGCCGAGCTGCAAACCCCGGACCAGTTCGAGGCGTCCGTCGGCGAGCCAGATCAATCAGATCGTCAACTCATCTACGTGATGCTCTTCCTCGCCATCCTCATCGCGCTTGCTCGGGCATCGCCAACACGCTCGCCCTCTCGATCTACGAGCGCCGCCATGAGATCGGGCTCTTGCGCGCAGTCGGCATGACCCGGAGCCAAGTCCGCTCTGCGGTGAGATGGGAGTCCGTCATCATCGCCCTGCTCGGCACCGTCCTCGGGCTCATCATCGGTGTCGTTTTCGGTGCCGCGATCGTTCGCTCGCTGCGATCGGTCGGCTTCACGGGCTTCGAGATCCCGTCGGCAGCTCGCTCGTCGTGGCAATAGTCGCCGCGCTCGCGGGGGTCATCGCGGCGATCCAGCCCGCTCGCAAGGCGGCGAAGCTCGACATCCTCTCGTCGATCAAGACCGAGTGACGGTGGCCGGCTACTCGGGCACGCCACTGGCGAAGAAGCTCGGTCTCACCGAGGGAGCAGATGTCGTGACGATGGCCGCCCCGGACGGCTTCGCCGACCTCGTCGACGGCGTGCCGGTCGTCGCCGCGACACGCGTGCCTCGCCGGGCCGACGTCATCGTGGGGTTCTTCACCAAGCGCGCCGATCTGGCGCGGCGGATCGAGGGCTGCGGGAAAGCCATCTTCCCCGATGGAGCGATGTGGGTTGCGTGGCCGAAGCGGGCATCCGGTGTTGCGACCGACATCACCGAAGACACCGTGCGCGAGGTCGCGCTTCCCCTGGGGCTCGTCGACAACAAGGTCTGCGCCATCGACGACACCTGGTCCGGACTGCGCGTCGTCTGGCGTCGCGAGCTGAGGAAGTAAGCGGTTGAGCGCATCGGTCGTTGCCAACGCGCTCACGTTCCGGCGCTCCGACGCCGTCATCCTCGACTCGGTGTCGGTGACCATCGGTCCGCACACGCGGCTCGGGGTGGTCGGCGTGAACGGGAGCGGCAAGTCAACGCTGTTGCGGCTGCTCGCGGGCGAGCTCGAGCCCGACCACGGATCGGTACGCCTCGCGCCGCCGGCGGCGACCGTGGGCTACTTGCCCCAGGAAGTCGACCGGCGAGACGGCGAGACGGTGCGCCAGCTGTTGCACAGGCGTACGGGCGTCGCCGCTGCGGACGACGCGCTCGTCCGCGCAACGACCGCGCTCGCCGCCCACGAGCCGGGCGCCGACGACGCGTACGCGATCGGCCTCGAACGCTGGCTCGCGCTGGGGGCATCCGACCTCGACGCCCGCATCGGCGAGGTCATGGCCGACATCGGGCTGCCGGCGTCGACTCTCGACCAGCCGGTCGCAAGCCTCTCAGGCGGCCAGGCGGCGCGGACCTCGGTCGCGGCGATCCTGCTCGCGCGGTTCGACATCTTCCTGCTCGACGAGCCGACCAACGACCTCGACTTCGCCGGGCTCGAACGCCTCGAGCGGTTCGTCACCGGACTGACGAGCGGCGTGGCGATCGTGTCGCACGACCGCGCGTTCCTCGAGCGCACGATCACGTCCGTGCTCGAGATCGACGAGATCTCCCATCACGCGTCGCTCTACCAAGGGGGCTGGCTCGCCTACCTCGATGCGCGAGCAACCGCTCGTCGTCACGAGGAAGAGGCGTACGCCGAGTACACGACGAAGCGCGACCAGCTGGTGGACAGAGGCCGGAGGCAGAAGCAATGGGCGGCGGAGGGCCGGCGCGCCGTGAAGCGAAGCCCCGACCCGGACAAGAACATCAACGCGTACCGCATCGCGAGCTCCGAGAAGCAAGCGGCGAAGGTCAAGATCAGCGAGCGCGCCCTCGAACGTCTCGACGTGGTCGACAAGCCGTGGGAAGGCTGGGAGCTGCAGCTCGAGCTCGCGGCGGCACCGCGGAGTGGGGCCGTCGTGTTCCGCCTCGACGACGCCGTCGTGGACCGAGGCTCGTTCCGGCTCGGTCCCCTCGACATCGAGATCGGATGGGCCGAGCGAGTCGCCATCCTCGGGCCGAACGGCAGCGGCAAGACGACGTTGCTCGGCGCGCTGCTCGGTCGGTTGCCCCTGACGTCGGGATCGCGATGGATGGGACCGGGAGTCGTCGTCGGCGAGCTCGATCAAGCCCGCGAGCTGTTGCAGACGACGAGATCGACGCTGTCGGTGTTCACGAGCGCGGCCGGCATCCTCCCGCAGGAGGCTCGCTCGCTGTTGGCCAAGTTCGGCCTCGGCGCGGACGACGTCGAGCGCGCGGGCGCCGCGCTGTCGCCCGGTGAGCGCACACGCGCGGAGCTCGCCCTGCTCATGGCTCGGGGCGCGAACTGCCTGGTGCTCGACGAGCCGACCAACCACCTCGACCTGCCCGCGATCGAACAGCTCGAGCAGGCGCTCGAGACGTGGGCGGGCACGCTGCTCCTCGTCACGCACGACCGCCAGCTCCTCGACGCGGTGCGCATCACGCGCACGATCGAGATGACTGCACTCCTGGCGAACTCGCGCGAATAACCGGCCGCTCTTGGCCGCTTATTCGCGCGAGAACCGGGTGGGGGGTGGGTCAGGGAGCCACGCGCGGCTGGCACGCCGGGCACCAGTACGTGACCCGAGCGTTGACGCCCTGCCGCATCACGTCGATGGGTGTGTGGCAACGCAAGCAGGGCTTGCCGGCGCGGCCGTAGACCGCGAGACCTCCGGTCACCGTCGCGCGCTCGCCGCCGCCGAGGTTCGCCTGCAACAAGTCGGCGGCGGTCTCGACCAGTGAGAGGCACGTGCGCGGGCCCAGCGCTCGGATCTGCGTGCGCGGATCGAGCCGGGTCGCCCAGAGCACCTCGCTCTTGTAGACGTTCCCGACGCCGCAGCAGATGCGCTGGTCGAGCAGCACGTCGCCGATCTCCTCGTGGCCGTCGCAGTACTGCGCCATGCGGCGCACGCATGCTTCGAGATCGACGTCGGCGCGGCAGAGGTCGGGGCCGAGCGAGCCGAGGCCGGGATGACGGCGACGATCCTCGACTCGGAACACCTCGACGAGCGGCGCGTTGAAGCACACCGCGAGCCAACCCTCGACCTGGATCACGACTCGCGCGGCATGCATGCGCTTCCGCCACGTCTCGCCGAGGCGATAGAGGTGCCACGACCCGCTCATGCGCATGTGGGTGTGCAGCACGATGCCGTCGTCGAAGGTGATCTCGAGATGCTTGCCCGTCGCTTCGACCGCCTCGATCACCGAGCCGACGCGCGGTCGAAGACCCGACAGGCGCTGTGCCTCGAACCGTTCGAGGCGGCGGCCGATGAGCGCCGGGCGCAAACGCGCCGCGGTGCGGTGGATGGTGTCACCCTCAGGCATCAGCGAGAAGGCTCGAAGTCCCAGAGCCATCCCCCTCAGGACAGCAGATCCACACCCGCTCGCGGTGGATCACGATCGCAGCACGAGCCCGCGGTAGCCGTCGACGAACCCGACACCGCGCAGTCGGGGGGCAATCGGCGACGAGAGCGCGGGGTCACCATCGATCCGCTGCACCTCGAGGGAACGGAGGCGACCGTCCTTCACCAGGCCGGCGAGCGCTTCGACCCACCGGTCGTCGTCGGCTGCCTTCGGGAAGGTCACGAGGCTGCGCCCACTGCGGTCGAGGTACGCGACCGCCTCACCCTCGACCAGGATCACCATCGATCCCGCGGCCCGGGCCGGGCGGCCCCCCGATTGGGGCCACGGCAGGGCGCCGCCATACACCTGCGCCGGGTCGGTCGCCGCGAGGACGACGGCGCTCTCGCCCTCGTCAGGCTCGCGGTGCGCGCGGAGCCGATCGACGGCTCCGGGCAACGCGAACTGGGTCGCGCCGAGCCCGGCGACGAAGTACCCGCGTCGCAACTGGCCTCGTTCCTCGAGCGCCTTGAGCACGGGGTACACGCCCGCAAACCCGCCCTCGACTCCTTCGGCGAGGGCCGCCTCACGTGTCAGGACTCCGTTGCGCTCGAGCAGCTGGAGGGCCGCGGCGTGCGCCGACTCCGTCGACGACGAGGCCGGCAGCGCGAGCGGGGCGACGAGCGACCACCGGCCCGCACCCGCGGGAGGCCCGATCCGTGTGAGCCGGCCCGGTCGTGGGCGGCTCGTCTTCGGCGCGGTGCGCTTCGGCTTGCCTGCGAGCAACGACCGCAGCGGAGCGAGCGAGTCGTTGGTGACCTCGCCCGCCCAGACGAGATCCCAGAGCGCCTCGAGCAGCTCGGCGTCGGTGGCGTCGGTCGTCGCGCCTCGCAGCTCTGACCAGAAGCTCGCGCCCCGCTGCCCGAGGTGCTCGCGGACCGCGTCGTGGATGCGACCCGACGGCGGCTCGACCGGATCGGTCGACGGCAGCAGGAGCCGTGCCTGATCGCGGAAGAACAGGCGAACGCGTCCGTCCGCAGCGCCGATCGGTCCCGCTCCGACCCATACGACATCGCCAGAGGTGCACAGCGCGTCGAGGTGCGCGGGCGAGTACCCACGCAACCGCGAGGCCAGCACGTCGGTCTCGAGCGCCGACGCGACGATCGGCGCTCCCTGCAGCTGCCCGAGCACTTCGACCAGACCGTCGACGCCGTGGCGCGCCCCGGTGTGGACGCCGTGCCATGCCAGTGCGAACCGCGCGTACGCATCGGGCTCGACGGGCTCGACCTCGCGGCGCAGCGATGCGAGCGATCGCCGCCGCAGCTGGCGCAGCACGTCGACGTCACACCACTCGCGCTCGACGCCGTCGGGCCGGAACTCACCTCGGACGACTCGTCCCTCGGTCTCGAGGGCGGCGAGCGCGGCCACGATCCGCTGGACGGGGGCTCCGAGCCGGGACGCGGGCGCAGTAGCGAGGAACGGCCCGTGTGTTGCGGCATAGCGCGCGACCAGGTCATCGAGTGCATGCTCTGCCGGCGCGGTGCACACCGCGGGAAGACCGAGCGGAATCGCGGCGCCGAGCCCGTCGCGCAACCGCCCCGCATCGTTCGCGTCCGCGAACCGGTCGGCGCCACCGACACGCACCGCGATCGCACGCCGCGAAGCGACGAGCTCGTCGATGCTCTCGCGCCCATCGACGTCGGGCGCGCACCGCGCCGAGACCTCGTCGAGCGACAGGTCGCCGAGCAGCCGCAGCAGGTCGTGCACCTCGTCGCTGTTGCGCGCTCGGCGATTCGGGGTGAGGCGCTGCAGGTCGAGCTCGAGGTCGGCCAGCACGCCGGGATCGATGAGCTCGCGCAGCTCCTCGGCTCCCATCAGATCGCGAAGCAGGTCGCGGTCGAGCGACAACGCGGCCGCCCGGCGTTCGGCGAGCGGCGCGTCGTACTCGTACATGTACGCGGCGATCCATCCGAAGAGGAGGGACTGCGCGAACGGCGAGGCTCTGGGAGTCTCGACGGACACCATCCGGATCGTCCGCGAACGCAGGTCGCTCAGCACCGAGCGCAGCGCGGGCACGTCGAACACGTCTTGCAAGCACTCGCGGGTCGTCTCGAGCAGCACGGGGAAGCTCGGGTGCTTCGACGCGACGGCGAGGAGGTCGGCGGCCCGTTGCCGCTGCTGCCAGAGAGGCGTGCGCTCACCAGGTCTGCGGCGGGGCAAGAGCAGCGAGCGCGCCGCGCACTCGCGGAACCGAGACGCGAAGAGCGACGATGTCGGGAGCGTCGACACCACGAGCTCGTCGATCTCCTCGGGCGCGATCACGAGCTCTTCGATCGGAAGGTCGTCGACCGCCTCCGGCAAGCGCAGCACGATGCCGTCGTCGGCCCACATCACCTCGACCGGCAGGCCGAGCCGCTCGTCGAGGCGAGCCCGGATCGCGATCGCCCACGGCGCGTGCACCCGCGCGCCGAACGGCGTGAGGATGCAGACGCGCCAGTCGCCGATCTCGTCGCGGAAGCGCTCGACGACGATCGTGCGGTCGTCGGGCACCGCGCCCCCGGCCTCGGCTTGCTCGCGCACATACCGCAGGACGTTGTCCGCGGCCCACTGATCGAGGCCGAGATCTCCGGTGAGGCGGGCCATCGCGTCCTCGCTCGACGCGCCGCGGATCTCACGCACGAAGGCGCCAAGCGCCTGCCCGAGCTCGAGGGGCCGCCCCGGCCGATCACCGTGCCAGAACGGCATCTTCCCCGGTTGCCCCGGCGCCGGCGTGACGACGACGCGCTCGAACGTGATGTCCTCGATCCGCCACGACGACGCGCCCAGGACGAACACCTCGCCGGAGCGGCTCTCGTACACCATCTCCTCGTCGAGCTCACCGACACGCTTGCCGTCGGGCAGGAAGACCCCGAAGAGCCCGCGATCGGGGATCGTGCCGCCGTTGGTCACGGCGAGCCGCCGCGCGCCGTCACGCGCGCGCAGCACGCCGTCGACGCGATCCCAAACCAGGCGCGGCCGCAGCTCGCGGAACTCCTCGGAGGGGTAGCGGCCCGAGAGCAGCTCGAGCACCGACACGAGCACCTCGTCGGAGAGCTCGGCGAACGGCGCCGCGCGCCGCACGAGCGCCGCGACCCCGTCGACCGTGCTGTCAGCCATCGCGCAGTGGGCGACGATCTGCTGCGCGAGCACGTCGAGTGGGTTGCGCAGGTACCTCGTCTCCTCGATGAGGCCCCGCCGCATCCGATCGACGACCACGGCGGCCTCGAGGAGATCGCCGCGGTGCTTCGGGAACACCTTGCCGCGGCTTGGCTCGCCCACCTGATGACCCGCACGCCCGATGCGCTGCAGCCCGCGCGACACCGCGCCGGGCGACTCGACCTGGATCACGAGGTCGACGGTGCCCATGTCGATGCCGAGCTCGAGACTGCTCGTCGCGACGATGGCTCTGAGCGCACCGGATTTGAGCTGGTCTTCGACGATGACGCGCTGCTCTCGCGCGAGAGAGCCGTGATGCGCCTTGACGAGATCCTCGCCACCCTCCTCGATCACGCCCTCTTGGAGCGCGAGCTCGTTGAGGCGCGCCGCGAGTCGCTCGGCCGACCGACGGGCGTTGCAGAACACGATCGTCGTGCGGTGCTCGAGGATGAGCTGCAGCAGGCGCGGATGCATCGCGGGCCAGATGCTGCGACGCAGCGGGCCGGCGGCTGCGGGGCCGCTCATCGGCTCCTCGATCACCTCGCCGAGTGCGCCCATGTCTTCGACGGGGACGACGACCTCGACGTCGAGCGGCTTGCGGATGCCCGCATCGACGATCGTCACGGGCCGCGGCCCCTGTGCGGTGCTTCCGCCGAGGAAGCGAGCGATCTCGTCGAGCGGTCGCTGCGTCGCGGACAGCCCGATGCGCTGGAACGGTCGCTCGGTGATCTCCTCGAGCCGCTCGAGCGACAGCGCGAGGTGCGCGCCCCGCTTGGTCGGCGCGAGCGCGTGGATCTCGTCCACGATCACGGCCTCGACCCCGCGGAGCGTGTCGCGCGCGGACGACGTGAGCATCAAGAACAGCGACTCGGGCGTGGTGATGAGGAGGTCAGGGGGATGGCGGATGAGCGCGCTGCGGTCCCGGCTGCTCGTGTCACCCGTGCGCATGCCGACGACCGGCTCGGTGAACGGCACTTCGAGCCGCTCGGCCGCGAGCCGGATGCCCGCGAGGGGCGCGCGAAGGTTCTTCTCGACGTCGAACGCGAGGGCCCGCAACGGGGAGATGTAGAGGAGCCGCGTGCGGCCCGCCCGCTCCGGCACCGGTGAGGTCACCAGGCGATCGATGCCCCAGAGGAAGGCCGCGAGGGTCTTGCCCGAGCCCGTCGGGGCGAGGATCAGCGTGTGCTCGCCGTTCGAGATCGGCCCCCAACCCTGCGCCTGAGCAGGGGTCGGCTCCGCGAACGAGGACTCGAACCACGCCCGCACCGCGGGCGAAAAGCTCGCCAGGGTCACCCAGTCGAGGCTACGGCACTCGGTCCGTCATCGACGCGGTCGACAGGAATCCGCCGAGCTGCGCGATGGCGAGGTCCGCATAGATCGGCGTGCCGCTGGTCACAGGGCGGATCCGAAAGGTCAACGCGCTCGGGTCGGCCTTCAAGATGCCTCCCCCGGCCGGCATCAATGACGTGTCGGTGATCTTCACGAACTGGAGCGCACCGGCAGGATCGATCCGCGCCACGAGCGGCACGAGCGCACCGTCCGGGTTGAGGACGACTCCCGATGTCGCGAGCTCGGCGCCGTTGCCATCGCTGACGATCTCGGTCGGATCCTGCTTGATCTCGAAGTACGCGCGTTGCGCCTTCCCGGACTCGAGGTCGACAGTCACATTGCCCATGACTGTCGTCACCTGCGACTGGTCGTCCTTGTCCGGGTAGTACGCGAACGGCGCGGTGAAGGTGAGCTGGTTCGCGACCGGATCGACGACCACCTTCCTGTAGACGGGCATGCTGACGGCGCCATCGCTGACGACGAGCTCGCTGAGATCCCAGGCTCCGCCCGCGACTCCTTCGGACAACTGGGTGAACGCGCCCGTGTCCTCGCCGGTCAGCACAGGCGCGCCGTCGTCTCCCTGGACGCCATAGCGGATGCGCACACCCGTGAGTGTGCTCGGGTCGTCCACTCGGAAGGGCACGGTGAGGAACACGCCTTGCTCGGTGAGCTCGGAGTCGGCGGTCGTCTGCGTCGTGCCCTCGGTGCCGAAGAACGCTCGGCTTGCGCCTCCGGCGGCGGCGCCGTTCGCGTAGTACGAGTTGAGGAACTTGTTCCACCCCGTGGTGACGGCGAGGTTGCCGTAGGACGTCCGGTACGTACTCGAATCCGGCGGGAAGTAGAGCGACACTCCCGTGCCGCCGGACAGACCCGGGCCGACGACCTTGTACGCGACCGCGGCGTTCACGGCGGCGAGGACCGGAGCAAGCTGTGCAGGATCATTCAACGACGCGGCCAACAGGCCGGCGTCCACCAGTTGGAAGTCGAGCTTCGGATCGGGGTTGCGGCCGTAGCTGAGGACCGCAGCGCGGGCACCGGCAACGGTCGGCGCGACCGATGCACCCGCGCCTGTGAGCTTGTTGCCAGCGGCGTTGACTGCGTCTACGAACGCGGGAACAGCCGCGGCATTCACCACTGCGAGGGAGATCATGCTGTTCGTGTTCGAGGCCGTGGCGTAACGCTGATAGGAGTCGGCGATCGCCTTGCCGAGGTCAGCGCCGGAGCCGCCACCACCCGCGACCGATGCCAGCGCCGAGTAGTCCCATCCGTGCCCCGGCTCGAGCTCCGCGGAGGCCGTGATCCAGTTCGCGAGCGGAGCGAGGGTGCCGAGCACCTCCGTGTTGCCCATGAGGCACGCGTCGAAGCCAAGCATCTCGAACTTCGGCTTTCCGGCTCCGGCAAGCCCCGCCTGCATCGCACTCTCCAAGCCCGCGAGGTCGATCATGTGGTTCGTCTGCTCGTCGAGCCCCGCGCCGAACCATCCCGAACCATGGTCCCAGATGATGAGCGCGAGCTTGTCGGAGGGATGCCGCTTCGCCGCAGTGGAGATGAAGTTCGAGAGCGTCGCGGGGTCGCCGCTGTCGACGTTGCCGAGGTTCTCCTCCTCCGCGAATGAACCCTTCTGGACCTGCACGACCTTCGCACCAGACCAATTCCCCAGATTCGCGACCGGCTCGTCGGAGTACCCCGGTGACCGATCGATGAACGCCTCGATGTCGAGACCTGGTCCACTACCCACACTCGCCATCTGCATGAGGTTCGGGATCGCGAACGGCTCGAGGTTGTTGTCGGCGGCGACGTAGACGAGCACCGTCCACCCCGGCTGGGCAGCGCCGGCGGTCGATCCTCCGACGGCGACTGCACTCGCCGCGGCGATGGCTGCGACCAGCCCGACTCCGACCCAGCACCGCCGCCGGTTCGACATGAACCCAACCGTAGCCACCCCACGAGGCGCGGCGAGCACCTACCGTGGGCCGCGTGAGGGTCAGGGGGCCGTGGCTCACGGCGATCACGCTGGCGATCGCGTTGTGCGCGTCGGCGTGCACGGGCGATGACTCCGGCTCATCGGGCTCGACCGCTCCCGCCGACTCGACACGAGGAGCAGCATCGACTCTCGCCACTGGCGGCGAGTCGAGCGGCAAGGTCGTCTTCGGAGCCTTCAACTTCACCGAGAGCACCGTCTTGGCGAACATCTACGCGCAGGCCGCGACCGCGGCGGGCGTTCCTTCCGAGGTCATGCCGAACGTGGGCCCTCGCGAGGTCGTGTACCCGATGCTCTTCGATGGCGAGCTGGGCGTCGTCCCCGAATACTCGGGCACTGCGGTGGTCGCGCTGGGTGGTGAGGCGACCTCCGACGCCGACAAGACCCACGACGAGCTCGCCGACCTCATGAAGGACAAGGGAGTCGCGGTCCTCGACTCGGCGGACGCGGTGAACCGCAACGCGATCGCCGTCACCCTCGACACTGCGACGAGCTCGCAAGTGCGCACGATGAGCGACTTCGCCGCGATCGCCCCCACGCTGACCCTGGGCGGTCCTGCGGAGTGCCCACAGCGGCCGTTGTGCATCCCCGGGCTGGAGACGACGTACGGCATCACGTTCAAGAGTTTCGTCCCCCTCGAGCCTGGGGTTCAGACGGCTTCTTCACTCCTGCGTGGCGAGGTCGGCGCCGCCCTCGTGTTCACCACGGATGCGAGCATCTCGCCGTTCACACTGGTCCTGCTCGATGACGACAAAGGGATGTATCCGGCGGACAACGTCACTCCTGTCGTCCGTCAAGATGTCCTCGACCAGTACCCCCAGCTGGCCGAGGCGCTCAACAAGGTGTCGGCGGCGATGACGACCCGCGAGCTGCGCGCACTGAACTACACGGTTTCGCTCGCCGGCGAGCAGCCCGACCAGGCCGCGAAGACCTGGCTCGAAGACCACGGACTCATCTGACCCGGCAGTCGTAGACTCCCGACCATGACCGAGTGGCACCCGGCGTTCGAGGAGTACTGCGAGACGATCTACGAGCTCGCGGAGGATGACGTCGAGGTCATTCAGGCGCGCATCGCCGAGCGCATGGGGATCTCGCGTCCCGCGGTGTCCGAGATGATCAAGCGGCTCGAGCACGAAGGGCTCGTCGACATCGACGGCAAGATCCGCCTCACGAAGCAGGGCCGTGCGCTCGCGGAACAAGTCGTGCGGCGACATCGGCTCGCGGAGCGCTTCCTCACCGACATCCTGCAGCTGTCATGGGCCGATGCGCACCACGAGGCCGGCAAATGGGAGCACGTGATCTCCGAATCGGTCGAGAGCGCGATCAACCGCGTGCTCGGTGCGCCGACGACCTGTCCTCACGGCAACCCGATCCCCGGTTCGAGCTACGCGGCGCCCGACGCTCACCCGCTGTCGGCGCTGTCGGTCGGCGCTTCGTTCACGGTGAGCCGCATCCCCGAGGAGCTCGAGTTCACGCCCGGGCTGCTCGACTTCCTCGAGGAGAGCGCGATCACTCCCGGGCGCATCGGCACGATCACCGCCGCGTCGCCCGACGGCACGGTGACCGTCGAGATCGAGGGTCACTCGGTCGGCGTCGGTGCCTTCGCGAGCGATCGCATCCTCGTCACCGCGTAGTCTGCGTCGCCGTCGTCCGCTTCGCGCACCCCGACGGCGCACTGCGCCGCCGATTGAGCGTCACTCCGCGAGCGCGTCGGGCAGCGGCTCGGCGTGGACGATCACCAGCCGCTTGGTCGCACGCGTGAGCGCGACGTAGAGGGCACGCAGCCCCTGCTGCTCCTCGGTGACGATGCGGGCGGGCTCGACGACGACCACGCCGTCGAGCTCGAGACCCTTCACCAGACCGACCGGGACCACCGTCACCTGTGCGTCGAGCGCCTGACGCGCCGCCCGACCGATCGTGATGCCGCGAGCCTCGAGCGCGCCGGCGACCGCGTCGGCTTGCGACCCCGGCGTGACGACTGCGACCGACCCGTCGCCGAGGTCGGCGAGGAGCGACTCGACCATCGAGGCGACCTCGCTGCCGAGCTCGCCCGGAGCAGTGCGGCGGATCAGCGGCGCGACCTCGCCGTCGCGAACCGATCGCGGCGGCTGAAGGCCAGGAGCGGCGACCGACAGCACGCGGGCCGCGAGGGCCATCGACTGCGCAGGGATGCGGTAGCCGATGGTGAGCTCGTGCACGCGAGCGGGCTTGCGAGAGGGTAGGTGTGCGAGCACGTCGTCCCAGCTGTTCGGAGCGAGCGCGCCCGTCGCTTGCGCGAGGTCGCCGACGACAGTCATCGAGCCGCTGAGCGAACGGCGGGTCAGCATCCGCAGGGCCATCGGCGTGAGGTCCTGTGCCTCGTCGACGACGATGTGCCCGTACGTGCGCATCTCCTCGGGCTCCGAGCCATTGCGCGAGGGACGCGGGCCGAGCAGAGCGAGCGCTTCGTCGAGGAGCGGGATGTCCGCGTCGGTCCACCGGACATCGTCGACATGCTCAGACCGGGGTCGCACGAGCAGCTCGGCCTCACCCTCGTCGAAGGCGCGGCGCGACGCGAGTCGTACGAGTGCCGCAGAGCCGAACAAGTCGTGCAAGAGCTGCGCCGGCGTGAGCACCGGCCACATCGCCTCGAGCGCGGCGCGCACCTCGTCGGTCGACCGCGTGCGCTCGCGCACCGTTCGGGCGTCGATCTGGTCGCGGCTGCTGGCCGCGAGCGCGTCGAACAGGGACTGCTCGACGAACTTGCGGCCCGCGTTGTGCGTGTGCGCGCGCCGGCTCGCACCGCGCACGATGCGACGTGACGTCTCCACGTCGATCCGGAGCCGGGTGAGCCCGAACGGCACGACGAGGTCACGCGTGAGCGGCCGCTGCCGATCGCGGACCGCGTTCGCGAGGAGGGTCGCCATGCGCACGTCGCCCTTGATCCGAGCGACCGCGGTCGCCTCGGTCGCGTGCACCTTCACCGCCGGCACGAGATCGGCGAGCACCACCTGCTCGACACCCGTCTCGCCGAGCGAGGGAAGGACTCGGTGGATGTAGCGCAGAAACACGCGGTTCGGACCGACGACGAGCACACCCTGGTCTTCGAGCGGGAACCGATACGTGTAGAGCAGGTAGGCCGCGCGGTGCAGCGCGACGACGGTCTTGCCTGTGCCCGGACCGCCCTGCACGACGAGCACGCCGGGGAGGGGCGACCGGATGATCTCGTCCTGCTCGGCCTGGATCGTCGCGACGATGTCGCCGAGCTGGCCGGTGCGCGACTGCTCGAGCGCGGCGATGAGCGCACCGGGGCCGACGAGGCCGTTGCCGTCACCGTTCATGTTGCCGTCGAAGACCTCGTCCTCGATGCCCACGAGGGCACGGCCCTTCAACGCGAAGTGCCGGCGCCGCGTGAGGCCCATCGGGGCGCGACCCGTGGCGCGGTAGAAGGGCTCGGCCACCGGCGCGCGCCAGTCGACGACGACGGGCTCCTGGCGTTCGTCCGCGACGGCCAGACGGCCGATGTGGAAGGCCTCGCCCGTGTCGCGGTCGATCCGGCCGAAGACCAGCGCGGCATCGCCGATCTCGAGGTGGGCGAGCCGGTTGCGGACGGTCTCTTCGATCACGTCACGCTCGTAGCGGGCTTGGTGCGTGCCGCCCCGGCCGACCTCGGTCAAACCCCGAAGGCGAATTGCCTGGTCACGGGCCCGGTCGAGGCACTCGTACGCGTGCTCGATGTAGGCCTGCTCTTCGACGAGCTCGGGATGTTGCGACATCGACCGTCCCGGCAGGGTTCAGGGTGTGAGCCACAAAAGGGGAAGAGCAATCGTACCTGCGCCTCCTCACAGAACTACGGCACCATCGCGAGATGTCTGGAGAGCTCGTGAGTGCGTACGGCCCACTGGTGGAAAGCCGGGTGCGCGTGCTCTCGTGGAATTTGTGGGGGCGGTTCGGGCCGTGGGAGGCACGTCAGCCCGCGATCCTGGCGACGATCGCCGCGCTCGACCCCGACGTCGCTTGCCTGCAGGAGGCGTGGAGCGCGCCGGAGAGCAGCATGGCCGCGCTCGTCGGGGAGCGGCTCGGGTTCCATCACGTGCACTCGTGCAACGACGACGGGCCGGTGCATTCGGGCAACGCGATCGTCAGCCGCTGGCCGATCTTGAGGACGTCGTGGCGTCCACTCCCGGCCGGTGGCGCGCCGGACGAGCGGCGCACCGTCCTGTTCGCGGAGATCGACGGCCCGCGCGGCGCGATCCAAGTCTTCTGCACACACCTCAACTGGCGGTTCGACCACAGTGAGGTGCGCCAAGAGCAGGTGCGGCTCGTCGGTGCCTTCGTCGACGAATGCCGGCCCCGCGACTACCCGCCGATCCTCACCGGCGACATGAACGCAGCGCCCGACAGCGACGAGATCCGGATCCTCACCGGTCGCATGGCTGTCGCGGCTCCCAAGCTCGTCTTCCACGACGCGTGGGAGGTGGCCGGCGACGGCGCTGGGATGACGTGGTCGAACGACAACCCGTATGCGGCGCTCGACCTCGAGCCGGCGCGCCGCATCGACTACGTGTTCGCGGGCTGGCCCAAGGAAGGCGGCCGCGGCCATGTGGTGCGAGCGGAAGTGATCGGTCGCGACGCGATCGACGGCGTGGTGCCGTCGGACCACTACGGCGTCGTCGCGGAGCTGCGCTACTGATCCGGCTGGATCGCGCCGATCAGCTCGAGGATGCGCGCCGGAGGCAGGTGCTGCTCGGTGATCGTGACACCGAACGGCGCCAACGCGTCTTCGATCGCGTTGCACAAGGTCGGCGGCGACACGATCATCCCGCCCTCGCCCACGCCGCGGAAGTTGACGTCCGGGTCGAGGGGCACCGTCTCGAGATGGTGGATCTCGATGCGCGGGATCTCGGTCGCGGTCGGCAGCAGGTAGTCCATGAACGTGCCCGCGAGGAACTGCGCGTTGTCGTCGTACGCGGAGCGCTCGAGCAGGACAGCACCGATGCCTTGCGCGACTCCGCCGCGCACCTGTCCCTCGACGATCGCAGGGTTGATGAGCGCGCCGCAGTCCTCGACGACGATGTAGCGCTCGATCGTCACCTGACCGGTCTCGACGTCGACCTCGACGATCGCGCAGTGGGTGCCGCTCGACCAGCCGCCTTCGCCGCCGTCGAACGCACGGGTCGCTTCGAGCGGCTCGGGCGCGCCCGCCGCGACATCCGCAAGCGTGATCGCGCTGACGGGCACCCCTCGTACCGAGACCTTGCCCTCGATGAGCTCGAGGTCGCCTGCACTCGCTTCGAGCAGATCGGCCGATGTCTCGAGGATGCGATCGCGAAGCGCACGCGCGGTGTGCAACGTCGCTCCCCCGGCCATCGTCGCGGCGCGGCTGCCGCCGGTGCCGAAGCCCATCGGCGCGCTGTCGCTGTCGCCGGCGACGACTCTGACCTGCTCGAACGGCACGCCGACCTCATCCGCCGCGATCTGAGCGAACGTCGTCTCGTGCCCCTGGCCGTGCGGCATCTGCGACGTGAACACCGAGACCATGCCGTCGGATTCGAGCCGCATCCGCATCTGCTCCGGGCCCATCATCCCGCCTCCGCCGCCTTCCTCGCGAGGGCCCGGTGCGGCCTCGATGAAGGTGGCCACGCCGAGCCCGAGATGGCGACCCTCGGCGCGCGCCGCGGCCTGACGAGCGCGGAACGCCGGCAGGTCGATGATCTCGGCCATGCGCTCGAGTGACTCGCGGGTCGTGACGCCGACGAGGCTGCGGCCCGTGATCATCTGGAGCGGCGGCTCGCCGCGGGTCACGACGTTGCGCAGTCGGAGATCGAGGGGCTCGATGCCGACCTCGTGGGCGACGATGTCGAGCAGGCGCTCGCGCGTGAAGGTCTCCGCGGCCCACGGACCCCGGTACGCGACGTACTGCGCCTTGTTCGTGACGGTCGCGCTGAAGGTGAAGCCGAGCGCTTCCATCTTGTAGGGGCCCGGCAGCATCGACTCGATGAGCCCGCTGATCATGGCGCCCATGCCGGGGTAAGCGCCGGTGTCGACGGTCATGTCGACCTTCAAGCCGAGCACGTTGCCCTCGTTGGTCACGGCAGCCTCGGCGATCATGCTCTCCTCGCGCGCCTGGCCCGAGGCCATCAGGTGCTCGCGGCGATCCTCGATCCACTTCACCGGGCGGCCGAGGTCGCGTGACGCGGCGGCGCATGCGAGGTCCTCACGCGACGTGCCGATCTTCAGACCGAACGACCCCCCGATGTCGCCGCAGAGCACGCGCACCTTGTCGGGCGCGATGCCGAGCTGCCCGCAGAGCGTCATCTTCGCGAGGTGCACACCCTGGTTCGATCCATGGACCGTCAGCATCCCGGTCTCGGGATCGAAGCTCGAGATGCTGCCGCGGCACTCCATCGGCACGTTCTGATGGCGGTGCTGATCGATCTTGGCGGAGACGACCCGGTCGGCCTTCTCGAACACCGCGTCGAGGTCGCCGTAGCTCGAGGTGCGCCCGTTCACGAGGACGTTGCTGCCCGCGTCTTCGAAGATCGGCGTGCTGGTCGGGTCGAGGGCATCGGCGGACGAAGCGACCGGTCGCAGATCGTCGTAGTCGATCTCGACCAGCTCGGCGCCGTCTTCCGCCACGTACTTCGTCTCGGCGATCACGAGGGCGATCGGATCGCCGACGAGGCGCACCTTGTCGGTCGCGAGGATCGTGAACGGCGATGCCGGCAGCCCGGGGAACAGCGTGAGCGGTGGTGCACCGGGAGCGAGGAGTGCCTGGATGTCGGCGCCGGTGTAGACCGCCACGACTCCTGGAA
The DNA here is from genome assembly GCA_963802505.1 of uncultured Acidimicrobiales bacterium. Lineage (GTDB taxonomy): Bacteria > Actinomycetota > Acidimicrobiia > Acidimicrobiales > DATKAS01 > DATKAS01. The sequence continues at coordinate 187,486 of CAWDJB010000008.1, read as the reverse complement.
GGGCGCGCGCTTCGCTGACGTCGACCGACGTGATGAGCGCGTGGGCGACCGGGCTGCGCACGAACGTCGCGTGGAGCATCCCGGGGAGCTGGACGTCGTCGACGTAGCGACCGGAACCCGTGAGGATGCGGCGATCCTCCGAGCGCAGGACGCTCGACCCGACGAACCGCTGCGCGGGCAGCACTGTGGTCATCGCTCCGCTCCTATCCCGGCTGCTGCGAGCACGCCGTTGATGATCGTCTCGTAGCCCGTGCAGCGGCAGATGTTCCCCGACAGCGACTCGCGGATCTCGGCTTCGGTCGGCGTCGGGTTCTCACCGAGCAACGCGGTCATCTGCATGAGGAAGCCGGGAGTGCAGAAGCCGCATTGGAACGAGTGCTCGTCACGAAGCGCCTCCTGCAGCGGGTTCATCACGTCACCGGAAGCGAGGCCCTCGATCGTCGTGACGCTCGCGCCACGCGCTTGCACCGCGAGCATCAGGCACGAGCGCACCGGTTCGCCGTCGAGCAGGACGGTGCACGCGCCGCACACGCCGTGCTCGCAGCCGAGGTGCGTGCCCGTCAGCTCGAGATCCTCCCGGAGGAAGTCGGCGAGGGTCTTGCGCGGCTCGGCCTCGCCTTGCCGGCGCTGGCCGTTCACCTCGAAAGAGATCGAAAGAGTGTCGGTCATGAGGCGTCCTTCGCTCGTGCTGCGGCTTCGGTCAGTGCTCGACGGACCAGCACCTGCGCGACCGAGCGGCGATACGCGGCGCTCGCGTGCAGGTCGGCGGTCGGTTCGAGATCGCGCGCGGCAAGCGCGGCAACCTCGTCGATCTGCGCTCCTTGCCTCATCGCGGCCTCGGCCTCGACCGCTCTGACCGGCCGGTCGGAGACGTTGATGAGCGCGATGCGCACGTCGCCGCCCGGCGCGACCGAAGCCGCGGCAGCCACCATCGCGAAGTCGCCGTGGCGACGCGCCATCTCCTGCACCGACACACCGGTGCCCGGAGCGGCGTTCGGGAACGTGACCTTCGTCAGGATCTCGTCCGCCTCGAGGGCGGTCGTGAAGTACCCGACGAAGAAGTCGGCCGCGCTGATCGTGCGGGTGCCACGGGTGCTCGTGGCCTCGAAGGTCGCGTCGAGGGCGAGCGCGATGGCAGGGAGCTCGGCGGCGGGATCGGCGTGAGCCAGGCTGCCGCCGATCGTGCCCCGAGTGCGGATCGCGACGTGCCCGATGTAGGGAACGGCGGCCGCGAGCAGGGGAACCTGCTTCGCGACGTCGGCCGAGCGCTCGACCGCTCGGTGACGAGTCATCGCTCCGATGGAGGTCATCCCGTTGACCGCAATCGACGACAGCTCGGCGACGCCGTTGAGGTCGACGAGGGCTGTGGGCCGAGCAAGCCGCAACGACATCAGCGGGATGAGGCTCTGCCCCCCGGCCAGCACCTTCGCGTCCTCGCCGTGCTCGGCCAGCGCGGTGACGGCCTCGTCGAGCGAGGTCGGGGCGACGTAGACGAACGGCGGGGGCTTCACGCGACCTCGAGCGGCAGCTTGGCCATGCCCCGCAGCGAGATGCGCGGAGCCCACTCGGGTTCGCCGGCGTACTCGACCGTCGGGAACCGCCGGAGAAATCTTCCGATGGCAACTTGTGCCTCGAGCCGAGCGAGCGACGCTCCGAGGCAGAAGTGGATGCCAGACCCGAGCGCGAGGTGCGAGGCGGCATTCGCGCGATCGATCAGCAGAGCGTCGGGGTCGGCGAAGTGCGCGGGGTCGTGGTTCGCGGCGCCGAGCACGGGCATGACGACCGAGCCCTTCTCGACCACGTCGTCGCCGAACTCGACGGCCTCGAGCACCGCGCGGGCCGTGAACTGCACGGGCCCGTCCATGCGCAGCAGCTCGTCGACCGCGGTCGCGTCAACAGCGGGATCGGCGCGGAACCGGGCCAACACGTCGGGATGCTCCATGAGCAGCCGGGTGCCGTTGCCGATCAGGTTCACCGTCGTCTCGTGCCCCGCGACGAACAGCAGCAGCACCATGCTCACGAGCTCGGTGGTCGAGAGGCGCTCGCCTTCCTCCTCCGCGGCGATGAGCGCCGAGAGCAGATCGTTCTCGCGCGGCGCCTTGCGGCGCTCCGCGATCACCGCCTCGACGAACTCGCGCATGTGCTCTGCCGCTTCGGTTGCCGCCGCGCGCTCCTCCGCGGAGATCAACGGCTCGAGGGTGAGCGTGATCGCCTGCGACCACGCCCGGAGCTCGTCACGCCGATCGGTCGGCATGCCGAGCAGCTCGGAGATCACCTGAAACGGCAGTGGAAACGCGAGCGTGCTCACAAGGTCGCATCCGCCGTCGGCCGCAACCTTGTCGAGGATCTCGTCGACCATCTCGACGACGCGGGGTCGCCACGCCTCGATGGCTTTCGGCGTGAACGCTCGCGCCGCGAGCCCTCGCACACGGGTGTGCTTCGGCGGGTCGAGGTTGAGAAGCGACTCGTTGAATCCCTCGTCGCCGGCCTGGGACTCGTCCTGATTGCCGAAGAGACCCACGCCTTCGACGTTCGCGTTCGCCGCGATGTCAGCACTGAAGCGGGCGTCGCGCAGCACCTTGGCGCAGTCGTCGTAGCGCGTCAGCACGACAAGCCCGAACGGGCTGCGGTGCACGGGATCGACGGCCCGCAGCTCCGCGTAGTGGGGATAAGGGTTCGCTCGCACGTCGGGATCGAGCGGGTTGAAGAACACCTGTGGCGTCGACATCGAACGCATGCTCCCACGCAGCCGAGTTCAGAGTGAACGGGGCTGCGTGGAACCATGTGCCGGTGACATCCGTCGGCCTGGTGCTCGGAGCCGGTGGCGTGGTGGGTCACGCCTACCACGCAGGCACGCTCGCCACGATCGCTGAGGTCACCGGCTGGGACCCGCGTCGCGCCGCCGTGATCGTGGGCACCTCGGCCGGGTCAGGCGTCGGCGCGACGTTGCGAGCCGGCCTCGCCGCGCCCGATTTCGCGGCCCGCATCACCGGCGAACCGCTCTCAGCCGAGGGCGCGGCGCTGCTGAAGGGGATGGAGCGCCTGCAACCGCCGCGCATGCAGCCGCAGGTCGCTGCGCGGATGCCGCTGCCTGAGGCGCCGATGTTGCTGGCGCGCGATCTGATGACCCCGTGGCGGTTCCGCCCCGGCCGCGCGCTTGCCGCCCTGGCGCCCGAGGGCCGCGTGCCCACGACCGGGATGGGTGACCGCATGCGTCGGCTCCATCGCACTCGCTGGCCGGAAGAGCCGCTCTGGATCTGCGCGCTCCGGCTGAGCGATGGGGCGCGGGTCGTCTTCGGGCGCGACGCGTCACCTGAGCCCGACGTCGGCACGGCGGTCGAGGCGTCGTCGGCCATCCCGGGCTACTTCGCTCCGGTCGTGATCGACGGCGAGCGTTACGTCGACGGTGGCACGCACTCCCCGACCAACGCAGACCTCGTCGCCGGCATCGGTCTCGACCTCGTCGTCGTCGTGTCGCCGATGTCGGCGCGCACCGATGCGCTGCTGTTCAACATGCGCGCTGCGACACGCGGCTTCCATCGCGGCACGTTGCGTCGTGAGCTCGGCGCGTTCGGTTCGGGCACGACGATCCTGTGCTTCGAGCCGACGACGGTCGACACACGCGTCATGGGGATCAACGCGATGGATTCGTCACGGATGGTCTCGGTGGTCGGGCAAGCGCAGCGATCGGCGCGTGCACATCTCGCACATGTCGCATCAGCGCCCGCGGTGGAGCTGTTGAAGGGGGCGGCATGAGTGCGTTCCTGGCTGCGTGCCGCGGTGAGCCGCACGAACAGCGGCCGGTCTGGTTCATGCGCCAGGCGGGCCGCTCACTGCCGGAGTACCTCGCGATCCGAGGTGAGGGCAGCATCCTCGACGCGATCCACAAGCCCGAGGTGGCGGCTGAGATCACGATGCAACCAGTGCGGCGGTACGGCGTCGACGCCGCCATCGTCTACAGCGACATCGTCGTGCCGATCGCGGCGATCGGCTTCGGTGTCGATGTCGCGCCGGGAACAGGTCCAGTGACCGAGCAGCCATTCCGATCTCGCGCCGATCTCGGCCGCATCCGACCGCTCGAAGCCGAGCTCGACATCCCCTACGTGATCGAGACCATCAAGATCCTCTGCGCGGAGCTCGACGTGCCCGTGATCGGCTTTGCCGGCGCGCCGTTCACGATCGCGAGCTACCTCATCGAGGGACGGCCGTCGCGGACGTACGAGCGCACGAAGGCGTTGATGTACGGCGACCCCGAGCTGTGGCGAGAATTGCTCGACCGCTTGGCCGACCTCGCGATCGCCGCGCTGCGCGCGCAGGTGGGTGCGGGGGCTCGAGCAGTGCAGGTGTTCGACAGCTGGGTGGGTGACCTGAGCGCGCCCGACTACGAGTCGCTCGTGCTGCCCGCGAGCCGCAAGGTCTTCGAGGGCGTTGCCGACCTGGGCGTCCCGCGTATCCACTTCGGGGTCGGCACCGGCGAGCTGCTCGAGCTGATGGTGGCTGCCGGAACCGACGTGCTCGGTGTCGACTGGCGGGTGCCGCTCGACGTGGCGCGCGCTCGCGTCGGCGGTGACGTGACGTTGCAAGGCAACCTCGATCCCGCGGTCTGCCTGGGCGAGTGGCCGGTGGTGGAGCAGCGCGCGCTCGACGTCATCGCCCGCGCGGGGACGGGTCCGCGCCACATCTTCAACTTGGGCCACGGCGTGCTCCCCCAGACCGATCCGGGTGTCCTCGCTCGGCTGGTCGAGCTGGTTCACAGCACGTGACCCGCGTCGTCGTCGTCGGCGGAGGCATCACCGGCCTCGCGTGCGCCCTCGAGCTCGTCGAGTCCGGTGTCGAGGTGACCGTGTTGGAAGCCGCGTCCCGCTTGGGCGGCAACATCCGCACGTCCCGGTTCGCAGGGCTCGAGGTCGACGAGGCGGCCGATGCGTTTCTCGCGCGGGTACCCGAAGCCGTCGCGCTGTGCCAGCGGCTCGGGCTCGGCGACCAGCTCGTGTCGCCGTCGAACGCGGGTGCCTACGTGTGGGCGCGGGGACGACTGCGCCGGCTGCCTGCCGGCCTCGCGTTGGGCGTTCCCGGAGAGATCCTCCCCGTCGCGCGATCGGGGATCCTCGGCGTGGGCGGGATGGCGCGGGCCGCGCTCGAACCGTTGCTGCCGCGGCGGTCGACGCCGCCCGACGCCCTCGGTCCGCTCGTCTCGTCGCGGTTCGGGCGAGAGGTGCTCGAGCGGCTCGTCGATCCGCTCATCGGGGGGATCAACGCCGGCGACGCCGACCGGCTGAGCGCGCTGGCGGTGGCGCCGCAGGTGGCAGGGGTCGCCGAGCGATCCCGGTCATTGCTGCTCGGGCTGCGCGCCGACCGGCGGGCACACCCGCCCGATCCGACAGCGCCCGTCTTCTTCACACTCCGCGGCGGGATGGGCGGCCTGATCGACGCGCTCGCGGCGTCACTGGCCGTCGCCGAGCCGCCCGCGACCATCGAGCTGGACGCCCCCGTGGAGTCCGTCGAGATCGACGAACGCGGAGCCGTGCAGGTCACGACGGGCGCATCGGCGGCGAATCCACGCCGAATCGACGCCGACGCGGTGGTCTTGGCATGTCCGGCTCACGCATCGGCCCGCTTGCTCGTCGACGCCGTCCCCGAGGTCGCGGCCACTCTCCTCGGCATCGACTACGCGTCGGTCGCCCTCGTCACCTTCGCGTTCGACGACGCCGCGATCGGCCGCCCGCTCGACGCGACCGGCCTGCTCGTACCCAAGCCCACCCAGCGGACCGTCACGGCGGCGTCGTGGGCGTCGACGAAGTGGGCGCACTGGCGCACCCCTGGTCAGGCCATCGTGCGCGCCTCCGCAGGTCGAGACGGCGACGACCACGCCGTCGGGCTCACCGACGAAGACCTGGTCGGCGAGATGCTCAGCGACCTCGGCCGCCTCATGGATCTGCGCGGCGCGCCGACTGAAGTGAGAGTGAGCCGCTGGCCCCGGTCATTTCCCCAGTACAGACCCGGTCACCTCGAGCGCGTCGACGAGGCGGTCCGTCACCTGGCGGCCCACGCCCCGACCGTCGTCCTCGCCGGCGCCGCCTACCGCGGCCTCGGCATACCCGCCTGCATCCGGCAGGGCCAGACGGCGGCACGCATCCTCACGACCCGACTACGCGCGGGCACCGCGCGCGCGTGAAAATGGGGCGGATGGATCGGCGGACCTTCCTCGTTGCGGGCGCCGGGGCGCTCGTCGTCGCGGCATGCGGCGGGAAGAGCTCCGTCGACGACGATCCCGGTCTCGCCGATGCACCCGCCACTGACGCTCCCGCCTCGACCGCGACGACCTCGGCGCCGACCACGGCAGCGACCACGCTTCCACCGAGCACGCTGCCAGCGACGACTGCAGCGCCGGCCCCAGCGGTGACCGCAACGCCGCTTCCCACTCCGGCTCCGTCCCCGAAGAACGCGCTCGCGCCCGAGCCCGAGAACCGGATCGGCACGATCGCCATCCCGAGGCTCGGCATCAACGCGGTGCTGTTCGAGGGCGTCACGCTCACGACGCTGAACAAGGGTCCGGGTCACTGGCCCGGCACCGCGCTGCCGAGCCAGACAGGCAACGTGGTGGTCGCGGGCCACCGGGTCACCCACAGTCGCCCCTTCCGCTACATCGATCAGCTCGGGCCGGGCGATCAGGTGATCTTCACGATCGGCAGCGGACAGCACACGTACACGTTCGTGAGCAACGAGATCGTGAAGCCCGACGCGATGTACATCGTCAACCAATCGGCGGGCAAGACGGCGACGCTCTTCGCGTGCCATCCGCCTGGGTCAGCGCGCTTTCGCTTCGTGGTGCACCTGACCTACGTCAACTCCGCCGCGGTCTGATGGTCGACACCGAGGCCCCTGTGGGAGATTCGGCGCGCACGCGCGCACGCATCCCACCGCGGCTCGTCACGATCGCGGCGTGCCTCGGCACGGGCGCGCTCATGGCGCTCTCGCTTCCCCCTTGGGGATGGTGGCCGCTGCTGATCGTGGGCGTGGTCTTCCTCGACCGCCTTCTGGCGGGCCGACCGGCGCGCAGCCGGTTCTGGCGCGGATGGGCGGTCGCCGCGGCGTGGCTCTTCCCGGGCATGGGCTGGATGGTGTTCCTCACCGCGCCCGGCTGGGTGGTCGCTTCACTGATCTCCTCCGTCTGGTTCGGCGTCGCCTGCGCGATCGCTCCCGCGAGCCGCTGGCGATGGGTCGTGCTCCCCGGTTCGATCGTGCTGGCCGAGATCCTCAGGTGGTCATGGCCGTTCGGCGGGGTGCCGCTCGCATCGTTCGCGATCAGCCAAGCGGTCTCGCCCGTCGCGTTCGTCGTGCGGGTCGGCGGCGCGCCGCTGCTCGTCATGCTCGTGGTGATCATCGGCGTCACCATCTCGGCCGCGTGGGAACGCGCCTGGATGGCGGTGGCCGTCGGTGCCGCCGCGATCGCGCTCGTGGTCGGGTTCGCAGCCGTCGCACCCCGCGGTCACGACATCGGTCCCATGAACATCGCTCTCGTGCAGGGCGGCGGCCCGCAAGGGACACACGCGAGCGCGACCGACGAGCGCCTCGTCTTCGAACGCCACCTCGCCGCGTCCAACGACGTGAAGACCCCCGTCGATCTCGTGGTGTGGCCCGAGAACACAGTGCACGTCGAAGGGCCTGTCGGCGACACGCCCGAAGGCGCCGACCTCGCCGCGCTGGCGCGGAGCCTGGGCGCCCCTCTCACCGCCGGCGTGATCGAGGGCGCGGGCGAGCACCACTTCCGCAACTCGCAGATCGCCTGGGATGCCACGGGCGCCGAGATCGCGCGCTACGAGAAGGTGCGTCGTGTCCCGTTCGGCGAGTACATGCCGTTCCGCCGGATCCTCCACGCGATCGGCGCGCCGACCGACGAGGTACCGCGCGACGCCATCGCCGGACACGGGCCTGCGGTGCTCGACACGCCCGAAGGTCGCATCGGCGTCGTCATCTCGTGGGAGGTCTTCTTCGGCGGTCGCGCCCGCGACGCCATCGGCCACGGCGGCGAGGTCCTCCTCAACCCGACGAACGGCGCGTCGTACACGGGCACGTTGCTGCAGACGCAGCAGATCAACGCGTCTCGGCTTCGCGCGCTCGAGACCGGCCGGTGGGTGGGGCAGGTGGCACCGACCGGCTTCACCGCCTTCGTCGACGACACCGGGCACTTGAAAGCGCGCACCGCGATCAGCGAGCGCAAAGTGCTGCAGATGGATGTCCGCAAACGCGCGGGCGAGACGATCTACGTGCGTTGGGGCGACCGCCCGATCGTCCTCGTCGCGCTGCTGCTCGTCGCGATCGGCCTCATCGGGGATCGAGCTCGAGCAAGACGGTCACCGGCCCGTCATTGACGAGCTCGACCGCCATCGTGGTGCGAAAGCGCCCGGTGGCGACCGTGGTCCCGAGCTCGCGAAGCGCGGCGACAACCGCATCGATGAGCGGCTCGGCGACCTCGGGGGGCGCGGCGGCGAGCCACGACGGGCGACGGCCCTTGCTCGTGTCGCCGTAGAGCGTGAACTGGCTCACGACGAGCACCTCGGCGCCAACGTCGGCCACCGATCGGTTCATCACGCCGTCTTCGTCGGCGAGCACGCGCAGGTTGACGATGCGCTCGGCCACCTTGCGAGCGGTTGCGTCGTCGTCGGAATGAGTGACGCCGACGAGCACACAGAGCCCCGCGCCGATCTCGCCGACGATCTCACCGTCAACGGTGACCTTGGCTCGCGAGACCCGCTGCACCAGCGCGCGCACGAGGGCGGACCCTACGGTGTGCGTCGTGCTGACGCTGACCGGTGACGACCTGATCGTGATGCTCGACCCGGTGCAGGGCGGACGGATCGCGTCGATCGTCGCGTTCGGCGAGGAGCGGCTCGTCAGGCCCCCGCTTGGTGACCCGGTGCCCAGACCGAGCAGCTGGGGAGCGTTCCCCATGATCCCATGGGCCGGCCGCATCCAGCACGGCAAGTTCACCTTCGACGGCGTGGACTACGAGATGCCGATCAACCACCCGCCGCACGCGATGCACGGCATCGCCTACACGTCCGAATGGTCGGCGCTCGATGCGAACACGATGCGGCTCGACCTGGCCGATCCGTGGCCGTTCGGGGGCCACGCGATCCATCACGGGTCGGTGGAGGGCAACACGGCGACGTTCCGGCTCGAGGTGCACGCGGCCGATCGCCCGATGCCCGCGATGGCCGGATGGCACCCGTGGTACCGCAAGCCCGTCGACCTCTCGTTCACCGCCGCGAAGATGTACGAGAGGGACGACGAGGACATCCCGACCGGGCGCCTCGTCGATCCGCCCCCCGGCCCGTGGGACGACACGTTCACCGGCCTGGCCGGTCCGCCGAGCCTGCGGTGGCCGGACGGCGTGACCGCGACGATCTCGTCGACCTGCGACCACTGGGTGATCTTCACCCAGCCCGATCACGCGCTCTGCGTCGAGCCCCAGACCGGCCCGCCGAACGAGTTCAACATGAAACCGCAGGTCGTGGACCCGGGCGAGCCCCTCGTCGCCGAGATGAGGCTGGTTTTCAGCCGCTCTGCCCCCTGACCGCCTGGTCAAGGCGACCGATAGAGTGCGCCGATGCCTCCCCCCAGCAGCGGGCATGTCGGGCCTTTGCGCCCCGACGAAGCCCTGCGCATCGCCTATCTCTCCTACCGGGGGAAGCCGCACGTCGGTGGGCAGGGCGTCTACACCCGGCACCTGACCAAGGCGCTCGTCGACCTCGGTCATCACGTCGAGGTGCTCGGCGGCCAGCCGTACCCGGTCCTCGACCCCCGGGTGCCGCTCGTCAAGCTGCCGAGCCTCGACATCTTCAACGACACCTACCCGGGCCGTTTCCCCGCGTACTGGGAGATCAAGCACTGGCAGGACCTCGTCGAGATCGCCCAGTTCTCGACCGGCAAGTTCAGCGAGCCGCTCGCCTTCAGCCTGCGAGCCTGGCGCTACCTCGACGGTCGCAAGCTCGAGTTCGACCTCGTCCACGACAACCAGTGCCTGGGCTACGGCATCTTGGCCATCGACCGGTTCCTGCCGGTGCTCGAGACGCTGCACCACCCGATCACGAAGGATCGGGCGCTCGAGGTCGCACACGCGCCGAACGCGCGCAAGCGCCGCTCGGTCAACCGGTGGTACGGGTTCGTGAAGATGCAGGCCCGGGTCGCTCGGCACCTGCCGCGGGTCGTGGTCGTCTCGGAGAACTCGATCAACGACATCCACACGGACTTCGGGGTACCGCGCGAGAACATGCGGCTCGTCCCGGTCGGTGTCGACCCCGAGCTCTTCAAGCCGATGCCCCACGTCGAGCGTGTGCCCGGGCGGCTGATCACCACCGCGAGCGCCGACGTCGCGCTGAAGGGTCTGTCGTACCTGCTCGAGGCGCTCGCGAAGCTGCGCACCGAGCGCGACGTCACCCTGACTGTCATCGGCCGTCCGAAGCCCGGCGGTCGCAGCGCGGAGACGATCGAGCGGCTCGGCCTCACCGATGTGGTGACGTTCGTGAGCGGCGTGTCCGACGAGCGCATCGTCGAGCTCTACGCCGAGGCCGAGCTCGCGGTCGTGCCTTCGCTGTACGAAGGCTTCTCGTTGCCCGCGGCCGAGGCGATGGCGACGGGCATCGCGCTCGTCGCGACGACCGGCGGCGCGCTCCCGGAGGTCACGGGGGCGGACGGCGAGACCGTGCTGTCGTGCCCGCCGGCCGACGCCGACGCGCTGGTCGCGACGATCCGCCGGGGACTCGACGATCCGGCGCTGCGAGCCAAGGTCGGCGCAGCGGGCCGCGAACGAGTCATCAGCCGGTGGAGCTGGGCCCACACAGCCAAGGCGACCGTCGAGCAGTACCGCGAGCTCCTCGAGATGCGTGCGAGCGCAGGGCAGGGACGCAAAGGCTGATGCTCACGGTCGACTACGCCAAGCTGGGCGTGCGCGCGGGCGACCGGCTGCTCGACCTCGGATGCGGGTTCGGCCGCCACGCCTTCGAGGCCGCCCGCCACGGCGCTCGCGTCGTCGCGTGCGACATGAGCGACGCCGAGCTCAAGGAGGTGCGCGCGACCTTCGGAGCGATGGCTGAAGCGGGCGAGGTCGAGGAGGAGGGCTGCACCGGAGCGGTCAACGGCGACGCCGTGCACCTGCCCTTTGCCGACGATGCCTTCGATCGGGTGATCGCGTCCGAGGTGATGGAGCACATCCCCGACGACGCCGGCGCGATGAGCGAGCTGGCGCGCGTGCTGCGGGCGGGGGGCACGATCGCGGTGACGGTGCCCGCGTGGCTGCCCGAGAAGGTCTGCTGGTGGCTGAGCGACGAGTATCACGCGCCGTTCGTCGAGGGCGGGCACGTGCGCATCTACACGGCCGATGCGCTGCGCGCTCGCATGCGCGAGGCGGGCCTCGTGCCCGGCGCGTCGCATCGCGCGCATTCGCTGCACAGCCCCTACTGGTGGCTGCGCTGCGCGGTCGGCCCGACGAACGACACGAACAAGGCCGTCGTCGCCTACCGCAAGCTCCTCGAGTGGGACATCACGAAGACGCCGGCGTCGACACGCGTCGCTGACCGCGTCTTGAACCCGGTCCTCGGGAAGAGCCTCGTGGTGTACGCCCGCAAGCCGGTGATCCTGTGACGCGCCTCCCCGAGGTCGCTGGTGTCTTGAGCGCGGCCGAGCTCAGCACGACGGTCGACGCGATTGCCGCGGAGCAGATGCCCAGCGGCCTCGTCCTCTGGTATCCCGGCGGGCACTCCGATCCGTGGAACCACGTCGAGGCGGCGATGGCGCTCGCGGTCGGCGGGCGTCTCTCCGACGCCGAGCGGGCGTACGAGTGGCTCGTGTCCCATCAGCTCGAGAACGGCGCGTGGCACAACTACTACCTCGCCGACGGAATCGAAGACCTCAAGCTCGACACCAACGTCTGTGCCTACGTCGCGGCCGGCGTGTGGCACCACTACCTCCTCACGCGCGACCGCGGCTTCGTCGACACGATGTGGCCAGTGGTCGAGCGGGCCGTCGACTTCGTGCTCTCGATGCAGACCGCGCGCGGCGAGATCATCTGGGCTCGCCACACCGACGGCACGCCCTGGTCGTACGCGTTGCTCACGGGTTCGTCCTCGATCTGCCACAGCCTGCGGTGCGCGGTGGCGATCGCCGAGACCGTCGGCGAGGAACGACCCGACTGGGAGCTCGCCACCGCGAACCTGGCCCACGTCATCGCGCACGTGCGTGACGCGTTCGAGCCGAAGGACCGCTGGGCGATGGACTGGTACTACCCGGTGCTCGCCGGCGTCGTCACCGGCGCCGCCGCGACAGCTCGGCTCGCCGAGCGCACGTCGACCTTCGTGATGGAGGGCCTCGGTGTGCGCTGTGTCGCCGACCGCCCCTGGATCACTGCCGCCGAGACCTGCGAGACGGCCATGGCCCAGCTCGTCGCCGGGAACGAGGCCGCGGCGCTCGAGCTCTTCACGTGGGCCCAAGCCCATCGGCTCGACGACGGCGCCTACCTGACCGGCATCGTCCACCCCGAGGGCACGAGCTTCCCCGACGCCGAGCGCACCTCCTACACGGCGGCCGCTGTCGTGCTCGCCGCCGATGCGCTCAGCCGGACCACCGATGCGTCGGGCCTCTTCCGCGGTGAAGACGTGCCCGCCTTCATCGACACGAGCGACCCCGTCACCGACTGACCCCTGCGGTCTGCCCCCGTCCGTCCGTTCTCGGTCGCGCTGACCGTCATGTCTGTCGGCTGACGCGACGCAGAAGCCGTAACACTTGTATTGTACTTGTATGTCAGTCGTTCGACTGGACCACGTGCAGCTCGCGATGCCGGCAGGTCGCGAAGCTGAAGCCGTCGCCTTCTACGAAGGCCTGCTCGGCATCCCGCAGCTGTCGAAGCCGCCGCATCTCGCGGGACGGGGCGGCTGCTGGTTCGAGACCGACGCAGTGAAGGTCCACCTTGGCGTCGACGCCGACTTCCGGCCTGCTCGCAAAGCGCACGCTGCGCTCATCGTCGACGACCTCGATGCCCTGATCGCGACGTTGACCGCCGCCGGCTTCGTGCCCCGCGACGACGAGCCGCTCGATGGCTACCACCGCGTCTACGTCGACGATCCCTTCGGCAACCGCCTCGAGCTGATGCAACCCGTTTGATCCTCGTCGCCGCTCGCCGCTTCGCTTCGATCGGCTCCTGCTCGCTCCGCTCGACAAGCCGTGCTTCGCGCACCCGGCGGCGCACTGCGCCGCCCATGAGCGGGACCGGGGTTGGTTACACCCTCCGAAGCACGCGCAGGCTGCCTGTCGCGCCGATCTCCTCGAACTGGCCCGACTCGAGCGCTGGCAGGTAGATCTGCTCGTACGGGGGACGACCGCCGTCGGCAGGATCGGGGAACACGTCGTGGATGGCGAGCGTGCCGCCGACCGTCACCTTCGGTGTCCAGCACTCGTAGTCGGTGCGCGCCGGCTCGACGCCGTGCCCGCCATCGATGAAGAGGAAGGCCAGCGGCGTGTGCCAGTGGGACGCGACGACCGGCGACACTCCCACCACGCCGACGACGGTGCCCTCGAGATCGGCCTCGTGGATCGTGCGGATGAACATCGGCAGCGTGTTGAGCTTGCCGGTCGCGGGGTCGACGAGCGACGAGTCGTGGTGCTCCCACCCCGCCTGGTTCTCCTCGGAGCCGCGATGGTGATCGACCGTGAAGAGCACTGCGGGCGGATCGAGCTCGAGACATGCAGCTCCGAGATACACGGCCGACTTGCCGCAGTACGTGCCGACCTCGAGCAGCGGGAGGCCAGGGTGGGCGCGCGCGGCTTCGACCGCGGCGTCGTGAAGCGCAAGCCCTTCGTCGACGGGCATGAAGCCCCTCGCCGCTTCGGCGATCGCCCGCAGCCGGGCGTCCACGTCAGTGGGCTTCGGCGGGGGCTTGGGTCTTGAAGAGCACCTCGTCGAGGATGAGGAACTTCGCAACCCAGAGCACACCGAACCCCGCCAAGTTCGCCAAGCTCACGACGATCGTCGAGTCAGACCACTGAGACGCAACGGCCACGAACACCGTCGACAGGATCAGGCCCGCGAAGGCCAGACCCCAGAACGGCACGACCTCGCTCCAGAACCGGTTCTTGTCGTTTTTCCCCCAGATCCAGTACCGGCTGAGGAAGTACGACGGGATGGAGGTGACCGTCACCGAGAAGACGTTCGACGCGACGCCGCTCCAGTCGAGCTTCGCGTGCGTGAACCAGAGAAGGATCTGAGTGGTGATCGTGCCGAGCAGCGACACCGTCACGTACCGGAGCGCCTTGCCGCGGAACCGTTGAATGACGGCGCGCGGCCTCAGATCCATAGACGTCCCAGAGTACGGCCTACAGGTCGATCGCGTTCGCGCGCGCGATCGCGCCCAGCCAGCGGGCGCTCGGCTTGACGACGCGCTCCTGCGTGTCCCGTTCCACCCCGATCAGACCGAACGTCGGGCCGTACCCGTAGGACCACTCGAAGTTGTCGAGGAGGCTCCAGTACGTGTACCCGCGCACGTCGATGCCATCGTCGAGGCAGGCGAGCACGCCCTGCAGCGCGCGACGCACGTACTCGACCCGTCGCGTGTCGTCGATCGCCGCGATTCCGTTCTCGGTCACGAGGATCGGGGTGTGCTGCGTCATGTCCCAAGCCCGGCGGATCGTCGCCTCGAGCGCCTCGGGCCAGAACTCGTAGCCCATGATCGTGGTCTCGACGCCCTCTTCCGGGCCGAGATCGCCCTGCGGCCCGACGCGCTGGCGGCTGTAGGTCTGCACTCCGATGTAGTCGTCGTTCTCGGCAGCGTGCAGATACACGTCCTCGAGGCCGTCCAGGATGCGTGCCGCCCGCGCGGCCGCGGCTTCCTGCTCCTCGTTCGTGTCGCCGACCGGCCACATCTGCTGCATCGCGAGCGTGAGCCCTGCGGGAACGTCGGAGCTCGCGCTCTTCAAGACGTCGATCGTCTTGTGGTGCGCGTCGACGAACACGTCGTTCGCCTTGCGCCGGTTAGCCCGATCGCCTTGGCCGCCCGGCGGGAAGCGACCGGCGAGATAGCCGATCGTCGCCACCATGTTCGGCTCGTTGAACGTGCACCACCGTGTGGCGACGTCACCAAGGTGCTTCGCGACGCGCTCCGCGTAGCGCGCGAACAGATCGGCGGTCGCGGGCTCGATCCACCCACCCATGCGAGCGACCCATCGCGGTGTCGTGAAGTGGTGCAGCGTCACCGTCGCGTCAAGGCCGTTCTCGAGGCACGTCGCGCACATGCGCTTGTAGTGGTCGAGCTCAGCCTTCGAGAACTCACCGTCCTCGGGTTCGATGCGACTCCACTCGACAGAGAACCGGTACGAGTTGAAGCCGAGCCCGGCGAGCAGACGAAGGTCATCGGGATAGCGGGTGTAGTGCTCGCACGCGTCACCGCTCGGCGCGACGCAGCCCGAACCGGGCGTGTGCTCCCACTCCCACCAGTCGTTGTTCCAGTTGCCGCCCTCCACTTGATGCGCAGCCGTTGCCGTGCCCCAGCGGAAGCCTTCGGGAAAGGTGCGCGTCGTCATTCGCGGCACGGTACCTGTCAACATGACCGAGTGACGACCGAGGGTGCGACGAGCCCGCTCGACGACCTGATCGACCTCCTCGATCTCGAGCCGATCGAGGTCAACATCTTCCGAGGGCACTCACCCGACGAGAAGCGCCAGCGCGTGTTCGGGGGACAGGTCGCCGGACAAGCACTCGTCGCTGCCGCTCGCACTGTCGACCACGATCCCGAGGTCGGGCCGCCGCGCTACGTCCACTCGCTCCACGCGTACTTCCTGCGACCCGGCGACCCGAACGCGCCGATCCTCTACGAGGTGGACCGCATCCGCGACGGCAAGTCGTTCACCACCCGACGCGTCGTCGCGATCCAACACGGGAAAGCGATCTTCAACCTGCAGGCGAGCTTCCACGTGCACGAGGACGGGTACGACCACCAGATCCCGATGCCCCAGGGCGTGCCGAGTCCGGATGAGCTTCCTGACTTCAGGACTCGCATGGAGCCGTACAAGGACGCGCTCGGCGAGTACTACGACCGTCCCCGCCCCATCGACCTGCGGTATGCGGACGGCGGCCGGCTCGATCGCGCCGAGCCCGCGTTGCCGTTCCAGCGTGTCTGGCTCCGCGCCGATGGGCGACTGCCCGACGACCCCGTGCTGCACGCGTGCATCGTCACGTACGCGTCGGACATGACGCTCCTCGACACGACGCTCCTCCCCCACGGCGTGCACTGGCCCGACGAGGGGCTGATGATGGCGAGCCTCGACCACGCCATGTGGTTCCACCGACCGTTCCGCGCCGACGAGTGGCTGCTGTACGACCAGGGAACGCCGACGACGTCGGGCAGTCGCGGCCTTGCGTACGGGTTCATCTTCACGAGCGAGGGAGCCCTTGCGATCACGGTCGTGCAAGAAGGCCTCATCCGATCAGTGAGGTGAAGATGATGTCCGCTCCCGTGAAGCTCTTCGCGGTCGCAGGAATGGCGATCGGTCTCGTGATCGTCGCCTTGGCGAAATGCAGTCCTCCGCCGAAGCCCGGGAACCCTGCGTTCGCGCTGACCACGATCGCCAAGCTGAACCAGCCGATTGCGATGGCGATTCGGGCGGGCGACGACGCGATGTACATCGCCGAGTGGGACGGGCACGTGCGCGCCATCCGCAACGGCGCAGTCGACCCCACGCCGGTGCTCGACATCTCACGCCTCACGCGCGCCGAGGGTGAGCGCGGTCTGCTCGGGTTGGCCTTCTCGCCCGACGGCACGAAGCTCTACCTGGACTACACCGACCTCAACGGCGACTCGCACGTCGACGAGTTCACGATGGGCGCCAATGGGCAAGCGTCGCCCGGCTCACAGCGGCCGATCCTGTTCCAGAAGCAGCCGTTCCCGAACCACAACGGCGGCCAGCTCGCGTTCGGGCCCGACGGCTACCTGTATGTCGGCCTCGGCGACGGCGGCAGCGGCGGCGACCCGCAAGGCAACGGGCAGAACCTGAACACGTTCCTCGGGAAGATCCTGCGCATCGATCCGAGCAAGCCGTCGGACGGAAAGGCGTACGGCATCCCGGCCGACAACCCGTTCACGACGGGCGGAGGGCTTCCCGAGATCTGGTCGTACGGGCTACGCAACCCGTGGCGCTTCACCTTCGACAAGGACACCGGTGATCTGTGGATCGCGGACGTCGGCCAAGGCAAGTTCGAGGAGATCAACTTCGCCGCCTCCGACGCCAAGGGACGCAACGCCGCTCGAGGAACCAACTTCGGATGGAACCGCTTCGAGGGCAACCATGACTTCGACGGAGGCGGCGACCACGCGGGGTTCGTCTTCCCGGTCTTCGAGTACACGCACTCCGAAGGCTGCAGCGTCACCGGCGGCTACCGCTACCGGGGCGCCGCGATGTCGAACATGGTGGGCGCGTACATGTTCGCCGACTACTGCAACAACACGATCCGCGTGCTCAGCCTCGAGAACGGTGTGGGCAAGGAGATCGCACAGGTGAAGGCAGACCCGCAGCCGATCGTGTCGTTCGGTGAGGACGCGAAGGGCGAGCTCTACGTGCTCGCGTTCGACGGCAGCGTCTCGCGCCTCGACCCGCCGCCCGCCAAGACCGGCTAGGGGCCGTCAGCGCCCGTGAAATTTCGGCGGGCGCTTCTCGAGGAACGAGCGCACGCCCTCGCGGTGATCCTCGGTCTGGAAGAGGTCGGCCAGGGTCGACGACACGTACACACCGACCTCGTTCCAGTCGGGATCGAGTGCGCGCCGAAGGCCACGCTTGATCGCTTGCACGGCGAGCGGCGGGTTCGCGGCGATGCGCTCCGCGAGCCCGAGCGCAGTGGGCAGCAGCTCGTCGTGAGGAACCACTCGACCCACGAGCCCGATGCGCAACGCCTCCGGCGCGTCGATGACCTCGCCGGTCATCAACATCTCGGCGGCCTTCTCACGACCGACCAGCTGCGCGAGACGACCGAGCCCCGGCGCATCGCTCACGAGCCCGCGCAACACGAACAGCTCGCCGAACCTCGCCTTCTCGGACGCGACTCTGAAGTCGGCCATGAGCGACAGCTCCATGCCCCACCCGACCGCCGCGCCGTTGACCGCGGCGACCACCGGGACGTCGGTGTGGAGCAGCGCGTCCGCGGCCGGCGTGAGCCTGGGCGTGCGCGCCAGCGAGCTGCTGACGTCGGGCGGTCGCTCGCCTCCGCCCATCACCACCTTGACGTCGTCGCCTGAGCAGAAGGCCGGGTCGGCGCCGGTGATGACGAGGCAACGAGCGGTGGTGGTGCGCACCGCATCTTCGAGCTCCGCGTACGTCTTGAACGTCAGCGCGTTGCGCGCCTCGGGACGCCGCAGCGTGATCACACCGACGTGGCCCTGCTCTTGGTAGGTGAGGTCTTCGTACACCCGTCCCCCTCTTAGTCTCATCTCGTGCGACGCGTCGTCCCCATCTTGGCCGCGATCATCGTTGCGGGCTGCGCCTCGTCGGGAGACGACGCCGCGAGCACCACCGTGACCGCAGCTCCGACCACCAGCGCAGCGGTCTCGACGACCACGACTGTGCCGCCGACCACGACGACCGTGCTGATCGTCGCCGACGATCCCGTCGCTCTCGCTGCGCAGGTGACCGATGCGGAACGCACCCTCCGCGATCCGGCGACCGTCCCCGAGGACGCCGAGCAGATCGGCGTGTTCCAACAGCTCGCGTATCGCCGTTTGTCCTCGCATCCGGAGTGGGACGCACCGTTCATGGCTGCAGTCGGCGCGGATGTCGCGCCCGCAGCCGCGAACAACCTCGCCGCGTTCCGCGCCTTCCAGCGTCCGCCACATGGGCCCGCTCCGGAGAATCTGCCGGCTTGGCGCATCGTGCCTCCACGGCCGGCGGCAGAGCTGCTCGGCTACTACCACGAAGCCGAGGCGACGACCGGCGTGCCTTGGTACTACGTCGCGGCGATCAATCTCATCGAGACGCGGATGGGTCGCATCGACGGGCTGTCGACCGCGGGCGCGCAAGGACCGATGCAGTTCTTGCCGACGACGTGGGCCGAGTGCTGCACGGGCGACATCGAGGACCCGCACGACTCGATCGTCGGGGCGGCGGTCTACCTGCAGCGGTCGGGTGCGCCCGAGAACATGGACCGCGCGATCCTTCGCTACAACCGAGACACGCGCTACCTCGACGCGGTCAAGGCGTACGCCGCGAACATGGCCGCCGACGAGCGTGCGTACCTCGGCTATCACGCGTGGGAGGTCTTCTACGCCTCAGCTGCCGGCAGCTTCCATCTGCCCGTCGGCTACGAGGAGCCGACGCCGGTGCCCGCCACCGACGCCGCGAGCACCGCCGCCGAACCCGGCTGACGCAGGCCGTGCCGTTCTCGCGCGAATAACCGGCCAGGAACGGCCGGTTATTCGCATCGGAACCGAGGCGGGCCGCTACTCGGGCGAGTGGCAGACGGCTTCGACGTTGTTGCCGTCGGGATCGCGGACGAACGCGCCGTAGTAGGTCGGGTGGTACTCGGGCCAGACCCGCGGCTCGTGCAGTACCTCGGCGCCGGCGCCCACCGCCGCCTCGAAGAACGCGCGCACCCTCGCCCGGTCGTCGGCCTGGAACGCGACGTGGATCTCGCGGTTCGGCACCTCGTCGGCGAGCGGGCCGATCCAGAACGTCGGACGGCCGGGGCGGCCGTAGCCGACGACGTCGCCGAAGCGCATCACCTGCTCCCCTCCGAGCGGCGCGAGCGCCGTGTCGTAGAACGCGATGCTGGCGGCAGGGTCGCGGCACTGAATCGAGAGGTGATCGAGCATCTGGCGAGCGTAACGTCGCGTCTCGTTGGAGATCCGGCCTACGCACCGCGACGACCTGAACACCATGACGACCGCGGTCGCCACCTGGGTGCACGATGCAGGCCGGTGTGGCTACTGCCACCCGGGTGACGTCGAGCACCGCATTTACCTCGAGGGCGAAACCGAGCGGCCCGCCTTTCTGTGGCTCGACGAGCGCGGCGTTGCCGGAATCGAGATCGCCGAGCGCTTCGGCCGCGTGTTCGACGTCTTCGCTCGTCCTGACCTGCGCGGCACCGACGCCGAGGTCGAGATGCTTCGCGCTGCGGCCACTAGAGGTGACGAGACCGACGCCTTCAGTTCTGATGCGACCCGGATCTCCGCGCTCCACGCCGCTGGCTTCGAGCAGTACCGCGCGTGGGATCACATCCGCATGCGCGACCTCGGCGAGCTCCCCGAGCGCACGCTCCCCGACGGCTGCTCGCTCTCGGAGGACGGCACCGCCGCCCGCGCGACCATCTGGTTCGACGAGGTGAACCTCGTGGGCCTGTTCGAACCGGTCGAGACCGAGGAGCGCCTCCGGCGACGAGGCCTCGCGCGGGCGGTCATGACCGAGGGGATGCACTGCATGCGCGCCGCTGGGATGGAAGCCGCGATCGTGGAGCACGACATCACGAACCACCCCGCCGCCGCGCTCTACGAGAGCCTCGGCTTCACCGTTGCGTACGAGACCGTCGGGTTTCGCGCTCAGAGGTCGTAGCGGTAGACGTTCGTCTCGCGCTGGGTGAACCCCAGCCGCTGGTACAACCGGTTGGCCGCCTCACGCGAAGGACGCGATGTGAGGTCGACCGTGATGGCACCGCGCTCCTTCGCGAGACGCAGGGCCTCGCGGTTCAGCGCCTCGCCGACTCCATGTCCGCGCGCGGCCTCGTCGACGACGACGTCTTCGATCCACGCGCGCATGCCGGTCGGGATGCGGAACACGACGAGCGTGAGTGCGCCGACGATCTCGTCGTCGACTCGTGCGACGAGCAGATGACTCGCTGGTGACGTCGCGATGTCCTCGAGCTGTTCGACCGTGGGCGGCGGGGCGGAGCGTGAGAGCTGCGGAAGCAACCGCGCGATCGCCTCGACGATCTCGGGATTCACGACCTCGCACACGCTCACCGACACGGTCATCGCGCTGGAAACTTACGCCTACACTCCCGCGACCTACGTGCTCAGGGGGAAGCATGCGCGACGAAGAAATACGGGCGAAAGCCCGAAAGCTCCGCGACCTGGTCGAGGTGGTCGCGGCGAGCGTCTACTTCCTGCCGGAGGCACACGCCGCGTACAAGGAGCTCGGCTTGCCCGAGTTCGGTCCGCCGTACTTCGCGAGCCGTGGCGCGTGCATGGGTCAGGTGCCGGGGGAGGTCATCACCGCGGCGTTCGGTGTGTTCAACCCAGTGACGGTGATCCCCGCAGTGGACGAGGCATGGTCGAAGACCGACCGCGACACGATCCTGGCCGCCCGCGAGAAGGGCGCCGTCGACGGGCTGACCCGCCTTCTCGGTCCGGCGCCCGACGGGCTCGCCCGCGCCACCGAGGTCTTGACCCGCGCGGGATTGGAAGCGACGGGCGAAGGACGCGGCCTGTACTCCGGTCTGCTGTCTCTCGGCTTCCCGGGCACGCCGATGGGCGACTTCTGGCGGGCCGCCGATCTCGTGCGCGAGCACCGCGGCGACTCGCACATCATCGCTTGGGTGTCGCACGGCCTCGACCCGATCCAGGCGAACCTCAGCACGGAGCTGTGGTGGCACCTCCCGCTGCGGTCCTACGTACGCACGCGTGGATGGTCCGAAGAGCAGATCGATGCCGCCGTCGACGACCTGCGCGACCGCGGGCTCATGGACGGCGACGAGTTCACCGAGCAGGGCGAAGAGCTCCGCGCTGAGATCGAGCTGTGCACCGACCTGCAGGAACGATCGATCGTCAAGACGCTGGCCGATGACTTCGAGGAGCTGTGCATGATTCTCACGCCCATGAAAGACAAGCTCGTCGCCGGCGGGGCATACCCCGTCGACCCGACGCTGATGACGCGGCCATGAGCGACGCGAGGCTCCACACGACCGCCCGCCAGCTCGCGGGCTATCTCGAGCCGATCGTCGGGTCGGTCTACTTCGCTCCCGAGTGCCATGAGCGTTACGCGGCGCTCGGCTTCGGACCGAGCCCCGGCAAGGCCGGCGGCGTGCAGCTGCCCGACGGCCCCGCGTACTTCACGAGCCGCGGGTCCTGCCTCGGGCAGGTGCCCGGCGAGCTCGTCGCCTCGGCGTTCGCCGTGTTCAACCCCGCCGCGGTCGTGCCGAGCGTCTCGTACGGCTGGACGCTCACCGACGCGAAGACGATCGCAACCGCCCGCACCGAAGGCGCGGTCGCTCAGCTCGAGCGCATCCTCGGGCCTGGGCCCGAAGGCCTCGATCGCGCGACCGAGATCCTGGGCCGCGCCACTGATCCGCTGCGCCCCGAGGGCCGACCGTTGTACGCGGGCTTGCTCAGCCTCGGCCTTCCCGGCTCACCGATGGGCGACTTCTGGCGGCTCGGCGACTACCTCCGCGAGTTCCGTGGCGACTCACACACCGCTGCATGGGTGGCGCTCGGTCTCGACGCGACCGAGATCGGCCTCCTCACCGAACTCTTCATCGGCCTGCCGATGCGCAGCTACATCCGCACGCGTGCGTGGAGCGACGAGGAGCTCGACGCGGCGGTCGAGCGCCTCCAGGCACGCGACCTCGTCGATGCCGACGGTACGGGCTTCACCGATGGCGGACGCGAGCTGCGCGAGAGCATCGAGATCTCGACGGACCTCTCGATGGCGCCGACGATCGACGCGATCGGCGACGATGCCGACGAGCTCTTCGCGCTGTTGGGCCCCTGGGGCGAGCAGATGCGCGCGCAGGGCGGCTACCTCAGCGCCGGCGCGGCCGACCTCGCCCGCGCGAGCGAACGAGACCCCGGCGTCTAAGCCTCGAGGTCGGGCGCATTGACGTACTTCTCGCCGCCTCCGAGACGAACGACATCGGCGTACCAGCTGCCCTCGTAGACGTCGTTCGGCGGTTGCAGGAGGTCGGGCGGTTGGCCCGGCTCGGTCGTGACGAACGTCCAGGCCTGGCGCTTGTACGTCCAGTTCTCCGGATGCAGGCGATGCGCCTCGCGCCACCAGGGCACGGCGGCATCCTTCAACCCGCGCCGCCAGAGCTCCTGCCCGAGCTCGAAGCACGCGGCCGCGCTGGCGTGGTCCATCGGCCGCGGCTGTGATCGCTCGATCACCTCGTCGGGAGTGAGCGCGTAGCGACTCGCGGCACCGTTGTTCGCCCAGTCGACGATCGCGGCGCGGTACGCGACAGGATCGCCAGGGATCTTCTGCACCTCTTTCATGACTTCGCGGATGCCGTCGGGGAAGCCGGAGATGTCCATCGTGCGCAGCGGCGAGTCTTCTACCGATGCACCCTCGGGCGGTCGCACCAGCACGCCGTCCTCGTCGATCCACACGGCCATCGGGACGTTCCAAAAGCCGAGCACCTCGTCGAGCAGGTGGCGCGAATCGATGAGCGAAGGATGGTCAGGCGCAGCGATGTCGATGAACGGGTACGCGAACGTCGGGTCGACGTCGAGCGCGACGGTGACGACTTCGAGCTTCGGGAAGAGCTCAGCGCGCAGTGCCTGCCACCCGGGCAGGCTCGTGCGGCACCCTCACCAGCTCGCCCACGCGACGAGCAACACCTTCTGGCCGCCAAGCGACGACAACGCGAACGGTGCACCGTTGCGGTCGGGCAGCGTGATGTCCGGCACGACGGCGGTCGTGAGCGCGCGACCGCCGCTCTCGGGCCCGAGCGCCCACAGGTGATGTTCCTCGTCGTGCACGAGCGGCATGCGCAAGCGTTCGGCCAGCATCTCGACCGAAAGCCGCCCGTCGGGCGGCGTCCCGCCGGGCAGCGGTACGCAGACGTCACCCTTGCAAAGCCCCTCTGGTTTGGCCTCCCAACCGGTGCGGGCCGCGACGTCTTCGGCCGCGACGGAGAGCTCTTCGACGATCATGAGTTGACGATAACGGCCGGTAGGGTGATCGGCCATGGAGCACGTGCGGTGGTCGTCGCGACCCCGTCTGCGTACGCCCGTCGTCATCGCGGCGTTCGCGGGTTGGAACGATGCGGGCGAGGCGGCCTCCAGCGCCGGCCGGCACCTCGCTGACGTGTGGGCGACGCGACCATTCGCCACGCTCGACGCGGAAGATTTCTACGACTTCAGCGCGACGCGACCGCAAGTGCGGCTCGTCGACGGCGTGCACCGCGAGATCGTGTGGCCGTCGAACGAGTTCTCGGCGTCCTCGGTGCTCGGTGCTGACCTCGACGTCGTGCTGGTGCTCGGCACCGAGCCGCAGCTGAAGTGGCGAACGTTCTGCGCCGAGATGATCGGAGTCGCCACCGAGATCAACGCTCGGATGCTGATCACCCTCGGCGCACTTCTCGCCGAGGTGCCTCACTCCCGCCCCGTCTCGGTCATCGGCACGGCGGCCGACCCCACGCTCATCGATCAATACGGCCTGCAGCGGTCCCGCTACGAGGGACCGACGGGCATCGTGGGAGCGCTGCACGACGCGTGCACCACCGCAGGCATCCCCTCGCTCTCGCTGTGGGCCGCCGTACCCGCCTACGTGCAGGGGGCGCCCTCGCCCAAGGCGGCGCTGGCGCTCGTCGAGCGCGTCGGCGACGTGCTGGGCCTCATGGTCCCGACGACCGCCCTCGAGATCGCGGCTGCCGCGTACGAGCGCGAGGTCGACGAGGTCGTGACGAACGACGACGACCTCACCGGCTACGTGCGCCGGCTCGAGGACATGGTCGACAGCGGCCAGCCTTTCGGTGACGACGACGAGGACGACGAAGACCTGACCGCCGACGACAACGTCGACGACCTCGTCGAGGAGCTCGAGCGGTACTTGCGCGACCAACACGGAGACTGACGTGGCGCTCGTGCCGAGCTGCGTGTGGCGCGCGACGCCCGCGCTGATCGTGGCGCTCGACGACCGCTTCGGCGAACCGGTCGACGCGTACGTGAACGGCTCACAGGTCTGGATCCGCGACGACGGGCCCGGTGGCGCGACACTCGAGTGGCGGCTCCATCCGACTGCCGGATTCAAACGACCGCGCGATGTCGACACCCACGAGCTGTTCGCGGTCACCGCGCTCGCGCTCGCCAATGGCGAGGCGGCGCCCGCCGCGCTCGATCAGCTGTGGGATGGGCTCGAAGCGTTCCCCACCGACGGCAACGAGATCGAGCCCGCGCCGCTCGCCGCGGCAGTGACCGAAGCGCTCGGCATCGCGCCCGACGGTTCCGGCCTCGTCGACCACGACCGCATCGGCGACGCGTGGGAGATGAGCCACGGCAACGTGTCGATCGTCGACGCGCTGCTCAACCAGCTCTCGCGCTGAGTTACTCGTCGCCGCGCCACACGGGAGCGCGGGGCTTGTCGAACTGCACCTCGACCGGCTCACCACGGATCGCGGCGAACGCCGCGGGTCCCCACCGATCGAGCCCCACGACGGGGAACGGCATGGCGTCGGGGCTGAACCACCCGACGTCCGCGGTCTCGAGTGGATGGCGCTGCAACGCGCCACCGGTGGCGCGGCAGTGGAACACGAGCGAGTAGAGCGGCACCCGCGTGAACCCCATGCGCAGTCCGTCGATGACGGCGATGAGCCGCAGCACCTCACACTCGATGCCGGTCTCCTCGAGCACCTCCTTCACGGCGACCTCGGCGGGCGAGTAGCCGACGTCGGCCCAACCCGTCGGGTACAGCCAGATGCCCGAGTCGGCCCGCTGCACGAGCAGGATCTGGCCCGTGTCGTTGCCGACAACGGCGCCCACGGCGACCTTGGGCGTGACATACCCGGGCACGCCCTCGCCGACAGTGTCGAGCCACTCTTGGAGGAAGTGGCCCGCCTCGCGCCTGACCTCGAGGTCTTCCTCGGCTGCCGCCCGCATGTCGGACGCCACCTTCAGCACCTCTTCGAACCGCTCACGCTCGTACAGGCTCTGCGTGAAGCCGAGGCCAGTGCGCGCGATGCCCGCGAGCGCTTCACTCCAACGCAGCAGCTCGAGCGTGAAGTCTTGGGGAGTCGCGGGAGTCGCGGGGCCGTCTGACACCGGGGCGAGGCTAACGCCGTCTCACGTGCGGCTCGCCACGCGGGCGGCCACGAGCACCGGGTCCCAGATGGGCGAGAACGGCGGCGCGTAGCCGAGATCGAGGTCGATCATCTCCTCGACGTTCATGCGTGCGGTCAACGCGGTTGCGAGCACGTCGATGCGCTTCGCCGCACCCTCCTCGCCGACGATCTGCCCGCCGAGCAGCCGGCCGGTGCGCTGCTCGGTGACGAGCTTCACCGTCGTGTTCTTCTTCCCGGGGAGATAGCCCGCCCGCGTGCTCCCCTCGATGACGGTGCTCGTGAACGCGAACCCGGCCTCGGTCGCCTCGGCTTCCGACAGACCGGTACGCGCGATCTCGGTGTCGCACACACGTGTGATCGCAGTGCCGACTACGCCCTTGAACGTCGAGTACCCACCTCCGATGTTGATCCCGGCGACACGCGACTGCTTGTTGGCGATCGTTCCGAGAGGGATGTGGACCTTCCTCCCGCTCACGAGGTGCGTGCTCTCGCAGCAGTCGCCCGCTGCCCAGACGCCGCTGACCGAGGTCTCCTGCCTGCGGCTCACGCTCACGGCTTCGCGCACTCCGACGTCGAGACCGGCGTCCTTCGCAAGGCTCGAGTTGGGCTGCACGCCGATGCCGAGGACGACGAGGTCGGCTTCGATTGCGCCTTGGTCGGTGACGACGCGCTTCGGCTCGAACGCCTTCGCGCCCTCGCCGAGGCGAACGTCGACCCCGTGCCGCCGCAGCGCGGCAGCGACCAGCGTGGCCATGTCGGGGTCGAGCGTGCGCATCACCTGAGATCCCGCCTCCAGGAGCGTGACCTTCGCACCACGACGCGCGAAGGCCTCGGCCATCTCGAGCCCGATATAGCCGCCGCCCACGACGACGACGTGCTTCAACGACTCCGAATTGACGTGGTTCAGGAGGTGCTTGGCGTCGTCGAGCGTCTGCACGCCGTGCACGTGGTCGTCGTCGATGCCGGGGAGGTCAGGACGGATCGGAACGCCTCCCGTCGCGACCAGCGCTTGGTCGAACCCGAGGCGGAAGGTGCGGTCCTGCTCGATCGCGCGTACCTCGACCTCGCGGGCGTCGACGTCGAGCCCGATGACCTCGTGGCGCATCCTGACGTCGACGCGGAACCCGTCGCGGAACTCCTGCGGCGACCGTGCGACGAGATCGCCGAGCTCCGCGATCTCGCCGCCGACGAGGTAGGGGATGCCGCATGCCGAGTACGACGTGTAGTGGCCACGCTCGAACGCGACGATCTCCATGTCGGGACGCGTGCGGCGCACCTGCGAGACCGCGGCCATCCCGCCCGCATCTCCCCCGATGATCACCAGGCGTTCGGCCACCTGGCGCAGGATAGGGGTGCGAACATGTGGTGATGGCCGTACGCGACGATTGCCGCCACTACTCCACTCGGTCGCTGGCCACCGGCGATCGCGTCGAGAAGTGCCGCCTCTCGGTGAACGACGACGCCCCGTTCGGCTGCCCCGACGGATGCCTGTTCTTCGAGCCTCGTGCGGGCATGTCGGTCGGGTGGACGGTCACCGATCCCGACGACGACTGAGGTGCGTGTAGGCCTTCCACGCGCCCCACGTGATGCCGGGCTCCTGTAGCGATTCGTCGACATCGGTCCAGGTGGCCGGGGCCAGGTCGTAGACGTCGTCGGGAAACGCGCGCACTGCGAACTCGTCTCGATGGCCGGTCGGAGGGACCCCCGCATCACGCAACACAGCGGTCGGGTAGCGCACCGCGCCGCGCAGCAGCGACAGGGGATTCGTGCGCTGCGCGTCGATGTCGGTCGCGAGCAACGTGCGCACGGCGGCTCCGACGTCGGCCCGTGCTCGCTCGCCCGCATCCTCGGCGGCTGAGCGCAAGCTGTCGTCCACTTCGCGTCCCGCTGCGGTCGCGACGTTCACCACCGAGCGCACGACCCAGCCCGGAAGGGCGTCTTCGATCGCGGCGGCCAGCGTCTCGGCCGGCCCTTCCATCAGAGCAGCGCGTTCAGGTTTCCGGAGCGCAGGCCCTCGAGATCGAGGGTCACCCACGAGTAGCCCGCGCCCTTCACCGCCTCGATGATCTCGACACGTTGCTCGACGGCGCGCGCCAGAGCCTCGACCGGCAGCTCGATGCGAGCGACCTTGTCGTAGTGACGGACGCGAAGCTCGGGGAAGCCGAGCGCGCGCAGTGCCGCCTCGGCGCGCTCGACTCTGCCCAGCACCGCGATCGTGACGGGCGTGCCGTAGGGCACGCGCGACGCAAGGCACGCGGCCGCAGGCTTGTCCCAGGTGCGCAGGCCGAGCTCTCGTGACGCGGCGCGCACGTCGGCCTTGGAGAACCCCGCGTCGACCAACGGGAACCGTGCGCCCCGCTCGGCCGCTGCTCGCTGGCCGGGACGATGGTCCCCCAGGTCGTCGAGGTTGACGCCCAGCACGACGGTCGCCTGCTCGACGGTCGCGATCGGATCGAGCGCGT
Source organism: uncultured Acidimicrobiales bacterium (assembly GCA_963802505.1). Taxonomy (GTDB): domain Bacteria; phylum Actinomycetota; class Acidimicrobiia; order Acidimicrobiales; family DATKAS01; genus DATKAS01. The sequence goes on along the minus strand of CAWDJB010000008.1, from coordinate 159,004 downwards.
CCATCAATGACGTCTTGCACCAGAAGCACCGCTCGCCGTCGTTCGCGACGTAGTCATCGTGCGACAGCTCGTCGGTCTCGACCTCGCTCCAGCGCAGGCTCCATTCGCGTCGCGAGCGCCGCGCAGTCGGCACGTTCCGACGTCGCCAGCGACTCCGAGACCGCAGTGACGCAATGGACACGCTCGGTGCCCAACGTGCGCGTGGCGATCGATGCAAGGAACGCAGAGTCCGCACCACCGGAGAATGCGACGACGACCGGACCGAGCGCGCGCAGCTCGGACTCGAGGCGCTCGAGGTCACCCATCGACGGCTCCGTCATCGACCACCTGGAGGCGGATTCGCTTGTTCCCCTTGCCCTTCGACTCGGTCTTCGTCACGCGGATGCGGCCCACCTCGGCCGTCGAGCGCACGTGCGTGCCGCCGTCGGCCTGCTTGTCGAGCCCGACGATGTCGACGACGCGGATCTCGGGCACCGACTCGGGAACGAGGCTGATCTTCGTGCGGATGAGGTCGTCGTCAAGTACCGCATCAGCGCGCGGCAGGAAGAACACCTCGATCGCACGGTCGGCCGCCAGCTCGGCGTTGACGAGCTCCTCGACACGCGGGCCGAAGCCCTCCGGCAGCGGATCGAACTCGAAGTCCATCCGCGCCGACAGAGGCTCCATGTTCCCGCCGGTCACCGGCACCCGCCATTCGTTCCAGATGACCCCGCACAGCACGTGCAGCGCGGTGTGGGTGCGCATCAGCGCATGCCTACGCTCCCAGTCGACCTCGCCGCCGACCGCGGTGCCGACCGATGGAGGCGTTCCGTCGACGGTGTGCCACACGAGTCCGCCGGCCTTGTGGACGTCGGTGACCTGGAGTCCATCGAGGGTGCCCGTGTCGTGGGGCTGTCCACCGCCAGTCGGATAGAACGCGGTGCGATCGAGTGCGATCGCCTGGTTATCCACACCGACCACTGTGCCGGTGAACGAAACCAGGTAGGCGTCACGCAGGTAGAGCGGCTCGGTGCCGTGCGCGCCATCCTCGGCTGGATCCATCGCCCCGATCATGCCCCGTTCCAACCCTGTTGCGGAACCGTGACAGGAGTCGAGTGCCCGGTGACCAGCCCCTATGCTCGCGCCCTAACTTGAACGGACCCGGCGAACAGCCGGCCATGGAAGGTAGGGACATGCGAGCAGGAAAACTCTTCGGCGCTGGCGCGCTGCTGCTCTCGCTGAGTCTGTTCGCCGCGGCGTGTGGCGACGACAGCGACAGCAGCAGCTCGGCAACGACCGGTGGCGGCGCTGCCACGACTGGCGGCGGCGCTGCCACGACCGGCGGCGGTGGGGAAGCAGCCGGAGGTGCGAAGTGCGATGGCCTCTCGATCGGCTTCTTCGGTGCGCTCACCGGCGATGCAGCCAACCTCGGTGTGAACATCGAGCAGGGCGCCGAGCTGGCCGTCGATCAGTTCAACGCCAACAACCCGGACTGCCAGATCGAGATGAAGAAGTTCGACAGCCAAGGCAGCCCCGACCAGGCGCCGGCCCTGGCCAAGCAGGCCATCGACGACAGCTCGGTCGTCGGCATCGTCGGCCCCGCGTTCTCGGGTGAGTCGAAGGTCGCGAACCCGCTCTTCGACGAGGCTGGCCTGTCCATCATCACGCCGTCGGCCACCGCGCCGACACTCGCCGAGCAGGGCTGGAAGATCTTCCACCGTGCCCTCGGCAACGACGCCGCGCAGGGTCCGGGCGCCGCGCTCTACATCGACACGACCGTCAAGGCCGAGAAGGTCTTCGTGATCGACGACGCGAGCGAGTACGGCAAGGGCCTCGCCGATCAGGTCAACGAGGCACTCGGCGCCAAGGTCGTGGGCACCGACACCATCGACCCGGCCGCGACCGACTTCTCGGCCACGGTGACGAAGGTCAAGGATGCGGCGCCTGACGCAGTGTTCTTCGGTGGCTACTACGCCGCGGCCGGTCTGCTCTCCAAGCAGCTCCGTGACGCTGGGGTGACCGCGATCCTCGTCTTCGGCGACGGCGTGCTCGACCCCGGCTACATCGAGGCCGGTGGCGACGCCACTGAGGGCGCCATCATCACCTGCCCGTGCGCTCCGATCGACAAGATCGAGGGTGGCGCGGACTTCGCCTCCGCCTACAAGGATGCGTTCGGCGCCGACGCCGGCACCTACTCGGCCGAGGCCTATGACTCGGCCAACTTCTTCCTTGCGGGCATCGCCTCCGGCGCCCAGGACCGCGACTCGCTCAACACGTATGTCAGCACCGAGTCGTTCGCCGGCATCACCAAGACCCTGAAGTTCGACGAGCAAGGAGAGGTCTCCGACGTCGCGATCTACGCCTCCACCGTCAAGGACGGCAAGATCGTTTCGGTCGGCCTGATCCAATAGGCTCGCCGAATTCATACAGAACCGCTGTAGCCGAAACCGGGAGCGACTCGTTCGCTCCCGGTTTCGCGCGTTGAGGCACCTTCGGGGGTAGGTGTGGGCGTGCTCGCAACGAGTCTGTTGCACCCTGACTGGGGGCTCCTGCGCGACCAGTTCTGGGCGCTGACGGTCGGTGGCCTCACCGCGGGCTCGATCTACGCCCTCGTGGCGCTCGGATACACGATGGTCTACGGAGTCCTCCGCCTGATCAACTTCGCGAACTCCGAGATCTTCATGCTCGGCACGTTCGGCGCTCTCTTCGCGACGAAGTGGATGGGCATCGAGCCCGGCGGCGACTCGGTCCAGACCGGCATCACCCTCGTCGCCGTGATGCTGGTCTGCCTGGCCGCTGCCATGGTCTTCTCGGGGGCGTCCGCGGTGGTGCTCGAGCGCGTGGCGTACCGCCCGCTCCGCAAGCGTGGCGCGACTCGCCTCGCCGCGCTGATCTCGGCCATCGGTGCGTCGTTCGCGATCTCCGAGTTCGTGGCGTTCCGCAGAGGACGCGACCTCGAGGCGTTCCCCCGGCTGGCCAACCGCGACGTGCTGTTCACCTTCTTCGGCGCTGACATCCGCACCGACCAGGTGTTCGTGATCGTCGCGGCGCTGGTCATGATGGTGGCACTCGACCAGTTCGTGAACCGCACCCGCCTCGGGCGCGGCGTCCGAGCGGTCTCACAGGACTCGGAGACCGCGACGCTCATGGGGGTCAACATCGACCGCGTCGTGATGCTCACGTTCCTGCTCGGCGGGATCATGGCGGGCGCGGCCGGCCTCCTCTTCATCTTCTTCTTCGAGGTCACGAAGTACAACATCGGCTTCATTATCGGCATCAAGGCGTTCACCGCCGCCGTGCTCGGCGGCATCGGCAACCTGCGCGGGGCTTTGCTCGGTGGCCTCATGCTCGGCCTCATCGAGACCTACGGCTCCGCGTTGTGGGGCACCGAGTGGAAAGACCCGATCGCCTTCGTGGTGCTGGTGCTCGTGCTCATGATCAGGCCCACCGGTCTGCTCGGTGAGGCCCTCGGAAAGGCGCGCGCATGAGCGCCTGGACCGACTTCCGCCGCACGGTGCGCGGCAAGGTGCCGCAGTACAACCTCCGGGACAACGTCGGGGCGTGGTGGGAGAAGCTGCCGCGCTGGGGTCGCGCGCTGGTCCTGTTCGCGGCGATCGCGTTCTTCTACCTCCTTCCGAGCCTCACGATCCCGTTCGTCGACACACCGACTCCTTGGGCGAGCGCGCTCTTCTCACCCATCGTTCTGTACGTCCTCGTGGCGATCGGCCTCAACATCGTCGTCGGATACGCGGGACTGCTCGACCTCGGCTACGTCGCCTTCTTCGCCATCGGTGCGTACACGATCGGCGTGCTGACGTCCGCCCACGGGAGCCTGGGGTTCTGGGCCGCGCTGCCATTCGCGATCCTCGCGGCGATGCTCGCGGGCCTGGTCCTCGGCACGCCGACGCTCCGCCTCCGTGGCGACTACCTCGCAATCGTCACGCTCGGGTTCGGGGAGATCATCCGCATCACCGCGAACAACACCGAGTGGCTCGGCGGCCCGCGAGGCATCACGAACATCCCTCGGCCCGCCGACATCGGGCCGTTGCACTTCGAGGGCCTGAACGCGAAGCCGTACTACTACGTCGGCCTGACATTCATCATCCTCGTGATCCTCATGGTGCGGGCCCTCGAGCACAGCCGCGTCGGCCGCGCATGGACGGCCATCCGGGAAGACGAAGACGCGGCCGAGCTCATGGGCGTGCCGACGTTCAAGTTCAAGCTCTGGGCGTTCGCGATGGGTGCGGCGGTCGGGGGGCTTTCGGGGGCGCTGTTCGCGAGCTACCAAACCGTCATCACGCCGAACAACTTCACGCTCCAGTTCTCGATCCTGTTCCTCGCCGCGGTCGTGCTCGGCGGCGCCGGCAACATCCCCGGCGTGATCCTCGGCGCGTTCCTCGTCGCGTACCTCCCGGAGCGGTTCCGAGGCCTGGGCTCGACGCGTGTGTTCTGGTACGGCATCGCGCTCGTGCTGATGATGATCTTCCGTCCTCAGGGCATCTTCCCGAGCCGGCGCCGGGCCGCCGAGCTGGCCGACCCCGAATCTGGTGAGACCCTTGCTGCAGTGACCGAGGTCGACATAGAGCACGTCGAAGACGAACTCGAAGAGGTCAGCCTTCCCGCACACGAGCTGGAGGGTCGCCACGATGGCTGAGACGCTGCTCGATCTCGCCGGGTTGACGATGCGCTTCGGTGGCGTGACTGCCCTCGACTCCGTCGACCTTCACGTCGATCGCGGCGAGATCTTCGGGCTGATCGGACCGAACGGCGCGGGGAAGACAACGGTCTTCAACGTCGTCACCGGCGTCTTCCAACCGACGTATGGCAACGTGCGCTTCTCGGGGAGGTCGATCGCGGGCCTCAGCCGGAACGAGATCACTCGCCTCGGCATCGCCCGGACGTTCCAGAACATCCGGCTCTTCCGCGAGATGACCGCGCTCGAGAACGTCATGGTCGGCGCCGACGCCCACCACGCGACCAGCGTGATCGGCGCTGTCGTCCGCTTCGGCAAGCACCGTCGCGAAGAGGCCGACGGCTACGACCGGGGCATGCAGCTGCTCGAGTTCATGGGCATCGCCCGGAGGGCGGGTGAGGCCGCTCGCAACCTCCCTTACGGCGATCAACGCCGGCTCGAGATCGCCCGGGCGATGGCCACGAAGCCGACGCTGCTGCTGCTCGACGAGCCGGCGGCGGGCTTCAACCCCGCCGAGAAGCGCGAGCTGATGGACCTGATCCTGCGAATTCGCGACGAGGGCTACACCGTGCTGCTCATCGAGCACGACATGAGCCTCGTCATGGGCATCTCCGACCGCATCAACGTCCTCGACTTCGGCAAGCTCATCGCCGGCGGCTCGCCCGCGGAGGTCCGCGAGAACCCCGCGGTCATCGAGGCGTACCTTGGAGCTCCCAATGCTTCTTGAGCTGCAAGAGATGCACGTCCACTACGGACGCATCGAGGCCCTCAAGGGTCTGTCGTTCACGGTCGACGAGGGCGAGATCGTCACGCTCATCGGGGCGAACGGCGCCGGCAAGACCACGACGCTCAAGGCGATCTCGGGAGTGCGCCCGGTCTCCCAGGGCCAGATCAGGTTCGACGGACGCGACATCACTCGCACACCCGCCCACGAGCGAGTGGCGCTCGGGATCTGCCAGGCCCCGGAGGGCCGGGGCATCTTCCCGGGGATGAGCGTCATCGAGAACCTCGAGATGGGCACCTACATCCGCAAGGACCGCAAGTCAGCGGCCAAGCAGAACGATCTCGACCGCGTGTTCGCATTGTTCCCTCGGCTGCTCGAACGCCGGTCGCAGGCCGGCGGCACGCTGTCGGGCGGCGAGCAGCAGATGCTGGCGATCGGGCGCGCCCTCATGGCCAAGCCGCGGGTGCTGCTCCTCGACGAGCCCTCGATGGGACTCGCGCCGATGCTCGTCGCCCAGATCTTCTCGATCATCACCGAGATCAACCAGCAGGGCACGACGATCTTGCTCGTCGAGCAGAACGCCGCTCAGGCCCTGCAACGCGCGCATCGCGCGTACGTCCTCGAGACCGGCCGCATCGTTCGAGCCGACGACGCCAAGGTGCTGCTCGGCGACGACTCGGTGCGCGCCGCGTATCTCGGCGGCGACGTCGAAGGCTGACGACCGGAACCCGCGGGTGAGCGCGAGCCGGGCCCTCACAGCGTTCGTGGTCGCGCTCGGCCTGATCGCTGCAGGATGCAGCGACGACGGGACCGGCGCGTCCCCGACCTCGAGCGAAGCGCCAGTACCGACGATCCCCGACCGCGGCAACGTCGACGGAGTGCTGCGCGTCGGCTACCTCTTGCCCGTGTCGGGCCAGTCGGCGAGCGTCGGTCCCCCCATGATCAAGGGCATCGAGATGGCCGTCCGCGACATCAACGCGGCGGGTGGCGTGAACGGCGAGGCGCTGACGCTCGTCGGCGGCGACGAGGGCGACGACCCGTCCGTCGCCGGCGTGACGGTCGATCGCCTCCTCAACAGCGAGAAGATCGACGTGCTGATCGGCCCGGCATCATCGACGACCGCGTTGAGCGTGCTCGGCCGCACGTCCGCGGGCGGGGTCCTCACATGCTCACCTTCGAACACAGCCCTCGCGCTCGAACAATTCCCTGACGACGGGTACTACGTGCGCTCCGCACCGTCCGACCGCTTGCAGGGTGTCGCGCTCGCGGAGGTCATCGCCGAAGGTGGCTATCAGACGGTCGCGCTGATGAGCCCGAACGACGACTACGGCAGAGGCCTGTCCGACGTGCTCGTCGACCAGCTGCGGGTGAACGGCATCCGCGTGACCATCAACTATGCGTACGACCCGAACGGCACCAACTTCGCTCCCGACGTCCGGCGCGTGCTCGAGACCGACCCTGAGGCGATCGCAGTCATCGGTCTGCCCGACACCGCAGGTCTCGTGCTTCGCAAGCTGATCGACCTCGGCGCAGGACCGGACCACCTGCCCACGTTCGTGACCGACGGCCTCCGCGTGCCGAACCTGTATCAGCAGGTCGACTCGGCTCGTCCGGACGCGACCGCGGGCATCCGCGGCACCGCAGTCGCGACGGCGCCGACGACGTTCGGGAGCACGTTCGGCGACGAGTTCGCCGCCTTCGCGCCGGGCTCACCCTCGACCTTCGCGTCCTACGCCTACGACTGCGCGGTGATCCTCGCTCTGGCAGCGCAGGCGACCCGGTCCGACGACGGCACGTTGATCAGAGACGAGATCGTCAACGTCACCCGCGGCGGTGTCCCGTGCCGCACCTACGAGAGCTGCAAGCGCCTGCTCGACCTCGGTCGCAACATCGACTACGAGGGCGCCTCGGGCCCGCTCGACTTCACCGACATCGGCGACCCCAGCCGCGGCACCTACGACGTGTTCGTCTACAACCCCGACGGCACCGACACCACCGAGCGTCAGATCCAGGTCGGCCCCTAGCCCAGGTTCAGGCGGGTCGTCAGCTCGTCGATCGGGCAGACCATCCCGACGAAGAAGCGCCCGAACTCGGCGTAGGTCGCCGACGCCTCGTCGAAGCGCATCGTGTACACGACATCCTTCAGATCGTCGGGGTGCACCGCGAAGAGCGTCACGCCCCACTCGTAGTCGTCGAGCCCCGTCGACCCGGTGATGAGCTGCAGCACCCGCCCCGCGAACGTGCGGCCCGTCTTGCCGTGGCCGTGCATCAGCTCGAGCCTCTCGTCGTAGGGCAGCGAGAACCAGTTCTGCCCGACGTTGCGACGCTTCGACATCGGATAGAAGCAGAACGCGGGCTTCCCCTCGGGCGGCAGCTTCGGGTGAAGCCGCGCTTCGAGCATCGCCTCAGGCAGACCCTTCGCGTACTCGCTGATCTCGGTGAGCGACACGTACGAGTCGGCGATCGTGAGGCCCGCGGCCTGCAGATCGGCCTGCAGGGCGTGGAGCCGCCAGAAGTCGGGCCCGACGGCCATCACGGCGAAGTCGGCCTTGTGCCCGAGCAGCACCGCGGTGACCACCTGGTGATCGCCTTCTGACGCGCGCTTCATCGCCGCAGTGATCGCGCCACCGTCTGCCGCCGGGGTGACCTTGCAGAACAGATGGAGCACTCCCCACCCTGCGGTGGGCGTGAGTGGTTCGCTCATCGCTCCTGCGGGGGAGGAAGCGGCTCGGAGTGCTCGACCTCGGTCTTGGCCCCGTTGCCGTTTCCGTTGCCGTTCCCGATCGGCACGAGGATGCTCTGCGTGACGGCTTGGAAGACCGGCAGCGGCTTCTCGGGCGAGCCCTGGCTCTGGTGCGCGGCGACCACACTCAGGTGGTACGCCTCGTAGGAGATCATGAAGTCGTCGGTGTGATACACGCCGCCGTCGAGGGTCGGACCGCGTCCGCCTTCGAAGATCGCGACGATGTCCTCGCCCGTGATCGTCTTGTGCGTCTCGAGGGCGTGGGCGATCGCCAACACGTACCGGCGATCCTCGACGAGCATGCCGTGCGCGCGCTCGAGCAGCTCTTTCAGCCTCGTCTCGACCCGACGGCCGAGCTCGGTCTCGAGGAAGTTGCGGTCCTCGCCCGTGATCACGCTGCCCGTGGCCGACGCCGCGCCGGGCATGTAGCCGCGCGATCCGACCGTCGAGCCCATCCCTGCGTAGGCCTCCATCCCAGCGACGATCGCGGTCGCGTTCTGCAGGTCGCCACCCACGCCCGCGGAGTTGTCGCCCTCGAAGAAGAGGCGCTCACCGGCGAGCGACGCGACGAACGTGATGACGTCGCGCTCCTTGCCCGACTTCCAGTCGACGAACTGCTCTTCGAGGGGCACGGGAGCCACGAAGCCTCCGGTGCCACCGCGGCGTTCGATCGTCGCGACGTCGATCATCTCGCGCTTCTGCAGGCGGTACATCGCAACGGCGTGCGAGGCCTCGTGGATGGCGACCGCGTGGCGCTCCCAGTCGGCGTACTTCCAGTCGTCGGCGGGGCCGTTGTTCTTCAGGTGCTTCGCCTTCAGCGCGTCCGCGTACTCGACCGTGTCGCGACCGTCGCGGATCGCGACGATGAGGGCCTCGTTCACGACGTCCTTGATCGTGGCGCCCGTCGCGTACGGCGACATCAGCGCGAGCTTCTCGACTTCCTCGGGCGTCAGCGAGTGCTTCACCCTGTCGAGGTAGCCCTGGAAGGTGCGCGTGCGTCCTTCGAGGTAGGGGTAGCCGACCTTGTAAATGCGGTCGATGCGGCCGGGGCGCAGCAGCGCCTCGTCGAGAGCCTGCGGCATGTTCGTCGCCATCATCACGAGGATGCGGTACTTCGGCGGGGGCTTCGGCTTCATCGACAGCAGGCGGCGCACGAAGCGGTTGAAGAACCCTCGCGGCTTCTTGAGGCCGGACAGCTCGGTCAACAGGGCCTGCAGCGTGCCCATGCCTCCGCCGCCGCCGCCCATCCCCGCGCCCATGACGAAGCCGCGGATTCCCCCGACCTCGGGTGCGACAGGCTCGAGCGGAGCGTTCCACCGCCACAGCTCGGCCCGCGTGTGCTCGGACACGTAGTCGAGCGAGTTGCAGCACGTGTTGAACGGAAGCTGGTTGCTGTCGCTCCAGCCGCCGCCGCCCTGGGCGAGCTGACCGCGGTTGCCGAGGGTGTCGGCCTCGTCGAAGAACACGATCACGCCGCCGTAGCGCAGGGCGAGCTTGCGCAGCTTGCGGAAGAGCGACTTCACCTTGAGGATGCCGACCCCGAAGAACATGTTCGTGAACGCGCCCGGGTCGACGAAGACGAACGGCCGGCCGGTCTCACCGGCAACCGCTTCCGCCATCAGCGTCTTGCCGGTGCCGGGAGGCCCCCACAGCAAGATGCCCGAAGGCACGTGGCCGCCCTTGCTCTCGATCTTCTCGGGGTCCTCGAGGAACATGACGTTCTCTTTGACACGATCGAGCACCGGATCCTGGCCCCACACATCCGAGAACCGGGTCTTGATGTCGTCGGGGTAGTAGGTGTCGACGCCACCGCGCGAGAGGAACCAGAAGATCGCGACGAACTGCCCCACGGCGAGGCCGAGCAGCATGACGATCTGGAAGATGAACGGAAGACCCTGCGCGGTCGAGAAGAGGATGTCGTAGATCCGTGACGGCGCCTGGAAGAACGCCTCGACCGGGGTGACGTCCCACCGGCCGGCGAAGAACACGCAGAGCACGATGCTGACGAACACGAACTTGAAGGCCCGCGCGATGCGGAAGCGCGTCCAGGGGTTCATGCGGTCGGCGCGCTTGTTCCAGCGGCCGAACACCTTGTCTTCCCAGAACATGTTGTAACGAGCGGAGTGCTCGCAGATCACGTAGTGGATCTGGCGAACGAGCTCGAGCACGAAGGCGAGGAAGAACCACCACTTCGCCCGGGCCGTCTCGCGCAGCGCGTCGCGGAACGGGATGATCGGGTTGTCCGCCATGTCGTTCCACACGAGGAACGCGAACAGCAACGCGATGAAGATCAGGATCTTCGAGCGGTCCCAGAACGCCAGCTTCTTGCGGGTGTGCTTCACCTCGACCGCTGGCACCGGCACGTGGACGGGCGGGGGAGGCGGAGGGGGAGGCGGCGACGGATCGGGCCAGGCGATGCTCATGTCAGCTCTTCTTCCTGATCTGCCACGAGTCGACCACAGTGTCGATCTCGCTCCGATGCTGCAGATAGCACTTCGATGAGCACTTGACGAGGAACCGGTACAAGGTAGTGGTGCCCGGATCGACAAGCGCGATCTGATCGATCGTCACGTAGCTGCCGTTGACCAGCTTGTTGAGGACGATGCGGTTGCCGCGGAGGCCCTCGCCGGTGGTGAGCTGCTCGTACTTCACGATCTCGATGTCGGTGCTGCCCTGCTCGTACAGCGCGATCGGGTCAGCGGTGCCGTCGAGCGCGAGCGCCCGGAGGTCGACGTTCGACACCTGATCTCTGACGCTCTGGCCGATCGGGCTGATCTCGGCCTGGCCGACGACGGCCTCGGGGATGTCGTCCTGGAAGTGGGTGACGTCGGGCTTCGCGTCGCTGTCGAACACGACCCGCCAGGGCCCGTCCGCGAGCTGCTGATCAGCGCCGTCGGGGAACGGCCGATCGTCAGGAAGCGCGTTGGGGTCGAGCTTGTAGAGCTTCCAGTCCTCGGGGACCTTGAAGTACGCGCCCTCGCCGCTGTTCTTCACGTACGTGAAGCCCGAGCTCGCGCAGGACGTCGATGCGGCCGCGACAGCGCCCACGACTGCCACGAGCGCGAATCGCCGGACCCCCATGGCCATGCGTCATTATCGGTCGAAACGCGAGGTGCCGGTATCGCGCGGGGCCGAATTGGCCCCAGGCCAGGGCCCCGGAGGCCGGTCGGGCAGGTCGTGGCTCTCCATCTCGACGGCGAAGATCTCGAGGCCGCGCGCTTGGTAGTTGGCCAGCGCGGAGGGGTGATCGAGGCTGCACGTGTGCACCCAGACCCTCCTGACCTCGGGGATCGCCCATGCCCGCTCGAGCGCGACGGTGAGGAGGTGCCCTCCGGCGCCCCGGCCGATGAACTGGGGCATGAGGCCGAAGTACGCGATCTCGACCTCGGTGCCGTCCTGGCGCTCGAGCTCGAAGTACCCGGCGGGGCTTCCTCCGCTGCGGGCCACCCAGGTCTCGACCTCGGGACGGTCGAGCCACATCGTCCACCGCTCGTAGGTCCACGGCAGGCGCCCCAGCCAGTACCAGTCGCCGCCGACCGCCGTGTAGAGGAACCGGTTCAGCTCGGGTTGGGGCTCGACCGCCTGCTCGATCGCGATCGGGATCTTCGGCGCGCCCGCTGGGCGAAGTAGCGAGCGGTCGCGCATCTCCAGCGACCAGGTGGTGACGTCGACACGGCGCATCGCGAGTCAGGCGCGGCGGAGCTCGGCGGAGAGGTGGTGGGTCATCGGTTGACCGACTGCAGCCATCCGCACGGTGTAGCGCAGGACATCGCCGTCGACCGTGAGAGTGCGTTCGACGCCGGTGACGACCTTCGCCGCAGGCGTCGACACGACCGACATCGACTGCAGGTCGATCGTCGATCCCGACAACGAGCCGACAGCCATCTCCGTCGCACCGAACGGGTGGATTGCGACGAGCTCGACGCTGTTCGGGGAGGGCAACCGCCAGAACCCGAGCTCGCCGTGCGTCGGGGTGCCATCGGGGTGCGTCGTGCGCTGCACATAGGAGAGGTACGGCTTGCCGACGTGGTCGAACGTGACGGTCTCGAGATACGGGAACGTCTCGATCGTCGGGTACTCCCCCACGCCCTGGCCCGACCACGTGCCGAGCAAGAACGCCAGCGGCTCGATCATCGGGTGCAGGTCTGCCACCGGTCCATCATCGCCCGAAAATCGAAGAAGTCGGGTGAGTGCGAACACCCACCCGACTTCCTTCGGATTGCTTAGAAGTCTTCCATTCCTCCGCCGGGCATGCCGCCGCCGTGGGAGTGCTCCTCGGGCTTGTCGGCGATGACGGCCTCGGTCGTGAGGAAGAGCGCGGCGATCGAGGCTGCGTTCTGCAGCGCCGAGCGCGTGACCTTGGCGGCGTCGATGATGCCGGCCTTCACGAGATCCTCGTAGGCGCCCGTAGCGGCGTTGAGGCCCTCGCTCTTGCCCTCGAGCTGACGCACCTTCTCGATCACGACGCCACCCTCGAGGCCGGCGTTCTCCGCGATCTGCTTGATCGGCGCCTCGAGCGACTTGGCCACGATGCGGGCACCCGTCGCCTCGTCACCGCTCAGCGTGTTGGCGCGCTCGTTGACCTTGGCCTGGCTGCGCAGGAGCGCAACGCCACCGCCGGGCACGACGCCCTCCTCGATGGCGGCCTTGGTCGTGCTGACCGCATCCTCGATGCGGTGCTTCTTCTCCTTGAGCTCGACCTCGGTGGCTGCGCCGACCTTCAGGATCGCGACGCCGCCCGACAGCTTGGCGAGGCGCTCCTGCAGCTTCTCGCGGTCGTAGTCGGAGTCGGTGTTCTCGATCTCGGTCTTGATCTGGTTGATGCGGCCCTTGATGTCGTCCTCGGAGCCCGCGCCCTCGACGATCGTCGTCTCGTCCTTGGTGACGACGACCTTGCGGGCCCGGCCGAGCAGGTCGAGCGTGACGTTCTCGAGCTTCAGGCCGACCTCTTCGGTGATGACCTGACCGCCGGTGAGGATCGCCATGTCCTGGAGCATCGCCTTACGACGCTCGCCGAAGCCGGGGGCCTTGACGGCGACCGACTTGAACGTGCCGCGGATCTTGTTGACGACGAGCGTGGCAAGCGCCTCACCCTCGACGTCCTCGGCGATGATCGCGAGTGGGCGGCCGGACTGCATGACCTTCTCGAGCACGGGCAGGAGGTCGCGGACCGACGAGATCTTCGAGCCGACGAGGAGGATGTACGGGTCCTCGAGGACGGCCTCCATCCGCTCGGGATCGGTGACGAAGTACGGCGAGATGTAGCCCTTGTCGAAGCGCATGCCCTCGACGAGATCCATCTCCATGCCGAAGGTCTGGCTCTCCTCGACGGTGATCACACCGTCCTTGCCGACCTTGTCGATCGCCTCGGAGATCATCTGGCCGATCTCCTCGTCAGCAGCCGAGATCGACGCGACCTGGGCGATCTGCTCCTTCGAGTCGACCTCGACGGCGAGCTCCTTGATGCTCGCGACGGCGGCCTCGACGGCGGCCTCGATGCCCTTCTTCAGGGACATCGGGTTGGCGCCGGCGGCGACGTTGCGGAGGCCCTCGCGGACCATCGCCCACGCGAGGACGGTGGCCGTCGTGGTGCCGTCACCAGCGACGTCGTCGGTCTTCTTGGCGACTTCCTTGACCAGCTCGGCGCCGATCTTCTCGTAGGGGTCCTCGAGGTCGATCTCCTTGGCGATCGACACACCGTCGTTGGTGATCGTGGGAGCGCCCCACTTCTTCTCGAGCACGACGTTGCGGCCCTTGGGGCCGAGGGTGACGCGTACCGCGTCGGCGAGCTTGTTCATGCCCGCCTCGAGGCCTCGGCGAGCGTGCTCGTCGAAAGCGATGGTCTTGGCCATGTGGTGTCCCTCCGTTGGGAGCCAGTTCGGTTCGCTCTGTCGCCGAGGATTGGGCCAGAGCGGCAGTTAGCACTCTCGGGTCGTGAGTGCTAACAGCAAACCACGGTCGGAGCCGACCTGCAACCTCGCACGGGCCATGTACCTTCAATCGTCGTGGGGTTCGAGAGCAAGAAGATCGTGGTGGTGGGTGCCGGGGTGTCGGGTTTGGGGGCCGCCCTCGCGCTGAGTCGCGACGGTCACGAGGTCACGCTGGTCGAGCGAGACGCGACGCCATTGCCTCCCGATCCCATGTCGGCCTTCGAGTGGGACCGCCGGGGCGCCCCCCAGGTCCGGCACAGCCATGCCTTCCTCGCCCGGCTCTACGGCCTGCTCCGCGGCTCGTATCCCGACGTGCTGGCCGATCTGCTCGACGCCGGCGCGACCGAGATCCGGATGACCGAGAACCTGCCGCCGACCATGACCGACCGGTCGCCACGCGCGAACGACGACGAGCTCGTGATGCTCGCGTGCCGGCGCACCACGTTCGAGTGGGTGCTCAGGCGCTCGGTGCTCGCAAGCGACCGCTGCACGATCCGCGACGGTGTCGCCGTCGAGGGGCTGCGCGCGGAGCCAGGTGCCGACGGAGTGCCTGTCGTCACCGGAGTCGTGACGAGCGCGGGGACGATCCCTGCCGACCTCACGATCGTCGCGGGCGGCCGGCGGTCGACGCTCCCCGACTGGCTCGCGGCGATCGGGACAGATCCGGTCCCCGAGGAAGTCGAGGACACCGGCATCGTCTACTACTCCCGCTTCTACGAGCTCTTGCCCGGAGCGGAGCCGCCGCCGCGCGACGGGCCGATCGGCGGCGACCTCGGCTACCTGAAGTACGCGATCTTCCAAGGCGACAACGGCACGTTCTCGATCACGCTCGCGACACCGACCGAAGACGGCGTCCTGCGCACCGCGCTGAGCACGCTCGAGGCGTTCGACGCGACGGCCACGTTGCTCCCCGCGACGCAGGCATGGGTGGATCCGGCGATCTCACGGCCGATCACGGGCGTCCACCTGATGGCGGGGCTGCTCAACCGACTGCGTACGTTCGTCGTCGACGGCAAGCCGCTGGCTCTCGGCGTGCATGCGATCGGCGATGCGAGCGTCTGCACGAACCCGCTGTACGGGCGGGGGTGCTCCACCGGGTTCTGGCACGCGCATCTGCTCGCGGGCGTCGTCCGCGACCACGCGGACGACCTGACCGCGCAAGCCTTGGCCTTGCACGCGCTCACCGAGGAGCACCTGCTGCCGTGGTACCGGTCGTCGGTCGTCCAGGACGCCGAATCCCGGCGCATCGCGGCCGCGCTGCTCGCGGGCGAAGACATCGACGACCCCGACGATCCCCGAGCGTTCATGAGGTCGGTGCTGCGCGAGGGCCTCGCTCCTGCGATGCGCACCGATCCCGAGGTGTTCCGCGCGTTCGTGCGCACGTTCAACCTGCTGGTGCCGCCCGACACGCTGATCAGCGATCCCGACATCGGGGCCCGTGTGCTCGCCGTGTGGAACGACAGAGAGAGCCGGCCGCCCGAGCCGGTGCTAGGGCCCGGGAGGCCAGACCTGCTCGAGGTGTTGGGACTCGCGGCTTAGCCGGTTGGCGGCTAGCCGCCCGCGACCGCGGGGATGATCGACACCGTCTCGCCGTCGGGCACCGGCGTGTCGAGGCCCTGCAGGAACCGCACGTCGTCATCGGCCACGAACAGGTTCACGAACCGGCGCAGGTTTCCCTCACCGTCGAAGATGCGATCGCGAAAGCCGGGATGCGCGGCCTCGAGGTTGTCGAGCACCTCGGACAGGGTTGCGCCCTCGACCTTGACCTCGGCGACGCCGCCGGTCGCGGGACGCAACGTGGTGGGGACTCGCACGGTGACGCTCATCGGTCGGGCAGCGTAGCGGCCCCCCGCGACGACTCCTCCAACTCTCCACTGGGCTCATGCCACGGTCCGCGCTCGCAGGCGGCGGAGATACACCTTCTCGACGGAGCGGCAGAAGCGCTCAGGATCTCGTTGGTCGGCCCAGAGCGCGTAGAGCACCTCCCAGCTCTCGGTCGCGAGCCAGAAGTCACGTGCATGATCTCGGCGCCGGTTGCGATCACCCGCGTGGCCTTTCGCCCCCGAGGGCTCGACGGCGAGACCGACCTCAGGCCACGCGAGGTCGAGGTATGCGACCCGGGTGCCATCGGTTTCGGCCACTCGATGCTGCCGCACCGGTGGAGGAAGCACTGTGCTCGCAAGCAGGCGCTCGACGAGCCGTTCGAACCAGCTGTCAGGCAACGCGCCTGACCGGTCGGGAAGTTCAAAGATGCGCCGAAGCGTCGCCGTGCCGCTCGGGCCGGGACGATCAACCCGAGCCAGGGTTTCGCGGATCCATCGTTCGCTCACTCCACGCCGAAGGGCATCGTCGAGAGCTTGCTCGACCTTGTCTTGCGAGACGACGGCGCCGAGATCGCAAAGGGTGCGGGCGATGTTCGTGCAGGGGATCCCGTCGACCTTCGTCAGGTCGCACCGCTCGAGCACTGCCACGCGGTGGACCACGTAGCCCGGCGCACGAAGGTGTCGCGACGGACCGACGCTCACATCGAGCAAGCCAGCCTCGACCCCATCGAGCTCGTGCAACGCGCCCGCGGCCCGGAACGACGCCACTGCATCGCCTGACGCACTAAGCGTCGGGAGGACGAGCTGCTGCCGCCATGTCTTCGGCGCCGCCGTGAACACGAGTACCCCGGGAATCGGTTCTGACAGCACCCCGGACCGAATGCGCGCCGCGATCATCTTCGCGGACATCCCGACTGAGGCGGCCTGGCGTCTGCCGAAAGCACTGTGCTGCGAGGCCGCGAGCGCAGCCACAGCGCGCTCGGCGCCGGCTGCATCCATGCACGTGTGAGCGTACGAAAGGGTGTGACATTCCCGAGAGGATCAGGAGCCGATCCACTTGTACCGGCAGACGCCCGAACGGGCACCCAGAGGTACAAGTGGGCCGAAGGATGCGATCGGACGTGACCACTCGTACCTGCAGACGCCCGATCGGGCGCGCGTGGGTACAAGTTGGCCGGAGAGCGCTCTCCACCGGGGCCGCCTTGCGGGAAGCACGGTTGGCAAGGGACCATGGCGCCGTGCCAGCCCCCGTGGTACGCGCCTTCCACTTCTGCGATTTCGACTTGTCGCGCCTCGTCGCAGCGAAGCACGACACGACGATCTCGTTCTGTCTTCCTGCCCGCGACGAGGAGGACACGGTCGGCGCGATCGTCGATCTCGTCCAGCGCGAGCTGGTGGAGCGCACGCGCCTGGTCGACGAGATCCTCGTCATCGACGACCGCTCGGTCGACGGCACCGCCAAGCGTGCGGCCGATGCCGGCGCTCGCGTCGTGAGCACCGAGGAGATCCTCCCCGCGTTCGACGACCTCGGCGGGAAGGGTGACGCGCTCTGGCGATCGGTGTTCGCAGCCGAAGGCGACATCATCGTGTGGTGCGACGCCGACATCCGCAACTTCGGCGCGCGCTTCGTGCTCGGGCTCGTCGGTCCGCTGCTGACGCGCAGCGACGTCGGGTTCGTGAAGGGCTACTACGACCGTCCGCTCGACGGCCGCCACGGTGAGGGAGGCCGCGTCACCGAGCTCGTCGCTCGACCCCTCGTGTCGCTGTTCTTCCCTCACCTCTCGACGATCGTGCAACCGCTCGGAGGCGAGTACGCGGGCCGCCGCGAGATCCTCGAGCAGCTGCCCTTCGCCACTGGCTACGGGGTCGATCTCGCCCTCCTCATCGACATCAGCGCGAACTTCGGGATGGACGTGATCGCCCAGGTCGACCTCGGCACCCGCGTGCACCGCAACCGTTCGCTCGAGGAGCTGTCGCCCCAGGCCATGGCCATCATGCAGACGGTCCTCAGCCGCGCCGGCGTCACCCTCCCCCATGGACTGCCCCGACCCCTGGTGCGCCCGGGCAGCGAGCCCGTGCTGGTCGAGACCGCTGATCGGCCCCCGCTCATCGAGCTCGCCGAGTACCGCCGACGCAGCGCCTGACGCCGGCGATACGCTGCCGCCGTGGGTCAGCTCGAGCCCCGGAAGCCCCAACAGCCAGAGAGGCCGTCGATCGGCGCCGGAGCGATCGTCATCGGCGTCCTCGCGGTGCTCGGTGCGCTGTGGCTGCTCCGCTTCGTCACCGGCCTTCTGTTCACCGGCGTGAAGCTCGCGCTGATCGGCATCGTCGTCTACGCCGCGGTCCGCTTGGCCATGGGCCCCCGCGAGCGTCGCTAGCCCGAGCGTCGCTAGCCCGAGTCGCCTAGCTCGACAGCTTCTCCGCGACTGCTTCTTCGATGCACGCGAGCGTGTCGTCCATGGCGCGCTCTCGCCCGAACCGCGCGACGAGCGACACTGCCGGCACCTTCGCTTCGCAACCGTCGAACACCTCGCCGGCCACGACCAGCACGGGGACGCCGACAGAAGCTGCGAGCTCGGCCACTCCCCCGACGACCTTGCCCTCGAACGACTGCGCGTCGACGAAGCCCTCCCCGGTGATGACGAGGTCTGCCTCCTCGATCGCGTCGAGCAGCTCGGTCTCGCTCGCGACGAGATCGAACCCTGAGACGAGGCTTGCGCCGATAGCCGCCAGTCCTCCCGCGAGCCCACCCGCGGCGCCACTGCTCTCGATGTCTCGGACGTCGACGCCGTAGTCCTCGATGTAGATCTGCGCCAGCCGCTCGAGCCGCCTTCGCAGCAGCTCGACCTGCGCGGGTGTCGCGCCCTTCTGCGGCCCGAACACCTCGGCCGCATCGACGAACTTCGTGCGCACGTCGCAAGCGACCAACATCTCGACACCCCGAAGACGCGCCGGCGGGAAGATCGCACGGAGCGCCCCGAGCCCGCCGTCGGTCGTCGCGGAGCCACCGACACCGACGATCACTCGACTCGCTCCCGCCTCGAGCGCGGCCGCGATGAGCTCGCCCGTGCCATGGGTCGACGCCGCGATCGGATCGTTGCCCTCCGCGCCGCCGACGAGTGCCAACCCCGACGCACGCGCCATCTCGATCACCGCTGTGCGGCGCGCCAGCCGCCATTCGGCGTCGACCGCGTCGCCGAGCGGATCCATCACCGTGGTGCGGCGGTTCGCACCTCCCAGCGCGTCGAGCGTGCCCTCGCCGCCATCGGCCATGGGACGCGCGTCGCACTCCCAGCCGGCCTTGGCCGCGCCGCGGCACACGGCCGCGGCTGCGTCGGCCGCGGTCGCCGTGCCGCGGAACTTGTCGATCGCAGCGACGACGCGCACGCTGCCATCGTCGCACTCAGGCGGCGGCTCCATACGCGGCGGAGGTCTCGTGGTAGCGGTCGGCGATCTGCCCCACCGCGCCGTCACGAGTCAAGGTTCCTGCCAGGAACTTCTCGAGCGCGTCTTGCCACATCGTGCGGCCCACCGCGAATCCGTCGAAGCCTCGCACCGGAGCGGCGACCTGCAGCCATTCGATCACCTTCGGCTCGTCGGCGCCGCGGCCGAGCACCACGCACACGACGCCGTCGCGCCCACCTGACCGGCCGAGGTCGGCGACCTTCTCGCAGTCCGCGCGGGAATCGAGCCCTTCGATCTTCCACACGTCGGGCTCGACACCGGCGGCCTGCATCGCCACCACGATCTCGAGCAACAGCCGAGGCCTCACCTCGCGGTCATAGCGGCCCGCGTCCCCATCGCACGCGGTCATCTGCGCGGGTGTGGCCGGCACGAGCAGCTCGAAGAGAAACCGACGGTCCCGCTCGTGCAGCCAGTCGCTCAAGCGTCGGAGCCGCTCGGTCTGCCGCTCGTTCAGCGCCGCGTCTCCCTCCGGGTTGTACCGAACGAGGACCTTGGCGAACGTCGGGTCGAACGCCTCGATGTGCGCGCCGAAATCCTCGCCGTACTCGAAGTCGAACTCCTCTTGGCCCGATCGTTCGACCGGCATCGCCAACGCGAACCCGGCCGCCGTCGCCGCGCGAGCAACACCGGCTCCGTACTCCTCGTCGACGAGGACGCCCGCACCGACGCGCGGCGCGCCCTGATCGACCGCGCGGAGGAAGCCCTCGTAGATGATCTGCTTCGCGTCGACGATGCCGGCATGCACCTCGGCGGAGATCGGCGGGGTCGAGCCGAACAGGCCCTTCTCGAACGAGCCCCGATGGTCGAAGGCCATGAGGTAGAGCGGTTTGTCGTAGCCGAGCTTCATCACGATCACCTCACTCCGGAAGTCGCCATTGGAACGGTGCGATGAGCTGCTTGATCGAGTCAGGGCCCCATGACCCCGGTGCGTACGGCTGCACCGGCGGGGGGTTGTCCAGGAGCGGCATGGAGATCTCCCACAACCTCTCGATGCCGTCGGAGCGCGTGAACAGTGCCTGGTCGCCGAGCATCGCGTTGAGGATGAGCCGCTCGTAGCCCTCGAGGTTGTTCGCCGCGGCCCACGAGTCGGTGTAGCGGAACGCCATGTCGACCTCGGCGAGCTGCATCTGCGCGCCCGGCTCCTTGATGAGGAAGCACGCGGTGATCGAGCCGGGGTCCTTGAAGTCGATCACGAGCTCGTTGCGACGACTCCCGTGGGTCGCGGCGACATTCACAGGAAACATCTTGAGCGCCGGGCCGTGGAACCCGATCGTGATGACCTGGCGACTCTGGGCGAGGCTCTTGCCCGTTCGGAGGAAGAACGGCACGCCGTGCCACCGCCAGTTGTCGACGACAACCTTCGCGGCGATGAACGTCTCGGTTTGCGATCGCTTCGCCACACCTGGCTCGTCCCGGTAGCCCTTGTACTGCCCCCGCACGACTTGGCTCACGTCGAGCGGGCGCATCGATTCGAAGACCTTCACCTTCTCGTCGCGCAGCGCCTTGGCGCTGAGCGACGACGGCGGCTCCATGGCGACGAAGCCGAGCACCTGCAACAGGTGGGTCACGATCATGTCGCGGTACGCGCCGGTCTTGTCGTAGAACTCGGCCCGTCCCTCGATGGACAGCGTCTCGGGCACGTCGATCTGCACGTAGCTCACGTGGTTGCGATTCCAGATGGGCTCGAACAGCCCGTTCGCGAATCGAAACGCCAGGATGTTGTCGATCGCCTCCTTCCCGAGGAAGTGGTCGATGCGGAAGATGCACGACTCGTCAAACACGGCGTGCACGGTCGCGTTCAGGGCGCGAGCGCTCTCGAGGTCGTAGCCGAACGGCTTCTCGATGATGACGTGCGCGTCCTTGTTGAGCCCGGTCGCGCCGAGCATCGACACCACCGAGCCGAACGCGACCGGTGGGACCGCGAGGTGGTGCAGGAGCCTCGGCTGCCCGCCGATCGCTTTCTTCGCCTTCGCAACCGCCTCGACGAGCGGTGCGGGATTGTCGGGATCGGCCGCGCCGAAGTCGAGCGCGGCTTCGAACGTCTTCCACGTGTCGCCCGACGGCTTGACGATGCCGAACTCACGGATCGAGTCCTTGGCGTGCTTCCGGAACTGCGCCGGGGAGATCGCGAAGCTCGCAGGTGACGTGCCGATGATCCGGTAGCGCTTGGGCAGCAGCCCCGCCGACGCGAGGTGGTACAAGCCCGGAAGCAGCTTGCGCTTCGCGAGGTCGCCGGTCGCTCCGAAGAGGACGATGACGTGGTCGTCGGGGATCTCATGCTTCATGGTCCGCTCGCAATCTGTCAGGTAGGTTCCCGCGGTCATGGCGATCGTGGAAGAAGAGAAGCGGCTCGCGGCCGAGGCCTCGGCGGAGCTCGTGGAAGACCGGATGACCGTCGGGCTCGGCACGGGCTCGACAGTGGCGTACCTGCTGCCCGCGCTCGCCCGGCGCCAGCTCGACATCCGCTGCGTCGCAACGTCCCCGCGTACGGAGAAGGCGGCATCTGAGCTCGGGCTGCGGGTCGAGTCGTTCGACGAGATCGACCGCTTCGACATCACGATCGACGGCGCCGATCAGATCGCTCCCGACGGCTGGCTCGTGAAGGGAGGCGGCGCCGCGCACACCCGCGAGAAGCTCGTCGCCGCAGCGGCCGATCGCTTCGTCGTCATCGCCGACTCGTCGAAGCCAGTGCCGACGATCCACGGCCCGATACCGCTCGAGCTGCTCGAGTTCGGGCTCACCGCGACGGTCCATCGGCTCGGTGACGTCAGGTTGCGCGATGTGCCCCGAAGCCCTGACGGCGGCGTCATCGCCGACTATCACGGGCTCGTCACCGACGTCGAGGCGCTCGCGCTGCTGCTCGCGTCGACGCCGGGGGTCGTGGAGCACGGGCTGTTCCCACCGTCGATGGTCGCGACGGTGATCGTCGCCCGAGGCGACGAGATCGAGCATCGGGAGATCAGCACTCCAAACGTCTGACTAGCGCTTGAGCGCGCGGTACTTCCGGATCAGCGCGTTCGTCGACGAGTCGTGGTTCAGAGGAGGCTCTTGCGCGCTCTCGAGCTCCGGGATGATCCGGGCCGCGAGCACCTTGCCGAGCTCGACCCCCCACTGGTCGAACGAATCGATGCTCCAGATGACGCCCTGGGTGAACACGCTGTGTTCGTAGAGGGCGACGAGCGCGCCGAGCACGTGCGGTGTGAGCACCTCGGCGAGGATGACGTTGGTCGGTCGGTTGCCTTCCATCACGCGGTGCGGCACCACGGCCTCGGCCGTACCTTCCGCGCGCACCTCCTGCTCGGTCTTCCCGAATCCGAGCGCCTCGGCCTGCGCGAAGACGTTCGAGGACAGGATGTCGTGGTGGTCGCCGATCGGGTTGAGCGTCTTGCCGAACCCGATGAGGTCGACAGGGATGAGCTTCGTGCCCTGATGGATCAGCTGGTAGAAGCTGTGCTGCCCGTTGGTGCCGGGCTCGCCCCAGAAGACCGCGCCGGTCTGGTAGTCGACGTGCGTCCCCTCGATCGTGACGTGCTTGCCGTTCGACTCCATCGTGAGCTGCTGCAGGTACGCGGGGAAGCGCTTCAAGTACTGCTCGTAGGGCATCACGCCGACGGTCTGCGCGTCGAAGAAGTCGCCGTACCAGAGCGCGAGCAGACCCATGATCACGGGCAGGTTCTGCGCGAGCGGCGCCGTCCGGAAGTGCGTGTCCATGTCGTGGAAGCCCGCGAGCATCTCCTTGAACCCATCGGGTCCGACGGCGAGCATCGTCGAGAGGCCGATCGCGGAGTCCATCGAGTACCGGCCGCCGACCCAGTCCCAGAAGCCGAACATGTTGTCGGTGTCGATGCCGAACTCGGCGACCTTCTCCGCGTTCGTGGAGACCGCGACGAAGTGCTTGGCGATGGCGGACTCGTCGCCGAGCTGCTCGAGCGCCCATGCCCGTGCGGTGTGCGCGTTGGTCAGGGTCTCGAGTGTCGTGAACGTCTTCGAGCAGATGATGAAGAGCGTCTCGTCCGCGGCCAAGTCGCGTGTCGCTTCGGCGAAGTCGGTCGAGTCGACGTTCGAGACGAAGCGGAAGGTCATGTCGCGCTTGGAGTAGTGGCGCAGTGCCTCGTAGGCCATGACCGGCCCGAGGTCGGAGCCACCGATGCCGACGTTCACGACGTGCTTGATGGGCTTGCCGGTGTGGCCTTTCCACTCGCCTGACCGCACCCGGTCGGAGAACGCGCTCATCCGGTCGAGGACCTCGTGCACCTCTGCGACCACGTCGACACCGTCCACGACGAGCGACGTGCCCTTCGGCATTCGGAGCGCGACGTGCAGCACTGAGCGGTTCTCGGACACGTTGATCCGCTCGCCGGTGAACATCTTCTCGGTGTGCTCGCGGAGCCCCGACTCCTCGGCGAGCTGGAGGAGCAGGCGCATCGTCTCGTCGGTGACGCGGTTCTTCGAGTAGTCGAGGTAGAGCCCGACGGCCTCGGCCGTCAGGCGCTCACCGCGGCCCGCATCGCTGGCGAACAGGTCGCGGAGGTGCGTCCCGCCGATCTCGGCGTGGTGCTGCTCGAGTGCCTTCCACGCCGGACGGTCACGCAGTGCAGTCGCCATCACGCCACCGACGCGCTCTTCTGCTCGATCGCCTGCATGAGATCTGTCCACGCGTCGACGAACGATCGAGCCCCATCGGACTGCAGCTTCGCTGCCAACGAGGTCAGGTCGACCCCCGCGGCCTCGAATCGCTCGAACAGCGCGTCGCAGTCGCCGCCGTCGGGTGGCATCGGGGCGCCCGCCTCGCCGTGGTCGTGGAACGCCTCGAGCGTCTTGTCGGGCATCGTGTTGATGGTGAACGGTGCGGCGAGGCCGTGGACGTAGAGCGTGTCGGGTGCGTTCGGGTCCTTGGTGCCCGTGCTCGCCCAGAGCAGCCGCTGCATCTTCGCCCCTCTGTTCTCGAGGCGCAGCCAGCGATCCGAGGCCTTCAGCTCTCTGTACGCGCGATACACGTCGAGCCCGATCGCGAGGCCGAGGTCGTTCTTCAGATCGTCGGGAACGCTCTCGCTCACGGACGAGTCCCAGCGGGAGATGAACACCGAGGCCACCGACCCGACGAACGGATCTTGGTTGTGGGCGACGCGCCTCTCGATCCCCTTCATGTACGCATCGGCGGCGGCGCGGTAGTGCGCCTCGTCGAAGAGGAGCGTGACGTTCACGGGCACACCGGCTGCAATCGCCTCTTCGATCGCGGGGAGGCCCTCATCGGTGCCGGGGATCTTGATGAAGAGGTTGCGACGCCCGGCCCGCTCGTGGAGGTCCTTCGCGGCGGCGACCGTCTTCTCGGTGTCGTAGGCGAGCTCAGGCGACACCTCGAGCGAGCACCAGCCGTCGATGCCGTGCGTCCGTTCGTGGATCGGGAGGAAGAGGTCAGCCGCGCGCTGCAGGTCTTCGATGGCGAGTTCGAAGAACAGCTCCTCCCCCGACAGCCCCGCCTTGGCCTTCTCGCGGATCGCGTCGTCGTAGTCCCCCGATGAGATCGCCTTGTCGAAGATCGACGGGTTCGAGGTGAGGCCCGTCACCGAATAGCGGTCGATGTAGCGCTGCACCGCACCGTTGTCGAGCATCGACCGGGTGATGTTGTCGAGCCACAGGCTCTGACCTTGGTCGTGGAGGGTCTCCGTGGCCTTCATGCGCTGTCCTTTCCGGCTGCGACGCGCTCGCGCGCGATCTGCGCGACGCGATCGGGGGTGAAGCCGAACTTCTCGAGGAGGTGCTTCAACGGCGCGGACGCGCCAAAGGTGTTCATGCCGATGACCGCCCCACCGTCACCGACGTACCGGTCCCACCCCAGGGTCGATGCCTGCTCGATCGCGACGCGGGCCTTGACCGAAGGGGGCAGCACCTCGTCGCGATACTCCTTCCGTTGACGATCGAAGAGCTCCCAGCACGGCATGCTGACCACTCGTGCGTTGATGCCGGTCGAGGCGAGCTCGTCTCGGGCGGCGAGCGCAAGGTGCACCTCTGAGCCAGTTGCGAGGAGGATCACGTCGGGCTTGCCATCGGGAGCATCGGCGAGCACGTATGCGCCCTTCGCGACGCCGGCCGCCGGAGCGAACACCGAGCGATCGAGCGTCGGAAGGTTCTGCCGCGACAGGACGAGGACTGACGCCTCGTCGTGCAGGCCCAGCAAGATGCGCCAGGTCTCGACGACCTCGTTCGCGTCAGCGGGACGGAACACGAGGAGCCCCGGCATCGCGCGGAGCGACGCGAGCTGCTCGACCGGCTGATGCGTCGGGCCGTCCTCGCCGACGCCGATCGAGTCGTGCGTGAAGATGTGCACGACGGGGATCTCCATCAACGCCGAGAGGCGGATCGCGCCCCTCGCGTAGTCGGAGAAGATCAGGAACCCGGACCAGTACGACCGCAGCTTCGTGAGGGCCATGCCGTTCGCGATGGCAGCCGAGGCGTGCTCACGCACGCCGAGATGGAGGTTGCGCCCACCGCGGCTCTCGGCCTGGAAGTCGCCGGCGCCGTCGAAGGTGAGGTTCGTCTTCGTCGAAGGCGAGAGGTCGGCCGAGCCACCCACGACCCACGGGATCGCTTGGGCGATCGCGTTGAGCACCCGTCCGGACGAGTCGCGGCTCGCATACCCCTTCTCGTCCGCGGGGAATGCCGTCAGCGACGACTCCCAGCCCGTCGGCAGGTCTCGACGTTGGATGCGCTCGATCTCGTCGGCGAGCTCGGGGTTCTCGACCCGGTACTTCTCGAACATCGTGTGCCAGACGTCGCGTGCCTCGCGACCCGTCGAACCGATGCCGGCGGCGAAGTGCTCGTACACGCCGTCGGGGATGAAGAAGTCCTCATCCTCGGGGAAGCCGAAGAACCGCTTCGTGGCCTTGCAGCCCTCCACACCGAACGGCTCGCCGTGCGCCTTGGGTGAGTCCTCCACCGGAGAGCCGTAGCCGATGTGGCTGTGCACGACGATGATCGTGGGGCGGTCACGCTCGGCCTTGAACGTATGGAACGCGCGCTTGATCGCGTCGAGGTCGTTCGCGTCGGCGACGGTCGTGACGTTCCAGCCGTACGCCATGAATCGCGCCGCGACATCCTCGGTGAAGGCGATGTTCGTGTGACCCTCGATGGTCACGCGGTTCGAGTCGTAGATCCAGCAGAGGTTCGAGAGCCGCTGGTGCGCTGCGAGCGATGCCGCCTCGGACGAGACGCCCTCCATCATGCAGCCGTCACCCGCGAGCGCGTAGACGTCGAAGTCGAAGATCGGGAAGCCCTCGCGGTTGTAGCGGGCGGCGAGCCATTGCCCACCGATCGCCATGCCCACCGACGTCGCGACGCCCTGACCGAGCGGACCGGTCGTCGTCTCGACGCCGCTCGTCCAGCGGTACTCGGGATGGCCGGGGCACTTCGAGTCGAGCTGGCGGAAGGTCTTCAGATCGTCGAGCGAGACCGCGGGCTGCCCGAGGATCTCGTACTCGGGATCGACGGCGCGCACTCCTGTGAGATGCAGCAGCGCCCACAACAGCGTCGACGCGTGACCTTCCGACAACACGAACCGGTCGCGGTTCGGCCAGATCGGGTCTTGGGGATCGAACCGCATCACTCGCTGCCAGAGCGAGTAGGCGACGGGCGCGATGCCCATCGGTGTGCCTGGATGGCCCGAGTTCGCCTTCTGGATCGCGTCCATGCAAAGCGTGCGGATCGTGTTGATGGACAGCGTGTCCAAGTCGGTCGTCACGAGCGCCTCCCGTCAGCAGGGCGCTCGACAATGCCACACGAGTGGGGGGTCGGGCTCAGGGCACGATCGACCTGGACACGCATGAGCCGACCGTACGAGCGCGGTCAGCGCCTGCCATCCTCCGATGCGGATGACGCGACTTCGAGCGTCGTTACGCGGGCGCGGCGATGTCAGGACCGAGCACCACGAGCACCTGCGCGCCTTGGATGTCGGCGACGGGTGGCGGGGTGGGCATCGGTTGCACCGCCTCGGCGGGCGCGCCGAGTGAGGCGGCGACAGCTTGGGCCTCGGCTTGGAAGCCCTCCGTGTAGTACACGGTCGTGGTCTGGACACGGTTGGGTGAATTGCCGGCAACGGCCACGTAGCCGGCAGCTTTCAGGGTGTCGGCGGCCTTCCCCGCAGCGCCCTGGATGCCGGCCCCGTTGGCGACGAACACCTTCACCTGGTTCGGCGGTCGCACCGACGGTGCTGTGGTGGCCGCGGTCGAGTCGGTGCTGCCGCCCCCAACGGCGGTCGTGTTCGTCGAGACCGTCGTCTCGGTGCTCCCCCCGTCGGTCACGGGGGCCGAGGCGGAACCCCCGTTGTCGTCGAACCCGTTGCGAAGCAAGAGGACGCCGACGATCACGGCGATCGCGATGAGCAGGAGTCCGCGGCCGGCTGCGCCGCCCGCTGACTTTGCGAACGACCCGTCTGACGCGGCGTGGCGGCGTTGGCTCACCGGCCGGGAGGTTCGGAGACCGAGGGCCCCTCGAACCGGGCGCGCCGCCGCCGGTCGCGCATGCGGCGCAGGCGCCGGATGACCAACGGGTCGTACTCCAAGGCGTCATCGGAGTCGACCAGCTCGGCGAGCAGCTGGTAGTAGCGAGTGGCCGAAAGGTCGAAGCGCTCGCGGATCGCCAGCTCCTTGGGGCCCGCCTCGGTCCACCAGCTGCGTTCGAACTCGAGGATCGAGCATTCCCGTTCGGTCAGGGTCATCGCGGGCAGCCTTGCCGCCCACCCCACGCGAATCAAGCATCCCCAGGTCGGAGGGCTCGGGCGCGGCCTTCCTGACCAGGCAGAATCGGGGCTTCGCCCGAGTAGCTCAGCCGGCAGAGCAGGCGCCTTGTAAGCGTCAGGTCGTGGGTTCGATTCCCACCTCGGGCTCGACGGCCCGTCGCGTCGCGTGTCAGCCGACGGCGGCAGTGACGCGAGCCCCACGAGGCAGCAGGGCGAACGCAGCGAGGTAGAGCAAGCCGGCGACGACGAGCAACGCCGGGTAGCCGATCACCAGCGCGGTGTACTCGAGGCAGCCGCCGACCATCGCGCCGAGGAGGTTGGCGCCGAACGCCGTGGCGCCATCGGCCGTGTCCGCGAATCGCTTCGAGAACACGACGTTGGCGAAGAAGATCGGAAGGAAGGCGAGCGCAGGCGCCACGACGAGACGAACCGGCAAGTCGAGCGACAGCAGCCAGTGGTTCGGGACCACCCAGCACAGAGCGAGGCTCGCCGCGAGCAGCGCGTACATGACGGGCAACGAAGGCGTGCGGAAGTGGCGCGTGACCTCGACCGCGGCGAGCACTGCCAGCAGCACGCCCATGAACACGATCGCGTTGACGACCCAGGTGGTGCCGAACAGCAGCGCGAAGCCGGTCACCGACTTCGTCTCGAGCAACAGGAACGCGGCCCCCAGGAAGAAGAGGTCGGCGTACGGCCGCATGCGGCGGAGCGGGCCTGCGACGACTCGCACCGCGGCGAGGCTCACCACGACGATCATCCCGAGGGCCCACAGGTAGATCGACGGGATCCCCGCACCCTTCAGGTACAGGAAGGGGTGGCTGTCGGTGACGGGGCCCGGGCCGCTCACTTCCGCTCGCGTGACGGCTCCCTCGCCGGTGCCGCAGGTCTGATCGGCAGGTGTGAGCCCGCTCACGATCACGGCCCGCACGGTGCTCAGCAGGTCGATGCACGGATCGTGACCGAAGGCGGCAGCCGCGGTGTTCGCGAGCCGGCCGATGAGCCAGTCTTCGCGGTAGTAGTTGTACATCGCGAACGCGCCGCCGGGCTCGAGGTGGTCACGCGCGGTCTCGAGTGCTTCCTTCGTGAACAAGTAGCTCTCGAGGCGGAGCTGGCTGTTGCCGGCCACGAGCGTCATCGAGTCGGGCAACGCGAAGATGATCAGGTCGTACGAGGTGTTCGTGCGCTCGAGGAACGCGCGTCCGTCGTTGATCTGCACGTCGACCCTCGGGTCGTCGTAGGGGTGATCGGGGTTCTTCTCCTTGCCGATCTCGTAGATCCGCGGATCGATCTCGATGGCGTCGATGTGCTGCGCGCCCTTCGTCAGCGCGAGGGCAACATCAGTGCCTGTGCCCGCCCCGATGATGAGCACGTTCTCGAGCGAGTTGTCACCGATGCGCTCGTAGGGAATGAGGTAGTGGGGGTCGATCTCGACGCGCTGCGCGACCGGCATCACGCCCTGATGGGGAACACCGTTCACGTCGACGCGCGTGAAGTCGCCGTCGCTCTTCGTCGTGACCTTGTAGTACGGCGACCAGGAGACGCCGGGCGCGAGGCACTCGAAGAGCAACACGACGATCACTGCCACCGAAGCGCCGCGAACGAGCACAGGCGCCTTCGGGCCGAGAAGGACCAGCGTGAGGACAGCGACGACGGTGCCCCACACGATCGAAGGAGCGCGGAGGAACGAGAGCACGGTGAACGCCGAGATGCCGAGCAGGCTGCCGATCAGGTCCCACCGATAGGCCTCGAGCCGAGGGAGCTGGTTGAAGCACGCGGCCACGAGCTCGCCCGGGCCCGCGAGGATCACTGCGACCGCGCAGAAGATGACGGGGAGGACCAGCCAGGAAGGCGGCCCACTCGTCGTCAGTGCCGTGAAGAAGATGACATCGCTCCCGCCGCGGTCGACCTCGACGGGGAAGATGCCCACGAACACGACCAGAAGCGCGAGCGCGATCGGGAAGTAGTACGGCTTCCCGCGGTTGGGGTTCCACCTGAGGAAGCCGAGACCCACCCCGAGGAACGATCCGAGCAACACGAAGTTGCTGAAGTACCCCAGGTGGACGACGTTGGCGGAAAGCCAACGGATCAACGCCAACTCGATGAACAGCATGAGCCCGCTCGACAGCACGAGTCGGGCGCGCACGTTCATCCAGGAAGTATCGGCAGGCAGGTGTTCAGACGTGAGGAATGCGGTGCCGTGTGATCTCGTAACAGGCCAACGCGCCGGCAGTCGCGACGTTCAGGGACTCGAGCGGCCCGACGAGGGGGATGCGAACGACCAGGTCGCAGCGCTGACGGGTCAGCCGAGAGAGGCCATGGCCCTCAGATCCGAGCACGAGTGCGATCGGCTCAGTCGCGACATCGCCGAGCTCGAAGAGGGTGCGCTCGGCGACCATGTCGAGCCCGACGACCCAAACCCCCATCTCGTGAAGACGCGAGAGCGCGTTGGGGATGCCACCGACGAGCGCCATCGGCAGGTGCTCGATCGCCCCGGCCGCGGCCTTTGCGACCGTCGGGGTCACGTGCACCGCTCGGTGCCGTGGCAGCACGACGCCGGTCGCGCCGGCGCATGACGCGCTGCGAAGCAGAGCACCCAGGTTGCCCGGATCGGTGACGCCGTCCGCGACGATGAGGAACGGCTTGGCGCCACTCGGTGACCGTGCCTGCGCGAGCTCGTCGAGCTCGACGTCGTTGAGCGGCGCTGCCTTCGCGAGCACACCCTGGGGCGCGTCGGTGCGTGCCTCGGCCGCCATCTTGCTGCGACTCACCTCGCGCACCGGCACCCGCATCTCGCGAGCGAGCTCGAGGATCTCGTCGACGACCCCCGCCTCGTCGAGGTCGGTCGCGACCCACAGCTCGCGCACGCGCCGGCCACCGAGCAACAGCTCGCGCACCGCTTGCCGCCCCTCGACCTGATCACCCCCGAGGCCACGCGCGGACGCCGGCGGACGGCGCTGCTGCTGCGGTGCTGGCCCACGACGCGGACCCGTGCGCGGCGGCGGCTTCCGCCCCCGCTTTGCCGGGCTCATGCGCCGTCGCCCGACACGATGGCAACGGCGAAGCAGGCAATGCCTTCCGCGCGGCCGATCGCGCCGAGCCCCTCGGCTCGCTTCGCCTTCACGCTCACCGGCGCGCCGACGGCACTCGACAGCCGCGTCTCCATCTCCACGCGACGAGGGGCGAGCTTGGGCGCCTCGGCGATCACCGTGCAGTCGACGTTGCCGGGCTGCCATCCCGCTGCTCGCACCATCGCTACCGCCTGCGTGAGCAGCTCGATCGAGTCGGCTCCTCTCCATCGAGGGTCGGTGTCGGAGAAGTGCGTCCCGATGTCTCCCAGTCCCGCCGCGCCGAGGAGCGCGTCGGTGACCGCGTGGGCCACGACGTCCGCGTCGCTGTGGCCGCGAAGCGGGCACGCGTCCGTGAACTCGACGCCGCCGAGCACGAGCGTGCGATCGGCATCCGGGTCGAATGGATGCACGTCGAAGCCCTGGCCGACACGGACCGGCATCAGCGGACCGTCACGAGGAAGCAGCCAGGTCGGCGGGCGTCGTGATCTTGCGGTTCGTGGTCTCACCCTCGACGATCACGACGCGGCCGCCGGCGGCCTCGACGAGCGCGGCATCGTCGGTGGCTTCTCCCTCGTCGCGATGGGCATCTTGGAGTGCCGGCAGGCGGAAGGCCTGGGGCGTCTGGACCGTCACGAGGTGAGAACGGTCGAGCGTCGCGCTGACAGCACCGTCTGCACCGACCGACTTCACCGTGTCGGTGATGGGAAGCCCTGGCACCGCGCCATCCGCACCCGAGCGCACCGCCGCGATCACCGCGTCGAAGAGCGATCGGCTCGCAAACGGTCGAGCCGCGTCGTGCACGACCACCACCGTGTCTTCGCTCGCCTCACGGGCGACTACTGCGAGCCCGGCGCGCACCGAGGCTGAGCGCGTCTCGCCTCCGGCGACCACGTGATCGGCAGCCTCGAGGGAGTCGGCCCGATCGGGTGGCACCACCAACACGACGGCACCGCACGCGGCCCGCGCGGTCGCGAGCGACCAGTCGACGACCCTTCTGCCGCCCAGGAGCGCGTACTGCTTGGCCCCGCCGAAGCGGGCGCCTGTGCCAGCAGCAACGACGATTGCCCACACGTCGACGTCTGACTCGATGTCTTCTTCGAACGCCGCAGCCGCGCTCACACCGTCAGCCTGCCATGGGCGAGGGGTAATCTCGCCGGACGATGGTGGACCGCGCGCTTCTGACCGACACCGACTTCTTCCGCGACCTGAGTGAGGAAGACCTCGACTTCCTCACTCCGACGTGCACCGTTCGCACGTTGCGTCGCGGCGATCTGCTCTTCGAGGAGGGCGACGACTGCTCCGAGCTGTTCGTCGTGTCCTCGGGCCTCGTCGCGATCTCGAAGAAGTCAATCGACGGCCGCGAGTCGGTGGTGGCCCTCATGGAGCGGGGCGAGCTCTTCGGCGAGATGGGCATGCTCGACGGGCTCGGACGTTCGGCTGAAGCCCGCGCGCTCGAGCCGTCAGAGATCATCGCGATCCCCTACGCGCCCGTGCGCCAGCTGTTCGAGGACCGGCCCGCGCTTCTCTGGGGGACGACCGCGATGTTGGTCGGCCGGCTGCGCGCGATGGACGAAGCACTCGCCGACTCGGTGTTCCTCGACGTCACCGGTCGCACCGCCAAGCGGCTGCTCGAGCTCGCCGGCGAGGCCGACGAGTTCTACCTTCCGGTGACTCAGGAAGAGCTCGCCGGCATGGTCGGCGCGTCACGTGAACGCGTGAACAAGGCGATCTCGTCGTTCATCCGCCTCGGCTGGCTCGAACAGTCAGACCGGCAGTACCGCATCGTCAACCGGGAACGGCTGGCACAGCGTTCGCGGCTGAGGGTCAGCTCGACAAGAACGCGATCGCTCGCTGCCACGCGTCCGCAGCGTCGGCGGCCCGGTGGGACGGCCGGCTGGGATCGTGCACGAACCCGTGCTCGGCCTCGGGATAGCGCACCACGGTGACCCGCGTCCGCTCGAGAGCCGTGACGTCCTCGGGAGGGGTGTAGGGATCCTGCTCACCGATGATCGCGAGCGTCGGCGTCGAGAGCGGGTTGGCGAGCTTGTCGAGCGGCTCGGCGGTGCCGAAGCCCTTCCACGCCTCTGGCACGCGGATCATCCCGTAGAACGCGACAACTCGATGGAAGTGCGACAGGCCCGCGGCCTTCAGCGCGTACATCCCGCCCATGCAGAACCCGATGAGCCCGACGTTCGCGCATTCGGTCGCGTTGCCCGCTGCGACGAGGTCGCCGAGCACGCGATCGTCGTCGAGGGTCTTCACCGCCGCAAAGCGGTCGTCGACACCGTCGAGCGAGCGGCCCGGAAACGGCTCGACCGCCGCGACCACCCAGCTCTGCTGCTCGGCGAGGAACGTGCAGAGATCGACGAACAGTGGACGCAAGCCGAAGATGTCGGGTGCGATCACCACGCCGAGCGACGGCTCGGTGGTCGGCCGGATCAGCTCGGCCGGCGTGCCCGAAGGCAGTTCGATGCGCATGTCGTCGAATCTCCGATGGTGGGCGAGACGGTCGGTCAGGAGTAGCGGTCGAGGATGCTGCTCTCGGCGAGTCGCGACAACCCGTCTTTGATCGCGCGGGCGCGAGCGGTGCCCACACCCTCGACGTCGACGAGGTCGTCGATCGTCGCTCGCATGATCTTGTGCAGGGTGCCGAAGCGCTCGACCACGCTCTCGATGACGGTGTCGGGGAGGCGTGGGATCTTGCTCAGCAGGCGATGGCCGCGCGGCTGCACCGCGCCGTCGAGATCAGCTGCAGCTCCCTCGGGATGCACCGCGGCGGCCGCGACCGCCCGCAGGTCGACCAGCTCGTCGGTGTCGAGGGCGCCGAGCGCGTTCATGATGTACTCGATCGACCGCGAGTCGTCCGCGACGAAGTAGTCGCGCACGACGAGGCGTCCGTCCTCCTCGATGCCGCCGAGCTGCTCGTCGAGCTGCAGCCGGACGAGACGGCCGTCGACGCCGAGCTCGACGATGTAGCCGGCGATCTCGTCGGCGATGCGCATGACCATCTCGGTGCGCTGCAGCACCGAAAGCACGTCGCGCAGCGTGACGAGATCCTCGACTTCGAGCGCCGACAGCGCACCCGAGACCGCATCGAGCCGCGTCTTGTAGCGCTCGAGCGCCTGCTGGGCCTGGTTGGCGCGGTTCAGCAACCGCGGGATGTCTTCGAGCGGATGCTTCTCGCTGCGGACGTACACCGCGATGATCGAGAGGTCTTCGGAGACCGAGATCACTGGAATGCCGATCGACCGGGCAACGCGCTCGGCAGTGCGGTGGCGTGTGCCGGTCTCGGACGTGGGCACGTTCGGGTCGGGCACCAGGTGCACGTTGGCCCGAGCGATGCGACTCGCGTCGGAAGCGAGGATGATCGCGCCGTCCATCTTCGCGAGCTCGGACAGCCGCTGCGGGCTGAACGCGGCATCGAGCAAGAAGCCGCCCGAGCAGATGTTGAGCACTTCGGGACCATCACCGACGATGATCAGCGCGCCCATCTTCGCTTTGAGGACGCGGTCGAGGCCTTCGCGCAGCGCAGTGCCAGGCGCGACAGCTCGGAGGGCTTGGACCAGGTCGGGGCTGCGACGAGGTACCACGGCGCGATCGTACTTGTGCGAACACGCTCACCATGGCGCCCCCACGGATTCCGCGCCGAGGCCGAGGCCGACGAGGTCGAGCGCCGTCGCGAGCGTCGGCGCGCGGAGGTACGTGACGCCAGCGACGTCGGGCGCGGACTCGGGCACGACGAGCTGATCGAAGCCGAGGCGACGCGCCTCGCTGACGCGGCGGGGCGTCTGCGCGACCTGTCGCAGCTCACCCGCGAGGCCGATCTCACCGAGAGCGACGAGGTCGCTCGGCAGTGCGTGGCCGGTCAGCGCTGAGGCGATCGCGAGCGCGATCGCGAGGTCGGAGCCGGGTTCGGTGATGCGGACGCCACCGGCGACAGAGACGTACACGTCGAGGCCGGCGAGCGACAGACCCACCCGCTGCTCGAGGACGGCGATGAGCAGCGCCAGCCGCCCCGGATCGATGCCCTGCGCCGATCGGCGCGCTCCTTGTGGCCCCGCCGTCGAGACCAGAGCCTGCACCTCGACGAGCAACGGGCGGTTGCCGTCGAGAGTCGGCACGACGACCGAGCCGGGAACGCCACTGCGGCGGTCGGCGAGGAAGAGCGCGCTCGGATCGGGCACCCCGGCGAGGCCGCGCTCGCCCATCTCGAACAGCCCGAGCTCGTCGGTGGAACCGAACCGATGCTTCACGGCGCGCAGCAGCCGGAGCGCATGATGCCGATCGCCGCTGAACGAGAGCACCGTGTCGACTGCGTGCTCGAGCACCCTGGGGCCGGCGAGCTCGCCCTCCTTGGTGACATGGCCGACGAGCACCGTGGAGGTGCCCGTTCGCTTCGTGACCTCGACGAGCTGCTGCGCGCAGCCGCGAACCTGCGTGACGGTGCCGGGCGTCGTGCCGAGCTCGGGGTCGTGCGCGGTCTGGATCGAGTCGACGACGACGAGCTGAGGTTCGTGCTGCTCGATCAACGCGACGATGCCGCGCACGTCGCACTCACTCGAGAACCACAAGCCGTCGACGAGCGCATCGACACGCGCGGCGCGGCCTTGCACCTGCGCGGCGGACTCCTCACCGGAGAGATAGAGGCAACGAGCGCCGGCTTTCGCGAGCGATGCCGCGGCTTGCAGCAACAGCGTGGACTTGCCGATGCCCGGCTCTCCCCCGACGAGCGTCACCGACCCCGCGACGAGCCCGCCGTCGAGCACCCGGTCGAGCTCGCCGATCCCTGTCGACCTCGCTTGCCACTGCCGAGGGTCGACCTGGGTGATCGGCAAGGGCGGGGCGACGGCGGCAGACGGCACCGATCGGGGTGCCTCTTCGCGCTCCTCGACCAGCGTGTTCCACGCTCCACAACCCGGGCAGCGCCCGGCCCACTGGAGCGCGTGCGTGCCGCAGTCGGTGCACGAGTGGAAGGAACGTTGACGGGCCATGCCCCGACGGTACGAGGGGGGTGCGACATTCCCGGGGACCCGGCCCGCGCTGCAGGGTTCAGCCGGTGGGGCGCTCCACGAGCAGGGTCGGCGAAGGCTGGTCGCGCACGAGCGTGTGGTACAGCTCGGAGTACAGCCCGCCGGCGGCGAGCAGCTGCTCGTGGGTGCCGCGCTGCACGATCTCGCCGTCGTCGAGCACCAGGATCTCGTCGGCGTTCGTGATCGTCGAGAGCCGGTGCGCGATGACGATCGAGGTGCGCCCCCGGAGGGCCGCGTCGAGTGCGGCCTGCACGAGCGCCTCGTTCTCGGAGTCGAGGTGACTGGTCGCCTCGTCGAGGATCACGATCGCAGGGCTCTTGAGCAGCATGCGGGCGATCGCGATCCGCTGCTTCTCTCCTCCCGAGAGGCGATAGCCGCGCTCGCCGACGATCGTGTCGTAGCCCTCGGGCAGCGCGGCCACGACGTCGTGGATCTGCGCGGCACGGCACGCGACTTCCAGCTCGGCTTGGGTCGCGTCGGGCTTCGCGTAGCGCAGGTTGTCGGCCACGGACTCGTGGAAGAGATGTGGATCCTGCACGACCACGCCGATCGCCGATCGCAACGAGCGTTGCGTGAGCGTGCGGACGTCATTGCCGTCGACGCGCACCGCGCCTCCGGTCACGTCGTACAGGCGGGGAACCAGCGACGCGAGCGTCGTCTTTCCGGCGCCCGACGGTCCGATGAGCGCGACGAGCTTGCCGGGTTCGACGACCGCCGACACGTGGTGCAGCACCTCGACGCCCGGCGAGCCGTCGAGCGCCGGAACGCTGCCGTCGAGCTGGGCGCCGCCGACCTCGAGCGACGCCACCGACACGGACGCACCGGCCGGGTAGCGAAAGCTGACGTCGTCGAACTCCACCTCACCGGCCGGATCGATCAGATCGATGGCGCCCGGTGCGTCCTCGAGCGGGTTCGGCGCGTCGAGCACCTCGAAGACCCGCTCGAAGGAGACGAGGGCCGTCATCACGTCGACCCGCGCGTTGGTGAGGCTCGTGAGCGGCCCGTACACGCGCCCCACGTAGGCGGCGAGGGCGACGAGGGTGCCGATCGTGATCGTTCCGGAGATGACGAGCTGGGCGCCCAAGCCGTAGATCACCGCAGTGCCGACGGCGGCGACGAGACCGAGAGCGACGAAGAACACCCGCCCGTACATCGCGCTCTTGATCCCCATGTCGCGCACACGACTCGCACGGTTCGAGAACGACGCCGCCTCGGCATCGGGGTCGCCGTAGAGCTTGACCAGCATGGCGCCGCTCACGTTGAAGCGTTCGGTCATCGTCGTGTTCATCGACGCGTTGAGGTTCATCTGCTCACGAGTGATCGTCTGGAGCCGACGACCCACTCTCTTGGCAGGAAGGACGAAGAGCGGCAGCACGAGCAGCGCGATGACGGTGAGGTGCCACTCGAGGGCCAGCATCGCCACAAGAGTCAACGTGAGCGTGATGACGTTCGAGACGACGGTGCCGAGCGTGCCGGTCACGGCGTTCTGCGCGCCGATCACGTCGTTGTTCAGCCGGCTGATCAGCGCGCCCGTCTGCGTGCGGGTGAAGAACGCGATGGGCTGACGCTGCACACGGTCGAACAGCGCAGACCGCAGCTCGTAGATGAGGCCCTCACCGATCCGGGCCGACCACCAACGCTGCGCAACCGACAGGAGAGCGTCGCCGAGTGCGGCCAGCACGATGAAACCGGCGAGCACCCAGACCTGAGTGCGATTCCCCGACGGGATCGCCTCGTCGAGCATCTGCCGCAGCAGAAGCGGCGGCGCCAGGACGAGGACGGCGTCGAGCACGATGGTGAGGAGGAAGCCGGCGATCATGCCGCGGTAGGGCCGAGCAAACGTCCACGCGCGCTTCAGGATCTGCGTATCGACCTTTGCCCCGGCGACGCTCTCGGGATCGTGCCCGAGCATCCCGTGGGGTCCACCAACCATCATTCGCACTGCTGTGGAGGCTACGGCCCGCGGTTCTGGGCTCCACACCCGCCCCTACGATCACCGGGTGCGCCGGCTCGCCCTCATCGTCGTCGCCGCGCTCGCGTTCGCAGCGTGCGGTGACGACGGAGGTTCGTCGGCGTCGACCACGGACGCGACGACGGGCGACATCAGCTGGGTCGACTGCCCGGACGCAGGACGGAACATCGAGTGCGCGACCCTCACGGTGCCGGTCGACTACGACGCTCCCGCCACGTCCGACCAGCAGGGCAGCACGATCGACCTCGGTCTCATGCGACTTCCCGCGGGGAACGCGTCCGAGCGCATCGGCTCGCTCCTCGTGAACCCGGGCGGGCCGGGTGTGCCCGGCACCGACCTCGTCGTCAACGCCGCAGCGATCTGGCCCAAGCGCATCCGCGATCGCTTCGACATCGTCGCTTGGGACCCGAGGGGAACAGGGAGCAGCGCGCCGATCGACTGCGTCGACGATCTCGACCGCTACTTCGCGGAGCCCGATCCGTCGCCTGACACCCCGGAAGAGAACGAGGTACTGGTCGATCGCGCGCAGGAGTTCGACGACGCGTGCGAGCAGAAGAACGAAGCGATGCTCGGGCACATCTCGACCGTCGACACGACCCGCGACCTCGATCGCATCCGCGAGGCCCTCGGCGAAGACACCATCTCGTACATGGGCTTCTCGTACGGCAGCGAGCTCGGAGCGACGTACGCGACGCTCTTCCCGACGCACATCCGGGCGATGGTGCTCGACGGTGCGATCGATCCCGATCTCGACGGTGTCGAGACCGCCCGAGCCCAGGCCATCGGGGCCGAGCACGCGCTCGACACGTTTCTCGCCGACTGCTCGGCGCACCGCACGTGCGCGTTCAACAACAACGGCGACGCAGAAGGAGCGTTCGACGAGCTCATGGCGAGGCTCGACACCGATCCCCTGCCGCCGCCGGATCGGGGACGGCCCGAAGTCGGCCAGGGCGTGGCGATCAACGCGGTGATCCAGGCGCTCTACACGACGGACCTGTGGCCGGCGCTCGCCGACGCCCTCGATCAGGCGCAGCACGGCGACGGCGACGGACTTCTCGCGCTGAGCGACACGTACCTCGAGCGTGACGACGACGGCACCTGGACGAACTCGATCGAGGCGTTCATCGCCATCAGCTGCCTCGATGACCCCGTGCCACGCGACATCGCTTCGTACGCGACGTTGGCGGACGAGTTCGAGAAGCTCGCGCCGCGACTGGGACGGTCGTTTGCCTCGGGCTACCAATGCGCGCTGTGGCCGGTGCCATCGCAACCGGGGCCCACAGCCACCGGCGCCGGCGCGCCACCGATCCTCGTCGTCGGCACGACCGGCGACCCGTTCACGCCGCTCGAGCAGACGAAGGCGCTCGCCGACGCGCTCGAGAGCGGCGTGTTGCTGGTGCGCGAGGGCGAGGGCCACACCGCGTACGGCCAGGACGACTGCGTCGACGACGCGATCGACTCCTACCTCATCGACCTCATCGTCCCCGCCGACGGCACCCGCTGCTGAACCGTTTGCTCACGCAACCACCGCAGACGTGGTCCCGTGAGCAAACGGTCAGGTGTCGAGGGCGGCGGCGAAGCGGCGGACGCCTTCGTCGAGCTCTTCGGGAGACGCGGTCGCGAAGCTCATGCGCAGCGTCGACGAGTCGGGCGGTCCCGAGTAGAACGGCTCGCCGGGAACGAACGCCATTCCCTGCTCGACCGCCTTCGGCAGCAAGTCCGTCGCAGACCGGCCGTCGGTGAGTCGGCCCCACAGGAACATCCCGCCCTCGGGACGGCTGAACGCGAAGCGCTCGCCCACGCGCGCGACGAGCGAGTCCTCGAGGGCCTGCGCCCGCGTGCCGTAGACACGCACGAGGGCTTCGATGTGGT
The DNA here is from genome assembly GCA_963802505.1 of uncultured Acidimicrobiales bacterium. Classification (GTDB taxonomy): domain Bacteria; phylum Actinomycetota; class Acidimicrobiia; order Acidimicrobiales; family DATKAS01; genus DATKAS01. Next base: position 118,971 of record CAWDJB010000008.1, on the reverse strand, counting down.
CGGAGAGCCAGCCGCGCTCGGACACGAGCGCCGACAGCAGCACCTGGCCCCAGCTCGAGGTGTGGAGGTCCGCGCCCTGCTTCACCTTCGCGAGGTGCTCACGCGCCCACGTCGGTGCGACCGCGTACCCGACCCGCAGCCCCGGCACGACGAGCTTGGAGAACGTCCCCAACGAGATCACGTTGTCAGACCACGTCGCGATCGACGGCAGCTGCTCGCCTGCGAATCGGAGCGCCCAATAGGGATCGTCCTCGACGATCACGAACCCGTACTGCTCTGCGAGCTCGGCGAGATGCATGCGTCGTTCGACCGCGAGTGTCGCCCCCGTCGGGTTCTGGAAGTTGACGACCGTGTAGAGCAGCCGCGGCCGATGGCCGGCTTCGAGCAGCGACTGAAGCGCCGCCGCGTCGATCCCGTGCTCGTCAACCGGCACGGGCAGCAACGCGGGCTCGAACACCTGCAGCGCCTGGATCGCGCCGATGTAGCCGGGCTCGTCGATCGCGACCTCGACGCCGGGTTCGACGAACACCTTCGACACGAGGTCGAGCGCCTGCTGCGAGCCGTGGGTGATCAGCACCTGGTCGGGGTCGACCTCCCGACCGCGACTCTTCGCGGCCTGATCCGCGATCCATGCCCGCAGCTCGGGAAAGCCCTCGGTCGTCGAGTACTGCAGCAGCGATGTCGGATCGTCCTGCAGCAGCCGAGCGGTCACCGTGCGGATCTCGTCCACCGGAAACGCGTCGGCCGCGGGAAGCCCGCCCGCCATCGAGATGACGTCGGGTCGCTGCGTGATCGCCAGGAGCTCACGGATCGCGTTCGAGCGCAGCTTGCCGATGCGGCCCGCGAGCGGGACCGGGGTCTCGTCCATCAGCAAAGGATCACACGCCAAGGCTGGCGGAGGTCGTCGAGCAAATCTCGACGACCTCACCAGCCCCCGGGCTTCATCGGGTCGCGAGCCCCCCAGCTCGCGCGCCGGCGACATAGCCCTCGGTCGCGCTCCAGGTGACCTCCCCGCCGACCAGGACGGTGTCCATCCCGACGGAGTGGCGGATCCAGCGGATGCCGTCGCCGGGGAAGTCGTCGGACGCGACCTCCGGACCCCGGTCGAGCGTGTCGGCATCGAACACCGCGACATCGGCGACGTACCCCTCGCGCAGCTCCCCGCGCTGCGGGAGCCCCCAGATCGTCGCCGGATCGGACGTGATCTTCTTGACGGCCTCTTCGAGCCGCAGCGCGCCGGTCTCACGCACGTAACGCGACACGAGGAAGCCGGTGTCGCCGTAGGTCGCGAACGACCCGACGTGCGCGCCCCCGTCGCTCGCGCCGACGTGCACGTAGGGATGGGCGAGCAGCCCTCCCACCGCGTCGGCGTCGGAGTGGCCGATGTCCGCGCGCATGAACCACGTGCCGAGGTCCTCCTCGACCGAGAGATCGATGAGGAGGTCACCCGGTGTGACGTTGCGCTCGCTCGAGATGTCGCCGAGCGTGCGCCCCACGAGGTCGCGGTTGCGCTCGAGCGCGACCTCGCGCACGACGAAGCCGCTCGGGTCGAGGCCGGCGTTGGGGATGCTCGCGAGCATGTTGATCGTGCCCGTGAGCGCCTCTCGTTTCTGCGGATCCGCGAACGCGGCGAGCTTCTGTTCCTTGGTCGGCAGCGAGAGCACGGGCCACCAGCCGGGGAGCGCAAGGAACATGATGCTGCGCTGGTCGAGCGTCCAGCTGATGTCGATCGGACGGGTTTGCACCTGGGGCCACACACGCCCTCCGGCGGCCCACTCACGCTCGACTGCAGCCATCACCTTGTCGCACGCGTCGGGCACGGCCTTGCTGTGGAAGATCGGCGACAGCGTCGTGGGGATGCCGTGCTCGCGCGAGAGCTTGCCGAGCATCTCGACGCGGGACACGGTCAGACCGGCGTCGAAGAACTCGTGAACGATCTGCAGCATGCGGCCGTGCTCGCCGAGCACTCCGCACAACGCTTCGACCTCGCTGTGCTCGGCCCAACGGCACGGCACCGGGTTGAAGTCCTCCTCGATGTCGACGTAGCTCGTCGACATGCCGACCGCGCCGGCCTCGAGGCACTCACGCAAGAGGTCGCACATCGCCGCGACCTCCTCCGCTGTCGCGGGCCGTCGCACGTCCTCGCCGAGCACGGCGAGCCGCAGCACCGAATGCCCCACCAACGGCGCAACGTTCAACGCGAGGTTCCCCTTCAGCGCGTCGAGCATGCCCCCGAACGACTCGCCCCAACGCCAGTCGACTCCCTGCGCGAACGCGGCCTCGGGCATCTCCTCGATGAGCCGGAACATGCGCGAGAAGCGCTCGCGCAGCGGCGCAGGCACCGGAGCGAGGCTCAGCGAGCAGTTGCCGGTGACGACCGACGTGATGCCATGCTCGATCGCGGGATACGCGTACGGGTCGAAGCAGATCTGCGCGTCGTAGTGCGTGTGGGGATCGATGAAGCCGGGCGTCACGACCTTGCCCGTCGCGTCGATGACCCTCGCGGCCTCGGCCAGCGGCCGGCCGACCGAGACGATGCGATCGCCCTTGATGCCAAGGTCGCCGAGGTAGCCGGGCAAGCCCGAGCCGTCGACGATCCTCCCGCCGCGGATGATGATGTCCAACATTCAGAGAGCTCCGTTCTCGTCCGGGTCGATCAACACAGTCCACGGCTGCCCGTGGAGGTCTTCGAGTGAGGTGACGCCCGCAGCGTCGAGCGCACGAGCCATCGCCTCCTGGGTGACACTCAGGTGCGTGCGCGCGCCGTTCGGATAGGCGAGCTCGAGGACCAGCTCCGCTCGGCCGTCATGGCCGGCGGCGACCGTGGTCGCGGCGATGACCGGCGCGTCGGCTCGAGTCGTCACGGAAGCGGAGCCTCGACGTACACGACGTCACTCGGCAGCAGCTCGCCGGGCGCACCGATGGGGAACGGCCGCATCGCGAGGTGGAGGTTCCACGAAAGCAGCAGCTGCGCGCCGTCGTCGATGTCGGGAAGCACGCGCTTGGCGACCATGCCGATGGTCTCTCCCGGTTCGGGGAAGACGTAACGCCGACTGTCAGGCATCGATCTTGAACAGCTCCCTGCAGTTGTCGCCGAGGAACTTTCGCCTGCTCTTGTCGGGGAACATGCCCGCGAGCACGTCGAGGTCCTCGATGTACTCGGGGGTGTGGTCGGCGTGCGGGAAGTCGCTCGCCCACATGAACCGATCGTCGCCGAACCGCTCCGCGAGCCAAGGGATCGACCGTTCGTCGGGATCGCAGCTGATGTAGCAGCGCTCCTTGAAGTAGTAGGAGGGCGGGTTCTCGAGCGGCACACGCTGGCCCATCGCGGTGTGGCCGAACACGCCGTCCATGCGATCGAGCCAGTATCCGATCCAGCCGCCACCCGACTCGAGCACCAAGATCTTCAGCTGCGGGAACTTGTCGAAGACGCCGTAGTCGAAGAGCGTCGAGAATTGATGGCGCACGCCGTCGGACGCTTGCACCGACGCGGTGAGGCGTAGCTCCCGCACGTTCTCCCACGCGCCCATCCGGCTGCCCTTCGTCCATTGCGGCTCGAAGGTCGGGTGGATGGCGAACGGCACGTCGTGGTCTTGCGCAGCCGCGAACACGACGTCGTGATCGGGATGGCCGAGCGGCTTGGCGGTGTGCGTGAATGGCGCGACGTAGACGCCGCGCGCGCCCTCGCCGACCGCGCGGGCGAGCTCGTCCGCGGCGGCAACGGGATCGCCGAGCGAGAGGTGCGCCGCGGGCACCAGGCGGCCGCCGCTCTCGGAGCACCATTCGCAGATCCACCGGTTGTACGCGCGCGTGTAGGCCTGCGACAGCTCGGCGTCGTCGAGCTCGGCTTCCCAGAGCAAGCCGGTCGTCGTGTAGATCACCGCCGCGTCGATGTGCTCGGCATCGAGCAGGTCGAGCCGCTCTTTCACGTCGGTCGAGCCGAACGCAGCGTGGTTGTCGTAGGTGACCTCGGGATCGCGGGCCATCTGCGCGAGATCCATGCGGCCCATCGACGCCAACGTCGACGGCATGCCGCGACGGGCCATCATCGAGCGCTTCCCGTCGATCTCGAGCTCGTCGAGCCCGCGGTCGTCCTTCGCGATGCGAAGCGCTCGATCGCGGTACTTCGGCTCGAGGTAGCGCTCCCAGAGATCGGATGGCTCGAGGATGTGGCCGTCCGCGTCGACCGCGCCGTCGTAGGACAAGCGGCCGGTCTGGTGCATGACCGTCTCGTGCATCACGATCATGCTCACAGCGACCCGACATGACTGTCAACTTCTGTCCGACCGCCCTGGCAGGAACGTTGTGGGTGGGCGCTTCCGCTTCGACACCCGTGTCGGGTTCTGCGAGACTTCGCCGCACCGATGGCGACCGAGCGCACGACCGCAGCCCGCACCCCGAGGGGTGAAGAGACCCGCCGGGCACTGCTCGATGCCGCCGCTCGGCTGTTCGCCGAGAACGGCTACCACGCGACCAGCGTCCCCGACATCGTGAAGGCCGCCGGAGTGGGTCACGGCACGTTCTACGAGTACTTCGGCAGCCGCCACCAGATCCTGCTTGCGCTCACCCAGCAGGCATTGGCCTCGCAGCAAAGGCGACCGAGGCTCGCGAGCCAGACCCTTGCCGAGCGCATCCGGGCCGAGATCTTCTGGTACCTGTCCGACCACGTCGAGCACCTCACCCTGTCGAAGGTGTGGCACGAGGCGTCGAGCTTCGACGACGAGATCGCGACCGCCCGTCGCGTCGAGCGAGCCCGCCGGGTCGCGCGGGTGAGGCGCGGCATCGAGGAAGCCGGCCCGCGGCCCGGCATCGACCCCGAGATCGCGGCGACCGCGCTGAACGCGATGCTCGAGGAGTTCGCCTACCGCTGGTTCGTCGAGGGGATCGGCCCAGGGAAGAGCGCGGCTGATGTGGTCGCGGCGTCAGAGACGCTCACGACGATGTGGTTTGCTGCGATCGGTCTGGACGAGAGGGGGGCGAGCCAGTGAGCGATCCGTTCGAGATCGTCGAGGTGGACGTGCGAGGCACGCCGACCAGGGTGTTCAAGAACGCGCCCCCGTCACTCCGCGCGGTGTGGCTCGCGAGCGCGGCACACGGCGACAAGCCGTTCCTCGTGTACGAGGACGAGCGCTACTCGTTCGCCGAAGCGCACCGCATCGTGAACGCGCTGGCCCAACGGCTGTGCACGTACGGCGTGCTGCCGGGAGACCGTGTTGCGATCGCGATGCGGAACTATCCGGAGTGGGCGCTCGCGTTCTGGGCGATCGTCGCCGTAGGCGGCGTCGCCGTACCACTCAACGCGTGGTGGACCGGTCCCGAGCTCGCGTTCGGGCTGAGTGACTCGGGCAGCGTCGCGCTGTTCGCCGACGAGGAACGGGCCGAGCGCGTCGCGCCGCTCCTCGCTGACACCGCGGTGCGCAACGTGGTGCTCGCCCGAACCGAGCGCTACATGCCGAACGCGGAGACGTTCGCCGACGCGCTCGATGATCTCGACATCGGCACGTTGCCCGACATCACGGTCGACCCCGACGACGACGCGACGATCATGTACACGTCGGGCACGACGGGGAAGCCGAAGGGCGCGGTCGCCACCCATCGCAACTTCATGGCGTTCCTCATGAACCTCATGTACCGGCAGTCGACGGCCGCCGCTGCGCCCCCTGCCGCCGACTCACCTGCCGCCGACTCCCCTGCCCCGCTCCCACCGGCCACGCTCCTCACCTTCCCGCTCTTCCACGTGGGCGGCCTGCAGTCGGCGTTGCTCGTGTACACGGCGATCGGGGGCAAGATCGTGCTGATGTACAAGTGGGACGCGGCGCACGCGGTCGACCTCATCGAGCGCGAAGACGTCACCGCCGTGGCGGGCGTCCCGACGACGATGTTCCAGCTCCTCGAGGTCGCGCAGGCACAAGGGCGAGAGCTGCCTTCGCTCGCCAGCGTCGCCTCGGGAGCAACCCTCGTTCCGCCCGAGCTCGTTCGGCGCATCGACACGCAGCTCGCGTCGCGTGCCGCGCCCACGAACGGGTACGGGCTCACCGAGACCTCGGGCGCCGCGATCGCCAACGCGGGGAAGTCCTACGTCGACCGTCCCGACAGCGTCGGCACGGTGATCGCACCGGTGATCGAGGTGAAGATCGTCGGTGCCGACGGCACCGACCTTGCCGCGGGCGAGGTCGGCGAGATCTGGCTGAAGGGTCCGACCGTCGTGCGCGGTTACTTCAACAACCCCGAAGCGACCGCAGCCGCATTTCGTGACGGCTGGTTCGCCACCGGCGATCTCGGCCGCCTCGACGACGAGGGCTACCTCTACGTCGTCGATCGCCTGAAAGACGTCATCATCCGGGGCGGCGAGAACATCTACGCGGCCGAGGTCGAGGCCGCGCTCTACGAGCACCCCGACATCACCGAAGCCGCCATCATCGGCGTCCCCGACGAGCGGTACGGCGAAGAGGTGGGCGCGGTCGTGCGGTTGCGCGACGGCGCCGACCTGAGTGAGGACGACATCCGCACGCACGTCGCCGGTCGGCTCGCATCGTTCAAGGTGCCGACGCGGGTTTGGATCACACAAGAGGAGCTGCCGCGGAACGCGGCAGGCAAGGTGCTGAAGCGCGAGCTGCGCGACACGCTCCCTGCCTGACACAGACAGTCTGACGAAAGGGCACATCGTGGACTTCGACATCCCCAAGGACCTCGCTGACTACCTCGACGAGCTCGACGACTTCATCGAGCGCGAGATCAAGCCGCTCGAGCAGGAGAACGACAACATCCGGTTCTTCGACCACCGGCGGGAGGACGCGCGCACTGATTGGGAGCGCGGCGGGTTGCCCAACCACGAGTGGGAGCTGCTGCTCCGCGAGGCGCGCCGGCGCGCCGACGCGGCCGGCCACTACCGCTATCCGTTCCCGAAGGAGTACGGAGGCAAGGAAGGCACGAACCTCGGGATGGCCGTCATCCGCGAGCATCTCGCGCGCAAGGGCCTCGGGCTGCACTGCGACCTGCAGAACGAGCACGCGATCGTCGGCAACAACGTCGGCCTGCTCCTCATGATCATGTACGGCACCGAGGACCAGAAGAAGGAGTGGATCGACGACCTCGCCGAGGGTCGTCGTGGCTTCGCGTTCGGCATCACCGAGCCCGAGCACGGCTCGGACGCGACGTGGATGGACACGCACGCCGAGCGCGATGGCGACGAGTGGGTCATCAACGGTGAGAAGACCTGGAACACGGGCATCCACGCCGCGCAGTACGACCTGATCTTCGCTCGAACGAGCGGCAAGGCCGGCGACGGCATGGGAATCACCGCGTTCCTCGTCCCCACCAACAGCCCGGGCTTCGAGGTCCTCGAGTTCCTCTGGACGTTCAACATGCCGACTGACCACGCGCACATCCGGCTCACGAACGTCCGCGTGCCCGACAGCTCCATCTTCGGAGGTGAAGGCCGAGGCCTGCAGGTCGTGCAGCACTTCTTCAACGAGAACCGCATCCGTCAGGCCGCCTCGAGCCTCGGCGCCGCCGAGTTCTGCATCGACGAGGCAGTGAAGTATGCGAACCAGCGAGCACCGTTCGGCAAGAAGCTCTCGACGAACCAGGCGATCCAATTCCCGCTCGTGGAGCTCTACACGCAATGCGAGATGTTGCGCGCGCTGGTCCAGAAGACCGCGTGGCAGATGGACAAGTACGGCGCCTTCTCGGTGTCCGACAAGGTCTCGATGTGCAACTACTGGGCGAATCGCCTGTGCTGCGAGGCGGCTGACCGGGCGATGCAAGTGCACGGCGGCATGGGGTACTCGCGACACAAGCCGTTCGAGCACATCTACCGACACCATCGCCGCTACCGGATCACCGAGGGAAGCGAGGAGATCCAGATGCGCCGGGTGGCTGGCTACCTCTTCGGGTTCATGAAGCAGCAAGCCCCGAAGGGAGTCGACGAGAGCAGCGCCGCCGCGGCAGCCGCGCGATGAGCACGTGGCCCGAGCGGCCGGTCGCGCACTCGATCACCGCGACCGACGAGGAGATCCGCAAGGCGGTGTCAGAGGCGGAGGTGCCGCCGCTGCTCCCTGCGCTCGCGTACCTCACCGGTGACCTGTCGCTGCTCAGAGACGACCTGAGGCCCGACCCGCTCCTCCTCGCGATGGAGCAGGGCGGGTTGACGGAAGATCAGCTCGCCACCGCGCGCGAGCTCGCCGTCGACACGCTGATCCGGTATCGCGACGCCGGTTCCGAGCCCGCGCCGGTCCCGGGCGACGACGTGCTGCTCAGGATCATGGAGTACGCGGTCGGCGGCACCGAGATGGCCGCCTACCTCCCGCTGCTCGAAGAGGAGCTCGCGTACCGGGGTGAGGACCGCCGAGCGCCCGCGTGGCTGGCCGATTCTGACGTCGACCTTCACGTCCTGATCATCGGCGCGGGCATGTCGGGGCTGCTCGCCGCACATCGACTGCATCAGGCGGGCGTCTCGTTCGTGATCGTCGAGAAGGACCGCGAGGTCGGGGGCACCTGGTGGGAGAACAGCTATCCCGGCTGCCGCGTCGACAACCCGAACCACAACTACAGCTACTCGTTCGCGCAGCGTCACGACTGGCCGTTCCACTTCTCGACCCAGGACGTGCTGCTCGACTACTTCCGCAACTGCGCCGACACGTTCGAGCTGCGCGAGCACATCCACTTCAACACCGAGGTCGAGTCGGCCACGTGGGACGACGCGACCGAGACCTGGACCATCGACGTCCGTGGTCCCGCCGGCCCCGAGACGATGCGCGCGAACGCCATCATCAGCGCGGTCGGCCAGCTCAACCGGCCGAAGCTCCCTGAGATCGTGGGACGCGACCTGTTCGAAGGACCGTCGTTCCACTCCGCTCGCTGGAACCACGACGTCGACCTTCGCGGCAAGCGCGTCGGGGTCATCGGCACGGGCGCGAGCGCGATGCAGTTCATCCCCGAGATCGCGACCGAGGTCGGCGAGCTCACCGTGTTCCAGCGCACGCCCGCGTGGATGGGTCCGACGCCCGACTACCACGCACCGGTCTCCGACGGCCTGAAGTGGCTCTACGAGCACGTGCCGTCGTACAGCGAATGGAACCGGTTCTGGATCTTCTGGCGCATGGGCGATGGCGGGCTTCCCAACTTCCGCGTCGATCCCGAATGGCCGGCGAACGGCGAATCGGTGAGCGCGGTGAACGACTTCGTGCGCCTGGTGCTGGTCGAGTACCTGAAGGCTGAGTTCGGCGACCGCCCCGACCTGCTCGACAAGGTCACACCGCACTACCCGCCGGGCGCCAAGCGGATGATCCGTGACAACGGCATCTGGGCGCGCACCTTGAAGCGCGACAACGTCAGCCTCGTCACCGACGACATCCGCGAGATCACGCCGAAGGGCGTCGTCACTGCCGATGGCGAGGAGCGTCCGTTCGACGTGCTCATCTACGGCACCGGCTTCACGGCCTCGAACTTCCTCACGCCGATGAGAGTCACCGGCCGCGGCGGCATCGACCTGCACGAGCAGTGGAACGGAGACGCTCGCGCGTACCTGGGCGTGACGATCCCGGGCTTCCCCAACCTCTTCTGTCTCTACGGGCCGAACACGAACATCGTCGTGAACGGGTCGATCGTCTACTTCTCCGAATGCGGCGTGCGGTACATCCTCGGTTGCCTCAAGCTGCTGCACGACAAATGGGCCAGCGCGATCGAGGTGCGCAAAGACGTGCACGACTCGTTCAACGAGGCCGTCGATGCGGAGAACCGGATGATGGCCTGGGGCGCCTCCGACGTGAACAGCTGGTACAAGAACGACCGGGGCCACGTCGCGCAGAACTGGCCGTTCACACTGCTCGAGTACTGGCAGCGCACCAAGCAGCCAGATCCGGAGGACTACGTCCTCAGCTGAGCCCCACACCCTCCCGAACCCGCGCGAATAAGCGGCCATCAATGGCCGGTTATCCGCACCAGAACGCCAAGGGGCGCCGATGAGCCTCGACCGCGAGCACCTGCGACGAGTCGTCGAGAAGTCCACGCAGGTCGTGGTCGTGGCCGGCCTCGTCGGCGCGCTCACCGGCTTCGGCGTGGCCGGGTTCGAGCGGATCGTCGTCAACGGGCTGATCGACAACATCGACGACCTGCCGCTCTGGATGGTGGCCCTCGCTCCGATGGTCGGGCTCCTGCTCGCGCGCGCCGCACTCGCGCTGATCGGTCGAGGCATGTCACCGGCGACTTCCGACGAGTACCTCCGCTCGTTCCATGACCCGGCTGTCGGCCTCTCGATCCGCGGCCTCGCGGCGCGCATGGCCGCGTCCATCTCGACGCTCGGGTTCGGCGGCGCGATGGGCCTCGAGGGCCCTTCGCTCTACCTGGGGGCGACGATCGGGTCGCAGACCCAGCGCCGCCTGCCGCGGCTGTTTCGCGACGCGGACCGCCGGCTGCTGATGGTCGCCGGGGCGGCCGCCGGGGTCGCAGCGATCTTCAAGGCTCCCGCCACCGGCGCGATCTTCGCGATCGAGGTGCCGTACCAAGACGAGCTGGCCCGTCGCTTGCTGCTGCCGGCACTCGTGTCCGCCGCGACCGGATACCTCGCGTTCGTCGCGGTCGACAACACCGATCGGCTGTTCCCGATCGCCGGCGAGCCCAGCTTCAACTTCCGCGATCTCATCGGCGCGCTCGCGCTCGGAGTCGCGGCCGGGCTCGCGGCCCGCGCGTTCGCCGCGTCGGTGATGAAGGCGAAGCAGCTTGCCGAGTCTCCGAGCATCCTCCGGCCGCTCTTGGCCGGCGCGCTCCTCGCGGGAATCTTCGTGATCACTCGCCTCGCGACCGGCGAGAGCCTCACCTTCGGGCCTGGCTACAACACCATCTCCTGGGCGCTCGACCCGGACCACGGAACGTGGCTCGTGCTGCTCGTGCTCGTGCTGCGCTGCGCGGCGACGACGGCGACCGTCGGTGGCGGCGGCGCGGGCGGCCTCTTCATCCCGCTGGTCGTCGGCGGCGCGCTCACCGGACGAGTCATCGGTGGCGCGGTGCAGAGCCTCAACACCACGCTCTTCGTGGTGATCGGAGTCGCCGCGTTCCTGGGCGCCGGCTACCGAGTACCCCTCGCCGCGGTGATGTTCGTTGCCGAGACCACCGGAAGACCTGGCTTCGTCGTGCCCGGACTGCTCGCGGCCGTCGCCGCAGAGCTCACGATGGGTCGGAGCTCGATCACCGCGTACCAAGCCGGCGAGAGGAGCTAGCGCTTCATCACCCGGCGCGGGTGATGCGGCGCTCGCGTTGCTCGGGCAGCGTGGCCGTGTGAGCGCGTCGGGGCAAAGGGCTACCGTGCCTCATTCCTCGGACAACACCAGGCCGATGACGCAACGAAGGGGTCCTGTCGACCCCCGGCTCATGCGTCTCGGTCGGGCGACGCGCGTGCACCTCGGGGTCACGGTCGCTCTCGGCGCGCTCACAGCCGCGCTCGTCATCGCACAAGCGTGGCTGCTCGCGACGGTCATCGCGCGGTCGTTCGACGACGGCGTCGACGTCGGGGACGTCCGCGCACCGCTCGCCGCGCTACTGGTCGTGGTCGTGCTTCGCGCGACCGTCGCCTGGTACTCGGAAGTCTCGGCGAACCGCGCGTCGAGCAAGGTCAAGTCCGCGCTCCGGGTCGCTCTCGTCGAGAAGCTCGCCGCCGATGCGCCGGCTGCTCGCAACGATCCCGACGGGCATCTCGCGACCCTCGCTACCCATGGGGTCGACGCGCTCGACGGCTACTTCTCGCGGTACCTGCCCCAGCTCGTGCTCGCGGTGATCGTGCCGGTCGCCGTGATCGTCGCGGTGTGCACCGCCGACTGGATCTCCGCCCTCATCATCGCGGTGACCATCCCGCTCATCCCGATCTTCATGGCACTGATCGGGATGCGGGTGCAGCGCCGCCAAGATCGGCAGCTGCGCACGCTCGAGGTGCTCTCCGGGCACTTCCTCGACGTCGTGCGCGGGCTCACGACGCTGAAGGTGTTCGGCCGATCCAAGGCGCAGGTCGAGACGATCAGAGCGGTCACCGACAGCTACCGGCGCACGACCATGTCGACCCTCAAGCTCGCCTTCCTCTCCTCGCTCGTCCTCGAGCTGCTCGCGAGTGTCGCCGTCGCGCTCGTCGCGGTGTCGGTCGGGCTGCGGCTGCTCTACGGCCACCTCGACTTGCAGACCGCCCTCTTCGCGCTTGTCCTCGCGCCGGAGGCGTACCTCCCGCTGCGGTCGGTCGGCACGAGCTATCACGCGAGCGCCGAAGGCTTGAGCGCCGCCGACCAGGTCTTCGAGGTGCTCGAACGCCCGGCTCCGGTACGGGGTGAGCGCGCCGACGTGCCCGACCCTTCACGTCACCCGATCGTGCTCGACGACATCGCGGTCACGTACCCGGATCGCGGCGAGGCCGGCCTCGATCACTTCTCGCTCACGATCGAGGCCGGTCAGGTCGTCGCAATCGTCGGGCCGAGTGGCTGCGGGAAGTCGACGCTTCTGAGCGTGCTGCTCGGGTTCGTCGTGCCCGACCGCGGCTCGGTGAGCATCGGCGGAGTCCCGCTGTCGAGCCTCGACCCGGCTGCCTGGCGTCAGCATCTCGCATGGGTGCCACAGCGCCCGCATCTGTTCGCCGGGTCGATCGCCGACAACCTGCGACTCGGCTGTCCAGAAGCCACCGACGACGAGCTGTGGGACGCCCTCGCGGCCGCATGCCTCGACTTCCGAGTCGCCGCGCTCCCGGGCGACCTCTCGGCGCAGCTCGGTGAGCGGGGTGCGGGCTTGTCGGTCGGCGAGGCACAACGGCTCGCCATCGCCCGCGCGCTGTTGCGCGGCGCACCGCTGCTCTTGCTCGACGAGCCGACTGCGCATCTCGATGCAACGACAGAGGGGCGGGTCGTCGCGTCGCTCCAGCAAGCCGTGCAGGGTCGCACCGTCGTCCTCGTGACCCACCGGTCCGCTGCCTTGGCGCTGGCTGACCGAGTCGTGTCATTCGACGCGATGGCGGCCTCCCAGTGACGACGTCCGTCGCCGAGCGGCGCGCTCCGATCGCGACCACGGTGCGACTCGCGCGTCCTTCGACTCGAGGTCTCGTGCTGTCGACGGCCCTCGGCGCGGGGTGCATCGCCTCAGCGATCGCGCTCCTCGGCACGTCGGCGTGGCTGATCTCGCGGTGCGCGCAGCACGGCTCGATCGCGGATCTCGGCCTCGCGATCGTGAGCGTTCGGTTCTTCGCCGTCTCCCGTGGCCTGTTCCGCTACGGCGAGCGTCTCGTCGGGCACGACGGCGCGTTCCGGTCCTTGGCCGAGCTGCGTGTGCGCGTCTACGAGCGGCTCGAGCGGCTCGCACCGACCGGGCTGCACGGCTTCCACCGCGGCGACCTGCTCGCTCGAGTCGTCCGCGACGTCGACGCGCTGCAAGACGTCGGGCTCCGCGTGCTGCCGGCGTGGTGGATCGCGGGTGTTGTCGGCTTGGCGACCACCGTCGCGCTGTGGCTCCTCCTTCCGAGCGCCGCGATCGCGGTCGCGGTGGCACTGCTCGTCGCCGCGACCGTCGTCCCGTGGCTCACGGGAGTGCTCGCGCGCCAGGCCGAGGCGAAAAAGGCTCCCTCTCGAGGCGCGCTCACCGCTTCCGTGGTCGATCTCCTCGAAGGCGCTCCCGACCTCGTCGCGTTCGGTGCGACCGACGCGCAGGTCCAGCGCGTGATGGGCTACGACGGCGAGCTCACGCGAGCCGCGGCCCTGTCGGCAGGCACCGCGGGCGTCGGCGCCGGACTCACCTCGCTGTGCGTCGGGATGGCGACGTGGGTCGCGCTCGTGCTCGGCGTCGCTGCGGTGCACGACGGACGACTCGAGGGCGTGATGCTCGCGGTCGTCGCGCTGGTACCCCTTGCCGCGTTCGAGCTGGTGGCACCGCTTCCCGTCGCCGCGCAGGCGCTCGAGGGCGCACGCAGCTCTGCGGCCCGGCTGGCATCGGTGATGGACGCACCCTCGCCGGTGGTCGAGCCGGCGATCCCGTCCACGGTCAGGTCGACGTCACGGCACGGCCTGCGCATCCGCGGCGTGTCAGCGCGCTACACGCCCGACGGTCCGCGGGCACTCGACGCGGTCGACCTCGACCTCGAGTCGGGCCGCCGCGTTGCCCTCGTGGGGCCGAGTGGCGCGGGGAAGTCCACGCTCGCCGCAGTGCTGGCGCGCTTCGTCGAGTACGAGTCGGGCTCGATTCAGCTCGATGGCGTCGAGCTACGCGATCTCTCGGGCGAGCAGGTCCGCAACGTCGTCGGCCTCGTCGAGCAAGACGCACACATCTTCGACTCGACGTTGCGCGAGAACCTTCGCCTCGCGAAGCCCGGCGCGACCGACCCAGAGCTGCTCTCTGCACTCGCGCAGGCGCGCCTGGGTGACTGGGTCACGACGCTCCCGCTCGGCCTCGACACTCCCGTGGGGGAACACGGCTCGTCGTTGTCGGGTGGCCAGCGTCAACGGATCGCGGTTGCCCGTGCCCTGCTCGCCGACTTCCCGATCCTCGTCCTCGACGAACCAAGCGAGCATCTCGACGCGCAGACCGCGGACGCGCTCATCGCAGACCTTCTCGCAGCGACCGAGGGCCGCACGACGCTTCTGATCACGCACCGGCTCGTCGGCCTCGACGGGATCGACGAGATCGTCGTGCTCGATGAGGGGCAGGTCGTGGAACGCATCGAACCATCAGTGAGAGGCGTCGCATGAACGTCGATCTGGCGCGAATCCAGTTCGCGTCGACGAGCATCTACCACTTCTTGTTCGTGCCGGTCACGATCGGCTTGAGCTTCCTCGTCGCGATCCTGCAGACGATGTGGTACCGGGGCGGTGACCCCGAGTACAAGCGGCTGACGAAGTTCTTCGGCACGCTCCTCGTGATCAACGTCGCCGTCGGCGTCGTCACCGGACTGGTCCAGGAGTTCGAGTTCGGGATGAACTGGTCGAGCTACTCGCGCTACGTCGGCGACGTGTTCGGCGCCCCGCTCGCGATGGAGGGCCTCGCTGCGTTCTTCCTCGAGTCGACCTTCCTTGGTCTGTGGCTCTTCGGCTGGGATCGACTGCCCAAGCGCATCCACCTCGCGACGATCTGGCTCGTCGCCTTCGGAGGCATCCTCTCCGGGGCGTTCATCATGGCGGCCAACTCCTGGATGCAACATCCGGTCGGCTACGAGATCGATCCGACGACGAACGCGCCCGTGCTGAACGACATCGGCGCGCTGTTCACGAACCCCGTCTTCGTCTGGGGCTACCTGCACGTGCTGCTCGCCGCGCTCGTGACCGGCTGCCTCGTGATGCTCGGCGTGTCCGCATGGCATCTTCGCCGTGACGGCGGCGAGAGCCCCTTCGTCCGCACCGCCAAGATCGCTCTCGTCCTACTGGTGCCGGGGATCCTGCTGCAGCTGATCGTGGGCAGCAAGCTCGGCATCATCGAGACCACGTACCAACCGATGAAGATCGCGGCCGCGGAGGCGCAATGGACGACCTGCGACCCCTGCTCTTTCTCGGCGTTCCAGATAGGCGGCGGGAACAACGATCACGACCCGACGAAGATCATCAAGATCCCCCATCTGCTGTCGATCCTCGCGACGGGAACCTGGAACGGGGAGGTCGTCGGCCTCGACGAGCTGCAGGCGCAGTACGTGGCGAAGTACGGCCCCGGCAACTACGTCCCCGACGTGTTCATCCAGTACTGGGGGATGCGGGTCATGGCGTACCTCGGTGCGGGTGTGTTCCTCTTCTCACTCTGGGGCGCGTGGCTCATCCATCGAGATTCGCTCGCGAAGTCGAAGTGGTTCTTGCTCGCGGCGATATGGGCGATCGTCACCCCGTTCGCCATGAACACGGCGGGATGGCTGTTGACCGAGAGCGGGCGGCAGCCGTGGATCGTGCAAGGTCTCATGAAGACCGAAGACGGCGTCTCCGCGTCGGTGAGCTCGACCGAGATCTGGATCAGCCTCATCTTCTTCATCGGCTTGTACGGGCTGCTCGCCGCTGTCGACGGGATGCTGATGCTCCGCTTCGGACGGAAAGAGCTCGGCACGGGAGACGAGGACGAGCACTCGCTGCCCGATGACGAGGGCAGTCCCGACTCCGACGAAGAGCCGGTCCCGGCGTTGACGTACTAGGGGATTCCATGGGCCTGCAGATCGTCTGGTTCGTCATCATCGCCATCTTCTGGACGGGCTTCTTCGTCCTCGAGGGCTTCGACTTCGGCGTCGGCGCGTTGCACACGGTGGTCGGCAAGACCGATCTCGAGCGCCGCGTCGCGATCAACACCATTGGTCCGTTCTGGGACGGCAACGAGGTGTGGCTCATCGTGGCGGGCGGCGCGACGTTCGCCGCATTCCCCGACTGGTACGCCACATGGTTCTCCGCGCTCTACCTCGCACTCGTGCTCGTGCTGTTCGGGTTGATCATCCGGGGCGTCTCGTTCGAATTCCGCGGCAAGATCCAGACCCCACGATGGAAGAACACGTGGAGCGGTGCGCTCACGACCGGCAGCATCATCTTGCCGGTCCTGTTCGGCATCGCCCTCGGCGACCTGCTCTACGGGCTGCCCATCGACTCGAACGGCGAGTTCACCGGGAGCTTCTGGAGCCTGCTGACGCCGTACGGCATCTGGGTCGGCATCACCCTCCTCTCGCTCACCCTGTTGCACGGATCGACGTTTCTCGCCCTGCGCACCACGGGGATCGTGCACGACCGAGCTCGCAAGCTCACGATGCCCTTTGCGCTCGTCGCCATCGTCACGGTCGTCGTGTTCACGATCTGGACCCAGGTCCTTTCGGACAACGGCGACATCCCCGGGCCGCTGCAAGCCATCCCGGTCATCGCGATCGTGGCCGCAGCGTGGGCCGTGCGCGATCGACACGACGGCTGGGCGTTCACGGCGACTGCAATCGCGATCGCGCTGACCATCGTCTCGATCTTCGTCGACCTCTATCCGAACGTGATGGTCTCGAGCACGAGCGAGGCGAACAACCTCACCGTGTCGAGCGCCGCGTCGGGCAACTACGCGTTGAAGATCATGACGATCGTCGCTGTCGTGATCTTTCCGATCGTGCTCGCCTACCAGCTCTGGAACTTCCACGTGTTCCGCCAGCGCATCGCGAGCCCACCGGCCCCATCCCCCACCCCCCAAGCAGTACAGGAGACAACCTGATGGCGTCTGACGAAACGAAGAAGCCCACCGTGGTGATCGTGGGCGCCGGCTTCGCCGGTGTTGCTTGCGCGAAGGAGCTCGCGAAGCACGACATCCCCGTGACACTCATCGACCGTCACAACTACCAGCAGTTCCAGCCGCTCCTCTACCAAGTCGCGACTGCCGAGCTCGGGACGACCGACGTCGCGCGACCGATCCGAGCGATCTTCGCGAAGGCGCCGACCGTCAAGATGCGACAGCTCGAGGTCACGAAGATCGACCCCGAGACGAAGACCGTGACGACAGGTGACGGACAAACCTTCACGGGGGACTACCTGATCGTCGCCGCTGGCGCGAGGCCGAACTTCTACGGCACACCCGGCGCCGAGAAGCACTCACTACCGCTGTACTCGGTGCCCGACGCGAAGAAGCTGCGCACCCGAGTCTTCGAACTGTTCGAGGAAGCTGCGGATCGGCCGGAGCTGATCGACAAGGGCGCGTTGAACTTCGTGATCGTCGGCGCAGGCCCGACCGGAGTCGAGACCGCGGGAGCGCTTGCCGACCTCGTGAACCAGGTGATGCCGAAGCGACACCACTCCCTGCAGGTCGACCGCACGCGCATCTACCTCGTCGATCACGGTCAAGTGGTGCTGCGCGCCTTTTCGGACAAGGCGCACGAATACGCCGCCGGCAAGCTCCAACACAACGGTGTGCAGCTGATGCTCGGCCTCGGCGTGAACGAAGTGGCTGAGGATCGCGTCATCCTCAGCGATGGCAGCGAGATCCTGACCCGCTGCGTCGTTTGGGGCGGCGGGATCCAGGCGTCGACCGTCGCGCTCAACTGCTCGCTCCCGTCAGGGCGCGGCGGGACCCTCACGGCACAGGCCGACCTCAGCGCCGAGGGCCACCCCAACGTCTTCGTGATCGGCGACATCGCCGCGATCCCCGACCCCGACGGAAACGCGCTGCCACAGCTCGGGTCGGTCGCGCTGCAAAGCGGCAAGTGGGCCGCAGAGAACATCCTCCTCGACATCGACGGGAAGCCCCGGGAGCCCTTCCGCTACAAGGACAAGGGGATCATGGCGATGATCGGCGACGGCGCGGCCGTGGCCGAGATGGGCAAGCACCACCACGAGCTCCACGGGCACGTCGCGTTCGCGGCATGGCTCGGTGTGCACGCCTACCTCATGAGCGGTTCCCGGACGAGGATCGACGCGTTCATCGCCTGGGCGAGCGACTTCATCGGCACGAGCCGCGCGAGCTCGATCATCGAAGATCCCGATGCGGCGCGGATCGACTGGGGCGACGAGGAGGGCGACGACGAGCCGCTGAGCGACGCGCCGCCCGGCTAAGCGGCGGCGGGCTCCGGGACGACGTCTTCCGACCGATACTGCGCGAGGAGCGCGCGTTCGGCGTCGTGCCTCGGGAACATGAACCACACGAGGACGGCACCGAGAAGAACCGCCACCAAGCCCGCTGTGTACGCCCACTTCTGGCCGTCGACGAACGACTCCCTCGCGGCGGTGACGATCTGCTCCGAGTGCCGCGGGTAGCGCTCGGCGGTCTGCGCCGCGCTCGCGAACGACTTCTCGAGCTCCTGCTGCACGTTGTCGGTGATCAGCTTCTGGTCGGGTGAGCCGGCGACCGCGGTGGCGATCGCAGCCGCATAACCGGCCGTCAGGAGCGCGCCCATGATCGACTGCATGATGGCGCCGCCGAGGTCGCGCTGGAGGTCGGCGGTTCCTGACGCCATGCCGGCACGCCACACGGGGACGGACCCTGTCAGCGAGTGGGATGCGGGCGTGCCCGCGAAGCCGACCCCGGCCCCGATGAACGCATAGCCGAGCCCCACCTGCCAGTACGGGCTGTGGTCGCTCCAGAGCAACAGCATGGTGAGGAAGCCGAGGAAGCAGAACGCGTATCCGACGAGGAGCGTCATTCGGGCGCCCTGGGCCTCGACGAGCTTCGCCGACCGCGGCGCGATCAGCACCATGAACACCGCTGCAGGGATGATCGCGAGGCCCGCGTCGAGGCTCGAGTACTGCAGCACGTTCTGCAGGTACTGCTGCCCGACGAACATCGCTCCCATCAACGAGCCGAAGACGATGATGCCCGCGCAGGCAGCGACCCAGAAGATGCGACGCGACGCGATGTCGAGGTCGTACAGCGGAACGGCGACGTGCTTCTGCCTGATGAAGAAGCCGATCCCGGCTGCGATCGCCACAGCCGAGAGCCCCAAGACCACCTTGGTCTCGTTCGGCACCGGAGCGAAGTTGATGGCCAAGATCAACCCGCCGACCATGAGCGCGGAGAGCAGACCGCCGAGGTTGTCGACCGGTTCGGTGGTCTCGTTCACGTGGCTCGGCACGAACAGGACGGCGAGCACCAGCGCGACCGCGGCGAGGGGCAGGGTCACGAGGAAGACCGAACCCCACCAGAAGTGCTCGAGGAGTGCGCCCGCCACGAGCGGCCCGAGCGCAGCGATCGCACCGCCGAGGGCGGACCACAAGGCGATCGACTTCGTCCGTGCCGGACCGGACCACAGCGCAGCGATGAGCGCCAGCGTGGTCGGGTAGGCCATGCCCGCCGAGATGCCGCCGACGATGCGTGCCCCGATGAGGACCTCGATGGACCCAGCCCAGGCCGCGACGATGCACGCAGGGATCGACAGCAAGACGCCGAGGATGAGCATCATCTTGCGGCCGTAGCGGTCACCGAGCGCGCCGAGCCACAGCACCGAGCCCGCCAATCCGAGCGAGTACCCGACGGCCACGAGGTCGAGCTCGGTCTGGGACGCGTCGAACGCCTTGCCGATGTCGGGCAGGGCCACGTTTGCGACTGCGAGGTTCAGGTTCGCCACCGCCGCGACGAGGATGAGCGCCAAGAGCACGAGCGGCGCTCGGTTCGGGGCAGTCGACGGCTCAGCAGCGGGGGCAGTCGCAGTGTCGGTCATCGCGGCGGAACTTATGCCGCCCGTCAGGAAAGCGCATCGCCCGCTTCGGAGGACGCGCTCGGATCAGCCGTTCCGAGGCTCTCGCCACATCGCCCACATCGGGGGCGCGTCAGAGACCCCGAGCTCGTCGACGACCCGGAACCCGTGACGCTCGTAGAGCTTGCGGCTTCGAGGGCTGGTCGAGACGAGGAAGGCCGCGATGCCGTTCGCGGTCGCACTCGGCGAGCATCGGCGCCATCACGGCGCTGCCCGTGCCGCGACCCTGGAGCTCGGCCCGGACGCCGACGAATTGCAGGTACGCACACGGGTCGTGCGGATGCGCGTCGTCGATCACGGTCATCAGCTCGCCGAACCGCTCGGCGTGCGGGCCGGAGAGCTCCACCAGCCGGCCCGTGAAGTCCTCGACCTGGTCCGCCGGCACCGAGTCGACGCCCGCTGGCGACCACATCGCGACACCGCTCTCGACGAGGAACGTCGTGCCGTGCGGCGTGAAGACGTCTGCGAACGTCCCGAAGAACTCGGGGAGGATCCGCCGACGGAACTCGGCGTCTGGATAGCCCCACGTGAAGATGGGGTCGTCGTAGAAAGCACTGCTGAGCGTGGTCGCGATCTCGATGCGGTCTTTGGTTGTTGCCCTGCGGGCGCGCGTGTCGAGAGGGGTGGAAGCAGACATGACGATTTCTCCTTTGAGTGGGTGTGACAGTCAGATCGCGGCGGCGAACCGCTCGCGGTAGGCGGCAGCAGCGCGTGCGTACGCGTCGGCTGCCTGTACGTCGCCGCGCCCGCTGGCGATCTCTGCCGCGCGGCAGAGCCCGTAGACGCTCGACTCGCGCGTTGCGAGTCGTTCGCTCACCAGGGCATCGGCGAGGTCGTAGTCGCCGCGGCGGATCGCGGCGGTGAGAAGAGTGCGCTGCAACAGGTCGCGCTGCGCATGCGAGCCGCCGAAGTGCTGGAACACCCGCCGGATCGGCAAGAGCTCGCTCACGACACGCGACGGATCACCTTCGGCAGTCGCGATGACGGCGCGACAGGACGGAAGGCCGATCTCCGCGGTCATCGCGATGTTGCTCCGGTTCGCCTCGCCACCGCCCTCTACGTACTGCTCGAGTCGCCGTACGACCGCATGGGCATCGTCGAGACGGTTCGCACCGGCGAAGGCGACGACGGCGTGCAGGTCGTTGAACACGTACCACGGCTCCTCGCTGGTACGCGTCGCCCATGCGTCAGCGATGACGTCGAATCGCTGACCGGTGTCTTCGCCTTCCAGATACAGGCGCCAGAGCAACGCGCTCGCGTCGAGCATCTCGAGCGGCACCCCGGCAGAGGATGCGTTGTGCACCTGCGCGTCGTAGATGGCGAGTGCGTCTTGGACTCGTCCGGCCTCGACGAAGTAGAGCGCGAGGTGCCACCAGTTGTGGACCATGAACAGGTTTCCCGCGCCCCAGTCCGCCTGTCGGCCGCGCATGAACGCGATGCCCTCGTCGATGCGACCTTGCATCTCGTAGACGTGCGCGACCGCGTGGATGGCCCACACGTCGTCGCCATGCGCTTCGACCGCGGCGAGGCCGTTGCGCTCGGCGGCCTGGTAGTCGCCGCTCTCCTCGAGACCGAACGCGAACATGCCCTGCACGAACCCAAAGACGGGATCTGCGGGATCGATGCGGCGCAGCGAGCGGGCGACGCGATCACGGAGGTTCGCGGCGTCGCCTCGGAAGAAGTCGAGCTGATGGCCGGCGAGCAGGGCCAAGACATCCGCGGGCCACTCGACCAGGAGCTCGTCGAGCGCCCGGGCGGCTCCGTGCCAGTCGCCGGCGACCCACCGCCCGATGGCGGCCTGGTGCGCGGTCTCCCGAGGAGTGAGGTCGAGCCGAGCCAGCTCCGAGGCCGAAGCCCGTGCGCCGGGCAGGTCGGGAACGTCGGTCGAGCTCAGCGACAGGTAGGACGCCAGGGCGTACCCCATCGCGTAGTCGGGCTGCTCGGTGACGAGCTCGGTCGTCAACGTGACGACATCAGGGTGATAGCGGACGAGGCGATCGACCGCCAGGTCGTAGGTGTGGGCGGCTTCGGTGATGGTGCGCATGAAAGCACGACGCGGGGCCACGGTCACACGGCGCTCGCGTGCGCGCGCGTAGCCCCGTCAGTACGCCTCGAGCTCGGCGGCGGCCAGCTGGGCGGCCTCCTCGACGCTCAGGGCTGCTCCCTCTTCGCTGGCCAGGGAGAAGTCATCCCCGAGCTCGGGCTCGAGCCGAGCCTTGAGCTCAACGAGCCGCACCGCGTCGTCGCCGAACACCTCGTGTCCGGCACCCGGAGCGAGGACCGCCGCGAGCAGCACTGCCGACGGACGGTGGCGACCCATGCGCTCGAGCAGGATCGCCATCGACCGCAGGAGGGTCCACAGCACTGACCACTCCCCCGCACGGCGCCGCCGGCGCCGACGGTCTCGATCGCTCCCTCGGACAGCACGCGTCGGAGGCGGAAGACGTGCGTCTGCAACGCGGAGGCCTGATCGGCCGGCAACCGGTCGGGCCAGAGCAGCTCGGCGAGACGGTCGGCGCTTACCACCGCACCGCGCTCGAGCACGAGAGCCGCGAGCAGCCGGCGCTGCCGATCTCCCGACGGCGTGAGGTCTCGGTCGCCATCGGTGATCCGGAGGGGTCCAAGGACCCGGTAGCGCACTGCCCTCCCTCTCGCTCTCCCCCTCGCGTTTCGGGATCGCCGATCGTACCCAGAGACCGGCGGCGGTTCACCCAGATCGGATGCTTCCGGCCGCCAATCGCCATGGGAGGCTCACGACATGACCAGCGAAGCACGGCGACTGAGAGAGGCGCGGGAGGGCACCCCGTGGCGGGCGTGGGGTCCCTACCTCAGCGAACGCCAGTGGGGCACGGTTCGGGAGGACTACAGCGACGACGGCGATGCGTGGTCGTACTTCAGTCACGACGCGTCACGCTCGCGCACCTACCGCTGGGGAGAAGACGGACTCGCGGGCATCTCCGACGAGAAGCAGCTGCTCTGCTTCGCGCTCGCGCTGTGGAACGGGCGCGACCCGATCTTGAAGGAGCGCCTCTTCGGGCTGACCAACGCCGAAGGCAACCACGGCGAGGACGTGAAGGAGTACTACTTCTACGTCGACAACGTGCCGACGCACAGCTACCAACGATGGCTCTACAAGTACCCGCACGCTGAGTTCCCGTACGCGAACCTCATCGACACCAACCGCTCGCGGTCTCGTCACGAGATGGAGTACGAGCTGGTCGACACCGGCGTATTCGACGACAACCGGTACTTCGACGTCGAGGTCGAGTACATCAAGGTCGATCCCGAAGACATCGTCTGTCGCATCGTCGTGCACAACCGTTCGGCCGACGAGGCCACGATCAACGTGCTCCCGACGCTCTGGTATCGCAACACGTGGTCATGGCCCCCGCTCGATCCGAAGCCCCGGATCGCTCGAGTCGACGCCGGGCAGCCCACGATGAAGGCGGAGCACCCGGAGCTCGGCACCTTCTATCTGTACGCCGAGCGCGGGGCCGAGCTGCTGTTCTGCGAGAACGAGTCGAACAACCCGCGCCTCTGGGGGACCGAGGCCGCGACGCCGTATCCGAAGGACGGCATCAACGATCACGTGGTCCACGGGGCCGCGACGGTGAACCCTGCCGGCGAGGGCACCAAGGCAGCGGCCCACCTCGTCGCGACGGTCCCCGGAGGTGAGCAGGCCGCCTTCCTGGTGCGTCTGACACGGCACGCGCCCGACGCGCTCCCCGAGCCGTTCGCAGACGCCGACGGTTACTTCGCCATGCGCAGGAGCGAGGCCGACGAGTTCTACGACTCGATCACGCCGCCCGACACCGGCGAGGACGCCAGACTCGTCATGCGTCAGGCGCTCGCCGGCATGTTGTGGTCGAAGCAGACGTATTACTTCGACCTCGACGTGTGGCTCCGCGAGCGCCACTCGCATCCGTTGCGCTCGCCGAATCGGCGAGGCACCCGCAACGAGTCGTGGTTCCACATGGTCAACCACGACGTCATCTCGATGCCCGACAAGTGGGAGTACCCGTGGTACGCGGCTTGGGATCTCGCCTTCCATTGCGTCGCGCTCGCAATGGTCGATCCGGACTTCGCGAAGAACCAGCTGCGCATCATGCTCTCGCAGCTCTACCTGCATCCGAGCGGACAGATGCCGGCATACGAGTGGAACTTCGGCGACGTCAACCCGCCCGTCCACGCGTTCGCGACACTGTTCCTGCACGCGATCGAGCAGCAGTCCGATGACGTCGACCTCGACTTCCTCAAAGAGGCATTCACGCGCCTGATGCTCAACTTCCAGTGGTGGGTGAACCGGAAGGATCCCTCAGGGCGCAACGTGTTCGAAGGCGGGTTCCTCGGCCTCGACAACATCGGCGTGTTCGATCGCAGCGCGAAGCTCCCGACCGGCGGAAGCCTCGAGCAGGCGGACGGCACCGCCTGGATGGCGATGTTCAGTCAGAACATGCTCGAGCTCGCTCTCCAGGTCGCCGACAAGGACCCCGCGTACGAAGACTTCGTGCTCAAGTTCGTCGAGCACTTCTTTTGGATCGCCGCGGCGGTCGATCCGATCGGAGAACACCCCGACGAGCTCTGGGACGAGGAGGACGGGTTCTTCTACGACGTGCTGCGGCGCCCGGACGGCACCGGACAGCGCCTCAAGGTCCGATCGCTCGTCGGCATCCTGCCGATCTGCGCGGTCACGGTCGTCGAGCCCAGCGTGCTCGCGCGCTACCCCCGGCTGATGGGACGCATCCGCCAGTACCTCGAGCGCAACCGCGACTTGCTCACCACCATCGCGGACCCGCAAGTACCCGGCGACGGCGGGCGCCGCATCCTCGCCCTCGTGAACGAAGACAAGCTCCGCCGCGTGTTGACGCGGGTGCTGGACGAAGAGCGGTTCTACGGGCCGCACGGCATCCGCTCGCTCTCGCGCTGGCATCTCGACCACCCGTACCGAGTCGAAGTCGAAGGAGCCGTCTACGAGGTGCAGTACGAGCCGGCCGAGTCGACCACGGGCATGTTCGGGGGAAACTCGAACTGGCGGGGTCCGGTGTGGATGCCGATCAACATCCTCGTCATCCGCGCGTTGCTGCAGCACTACCGCTACTACGGCGACACGTTCAAGATCGAGTGCCCGACGGGCTCAGGCGTGCAGATGACGCTGTTCGAGGTCGCGATGGATCTGACGGGGCGACTCACGTCGACGTTCCTCCGCGACTCTGACGGCAAGCGCCCGGTCTACGGCGGCACGCGGCTGTTCCAAGAGGACCCGCACTGGCGCGACTTGATCCTGTTCTACGAGTACTTCCACGGTGACAACGGCGCGGGTCTCGGCGCGTCGCATCAGACCGGCTGGACGGGCATGGTCGCCCGGCTGATCCAGGCTCAAGGAGCACTCGGGTCCGACGACGTTCGCACCGAGTCGGTGCCGTTGGGGCGCGTGTACCGGGCGCCCCAAGCGGCTACCGACACCTAGACGGTCGCGGGCGCCGACACCACTTCGGCGAGCACAGACCCTGGGTCGCGGCGACGAGCCATGTCGCCCATCGAGACGACGCCGACGGGAACGTCGTCGTCGACCACGACGATGCGCCGCACCGCGTGTTCCCGCATGAGACGCGCAGCGAGCTCGACCGGATCGTCGGGCCCCATCGTGATCACGCGGTCGGTCGCGATGTCGCCCAGCGTGGCGCCCTTCGCATCACGGCCCTCGGCCACGGCGCGCACGACGATGTCGCGGTCCGTGACGATGCCGATGACGTTGCCATGGGCCATCTCGACGACCGAACCCACATCGGAGTCACGCATCACCGCGGCGGCCGCCTGCAGAGGGGCCTCCGCTTCGAGCGCGACGACGCCGGTCGTCATGATGTCGCTGATGGGTTGCGGCCCGAGATCAGGGGGGACCTCGGCCACCTCGAGCTGGTTGCTGACGTCGGTGACACCGACGGTGTCCCAGCAGTCGTCGCCGGCGGATCGCTTTGCAAGCCGCGAGTCGACGACGCCGGCGAGGATCACGACGCCGCGCTTCACGTCGACGCGCAGCTCACAATCCTTGGTGAAGAGGTTGTTGCGCAGACGGTCGACCACCGCGGCCTTGATCGAGCTGTCCATCGGCGGAGGCTGCAGCTGCATGGGTGGCGACTCGGCGCCGTACCAGTCGTAGTAGTAGCGACTCTCCGGATAGATGAATGCCACGGCACGCACCTCCTGGGTTGCTTGTCCAGTAGGTACCCGCCGGGCGAGGCCGTCACACGTCAGAGCTTCGGTCTCACCTCTCGGTCCCAGAAGCGGATGAACCCCTCCTGGTCGGGGCCGACCTGGTGCACGTGGACGTGGTCGAGTCCCGCCGCCTCGGACTCGCGCAGCTTCTCGATGATCGGCTCAGAGTCGGGGCCGCACGGCACCTTGGCCGCGAGGTCCTCCTCTCGCACGAGCTCGGCCGCTTGCTCGAAGTGCGAGGGCGTCGGCAGATCCTGGGCGAGCTGACCGGGGAGACCGGTGTTCGGCCACACCCGCTTCACCGTCGCGAGGCCTTCCTGCTTCGAGGGGGCCCAGCAGACGGTGACCTGACCGATGCGCGGGCCTCGGCCCGCAGCGTCGGCGAACGCCTTCAACACGTCGTCACGCGGCGACGTCATCCAGATGCCATCGCCTTCCTTCGCTGCGACTTCGGCTGCCTTCGGGCCGAACGCCGACACGACCACCGGGATGGGGTCGTCGGGGGCGTCATAGATGCGCGCGTTCTCGACCGTGAAGTAGGTGCCGTGAAAGTCGACCACGTCACCCTTCCAGAGCTCGCGCATCACCTTCAGCGCCTCGGCCAGCATCTCGTGCCGGATCTCGACAGGTGGCCAGTACTGCCCCATCACATGCTCGTTCAGCGCCTCGCCGGCTCCGACTCCGAGGAAGAATCGCCCCTCGAACAGCTGCGCCGCGGTCGCGGCCGCGTGAGCGACCAACGCGGGCGGCGTACGCAGGATCGGGCAGGTGACCCCGGTGCCCACGCGCACGCGACTCGTCGCGTTCGCCACCGCTCCGAGTACCCCCCAGACGAACGGACTGTGGCCCTGCTCGTCGATCCAGGGATGGAAGTGATCCGAGATCGACAGGAAGTCGAACCCGATCTCCTCGGCGGCGGCGGCGTAGCGAACGAGATCGGTCGGCCCGTGCTCCTCGCTCGAGAGCGTGTAACCCCACATCGTCATGCGCGCCCCGTACCCCCGGAGGCCTCTGGCACACCTACGTGATCGAGCGGTTTGCGCTGTTGACGCCTGGGTAAATGACCGCCCAGAAAGCCAGGGAGGCGGGACGACGATGCAAGTGACCGAGCCGTATACGAAGACCATCGATTGTGCGTGGTGTGCCGACCAGTTCGACGACGTCGTCGCGCTCCTGGAGCACGTCGAGTCAGATCATCTTGAGTCAGAACCTCTCGCCGGCCCCGAGCCAGACCTCGATGCCGCGGCCTAGCGCCGCCCAGCTCGCGGAGCGGGTCGCCGAGCAGCTGAGCGGGCGCGCGCTTGCATGTGCGGAGTCCTGCACGGCGGGACGGGTATGCGAGGCGTGCGCCAGTGTCACCGGTGCAGCCCACTGGTTTCGAGGCGGCGTCGTCGCGTATCAGGCCGGGGTGAAGCGAGCACTGCTGGATGTGGAAGCGACGTCGGTGCTCACCCTCGACGCAGCGGCCGAGATGGCGCGAGGCGTCGCCGGCCTGCTCGACGCACGGGCCGCAGTGGCGACGACTGGCGTCGCCGGCGACGAGCCCGAAGACGGCGTTTCGCCTGGGACCGTCATCATCGCGACGTACGTCGACGGAGAAGTTTCGGTCGCGACTCATCGGTTCGAGGGCAACCCCGTCGAAGTGTGCGAGTCGGCCGCCGATTGCGCGCTCGCCTCGCTCGCGGACCATCTTCGACGACGCAACGCCGCGTGATGACGGCGCTTGCGGATCGCCCAGTCGACAGCCGGGCCAAGCCGGGGTGGCGGCGCTACGCGAAGAGCCTCGGTCCAGGTCTGGTCACCGGGGCCTCGGACGACGACCCCTCGGGCATCGCCACCTATGCGCAGAGCGGAGCGCAGTTTCAGTACGGCCTCGTGTGGGCCGCGCTCGTCACGTGGCCGCTGATGTCGGCCGTGCAGGAGATCTGTGATCGCACTGCGCTGACCACTGGCAAGGGTCTCGGCGAGCTGATCCGCGCGCGGTTCTCGCCGCGAACGCGCGTGGCCGTGGGTGTCCTCCTCGCGCTCCTGATGCTCGCCAACGTGTTGAACATGGCTGCCGACCTCGTCGCGATCGGGCAAGGGATGCACTTGCTCCATGCCGGATCGGCGACTCTCTGGGCCGTAGTCGCAGGGGCAGCGATCACCGCGCTCGTCGTGTCGGGCTCGTTCGCGACGATCGCGAACGTCTTCAAATTCCTCTGCCTCTCGCTCATCGCGTACGTGATCGTCCTCGCGGTGTCGAAGGTCGACTGGGGGGAGGTGCTCACCCACCTGCTCATCCCCCACATCACGTGGTCGGCGGCGTACTTCGGGCTGCTCATCGGCGTGCTCGGCACGACGATCTCGCCCTATCTGTTCTTCTGGCAGTCGGCGCATCGAATCGAGGAGCTGCGCGCGGAGCCAGAGGGCGGGGCGAAGGCCGTCAAGCTCGACGAACGACCAGCGCAAGAGGCGCGGATCAAGATCAAGACGAGCCGGCTCGACGTGCTCTTCGGCATGACCCTGTCGAACGCCGTGATGTTTGCGATCATCGTCGCGACGGGAGCGACCCTCGGCGCCGACGGCGGCACGACGATCCAGTCGGCCGCAGACGCAGCAAAGGCACTCGAGCCCGTCGCCGGCAGTCTCGCGACCACCATCTTCGCTCTCGGCTTCATCGGCGCCGGCTTCCTCGCGGTCCCGGTGCTCGCGGGTTCAGGCTCGTCGGCGATGGCGGGGCTGCTCGACAAACGGTGGGGTTTCTCGCGCTCCCCCCGCAAGGCACCGCTCTTCTACGGCCTGGTCGTGATCGCGACCGTCACCGCGACGGCACTCAGCCTCTTGCAGGTCAATCCAATCTCGCTCCTCGTCGTCGTGGCAGTCATCAACGGCGTGCTCGCCGCACCCTTCGTCGCGATCGTGATGCTGATCGCCAGCGACGAGCGGATCATGGGCGACCATCGCAACGGCGGCCTCGCCAAGACGCTCGGATGGCTGACCTTCGCACTCATGGCCGCCGCAGCAGTCGCACTCCTCGCGATTCAGCTCGCCGGAGGCTGACGATGGCGTTGGCGGAGCGCGAAGCCAAGCGACCATCGCTCCCCGACGACCGCACGCGCGAAGCCGCCCCCGTCCGCCGCCTTGCCGCCGAGGTCTTGGGCACGTTCTTCCTCGTGACCGCAGCTGCTGGGGCCGACATGGTGGCCGACCTCCACCCCGGCGAGCTCCCGACGCCGGCGCGCGCGATCGCCCCGGCTCTCGTCGTGGCAGCGATGATCTACGCAGTCGGCTCCGTATCGGGCGCACACTTCAACCCCGCGGTCACCCTCGCTTTCGCCGTGCGGTCCGTCTTTCCCTGGCGATGGGTCCCCGCGTACGTCGCCGCCGAGCTCGCCGGCGCCGTCGCGGCGGCCGCGACCCTCCACGTCGTCCTCGACCCGATCGGGCACGAGGGGACGACCTACCCGAAAGGCACCACTGGACAGAGCCTCGGCATGGAGATCCTGCTGACCACGTTGCTCGTGACGGTGGCCCTTAGCGTTGCGGCCCGTCATCGGCTTCTCGGGCCGGACTCTGCCATTGCCGTGGGTGCCACGATCGCTGCGGCGGGCCTCATCGGCATCGCCGTCTCGGGCGCGTCGATGAACCCCGCACGTTCGCTCGGTCCTGCACTCGTCGCGGGTGTCTCGGCCGACCAGTGGATCTACGTCGTCGGCCCGCTCGCCGGAGCTTTCATCGGCGTCGCCGTCGTCTCCGTCTGCCAGGGCGCGCCGAAGCCCGAGGAGGCCGAGGCGGCAGAAGGAGATGACAACCGGTGACCGAAGCGCAATGGAGTGCAGAGCCGTTCGTGCCCACGTCGCGTTCGCTCGCCGCGCTCGAGAAGGCAGCGCGCATGTGCACCGGATGCCCGCTCTATCAGGACACGACCCAGACCGTGTTCGGTGCGGGATCGCGCGACGCCGACATCATCCTCGTCGGGGAGCAACCCGGCGACCAGGAGGACAAGCAAGGCGAACCCTTCGTCGGACCTGCGGGCCGCGTGTTGTGGCGTTGCGTCGAGAAGGCACAGCTCGATCCCGAGCGGCTCTACATCACCAACGCGGTGAAGCACTTCAAGCACGAGACGCGCGGCAAGCGGCGGCTGCACAAAAAGCCGACGACGCTCGAGGCCGAAGCGTGCCACCCGTGGCTCGAGGCTGAGCTCGAAGCCGTAAGGGCGAAGGTCGTCGTCGCTCTCGGCGCCGTCGCAGCTCGCGCTCTCATCGGCAAGCCCATCTCGGTGACCAAGAGCGAAGGCGAGACCTACGAGGTCGGCGCAAAGCTGGCGCTCGTCTCGTACCACCCGTCTGCTGCACTGCGGGCCGAGGAGGAGGCCGCGGCGATTCGCCACCGCATCGTCTCTGACCTGGAGCGGGCCAGCCGCATGACTTGAACGGATGGGGGCTGGGTAACGCGGCGTAGTGCGCTGCCTCATCGATCGCCCGTTCTCGATCACCGCCGAGGTCGACGGCGTGGACGCGAACGTCACTGTCGCCGGTGAGATCGACCCGGCAACCGTCGGGACGTTCAGCACCGTGCTCCTGACCCTCGCGAAGGACGGCGTCCACCGGTTCGTGATCAATGCGGCCGAGCTCACGTTCGTCGACTCGACAGCGATACAGGCCCTGCAAAGGCTCCTTGCCGTCGAGGGCGGCGTCGAGGTGACCATCAGCAATCCTCCGCACCGGCTGCTCGACCTCCTCCTCGCGACCGGCCTCGACACCCTGATCTCGGTCGACCAGCGCCCGTAGGCAGGGGTTTCGCGGCGGTCGGCGTTTGACACGCTCGCCGAACGGGCAACAAGGTGCCGTCGAGCAGATCGACGGGCTTTCGGGGGTCAGAGTGGTTGGGTTTCGTCACGAAGCCCTGTTCTACGAGGGCGAAGCCGACTACCTCGCGCGCACCGTCCCGTTCGTGCTCGGTGGCGTCGCCGCAGGCAGCGCCGTGCTCGTGGCGGTTCCGGAGCCGGGCCTCGGCGCACTCCGGCGCGAGCTCGGGAGCACGAGTGACGCCATCCGGTTCGAGGACATGTCAGCCGTCGGCCGGAACCCGGGCCGCATCCTCTCGGTGTGGGACGACTTCGTGGGATCGCCCAACGGCAACGGTCACGGGTTCTGCGGGATCGGCGAGCCGGTCTGGCCGGGCCGATCGCCCGACGAGGTGCTCGAGTGCCAGATCCACGAAGATCTCCTCAACATGGCATCCGAACGTTTCGGCGGCCTTCACCTCGTCTGCCCCTACGACACGACCGGGCTTCCTGGAGATGTCGTCGCTCGCGCCCACCACGCGCATGAGGGCGCGGATCCCGATCCTGATGGCGCGCTGCACGCGTTCCTCCGCCCCGTCCCGCTCGGTGCACACATCGCCGCGTTCACAGCCGATGGAGTGCGGGGACTCCGTCGCGAGATCACCGAGCTCGCGCGCCACGTCGGGCTGAACGCAGCCCGCACCGACGACTTCGTGCTCGCGGTGAACGAGGTCGCGACGAACAGCGTCCGCCACGGAGGAGGCCGGGGGACACTCCGGGCGTGGATCGACGGCGAAACGGTCGTCTGCGAGGTCTCCGACGCCGGTGTGATCACCGATCCCATGGTCGGCCGTCGCCGCCCCGCGAGCGACGCACCCGGCGGACGGGGCCTGTGGCTCGCGAACGTCTTGTGCGACCTCGTGCAGGTACGCAGTGGGTCTGACGGCACCGTCGTGCGGTTGAAGGTCGACGGGGGCCGAGTACGTTGACGCGCTCTGGGCCCTCCATTGGGAAGGGACGGTGACGGCGGTGGCGCGAAACGGCGAATCCGCCGCATCCCGGGCGCTCGGTCGCGTCGAGCTCGTGCTCGACGCCATCCCACGTGCTGTCGTCGTGGCAGACCTCGAAGGGACGATCCTCGCCTGGAACAAGGTCGCCGAGCGCGCCTATGCCCTCGGATCCGACGTCGCGGCCGGCCGGTCGATCCAGGAGTTCTTTCCTGCGGGGACCGCCGAGGAGGTCGCCCACATCGCCGATCTCGTCCGCAACGGCGAGACGTGGTCAGGGGCCGTTCCCAACGTGCGGGAGGACGGCACCGTCGACTGGGTCTTCGCGTGGGTCGCGCCGCTTCGCGACGAGGCCGGGACGGTCGTGGGTCTGGTCGGAGCGGCAGACGACGCTCAGTCCGAGCTGCATCTGCTGCAGCAGAGGGCGGCCGACCTCAACGAGCACCTCGTGCTCGCCCTGGCCGCGGGCCAGCTCGGCACCTGGCGGTGGGACAAGGCCTCCGGCGTCACGGAGTGGGACGCGACGCTCGAGCGCATCTTCGGCGTCGAGCCCGGCGGCTTCGACGGCACCTTCGACGGATGGCTATCGCTGATTCATCCTGACGACCGCGACGCGACGAGCGCCGCGCTGCAGCGCGCCCTCGACGAGGCGTCCGGCTACACCGTCGAACATCGCGTCATCTGGCCCGACGGAAGTGTCCACTGGGTTCAGGGCCGCGGCACCGTCACGCTCGACTCCGATGGAAACGTCACCGGGACGATCGGGTGCGCCTCTGACATCACCGCCAGCAAGGAGCTCGAGATCGATGCCGCTCGGCGCGCCGCGCAGGCCGAGCTCGCCGTCGAGCGCGAACGCGACTTGCGACAGCGTCTCGAGTTCCTCGCGGAGATCAATCGCGTCGCGGCGGCAGCCCGAGACCACAAGACCCTCATGCGAGCAGTGACCGCGGCGGCCGTGCCTCAGCTCGGCGACTGGTGCACCTTGCATTTCATGCCCGAGCCCGGGGGGACGCTCGAGACCGAGGTCGCGCACGCCGATCCGAAGAAGGTCGAGTGGGCGGTCGAGATGCGACAGCGGTTCCCGTTCGATGCGGACTCTCCCCGAGGCGTCCCGGCCGTGATCCGCACCGGACGGCTCGAGTTCATTCGGGAGGTCACTCCCGAGGTGCTCGATCTCGCCATCGAAGAGGGCGGCATCGCGGACCGGCGAGCCGAGATCCTCGAGCTTGCCGAGAAGCTCCAGCTGACGAGCGTCATCACGGTGCCTTTGAACACGAAGCGCAGAACGATCGGCGCGATCCAATTCGTGAGTGCAGAGTCGGGCCGGACGTTCGACCACGAAGACATCGTCCTCGCGCAGTCGGCCGCCGGGCGCATCGCAGAAGCGCTCGACAACGTCTGGCTCACGAGCCAGCACCGCTCGATCGCCACGAAGCTGCAGGCAGCCCTGTTGCCTCCGCGCCTGCCTCTTGTCGAAGGGCTCAGCATCGCGGCTCGGTACTGGGCAGCGGGCGCCGTCTCCGAAGTGGGCGGCGACTTCTACGACGCGTTCGCGATCGACGAGTGCCGTTGGGCAGTCCTGATCGGCGACGTGTGTGGCACGGGGCCCGACGCTGCCGCGGTCACCGCGATCGCACGTCACACGGTTCGCGCCGCCGCCACCCATGGAGCCGAGCCGGCGGTCGTGCTCACGTGGTTGAACGACGCGCTGCACGCCGGCAACCGCGGGCTCTTCTGCACCGTGGCCTATCTCACGCTCGAACCGAACGACGATGGCGGGTGGAGCTACACCTCGACGTCCGCCGGCCATCCCTTCCCCCTTCTCGTGAGGGCGGACGGCGAGGTCACGCCGATCGGCGCGCCAGGGATGCTGGTGGGTGCGGTTCCGTCGATCACCGTCGCCCCGGTCGAGGGCAACGTGCAGCGAGGCGACACCGTCGTCCTCTACACCGACGGCGTCACCGATGTCGCGCCTCCGCATGGCATCGGTCCAGAGGCACTCGCACAGATGGTTGCCAAGGCTGCCGAGGGCGAGGTCTCCGCTGAACAGATCGCGGCGCGGCTCGGCGACGCGATCGAAGCGGTGCTCCCGATCAGCGAACGCAACGACGACGTCGCGCTGCTGGTCGTGCGCGTCACCTGAGCGCGGCCGCCCAGTCCCAATCACCCGCATCAGACGGAGTGCGCCAGGTTGCAACCTGCTCTCGCGCCCACGCCGCCCACTCAGCGATCTGTGCCTCGTGATCGAGCTCGAACCGCAGGCCGAGCGCGTTGATCGGCCATCGATCGGTGAACTCGTACGACGGCGTGAGCGCCTCGTCGATCATCGATCGGAGCTCCGAGATGCGGGCGCGCGCGGCGTCCTCGATCGAGACGAGCGTCGCTCTGAGCTGATCGATCGTCCCGCCATCCGCGAAGAACACCTTGACCATTCCCTCGAACTCGAACGCCGGCGGCTCCGGTGCCTGCCCCAGCCATGAGCGCAGCGCCTTCCTGCCCGCAGGAGTGATCGCGTACATCGTGCGCGGACGGTTGCCCGTGTGCTCCTCGGTTGCGGAGGCCAACCCGAGAGACACGAGGTTCTTGGGTTCGTCGTAGAGCTTGCGCTCCGCACGCGGCCAGAACCATTCCAGGCCCTTCTGCACTTGCTTGGCCAGCTCGTAAGTCGTCCACGGCTTGATCCGCAGCAGCCCCAGGATCGCGTACGAGGTCGTGGTGAGCGGCTTTCCCATTCAAGCACCTTGACATACTGCCCAGGGCAGTGTCTACTCTCCATAGATACTGCAGAGGGCAGTATCAAGGCATCCGAGAGGAGCAACCGATGGAGACAATCGTTCGACACCGCAACGAGGGCGAGGCGACCTGGTTCCTGAACGCCCTGGTCGTGACGAAGGCCGACTACACCGAGACCGGCGGCGCGTACTACCTCATGGAGCACCTGTTCACGGCCGCCTCGAACCCGCCGACGCACATCCATGTCGACGAGGAAGAGGCGTTCTATGTGATCGACGGCGAGCTCGAGATCGAAGTCGACGGTGTGACGACAGTGGCTCGGCCCGGGTCGTTCGTGCTCGCACCGAGCGGACTGCCGCACGCGTTCCGCGTCATGAGCGACACTGCTCGCGTGCTGTCGATCAGCTCGGCGCCGTCAGGGAACACGAACGGCGGATTCCCCCACTTCCTTCAGGAGGTCGGCGAGCCGGCCAAGGCGCTCGCGCTCCCCGTGCCCCAGGCGCCCGATCCCGCCGTGCTCACCGCATCGGCAGCGACGCACGCCCTCGAGATCCTTCCCCCGCCGGGCCTGTGAAGCTCCTCCTCACCGTCGCCCACCCCGACGACGAGACGTTCGGCTGCGGCTCGGTGCTCGCACACGCGAGCGCCCGCGGCGTCGAGTCGGTGGTGGTCTGCGCGACACGCGGTGAGCTCGGCGAGATGGCCGGGCTCGCCGCAGGTGAGGCAGCGCCGGCGAACCTCGGCGACATCCGCGAGGCCGAGCTGCGCGCCGCGGCCGAGATGCTCGGCGTGAGCCGAGTCGAGCTGTTGGGTTGGCTCGACTCGGGAACGACGGGGCCCGCTGCACCCGGATCTTTGGTGGCTGCTCCGCCGCGTGAGGTCGAGAGCGCGATCGCAGCGATCGTGGAGGAGCTGCAACCCGACATCGTGGTGACGCTCGATGGCAGCGATGGCCATCGCGACCATGCGGTCGTGCGCGATGCCACGCTGGCCGCTCTGCAGACGACGACCTGGCGCCCGATCCGCACATACTTGTGGTGCCTCCCCCGCTCCTTGCTCGCAGACTTCGCCGGCGTGCCCGGCATCGGGACACCGGACGAGGACATCACGACCCTTGTCGACGTGAGCGACCTGATCGATCTGAGGTGGAAGGCGATCCGCGCCCATGCGTCGCAGCATCCGCCCTACGACGCGATGTCACACGAGCTCGCGCGCGCGTTCCTTTCGACCGATTGCTTGCTGCGCGTCGACCCGCCGTGGCCGGGCGGCGAGCCCGAGCGTGACTGGCTTCCCGCCTGAGTCGGTCAGCGCTTCGGCACCAACGACCGCAGCTGTAGCGCGACCTGCTCCTCGAACGCGACCTTGCCGACGACCGAGTCGTTGTATGAGTGCGTGGTGACCTGCTGCCGCAGCATGAGCCCGGAATCGGTGTCGATCCAGACGTCTGTCGTCACCGTGCCATCCGAGCCGCGTGACAAGCTGTCGAGCCACTCGGCGTGGACCGCGTCGCGTGTCTCGCCGTCGATCACGTATGGCTCGACGCCCACGATTCGTCCCGTGCGAGTCGACGTGCGATCGGCGTTGCCGCACGAGCTGGTCCAGCTCGACATGCCCTGCGGCGGTGTCCACCACGTGTCGCTGTCGCACACGAACGCGGTGTCGTAGGTCTGTCGGAAGAATGAATGCACGCTGTTCGTGCGAGGCGTGACCCAGCCCCCGTTCAAGGGGCACACGAGCCAGCTCTCGGAGCGACCGGCGAGCGGCTTCCAGGTCATGCGAACGCCACAACCCTCGGTCGTGACCGTCAACGCCGTCTCCGCGGGATAAGAATGCGAGTCGCCACCCAGCACGTCGATGCTCTCCGTGCCCGATGTGTCGTAGACATACACGCCGTCGAGGGTGGTGACTTCCTCTGCGTCCTCGCGAAAGCTCTCGACCGTCTCTTGCACACCGACCTCGCGTGGCTCCGCGGTCAGCCATGCGCGCACCGCGATGACGACGCCCACGGCGATGACGATGATCGAACCCGCGACAGTCAGCGCGATCCGCCACCGTCGCCGGGTTCGGCGCGTTCCACCCCCCATCGCTCCGTGACGTTATTCGGCGGTGACCTCGGCAAGGTCTCGTTCCGCGTAGCCGCGGTGCTCCCACTCCTCGTTCAGCACGATGAGCAAGCACTCTTTGAACGGGACGTCTTCGAGCTGTGGCCATAGCGGGCCCCGCTCAGGTCTTGGTCCACGAACTCGGTCACGGCGCGGCGCGCCGCGTCAGCCCTCGGGCGGCGTTCCGCCAGTGTGGGCGTAGGTCTTGTTCGTGATCCACCAGCGGCCATCGATGCGTGCGACTGTGAAGTAGTCGACGAAGTCGCAGCCGAAGTAGTCGGTCTCGACCAACACGGCGACACCGGCGTCGCCCGCGAGGTCGATGCTGCGGATCTCGGCGCGGTAGTTCGGTCCGGCGAGTCCGGGCTGCGCCTCGACGAGCGCGGTGAACTCAGTGATCGGCTCGTAGGTGTCCATGGGCCCGATGTGTCCGAACATGTGGGCATCAGGATGGAACGCCTGACGCATCTTGTCGCCGTCGCCGTTCGAGCCTTCGACGTACAGCTGGATCAACGCCCGGACGTCTGCAAGGTCCTGCAGGTTCTCTGCGGTCACGTCGGTACCTCCCCTTGTGATCAACGGAACTGTTGCAGGTCCTGTAGAGCTCGGCTGAGGCGTCAGCCCGCGCAACGTTCGGCGTGCACAGCCCGAGCGAGGAGCACCATGTGCGCAGCGACCTCGATGGCCTCCTGATCCGACATCGTGAGGATGGTGGCGGAGAGCGCGCCCTGGTCCTCGCCCGGCTCGCTCGTGACGAGAAGCCAAAGCATCTCGAAGCGATCCCGCACCGACGCCGGGAAGTCGCCGGGCTGGAGCTTCGACAGCCGATCGACGCAGGAGTAGTACACCCGTTCCTGGATCGTCCCTGTTCGGGCCGCCATGAGCTCGATGGCCTCTCGGCAGGAGCGATCCACCGACGCGAGGTCATCCACGCGCTGACTCCGCCATGCGCTACCTCCGGAGGACGGACGGACTGGCGGCGCCCGATCATAGGGACGGTCCTAGGCTCGAGGTCCGTGAGCTACGTCGCAGCCGCGGACCGCTACGACGCGATGCAGTACCGGCGCTGTGGTCGCAGCGGGTTGCGCCTTCCTGTGATCTCACTCGGCCTGTGGCACAACTTCGGCCATGACCGACCCTTCGCGGTGCAGCGCGACATCTGCCTGCACGCGTTCGACGTCGGCATCACTCATTTCGATCTCGCCAACAACTACGGGCCTCCGTATGGAGCCGCCGAGGAGAACTTCGGCCGCTTGATGGCGACCGACCTCGCGGGCCACCGTGACGAGCTCGTCATCTCGACGAAGGCCGGATACGACATGTGGCCCGGTCCGTACGGCGAATGGGGCTCCCGCAAGTACCTGCTGGCGTCGCTCGATCAATCGCTGCGCCGGCTCGGGCTCGACTACGTCGACATCTTCTATTCGCACCGCTTCGACCCTGACACGCGTCTGGACGAGACGATGGGGGCCCTCGAGAGCGCCGTGACGCAGGGCAAAGCCCTGTACGTAGGGATCTCGTCGTACTCCTCGGCTCGCACCCTCGAGGCCGCTCGTCTGCTGCAGCAACGCGACATCCCGCTGCTCATCCATCAGCCGTCGTACTCGATGTTCAACCGTTGGCTCGAGCACGACCGCTTGCTCGACACGCTCGAAACGATCGGGGCAGGTTGCATCGCCTTCTCCCCGCTCGCGCAGGGCTTGCTCACCGACCGCTACCTGCACGGCATCCCGGACGACTCGCGCGTTGCGACCGGCGGCGCGATGTCACGCGCCATGATCACCGAGGAGCGGCTCGCCAGTGTGCGGGCACTGGCCGCCATCGCCGAACGTCGAGGACAGAGCCTTGCTCAGCTCGCATTGGCGTGGGCCCTTCGCGACCCTCGGATGACGTCGGTCGTCATCGGTGCGAGCAGCGTCGCGCAGCTGAACGACAACCTCGGCGCTCTCAATGATCTGTCGCTGACCGCCGACGAGCTCGACGAAATCGACGCCTATGCGGTCGACGAGCACATCAACCTGTGGGCCGCTTCCTCCGACGCGTGACCACGAGGACCTATCCGACCAGATCGTGGTCGTAGGCGTAGGCGGTCGCCGCGCTTCGCGACGTGACACCGAGCTTGGTGAAGATGTGGCTCACGTGGCTCGCGACCGTCTTCTCGCTGATGACGAGAACTTCCGCGATTCCCCGGTTGGTCTTGCCGCTCGCGAGAAGCCGCAGGATCTCGAGCTCCCGCTGCGTGAGACCTTCGAGCGATGCCCCCGTCGTCGGCGTGAGCGAATCGAGCACACCTCGTGCGGAGGTCGACTCGATTGCCGCGGCGTCGAAGTCGCCGAGAGTCGTACATGTCTCGGCGATGAGCAGACGAGTTCGGGCGGCGTCGTAGCGCACGCCGAGCGCCTGGAACTCGTTGAACGCTCGGCGCAGCTCGACGAGCGCAGACTTCGCGTCGCCCTCCGCTGCGAGCACGGCACCGCTCGCGAGCGGCGTGCGCTCGGAGCAGTGGGGTGCCGAATACGGCTGCCACTTGGCCGATCTCCTCGACGGCATCACGCGCGGCGGTCGTGTCGCCGGTCGCGAGCATGACCTCGACGTAGGCACCGAGCCGGCGGGCCCGCGACATCGGGTCCTGCGCCTCGTCGAGGGCCCGCTGGATCATCCCGGCCGCGGCCTCGTTCTGCCCTTGGGCGAGTCGGAGCAGCGCGAGGCCCGGTTGTGGATCGTGGCCGTATTCGCTGGCGTGAAGATACGCAGTCTCCGCCGCATCGAAGTCGCCGACGAGGCGCAGCAGATCGCCCTCGACCGCGAACGCAGCACCGAGCGCCGTCGGGTTGACGGGTGCAGCGAGCCGATCGCACGCGTGCCGCGCCTGCACAAGCGCTTCGGGCCACGCACCGAGCAGCTCGAGGACCTCGGCGCGGTGAAGAAAGCAATGACCGCGGTACAGGACGAGCTCCTGTTGCGTGTCACACCAGCGGACGAACGAGTCGGTCCAGGCTCGGCAGCGTTCGAGGTCGAAGAGCTCCGCGCAGGCATCGATCACGGTGCAGTACGCGTCGCCGGCAGCAAGGGGTGACAGCTCGCCGGCTTCGATCGCGACCATGGCCTCGTCGAGCAGCCCCATCCCTTCGGCGATGTCGCCGAGATAGATGAGCATGCGGCCCTCGCCGATGCGGGCCGCAGTCACGAGATCGCGATGCGCGAAGCGCGCTCCGATCTTGCCGGCGTGCACGAAGTGGGCGTGGGCGCCGGCGATGTCACCGGCCTCGAAGATCCGGAGCATGCCGAGGCCCCACTGGAGGTAGCCCTGCTCGACACAGTCGATGTGAGCCTCATCGAGCAGC
Organism: uncultured Acidimicrobiales bacterium; assembly: GCA_963802505.1. GTDB lineage: Bacteria > Actinomycetota > Acidimicrobiia > Acidimicrobiales > DATKAS01 > DATKAS01. Next base: position 78,676 of record CAWDJB010000008.1, on the reverse strand, counting down.
CGCGCGGTGCGATCGACCCAGCCTTGGCACCGGCCGAGGTCGGCCTTGAACCCGTAGCCCTGGGCGAGCTTTCCTCCGAAGTGCGCCGCCCGATGGAGCGCGCCGTCGGCCAGGCAGACCTGGTGCGCGCGCACCCAGAGCGCAAATCCCTCCTCGTCGTGGCCCGTGAGGTAGGCGGCCGTGGCCGCCCGGTCGAGATCGTCGACATCGAGGCCCTCGGGAGCGAAGGTCGACCAGTGCCGCCACGCGTCGCCCCACCGATGGGCTTCGCTCGCCTCTCGAGCTTCCTCGATGGCTGGCACCACGCGTCCAGTCTCGTCTACCTGTCGTCCGCGGTCACGAGAAGAATGCCTCGGCTTCTTCGCGCTGCGCGCCGAGGAACATCCACATCTCGGCGATGCGATCGCCTTCGAACCGGTAGACGAACGCGTTGCGGGATTCGAGCGCGTTGCCGTTTCGACGCATCTTGGCGTGCTCCCATTCGGCAGCCCAGCCGTCGGCGCCGATGCAGAACTGCTGATCGAGCTCGATCTGGCCGTTGGTGGCCTCGAACCAGGACCCGATCACGCCCAGAAGTCCTCCGACACCGGGGTGATCGCCCGCCATCGGATCGGGTCCACGGAGGTGGAACACCATGTCGTCGGTGAAGATCTTGGCGAGGGCATCGTGGTCCTGCTCGAAGATCGCCGATGTCATCTCGTTCACGGTCTTGACGTTGGAGTGGTCGCTCATTGGTCCTCCTCTGCCGCTCTTGCTTCGGACCTTGCGACCGTACGAAGAGCGAGAGTGCGCGCACATCGGGCGAACCGTTGATCTTCGCGAGCAACTCGAATCAGTGGTTCTCCCGATGCGCTGACGGCTCGTCGCTTCGTACGGTCATGCGAGCGCTGAGAACCCGGAAGGAGCAGCGACATGAACGACTACAAGTCGACTGTCTTGGACGACCCCGTCGCTCAGGACCTCAGTGAGCGTCTCGCCGACGTGTTCCGCACCGCGGACGCGAGCGACGTGCTCGCCGACGACGTCTTCCTCGACGGCCACCCGCCGTTCTGGCGGTTCCAGCTCCAAGGCCGTGACGCCTTCGATGCCTGGATCAAGAGCTTCATGCCCGACGGCGCGGACACGACGGTCGTTCGCACGGTCCCGACTGTCACCGGCTTCGTGACCGAGTTCGTCGGCCGACATCAGGAGGATGGCGAAGACATGACAGACCGCAAGGTCCTCCTCGCCGAGGTGCGCGGCGGCCGCATCGCCGAGCTCACGATCTACTGCAGCGGCGATTGGAACGCGGAGCTGCGAGCTCGCCACTCCGCCGAGACGCAGCTCATCCGGCCGTGAACCGCGAGACGACCAACCCCACGCCGCGACAGCGAATGCTCGCTGGGCTGCCAGGCAGGGACCCGCACGATCGACGTGCACGGCGTGTCAACCGCCGTCATCGAAGTGGGCGGCGCCGGGCCCGGACTGGTGCTGCTCCACGGCGCCATCGAATGCGGGGGGGCGATGTGGGCGCCGGTGCTCGCCCGGCTGGCGCGCCATCACCGCATCGTGGTGCCCGACATTCCCGGGCTCGGCGAGTCAGCTCCATTTCCCGACTTCGACGCCCGCACGTTCGGCGAGTGGCTCACCAGCGTTGTCGAGCTCACCGAGCTGGAACGTCCGACGGTCGTCGCGCACTCGCTCATCGGAACCCTCGCCGCCCGGCTCGCCGCCGAGCGGCAACCCCGCAATCGAGCGACTCGTCGTCTATGGGGCGCCTGGCGTCGGCCCGTACCGCACGCCCCTTCGACTCCGCTACGTCGCCGTCCGCCTTGCTATCCGCCCCAGCGCGCGCAACGCGGAGCGCTTCGACCGCTTCGCGCTTCTCGATCTCGACGCGACACGCGAACGCGACCCGGAGTGGTACGACGCCTTCGTCGCGTACACCGGGTCCCGGGCCCGAGAGCCCGGCACCAAGAAGACGATGCGCCGGCTCATCGCGAACGAGGCCAGGGCCATCCCTGAGGCCGAGCTCAACCGCATCGGCGTTCCCATCACGCTCTTGTGGGGACGCCACGACCGGATGGTCCCGCTCGCGATCGGCGAGGCCGCGGCATCACGACACGGCTGGCCCTTGCACGTGATCGATGGTGCCGCGCACGCTCCGCACATCGAACAGCCCGATGCATTCGCGGACGCACTCACGTCCGCCTTGTCCGTGTCTTGAGCTGCAACGCCGCGGCCGCGCCGAAGAGCCCACAGTTTGCTCACTCGGCGCGCGCCGGCGACGGTCCAGTGAGCAAACGGTTGCGCGTGGCTCGTGTGCGCGGAGGGTCAGAGCCCCAGGAGCCCGAGCAGTCCTCCGCCCGAACCGCCCGAGCCGTGACCGCTCGATCCGGAGCCCGAGTCGCTCGATCCTGAGCCGCTCGAGCCGGACCCGCTGCCGCTGCTGCCCGGTCCGCTGTTCCCACCCGATCCGTGGCCCGAGCCCGAGCCGCCGAGAAGTCCGCCGACCACGTCGCCGACGCCATCGAGCGCGTCATCCACCACATCGAGCGCGCCGTCCACCACGTCCCCCGCGACGCCGACCACGGGCGGCGTCGTCGGAGCAGACGGCGGCAGCGTCACCGTGACGGGCAGCGTCGTGGCGACGACCGTCGAGATCGTGGGTGCCGAAATCGTCGTTGCGGGCGGGTTCGTGGTGGTGGGGGGCAAGGGGTTCGTCGCGGTCAGCTCTCGTGGGGTCGGACTGGGTGCCACCCGTGCGCGAGCGGTGGTGGCCGTCGCGGCGATGGTCGTCGTTGGCGCGGTGGTCGGTGCTGCAGCCACCAGCGCGGCACTCGTCGAGGGCGGGATAGGGGTGACGTCGCGAGCGGAGGGCTGTGAGTCTGGCGCCGGAGGAACCGATGACGCGGCGAGCGTCGACGCGGTGGCGAGCTCCGACGAGGCGGCTGTCGCGCTGGCCGCCGTCGCCGGTGGCCCCGCGACGATCCCGGTGAGCGCGATCGATGCCGCGCCCGCGAGCGCCGCCGTCCGGGCGGCCTCGCTCATGATGGGAACGACCGATCCACCCTGGCTCACGAGTGCGACGAGCGGGATGTGTCCCACCGCGGCGAGCGGGCCGAGGGCGCCGATGAGCTTGGGAAGCGACACGCCGTACATCAGCCGAACGACGGCAGGATCGAAGTGCGTGCCCGCGCAGCGCTGCAACTCCGCCCTCGCGTCGGAGAAGCTCATCGCCCGCTTGTAGGACCGGACCGCGGTCATCGTCTCGAACGAGTCGGTCACCGCGACGATCCGTCCCGCGAGGGGGATGTCGGTGCCGGCGAGACCTCGGGGATAGCCGGTGCCGTCGTAGCGCTCGTGGTGGCTGTCGACCGCGGAAGCCCATTCCCCGAGCCACCCGGCGAGCGGACCGATGAGCTTCGCTCCTTCTTCCGGGTGCCGCTGCAGCAGCGACCACTCACGATTGTCGGGCTTCCCCGGCTTGTTGAGGATCTTGGCGGGCACCGTGAGCTTGCCGATGTCGTGGAGCAGTGCGGCCCAGCGGAGGCGATCGGTGTCGTGCTTGTTCAAACCCATGTCCGACGCGATCAGGTCGGTCAGCGCGCGGACCCGCTCACTGTGCCCTCGAGTACGCCGGTCGTGGGTGTTGAGCGCGGCGGCGAGGGTGAGCACGCGCTCGGCCGCCTGTGCGGCGGTGACATCGGTCGCCGAGTCGGAGGTGTCGAGGTCGTTGGCCCACCGTTGCAGCTGACGGACCGTGCCCGTGCGAAGCGCGATCGAGAGACGAGACGGGGCTTGGTCGGGGAACGTCATCGTGAGCTTGAGCAGGCTCGCCAGCGGCAGCAGCCGGCGGCACAGACGCTCGGTGAGAAAGACCACCGCGAGGGCGACGAGGCCGGGCAACACCCAACCGATCGCGCCGAGCTCCTGGGGTCCGATCCAGTGCGCGACAGTCCACGCCGCTGCGATCGACAGGACGATCGGGATGAGCGCGGCTGCAACGCGCACCGCCAGTGCAGCGGCATGCCGCGCCTGCCATCGGTCCGCCGTGGGACGATCGGCTTCGACCTGGTCCGCCACCGTCATTCCTGTCGGATTCCATGGTGGCGCGCGCCAGGTCGCGACCGCGAAATGAGCCGAACGGCCCATGACCGTCAGCTGAGTGGGAGCTCCCGGCGCCAGACGTCGTCGTCGACGCCGTCGTCGGGGTCGGCGATGGTGGCGGTGCGGGTGAACCCGCAGTGAACAAGCACAGCGGTGGAGGCGTTCGGGGTTGCCAGCGTGTGGGCGATGACACGCGTGGCTCCGCGGTCACCGGCCCAGTCGATCAGCGTTCGCGTCGCCGTGGTGGCGAGGCCCCGGCCTTGGCGGGCGGGGGCGATGGCGTAGCCGATCTCGACCTCTCCCCCGATGGGCGGTCCCTTGAACCCCCCGAAGCCGACGAGTGCGCCGTCGTCGTCGAAGAAGAGATGGGATCCCCACGGGTCGGCGTCGTGGCGGCGGGCGGCGTCGAGTGCGTGGGGAAGCGCTTCGGGGAAGCCAGCCCATCCCTCGATCACCGCGATGCCGAATCGTTCGGTGAACGCAGCGTCGCCGTCGATCAGTGACTCGATCCACTCGAGGCGCAGCGGTTCGACACGCATCACCCACCACCCCGCAGAAGTTGGGGTCGGTCGGTGTCAGAAGACGTCAACCGCCCAGACTGCCACTCGTCCATTCGGCGTCTCGCCGCTCCTGAACGCGTTCTCTTGGCGGATCGTTGTCTCCCGGACAACCTCGCGCCAAGAAAACCAGCAGCGGCCGCGAGCGGAACGGCGACGATGTGTAGCCCGCAGCCCAGGCGAGGTCTTGTCGCATCCCGAGCTAACTATCTCGGGACAGCCAGATGGTGCGGATGACCCGAAACGGGATCGCTCGAGGCGAGCAGCACACCCCGATTCGATCGCGACTCGGTCCGTGAGCTGGCGATGGTGCGGTCCCTGTCCTCGGGGAGGACTTCTGCGAAGACCTCGGTCGACTCCGAGCGTCGCGAGCAAAGCCTCAGCCGCCTACCCAGCAGCTCATGATGGTGCCGGCGACGCCGGCTGCGATCTCGGCTCGCGCGATCGACCGCGGTCCGAACCCGTCAGGAAGCCCGGACGTATCGACGAGTAGAACGCGGTAGTCCTTTCGAACAACGGCTGATCCGCCGGTCGTTTGGTACGCGTCCTCACCGAGACCTTCGAGGGCGGGACCGCGGCCGAGCTTCTTCCCGAGCGTGTCGAAGTAGGCGGTGGTTTCCGCGGCGCTCGACAGTTCCTTTACCGAAAGCCCCAGCTTGGCGCCATCGCTGTACGTGTAGGTGCACGAGTACACGTGGTCGGCCCAGCTTGGGTCGAGCGGCTGCACTGTGTCGACGCCGATGCCACCCGCGATGTCCTCCTTGGCTTCGTCGGCACAGATCATTCGTGACGAAGCTGAGGGATCCGGGCCCGCGACCTCGGGAGCAGCCTCTGCGGCGGGCTTCGCCGTGTCCGCGCCGCTTGCTCCACACGCTCCGAGCAGCAATGCCGCGGCCACCGCGCCGCAACGCACAGTCCGCAGGCGGCAGTGATCGGCTCGGGGCCGGGCGTTCCTCATCAAGCGACTCCCTTTGAGTGAATGTTACGTATGGCCACTGACCCAGCCACCGTCGCATCTCCCGCGGCCTGACCTCAATGGTCTGGAACTGGCAGTCTCAGCTCCCATGAACTGGCCTCGACTCTCGACGCCTCGCGCACAGCTCGCCGTGGGGCTCGTTGTGATCCCCATTCTGCTTGGGACCTTGGCTTCCCCGGCCGGGGCGCATGTTGACCCCTCGCCAGAGTCGGTGCCCGCTGCGTCGACTGCAACGATTGGCTTCACGGCAGAACACGGATGTGGCGAGTCGCCCACCGTGAAGATCGAGATGCTCCTTCCCGACGGGATCACCGATGCGACGCCGGTGGCGCCCGCAGGCTGGACCTCTTCCCTCGCGGACAAGGTCATCACCTGGGAGGGGGGTCCTCAGCCAGATCACGAAGCACTCACCGTGAGCGTCGAGATGAAGTTCCCGAACGCCCCGGGCGAGACGCTCTTGTTCCCGCTGGTCCAGACGTGTCAGGTCGGGGAGATCCGGTGGATCCAGCCTCCAAATCCAGACGGCACTGAACCGGAGGATCCGGCGCCGGCGGTCACCCTCACGGCCGCGCTTCCGGGGCAGGTCACGAGTTCCTCCGCCGTCACTTCGGCGTCGACGTCAACGCCCGGGTCGGCATCGGCGACAACGGGGACGTCGCCTACAGCCGGAGTCTCCACGACGACCGACGTTTCTACGACCGTAGAGTCGACGGACGACCAGTCCGATTCGGGCGCCGCGATTGCGATCAGCGTCGGGTTGGTCGCCGCCGCGGTTGGCGTCGGTGCGTGGCTTTGGCTCCGGCGCCGGGCGAGGCGTGGAGACTGATTGCCGACGGCGATCGCACGGAGACATGCGTCCCGCCATCGCACGGTCGGCGGCATTTGGCAGCAGTCGTCGCACAGCTCGCCACGCCACGCATCAACGCCCTCTTTGATCGCAAGCGCGCTGAGGACTATGGCAGCGAGAGGATCGGCCCACCACCGCCGAGCGTGGCGTTGACGGTGAGCCCCCGAGGAGGATGGCTGACAGGAAGGCGCAGATCTTCGTTTGGTTGCTATCGGCGACGACGCTGACGCTGCCCATTCGCCGCCCCGTGCGCCGCTTCGCGATTGCCAAGCCCGGCATCACAATGAGGGAGGCGATGGCAAGCGCAATACCGGTGGGCGACGCTTGAGGTTCGTTTCGTAGGGCGAGATCGACGAGCGCTTGGATGGAGACGTAGGCAGCGAGCGCGAAGAACGAGAGGGCAACTAGCCGCACGGCCTGACGCTCGCGCGTGGCGCTCTGAGCCCCGGCGAGCAGCCAGACGATCACTACTGAGGAGAGCACTTCAACGGTCGAGTCGAGGCCAAAGCCGATCAGCGCGATGGATCCGGCGGCAGCGCCTGCTGAAATCGCCACGACCGCCTCGATGACGTTCCACGCGATCGTCGCCCAGGCCAGGTATCGGGCGCGACGCACAAGCGACGTTGGCGTCTCGACCGCAGTCACCTGCCGACCTCGCTGCAAACGACGTCGACCGGGGCTCTTGAGCGCGATATCCGCCATTCTGCATCGCACCAAGCAATGGTCAGAAGAACATCGACTTCCTGACGGACTGGTGGCGCACGCGCGTCGTTCGCTCGCCGAGGCGCAAGCGAGCATCGACCGGTTCAGCGTCACGATCGGCGACGCCCGACCGCGTGGTGACTCGACGGTCGCCGCGCTCGCTGATGCCGAGCCGCTCCTGTCGCTTCCCGAGCGGCCCTATCCGGCCGAGGTCCTCGAGGTCCGCACCGTCGCCGCCAACGCGCTCGTGTCGTTGTGGGGCAACCGCTACTCGGTCCCGCCCGGCCTCGTCGGCGCGCATGTCCAGATCCGGTGGCGGCTCGGCGCCGAGGTCTTCACCGTCAGCGCCGCCGGCGCAGTCGCGTGCACACATCGGCTCGCGCCGCGTGGAGCGCAACGCACGATCCGGCTCCCCGAGCACACCGCCGCGTTGGAGAACGTCGTGCTCACACGTTCACCAGCGACCGGCCATGCAAGCGGAAGCTGAACCGGCCACCGACCGACGCTGCTCTCGCGATCGCAGCCGAGCTGCTCGGCGAGCCGGCGCGGACCCGGTGATCGACCTCGACGTCTACCGCCGAGCGATCGAAGGCGAGGAGACAGCATGAGCCGCGACACCCTCTACCAGAACGTCCGCTCACATCTCGCCTACCTCAAGCTCACCGCGGCGGCCGAGGCGCTGCCCGGCGAGCTCGACACCGCGATGAAGCAGAAGGCGACGCACACCGAGTTCCTCGATCGTCTCCTCGCCATCGAAGTCGCAGCGGTCGAGGCCCGCCGTCACGCCGGGCTGCTGCGGTTCGCGAACTTCCCGTCGCCCTGGCGTCTCGACGACTTCGACTTCACCGCGCAACCGTCGGTCGACCCGCGCTCATGCGTGACCTCGCGACGTGCCGGTTCGCGGAGGACGCCACCAACGTGCTGTTCATCGGCCGCCCGGCGTCGGCAAGACCTCCATCGACCACAGTAGGAGCTGCTCTACGCAGTCGGACCATGGTCATCGGCTGTGCCGGACATGGGTCACGTGACGGCGTCCGGCGGATCTCCGCGCCCTTTCCGACGAGGCCGCCTCGCGTCCTACTCACCGATCATCGACAGCAAGAGAAGTGCGAGGAAGCCCGCGAAGAACAACGAGGTGAGCAGCGGGGTGTCGTCTTGTTCGTGCGCTTCGGTGAGCAGCTCCTCAGTCACTAGGTAGAGGAGTGCAGCGGTCGCGAAGGCCAGTACGACGGTGAACGCTGCTCCGCTCAGGTTGCCGAGAACCGTGACGCCCGCGATCCCACCGATTGGGAGTAGCAGCGAGATTCCTGCCGTCGTCCCGATGGCTCGGTGGTCGGATTGGCCGGCTCCTGTCACGGCGTCGGCGACGGACAGTCCGAGGAACGCGAGCTCGACAGTGAGAGCGACCGTGAGCAAGACCCCCGCGTGACTGCCGCCCGCGAAGGCGATGCCAATCAGGATCCCATCAACGAACACATCGATAGCGATGGCGGCGAGCGCGCCCGTGGCGCTTTCGACGGTCCCAACGGTGCGGTGACGGGCTGGAAGAAAGCGGATCCCAACGAGCAGCGCTACCCCCAGCGTGAAACCGAGACTGACGGCGACGGGTTGTCGGTCGTGGGAGAGCTGAGGGATGAGCTCGGTGGACGCGACCGCAAAGACGAGGCCGGCGGCGATGTGTTGGACGCCGCTCCGCACCCGATCGGGCGGCGGACGGAAGGTCGCAATCGCGCCGCCGCCCGTTGAAACGACGACTGGTATCGAGGTTGCCGCCACGACTTGCCCAACGGCGGTCATCGCTGGCGGGCCGGCCCATCGGTGTCGGATCGGACTGGAGACGTGGAGCGACGGAAGCCGATGGCGAGGCACTATATATGAACAGGTCTTCAGTAATGGGTACCGTTCGAGCGGTGTCCCACGACTTGCAGCTGGACCCGTCAGCGGAGTCTCTGAACGCGACGTGCTCGAGCCCACCCTCGCGGTCGAGGCCGTGAGCGACCACCCCTTGGCGCGGGCGATCACCAGCGGCGCACGAGCGCGCCTCCCCGATCTCGTCACACTCAGCGCCGTCGACGTCCAGGCAGTGACCGGCAAGGGGGTGTCTGGTCGGGTCGACGGTGACGTCGTTGAAGTCGGCAACGGGGCGCTCTTCGGGGTCGTCACGTTGCCGTCGGAGCTGGCTGCGGACAAGGCCGATCTCGAAGCATCGGGTCGTACAACGATGATCGTCCGCCGCGATGGTCGCTTCCTCGGGGTCGTCGGGGTCATGGACACTCCCCGCCCTGAAGCGGCCGCGGCTGTGCAGAGCCTTCGCGATCTCGGCGTGCGCCGGATCGTGATGCTCTCCGGCGACCAGCAAGTGGTCGCCCAGGCCGTCGCCGCGCAGGTCGGCGTCACCGAAGCCCGCGGCGCGCTTCTTCCCGAGGGCAAAGTCGAGGCAATCCGCGCCTTGGCCGCTGAAGATCGACGTGGCGTCGCGATGGTCGGCGACGGCGTCAACGATGCTCCGGCCCTCGCCAACGCAACTGTCGGCATCGCGATGGGAGCGGCCGGCAGTGACGTTGCACTCGAGACCGCCGACATAGCGCTCATGGCTGACCGACTCGATCGGCTGCCATTTGCCGTCGGGTTGGCACGCCGCGCCAGCCGTGTGATTCAGCAGAACCTCTTCTTCAGCCTCGGCATGGTGGCGGTACTAATCCCTGCAACCCTGTTGGGCGTCGGCATCGGTCCGGCTGTCATCGCGCACGAGGGTTCGACTCTCGTCGTCGTATGCAACGCACTTCTGCTGCTCGCCTACCGCTCTGATCACGAGTCGGCGACCTCTGGCCGTTCCACTTCCGCGTAGAACGATGATGTCGTGCGAGTGGCGGCTAGCCATCTCAAGTTCGCGGCGGCCCCCAACCGAAAGCCAGATGACCGGTCCACACATTGCTCGGTTGAGTCCCAGGCTTCCCGGCCGTCGGGAGGCCTCGTCTAGTGACTCACCTTCCGGTGCCAGCCTCGTGGCGCAAATGCTCAAGCGAGAGGTCGAGGAGCAGCCGCACGTGACTGTCGTCGAGGGAGTAGTAGATCATCCGTCCGTCGCGCCGGTTCCTGACCACCCCCGCGGTACGGAGTAGCCGCAACGCGTGGGACAGCCGAGACTCCGGAATCTCGATCGTGGCAGCTAAATCGCAGACGCACAGCTCGCCCGCCTCGAGCAGCGCGTAGAGAATCCGTGCTCGAGTCGGATCGCCGAGAAGTTTGAACAGCTCGGCGAGACCGTTGGCGTCCTCGACGCTGACGAGCCGTTTCCTGACGGCCGCGACCCGATCAGGGTCGACTGACTTCGTGGGACACGTGTCAAGACCGACCACTTCGGCGGGCATCGTCGCTCCCTTGGACTTCGCCATCTCATTCAATGTTGCCGCCGACCGCGGCGACAAACAACGTCATTGGTTTCTTGACGAACGATGATTGCGAGCACGATGAAAGATGACGCCCCCGACCGCAAGCCATCCGACGACTAGCGAAATGCCGACGACGAAGCCGAGCTCGTTTGAGGAGCGGCCGTCCTCGCGATGCTGCGACTCATCCGTTGGTTCGCGACGGTTGTCCGTGGACTCGGGGGCAGAGGGGTCCTGCGTGGGCGGGCTCGGGCGTCGCAGACCTGAACCGCGTCGCGAGTTGCCCGAAGCGCATGCAGAAGGACACTCGGCTGCAGCAAGGTCAACATGCGGCGGCGCGGCCAGGTAGGCGCCGGTCACGACGGCCATTGCGACTACAAGCCGTGCGAACAACCACAACGCCGACCGTGTCGGACCGACTTCGCTAGGCCGCTGAGACTGATCGTGACCCCTAGTTGCCATTCGTCGACCAGTGCCACGGTTCCGAGGGGAGGTTGTGAAAGCCGTACCGGCGAGCGTTGGCTGCCAACCACTTGTACGCCCGACTGCTCCGACTGCTAATCAACGACCCGCCGTAGGAGAAGTCGATCCCCAGTCCGCGCTCATGCATCGACGCACCGGGCCTGGCAGTCGGTGGGCGGCACTGGGACGCGGGCATCGAGTAGATGGCGTACTGACTCGAACCGCAGTGGGCTCGCCGAAGCGCGACCTGGCCGCTGGAGTTCCGATAGCCACCACCACTCAAAGGCACGCCATCAGCGGCGGCGGCTGCCAGCAGCGCATCGAGGTTGTCGGCGATCTGCGCGCTCACGAACAAGCCGCGAACACGAACCACGTTGACGTTGCCAATCGGCGCCAAAGCCGACCCGCGACCCCCACCCCCCCGAAGTTGCGCGGCGAGTGCCGCTTGAGCGCGCGAGATCCCGGCAGCGAGCTGACTGTCCTGCGACTGAAGGACCGCGGATTCGGCCAGCGCCGCCTCCAGTCGTTGCTCCACCCGATCCTCGAACTGAAGTTGCTGGCTCCTCGCCGCCCGCAACTCTTGGAGCTTCGCGCCGATCAGTTGCCGGCTTGCATCTGCGTGGGCGCTGGCCTCCTCGGCCGCCTGCCGCTGGGTCGTGAGGTCCTCGCGCGCCCGGTTCAGCTCATCGGCCACATCGCTGTCGCGACGATGCACCACTCCCAGCAGCGCCCGTTTGGTCGCTGCATCGGTCATCGTCGTCGAGTCGAGGACCGCGAGCATGGTGTCACCCAGTGGATTCACGTAGTTGTCGACCGCCAATGCCGCAAGCGAGGTCTGAAGCTCGGTGATCGAGGCGCTGGCGTCATCGATCCCCTGCTGAGCGACGACGGCATCGGCGTTCGCCTGATCGAACGCTCGCTGCGCCGCGTCGAGCTCGGCTTGGGTGCCTCTCACATTGGCGTTGAGAGCCCTGAGGGCACTCTCCACTTGACGATCGCTTGCCTTCAATGCGTCGATCTTCGAAGCGACCAGCGCTTGCTGCTGGCGGACGCGTTCGCGTTGTCGTCGTTTTTCGCTGAGGCTCTCCCTATCAGCGCTCGCCGGCACCGCTACCACGCAGAGGACGAGCGCGACGACAACCGCCAGCACACCCCAGCGATACCCGCGGGGCGTGCTCACGAACGCGCCGGTCATGCGCGGCCGCGCGAATCGCCGCGCCCTGCGCAATGGCGCCGTGGGTGCTCGGCGTTGTTCCGAAGGTGGCTCACGCCTGTCAACGTCTGAAGACCTATTCAGATAGCCTAGACACATCCGTCGAGCGGCCTCACCTCCGCGCCCGACGACTGAGGGGTCCAGAGCGGCTCCTCTCCCGACAGTTGGATGGCTTGAAGCAACTCGTCTCGTAGCCAGTCAACCGAGTCTGGGACAGCGACGTCGCAGCGACAGGCCGACTCGGGCCGTTCCGTGATCGCCGTCTCGCCTTCAACGCGACTGGCGTGATGCTGATGATGCGAAACCGCCCGGCATCCGCTCAGGTGAACGTCCGATCCGTGCGCAGGCGTCAGGTAGCCCTGCGGAACTAGTGAGACATCTTTCGAACCTCCGAGCGGGCAGCTCAGGTGATTGCGCTCGCGGGACTCCCGCCTGCTTCTGTCCCCCGTTCGCGCCAAGATCACGCACCGAAGCAGCGAGTCGTGAGCCAGAACGAGGTCTGGGCTGAGCAGCTTCTCGTCCAACTGAAGCGGATGCGGCGCCGACACCCACTCAGGCGCAAGGTGTGATGGGATCAGTCGCACACGTGACCCCCACGGGAGGCGCCATGTCGGACTACACGATCGCGCGAGGCCTCGAGGTCCGCGAACGAATGGATCTCCTCGCGTTGGTGTTCCGCCCGTCGACGGATGCACTACTCGACACGATCGGCGTCGCAGCCGGATGGCGGTGCGTCGACCTGGGATGCGGTGGCGGACACGTCGCGCTCGAGCTCGCACGCAGAACCACGCCCGATGGTCGCGTGGTGGGAATCGACCTCGACGCCGAGCTCCTCGACACCGCACGCAGCGAGGCCGCGCTGCGGGGTCTCGAAAACCTGACCTTCCACGTCGCTGCCATCAGAGACATCGAACTGAAGGACCTCGACCTCGCGTACGCCCGCATGTTGCTGATGCACCTCCCCGACCCTGCCGCAGTCGTCGCATCGATGGCCGAAGCAGTGCGGCCGGGTGGCATCGTCGCCGTCGAGGATCTCAACTTCGCGGGATCGTTCACCTACCCGGGGTGTCCGGCCTATGACCAACGCGTCGCGTGGTACCAGGAGGCCGTGCGGCGCCACGGCGGCGACGCCGACATAGGGCCACGTCTGCCGTCGCTACTCTCGGCCGCGGGCTTGCTCGACGTGCAGCTGCGCGTCGTGCAGCCGGCGTTCCTCGACGGGCCGGAGAAGCACCTCCAAGAGATGTCGATGCTCAAGCAACGCGCGGCGGTGGTCGACGCGCGAATTGCTTCCGGGGAGGACTACGACAGCGCTCACGCGCAGATCGTCGCGTTCACGAACGACCCGAGCACCCTTCTCGCAGCGCCGAGGATGATCCAGGTGTGGGGCCGCCGCGCGTAGCGTTTCGTACTGTCCCGACGTGGGAGGGCGACCCAAAGCGCTGGTAGAAGCCGGGAGCCACAAATCGCGGAGCGCGCGCTGAGTCTGCAACGGGCGCTGCGGAACTGGTGAGACGTCTTTCGAACCCTTCCCCGTTGGTCGTCGGCCTACTGCAGGAGAGCGGACGGGTCACCGAATCTGCACGCCTCGGCCAGTAACACCTCGTATCAGCGATGACCGCGGCGCTCCAGCGCAACGACGTTGCCTGCCTCAGGAGGCGTGCCCACGAGCCGGCGCTGCCATGACCTCCACCACGGCTCACGGGGCCGCTCACTGGGAAGCGGCGTTTGGTTGCCGCGGATGCTCGGCGACATATCCAAGCGCCTGGGTGAGCAGGCCGACCAACTCAGCAGCATCGGTGACCTCACGGGCGTCGCGGCCGTGCAGATTGATCCGCGCCAATGGGAGATGACGACGATCGCTTCATCCTCATGGAACGTGGCACGAAGGTACTCATCCCCACCGAGCGCCTGGGGCAAGTGGACGCGACGGCACGAACGGGGACGTCCCGCGGAGTGGTGTAAGTGGGTGAGGGTCCACCACTGAGTGGGCCACCGGCGTGATCTTCGACGTGTTCCTAGCCGGGATCACGGAGAAGGAGACCGCCGGTGACCCTCACTGATCATGACCTGTCCGAACTGCTCGCCGCGCTCAAGGCCGGCGAGGTGACCGACACGATCCGCACGTCGCTGGAATGGATTCTCCAGCAGCTGATCGAGGCTGAAGCGACCGCGTTCATCGGCGCTGCCCCGCACGAACGGACCGATACGCGCACGACGCAACGCAACGGGCATCGACCTCGGTTGTGGTCGACACCGGCGGGCGATCTCGAGCTGGAGATCCCCAAGCTCCGCCAGGGATCGTTCTTCCCGTCGTTGTTGGAGCGTCGCCGTCGGATCGACCGGGCCCTGTTCGCGGTGGTGATGGAGGCCTACGTGCACGGCGTGTCGACCCGCAAGGTCGACGATCTCGTGAAGGCGCTCGGGGTCGGCTCGGGGATCTCCAAGAGCGAAGTCAGCCGCATCTGCGCCGAGCTTGACGGGGACCTGAAGCCGTTCCGTGAGCGGCCGCTCGATCACGCCCGGTTCGTGTACGTGTTCCTCGACGCCACCTATGTGAAGGGCCGCGTCCGGGGCCGGGTCGTGTCGCGGGCGGTGGTTATCGCCACCGGCGTCACCGAGACCGGTGACCGCGAAGTGCTGGGCATCGACGTCGGCGACTCAGAAGACGGCGCCTTTTGGACTGCGTTCTTGAAAGGCCTACGCGCCCGGGGGCTCACCGGCGTGCAACTGGTCATCTCCGATCACCACCTCGGCTTGAAGCACGCCATCGGCGCGGTGTTCGTCGGCGCCGCCTGGCAGCGCTGCCGGGTGCACTTCATGCGCAACGTCTTGGCCAAGGTCCCCAAGGCATCAGCGGAGATGGTCGCCGCCGCGATCCGCACGATCTTCGCTCAACCCGACGCCCACCACGTCCGCGCCCAACTCGAGGAAGTCGCACGCATGCTCGACGGCCAGTTCCCCGACATCGCTGACCTTGACCCGCTCTGGTGGACACGGGGTTTCGGTTGTCACGGGTTGAACGTGGCGGCGAACTCGACGGGTGTCATGTGATCGAGTCCGGCTTGGTGGCGTTGACGGTTGTAGAAGACCTCGATGAACTCGAACAGGTAGAGCCTCGCGTCGTGTCGGGTCGGGAACCAGATGCTGCCGCGGATCCAGGCGATCTCGCGTTTGAGTGTCGACCAGAACGTCTCCATGGCGGCGTTATCCCAGCAGTCTCCGGTCGACCCGAACGACACCTGGAGACCGGCGAGGGTGGCCATCGCGCAGAAGTCGCCCGAGACGTAGGCGCCGCCCTTGTCGGAGTGATGCACGAGCCCGCCCGGGTCGGGCTCGCAGCGGCCGAGGGCCATCACGAGCGCGTCGACGACGAGCTCGGCGTCGGGATGCGCGCTCATCGACCAGCCGACCAGTCCGCGGTGGCAGAGGTCGCGGACCCCGGCGACGTGGAGCTTGCCTTCGCCGGTGGGGAACTCGCTGATGTCGGCCACCCACCGCTGGTTCGGGCGGGCCGCGGTGAAGTCACGGTTGAGCCGATCCGGCGCCGGCGCGATGTCGGGCCGCCGGCGACGCCACTTGCGTTTGTGCACGCCCATCAGCCCGTCAGCGCGCATCAGCCGGGCGACGCGCTTGCAGCCGACCTGACGGCCTCGCCGGCGCAGCTGACCATGCACCCGCGGCGCGCCGTAGGTGCAACGGGACTCGGTGTGGATCGATCGGATCTCAGCGAGCAGCACCCCATCGGTGATCGCCCGAGCCGACAGCGGCCGCTGCTTCCAGGCGTAGAAGCCCGACGTCGAACACTCGGCCAGTCGGCACAGCCGCTTCACCTCATAGGTGTCCCGGTGATCATCGACGAAGCGGAAGCGGCTCACCGCGTCGTCTCCCGAGCGAAATAGGCGGCCGCCTTGCGCAGGATCTCCCGGTCGGTGCGCAACTCGAGGACTTCCTTGCGCAACACCCGCAGCTCCTCGCGTTCGGTCATCGACAGACCATCAGGATCCGCGGCGCGGGTCTGCGCGTCGCGGTCCTCCTGCATCCAGTTCGCCAACGTGTTGTCGCTGATCCCCAACGATCGGGCCACCTCGACACGTGGACGATCCGAGGTCTTCACCAACTCGACGGCTTCACGCCGGAACTCCGGCGGATACTTCGACGGACGCCCCATCCAGGGCTCCTTCCTCTGGCCTCACACCAGAATCAGGTGTCCACCAGAGCGGGTCAAGGTCACTCGCTCGACACCCCGGGAAAGGGACGATTGCCGGATTGGTGGTTCGGCGCGATCCTGAGAGTTCAACGCGAGTTCTCCGGACGCCGGTGGATCGGTCGATTGGAGGCTGGACATGCGTCCGTTCAAGGTTCGCCGTGACCGGGCGTTGTGGGCATTCCTTGGACTGATTGCGCTGTGGGCTCCTCTTGCTGCTTGCGCCCGATCGCAAACGGACGGAACCGCCACGATCATCGCGGGCACTGATCCACCGCACGAGACCGCGCCTAGCAGCGATGCCGGCGACTCGGCACGGGAGGATGCGACAGTCGACGCCCAGGCTGCCGGCACAACAACGACCTCCGAGTTTCCCGAAGTCCATCTCGTCTCCGGGACTTCCGTCAGGGTGCCTTTACGTACTACCGGTGCGGTCGAGGGCGCCGCCGGCTACATCGTGCTCGGCATAGTCGAGCGTGCAGGGACTCCCTTCTTCGGGGTCGATTTCGCCGAAGCAGCTCCGCCCCCTTCGGCTCAACTGTGGCAGGTCTCCGTCAACGGCCGACCGCGGACAAGAGTGTCTGCGACTTCTCGCGGCCTCCTGGGGATGCGCATTGACTCGAACACATTCGGCGCCCAACCCTTAATTGAAGTCGTGGCGCTTGACGGCGACGGACAGGTCGTGGTGCGTGCCTCTGCGACTCGTTTCGACGTGACCTCCAGTCCATCCGGGTGACTGCACTGTCTGGACAACAGGAGGCTCCCGTGGCAAGGAATTCAAGATTCGGCCTTCGTCGTTGGCTCGCCGCCAGTGCTGTAGTTGTCCTCGCGAGCGCGGCGGCGGCGCGGCCGGTCGGGGCGTACGAATACGTCAGCGGAGGCGGGCAGTCCTGCCCATCGGGTCGCGAGGCGGTGATCAACGCCTACGTCTACGGGGACTGGAACATCTACTCGGATTTCGGTCTCGAGGGGTTCATGTACAACGTGCCCTTCAACCAGCTCACCTACGCATACGTCTACACGGGTCACCAAAACATCACGGCGTCTG
The DNA here is from genome assembly GCA_963802505.1 of uncultured Acidimicrobiales bacterium. Lineage (GTDB taxonomy): Bacteria > Actinomycetota > Acidimicrobiia > Acidimicrobiales > DATKAS01 > DATKAS01. The sequence goes on along the minus strand of CAWDJB010000008.1, from coordinate 61,186 downwards.
CTGCTGAGGCGGAGAACTACGTCGATGGGCCGGTCGGTACCGCGTGCGAACCGGTCTGATGTTCTGATCCAGTAGACCCTCGCTAGCTGCCTCTCTGCCACGCATCGAGCGACACGGGCGATCGGACACCCACAACGCGCTGCGACCTGCACGAACGTTGTGATTCTGGCAACGGGATTTGCGGAAGGAGTGGGATTCGAACCCACGGAGGCCCGAAGACCTCAACGGCTTTCGAGGCCGTCCCATTCGTCCGCTCTGGCATCCTTCCGGGTCGCACGCTAGTGGGCGGCGGATGCGAGACTCCCGCCGATGGAGGTGCCGGACGTTCAGTACGCGAGGACGAACGACGGAGTTCGGATCGCGTGGCAGCAGTGGGGATCCGGCCCCGACGTTCTCGTCGTGCCGCCCATCATCTCGAACTGCGAGCTGATCTGGGAGCAAGAGCTGTTTCGTCGATCGCTCGAGTACCAAGGCGACCACACTCGGGTCACCGCCTTCGACAAGAGAGGGATCGGCCTGTCCGATCGTTTCGACGCGGCGCCGACGCTCGAGGAGCGATGCGACGACATCTTGACGGTGATGGACGCTGCGGGGCTCGAGCGCGCGACGCTCGTGGGCTTCTCCGAAGGTGGGTTGATGTCGCAGCTCTTCACGGTCCTTCATCCGGAGCGCGTCGATCGGCTCGTGCTCGGAAACTCGAACCCGGGCCTCGCGGCCACTGTCGAGTTCAGCTCCGACTTGGACACGACGCTCCGCAAGTTTGAGCGACTCATCGACGAGTGGGGGACCAATCCGCAGTACTTCGTCGATTGGTTCAACCCCTCGCAAAAGGACAACGCCGCGTTCGTCCGGTGGACTGGACGACTCCAACGGTTGAGCGCGACGTCAGCGGACATCGGACGCCAGGCCGCGAGTCTCGCTCTGCTCGATGCCGGCGACCGCCTCGGCGAGATCGCGGTGCCGACGCTCGTCACGCACGACGTCGGCGACGCGGTCATCCCCGTCGCCGCCGGTCGATGGCTCGCTGAGCACATCCCAGGCGCGATGTTCACGGAGACCCCCGGAAGCGACCACATCACTCTTGTCGGACCGGACTGGAGGACGGTGACCGATGTGCATCTCGAGTTCATCTGTGGATCGATCGCGCCGGCGCGCAGCGAGCGCACCCTCGCCACAGTCGTCTTCACAGACATCGTGGGATCAACGGCGCGCGCCGCGTCCGACGGCGACGAACAGTGGCGACGCACCCTCGACAGCTACGACCGCCTCGCGTGGACTCTGGCGAACCGCCACCGGGGAGTGATGGTGAAGGCGATGGGCGACGGGTCGCTGTTGCGCTTCGACTCACCCTCGCCCGCGCTCGACTTCGCGCGTGACTTCCGTCGTGAGGTCTCGGAGCTCGGGCTGCCGATCCGATGTGGCGTCCACACGGGCGAGATCGAGATCCGGGCCGATGGTGACATCACGGGGTTCGCAGTCAACCTGGCCGCGCGAGTCGAGCACGCGGCCGACGACGGCGCGATCTTCGTGTCGTCAACCGTGCGTGACCTCCTCCGCGGGAGCGACACGAAGTTCGACGACCGCGGTGAGCACACGCTCAAGGGCTTCGACTCGCCGTGGAGGCTCTTCGCGCTCGCTGACTGAGCGAGACACTCGTCAGTCGAGCGGCCGCCGCGCGAGCACCGGGGGCTCCCGCCCGGCAAACAGCCAACCCGCGGCCATGGCGACAAGTGGTGTGCCGACGACAATGACTGCCAGATGGCCGATCGGGAGCGGTGTCAGATTGCTCAGCCGACCGGCCGCGAGCGCGATGTACGCGCCGACGATGCCGAGGATCGCGCCGAGCACAGCAAGTGCTCCGGCGGTGACCGCGCTGATGCTGCGCCGCGTCGATGACGTCGCTCCCGTGGCGGTGAGGGTCCGCATCTCCCCCGCCGACTCGCTGCGGATCAGGCCGACGGTCATCGCGAGGATCACGAGTGCGAGCAGCATGCCCGCGGCGATCGCTCCCCTCCCCAGGTTGGCGAGCCGCGCCTGATTGTCGCGGGTCTCGATCTCGACGCCGTACTGCGTCGCGATGACACGCGCCGCCTTGAGCTGGCTCGCCGACAGCGGCGTCGACGTCTGGATCAGCCACTGACCCGAGGGCGACGCGCGCCAACCGCGTTCGCTCAACCGGTCAGCCGTGATGAGGGCTGTCGGGAGCGACGAGTACGTGTGCGGGAGTCCGCCGGGAGAGGTCAGCTTCTCCCCTGGCGCGCGGCGGTCGGGGGAGGGCAAACCCGCGCCCATGATTTCGAGCGCGCCCTGCTCAGAGGTCACGATGTCCTTGCCCGCAAGCGCGCTCGAGTCGAGTCCGTACGCAGAGAGCAGTCCGGGTGACGCGAGGTACACGAACCCGTCGAACGCCAATCCCCCGTCCACCGGTCGAGCGACGGAGATCGCGGGAGTTCCACGCACCGGCGGCACCGGCGTCGCCCTCGGATCGACTGCGATGTCGAGCCGAGTCGTCACCGAGCCGGGCAACGAGGCCGAGATCTGATCGACTCCGGTTTGGAACTGAGCGATCGTCGCCGCGTCGGGAACAGCCAGGTCGGGCAGGTCAGAGGTGTGCACAAGCAGCTGTGTCGCCGACAAGTTGCCGGCGCCGGCGTTGTTCTCCGCTGCTGCTGCGGTGGCAACGATCGACACCGCGATGCCGAGCGCAAGCGCGATCGCGGCGAGCGCCGCTCCCGATCGAGAGCGATAGCGACTGAGGTCACGCAACGCGAGCCGCGGCGCAACGGGGACGCGGGTCGCGAGACGGGCGAGCGCCTGGATCGCGAGAGGACTCACGAGGAGCACGCCCGCAACGACACCGAGCATGCCCGCGGAGATGAGTACCAAGTCGATGCCGGACGCCGAGCCCGTCTTGCTCCCGACCGCGAGGCACGCCGCGCCGCCGACCAGGCACACGATGGCGAGGATCGACGACCGATGCAGCGCCGGTCGCTCCGGTGGCCGGCCTGAGAGCGCGAGCACGGTGGGCATGCGGGCCATCGTGCGGCCGGGCCACCACGCGGCCGCGGTCGCGGCCGTCACCGCGAGCAGCGCCGCCGCGATGAGCAGCCACCAAGGGATGTTGAACGCATCCAGACGGTGACCGACCGCGTTGCTCACACTCGGCGCCACCGCGATCCATCCCGCCAAGCCCACCACCGTGCCGACGACGGCCGCCACGACACCGGTGACCGCGCCAGTGGCGAGCATCGTGAGCCGGAGGTGCTTCTCCGTCGCGCCCATCGCCGACATCATCCCGAGCTGCGGGAGCCGGCGCTGCGCGATCACCATGAAGCTCGAGGTCGCAATGAGCGCGACGAGGGCGAGCACGAGCGTGCTCACGACGAGGATCAGCACCGCTGCGAGCACGTCCTCGGGGAGATCACCACGTCCGCTGAGGATGCGCCCTTCGTCGCCCGGCGGACGGAAGTCGTTGACACGGCCTGCGCTCGCATCGACAAGCATCGTCACGTACTTCGATTGCGCGAGCGCAGATGGGGGAAGCAACACGAAGTCGTCGCCGAGCTTGCTCGGGTTCTCGACGATGCCCACCACGTTGCGGCTGACGCCGTCGAGGTCGATCGTCGATCCGATGCGGGTGCCGGCATCCTCGGCGACGCTGTTCGTCACTGCGACCTCGTCGTCGGCGACCGGATAGCGGCCCGCACGCAGGCGAAGCAGCGGCTTCCCAAACGGACCGTCTGGCTGCTGTGAGCGGTAGTCGATCTGCTTCACCGTGCCCGGCAGCGGGACCGGGCGATGACCGATCGCCTCGATCTCTCCGAACCATGCGGTGGCCGCGTCGAGCTTCGGCTGCAGCGTCGCCGGGTCGGCGTCGTTGAACCGGAACCAGTGGTTGGCGTCGCCGAACTCGGACTGACCGGGAACCGGAGCGACGTTGAACGCGGCGCATGAGAACCCGACCGCGGCCGCGATCGCGACGGTGAGCAACGAGAGGATGAGGAGATGCTGGCGCCAGTCGCGGCGAAACCCGCGAGACGCCCAGCGCACGACGGCGCGGCGCGCCGGCATCCCTCCGTTGGACGGCGTCGAGCTCATCGGCCCGATGTTTGCGACAGCAGCGACTCGGGACCTGCCGCAGGCGCGGAGTGATCGACAACGCGGCCGTCGCGCAAGAAGACCACTCGGTCGGCCCACGACGCGAGCTGCGCGTCGTGAGTCACGAGCACCCCGGCGACGCCCCGCTTGCACGCGGCACGCACGAGGCGCATCACGCTCTCACCGTTGACAGAGTCGAGCGCGCCCGTGGGCTCATCTGCGAGGAGCAGCCGGCGGTCTCCGACGATCGCACGGGCGATCGCGACGCGCTGTCGTTCACCGCCTGACAGCTCGTCGGGGTAGCGGTCGGCGCGGTCGGCGACACCCAGCTCTTCGAGGGCGGCGAGCGCGGCAACGCGAGCGGTCTTCGCGCGAGTGCCGTCGAGCTCGAGCGGGAGCGACACGTTCTCGGCGGCAGTGAGACCGGGAAGCAGGTTGAAGTCCTGGAACACGTAGCCGATCGTCTGGCGACGCAGCCTCGCCCGGTCGCTACGCGACATCGCCGAGGTGTCCTGCCCGTCGATGAGCACGTGACCAGCAGTCGGCTCTTCGAGCGTCCCTGCAATGGTGAGCATCGTGCTCTTGCCCGAGCCGCTCGGGCCCATGATCGCGACGAGCTCACCGGGGAGCACCGTGAGACACGCATCCTCCAACGCGAGGACTGCCGTCGGTCCCTCTCCATACGACTTCGACACCTGCGTCATCTCGAGCACTGGACTCATCGGGGTGCTCATCGCCGCGCTCCGATCTTGCGGCGCGCGACGCGTGGCACCGGCGCGGAACCCGTTCCCTCTGTCACTGGCATCCGGCGGATGCGGGCCTCGGCGGCGTCGAGCCATCGCACGACCGCGTCGAGGCGATAGATCTCCGCGTCGGCAACGAGGAGGAGGCTCGTGTCGTCCTCGTGAGCGTCTTCCTTCAGGCGCGTGTACTCCTGCATGGCTTGGATTACGTGCCGGCGGTACGTCTGGGTCAGCTCGGCGACATCGACATCGGGCACACGCAACGCGACGAGCACCTTGATGACCAGCTCGTCGCGGGGCGGGCTCGCGGTGTCGGGCGGGCTGTGCAGCCACACCTCCAGCTCGGCTCGACCAGCCTCGGTGAGGCGGTAGCGATTCTGGGCGCCGTTCTCGGGGGTGTCGTCGGACTCGACCAGCTCGTCACGCTCGAGGCGCTGGAGGGTCGTGTACACCTGCCCGGTGTTCAGCGGCCAGACCTCGCCGGTACGAGCCTCGAACTCCTGAGCGAGCTGGAAGCCGTGCTTCGGACCCTCGCTGAGCAGGGCCAACAGCGCATGTCGGATCACCATGCGCAGTACACTACTCAGTAGAGTACGGAGTTGCTACCTCAATTCGGAGAAAAAGGTCTGCAGCAGCACCGCGCTCTCCTCGGCCATCACGCCGTGCTGCACCTCGACCTCATGGTTCAGTCGAGGGTCGACGCACAGGTTGTAGAGCGAGCCGACCGCGCCGGCCTTCGGGTCGGGTGCGCCGAACACCACTCGGGCGACCCGTCCGTTGACGAGCGCACCCGCGCACATCGCGCACGGCTCGAGCGTGACGACCAACGTGACGCTGTCGAGCCGCCAGTGCCCGAGCACCTTGGCCGCGTCGCGAAGCGCGAGGAGCTCGGCATGTGCGGTCGGATCACCCGTGAGCTCGCGCTCGTTGTGGCGCCGTGCGATGACCTCGCCGTTGACCAGAGCAACCGCGCCGATCGGGACATCGCCGTGTGCGAGCGCGGCCTCGGCCTCCGCCAAGGCGAGGATCATCGCTTCCCTGTCATCCATCGTGCGGAACTCTTGCACGCGCTTCCCGCTCGTAGGGTGGGCGCCGTGGTCGTGCCCTCAGAGGAGGAGCTCGAGGCGGCGCACTGCTGGCTGCAGCTCGATGAGGTACCTCGGCAACCGGCCTTCACCGAGTTCCGCCGAGCCGTCAGGTATCAGAACGCGATGTGGCGCGAGGCGAACGGGTATCCGATCGGCACGCATCGGAATCGGCCGGGCACACCACCTCGCCTGGTCGGCAGTCGCCTCGACCTCGACTTCGCACGAGAGAGCGGGGCGACGTTCCTCACGACGAAGGCGCTCGCCGCCGCCCGGGACCGCATGTCGTACGTCGAGCCGCACCAGCTGTTCGATCAACAGGGCTTCTGGGCCGATCTGCTCTCGTCCGAGGCGCTCGCGGTCAACCTGTTCGGTGACCTCTGGGCCGACCTGGACCGGGCCGACCGGGCGATCCACACATGGTGGCCCGAGACTCCGGGTCGGGTCACGGAGGTGCGCTTCGTGCACTCGCCCGGTCGCTTCGACCCGACCTACTCGAACAGCCTCCGCTACTTCGACGCTGTGTTCGTGCTCTCCTTGCCCAACGGCTCCAACGGAGCAGTCGCGATCGACGTCAAGTACCGCGAGGCGGTGGAGCGGCACGGCGTGAAGCCGACTCACATGTCGCGCTTCGTCGACATCCACGACCGGTCCGGGGCCTTCATTCCCAGCGCAGTCGACGTGCTCAATCCCTCGCGACTCTCGCTCATCTGGCTCGAGCACATCCTGCTGCTCTCGATGCTCCAGCACGAGAGTGGCCGCTGGACGTGGGGCCGTTACGTCGTGGTCCACCCCGAAGGCAACACCGACATCGCCCACGCCAACGACGAGTACCGCAAGCTGCTCGCAGAGGACGCGACCTTCACGTCGGCAACGATCGAGGATCTGCTCTCGGCCAAGGTGCTGCCACCCAAGACCGCCGCGGCACTGCGTCGCCGCTACTTGGTGTAGCGAACGAGCAGCGCCGCGGTCATGTCAACGGGCGACGTCGCACTCCTTCGGATCGATGTGACCGAGGTTCTTCACGACCTTGAACGTGCCGCCCTCGGACCGAGCGATGTACATGTTCATCCGCACGTGATGCTGGCCCGGCACCATCTCGGCCGGACCGCCAGGTCCCTGCGCGATCTTGGCGTGGTCGAGCGCGGTGATCACGTCGTCCTGGTTCAGCGAGCCGGCCTCGGTGACCGCGGCCTCCCAGAGCTTCAGGCCGCGGTACATGCCTGAGCATGCACTCCCGGCGGTGAACATGGCGCTGCCCGGATAGAGCGCCTCGTACCGATTGAGGAGCTCGGTGCTGAACGGATCTTTGACGTCTCGGTAGTAGTCGAGACATCCGTACAAGCCCTCGACGTGTTCGGCCGGCACGAGGTTCAGGAAGTTCTCGTCGAAGTACGTGCACACGATCTGCCCGCCGCGCTCGCCGAAGCCGGCGTCGTGAAGCTGCTCGAGGAACGGCGTGAGCCCAGGGGGAACGATCGTGTTGAACACGACTTCGGCGCCCGTGGCCATGATGTCCTTCACGACCAGCTCGTAGTCGGTGTGATCGAGCGGGAAGTACTCCTCACCGACGATGGAGCCGCCGCGGGCGGTGACCACCTCACGCACCTTCTTGTTCAACGTGTGCGGCCAGATGTAGTCCGCCGACGGCATGTAGAAGGTCTTGGCTCCCGTGTGCTGCATGAGCCACGGGAAGAGCGGCTCGATCTGCTGGGCCGGCACCGGACCGGTGCAGAAGATCAGCGGATGACACTCCTGCCCTTCGTACTGCTCCGGGTAGATGTAGAGCGTCTTGGCCTTGTCGACCACGGGGCCCTTGATCGCCTGTCGGGTCGAGCTGTAGATGCCGCCGATCACGAGATCGACGTCGAGCTGCTCGACGACCTTCACCGCGGCAGCTTCCGCCGCGCTGTCCTCAGTGGCGCTGTCTTCGATGAAGAGCTCGACGGGACGTCCGAGCAGACCGCCGCGGGCGTTGATGTCGTCGATCACCATCTTGGCGACGTTGGCGTTGGCGATCCCCATGAACGAGAGGGCCCCGGTCTGATCGGTGATGACGCCGACTCGTGCGGGTCGATTGAGGTTGGTTGTCATGGCTGGCCCCTATGCCCGGTAGCTGCCGAGCAGCACGGCGGACACGGGCTTGGCGCGGTGACCGGCGTCCTTCAGGATCGGCGGCACCTCGGGGTCGGTGACGAATGACGTCCAGCCCTGCTCGTCCCAGTCGAAGATGGCCCACACGCGGCTCTCGTCGGAAGGATCGCGGAAGACCGCCGAGCCCTTCGAGCCGTGGAAGGCCCGCTTGTCCGCGCCCTTCTCGCCGAACACGGCGAGGAACTGGTCGATGTCGTCAACGGTCGTCGTTGCGAGGATCATCTGGATCTCCGTTCTCGATTGCGCCGAGCCCGGTGGCTTGGCTGCAGGTCGATTGTCCGGATCCGCGGGATCCCCGGCATCGGTAGAGCTACCCATTTGCCGAAGTACGTAGGGGTATCAGACGACGTCGTGCTCGACGGCCCAGCGAGCCGCAGCGGCGCGACCCGTGACGCCGATCTTCGTGTACACGTGCTGGATGTGGTGCTCGGCGGTCCTCGCCGAGATGAAGAGCTGCGCCGCGATCTCGCGCGCAGTGCGACCGTCGGCGACGAGGCGCAGCACTTCGATCTCCCTCCTGCTGAGGCCCCCAGGGCGCGCAGGACGAGTGGCCGCGATCGGGTTGCGCCGCGCGATGTCGATCTGCGCCCGCGTGTAGACGGCCGCCGAGTTCAGGTCGAGTGCGGCTCCGGCCATCGTGAGCTCGAGGGCCTTCTTCTCCCCGAGCCGTTGGGTCAGGCGACTGCGAAGATCTTCGAGCTCGGGCACGTGGTGGAAGCTCGATGGCTCGCGCTCCATCGCGCCGAGCAGCGTCGCGGCCGGCTCGGGCCGCTCGATGCGTTCGAACAGCGCGGGAACGCTCGCGAGCGTGATGATCAGCTGAGGGACGTTGCCCGCTCGCTGGAACGCGGCGACGGCTTCGAAGAACAGCACGAGCGCCGCTTCGGGTTCCCCGTCGGACGTGTGGAGGCGGGCCGCGTCTCGCGCCAGGAATCCTTCGAAGAACTGCACGCGGTGCTCCCGCACGTACGCCACGCCCTCATCCCACGCGGCCAGCGCGCGCCGCGCGTCGACCTTCGCAAGCGCTTGACCCGCGATCCACAAGGCATAGGAGACCCAGTAGGGATTGCCGAGGTCGCGGGCCGCGGCGACCGAGTCCTCCGCCAGCGCGATGGCCTCGTCGACTCGACCGCTCGCTTGAAGGCCGTCGACATATGACGCGAGGCCGTAACCCCGTTCCCTGCCGTACAGCCGTGCCACCTCGCCCGTGAGCTCGACATAGCGATCGAGGTCGCCGCAGTAGACCTCGCACAGCGCCTCGATGAAGGTCGCGTAGCCCGGCTCGCACGCCTCGTAGCGAGGGTCGACCTCCAGCTCGGTCGCGCGGTGCGCGTGCGTTCGTCCGGCCTCGGCGCGTCCGGCGAAGCACGCATAGCCCGCGCCCGTGTAGAGGCGGGGAAGGCGACGGACGTCGGCCGCACTGGCCGCGTCGATCAGCTCCTCGGCCCATGCGAGCGTCTCGAACAGCTGCACGGAGAAACCCATCAGCGCGGCATGGGCGGCGATGTCGGTCGCGGCATCGACGTCGCCGCGGGCCGCGCTCCACCGGAAGCCGGCGCGAAGGTTGGCCAGCTCGAGCTCGACCCAGTCGACGGCGTCGCGCCACCCCGGCCCGTCCCACTCCTCCCAACGCGCCGCGGCCGCACGCGCGAAGTACGCCGCGTGCCGATCTCGCATCCGTTCGAGTGCTCGCGCCTCGGAGAGTCGATCCTCGGCGAACTGGCGGATCGTCTCGAAGAGGCCGTATCGCGTGCGCGTCGTCGTGTGGTCGGCCACGACGAGTGACTTCCGGACGAGCGAATCGAGGTGTTCGAGGACATCCACCTCGTCGTCACCGTCGACGACCGCAAAGATGCCCGCGAGGTCGAAGCCGCCCGCGAACACCGACATAGTGCGCAGCAGGTCTTGCTCGGCGTCGGTGAGGAGGTCGTAGGACCAGGCGACGGCGTGGCGGAGCGTCTGCTGGCGATCAGGGCCGCCGGCGGCGCCCTTCAACATCCGGAAGCGATCACCGAGCCGATCCCTGACCTCGCTCGCGCTCATCGCCGCCATCCGCGCTGCCGCCAGCTCGATGCCGAGAGGGAGACCGTCGAGCGTCTCGCAGATGTCGACCACCGCCGCGGCCGTCTCGGAGTCCTGCAGCCCGAAGTCGGGGCGTGCCGCGCGGGCCCGGTCGACGAACAGCGTGACTGCGTCCGACGCCACACCGCCCTCGAGCGCGAGCGGCGACACGGACAAGAGGGTCTCTCCGGCGATCCACAGGTACTCGCGAGATGTGGCGAGGACGGCGACGCTGTCAGATCGGTCGAGGATCGTGCTGATGGCCGACGCCGCCGCGCTCAACACGTGCTCGCAGTTGTCGACGACCAGCAACAGCCGCCGACCGGCGAGCGCGTCCGCAACGGTGTCGATCAACGCGGCGTCGCCCTGCGGCGTGATGCCCAGCGCGGTCGCGATCGCGGCCGGCACCGAAGCCGGCTCGCCGACCGGCGCGAGCTCGACCATCCACACTCCGTCGGGAAGCTCGCCCGCGAGCTCGGCGCCGACCTCCACCGCCAGCCGGGTCTTGCCGACACCGCCGACGCCGCTCAGCGTGACCAAGCGGTTCGATCGCACGAGCTCGGCCACCTCGGTCACGAGGTCCTCGCGGCCGACGAACGAGTTCAGCTGTTGAGGCAAGTTGCCCGCCGAGCGATCGACGCTGCGAAGTACCGGGAACTCGAGCCGCAGTCCCTCCGCGATCACCTGGAACACCGCGGCTCGTCCCCGCAGTCCGCGGAGCCGGTGCTCTCCCAACGGTCGGAGTGCCACGCGATCTCGGAGCATCACCTCGGTCGTGTCGGATGCAACCACCTGGCCGCCGTGCGCGAGCGCGGTCAGCCGTGCCGCGCGACTCACGCTCGACCCGACGTAGCCCCCGTCGCGTTCGGTCGCCTCGCCCGTGTGGAGGCCCATCCGGATCGCGAACGGCACTTCTGCCTCGGTCAGCCGCTGCTGCGCTTCGATCGCCGCGGTCGCGGCGTCGCCGGCTCGTGCGAACGCGGCGCCGAGGCCGTCGCCAAGAGAGGTGAAGACGTGGCCGCCGTGGCGCTCGATCGAGTCGCGCACGATGCGGTCGTGCGCCTGCAGCGCGGCTCCCATGTCCCCGGGAGCGTCCTCCCACGATCTCGTCGAGTCCTCGACGTCGGTGAACAGGAACGTCACTGTGCCGCCCGGCAGCTCCTGTGACATCTCGGGCACCGTATTCCAAGACCTGCGAGACAACCTCAGCCGATACCTCGAACGAGCGCGGGCAGGCGAGAGGTGGTGGTGACCGACCACGGCCGCGCCGTTGCTCGGCTCGTTGCCTTCGGACGTCGAGCGACCTATCGATCGGCTGGTGCGGGAAGGCAGGGTGACCCCCGCGGCGAGCCGCATCCGGACGCGGCCCCGTCCGGCACCGGCGAGCGGCACGGTCTCAGATCTGGTCGCTGAACAGCGACGGTGATCGCGTACTTCGACACTTCGGCGCTGATACCGCTCCTCGTTGACGAACCCGGGTCCGCGGCAGCGGGAGAGCTGTGGGACCAAGCGCTGCGCGTCGTGAGTGTGCGGCTGGCGCGGGTAGAGGCTCGCGCGGCACTCGGTCAGGCAGTCCGTATCGGTCGGCTGACACGTGCGAGAGCGCGCCGGATGGTCGGCGAGCTCGATGGCCTGCTCGAGCAGCTCGACCTCGTCGAGATCGACGAGGTCCTCGTACGAGCTGCCGCGGATCTCGCTGATGCGCATGGGCTTCGTGCCTACGACGCAGTCCACCTCGCGGGCGCCGTCACACTGGGATTCGACGACATCGTCCTCGTGGCCGGCGACCACACCCTCCTCGCCGCGGCACACGACGCGGGGCTGGCAACTGCGGCGGTCGCCTGACGATCCCCTCGGCACACTGGTTTGCGGACCATTGCGTTCCGGGAACGTTCACTGGCGCAGTGCCCACACCCCATTTCGAAGGGACAGGACGATGCCAGAGCTGCTGGTCGACTTCATCACTTCGCTCGACGGCTACGGAGCCGCTGAGGGTTGGCCGGGCTGGTGGGGATTGGAGGGGCCGGAGTACCTCGCGTGGCTGAGCGAGAGTCCGGACGCAGATCACACAATCCTGATGGGCGCGAACACCTACCGAGTGATGTCGGGATTCGCGGCCGAAGGAGAACCGGGCACGGATGCGCTCGCCGGGATGTCGAAGGTCGTCTTCTCGACGACATTGAGGGAACCCCTGACGTGGCCGAACACCCGACTCGTCAATGACGACGCCGTCGAGGTCGTGAGGAAGATGAAGAACGACCAGGGCTCGCCCTCGATGCGCACGATCGGCAGCCTCACCCTGTGTCGCTCCCTCATGAGCGCCGGCCTGGTGGACCGCTTCCGTGTCGTCGTCTTTCCGGTCATCACAGGAAGCACTGGGCGCGAGCGGATCTACGACGGGTACCCCGATGTCGCACTCGACATGATCGACAGTCGAACGTTCGACGGTCGCACTCAGCTCGTCGAGTACGTGCCCAGGGTTCTGGCCGGTCCGCCCAGCGTCGCCTGAGAGTCCTCCGCCTGGCCTTGCACCATCGAGTCTTGTATCAATACAATCGCCATGGATGACGGGATCTCGCGCCACTCTCGATGACGTCGCGGCGAGAGCCGGCGTCTCGAGGATGACGGTGTCCAACGTGTACGGCCGGCCCGACGTCGTGGCGCCGCCGACCCGGGAGCGTGTCCTCGCCGCAGCCGCGGAGCTCGATTACGGCGGCCCGAGTGCAGTCGGACGAACGTTGCGACGTGGCTCGACCGAGGTGCTCGGCATCCTCGTCAACGTCGGCATCCCGTACACCTTCTCTGATCCCGGTGCGGCCCTGTTCATGCGCGGCGTCGCGCAGGGAGCCGATGAGGCGGACCTCTCGTTGCAGGTCGTCCACGCGTCGGGACCACGCGCGCGTCGCCGCGTGAGCAACACCGCGGTCGATGCCTTCATCGCGTGGTCCCTCCCGCCCGACGATCCTGCGCTCCTTGCCGCGATCGAACGACGCCTCCCGATCGTTGCCGTGGGGACCAAGAGCGGCGTGCCGACGATCCCCTATGTCTCTGCCGACAGCTTCGGCGGCGGTCGCCTCGCCGCGAAGCACCTCCTGGATCTCGGGCTTCGTCGGTTCGCCATCATCGGCGGTGCGCTCGCCGGCGAGCAGTTCACCGACCGGGTCGCCGGCTGGCGCGCTGCGCTCCGCGCCGCTGGCATCGATTGGTCGACGGTCCTCCAGCTCGAACACGCCGGCAACAGCCGCACGGCGGGGAGGGCGGCGGCCGACTCGTTCCTCGAGATCTTCGAGCCGGGTGTGCGATGGGGGATCCTCGCTGCGACCGACGTCCTCGCTCTCGGAGCGATGCATGCGTTGCGCTCGGCCGATGTCGACATCCCGAACGAAGTGGCAGTCGTCGGCTTCGACGACATCGAAGAGTCCGCGATGAGCACGCCAGGGCTCACGACGGTGCACCAGGACCTCTTCGCCTTGGGTCGGGAATGCGCCTTGCGCGCCGCGGGCCAGATGCACGGGGTCACCCGTCCGCACCCGACCTCGCTCATCGTGCGAGGGAGCACGACGTGAGCATGCAGACCCTCGGCCTCGTCGCTGGCGTGCTCACCACGGCGGCGTGGCTCCCCCAGATCGCCCGGACCTGGCGCAGCCGGTCTGCCGCCGACCTGTCGTGGCCCTACCTAGTGGTCTTCTCGTCGGGCGTGTCGCTTTGGCTGCTGTACGGCGTGCTGTCGAAGGACGTCCCCGTCCTCGCGGCGAACGCCGTGACGATCGTGCTCGTCGGGCTGCTCCTCGGCCTCAAGGGCCGCGCCGCCATCCGGGGCTCGGCGCTCCGACAGGTCGAGGGCGAAACGGAAGCCGAACCCGAACCCGTCTGATCTGTCGCTCCCGCTGCTCAGTTGCCGTGTCCGTTGCCGTGCCCGTTGCCGTGCACCACAGCATCTGCGGTTGAGGCTGCGACCGTTGTGGTCGCCGCCGTCGTCGGCGCTGCAGCGGCTGTCGTCGTGGTCGCCGCCGTCGTCGGCGCTGCGGCCGCTGTCGTCGTGACACCGCAGAACTCCTCAACCGACTTGCCGCTGTCGTCCGCCGCCTGCAGCAAGTTTCGCCACGGAGGAGCCTGCGGGTTCTTCGGCTTGCCCTTCGCCAACCCGTTCACGTAGGCGTTGCACAGGCCGGAGTGCGCCGGACCGCTCGGATCGGGACCTACGCCCCGCGCTGCGAGCGACGTCGACGCCGCCTGAAGGGCGACAGTGGTGCCCGTTGTGGCGGTCGCAGCCGTGGTCGTCGCCCCGGCGGTCGTCGTGGTGGCCGCCGTAGTCGTCGTGGCCTCAGTCGTCGTCGTGGCCTCAGTCGTCGTCGTGGCCTCAGTCGTCGTCGTGGCCTCAGTCGTCGTCGTGGCCTCAGTGGTCGTCGGATCGTCAGCGAGCTCCTGCAGCGCGGACTCGCCGGCGTCGTTCGAAAGGCCGAAGGGCAGGTTGCCGGTCGCCGCCGCGACGCCCATGGTCGACCAAAGGGTGACACCGACGACGATCGCGGCCGTTCTCTTGGAAAACGCGGGAAGCATGCGGGTCCTCCGGGATGCAAGCTCGTCACTCGCCGCCCGCCGCGCCTCGACAATGGTCGCGATCGCAGCGTTGGCTTCGAGCTGTTCGAGTGGGCTGGGCGGTTGCTGTGCCTGCCGAAGGACACCGGCGACCGGAGCGAGAAGCTCGCTCAGGTCCCCTTCGACGTCCTCGCCGGAGAGAATCGCCTCCACTTGCTCCTCGGGGATGAGGTGCTCGGGCACATCATCCATATCGTGTTCCGCGGTCACGGCCTTACATCGAGTTTCGGATTCAGCGTCCCGGCCAACTTGCGCAACGCGCGGTGCTGGGTGACCCACACCCAGTTCTCGGTCCGGCCGAGGATGTCGGCAACCATCGCCGCGTCGAGTCCTCCCAACACGCGTAGGAGCACGACGTCGGCCTGTTCCTCCGACAGGGCCAGGACAATCTGGGCGATCGCGTCTTGGGCAGCAAGCCGGTCGATCGCGTCGACGTCCGGAGCGTCGGGAGCAAGGAAGGCCTGCAACGTGTCAGGGTCGGTGACATCAGTGCGACGGCGGGCCTTCCGCCTGCGCTCGTCGATCACGCGTCGCCGAGCGATCGTGAACGCCCAGGCAGCGAACTCCCGCTCGGAGCCGGTGAAGTCACCGAGCCCTCGCGCGATCGCCTCCCATACGTCACCCTCGATCTCGTCGGCGTGGTTGGGCTCCTGACCGCGCAGATAACGGTTGATCCGCGGGTGCAGCTCTCGAAACAAGAGCGCCACCGAGGGGCCGTCTCCCCGCTTGGCCGCGGCGATCAAGGCGTCGTCGGTGCGGCCGTCGGCCTTGCCGGCCCGCTTCTCTGGCACACGACGTCATCGACACGACACCCGACCGCCTTGACGTCGAGAAACGTCAAGCGGACGTGCACCGTTTGCTCACTCGGCAATGTTCGGGCTGGTCACTGAGCGCCCAGTGAGCAAACGGTCGCGGGTCCCGTTGCCAGAGCGGGCCGGCTCTGCGCAAACTACCTGCGTGTCTGCGAAGGTAGTTTCAGAGCCGTCGGGGGCGGAGTTCGAGGCCGCGGCCGAGACGTTGAAGCTTCTGGCTGATCCGACCCGCCTCGCCATCATCTGGGCGCTCCTGCACGGCGAGCACTCGGTCGCCGCTCTTGCAGAGCACGTCGGTGTCCGCCCGACCGCCGTGTCTCAGCACCTCGCCAAGCTCCGCCTCGCGGGCGCGGTTCGCACTCGACGCGACGGCAACCGGATCTTCTACGTCGCGGAGAACGAGCACATCGAACGCTTGGCTTCAGAAGCGTTGCTCCAGGCCGACCATCTCGTCACGGGTGGGCGGCGTCACCATGCCAAGAGGCGCAGCGCGTGAGCCACGAGCACCGTCACGGTCCCGAGGCTGCTCGATCACGACCACGACCACGATCATCATTGCCACGACCATGCGCGTGGTCTCCGGGGCGCCGTCGCCGCGATCTTCCGTCCTCACAGCCACGACGCTGCCGACTCGATCGACAACGTGCTCGAAGCGAGCGAGCGCGGCATCCATGCCGTCAAGGTGTCGTTCGTCGCGTTGATGCTGACCGCGCTCGTGCAGCTGGCGATCGTGGTGCTCACCAGCTCCGTGGGATTGCTCGCGGACACGATTCACAACTTCTCTGACGCGCTCACGGCGGTGCCGCTGTTCCTGGCGTTTCGACTGAGCCGCCGTCCCTCGAACCGACGGTACACGTACGGCTATCACCGCGCCGAGGATCTCGCTGGGGTGTTCGTGATCCTGATGATCGCGGTGTCATCGGTGATCGCCGCGTGGGAGGCGATCAGCCGACTCATCCACCCCGAGCCGATCAGCCACGTGGGTGTCCTGTTCGTCGCCGGCGTCGTCGGCCTCGTCGGGAACGAGCTCGTCGCCCTCTACCGCATCCGCGAAGGCAAGGCGATCGGCTCTGCGGCGCTCGTCGCCGACGGCTACCACGCCCGCACCGACGGATTCACCTCGCTGGCTGTCGCGCTCGGAGCGGTCGGAGTGTGGGCGGGATTCGAACGTGCCGATGCCCTCGTCGGTCTCGGGATCTCGATCGCGATCTTCGCCGTGCTACGAGGCGCGGCCCGACAGGTGTACTACCGCCTCATGGACGCGGTCGATCCTGCGATCGTCGGGCAGGTCGAGACGGTCGCCGCCGGCTCGCCTGGGGTCGTGGCTGTCACCGCCCCGCGGGTTCGCTGGCACGGGCACCGGCTCGTGGCCGATCTCGACATCACGGTGTCGGGAGAGCTTCCGGTGAGCGACGGGCACTCGATCGCCGAAGACGTCCGTCATCGACTGCTGCATGGGGTCGCGCACCTCGACGACGCCCACGTGCACGTCGACCCTGACGACGCGCACGCACACGAGTCAGCGGGTCACCACTCCCACTGACCCGTCCGCCTCGACGCTCATTACCGTCGACGGCGTGACGACCGGACCTGGCGCCGTTCGGGTGGCAGTGGTGTGGCGCGGCGACAAGACGGCTCAGCGCGCGGGCATCGCGTCGAACGAACGACTGCGGCCCGTCGTCGACGCCCTGGTGGCTCAGGGCGTGACCGCAATCCCAGTGATCTACCGCGACGAGATCGCTGACGAGGTGCGCGCCGAGCTGCTCACGGTCGACGGCGCCCTCGTGTGGATCGACCCGATCGGCCGCGGCGAGGACCGCAGCCGCTTCGACCCGATCCTGCTCGACGTCTCGTCCGCCGGGGTGTGGGTGAGCGCGCACCCAGAGACCATCGCCCTCATCGGCACCAAAGACGTGCTCTACAGCACCAGGTCGCTCGGCTGGGGAAGCGAAGTCCATCGCTACGCAACACTCACCGAGCTGCAGGCTCAGTTGCCCGCCCGCCTCGCCGAGGGTCCGCGGGTGGTGAAGCGACAGCGCGGCAACGCAGGCATCGGAGTCTGGAAGATCGAGGTGCCCGCCGACTCCGCGCGACCGATCACTGGAGCCACAGCGGTCCTCGTTCATGGAGCGGAACAGCGCGACACCGAGATCAACGCGATGGAGATGGCCGCGTTCTTCGAGATCTGCGCGCCGTACTTCGCCGACGGTGGAGTCGTCATCGACCAAGCGTTCCAACCACGGGTGACCGAGGGGTTGGTCCGCGTGTACCTCGTCATCGACACCGTGGTCGGATTCTCCCGACAGAGCGCGGACACACTCATCACAGACGCAGAGAGCGCCGCCCGCGTCATGGGCTTGCCGTCACCGAAGACGATGTATCCGCCGGACGCGCCCGAGTTTGCGCCGCTCCGGGCTCGGCTCGAGAGCGAGTGGGTGCCGGGCTTGCGAAGTCTCCTCGGGCTGCCTCGAGAACGACTGCCGGTCATCTGGGACGCCGACTTCCTCCTCGGACCACCCGCAGTCGACGGCGACGACTCCTACGTGCTGTGCGAGATCAACTGCAGCTGCGTCACGCCGTTCCCGCCCGAGGCCCCCGAGCAGATAGCCCGCTCCACGGTCGACGCTCTCGAGACGCGGCGGAGTGCGACTTAGGGCGGTCCTTTCGCGGCGGGTGGTGTGTTCATCGACTCGCGCACTGCGACGAGGGGGGCGTCTGGGATCGTGATCAACCCGCGGTGGGGCCGGTCGAGGTCCAAGATGACGAGGAGCATGACGGCGACCAGGCCGGCTGCGAGCAGTGCCATGAGAACGCCGCTTTCGTGCGAGGCGAGGAACATGCCGAGGACGCCGAGCGCCAGTGCACTCGCGAGGACTTGCAGCCAGAGCACCGGTGACGGGATGCGGTTGTCGAGCGCGGCGATGCGGGTGGTGTGGGCGTCGATCATCTCGTTCAATGCCTCGACGTAAAGGCGCGGCGCACTCGCCGTCGGCTCCTGAATCAGGGTGTCACCGGCGAGGGCCCACAAGCGGTTCTGGAGCTCGACCGACTCGTTCGCGGCGGCCTCGAAGCGCGCCGAGTCCGGCACCGATTCGGACAGCTCGATCCGCGCGTCGCCGTACCGCTTCAGCAGATCGAGCGACTCGGTGCGCATCGGTTCCTCGAGGGTCTGCGCGCGCAGGTAAGTGGTTCCGATGGCGTTCGCTTCCAACACGACGGCGTCGCGCCGGGACTGATAGCGCCCAACCGCCATCGTGAGCCCGAAGGCGAGGAGCAGAGCGACAAGTCCCACGAGTGCCGCCTGCATGATCCCGAGCGGTTCCTTCAGCCCGCTCCGCTGTCGGGACAAGGAACGGCCGATCCCGATCCCCAGGCCCGTCGCGCCGAAGAGGACCGCGACGACCACGACTGCCAGCTCGACGCTGGAGAGGCGGGTGAGCATGACTACCCGACGTCACCTGCTTGACCGCTGTTCCCACTCGTACCGACCGTCACTGACGCCTCGTTCCATTGACACCGTTTGCTCACTCGGCAACGTTCGGGCTGGTCACAGAGCGCCCACTGAGCAAACGGTCGCGGGTCGCCGAGGCTGAGCGGAGGGAGTGGGATTCGAACCCACGGTGAGTTACCCCACACACGCTCTCCAGGCGTGCCGATTCGTCCGCTCTCGCATCCCTCCGGACATGACGCGCCCGCCATCTCAGGGCGACGGCCAGGCGATCTGCGGCACACAGCAGGATCCGCTGAGAGCTGCTGCCTCCCGGCCCTGACTCGGTTCACGGGCTGCCGTTGCACAGGACCCGGCCGCCACCTGACATGGCGGGCGCGTCGCCAAGGGTAGCCGGGCGCCGCGCCGGGAGGCCGGTCGGAAGCCTGCCGGTAGTCTCCCGGCATGGCGGACCATCAGGCCCTCTACCGCCGCTACCGGTCCCAACGTTTTGACGAAGTGCTCGGCCAAGAGCACGTCGTGCGGGCCCTCCGCAACGCCGTGCGCGACGACCGGGTCTCGCACGCGTACCTGTTCAGCGGACCGCGCGGCACCGGCAAGACGTCGACCGCGCGCATCCTCGCGAAAGCCCTGAACTGCCCGAACGTCAGTGACGGCGAGCCGTGCGGCGTCTGCGAGGTGTGCCGGGCGATCGAGCACGGCACGTCGTTCGACGTCTTCGAGCTCGACGCCGCGTCGAACAACGGCGTCGACAGCATCCGTGAGCTGAACGAGCGGGCCGCGCTCGGCACCGCGGGCCGGCGCAAGGTGTACATCCTCGACGAGGTCCACATGCTCTCGAAGGGCGCGTCGAACGCGCTCCTCAAGACGCTCGAGGATCCGCCCGCGCACGTCGTCTTCGTCCTCGCGACCACCGACCCGCAAAAGGTCGAGAAGACGATCAGCAGCCGCACCCAGCATCTTCAGTTCCACCTCCTGCCGATCGACGTCCTGTCCGAGCATGTCGAGCACATCGTGAAGGACGCGGGTCTCGAGCTGCCGCCCGGCGCGCTCGAGTACGTGCTGCGCGTCGGAGGAGGGTCCGCGCGCGACACGTTGTCCGCGCTCGACCAAGTGGTCGCCGCCGGATCGATTCCCGAAGACGGACCTTCCGTCGAGGATCTCGTCGACGCGCTGGCCGACCGCGACGCGGCGCGCGCCCTTGCTGCCGTCGCCGATGCCGTCGGCGCGGGCACCGAAGTGCGCGGGCTGACCGAGCGGCTGATCGCATGGCTGCGCGACACCTTCCTCGTAGCGATGGCGCCCGAGGTGGTCGAGCTCTCCGAGGCGTCACGCGCTCGCGCAGCGGACCAAGCCGAACGGCTCGGGCCCGCGGCGACGGTGCGCGCGCTCGAGCTGCTCGGCGCCGCGCTCGTCGAGATGCGCCACGCCACCGATCCGCGGGTGCTGCTCGATGTCGCCGTGGTGCGGATCGCGAACCCCGCCGTCGACGACAGCCCCGCCGCGCTCCTCGAGCGCATCGAGCGGCTCGAACGATCGGGCGCACCGCCGATGGCCGCGCTCACATCTCCTGCGTCGCCGCCGGCGTCGTCGAGCGGAGCTCGCGCCGCGCTCGGCAGCCACACCCGCAAGGCCGCGGCCGCGGTGATCCCCGCGCCCGCGGCGGCCGAGGAAGCGCCGACGCTCCCGCAGGCGGCGCCGCCCCCGCCGCAGGCCCCACCGCAGGCGTCCGGCCCGATGCCCTCGCGCGACGAGCTCACGCTCGCCTGGGCCGACAACGTTCTGCCTCAGCTCAAGGGGATGGCCAAGGCGCTGTATGCAGCGGGCCGCTTCGTGTCCTCCGAGGACGACGCGGCGGTGCTCGCCCTCCCCACTGCGCCGCACAAGCAGAAGTGCGAGGAACGGCGCAAAGAGGTGGAGGCCGCGCTCGCTGCACACTTCGGTCGACCGATCCCGCTTCGGCTCGTGGTCGATTCGGGCGAGGCGGCGCCCTCGACCGCGGCGCGTTCGGTTCCGGACGAGGTCATCGACGTGAGCGAGCTGATCGACGCCCCCTCCGCCCCGACGTCGTCGATCGATCGACTCACGCAAGCCTTCCCGGGAGCCGAGCTCCTGAACGACGAGTCCTGAGGGAGCGCCATGTCCGACGGCGGCGACGACGACTTCATGGGCAACCTGCTCAAGCAGGCCCAAGCGATGCAAGAGCAGATGCTCGCCGCCCAGGCGAACGCCGCCGCGCAAGAAGTCGAGGGGCAGGCCGGAGGCGGACGCGTGAGGGTGACCGTGACCGGCGCCATGGAGTTCAGGTCGGTACGCATCGATCCGACCGTCGTCGACCCGACCGAGGTCGAGCTGCTCGAGGACCTGATCCTCGCCGCCTTGCACGATGCGGTCGAGCATGCGCAGCAGCTGCAGAGCCAAGCCCTCGGCCCCATCGCGAACCTCGGCGGAGGCCTCGGCGGGCTCCTGCCCGGCGGTGAGCCCGGGTGACGGTCTACGCGGGCCCGGTCCAGACCCTCATCGACGAGCTCGGTCGACTGCCCGGCATCGGGCCGAAGTCAGCGCAGCGGATCGCCTTCCACCTGCTGAAGCTTCCCGTCGAGGACGCCGCACGACTGGCGCACGCCATCGAGGAAGCGAAGGCGAAGGTCACGTTCTGCACGCGGTGCTTCAACGTCTCGGAGGGATCCGAATGCGCGATCTGCGGCGACTCGCGCCGTGACACGACCATCGTCTGCGTCGTCGAGGAGCCGCGCGACATCGTCGCCGTCGAGAAGACCGGCGAGTTCAAGGGTCGCTACCACGTGCTGCAGGGTGCGATCAGCCCGATCGAGGGCATCGGCCCCGAGCAGCTGCGGGTCAGGGAGCTGTTGACCCGGCTCGAGCCCGAGGGCGTCACCGAAGTGATCCTCGCGACGAACCCGAACATCGAGGGAGAAGCCACTGCGATGTACCTCGCCCGGCTCCTCAAGCCGCTCGGGCTCCGGGTCACCCGCATCGCCAGCGGGCTGCCCGTCGGCGGCGACCTCGAGTACGCCGACGAGGTGACGCTCGGCCGGGCCCTCGAGGGCCGCCGCGACGTCGACGCCTGACCGGAAAAGGGCTCGGGGTACCGCCTGCTCCGGTGCGAGGCGGGCGGACACCCACACCGGCGAGGCGATACCCCGAGACATGAAGGACCCGAGGGGGGCTGCAGGTCCATCTGTTGCGGTCACGTTACAACAGTGACGATCCCGTGACAACGAACGGGAGATGAACGCCGTCTACCAGGGCCTCAGCGTCAGGAAGAGTGGCCGACCAATGGCTTCGGGGCAGGAGTCGGATCGACGGACTCGGCGACCTCAGCGGTCTCGACCGGCTTCGCGAAGCGCAGCAACCGGCCGCCGAAGGCGATCGAGCTGACCGCGAACCACGCCCAGCCCAGAGCCAGGCCGGCGAGCACGTCGGTGAGCCAGTGCACGCCGAGGAACACCCTGCTGGTGGCGATCATGACGGCGCCTCCGATCGCGATCGCGGCACCGACGGTCTTCACTCGCCGTGACCGGTTACGGGTCAGGAGCAGCGCGAACGCGGCGAAGCAGGCAGCTGAGGCGGTCGCGTGTCCCGACGGGAACGAGCTGCCCGCGAACCCGGTGAGGCGAAGCACGTCAGGTCGCTCGCGCTGGACGGCGACCTTGATGATGTTCGAGATGGCGAACTGTCCACCGACACAAAGGATCAGAAACCCGATCGGGGCGAGCCTGCGCTCCTTGATGAGTTCGTAGACGGCGATCGCCACGGCGGCCCCGACGACGAACGCGGTGCCGCCGAAGGTGGAGACGTCCCTGAGAAAGTGAGTCGAGAACGCCGTCGAGTGGTCGGCTCCCCATTGGGCGAACGAGGCGTCCCACTGGGCGAACCCAGTGTTCGTGTTGACCATCTCGAGCAGTGACGTGATGGCGATCGTCCCGCCGACGACAAGCGCGAGGGCCACTGTCAACGCGAGTCCCGTCAGCGTGCTGGCGTCGAGGCGACTGCGGATCAGACGACGGAGGGGAGGATGCTCGTGGACGGTCTCCGAGATGGTCGTCGGAGCGACTGAGGGCGCCGGGACCTTCGGCCAACGACGTGCAAGCGCGGCCCCGACGAGAGCTCCAACCGCCCCAGCTGCGAGCGTCGCAAAGATCACCACTGATCGAAGTCTCCCCCGGGTAACGCCTGGGTAAACGTCCGACGATGCTGCAACATGCCGATCCTCAAACGGCCGTCGAGCTCCCTGAGCGCGTCGAGGGCAACGACGACCAAACGACTCCCGCTCTGGGCACTTCCCCCGGTGCAGTGGATCGCGATCGCCTTGCCCACCATCCTCTTGGGCTGGCTCATCACTGGTCCGCTCGACCTGACCTCGACCGAGGAGCACGCGAACGTGTGGTTCGCAAACCATCGGCAGGGCTGGCTCAACGACTGGACCGTGATCCCGACGAGGCTCGCGAGCACCGAGGGAATCGTGATCGTCGCGGGCCTCGCCGCATTTTGGTACGTCCTCAAACGGAGGTGGCCAAGCCTGGTGTTGATGGCTTGGGCGCTGACGGCGGAGCTCACGATCTTCTTGGTCGCGAACGTTGCCGTCGGCCGCGTCCGTCCCGATGTCGTGAAGCTCGATTCGGTGCCGGCAACGTCGAGCTATCCGTCCGGCCACGTGGCTGCGACCTTTGCGCTCTACGGGTCGCTCGCGCTCATCGCGACGTTGCGCCACTCGAGCAAGCCCCGAGTGGTCCTGCAATGGCTCTTCGTGTTTCTCGCAGTGCTCCTCGTTGCGTTCGCCCGTGTCTATCGGGGTGCGCACCACATCTCCGATGTCGTGGCGGGTGCTGGGCTCGGCATCGTGTGCGTCATCGCCGCCGAGCATCTCGCCTTCCGTGTCGCGGAGTGGCTCCGTGATCGCGGCAACATCACCGAAGGGAGCGACTTCACATGAAGCGCGTCGCGGTCGTCGCCCATACGAAGAAGACCCTCGACGGCGGACTCCCCGAGCTTCGCCGGCGGCTCGACGAGAACGAGGACGTCGAGCTCATGTGGTTCGAGGTCTCCAAGAGCGCCAAGGCAGGCAAGCGCGCCCAAGAGGCTGTCAAAGAAGGTGTCGACCTCGTGCTCGTGTGGGGCGGTGACGGCAGTGTGCAGCGATGCATCGACGCCCTCGCCGGCACCGGAGTGACGCTCGGGATCGTGCCCGCTGGCACCGCAAACCTCTTCGCGACCAACCTCGGCATCCCTGCCACGATCGAAGGCGCGCTCGACATCGCGTTCAACGGCCGACGCGCGACGCTCGACGCCGGTGTCGTGAACGGCGAGCACTTCGCCGTCATGGCAGGAACCGGTTTCGACGCACGGATGATCGGCATGGTCGACGGTGCGGCGAAACGTCGACTCGGGCGCGCCGCGTACGTCTGGAGTGGGCTCAAAGCCGCTCGAGCGAAGCCGATGTCGGTGAAGGTCGACACGGACGATTCGTCGTGGTTCTCGGGAGAGGCGACCTGCCTCCTCGTCGCCAACGTGCCGAAGGTGATCGGTGGCATGGAGGTCTTCCCGGAAGCGAACCCCGAGAACGGCACGCTCGAAGTCGGTCTCGTCACCGCCCACGGGCTCGGCCAGTGGGCGCAGGTGCTGATGGACGTGCTGCGCGGCCACGCTGATACCGCGCGCTTCGTCGTCCGCACCCGCGCACGCGACATCGACGTGAAGACGAAGAAGGCCTACGAGTACGAGCTCGACGGGGGTACACGGCCGGCTGCCAAGCATCTCCACTTCTCGATCGAGCCGGACGCGATCACGGTCATGGTGCCGGACGGCAAGCAATGAGCACCGCGAACCTCGTCCCCGAGACGAGAGACCTCACCGGTGACGACGCGTACAAGACGCTGCGGCGGACGGGCCGTCGGCGCCTGCTGGTGGACGCGTTCAAGCGGCTTCGAGTCGCCGACGGGTTCAGTCACGCGCGGTCACTCGCGTTCTTGACTGTGCTCGTGGTCGTTCAGGGCACCATCGCGCTGGTCGGGTTTGCCAGCGTGCTCGGGAATCGCAACTTCAGCGACGCAGTCATCTCGGCGATCAAGGGAACCGCTCCGGGACCCTCCGGTGACCTGCTCACCGCAGCGGCGACCCAAGCCCAGGCGACCGGCGACCGCCACCAGATGGTGGCCGTCGCTCTCGGTCTCGCCGGATGCCTCTTCACCGCGACGACCTCACTCGGTCAGTTCGAACGCTCCCTCAATCGCATCTACGGCGTCGAGACCGATCGGCCCACCGTTCACAAATACGGGTTCGCGTTCGTGCTCGCGCTGCTCGTCGGTACGTTCCTCGTCGCCGCGTTCGCGTGCGTGGCGTACGGCGGCATCCACATGGTCTCGCTCGACGGGGGCACGATCGACACCGCATGGCAGCTCGTCCGCTGGCCGTTGGCGATCGTCCTCGTGGCCGGGGGGCTGGCGCTGCTGTCCAAGTGGTCACCGCGCCGCCGCCAGCCGAGGTGGTCGTGGCTCGCATACGGGGCCGGGGTCGCCACGACACTCTGGGTGTTGAGCACCCTTCTGCTCGCTCTCTTCTTCCGCTGGAGCTCCACGTTCGGTGAGACCTACGGACCGCTCGCCGGCATCGTCGCTCTGTGCTTGTGGGCCCTTCTGTCCTCGATCGCACTGCTCTACGGTGCGTCTGTGAACGCACAGCTCGAGGCCGTCAGAGCACAGGCGTCGGCGCCGCAGGATCAAGAGAAGGTCGCAGAATCGGAACCCGAGGCCGAACCCAAGACGGACTCGCCAGTGCTCGTCTCCAATGCACGCTGACCCCGAAGTCGATCTCCGCCGGACGATCGAAGGCCTCATTGGCGTCCCTGCGACAGAGGGAAACCAAGTCGACGTCCTGCGCAACGGCATCGAGGTCTTCCCGTCGATGCTCGAGGCGATCGACGGAGCGCAGCGAACCATCGACTTCCTGACCTTCGTCTATTGGAAGGGCCGCATCGGCACCGAGTTCGCGGAGCACCTGGCGGCGCGCGCCCGAGAAGGGGTGCGGGTGCGGGTGCTCCTCGACGCGTTCGGGTGCAGGCCCATCGATCACGAACTCGTCGGGATGATGGACGAGGCGGGCGTCCTCATCCGGTGGTTCAGGCCGCTCCACCGCATGCGGCCCGGCGCGGTCAACCACCGCACCCACCGCAAAGTCATGATCGTCGACGAGGGCACGGGATTCACCGGCGGCATTGGCATCGCCGACGAATGGGACGGTGATGCTCGCGACGAGACGGAATGGCGTGACACCCACTTCCGGATCCGCGGTCCTGCGGTCGACGGGTTGCGCGCAGCGTTTCTCGACAACTGGGCCGAGACCGACCCTGTGCTCTACGACCCCGACTTCGACCACTTTCCCCTTCAGCCGACTCCCGGCTCGACGACTGCGATGTGCGTCCGCGGTGCGTCTGAGACCGGATGGAGCGACGTCGCCACTCTCTTCCGTGGGCTGCTGCAGGCTGCAGAGAAGTCGATCCACATCACGACCGCGTACTTCGTCCCCGACGGCGATCTCCTCGAGCGGTTGTGCGGCGCGAGCGACCGAGGCATTGACGTGCAGGTGCTCGTTCCGGGTCCTCATGCGGACAAGCGGTTCGTGCAGCTCGCGGGGGAGGCGTCGTACGCGCAGTTGCTCGATCACGGCGTCACGATCTGGTGCTTCCAGCCGTCGATGCTCCACGCCAAGATCCTGACCGTCGACGGAGTGGCGGCGACGATCGGATCCGCCAACTTCAACAGCCGATCGGCCTCACTCGACGAGGAGATCAATGTCGTCGCGTTCGACACCGACCTCGTCGCAGTCCTCGACCGCCACTTCGACGAAGACGTCGAGCGGAGCGTGCGCCTCGACGAGACGCGCTGGCAGGATCGATCCGCCCGCCAGCGGGTGAAGGAGGCGCTGATGCGCCCCCTGAAGCGCAACTTCTGACCACCCCGTTGGGCGGCGGCGAAGCGGCTAGAGGGTCTTGACGAGCAGGGCGTCGCCCTGACCGCCACCGCCGCACAGCGCAGCTGCACCGAGGCCACCGCCGCGGCGACGCAGCTCGTGCAGCAGGGTGAGCGCGAGGCGGTTGCCCGACATGCCGATCGGATGGCCGAGCGCGATCGCTCCGCCGTTCACGTTGACGACCTCGTCGGTGATGCCGAGGTCGCTCATCGACGCGATGCCGACGGCCGCGAACGCTTCGTTGATCTCGAACAGATCGATGTCGGACACCGAGTTGCCCGCCTTCTCGAGCGCGGCCTGGATCGCGCGAGACGGCTGGCTGAGCAGCGACGGATCGGGACCCGCGACCTGCCCGTAGGACACGATCTCGCCGAGCGGTGCGACGGCGAGCCGTTCGGCCGCAGCCTTCGACGCGACGATCACCGCGCTGCCACCGTCGGACAGCTGCGACGCGTTGCCGGCGGTGATGTTGCCCGCCTTGTCGAACGCGGGCCTGAGCGCGCCGAGAGACTCGACCGTGGTGCCGGGACGCACGCCCTCGTCCGTGTCGAAGAGCAGCGGATCGCCCTTGCGCTGCGGGATCTCGACCGCGATCACCTCGTCGTTGAAGCGCCCGTCCTTGATCGCCGCGGCAGCGCGCTCATGGCTCTTGGCCGCGAGGTCGTCCTGGAGCTCACGCGAGATGTTCCGCGATGCGGAGTACTTCTCGGTGCCAGCACCCATGAGGCACGCGTCGAACGCGCACCACAGACCATCGCGGATGATCGAGTCCTGCAGCGACGCGTCGCCGTAGCGGAAGCCCGCCCGTGACCCCGGAAGGATGTGCGGCGCGTTCGTCATCGACTCCATGCCGCCCGCGACGACGATGTCGGCTTCACCCGCCTGGATGAGCAGGTCGGCGAGGTAGATCGTGTTCAGACCGGAGAGACACACCTTGTTCACGGTCGTCGATGCGACGGTCATCGGGATGCCCACGTTCACGGCTGCTTGCCGTGCGGTGATCTGGCCCTGTCCTGCGCCGATCACCTGGCCCATGAAGACGTAGTCGATCTCGTCGGGGGTGAGGCCCGCGCGCTCGAGCGCGGCCTTGATCGCGAACCCGCCGAGCTCCATCGCAGTGAAGCCGGCCAACGCGCCCGACAGCTTGCCGATCGGCGTGCGGGCACCAGCGACGATGACAGATCCGGCCATTGGGCACTCCCTCGAGACTGTGACGGTCGAAGAACGTCCAGTGTATTGGCCGTTCGTGGCCGAAGTGACCGGCCGGTAATCTGCGCCGATGCAGTCGATCCTCGAAGCGATACTCGGCGGAGCGTCGGGCGACGAGCTCGCGGCGATGCCCCTTCCCGAGGCCTACCGAGCGATGGTCGTCCGCAAGGACGAGGTCGGGATGTTCGAGGGCATGGAGTCCGCCGCCAAGGACCCGCGCAAGTCGCTGCACCTCGAAGACGTGCCGCTCCCCGAGCTCGCTCCCGACGAGGCCTACGTCGCGGTGATGGCGAGCTCGATCAACTTCAACACGGTCTGGACATCGATCTTCGAGCCGCTGCCCACGTTCATGTTCCTCGAGCGCTACGGCAAGGAGAGCGCGTGGGCGAAGCGCCACGACCTCCCCTACCAGGTGGTCGGCTCCGACGCGTCGGGTGTGGTGCTGCGCGTCGGCTCCGCAGTGCGCAACTGGAAGCCCGGCGACAAGGTCACCGTCCACTGCAACTCGGTCGACGACCAAGATCCGTCCGCCCACGACGACTCGATGCTCGCGACCAACCAGCGCATCTGGGGGTTCGAGACGAACTTCGGCGGTCTCGCCGATCTCGCGCTCGTGAAGGCGAACCAGCTCATGCCGAAGCCCACCCATCTCACGTGGGAAGAGTCCGCGGTCAACGCGCTGTGCAACTCGACGTCGTATCGCATGCTCGTCGGTGAGCACGGCGCGCGGATGAAGCAGGGCGACGTGGTGCTCGTGTGGGGCGCGACCGGTGGCATCGGTGGGTACGCGGTGCAGTACGTGCTCAACGGCGGCGGCATCCCCGTAGGGGTGGTGAGCTCGCCTGACAAGGCCGAGCTGCTTCACGACCTCGGCTGCGCCGCAGTGATCGATCGCGCGGCGGGTGGCTATCGCTTCTGGAAGGACGCGCACACCCAAGACGAGTCAGAGTGGCGGCGCTTCGGCAAGGACGTGCGCGCGGTTGTCGGTGAAGACCCCGACATCGTGTTCGAGCATCCGGGGCGGCAGACGATGGGTGCGTCGGTGTTCGTCGCGAAGCGAGGCGGAACGATCGTCACGTGCGCGGCGACGTCGGGCTACATGGTCGAGTTCGACAACAGGCACTTCTGGATGAAGCTCAAGCGGCTGATCGCGAGCCACTTCGCGAACTATCGCGAGGCCTGGGAGGCGAACCGGCTCATCAGCCGAGGCGCGATCCAGCCGTTGCTCTCCGCGGTGTATCCGCTCGGCGACACGGGCGAAGCTGCGTTCCAGGTCCACAAGAACCAGCACGAGGGCAAGATCGGTGTGCTCTGCCTGGCGCCCGGCGAAGGCCTCGGCATCGACGACCCCGAGCTGCGCGCGAAGGTGGGCGAGGATCGCATCACGGTCTTCAGGAGGCATGCATGAGCCCGCAGGTGGTCCGAGGTCCGAACGACGACGAGCACAGCGGTCAGGGTTTCGGCGGCGAGCTCACGCTCGGCGAGCCGCTGCTCACCGAGATCGACCACATCGCGATCGCGGTGCACGACCTCGACGCCGCGATCGACTACTACCGCGATGTGTTCGGCGCCACCGTCGATCACCGCGAGATCGTGCACTCCGACGGTGTCGAAGAGGCGCTGCTGAAGGTCGCCGAGAGCTACATCCAGCTCGTCACGCCGACGACGCCCGAGTCGCCGGTCGCCAAGAGCCTCGAGAAGCGCGGCGAGGGCCTGCACCACGTCGGCTATCGCGTGGCGGACTGCGCGGTCGCGCTGCAAGCGGTGAAGGACGCGGGCGGAAGGGCCATCGACGACGCCCCAAGGCCGGGGTCGCGTGGCACCACCGTCGCATTCGTCCACCCGAAGGGCGCGTTCGGCACGCTCATCGAGCTCGTCCAAGAGTGACGTTTCACACCGATCTGCTGCTCGATCCGTTCGGCGGACGAGTTGCGGATGCGGTGAACGCGGCGAAGGCCGCGGAGGAAGCCGGATTTGACGGCATCTGGACCTGGGACCACCTCGCTGGCCGCGTGCACGGAGCGAGCCACGTGCTCGAGTGCTGGACCCTCCTCACGACGATCGCCGCGCACACCGAGCGGGTCGCGATCGGGCCGCTGGTGCTCAACGTCGCCAACCGCGAGCCCGGCATGATCGCGGTGATGGCCGCGACGCTGCAGGAAGCGGCGGGCGGCCGGTTGCTCCTCGGAATCGGCGCGGGAGGCGGCCCCGGCACGCCCTATCCGGATGAACAGCGCGCGCTCGGCCGGACGGTGCCGGGAGATGCGACGAGGAGGGCGGCAGTCGACCAGGCCGTGGAGGTGATCCGCGATGTGTGGACCGGCCGCGACGGGTTCCTTCGTCCCGATCCCCCGCCACCCGTCGTCGTCGGGGGTTTCGGTCCGAAGATGGCAGCACTCGCCGGCAAGATCGGTGACGGCTTCAACACGCCGGCGAGCCATCCGCAGCTCGCTGAGCTGATCGCAATCGCGACCCGCGAGCACACGGGATCGGACTTCGTCGTCACGGCGAGCGCGTCACTGTCGCCTCGCTGGGTTGACGAGGACAGCGGCCAGCGAGGGCGCTTGCGCGATCTCGGTGTCTCGCGGGTGATCCTCGGCGTGCCGCCTCCATACGACTCCGCGCAGATCCGCGCGCTGGGAGGCATGCTCGAACGGTGACGCTGGCGAAGTTCTTCGACGACGTCGCCTCGGGAATCGGCCTCGGTCCTCCCGTCGATCGGACCGCCATCGCCGAGCTCCGAGCAGACCTCACGAGGGCGCTCGATGACGTCGGCGCGCGCATCCCTCACGATGCACCGACGCTCGTGCTCACGAAGAGCCGAGTCCGCGATGTGCTCGCATGCGAGACCGGCGCGCTGGTGGCGAACGAGGTCGTCGCCGAGCTCGGACCCGCCCTCGTTTTGGGCCAGCTCGTCGATCGCATCGTGAGCACGTACGTCGTGGTGGGCCGTGTTCCAGACGATCCGTTCGCGTCCGCCGTGGAGTCGCTCAGAGCTGAACGGAGCACCCGCACCCTCGCTTGGCTCGACGCGGCGCCGCCCGAGGTGATCGCCGATCTTCGCGACGACCTCGCTCACCGCGCTTCCCGGGTGCGCGAATCGTGGCCTCCCGTGGAACCCAATTGGTGGCCGCGACCGGAGGACTCAGCGCGCATCCCTTTCGCCGAGGGGCGACTGGTCCTGTCGGGCCGGTTCGATCTGCTGCTCGGTGGCCGCGTGACCGACTTCCCGCGGCTCGTGATCGAGGTGAAGTCAGGCAGCGCGACGGGCGTTCACCAGCCCGACCTGTACTGGTACGCCTTGCTGGCCGCGCTCCGAGACGGAGTCGCACCCCGCTGCGTCGCGGTGTGGACCGCGGCCGACGGGCTCACGACGACTGCGCCCATCAGCGCGGACGCGCTCCGCTCCGCAGCAATGCGGATCGTCGCGGGCGCAGAAGGGTGGGCGGCGCTCCTCGCGGGGCGTTCGCCGACTCTCACCGCCCATCCGGGTTGCCGATGGTGCGCGTTGCTCGACGCGTGCGCGACCGGCCAGGGCTGGCAGCCCGACGGCGTGATCGACGACCACTGGCTCGACGCCGACCCCACCGACGAGTCCGAAGACGCCGGCGACGATGCCTGATTCGGGGAGGGGTCGGGAGTGGCGGACGCACGCCCTGGACCGGTTGGCGCCGATCGTTGCCGACGTCGACGCCCCGCGCACCACGCTCAGCTGGTTCGGATTGCTCGAAGCGCTGGACGAACATGACGGCGAGCCGTTTCGCTGGACCGCACTGAAGGCGCGTCGGCAGATCGGGCTGCCTGCCCTCCAAGAGCTCGCCGCGGCGACAGAGGACCATCGGAAGATGACGCCGCTCGATGCGGTGAGCCGGGTGGTCGCGCGGCTCACTGCCGTCGGGCGCGAGGGCTGGGCCGACCGCGACGACGCGAAGGTCGAGGATTGGCTGTGCAGCATCGGCGATGGCGGCCGGGCCGCGGCGACCAGGGCTGCGGTCACATGGGTGACGGCGTGCCGCACACAGGTGCGCTGGCCCCCGCACGACATCCGTGCCCGCGATGAGGGAAGCGTCTACGCCACCATCCGCAAAGACGTCCTGTCACTGAGCTCGCGCATCGACTTCGGCCCATGGACGCGTCCAGGAGTGATCGACAACAGCGCGCCGACGCACCGCACCTCGGTGTCACTCGGATACATCGCGCTCACTCGCACGATCGACCGCGGCGTCATGCCCGAAGTCGTGACCGCCCTTCACCTCGGGTCGGGCGACCGCACACAGATCGAGACTTCCGATGCCCTCCTCGGCGACGTGCTCGACTTCTGCGCTGAGGCGATCACCCGCTGGGCGGACACCTCATCGCGCCAGATTGATGATTGAGCGGAGGCGCATATGTCCGCTCAATCATCAATCCCAGCGGCCGGCGTCGTCGGGCGGCTCGGTGCTGGGCCCGACGTGCTTCGCAAGCCAGGCGTTGATCGTGTCGGAGCCGTGCCACGCCTCGACGATCCGGTCTTTCGCCTTCGCGGTCTGGAACCACTTCGCGGGAGGCCAGCCCCTGCCGACCGTGATGCCCTTCATCCGCAGCAGGTCGATGCGGGGATGGTCCTTCGCGTAGCCCTTCGGTGCCGTCTTCAGCGACTCGCCGCCGATCTCGAACCGGGCGTCTCGCGCCGCGGCAACGGCACGCGCGAGCGCGGGACCTGCCTTCGCGTCGTCGATGCCCTCCCTCAACCGAGCGAGCTGATCGGGCGCCGGCCGGTAGTAGCCCGAGCCCGCGTAGAGCCCCGTCGCCGACAGCGAGACGTAGTAGATCGCGCCGCCCTCACTCTCCGTCACTGCGCCTTGTGCCGTCTTGTAGGGCGACTTGTCCTTGCTGAACCGCACGTCGCGGTAGGGCCGGAAGAGGCGCAGAGGCCCGAACGTCGCCTCGATCTCGTCTGACAGCTCGCGGAACGGCACGACGATCGCGGACTCGAAGATGTCCTTGTGCGCCGTGAAGTACGTCTTCGAGTTGTCGGCTTCGAGTCCCTCGTAGAACGAGATCGCTTCTGCAGGCCACCCCCGGAATGCCATGCAGCGCACGCTACCGATGGCGCGCCAGGGTGCACACTGGCGCGGTGCCGCGAGCCTCTCGGGTTGTCGCCGCGTTGGTGGGCGCAGAGCCGTACCGACGGCTGGTCGTGGCGAACTCGATCGGCGTCGTTGGCGACGCGCTCTTCACGGTGTCTCTCGCCGGGTCGCTGTTCTTCAACGTGTCAGCCGACGCGGCGAGGCCGACGGTCCTGCTGTACCTGCTCCTGACGCTGGCACCCTTTGCGGTCGTCGGGCCGTTCGTCGGCACCGTGATCGACCGCTTCCCCGGCAGCCAGCGGGCACTCATCGCGACCACGAACCTCGGCCGCGCGGTCGCGATGGCCCTCATCGCCGTGCAGCTCACGAGCCTCGCGTTCTTCCCGCTCGCGTTCGCCGTGCTCGTGTTGAGCAAGACCGCATCGATCGCGAAGAGCTCGCTCGTGCCGTGGCTCGTCGGCGACGATGAGCGGCTCGTCGCCGAGAACGCCCGGTTGTCGCGAGCAACCGCGCTCGTCGGCGGGCTTGCAGGTGGCGCCGGTGCGATCGCGCTGGCGCTGACGTCGACAGAGGCCGTCCTGATCGGGGCGGCGATCGTCCACCTGACAGCGATGCCCTTCGCGATGCGCATTCCCAAGGTGCACGTCACCGGGCGCAACCCGATCGTCGATGACGTCGAGCTCCGCGGCAGCGCCGTGACGTTCGCGGCGAACGCGACCAGTGCGATGCGCGCCGGCGTGGGCTTCCTGGCGTTCTTCATCGCGTTCAACCTCAAGGTGAGCGGAGAGCCCGCGTGGTTCTTCGGGCTCGTGATCGCCGCTGGCGGCGCCGGCGGGTTCCTCGGCACCTACGTCGCGGCGTTCGCTCGCCACCATGTGAACGAAGAGATGCTGCTCGCTCTGTCGCTCGGCGTGGCCGGCGCCGTTGCGCTCATCGCGCCGGTTCAGTACGAGCACCCCGCCGTGTTCCTCGTCGCCTTCACGACCGGCGTCGCCGCGAACACGGCTCGGCAAGCGTTCGACAGCCTGACGCAGCGCTTGGCTCCCGACGCCGAGAAGGGGCGAGCCTTCGCCCGGTTCGAGACGAGGTTCCAGATCGCCTGGGTGATCGGTGCGCTCATCGCGGTCCTCGCGAGGCCGGGCAACGCCATCGGCCTCGCGGCACTCGGCGTCGTCCTCGTCTTTGCGGGCGCCCTTTACCTGATCAGCCTTCGCGCCCTGCGTCGTCACCAGCTCGTGGTGGAGACGTCACTCGACCGGCGCGAGCAGAACCTGTCGCGGTCGCTGCTCGCGATTGCCAGCGCGCTCCACGCGCAGGGCGCCGACCGGCTCGCCGTCACGACCGCGGTGGACGCCGTCCGCGTCGCCTGTGCATCGACGCCGAACGGCGCTTCCCTCGGACCCGAGCTCGACGACATCTGGCTGCAGGCGGTGCGAGGTACAGGACCGCTCGACGATGGGCTGGCTGCCCGGGCGCTGGAGCTCGCCCAGTCGTCAGTGGATGCCGCCGAAAAGCACTAGCCGGATGCGGTGGACTTCTCGGTCGCGGTCCAGCTGTCCGTGCCTTCAGTGACCTGGTACTCGGTGGGCACGATGTCGTTGTCGCTGTGGTACAGCTCCGCCGGCACCGTCACCGTCGTTCCTTCCTCGGGCACAGTGCCGATCCGCACGAGCACCGCGCCGTCGACCACTGGCTCGCCCTCCGCGCCCTTGTCGATCGCTTGGTCCTCCTCGTCGACGAAGCGCACGGTGGCGCTGTCGGCCACCGCGTCGACGACACCGACCTGCACATCGAGCGGGATTGCCTTCTCGTTGGGGAACGGCGTGACGTAGACGATCGGGGTCTCATCCTCCTCGTGCGGCTGGTCCGCCGCGACCGAGCGCACGATGGCCGCGTACACGTCCGAATCTCGTGAGGACGTGTCGGCGCCAGAACCACCGTCGTCACCGCACGACGCGAGGATGACGAGCGCCGTCATCCCGACGAAGGCGGCGAAACGCGAGAACGACACTCCGGGCACGGCCACTCAGGCTGTCACAACTGTTACGACACTTGGAGGTCAATGACCTTCGCGCTCCACGGGCAGTAGAGCGGCGACGTGATGATGTCCTGCTCGACGTCCGACGGGAGGCCGTCACACACCTCGGTCGTGACGTCCGCGAACTCGACGGTCGTCGGGTCGATGTGCCAGGTCCACGGCGCGTTGACGCCGTCGGGATCACCCCGAACCACGGTGCCCACAGGAATGCTCGGCGCCTCTTCCCCGTCCAGGAGCAGCTGGGCGTTGTCGATCAGCTCCTGGGTGATGAGCTCGACCTTGAACGTCTCGCCGTGCTCCTCGGTGACCTGGAAGGTGGCGATGGCATGAGGCGTCGAGCCGCCATCTCCGCTGTCGTCACCGCACGCGACCACGAAGGTTGTGAGCACAGCGGCCACAGCCACCAGGCCGGCGATCCCTCGGTGCGACCCCATAGGCCGGAAACCGTATCGATCGACCACACTGACGCGCATGGACGTCCACCTCGTCGACGGCACCTACGAGCTCTTCCGCCAGCACTTCGGGCGCCCCGAACCCGGTCCGTACGGCGCCACCATCGGCGTGCTGGGCTCGACCCTCGGTCTCTTCGAAGCAGGCGCGACGCACCTCGGCGTGGCGTCCGATCACATCATCGAGTCATTTCGCAACGACCTCTGGCCCGGATACAAGACGAGCGAGGGGATGCCGCCCGAGCTCCTGGCTCAGCTCGACGTCGTCGAGGACGCACTCGAGGCGATGGGCGTGACCGTGTGGCCCATGATCGAGTACGAGGCCGATGACGCGATGGCGGCCGCGGCGGCAATCGCGGCAAAGGACGACCGCGTCGAGCAGGTGATCATCTGCACGCCCGACAAGGACCTGGGCCAGTGCGTCGTCGGCAAGCGCGTCGTGCAGTTCGATCGGCGCAAGAACCTCGTGATCGACGAGGACGGCGTGCGCGAGAAGTTCGGCGTCGGCCCCGCGTCGATTCCCGACTACCTCGCGCTGGTCGGCGACACCGCCGACGGCTTCCCCGGCCTTCCCGGGTTCGGCGCCAAGACCGCGTCGGCCGTGTTGGCTCGCTACGAGCACCTCGAGGACATCCCGTCGGCCGGCGCGCAGTGGGACGTCCCCGGCCTCCGGCACGTGCCTCGGCTGGCCGAGACGCTCGCCGAGAACTTCGAGCTCGCCCTGCTGTTCCGGCGCATCGCCACCGTCGAGTGCGATGTCCCGGTCGGCACTGTCGACGAATGGCGATGGACCGGGCCCACGTCACGGTTTGCCGAGACGTGCGAGAAGCTCGGCAGCAAGAGCCTGCACGGGCGCGCGATGCGTGCCGCAAAGGGGCGGAAGTAGTCGCTTCCTACCGAAGCCGCGCCTGCGCCTGGACGACGGGGTAGTCAGAGCTGATCGTCGGCCCGGGCACCGCGCTGATCGTGCCGAAGCGAACCGCGTTGCCGGTCGTGTCGACGAGTGCCCACTCGGCCACCCACATCACTCGCACCGTGAGGTGATGAAGGCCGGCTCGTGGGAACACGAACGGGCCAACGGCATCGGCGGGCGCGCCGGCGACGGGAGATTGCCGCACCGGCTGCTTGACGCCGTCGAGACTCACCTCCACCGCGATCGGCCGCGCGACCGCGCGCAGGTCGTAGCCCTGGATCGCTGCGGACACGAGCCTCTGGTCAGGCATCCCGACATGGAGCCAGGTGCGCAGGCCGACGAGGCCGCGCACGCGGGGATCGAAGCCGGCCGTCGGAAGCGCGAGCCGTGCCGCGTCGCTCGCGACACGACGTGCCGCAGCGCGCGCGTCGTCGGATCCGACGACGCTGACCTCGCACTGCGACACGAGCGTCTGCTCGGAGCCGTCGGCGCGGGTTCCGGTCATCGTCACCCGCACCGCTCGCTCGTCCTGGCACTCCCCGCCCGCCGGGCCGTGGGCGACCGTCACCGTGCGAAAGACGCCGGTGTCGATCTCGCTCGCCGGTGACCCGGCCGGGGTCTCTGATCGGTCGCCGCCGCGGTCGACCGTGAGCAGTGCCTCGACCGACTCGGGTCTCAGATGCACCTCGTCTTGCCAGCCCTGGTCTTGCCCCCCGTCGCCTGCCTTGCGCCGCGGCCGGTGCGCTGACCAGCACGAGCGCGGTCGCGACCGCTGCAATCCGCCATCGCCTCGCCACTGAGTTCCTTCCGCCGAAGTCATGCCGTCGCGTGCTGCGAGAGCCGAGCAGAATAGACGGAGATGCACTGAGATGCACCAATCGGGCCTCAGGCGAGTTCACGACCATGACGACGTGCGGAAACGCTGACGAAACAACGTCACGTGATTCTGTCTCCAGTCTTTCGACGAGGAGGAGGAAGCTCACGTGGACACCGGTGACACCGCCTGGGTGCTGGCAGCAACCGCGCTTGTGCTGTTCATGACCCCAGGCTTGGCGCTTTTCTACGGCGGCATGGTCCGCGCGAAGAACGTGCTCGGCATGTTGATGCAGAACTTCTTCGCGATGGGGATCCTCGGGGTCCTGTGGTGCGCGATCGCCTTCAGCCTGTCGTTCGGCGACGCGGGCAACGAGGGCTTCATCGGCAACTTCGACTTCGCGTGGATGAAGGACGTCGGGCCCGCACTACCCGATGCGAACGGGTTCTTCGGAACGCTCACGATCTCGTTCGTGCTGTTCTGCGCGTTCCAGATGACGTTTGCGATCATCACGCCCGCGCTGATCACAGGAGCGACAGCCGATCGGTTGAAGTTCTCCGCGTACGTGGTCTTCATCTCGGTGTGGCTGATCGTCGTGTACTCGCCGATCGCGCACATGGTGTTCGCCGGTGGATGGCTCGCAAGCCAAGGCGCGCTCGACTTCGCGGGTGGAGCGGTCGTGCACATGAACGCGGGAGCCGCCGCGCTCGCACTGGTCCTCGTGCTCGGCGTGCGCAGGGGCTATCCCGACCGACCGATGCCACCGCACAGCCTGCCGCTGACGATGATCGGCACCGGCATCCTGTGGTTCGGTTGGGCGGGCTTCAACGCGGGCTCCGCACTCGCGGCCAACGGCGTCGCTGCCCAAGCGATCATGAACACGTTCGTCGCCGCGTCGGCCGCGATGCTCGGCTGGTTGCTGTTCGAGCGGATGCACACAGGTCATCCCACGACGCTCGGCGCCGCGTCGGGTGCAGTCGCCGGTCTCGTCGCGATCACGCCGTGTGCCGGCTTCGTCGGTGGCATGGCGCCGATCTACATCGGCCTCATCACGGGGGCGATCTGCTACGGAGCGCTGAACATCAAGAAGATCTTCAAGTTCGACGACAGCCTCGACGTCATCGCGGTGCACCTGGTCGGCGGGCTCGCGGGCTCGCTGCTGCTCGGCTTCTTCGCCGACGCCGCGATCAACCCGGCTGTCACGAACGAGGGCGTCTTCCTCGGCGGCGGCGTGACGCTGCTCGGCGATCAGGCCCTCGCCTCAGCGGTGACGCTCGGCTACTCGTTCGTCGTGAGCCTCATCCTCGCCGTCGTCATCGACAA
This sequence comes from uncultured Acidimicrobiales bacterium, assembly GCA_963802505.1. Taxonomy (GTDB): domain Bacteria; phylum Actinomycetota; class Acidimicrobiia; order Acidimicrobiales; family DATKAS01; genus DATKAS01. Next base: position 22,382 of record CAWDJB010000008.1, on the reverse strand, counting down.
GACGATCGGGCTGCGGGTCACGGAGGCGCAGGAGGAAGAGGGGCTCGACCTGAGCCAGCACCGCGAGACCGCGTACTCCGCGGCGTAGCGCGACATGGGACGGCGGCGGTCCCCGGCCTGACAGGCTGGGGACCGTGGCCACCAAGGGAGCCCACGTCGACATCGAGGTCGACGGACGCACCGTCCGGGTCTCGAACCCGGACAAGGTGTTCTTCGCCGAACGCAACGAGACGAAGCTCGACCTGGTCAACTACTACCTCGCCGTCGGCCAAGGAGCCCTGAAGGGCGTCGCGACGCGACCGACGGTGATGAAGCGCTACCCCAACGGCGCGGAGGGAGAGTTCTTCTTCCAGAAGCGCGTGCCGTCGAATCGCCCCGATTGGTTGGAGACGGTCACCGTCGCGTTTCCGAGCGGTCGCACCGCGACCGAGCTGTGTCCGATCGACGTCGCGCACCTCATCTGGGCGGTGAACCTCGGGTGCCTCGACCTCAACCCGTGGCCGGTCCGACGGTGGGACGTGCACCATCCCGACGAGCTGCGTGTCGACCTCGACCCACAGCCCGGAGTCGAGTGGTCCGCCGTGCGCACCGTGGCGATGCACGTGCGCGAAGTGCTCGCCGAGCACGGGATGGAGGGCTTCCCGAAGACGTCGGGGTCGCGCGGCATCCACGTGAACGTGCGCCTCGTCGCGAAGTGGGGGTTCGACGACGTGCGCCGGGCTGCGCTCGCACTCGCCCGCGCGGTCGAGCGCCGCATCCCCGAGATCGCGACGTCGAAGTGGTGGAAGGAGGAACGCGGCCAGCGCGTCTTCCTCGACTACAACCAGAACGCGCGCGACCGCACGGTCGCGTCCGCGTACTCCGTGCGAGCGAACCGTCAAGCTCTGGTCTCGTGTCCGGTCAGCTGGGACGAAGTCCCTGACGTCGAGATGGCGGACTTCAACCTCGCGACCGTGCCGGCGCGGTACGCCGCGATCGGCGATCCCGGCGCGACGATCGACGACCACGCGCACTCACTCGAACCACTGCTCGAGCTCGCAGCGCGTGACGAGCGTGAGGGCCTGGGAGACGCGCCATGGCCGCCGCATTTCCGCAAGCAACCGGGCGAGTCACGGAGGGTCGCGCCGAGCCGCAAGGCCAAGCGACCCGATGATCAGGACGAAGACACCAGCTAACCCGGCGGAATGGGCACGGGTGGCTTGTGGGGCGGGAGCGTCGTCGGTGGTGATCCCGTGAACGGCATCGTGTGCGGGATGCGCGTTCCCATCTCGGTGAGCGAGGTCGGCGGTCGTGGCGCTTCACGGGGCCGGAACGCGAACATCCGAGCGATGCCACCGGCGCGGGGCTCGTAGGCGACGATGCGATCACTGGTGTCGCGCACGAGGAGCGCGCCACCCCCCGACCACGTCATCATCACTGGCGTCGTCGAGCGGATGTCAGGCGTCGCAACCTCGAAGTAGTGCTCCTCGTCGAGGTCGATCACGGCGACGCCGTGCACGATCGCGCCCGTGCCGCCGCCGGGCCACGCACCGGTGATCGCCACCGCGAGGAACCGGCCGTCGGGGGAGAACGCGCCGGGCACCGTGGAGTCGACGTTCGGCACCGCCTTTACGACCGAGATGGTGTCTCCCCGACGGAGGTAGATGCCGCAGTCGGCGCAGTTGGGAGGAGTCCACGCGAGCGCGTCGTCGGCCGCGGCGAGGAGTCGCCCATTCCGCGTCACGAACTTCGTCTCGCGGCTCTCGGGATCCCACGTCTGCAGCTCGAACGGGTCCAGTGGACCGGCGCCACCCGACAAGACGAGATCGGAGCCGGCGACGCCCACAACTTCGGAACCATCGGGCAGTCGGATGAAGCCGGTCGCGAGCTGTGGCGGAACCGTGCCGTCGACCGGCATCTCCTTCACCGCCGCACCTCCGTCGACCACGCCGCTCAGCCACACCCGCTCCGGGTCACTCGATGGGAAGAGCGCTCGCGCGCTGCCGAGCTCGATGCCGTCGGGGTAGTCGCGCGAGTACGCGCGCACGAGCCCGTTGGTGAGGGTGACGACCGTGGCCGGCGGCCGTGCGACGTAGCCCGCGATCGTGTCGGGCGGCTCGGCGACGTCGACCTCGAACGCGCCGCCTTGCGAGAGCACGATCAGCGACGTCGCGTCGGAGGAGATGAGCACGGCGGGATACGAGCGTCGCGCCGCGTCTGCCGCGCTGCGTGCAGTCGGGACATCCTTCTGGGCCGGACGGAAGAGCGTGGTCGGCGCTGACGCAGTCGTCGGCGCCGACGCGACCTCGGAGCCCGACCCGTGCCCGGTGACGACGATGGCGCCGGCAACGAGCGCCGCGCCGACCGCGACGGGCCACCAGCGCTTCGCCTTGACGTCGACAGTGGCAGCCGACGGCACCGGCTCTTCGTCCTCGAGCGAGAGCAGTTCGACCTCGGGAAGCACCTCGCCACGCGACCGCACCTACTGCCCCTTCCACTCTTCGATGCGGAACCGGCCGACGAGGCCGAGGTCGGGCTCATAGCGCATGACGTCGCGAGGGCCGAGGAGGTACAGCATCGAGTCAGGTCCCCATGCCATGGCGAGCGCGTCGTCTCCACCGACGCCGTAGAGGGGCTCGACCGATCCGCTGCGCAAGTCAGCGATCGCGACGCCGTCGAACGGCCGGTGCTCGGTCGCGTACCTCACCACGACGTACCGGCCGTTGGGTGAGAACGAACCGGTGGAGACCGGTTGGAACCCGGTGAACGGAGCGACCTCCTGCACGAGGTCGCCTTGGCTGGTGCTGATGCGCAGCGCGCACGACGTACATCCGTCCGCAACAGTCGCGACGCGATCGTCGGAAGCCGCGACGAAGCGACCCGCGCCATCGACCACGCGGACGTCGCTGCCCCCCGCCCACAGCTCGACCGGCGGACCGGCCGTGGATCCGGGCACGAGCACGATCGACTTGTCGAGCACCGCGACCGGTCGGCGACCGGCGGGCAGGCCTCCGAGCGACACGTCGAGCGGCGGTGGCGCAACGATGTCGAGCGGCCGGAGCCCTTCTTCCGCGGTGATCGCGAGACGGACCGCGCGGCCTCTCGGATCGACCACGACGACGCGCCGGGAAAGCGAGTCGGTCATCACGATGGTGAAGGAGGGTCCCGGCACGGCCGACGGCGTCGTCGTCGCGACCGGCGGCGCGGCGACGGGTGACGCCGCCTCGGCGTGGTGGGCACTGCGACCGCTGACCAGCAGCAACGCCGCAACGCCTCCTGCCGCGACCACCGGCCACCAACCGCGAGCGTCTCGCTCGACGCGCATGTCCACGCCGCCCGCGGGTTCGAACGCGCTCAGATCGAGCAGCTCGAGCTCGGGGAGGGCGGAGCTCACGTGCGCGATCCTCCGAACACCGTCTGCAGCTCGAGCGGCGCCGCGACCTCGAGTTGGTCGTACGTGCACGAGCTCGGCTCGCGATCTGGACGCCACCGCACGAACGACGTCGCGTGGCGGAAGCGGTTCCGCTGCAGCTGGTCGAACTGCACCTCGCAGACGCGCTCGGCGCGGATGGCCGTCCACGAGAGGTCCTTCTTCGCGTTCCACCGGCTCACGGCGCCGGGCATGCGCCTACCCGCGGCCTCCTCGCGCTCGACTGCCTCGGCCCACCCTTGCCACGGGTGCCCTTCGAGCGCGTTCTCGCGGAGCGGCGTGAGCTCCTCGAGGAACTCCTTGCGGCGCTTCGCAGTGAAGCTCGAAGCGACGCCGACGTGCTGCAGGTCGCCGCTGTCGTCGTAGAGGCCGAGCAGCAGGGAGCCGACGCCGTTGCCGTCCTTGTGGACGCGGTAGCCGCCGACGACGCAGTCCGCCGTACGGCGATGCTTCACCTTCACCATCACCCGTTCGTTCGGCAGGTACGGGAGCTCGGCGCGCTTCGCGACGACACCGTCGAGCCCCGCGCCTTCGAAGCGACTGAACCAGTCCTTCGCCGTCGCGATGTCAGTCGAGATCGGCGTGACGAAGATCGGCGGACGCGTCGTGGCGACCTGCTCGAGCGTCGCTCGGCGCTCTGACAGCGGCATCTCGGTGAGATCACGGTCGCCGATCGCGAGGAGATCGAACGCGACGAAGCTCGCCGGTGTCTCCTCCGCGAGCTTGCGGACGCGGCTCTCGGCCGGATGGATGCGCTGCAGCAACGCGTCGAAGTCGAGTCCGGTCTCACCGGGAATGAGCAGTTCGCCGTCGATGACGCATCGCTCGGGAAGGTGCGTCTTCACCGCGGCGACCACCTCGGGGAAGTAGCGCGTGAGTGGGCGTTCGTTGCGACTGCCGAGCTCGACCTCGTCGCCGTCGCGGAACACGATGCAGCGGAAGCCGTCCCACTTCGGCTCGTAGAGCCATCCGTCGCCCTCAGGCAGCTCGTCGGCCGCCTTCGCGAGCATCGGCGCGACGGGCGGCATGACGGGAAGGCGCACAGCGGCCAAGCATTGTCCACCCGGCGCCGGAGCGTGCAGCGGGCGTCGCGTGCGAGGGTGGGGCATGCCCGAGCCACCGCCGCCTCCGCCTCCCCCGCCGCGACCAGCGACGATCCGCGTGGTGGGCACGGGCGAGGTCAGCGCACCGCCCGACCGGCTGTCGATCGATCTCGGCGTGGTGTGCCGATCACCGACAGCACGGCAGGCGCTGACCCGGGCAAACGAGCGGGCCGCCGAGCTGATCGACCTGCTCGCCGCCGAAGGCGTCGCGAAGACCGACATCGCGACCCGGTCGATCTCGATCATGCCGCGCTACGACGACAAGGGTCAGAAGGTCACCGGCTACGAGGCGTCGAACGATGTCGTCGTCGTGCTGCGCGACCTGTCGCGCGCTGGCGCGGTCATCGACGCGTCCGCGAGCGCGGTCGGCGACGACATCCGCATGGGATCGCTCACGTTCGGCATCGAAGACCCGACCTCGGCGCTCGCGGACGCACGGCGCGCCGCTGTCGAGAAGGCGACCGCGCAAGCCCAGCAGCTCGCCGCCGCGGCCGGCGTCGCGCTCGGACCGATTCGCCGGATCTCCGAGGGAACCGGTGGTGGGCCACCGCCGATCCGGCCGATGATGCGGATGATGGCGGCCGAGGCGTCTGTGCCTGTCGAGCCCGGCAGCCAGAAGCTGTCGGTGTCGGTCGAGATCGAGTGGGAGATCGCCCCACCCCGCTGACCCCTAACCCCTGACCCCACCCCGCCGTTCTCGCGCGAATAAGCGGCCGAAAGTGGCCGGTTATTCGCGCGAGTTCGCTGGGGGGGGGGTGTCACACGAGGGCGCGCCGCACCGTGATCGACGTCATCGCAGCTGCTTCGCGAGGCACCGGCTCAGCGGCGCGTCCGCGTACGTGTCCCAACACGGGATGAGCTCGAAGCCCGAGGACTGATAGAGCGCGATCGCCTCTGGTTGCTTCACGCCGGTCTCGAGCCGCAGCTCGCGATACCCCCGCCGCCGCCCCTCCGCCTCGACCTCGCGCAGCACGGCACGCGCCACGCCCGTGCGCCGCGCACCCGGCACGACGTACATCCGCTTCACCTCGCCGATGCCTTCGTCGAAGTGCTTGATGCCTCCGCACCCGACCGCCTCACCGTCACGAACGACCACCCAAAACCGACCCTTGGGTGGCGCGAGGTCGTCGGGGGAAGGCGGGTCGTCGTCTTCCTCGCCGTAGAGCGCACGCAGCTCGTCGAGGAGCGCGGCGACGAGCGAGAGCCCGGGCTCGACATCGATGCGACCCTCGACGACCTGGATCATCGCAACATGGTGGCCGGTAACCTGCGGCTCATGACCGATCACCCGCTCAGAGAGCGGATCGAGGACCTCGAGCGGCGCAAGGCCGAGGCCTATCAGGCCGGCTCGGCCCGAGCGATCGAGCGGCAGCACGCGAAGGGCAAGATGCTCGCCCGCGAGCGCGTCGACTTCCTGCTCGACCCCGGCTCGTTCAACGAGCTCGACTTGCTCGCCCGCCATCGCGCGCACGCTGCCGGGCTCGAGGAGCATCCCTACACCGACGGTGTGATCACCGGGTGGGGCACGATCCACGGTCGCAAGGTCTTCGTCTTCAGCCAGGACTTCACCGTGTTCGGCGGCGCGCTCGGCGAGGTGTTCGCCGAGAAGATCCACAAGCTGATGGACGTCGCGCTCAAGGTCGGCGCGCCCGTGATCGGGTTGAACGACGGCGCCGGCGCTCGCATCCAGGAGGGCGTGGTCTCGCTCGCGTCGTACGGCGGGATCTTCTACCGCAACGTGCTGGCGAGCGGTGTGGTGCCGCAGATCTCGGTGGTGCTCGGCCCGTGCGCCGGTGGCGCGGTGTACAGCCCCGCGATGACCGACTTCATCTTCATGGTGCGCGAGAGCTCGCACATGTTCATCACGGGTCCAGACGTCGTGCGCACCGTCACCGGTGAGGACGTCACGCTCGAAGAGCTCGGCGGCGCGATGAGCCACGCGACGAAGTCGGGCGTCGCCACGTTCGTGGCGGCGGATGAGAAGGCGTGTCTCGAGGACGTGCGCTATCTCCTGTCCTTCCTGCCCTCGAACAACCTCGAAGACCCGCCGGCCTTCGAGTCGGGCGACGATCCCGAGCGGCTGTGCCCGGGGCTCATCGACTTGATGCCGGACACCGCGAACAAGCCGTACGACATGAAGAAGGTCATCACGACCGTCGTCGACGACGGCGAGTTCTTCGAGTACTTCCCTCACTGGGCAGGGTCGATCGTGTGCGGGTTCGCCCGCCTGGACGGCCATCCCGTCGGCATCGTCGGCAACCAGCCGATGGTCCTCGCCGGCGTGCTCGACATCGATTCCTCCGAGAAGGCGGCGCGCTTCGTCCGCACCTGCGATGCCTTCAACATCCCGATCGTCACGTTCGTCGACGTGCCCGGCTTCTTGCCCGGTGTCGACCAGGAGTACGGCGGCATCATCCGCCACGGCGCCAAGCTGCTCTACGCGTACTGCGAGGCGACCGTCCCGCGCATCCAGGTCATCACCCGCAAGGCGTACGGCGGTGCCTACGTCGTCATGAACTCCAAGTCGATCGGCGCCGACCTCGCGTACGCGTGGCCGAGCGCGGAGCTCGCCGTCATGGGGCCCCAGGGCGCCGTCGAGATCCTCTACCGGCGCGAGCTGCAGCAGGCCGCCGATCCCGCCGCCCGCCGAGCCGAGCTCGTCGCCGAGTACACGGCCAAGTACGCGAACCCGTACAGCGCGGCGGAGCGCGGGTACGTCGACGACGTCATCGATCCGGCGGAGACCAGGGTGAAGCTGATCGCCGGGTTCCGCATGCTCCGCTCGAAGCGCGAAGAGCTGCCGCGTCGCAAGCACGGGAACATGCCGTTGTGACGGCGCCCGAGGTCGCGGACGTGCGTCCGACACCGACCGACGAGGAGATGGCAGCAATCGTCGCCGCGATCGCGATGACGTGGCCGCAGCCTGCGCCCGTCGTCGAGCGGTCGGTGCCGTCGACGCCGGCGTGGCGGTTCTCGGGTCGCTGGTGGGCGCGTCCGGTCGCGGCCCGTCGTGATCGCCCGTGGTAGAGCTCACGACCGTCGCCGACGACGAGGTCGTGCTCCACGAGGACGACGCGGCGCATCGGTTCACCGACCTCGCGCCCGACACCGAGTACACGCTGATGGACACGGTGGTGCGCACCCTGCCGAGGCCGGGTGGCGAGCTGCTCTGCCGGTTCGCGACGGTGAACGACGTGCACTTCGGTGAGGCCGAGTGCGGGAACCTCGAAGAGTTCGAGTCCGGCCCGGTGTTCAGGTCCGAGCCGGGCGAGCCGCCGTACCCGGAGATGATGAACTCGGGCGCGATCGTGGAGATCACCGCCATCGATCCCGCCGCGGTGATCGTGAAGGGCGATCTCACCGCCGACGGGCAGGACGACGAGTACGCGGCCTTCCGACGGTTCTACGGCGGCGCGTTCGGCGACCGCCTCCACACGGTGAGGGGCAACCACGACGGCTACCGCGGGCAGACGTACGAGATGGGCGATCGCGAGATCGTGCTGCCCGGTGTGCGCGTCCTCCTGCTCGACACCGTCATCCCCTTCGAGACGACGGGCCGCATCACGCAGGACCAGCTCGCTTGGGTCGACGATCTCGCGGCCACGAGCGATCGGCCCGTCATGGTGATGGGCCACCACCAGCCGTGGAGTCCCGACTCCGCAAAGCGCAGCCTCACCTACTTCGGCATCAACCCCGACGACTCCGACGGCCTGGTCGACGTGATCCAGCGGCGACCCGTCATCCTCGGCTACTTCGCCGGGCACACCCATCGCAACCGCGTGCGCCAATTCAGCGCCACCGGCGCGATCCCGTACGTCGAGGTCGCCTGCGTGAAGGACTTCCCGGGCACCTGGGCCGAGTACCGCGTCTATGAGGGCGGCGTCATCCAAGTGCACCGGCGCATCTCGACGCCCGAAGCGCTCGCGTGGACGAACAAGACGCGGGCGATGTTCGCCGGCTTCTACGAGACCTACGCGTTCGGTGAGCTGAGCGACCGGTGCTTCACGATGGCGGCGGCATGACCGACGTGCGCCACGCGTTCGGCGAGGCGAGTGCGGGGTTCTTCGATGCGGTGCTCTCGGTGCCCGACGACGCTTGGTCCACTCCCGGGCTGGGTGTCTGGACTGTTCGCGAGCTCGTCGGGCACACCAGCCGCGCGCTCGTCACGATCGAGGACTATCTCGACACGATGCCGGCCGAGGTCACGATCCGCACCCCCGTCGACTACTACACGGCAGGCCTCAAGATCGCGACGCCGGGCCTCCACGACGGCGTCGCCGAACGCGGCCGACAGGCCGGAGCGGCGCTCGGAGACGATCCGGTCGCCGCGATCCGCGAGATCGTCCTCCGCGTGGTCGATCGAGTCGCGAGTGAACCCGACGACGCGGTCTGCACGTCCCGCTTCGGCGGCATGCTGCTCATCGACTACCTACCGACGCGCATCGTCGAGCTCACGGTCCACTGCATCGATCTCACCGACGCTCTCGACCGGCCACCAACCGTGCGGCCGGCCGCTGTCGCGCTCACCGTCGACATCATGAGCCAGGTGGCCGATCCGCTCGTGGTGATCAGGTCGCTCGGTGGGCGTGCGACCCTCCCCGAGGGCTACAACGTCTTCGGATGAGTGGCGACGCGGCCGGGCCGCTCGCGGATCTGAAGGTCATCGACGCCTCCTCGGTCGTGGCCGGTCCCGCGTGTGCGAGGTACCTCGCCGACTTCGGCGCCGATGTCATCAAGGTCGAACGCCCAGATGGCGGCGACACGCTGCGCAGCATGGGATGGCGTGATCCGCGAGACGACGTCACCTTGTGGTGGAAGCTCGGCGGCCGCGGCAAGCGGTCGATCGCCCTCGACCTGAAGTCGGCCGACGACCTCGAGCTCATGCACCGGCTGTGCGACGAGGCCGACGTGCTCATCGAGAATTTCCGGCCCGGCACCCTCGAACGGCTGGGCCTGCAGCCAGACGCGCTGCTGGCGCGCAACCCGAAGATCGTCATCACTCGCATCACCGGCTTCGGGCAGGACGGGCCATACGCAACGCGTCCAGGATTCGCGACCATCGCCGAGGCGATGAGCGGCTTCGCCGCGATCAACGGCGAGCCCGATGGGGGTCCGTTGCTGCCACCGATCGCGCTCACCGATGAGGTCACCGGGCTCGTCGCCGCGTTCGCCACGATGGTTGGCGTGCACTCAGGCGTCGGCCAGGTCGTCGACGTCAACCTGCTCGAGTCGCTCTTCCAGCTGATGGGTCCGCTGATCGGCGCCCACCGCCTCCTCGGCTACGAGCAACCCCGCATGGGGTCGGGCATCCCCTACTCAGTGCCTCGCGGCACCTTCCAGTGCGCCGACGGCAGGTGGGTCGCGGTGTCGACGTCTGCCGAGTCGGTCGCATCGCGGGTCATGGCGCTCGTCGGCCTCGACGACCCGAGGTTCGCGACCTCCGCCGGGCGCGTCGAGCATCGAGACGAGGTCGATCGCGTCGTGCGCGAGTGGATCGCCGCCCGCTCCTCAGACGAGGTGCTCGCTGCCTTCGAAACCGCGCAAGCCGCGATCGCTCCCGTCATGACGATGGGCGACATCGATCGCGACCCGCACTACCTCGCACGCGACGCGATCGTCGAGGTCGACGGTGTGCCCATGCAGGGACTCATCGCCCACCTCTCGAAGACGCCCGGCCGCATCCGGTGGGCCGGGCGTCCCCTCGATGCGGACGGCAACGCCATCCGCGAGTCGGGCTGGTAGGTCAGTCGGGCTGGTGGGTCAGTCGGGCTGGTGGGTCAACCCACCTGATCGCCCGAGGGTGACACGACGTACCACGCGTCGCCCAGGTCCTGCCCCTTGGCGTCGCCGGGAGCGACGTCGTTCAGGAACGTGTACAGCAAGTGGCCGTTGTACGCGACCTGCATCGTGCCGTCGGGCTGCGGGGCGACGGCCAGCTTGCTCGCGTCGATGCCATCCCCGGCGACCGGCGTGCCGTCGGCGACCACAGGCGGCCAGTTGGCCTTGATCCCCTCGGGCACAGCGCTGGTCGTCGCCGTGCCGTCAGGCACGAAGAGGTAGATGGTCATGCCTGCGGAGTTGACGAGGATCGGTTGCCCGATGGTGGCGTTGTCGGCCATCGCGACCGTCGCTTCGGCCGATGCCGCCGCCGTGGTCGACGCCGCTGAGGTCGACGCGCTCTCGGAGGTCGCGGCCGCTGATGTCGCGGCCGCTGATGTCGATCCCGCCGCGGCGGTGGATGCCGACGAGGATCCCGAGTCGTCACCACACGCGGCGAGTGCAATCGTCCCGATCGCGAGCACGGCCAGCGCGTAACGAGGTTTGAGCGTTGCGTGCACTGTGGGTCCTACCTTCCGTATGGGTGTACCTGTCCATACGGGCGGCGACCTGTTCCGGGTTCACCCGCGTCATCAGGTCGTAACGTGCGCGACGCGAGTCAATCGGTGACGGTTGCGACCTCGATGCGGTCTTGCGGCCAGTCCTTCGCGGCTTCGAACGCCGCCTGCGCCTTGGCGAGCGTCTCGGACGCCGAGAACGCATGCGCCGGATAGCACGCAATGCCGGCCCAACGCGTCTGCACGGCGTCGCGCTCGGTCTCGTTTGCGTCGCTCAGCGCGCGCCGCAAGCGCTCGACTGTCCAGATCGCGCCGTCTTCGGGCGTGTCCTCGAGCACGAAGCCGAAGCGTCCGTCGGCGAGCCGGCACGCCGTGTCGGCCTCGCGCAGTGTGGTGCGGATCGCCTTGACGACGGGCTCGGGCGCGACGCGCGTCGGCGTGCCCGATCGCACGCCTTGCATGACGTCGAAGAGCACGATCGCCACGGGACGGAGATGTCGGCGTGCCGCAGACACCCGCGTCTCCACCGCGATGTGGAAGTAGTCCTCGCTGAAGAGGCCAGTCGGGTCGGTGATAGGTGAGGTCATGACCTTCTCGACCTTCCGGGTCGGGTCGCTCGGGAGGTGCACGGCTTCGGCAACCTCGGGTTCGGGTTCATTGATCTCGACGGGCTCCGCGACCGCGACGGGCTCCGCGACCGCGACGGCCTCGGCGACCGCGACGGACTCCGCGACCGCGACGGCCTCGGGCTCGTCGGCACTCGATTCGGCCTCGATGTCGCGGCGTCGCCGCGCGGGCACGGTCTCGGGCACAGGGTCGAGCTCGGGCGCGGGCGTGCGAGGTTGCCTGGCCACGAACGCTGCGACGATCGCACAGACACCCGCTATCAAGCCGAGCGCTGGCAGATCGAGCGCGAGCGCGGCAATGCCGAGTCCCAGACCAAGGATGCCCGGGACCAGACCGAGGACCGCCCGCCGATCAGTCATCGGAGGACCATCGGCGCGTCCTGACCCGAATCAAGCGCCCCCCCGGGGGCCGAATGGCCCATTCGCAGCGTCGTCACCGGCTCGCGGCCCGCCGTCTCTCCACCAGATGGGCGATGTCGTCGATGATGCGGGCGAGCTCGAAGTCCTTCGGCGTGTACACGGCCGCGACGCCGGCATCGAGCAGCCGGCGGCGATCCTCCTCGGGGATGATCCCGCCGACGACCACGGGCGCCTCCACCCCCTCGGCGCGCAGCAACGCGATCACTTGGGGAACGAGCTCGAGGTGGCTGCCCGAGAGGATCGACAGGCCGACCACATCGACGTCCTCGTCGCGAGCGGACGCCGCGATCTGCTCAGGCGTGAGCCGGATGCCCGAGTACACGACCTCCATGCCCGCGTCGCGGGCGGCGACGGCGATCTGCTCGGCGCCGTTCGAGTGCCCGTCGAGGCCCGGCTTGGCGACGAGGAACCGCGGTGGCCCGCCGCGCATCGTCGAAACGAACGCAACCAGGTCGCGCATGTCGCCGTTGCGATGGCCGACCGCGGCACTCACTCCCGTCGGGGCTCGGTATTCGCCGAATACGTCGCGCAACGTCTGCGCCCACTCGCCCGTCGTCACGCCCGCCCGTGCGCAGGCGATCGTTGCCGGCATCACGTTCGTCTCGGACGCGGCGGCCGCCGCGAGCTCGCTCAGCGCCGCACCCACCTCGGACTGCGATCGCGCCGATCGCCAGGCCACGACGTCCGCGACCATGTCGGCCTCGACCTGAGGATCGACCCGAAGGATGCTCTCTTCGCCCTCGAGCGGGGACGGGGTCGACTCGGTGAACGCGTTCACGCCCACGACCACCTGCTCCCCCGACTCGATGCGACGGGTGCGGTCCGACAGCGACCGCACGAGACGCCCCTTGATCTCCTCGATGGCCTCGAACGCGCCGCCGAGCGACAGGACGTCCTCGAGCTCGGCCCAGGCGGCGTCGCCGAGCTCGCGGGTGCGGGCTTCCATCACGACCGAGCCGTCGAAGATGTCTTCGTGCTCGAGCAGGTCGGTCTCGAACGCGAGCACCTGTTGCATCCGCAACGACCACTGCTGATCCCAAGGTCTCGGCAGGCCGAGCGCCTCGTTCCACGCTGGCAGCTGGACCGATCGAGCGCGAGCACGCTTCGACAGCGTCACCGCGAGCATCTCGAGGATGATGCGCTGCACGTTGTTCTCGGGCTGGTTCTCGGTGAGGCCGAGCGAGTTCACCTGCACTCCGTACCGGAACCGACGCAGGCGCTCGTCGTCGATGCCGTAGCGCTCGATGCCGATGCGATCCCAAAGGTCGGTCATGGCGCGGAGCTTGCAGATCTCGTCGACGAACCTGATGCCCGCATTCACGAAGAACGAGATCGAGCCGAACACCGCGGGAAAGCGATCCGGCTCGACCTGTCCGGAGTCGCGCACCGCATCGAGCACACCGATCGCCGTGGCGAGGGCGTACGCGATCTCCTGGACGGGCGTCGCCCCCGCCTCTTGCAGGTGATAGCTGCACACGTTGATCGGGTTCCACTTCGGCGCGTGGTGAGCGCACCACGCGACCATGTCGACGATCAGGCGCCGGCTGGGCTCGGGCGGGAAGATGTACGTACCGCGCGACAAGTACTCCTTCACGATGTCGTTCTGCGTCGTGCCGCGCAGATCGACAGTCGCGACCCCCTGCTCGTCGGCGTTGGCGACGTAGAGGCCGAGCATCCAAGCCGCCGTCGCGTTGATCGTCATGGAGGTGTTCATCTGCCCGGGCGGGATGCCGTCGAGCAGCGTGCGCATGTGGCCGAGGTGTGCGACAGGAACACCGACCTTGCCGACCTCGCCCTTCGCCATCAACGAGTCGGGGTCGTAGCCGGTCTGCGTCGGCAGATCGAACGCGACGGACAGACCGGTCTGCCCCTTCGCGAGGTTCGTGCGGTACAGCTCGTTCGAAGCCTTCGCCGTCGAGTGACCCGAGTACGTCCGCATCAACCACGGTTGGTCGCGCTCGGTCACGGCGTCATTCTTCCCCACGCGTCTTGCACTTCGGCTGTTCGAGCGTGTGCAAGTGCGACCACGTAGCGCGGTCGCGCGATCTCGATCACACCGAGGGTACGGAGATGCGGTGTGGCCCACTGCACGTCGAACAACTGGTAACCCGCGTCGCGAAGGCGTTCGACGAGCCCGACGAGAGCGACCTTCGATGCGTCGACGCGGTGGCTGAACATCGACTCCCCGGCGAAGAACCCGCCGATCGCGATGCCGTACACACCGCCGACGAGCTCACCGTCGTCGCTCCAAGCCTCGACGCTGTGCGCCCACCCCATGTCGTGCATCCGCACAAACGCCGCGACGATCGGTTCGGTGATCCAGCCGCCCGGCCGCGCCGGATCGCCACACGCGCGGATCACGGCCTCGAACGCCGTGTCGACACGGAGCTCGTACCGCCGCAGCGATCGACGCAGAGAGTGACTCACCCGCACGCCGTCGAGCGGCAGCACCCCGCGCGGGTCGGGCGACCACCAACCCATCGGGCCGTGACGACCGACCGGCATCGGGAAGAGGCCGTTGCGATACGCGGCGAGCAGCGTGCCCGGCTCGAGATCGGCGCCGACGCCGACGAGACCGTCCTCATCCGCGGCGTCGACAGGCGGGAACTGCCATTGCGTCGTGGGAGGTTCGATCGGCCGCATGCGCGCCGGCGGCCCGCGCCGCTTACTTGCGGTAGTCGTAGAAGCCGTAGCCGGACTTGCGCCCGAGACGGCCGGCGCTGACCATCCGCCGCAGCAACGGGGCCGGCGCGTAGTTCGGATCGCGGAACTCGTCGTACAGCGCGTCGAGGATCGCAACCGACGTGTCGAGTCCGACCAAGTCGAGCAGCGCGAAGGGGCCCATCGGGAAGTTGCAGCCGCCCTTCATCGCGGCGTCGATGTCTTCGCGCGACGCCGTGCCCGCCTCGAGCATCCGCACCGCGTTGTTGAGGTAAGGAAAGAGGAGCGCGTTGACGACGAATCCGGCGCGGTCCTCGACGACCACCGCGTCCTTGCCGCACTGCTCGGCGAACTCCCGGCCCGCGGCGATCGTCTCGTCGGACGCGAGAAGCGGCCGCACGATCTCGACCAGTCCCATCGCCGGCGCGGGGTTGAAGAAGTGGATGCCACACACGCGCTCGGGCCGGCCGGTCTCGACGGCCATCTCGACGACAGGGAGCGTCGAGGTGTTGGTGGCGAGGATCGCGTCGCCGCGGCAGTAGTGGTCGAGCTCGCTGAAGAGGTGCTTCTTCACCGCGAGGTCCTCGACGACCGACTCGATGACGAGATCGCACTCGGCCAGGTCGCTCAGCACCGTCGTCGAGGAGACCCGCGAGATCACCGCAGCCCGCTCGGCCTCGTCGAGCTTGCCTCGCTCGACCTGTTTGGCCAACGCCTTCTCGAGCGCGGCGACCATGCCCTCGGCGCTCGCCTGGTGACGGGAGCGAAGGATCACCTCGAAGCCGGCCTTGGCGGCCACCTCCGCGATGCCCGCTCCCATGATCCCCGACCCCACGATCCCCACTCGCTTCACCGCCATCTCGCGATGTTACCCATGGGTAAGGACCGGAGACCAGACGGCGGGCGACGGCGCCGACACGACCTCGTCACCCGGCGTTCACGTCGCGGAGGCCGCGAGTCAAACTTGCGCCGATACGGTCGAAGCCATGACCGCTGCAACCGCTCGTCCGGTGCGACACATCGAGCTCGAGCGGGCGTTCAACTTCCGTGACCTCGGCGGCTACCCCACGGCCGATGGTCGCATGACGAAGTGGCAGACGCTGTACCGAGCTGACGGCATCCACCGGATCTCCGAGGCCGATGTCGCCCGGCTGCAACCGCTCGGCCTGAAGACCGTGATCGACCTGCGCACCCCCGACGAGATCGAGCAGCACGGCCGGTTCCCCCTCGAGGCCTACGCGGTCGACTACCACCACCTTCCGGTGCTCGACGTCGTCTGGACGCCGGACGAGATCCAGTCGTTCGGCGACTCCCCGACCTTCCTCGTCGACCGTTACCGGGAGATGTTGGTCATCGGGGAGGGCGCGCTCGGCATGTCGTTGCGCCTGCTCGCCGAGATCGAGACCTACCCCGCCGTGTTCCACTGCGCGGCCGGGAAGGACCGCACCGGCATCGTCGCGGCGCTAGTGCTCGCCCTCGTGGGAGTTCCCGACGAGGTGATCGCGGAGGACTACGCGCTCAGCCGTGAGGGCGTCGCCCGGATGATCGAGTGGGCGATGGAGAACATGCCCGAGGCGCGCGAGCGCATGAAGAGCGCTCCCGCCGCGATGATGGGCGCCGAGCCCGAGAGCATCCTCGCTCTGCTCGAGCACATCCGCGCCGAGCACGGGTCGATGGAGGCGTATGTCGCCACGCTGGGCGTCGACGATGCGCACATCGCCCGCCTGCGGGCCGCACTCGTCGGCTGACCGAGAAGCGGCCACTACCGTGGCCCGCCGTGAGCGGCACGTTGGCCCTGGTGGGCGGAGGCGAGTTCGGCACCGGTTGCAGCTTCGACGCTGAGCTTCTGGCGACATCGGGCGCAACCGAGGTCTTGATCGTGCCGACGGGCGCCGCCTACGAGCATCCCGAGCGGTCGGTCGCGCAGGCGTCCGCGCACTTCGAAGCACTCGGCGCAAAGGCGCGCGGCCTCATGGTGCTCAGCCGGAACGACGCGCTCGACGAGGGCAACGTCGCGGAAGCCAACGCCGCGCGGTTCGTGTACATCACCGGAGGATCACCCATGCACCTCCGCTCGGTGCTGAAGGCGACCCCCTTCTGGGAGGCGTTGTTGCACGCGTGGCGAGAGGGCGGCGTGATCGCCGGGTCCTCGGCCGGCGCGATGGCACTGTGCGATCCGATGGTCGACCCACGCGGGGCGCGTTCACGCTCGGGCTTGGGCTCCTCGAGCAGGTCGCGGTGATCCCGCATCACGACACGTGGAGCCACGATCGGTCTCGGCGCACGTTCGAGCTCGCCGGTTCGCAGTTCCCGATCGTCGCGGTCGACGAGCAGTCCGCGGCGATCCGCGACGGCGACGGCACATGGCGCGCCGCGGGCAACGGCGCGGTGCAGGTGATGCTCGGCGGCCAAGAGGTCGGTCTCGACCGCCTGCCGTAATACCCGGCGTGCGGGGCGGCGCAGTGCGCCGCCCGGGTGCGCGAAGCACCGATTGTCGAGCGCAGCGAGAGGTGCCGATCGAAGCGAAGCGGAGAGCGGCGCCGTGACGTTACGACTCGGTGATCGTGACGCTTTCGATCTGCACGGGCTGCGACGGCGGTCCGTCCGAGCCGGGCACTGCGAGTGAGGCGATCGTGTTGATCGTCGTGTCGAGGCCGTCGGTCACCTGACCGAACAGCGAGTACTGCGGCGGCAGCTGCGTGCCCTCCGGGCCCGAGATGATGAAGAACTGGCTGCCGTTCGTGTCGGGGCCCGAGTTCGCCATCGCGAGCGAACCGAGCTTGTAGGAGCCCTCCGCGGGCAGCTCGTCGGCGAACGTGTAGCCGGGGCCGCCCGTGCCGTCGCCCTTCGGGTCGCCGCACTGGATCACGAAGCCCTCGACGACGCGGTGGCACGTGATGCCGTCGTAGTAGTGGTACAGCGACAGCACGACGAAGTTGTTCACCGTGTTGGGTGCGGCCTCGGCGTCGAGCTCGACCGTGAAGTCGCCGTGGTTGGTCTTCACCGCTGCCGTGTAGGTCTTCGCCGGATCGATGCACATCGGCGGCGGGTTCTCGAACGACACGGTGCGCTCGGCGGAACCGTCGGTCGGCGGGCACGGCGTGTCTCCGGTGATCGTCTTGCCCGGCACCGTCGTCACTGTCGACGCCGTGCTCGCCGCGGTCGTGTCCGCGCCCCCGGCCGCGGTGGTCACGGCGCCCGTCGCATCCGCGCCCGCAACAGTCGTGCCGGCCGACACCGCGTCGGAGTCGTCGTCACTCGCGACGAGCCGGCTGATGACGAACGCCACCACGATGAAGCCCACGAGGAGGAGGGCTCCGCGAATGACCAGGTTCTTACGCTTCACCTTCGCTTGCTCGGCCTCTTGCTGCTCGAGTCGCGCCTGGCGGCCGGCCTTCTGACGTTCACGCTTGGCAGTGCCCACGAGCGACGAAACCTACCGGTTTACCTGGATCGCCCCACAGTCGGCACTGGTACCTTCCACCGTCGTGGGCCTCCTGGTGCAGAAGTACGGCGGCACCTCGGTCGCCGACGCCGACCGCATCCGAGCCGTCGCCGAGAACGTCGCCCGCACGCATCGCCAAGGCAACGACGTCATCGTCGTGGTCAGCGCGATGGGCAAGGAGACCGACGAGCTCATCGCCCTCGCGAACCAGGTCTCGTCGGTCCAGCCGGGCCGCGAGATGGACATGTTGTTGACGGCGGGCGAACGCAAGTCGATGGCGCTGCTGTGCATGGCGCTCGCCGAGCTCGGCGTCGAGGCCTCGTCGTTCACGGGCAGCCAGGCCGGCATCGTCACCGACACGACGCACGGCAAGGCCAAGATCCTCGAGGTCAAGGGCGACCGGTTGCGCGCGGCGATCACCGCCCGGCAGATCCCCGTCGTCGCCGGCTTCCAAGGGGTGTCGACGACGAACGACGTGACGACCCTCGGCAGAGGAGGGTCAGACACGACGGCGGTTGCATTGGCCGCCGCGTTCAGGGCCGACGCCTGCGAGATCTACACCGACGTCACCGGCGTGTTCACCGCCGATCCCCGCATCGTGCCGTCGGCGCGGCGGCTCAGCCGCGTGTCGTTCGAGGAGATCCTCGAGATGGCAGCCACCGGCGGTCGGGTGCTCGCGCTGCGCTCGGTCGAGTTCGCCCGGAACCACCAAGTGCCGTTGCACGTCCGTTCGAGCTTCACGTGGGAGCCGGGCACGTGGGTCACAGAGGAGGACGCTTCGATGGAAGCCCCGATCATCTCCGCCGTCACGCACGACACCGACGAGGCGAAGGTCACGATCACGGGCGTCCCCGACAAGCCCGGCATCGCGGCGCGACTGTTCCGCGCCCTCGCCGACGAGTCGGTGAACGTCGACATGATCGTGCAGAACACGTCGATCGGCGGGGCGACCGACATCTCCTTCACGGTTCCGAAGGCCGACCTGGCCGCGAGCGAGCGGGTGACCGGTGCGCTCGTCGCGGAGATCGGTGCGAGCGGCGTGACGCACGACGAGAACATCGGGCGGGTATCGCTCATCGGTGCCGGCATGAAGACGAACCCGGGTGTCGCGGCGACGATGTTCGAGACCCTCGCCAACAACGGCGTCAACATCGAGATGATCTCGACCTCGTCGATCCGGATCTCGTGCGTGGTCGCTGCTCACGACGTCGAGCGTTCGGTGCAGGCGTTGCACGACGCGTTCGCCTTAGCGGGCTGAAACCGCGGGATTCAGCACAGGGGCCGCCGGTAGCCTGACGCGCATGCGTGTTGGCGTCGTAGGAGCAACCGGGCAGGTCGGCAGCGTCATGAGATCGGTGCTGGCCGAGCGAAAGTTCCCGGTCGACGAGATCCGCTACTTCGCTTCGGCTCGGTCCGTCGGACGCACGCTGCCGTGGAACGGTCGAGAGATCCCGGTCGAAGATGCGGCAGTCGCAGACCCGTCCGGACTCGACATCGCGCTGTTCTCGGCCGGAGCGACAGGCTCGAGGGCGTTCGCGGAGCGGTTCACGAGCGTCGGCGTGATCGTCGTCGACAATTCAAGCGCTTGGCGGATGGATCCCGATGTCCCGCTTGTCGTGTCAGAGGTCAACCCGCACACGCTCGCGAACATCCCCAAGGGCATCGTCGCCAACCCGAACTGCACGACCATGGCCGGCATGCCCGTACTCAAGCCGCTGCATGTCGCGGCGGGACTGAAGCGGCTCGTCACCAGCACCTACCAGGCAACGTCGGGGGCCGGGCTCGAAGGTGTCGCCGAGTTCGACGAGCAGGTGCGCAAGGTCGTCGACCGCGCGTCGGCACTCACGTTCGATGGTGACGCGGTCGACTTCCCCACGCCGGTGAAGTTCGCTCGGCCGATCGCATTCAACGTGCTCCCGTTTGCGGGCGCGCTCGTCGACGACGGCGACGACGAGACGAACGAAGAGAAGAAGTTCCGCGACGAGAGTCGAAAGATCCTCGAGATCCCAGCGCTCCCGGTGTCGGTCACGTGCGTGCGGGTTCCGGTGTTCACCGGGCACTCGCTCTCGATCAACGCCGAGTTCGATCGTGCGATCTCACCCGCCGAGGCGACCGAGATCCTGCGCGGTGCGCCGGGCGTCGAGCTGTCCGACATCCCCACGCCGTTGCAGGCCGCGGGCAAGGACCCCTGCTACGTCGGCCGCATCCGCCGCGACCCCACCGTGGAGCACGGCCTCGCGCTCTTCGTGTCGAACGACAACCTCCGCAAGGGCGCCGCGCTCAACGCGGTGCAGATCGCCGAGCTGCTCGCTGCTCGCTAGGAGGGCCGACGCGGCCCCGACCCAATTGGCGCGGAATTGGCGCCATAGGGGCCGTTGGCGCACCACTTCTCCCGGCTACGGGCAGCTGCACGGAACCGTCCCGCATTTCGGACATCCGTTGGCGAAGTGGGCGATCGCTTCGTCGAAGTCGATGTCGAGTTGGTTCGCGAGCGAGGCGAGCCATGCCAGCACGTCGCCCATCTCGAGCACCTGCTCCTCGCGTGAGCCCTTGCGAACGGCCCTCGCGAGCTCGCCGACCTCTTCCGCGAGCCAGGCAACTGTGACGGCCACGCCTCGCTCGGCGTCGCGCTCGAGGTAGGTCCGGGCGATCACGTCCTGGAAGTCGCGCAGCTGCATGGGAACACGATGCCCCGCCGCGATCTCGGGGGTTGCGCTACAGAGCAGAATGAACGATCATTCCGCTTATGGGGTCTGTGACACCGACGATTTCGAAGCGCGACGCGATCCTCGACGCCGCCCTCGACCTCTTCAGCGAGCGCACCTTCGCGAGCACGCCCATGCCCGTCCTGGCCGAACGCGCAGGCGTCGGCGCCGGCACGATCTACCGCTACTTCGCGAGCAAGGACGCTCTCGTCAACGCCCTGTTCCGCAGATGGAAGGCCGAGATGACAGACGTCGTGTCGGGTCACATCCCTCTCGGGCTCGCCCCACGCGAGGAGTTCTCGCAATGGTGGCGGGGGCTGTGGACGTTCGCGACCGAGAACCCGGCAGCGTTCCTGTTCCTCGAGACTCATCACCACGCCGCCTACCTCGACGAAGCGAGCCTCGCTGTGGGGGGCGAGCTGACCGCACGGGCCGTCGCCTACGTGCGGCGCGGCCAGCGCGCTGGCGCGATCCGCGCCGGGCGCCCTGAGGTGCTGATCGCTCTCGTGCTCGGCGCGTTCACCGGCCTGTTCAAGTCCGCAACCATGCACGACCTGCCACTGACCCGGGCGACCCTCGCCGCGTCCGAGGACGCGGTGTGGTCACTGCTCGCACCCTGAAACACGTCCAGAGGGAGCTTCACTCATGGCCAACGTCCTGATCACCGGATGCAGCAGCGGCTTCGGTCTGCTGAGCGCCCTCGAGTTCGCGCGGCGCGGCGACACGGTCTTCGCGTCGATGCGCACGGTGTCGAAGGCCGCGGCCTTGAACGACGCCGCCGCGGCCGAAGGCTTGAAGGTGAACGTCGTCTCGCTCGACGTGACGGATGACGACTCGGTGCGCTCGGCAGTCGCCGGTGTAGCGGCTGAGGCGGGGACGATCGATGTGCTCGTCAACAACGCCGGCATCGAGATGAACGGCGCGATCCACCTCATCGCCGACGACGAGGCCCTGTGGCAGCTCGACACGAACGTCCTCGGGCCGCTGCGCACGATGCGCGCGGTCGTGCCGATCATGTTGCAGCAGGGCGGCGGCACCATCGTGAACGTGTCGTCCGTCGCCGGCGTCGCCGCGGTGCCCTACAGCGGCATGTACGCCGCGAGCAAGCACGCGCTCGAGGCGATGACGGAGGCGATGCACTACGAGCTCAGCCACAAGGGCATCCGACTCGCGCTGATCGAGCCGGGACAGTTCACGACCGAGTTCTCGAGCAACTCGCAGATGGCGGCGGGGATGGCCGCCGACACCGAAGCGACAGATCGGCGCTTGCGGTTCCGCGGTGCGATGAGTGGGCTCCTTCCGGCGGGTCCGCCGCCCGATCCTCAGCTAGTCGCGAACGCGATCGTCGACGCCGCGCAGGCGAAGGCGCCGAAGCTGCGAGTGCCCGTGGGCGCTGACGCCGAACTCGTGACCGCGGCGCGTTCGAGCATGGACTTCGAGAGCTTCGAGCAGGCCATGCGCCAGACGCTGAACTGGTTCGACTGAGCCCCGCCCCACGGTTCCTCGGCAGATAACGCGTCGTCCGTGACGCGTTATCGACCGGAGAACGCCGATGGAGACGCTCGCGGCGGCGGCTACGCTCTCGGGCCTACCGGGAAGTAGCGCAGCTTGGTTAGCGCGCAGCGTTCGGGACGCTGAGGCCGCGGGTTCAAATCCCGCCTTCCCGACCAAGTCGATG
>CAWDJB010000007.1:0-228730 GCA_963802505.1 uncultured Acidimicrobiales bacterium | reverse complement strand
GTCGGAAGGTCGGCGCGGTGGTCGGTGAAGCGCTCGACAGGGGTACGGCCTGAGTCTTCGCCGCCGTACGTCCAGTCGGGCTGCTTGTCGAGGAAGGTGTCGTCGCCGAGCGCGCCTTGGTCCGTCAGGTCGAGCAGCTCGGTGACGAGCCAGGGCTCGACAGGAGGGGCGGCGGGTGTGGCTGCGATGAGGTGACTGTCGAAGGCTGCGGGGAAGGCGCGCAGGAGGCTCCCGATCACCCCTTCCTGCTGCCGGCCGAGGTTGCAACGGGCCCCGTCGGCGACGGTCGCAAGCCGGTCGCGCACCCCGTCCAGATCCGTGCGATCGGCGTCGCCCCGACAGAGCCGAGTGAGGCCGTCCGCGATCCACAGACCGTCCTGCTTGCAGGGCGTGCACTGCCCGCACGACTCGATCGCGAGGAACCGCGAGATGCCCGCGGCGACGGCGACAGGGTCGCTCTCGTCATCGAGCACGAGGAAGCTCGCCGACCCGAGCCCGCTTCTGGCCGCCGCCATCGCTTCATAGGTCAACGGGGTGTCGAGCCGATCGGCGGTGAGCACGGCACTCGACGCCGCGCCGACAACAGCGATGATCGAGTGGTCGGGGCGCGCTCCGCCGCACAGCTCGTCGATGACACCGCGCAGCGGGCTCCCGAGAGCGACCTCGGCGACAGCGTCGTGCTGCACCGCGCCGGTGATCGTCGCGACGATCGTTCCCGGTGACTCCGCGGTGCCGACCGAACGGAACCATGCCGCGCCCTTGGCGATGATGCCGGGCACGTTGGCCAAGGTCTCGACGTTGTTGGCCAGTGTCGGAGGCGCGAGCGTGTCGTGATCGGGACCGGCCATCTCGACATCTGCAGACAAGCCACTGCCCGAGTCCACGTCTTCGGTTGCGACGACCTCGTCGACGCCCCGGCGGTACGGCGGCGCGATCCGTGGGAACGGAGGACGGCCGTCGAGCACTTCGAGAAGCGCGGTCTCCTCGCCGTAGAGGTACTCGCTGGGTCCCTCGACGATCGTCACCTTGACTTCGTCGCACCAGCCCGCCTGCGCGATCTCGTCGACGGCGGCGCGCAGCCGAGCGATCTCGGTCGTGAACCTCGCCTTGGTCGCCACGATCACCGATGCGGCACCGACCGCCCTGGCCGCGATGAGCGCTCCTTCGAGGACGGCGTAGGGGTTGGCGCGCAGGATCGCACGGTCTTTGAACGTGCCGGGCTCCCCTTCCGCGGCATTCACCACCACCGTGGAGGACACAACCGGCGACGCATACCCGGCGACGGTGCGCCACTTCTGGCCGGTCGGGAAACCCGCGCCGCCGCGTCCACGTAGCCCGGACGCGTCGATCTCGTCGATGAGGACTCCCGGCGTGACCTTTCGGGCCGCCTCGAGTGCTGCTCCCCCGCCGGCCGCCAAGTAGTCGGAGAGGGTGCGGTATGGCTCCGCCGGCAGGACGCGTTCCAACCTCCACATGGCTCTTCCGTTCCCGGAAGGGGCGATCGCGACACCGACGAGGCCGCCCTCGTCCACATAACGTGCTCTCACCGACGAGGAGGCAAACAGATGGCAGTACTGATGATCGGGGACGTGCCCGGACTGACCGAGGAGGTGTACGCGGGGATGATCGGCCAGCTCGAGCCGGTGATGCGTGCGTCGAAGGGGTTTGTGTCCCACGCGGGCGGCCCGAGCCCCGATGGAGGCTGGCGGGTCCTCGAGGTCTGGGAGTCGCAAGCGGACGGCGACGCGTTCTTCGAGAACAACGTGAAGCCGAACCTGCCGCCGGGCGTGGTCCCTGACCGGACGTATCGACCGCTCCACACGGTGTTCACCAAGTAGTCCGAGCGCCGACTGGCGTGGGCGAGCAGCAGCTCGATGGTGGGATCGCGAACGCTGGCCAAGTCGTTCGCGTCGGTCCGCACGTCCTTCGCCCGTCGAATCCGCACACCGGTTCGATTCACGCCTTCCTGCGCGCGGTCAGAGCCGCGGGGTTCGAGGGCGCCTCGCTGCCTGTCGGCATCGACGCGGACGGGCGCGAGCGCCTCGTGTTCGTCGACGGCGACGTCCCCGTGCCGCCCTATCCGGACTGGAGCCAGTCCGACACGGCGCTGGCATCCGTCGTCACACTGCTGCGTGCACTGCACGACGCCGCCCGGGGGTTCGACCTACAAGGTCTCACCTGGAACGACAGCCTGGCCGACCCCGCGGGCGGAACCGTTGTGTGCCACAACGACCTGGAGCTCTCGAACGTGGTCTTCCGTGACGGCGTCGCAGTGGCACTGCTCGACTTCGAGTTCGCTGCACCGGGCCGCCCCGAGTACGACCTCGCTCATCTCGCCCGCTTCTGTGTGCCGATCGACGACGAGTTCGATCGGGCCCGGCTGGGGTGGCGTCCCGCCGACCGGCCGGCGCGACTCCGACTCGTCGCGGACACCTACGGTCTCGACCGCGACGGTCGGGCCGAGCTCCTCGAGCGCGATGAACGATGCGCTCGACCGCATCGAAGCAGCCGTACGGCGCAGCGTCGGCGCGGGTGACGCGAACGCGGTCGCGTTGTGGAACCGGACCGGTGGCAGCAAACGTTTCGACCGCCGGCGCCGGTGGTGGACGGACCACTACGACCGTTTCGCCGCCGCTCTGCTCTGACGATTCAGGCCTTCGACTTGTCGAGGTACACGAGCAGCTTGTGCGCGGCGAGCATGACCTCGGTGTGCTCCCACTCGGCGGCGCGGTAGTAGCAAGCGATCAATCCCATGCGGTGCAGCCGGTGGAAGTCGCCGAACACGAACGCATAACGGCGCTTGGTCTCGTCGGCAGCACCGTCGGTGAGGGCGAGATGCCAGGAGCCGTACTCCTCCCAACCGTGAGTCTTCAGGAAGGCGTTCTCGTCCGCCGCGCTGGGCTGGACCTCGGCCCACCGGCTCCGCACGCGATAGTGACGCGCGTCGATCAGCGCTCGAGCCTTGGCGACACCCCGCCTGTTCACTCGGTAGGAGGCCACGGCGCAGCCTCGCGCAGAGAGGGGACCTCGAGGGTCGAGTCCCGAGATCCCCTGCTCCGAGTCCTACACGGTTTCACCTCGGCGGGAGGTTCAGGGAGAGCATCGACGCACAAGCGGGCAAGCCTTACCCACGGAGCGTCCAAACCTCTGGACACGCGACCATCCCCACAGGAGAGGAGACCAATGCTCGAGTACAAGGTGCTGACCGAACGGGACACGAAGTTCACGGGCAAGTTCGACGCGGAGTCGCTCGAGGCCGCGTTGAACAGCTACGCGGCCGAAGGGTGGCGAGTCGTCGAGGGGGTTCTGGCGGCGAACGTCGCGAAGAGCGCCCAGGCGCAGATCTTCGTCATCCTGGAACGCGAACGCCCTGCCGGGTAGCCAACTCGCCGTTCAGAGGATGGAACCCGAAGTCGAGTTCCGACGGCTGAGCCGGACTGAGCTGTCGCGCGTCGCCGAGATCGACCGTACCGAACGCATCGACACGCTCTACGAGCAGCGCGGCACCGAGCTCGTCGCGCGGCACGGCAACTGGAACGCGTCGGCTTGGGACCCGGAGGGTCACGGCGAACACTCTGTCGAGGCGCACTTGCGCGCGCTCGAGCAGTACGTCGACACCGGCGGGATCGCGCTCGGTGCGTTCGCCGGCGGACGGCTGGTCGGCATCGGTGTCGTCGTGCCACACCTTCGCCCCGAGACCGCGCAGCTGGCATTCCTCCACGTCAGCGCACCGTTTCGTGCGACGGGCATCGGCGGCCGGTTGTCCGAGCAGCTCGAGCAGATCGCCCGCACCGCCGGTGACTCCGACATGGTCGTCTCGGCGACGCCGTCGGAGAACACGGTGCGCTTCTACTCCGGTCGCGGCTTCCAGCCCATGTCGGAACCGTTGGGCGAGCTGTTCGAGCTCGAGCCCGAGGACGTGCACATGCGCAAGGTGCTTTGAGCGCCCGGCTGTCGCTCAGCGCTGCTCGCGAGCGTGCCGCTTGCCCTCGTGCATGGCCTGCACGCGGGCGACGGGGATCGTGTGGCCCTCCTCCACGAGCTCGTCGGGGAGATGCTGCGGCGCGGGCAGCTGAGCAGCCCACGGATCGGCGTCGCCGAGCCGGTCGATCGCCGTGTGCACCGTGAAGTCGCCGGGCACGATGTCGTCGAGGGCGTCCCAGCCGACCGGGTAGGACACAGGCGTCCCGGCACGCACGCGAGGGCTGTACGCGGCGACGACTGTCGCCCCGCCGACACGCGTCGAATCGACGAACACCTTCCCGCCGCGGTTCTCCTTCATGAACTCGACCGTCGCGAGGTCCGGATCGAGAGCCGCGGCGCGTGACGCGATCGCCCGCGTCGCGGCTGCGGCCGCGTCGAGCGTCGGTTCGTCGTCGATCGGCACGATCACGTGGAGCCCCTTCGCGCCGCTCGTCTTCACCGCCGAGCCGAGGCCGGCGTCGGTCAGGACCTGCCGCACGAGTCGGGCGGCGGCGACCACGACCGGGAAGCCGCTGCCCTTCCGGCGGGTCGAGGTCGAGCACGAGATGCGTCGCCCGGTCGAACCGGTCGCGGCGCACGAGCGTCGGGTGGTACTCGACGGCGCGCTGGTTGGCGAACCACAGCAACGTCCGCCGGTCGTTGCACAGCGCGTACGCGACCTCGCGCTTCGACGCCTCGGCCCACAGGCGCACCGTCGGCACCCACTCCGGCGTGTACTTCGGGACGTTCTTCTGCATGAACGCCTCCTGCCCGCGGTGCACGCGGATCACCGACAGCGGCCGCTCGCGCAGCTCGGGCAGGATGCGGTCGGATACCGCGTCGAGGTAGTCGACGAGGTCGCGCTTCGTCGCGCCAGCCCCGTCGAACAGCGGCTGATCGAGGTTCGTGAGCGGGACGCCGTCCCGTTCCTCGCCGGCGGGCACGCTCCGTTTCTACCCGGCCAGCGCTCGCACACGCTACGAATCAGACGCTACGAGTGGTGAGACCAATCACCGGGCACGAGTGACATCCCGCTGCGTCCGCGGTCGAGCTTCACCGACAAGATGTGGTGGATCTGGAGCCGGTTCTCCTCGAACCCCAGGATCGCCGCATTGATGTACAGCTTCCAGACCCGCGCGCGGCCGGGGCCGATCAGTCGGAGCGTGTCGTCCCAGTACCGGTCGAGTCTCGACGCCCACTCGCGGAGAGTCAGCACGTAGTGATCGCGGAGCGTCTCGACGTGCCTCACCTCGAAGCTCGCCTCCTGGAACGTCGACACGATGTCGCCGATCTCGTGCAGATCGGCATCGGGAAAGACGTAAGAGTTGATGAACGTCGGCTTCGGGAACCGCTCGCGCCGAAACGGTGCGCGGCTGATCGCATGGTGGAAGAACCGTCCGCCGGGCTTGAGCAGGCGGTGCATCGTCGCCGGATAATTCGGCAGGTCGCTGCCGACGTGCTCGAGGATCCCCACCGCCGCGACGAGATCGAAGGGCTCGTCGGTGATGCTTCGGTAGTCCTGCACGCGTATCTCGACCTGATGCTCGAGCCCCGCCTCGGCGACCCGCTTGCGTGCATACGCCGCCTGCTCCTCCGACAACGTCACTGCAGTCATGACCGCGCCGTACTCACGAGCGGCGTGGATCGACAGGCTCCCCCAACCGCAGCCTGCATCGAGGACGCGCATCCCCGGCTGGATGTCGAGCTTGCGGCAGACGAGGTCGATCTTGGCGGTCTGAGCTTTGTCGAGCCCACCGTGCGGGTCGGACCACAGCGCGCAGCTGTAGAGCATCGTCTCCCCGAGCAACAGCTCGTAGAAGTCGTTCGAGACGTCGTAGTGATGGCTCACGGCCGCCTGGTCCCGCGCCGTCGAGTGGAACCGGCCGCGCAGCTTGACCTCCTCGGGCGGCGGCGCCGGTCGGTGGAGTGCGGCGCGTCCGAGCACCTTGGCCATCTCGGCCCGGGTCCTCAGGTCGAAGCGCGGAACCGGCATCAGCTCGCGCAGCCGCAACGCCTCCAAGAAGTCGCCCTCGACGACGAGGTCGCCTGCGATGTACGCGCGGGCGACGCCGAGCTCGCCCGGCGCGTAGAGCATGCGCGACAGCGCTTCAGGGCGCGCGATCACGATGGTTGCCGGAGAATCGGCCGGACCGACCGCTGACCCGTCGTAAAACTCGAAGCGGATCGGCAGGTCGTCGCCGAGGATTCTGTGCAAGAGACCGCCCAGTTGCCCGTTCACGGGTGCGGACAGTACGGCAGAGTCGCCGGGGACGGCTCGGTACGATGGCGCCCGCGAGGCGAGAGAGGAAGCGATGGGCGTCGACCGGACGTTCCTCTTCAGCGACATCGAAGGAAGCACCCAGAAATGGGAGGCGCACCCTGCCCTCATGGCCCGCGCCCTGGCCCGCCACGACGAGCTCATGACCGCGGCCGTCGCGCGCAACAGCGGCTCGATCGTGTCGCACACAGGTGACGGCGTCCTCGCGGTGTTCGACGCTGCCGCCGACGCCCTGTCGGCCGCCGACGAGGCCCAGCACCGGCTCGCCGACGTCGAGCCATCGGAGATCGAACCGTTGAGGGTGCGCATGGGCATCCATCGGGGTTCGTCGGTCGAGGTCGGCGGCAACTTCTTCGGGCCGACGCTGAACCGGTGCGCCCGGATGATGGCGGTCGCACACGGGGGCCAGGTCGTGGTGTCCGATGACGTCGCACACGATCCTTCGGTGGCGGCGGGCGGGTTCGCGCTCGTCGATCTCGGAAGCCATCAGCTTCGAGACGTGCCCCGCCCGGTGTCGGTCTTCCAGCTCGTGCTCGACGGACTGCGCGCCGACTTCCCTCCGCTTCGCACCGTGGGCCAGAAGCACCACAACCTTCCCGGGCCCGTCTCGACGTTCATCGGGCGCGTGAAGGTGCTCGAGTCCGTCGACGAGATGCTCGAGACGCGGCGGCTCGTGACGATCGTCGGGTCAGGCGGATGCGGCAAGTCGCGCGTCGCCATCGAAGCGGCGGCCGCTCGCGTCGGCCGCTACCAAGGCGGCGCCTGGCTCGTCGAGCTCGCCGACCTGCCCCCGGGGAGCGCGGTCGCGAGCGCTGTGGCAGCGGTGTTGCGCGTGCAGGAGGAGTCCGGGCGTCCGATGGAGGACACGCTGTGCGAGCGGCTCGGTCACGAGCAGCTCCTCCTCGTGCTCGACAACTGCGAGCACCTCGTGCCGGAGGTCGCCGATCTCACGACGCGGCTGCTGGAGTCGTGTCCGCAGGTGCAAGTGCTGAACACGAGCCAGGCGCCGATCGGCGTCCCTGGCGAGGCGCTCCTCGCGATGGAGCCCCTCGAGCTGCCCAGCGCCGCAGGAGGAGATGAAGCGGAGGCGGTCCGGCTCTTCCTCGACCGAGCGGTACTGGTGCGGCCCGACTTCAGCCCTGGGGACCGCGACCTCGCCGCGATCGCCCGCGTCTGTCGCCGCCTCGACGGGATTCCCTTGGCGATCGAGCTCGCGGCCTCGCGGCTCAATGTCCTGTCGCTCGCGCAGCTCGAGGAACGGCTCGACCAGCGGTTCGCCTTGCTCACCGGCACGAGCCAGCGATCAGCCCGCCAGCGCACGCTACGCGCGACGGTCGAGTGGAGCTTCGAGCTGCTTGCGCCCGGGGAGCAGCGAGCGTGGATCGAGCTGTCGGTCTTCATCGGCGGGTTCGATCTCGAGGCGGCAGCGTTCCTCCTCGGTGTTGACGAGATCGAAGCGCTGGACGCGCTGGCGGTGTTGGTCGATCGGTCGATCCTCCACACCTCGCCCAGGGAGGACGGCGTCCGGTACCGGATGCTCGAAACCATGCGCGAGTTCGGCCGGGAGCGCCTCGTCGCGGCAGGTCAGCTCGCCGACTCACGCGCTCGTCAGCGTGCGTGGATGCTCGATCTCGCGGCGCGAGCGGTGCCCGAGCACATGACCAACGAAGGGCCGGCTTGGCACAACCGGTTCGACCTCGAGTACCCGAACGTGCGGTTCGCGATCGAGTCCGGGCTCGACGACGGCCACCCCGTGGACAGCCTCAGGTTGTGCGCGGACCTCGGCCTGTTCTTCTGGCTCCGCGGGCACCTCGCACAGGGGCGGGAGTGGTGTGAGCGGTCGCTCGCCGCCGCGTCCGAGGCAGACGAACAGCTGCGGGCGCGGGGCCTGCTGAGCCTCGGCGAGCTCGCGTTCGGGCAGCTCGACTTCGACGCCAGCGCCCCTCCGCTCGAGGAGGCGGTACAGCTCGCCGCGTCCGTGGGCGACGAGGCGAGCGTCGGATGGGCGCACATGTTCCTCGCCGCCATCTACGCGAACCGAGGGGACCTCGAGAGGGCCATCGCTTCACGCGACGAGGCGTTGCGCGTCGCCGAGAACCATGTCATCCCGAGTGTCACTGCGGGCGCGTACTACTGGGTCGGTGCCGTCAACGCCGTGCTCGGCGACGAAGCCGGAGCGGCGACCTACCTCGACCGCGCGGTTGAGCTCGCTCGGGACGTCGGCTCTCCGTACACGTTGGCCCGGTACCTGCCGCTGATCGCGCGCCGCCTGCATGTCGAGGGCGACCACGAGGCCGCGATGACGATCTTCGAGGAGGCAATCGACATCTCCCGCAAGGCGGGAGATCGGGTCGGGCTCGCGCGGTCACTGCAATTCATGGCCGAGCGCAATGTGCTGAGCGGCGACTACGAGATGGCGATCGTCCGGCTCGATGAGGCCCAACCGATCATCTCCCGCGAGATCGACGATCCGACCCTCGCGTGTCGCGTCGAGCTGACGTGGGCGACCTTGTGGCGGCACCGCGGCGATCTCGATCTGGCGCAGAGCCACGTCGAGCATGCGCTCGCCTGGGCGGCGGGTCTCAAGGGTTGGCGGACGACACTCGACCCGTCACTCGTGCAAGCCGAGGTCGCGTTCGACTCAGGAGACACCGACCGCGCACTCGACTCGATCGGCGTGAGCCTCGACCAGGCACGCGAGGCGAATCACCCTCAACGCCTCACGCGCGCGCTGCTGTTCGAAGCGCGCGTCCTCGCGACGATCGGCGACATCGAGGGCGCTGAGAGGGCGCTTGCCGAGGCCGAGGCGCTCTTCGGGCAGTCGGTCGACCGCATGGTTCTCGCGCAGCTCGATGGCGTCCGGGGTCAGATCGCGCTCGTGAACGCGGATCCGGCTCACGCCGCCGAAATGTTCGAACGGGCGATGAACGCAGCGTCGCTGGCCGGCGCCGCGCTTCTTTCGATCGAGTGCACCGAAGACTTGGCGCTCGCGTTGGCAGAGATCGATGCGAGCGACCAGCGAGTCGCGCGGTTGCGGGCGGACGCCGAAGCTCGCCGAGCAGCGCTCGACACTCCCCTGCCCCAAAAGCGACAG
Organism: uncultured Acidimicrobiales bacterium; assembly: GCA_963802505.1. Classification (GTDB taxonomy): domain Bacteria; phylum Actinomycetota; class Acidimicrobiia; order Acidimicrobiales; family DATKAS01; genus DATKAS01. The sequence goes on along the minus strand of CAWDJB010000007.1, from coordinate 219,395 downwards.
CACCCGCTCATCGCTTGACTCGCCGTCATGCGGCGCGCCTCGTCGGTGGACCGGTGGTCATCACCTCGCCGTTGGGCAGTGTGAGCGTGAGCACGCGATCAGGCCCGAGCTCGATGATCCATCCTTCGTGATGGATCGCGGTGTGGTGCCGAACGCAGACTGGTAGGAGATTCTCGAGGTCGGTGCGACCACCGCGGCGCCACCAGTGGACGTGGTGGATCTTGCAGTGGTCGAACCGGGTCGGGCAGTCAGGAATCGCGCACCGGGGGTAGATCGCTCGCAACGCCCTTCGTTGCGCGACGTTCGCGAGCCGCGTGGTGCGGCCGAGGTCGAGACGGCCGGGCGCGTGGACGATCGCTCCGTTGCGCACGACGACGGTGTGCACGTCGGCGTCGCGCCACCAGGTCGGTGAGCACTCGAATGGGCAGCTCGACGGGTATGCCCCAGTCGACGTGCGGCCCGGCGTCACCGTCGCGTCTCGCGGGTGTCGACGACGACGATGACCTCGGGTCGACCGCTTCGCTGGCCGTGCCCTTCGCACAGGTCGAGCAGCGCGAGCGCTTGCAGGTAGGCGTTCTTCTCGATCGGATCTGACGGGCAATCGTCGGGCGTCTTGTCGGCGAAGAGCCGCGCCACTCGCTCCTTGAGCTGGTTGAGGAACTTCATCCCCCGCAGCGGATCGAGCTTCCCCCAGAACTCGATCATCCCCGTCGCTGGATCGACACGGTGGCGGAAGCGAACCGCTCGCTGCTGGCGCGCGAGCCGATCGTCACCCCCGTCGCCTTCGACTCGACGTTGCTCGTCTCGGACCTTGCGCGCGAACTCCTCCGGGCTCATCGTCGAAGCCACGCCCGCGAGCGCGTCGATGCGTTTGGCGAGCTCCTGACGCTTGTCGGCGTCGACACCGCGCAGCGCGGCGCCGGCCGCGTCGACGTGCTCGCCCGAGACATTGCCCTCCTCGAGGGCCTTGCCCAGCTTCGGAGTCTCCTTGGTCGTCTCGTTGCGGCGCAGGGCTCGCTTGGCCTTCTTCTGCGACGACCGCGCCGCGTTGGCCATCGGCTTCTCCGGAATCGGGCTGTGCACGGCCATGAACCCCGCAAGCGCAACCTCACGGCCATCACACCACCGCCTCACTGCAGCGAGATCGGCGACCGCCTGGACTACGTCGGCCCGGCCGCTCGACGCGTCGACCAGTGCGACCGAGCGCACCAATCGCACGACCTCTTCGACGTCCACCCCCACCTCCCCGCGCGTCTCGGCAACTACTGACACATCAAGGGGAAGGTGAAGTCATCCTACGAGGGGGGTGGGACATTAACTGGGGCCGGCCTGCTGGTCGCTGTGCTCTACCGTCAGCGCTCCATGGCGTTGTTCCACCGAGCGACCCTCACGCCGACCAAGGACGAGCTCATCGCCGAGTGGGCGCCGCGCCAGCGATGGAGCCCGCCGGGCGCGGGCTCTGTGACGGTGATCGGCTCATACCGGCTTGACGACCCTGATGGTCGCGTCGGCATGGAGATCCACATCGTCGACGCCGGCGGCACGATCCTCCAGATTCCTCTGACGTACCGGGACGAGCCACTCGCGGACGCCGACGAGGCGCTCATCACCGAGATGCAGCACTCCGTGCTCGGCACCCGATGGGTCTACGACGGACTGCGGGATCCACTGCTCGTGGTGATGCTCGCCGGCGTGACGATGACCGGCCAGGGTGAGGCACTCGGGATGGCCGTCTACGACGGTCGCTGGTACATCGCACCCACCGGCGTGCGCGTCCAGGGCGGCGGCTGGACGTTGGAACGCGTGCCCGTCGACCGATTCGAGCTCGAGTGCGACGAGGCCGAAGGGGCGGTGTTGCACAACGACCGATTCACCTTCACCGTGCATCGACGCCCTGCCCCCGGACCGCGTCCCGAGATCGGGCTCACCGCCACCTGGGCAGGGCTTCCCGCCCCCGTCGTGCTCGCCGAGATCAACGAGCGGAAGATCGTTTGATCTGACTCCGGTGAGCGACGTTCGACGCCCGACGGCAAGTCGCCCCAAACATGCGACATGACAGACTTTTCGGCGTGTCCACGCGCGAGGCGCTCCTCGACGCCGCCCGAACCGCATACGACCAGAGCCAGTGGTCCGCGGCGCGGGCCGCGCTGCGCGACGCCGACGCCGATCAGCCGATCGGGGCCGACGACCTCGAGCGGCTCGCCTGGTCGTGCCGCTGGGCCGGTGATACGGCCGGGTTCGTGAACGCCCTCGAACGCGCGGAGGTGGCGTTCACCGACGCAGGTGAGATCGCAGGTGCCGCGCGCATGGCCCTGGAGCAGGCCCGCCACCACACGATGATGCTCGACAGCGCGGTCGCTCTCACCTCCTACGTCCGAGCCACCGAGCTTCTGGCCGAGGCGCCGGAGTGCGCCGAGCACGCCCAGGAAAGATGGTCGCTGGCGTTCGCGCTGATGGAGGGTGGCGACATCGACGGGGCGCGGGCGGCGCTCCTCGACGCTCGCGCGATCGCTCGACGGGTGGGCAGTCCGGGCATGGAGGCGATGGCCGTACAGGGACTGGCCCACCTCGCCGCCACCACCGGCGGTGTCAGTGAGGTGCTCCCGCTGGTCGACGAGGCGGCGGCGCTGGCCATGCGACCCGGGGTCGCCCCTGTCCATGCCGGCTACGTGTACTGCGCGGTGATCTCGATCTGCCGAGCGCTCTGCGACTGGGGGCGGGCCACCGAATGGACCAAGGTGTCGACCCGCTACTGCGAGCGCGAGTCGATCGCGGGCTACACGGGCCTCTGCCGGTTCCACCAGGGAGAGATCGACCGTCTCCACGGTCAACTGGCGGAGGCAGAGCAGCGGGTCGCGCAAGCGTGCGAGGAGCTGCTCGAGATCAACCGGTACAGCGCGGGCTGGGGGTACAGCGAGCTGGTAGAGATCCGGGTGCGGCGCGGCGACCTCGACGGCGCCGAAGAGGCACTCGCCCAGGCCATCGCTCTGGGCGACGACGGCCAGCCGGGACGGGGTCGCTTGCTGCTCGCGCAGGGGGATGCGCGGGCGCGCGGCGCGGAGCCTCAGCCGCTCACTTGGGGACCCCGGCTTCCTCGCTCGAGAGCGCCGCGTCTTCCTCCTCCCCGTGCACGTCGCGGCGTGCGTGGCAGTGGGCGACGAGCAAGCAGCGGCCGAGAGCGTCGCTGAGCTCGAGGACCTGGCCCGAAGGCTCGGCACCTCAGGACCCGCGGCCGCGGCGGCAGTCGCGCGCGGGCATCTGGCGCTCTATCGCGGCGACACCAAGGAAGCGATCGCCGCCCTGCGCGAGGGTGTTCGCACTTGGAGCGAAGTCGACGCCCCGTACGAAGCCGCTCAGGCGCGCGTGCTGCTCGCGGGGGCGCTGACCGCCGACGGCGACGACGCGGGCGCGCGCCTCGAGCTCAAGGCCGCCGCCCGCCTGGTCGACGAGTTCGGCGTCGCAGTCGACCTCGACATCGCACCTGCACGGTCCGAGGGGGCTCGGACCATCCGCACGTTTCTGTTCTCCGACATCGTGAACTCGACGCGACTGTCCGAGGCCATGGGCGACGCCGCGTGGGAACCGCTGCTGCAATGGCACGACCGCACGTTGCGGGCCGAGTTCGAGCGGTGGAACGGCGAGGAGATCAAGCACGGAGGCGATGGCTTCTTCGTCGCCTTCCGCGACGCCGACGACGGCATCGCGTGCGCCGCCGCCATCCAGCGCGCCCTGGCTCGCCACCGCGCGGAGCACGGCTTCGCGCCGAGCATCCGCATCGGGCTCCACGCCGGGGAAGCGACCTCCCGCGAAGGGGACTACTTCGGATCGGCAGTCACGCGGGCCGCTCGCATCTCCGCGGCTGCCGGCGCCGGCGAGGTGCTGGCGAGTGCCGACCTCATCGCGGGCTGCCGGCGCGCGGTGCCTGTGTCGGGTGAGCGCACCCTCGAGCTCAAGGGCATCGCCGAGCCCGTCGTCGCCGTTCTCGTGACATGGGACGCGGGAGCCGAGGACTAGACGAGCGCGAGTCCGTTGTCCGGGCTTGCACGAGGACTGAACGCGCGGAGCGAACGCCTCGCCCGACCTCTTGGTAGCCGAGGTCCTGGCATTAGGCATCGTGCTCGGATCGAAGGGCCGATCGTCCGATCACCGAGACGAAACGGTCAGCGCCTCACCCTCTTCACGACGAACCAAGTGAGTAGGGCGAGGCCAGCGAACCACAGAGCCCGAGACAACAGCCAAGGCGCCCGTGCGTCGGCCCAAACAGCAGCCCAAACGAGTGCGACGCCCGCGAGGCCGATCAGGTCACGGCGCCGAACCCCCACCACGCCACGAGCGTACCGAGGGCGAACCCCCTGCCGTGGAGGTGCCCGATGAACCCGCATGACCCTCGTCGAAGCACATGTGGCTGGTGATGCCCTTCGGCTCGCCGGGCGGCCATGTCGATCCCGCCTCGTTCCTAGATGGCGAAGGATCTGTCGATGACGGTGGAAAGCTGAGCAGTACTGCCGGGCGAAAAGTGAGCACTCGACACTTGGAGGGTGATCATTTTGGAGGGCTGGGCACTGATTCGGAGGTTGGCCGCGGAGGGCGTTCCGAAGGCGAGGATCGCTGATCGGCTGGGCATCTCGCGTAACACGGTGACGAGGGCGGTGCTCTCGACAGAGCCTCCGAGGTACGAGTGAAGCGCCCCGGGATTGATGGAGGCTCCGAACCCACGAAAGGGTGGAGCCCATGCCGGCACCGAGGAAGTATCCGAAGGAGCTGAGGGAGCGAGCGATCCGGCTCGTGCTCGAGGCTCGTGAGCAAGAGCCTGACTTGTCGTTGAACGCTGCGGTGGAGCGGATCGGCCCTCGGCTGGGTGTCAACAAGGACACGTTGCGGGGCTGGTGCAAGCAGGCCGAGGTCGACGCGGGCCGACGGCCGGGGGTGACGACTGCGGACGGGGCTCGGATCAGAGAGCTCGAGCGGGAGGTCCGAGAGCTCAAGCGGGCCAACGAGATCTTGTTGGCAGCGTCGAGTTTCTTTGCGCGGGAGCTCGACCCGCGACATCGGTGGTGATCGAGTTCATCGATCATCACCGCGGCCGGTTCGGGGTCGAGTCGATCTGCAGAGTGCTCAGCGGGCACGGCTGCAAGATCGCCCCGAGCACCTACTACGCGGCCAAGGGCCGGCCGGTGTCCAAGCGCGCCGCGCGCGACGGTGAGCTGCTCGGCGAGATCCGTCGGGTGTGGTCCGAGCGGCGGAAGGGCCGCCGTCTGTACGGGGCTCGCAAGGTGTGGAACCAGCTGCGCCGCGAGGACATCGTGGTCGCGCGTTGCACCGTCGAGCGGCTCATGCGCACCAACGGCATTGTCGGCGCTCGTCGAGACAAGCGCTTCCACACGACGCGGCCCGACCCGGGAGCGGTCCGCCCGCCGGATCTGGTGTGCCGCCAGTTCCAGGCGTCGCGTCCCAACGAGCTGTGGATCGTGGACTTCACCTATGTGCCGACGTGGTCGGGCATGGCCTTCACCGCGTTCGTCTCTGACGTGTTCTCCCGCCGCATCGTGGGATGGCGCACCTCGGCGTCGATGCCGACCGAGCTGCCTCTCGACGCGCTCGAGATGGCGTTGTGGACCCGCGACCGCGACGGCGAGCCCGTCCGCGGCGTCGTGCATCACTCCGATGCGGGCAGTCAAGGCGGACTCAACCGGTCGTCGCAACACCTCGATCGTGGAGGTGCTTGGAGATGGCGACGATGCGGGAGCGGCAACGCGAGGTTCAGCTCTATCGAGGCCAGATCCCATCACCGGGGCGGCCCACGGTGGCGTGGCGCGAGGACCGCGTCCGGTTCTGGGCGGCGATCGCGCGTGGCGTGACGACCGAGGACGCCGCGGTCGACGCGGGCGTGTCATCTCCCGTTGCGTTCCGTTGGTTCCGTCACGCTGGCGGCGTGAACCCTTGTCTTCTGCCAGCGGTTTCGGGCCGCTATCTGTCATTCTCCGAGCGTGAGGACGTCGCGCTGCTTCGGGCCAATGGGCTGGGCGTGCGAGAGATCGCCCGCCGGGTGAAGCGACATCCGTCGACGATCTCACGCGAGCTGCGCCGGAACGCGTCGACGCGGACCTGGCGGCTCGACTACAAGCCATCGATCGCGCAATGGCACGCAGAGCGCCGGGCTCGTCGACCCAAGGTCGCCAAGCTCGCCACCAACGACCGGCTTCGCGACTATGTGCAGGACCGGCTCGCCGGGCTCGTTCGAGCGCCTAACGGACGCAGTGTCGGGCCGGACACGCCGGCGTGGAAGGGCCGCGGCAAGCCGCACCGCAAGGACCGGCGGTGGACCATGGCGTGGAGCCCAGAGCAGATCGCGAATCGGTTGCGGCTCGAGTTCCCCGATGATGCATCCATGCGGATCAGCCACGAGGCGATCTACCAGGCCCTCTACGTGGAAGGCCGCGGTGCGCTCAAGCGCGAGCTGGTGTCCTATCTGCGCACCGGCCGGGCCCTGCGGGTCCCTCGAGTGCGCGCCACGCGCAAACCCTGGGCGCACGTCACCGCGGAGGTGATGATCAGCGAGCGCCCAGCGGAGGTCGAAGACCGGGCCGTCCCGGGCCATTGGGAAGGCGATCTCCTGATCGGTCTTGAACGCTCCGCGATCGGCACGCTCGTCGAGCGCACCACCCGCTACACGATGCTGGTCCATCTCCCACGCGAGGACGGCTACGGCGAGCAGCCACGTGTCCACAACGGACCCGCTCTCGCCGGCTACGGCGCGATCACCATGAAGAACGCGCTCGCGTCGACGATGTCGACGTTGCCGGAACAGCTGCGGCGATCCTTGACGTGGGACCGCGGCAAGGAGCTCTCGGCACACGCCATGTTCAGAGTCGAGACCGGGATCCCTGTGTTCTTCGCCGACCCGCGCAGCCCATGGCAGCGCGGCACCAATGAGAACACGAACGGTCTCTTGCGTCAGTACTTCCCGAAGGGCACCGACCTCTCCCGCTGGAACGCGGAGGAGATCGAGGCAGTCGCTGCTGCGCTCAACGCGCGGCCGCGCAAGATCCTCGGGTGGAAGTCACCAGCCGAAGCTCTCGATGAACACCTACTCTGTCTGCAATCAGCCGGTGTTGCTTCGATCGATTGAACCCGGCCAATACACCTCGATCCGCTACTCGAACCGCCTTGACGATGCGGGCGCTGTGGCCTCGATCGGCAGCGTCGGGGACTCCTACGACAATGCCATGGCCGAATCGATCATCGGGCTCTACAAGCGAGAGTGCGTCCGTCACGACGGGCCGTTCCGCACCGTCGACGAGGCCGAGCTCGCCACCTTGAGCTGGGTCGACTGGTTCAACGTCGACCGTCTCCACGGTGAGATCGGCCACGTCCCGCCGATCGAACTCGAAGCCGACTACTACCGTGAGATCAACGCCCAAACGCACACGCGATCGGGAGAACCCAGCCTCCACTAAACCCGGGGCGCTTCACCACGCCGACGTGCTCACCCTCAAGGGCGCCAGCTACCGGCTCCGCAACCGCGGCATCGACACCCTCCCCAGCGTCAGAGCCACCGCCGACAGCCCCGACAACTAGCCTCGCCCATCAACAACACCGCGCACTTTTCGCCCGGCACAACCGCGCAGTTTTCGAGCGGCGTCGACAGGATCGGACGGAGCGTGGAAGTCGGCCTGTCCGTCGTCGCCGCTCGACGGTGCTCGACAAGACGCCTTGCACGACTGAGGCGGATGCATCGGCTCGAGAAGTGACGTCGCGCTGACCTCGAGTGATGACCGTTTGTTAGAGCATCGTCGGGGGTAGAGCCGGGTCCCGACAACGCAACCCAGGCAGGCCGACATGACTCAAACCACTACCACCACCCCTCGCACGAGCATTCCCCAAGAGGCCCGACGCTCGGCGAGACGCTTCATGACCGGAACGACCGAAGCTCGCCCCGGCATCATGACAACCGAGTTCTGGCTCTCCGTCATCATGGCCGTGACCGTCATCGTCGCCGGCTACGTCAGCGATGCATTCGACGTTGACCTCGCATGGGCACTCGGCGCCGGAATCATCGCTGCGTACGCGTTGAGCCGCGGCTTCGCCAAGGCGGGCTCACGCGAGGGCCCATTCATGGTCGACCTCTCTGACAGCGATCGGTAGTTCCAGAGGCGGCGAGCGGCCCCGGTAACCCGTAGTGGGTCGCCGGGGCCGCTCCGCGTGTTCACTCGCCGGCCTCGCGGCTGTAGGCATGGCCGAACGAACCGAGACGCCCGGAGTCGACCGAGTCGTCGAGCATTCCTCGGATCCGACCTCGGCAGCGTTCGAAGCAACTGCGCACGGCGCGGTGCCGCTGGCTGCAGCCTTTCTCTGAACGGAGCTACAGAAAACCTTCAAGTGGGTTGACATGTTTCTGGAGGTGGCGCGATAACTGTGCGCGGCATCTACAGCGTTCGAAGAAAGGAGCAGTCAGATGCTGATGCGAACCGATCCGTTTCGTGAGATTGATCGCATGGCTCAGCAGATGCTGGGCTCGGCCAGCCGCCCCGCAGCGATGCCGATCGACGCCTTCCGCCAGGGCGAGGAGTTCGTCGTTCAGTTCGACCTCCCGGGGGTGAGCGTGGACTCGATTGACGTCACAGTTGAGCGCAACGTGCTCACGGTGCATGCCCAGCGGGGGCAGTCCTTCAGCGAGGAGGACGTGGAGCTGCTGGTGGGCGAGCGCCCTCACGGAGCGTTCAGCCGTCAGCTGTTTCTGGGTGACACTCTCGACACGGAGAATCTCAAGGCCGTCTACACCGACGGTGTGCTCGTCCTCCGAATTCCTGTGCGGGAGCAGGCCAAGGCCCGCAAGATCCACATCGGGAGCGGGCAGTCCCAGAGTCGCGGCGCCGTGATCGACGCCACCTCCCCGTCCGAGCCCGACGCGATCGGCGCCGGTCGCTCGTGAAGCATCCACGTGGGAAGTCGGGCGATTCCGATCTCCGGCTTCCCACGTCCAGACCCTTTCCCGATGACACCGCTGCCCTGTACACGGTGGGCCAAGTGAGCGAGATCTTGGGCGTGCAACCCGCGTTCTTGAGACGTCTCGACACCCTTGACGTCGTCAGCCCGTCGCGGTCGGGCGGCGGCCAGCGTCGTTACAGCAGAGCCGAGATCAACGCGATCGCCGCGCTCACTGCCCTCATCGGGGAGGGAATGACAGTCGCTGGAGCGCAGCGGATCCTCGAACTCCAAGCCGAGGTTGCGGACCTGCGCCGCCGCCTCGACGAGCTCGGTTGAGGGAGGTGCTCATGGATCAGTTCACGATCGGGCCGGCCACACCGGGACGCATCAAGTTCCACGGCGAAATGGATCTCGCGAGCTCCCGCGATTTCGGCCGGTGCATCGAGGCTCACCTAGCCGGCCCAGCTAGCCGACTCGAGCTCGACCTTTCCGGCGTCGAGTTCATCGACAGCAACGGCCTGCACGCGTTGATTCACGCACACCAGTACGCGACCGCCCGCGGCTCGCAGCTGGTCCTCGTCGCCCCGAGCTCCGCGGTGAGGCGCCTTCTGGAGCTCACCGGCTGCGACAGAATCCTCACGACCATGGGCAGCCCGGAACCAGCCCCGCGTCTGCAGCCGACTAGCTGCGCTGAGCCCCGCCCTGGAGCTGACGATGACGTTCCTCCAAGAAGTGCACTGTGAGCTCCTGTCCTGGGCGAACCAGGTAATCGCGCCAGCCCACGTCGCTGGTCGTTGCCTCGATCTTGCCGCTGACGCTGCCGATGACTGATGCCAGCCCACAGATCTCGTCGTCAGCGATGACCCGAACACGGCACTCGCAACGCGGATCGCCAAGGATGCGGATTCGCACCTCGTGTCGACTTTGGGTGAGCTCTTCGAACGGGTACTCGCAGTAGACCTGCGCGGTGCGGCCAGGGACTCGCACATACGAGCGCGCCAGTGTCGAAAACGCGATGCCGGCGCCGTAGACCTCCTGCCCAACCGCGCCCGCCGGATCCCACCCGTCAGCCAGGTCCTCGACAGGGATCCACAGCTCAGGTGCGAGATGTCCCGTCTTTGGCGACTCGGCGAGCGCGTCGGGAGCGAGATTCGGCGGGTAGTACGTGTCGAGCTTCGCGGTGACGTGTCGGATCAGCTCGGGCAACAAGACCCTGAGCGCCGGCGGCAGCTCCTCGCCTGCTCGCAACAGGTACTCGAGGCACGCTGCCGATACCTCGGCCTGCTCGTAGGCGGCGGTGTACCACGTCTTCGGCATGGGGAACACACCGAAGAACGAAGCGCGATCCCGGGCTTTGCCGTAACGAGTGGACCAGAGACCGACGTTGTCGAACAGGCACGCGCACAACACTCGCGAGATGTCGAGCATGTCGGACTCCCCTGTGAGTTGAAAGAGCCTGAGCAGGGCGACCATGCCGAACGCGACGTTGTTCATCTGGTAGGCGAGCTCGAAGCCTTTGCCGTGCAGCGTGCGAGCCGCGGCGCTCGCCTCATGCAGGTAGCGGTCGTCGTCGGTGAGTTCGAAGGCCTGCAGCATCACGTGCGCGTACAGCCCAGGCACATCGAGCTCTCCACCCTTTCCGGGCTCGGACTCCGCCTTGATCACTTCGAGCGTGTCCACGTCGTAGAAGACCGGCCACTCGTAGCGGAAGTGCTGCGCCACCTCGATCTCTCTGTCGAGTGAGCGAAGCAGAAGTTCACGCGCACCGTCGTCGCCACGCGCGGCAAGTCGAGCCAGGTTCAGCATCGGGTGCAGGAGGTACCAGGAGTCCATCACGCGGGGCTTCTCGTGCGGCTCGCCTCCGTCGAGCATGTCTTCCGCGTCGGGGAGCCAGCGCGCGATCGAACTGGTTCGATGGTCGTGGAAGTGAGGCGTGAGCCCGGCGAGCTCATCGGCCAGCGGATCGGCCTCTTGACGCCAAGTGCTGCGCTCGATGAGAGGAAGAGCGACAGCGAGTTGCACCATGCTTTCGGGCGGGTGGTCGTCGCCCACGTAGGCGCGGAGATACCGGGTGTCGTCGACTGTCATCCAGCAGTCCTCACACTTGTCGAGATCCGCTCGGGATGAGTCCGCTCGCTCCCGCCAGTCGACGTAGCTGGGTGTCGGGCGATCGATGTGCATGTAGAGGCGAGCCAGAAGCGCGAGATATTGGTCTGCCACCTCGACCGCATCCGCAGGCACCTTGTCGGTGACTGCAAGATGCCAGGACGAGACCAAGCACTCTCCGGGCCGTAGGGGTTCACTGCCACAGGGCAGCGCGAACCCCAGGTCCGGCCACGCTCCTCCGACGGTGTCCCCCGCCGACGCGTGCGTGGCGTCGCAGAAGTCGCCGAGCATCGTGAGGTCTTGGAGGTACATGAACGAAGCGCGATCCGGCGCGAGACTCGCATGGACGAGGCCCGTTCGAAGGCCCCTTTGGCTCGTGTGGACCGTGCCTTCGGTACCTGGGACCAGATCAGGGAAGATGTCGCGCGGCCAGCCCGGGAAGCTGAGCTCACTCTCGGTCTCCAAGGTGGTGGCTGCCGAGAACGTCCCGTCAGCCGGGTCGATGCGAATCGTTGCGCGCTGGCGCCCGATCGTCGAGCGCATCCGCACGTCGAAACCGAACCCGTCGCGTTCGACCGACAGGTCCACGACATCCAGCTCACCGGGCGAAAACGCGACGCGAAACGCGGTCTGCGCTCGGGCGCCCCACTCCACGATGAGCCACACACCCGTCCGAGTCGATCCGACGGAGTAGCGACACCCATCCCCGTCTCCCCCGTGGAGCGGGGAGACACCCTTCCTCAGCTCGTCCAGCTGGCCGGCATGCCACACCGAAGCCACCGCGGCCTCCTTCCTCGGTCACCCACGCGTCGCGCGCGCCGCAACTACCCCACGGGCCGCGCGTCGAAACGGCCGGCAAAAACCGCCGCGGCGTCGCCGCGACAGGTGGTGCAGACGCTCGGGATTAAGAGCGGTCGCCGCGGGTATTGCGCCGCTGAACACCGACCGAGGAGGAGGTGGCAATGACGATCCAAGACGAAACGAACTTGCCGACAGCCAACGACACTGGCGAACGCCAGGCCGCGGATGTCGCGAAACGCGCTGGCGGGGAAGTCGCGTCGACCGTTGCCGACGGCGCCCTCGAGATGACGAGTGAAGCCGCCGACCAGGTGAAGGTCGTCGCGGGGGAAGCAAAGGCACAGCTCGAGGATCTGTTCGGTCGGGCCCGCGACGAGGCGCGACAGCAGGCCGATGACCGCACCCAGCAGGCGGCGCGACGCCTGCGCACATTCTCGGAGGAGATCGAGGCGCTCGCCGAAGGCCGGCCGTCCGAGGCGGGATCACTCGTGACTTATCTCCGCGAGGCCGAAGATCGAGCGCAGAATCTCGCGGCTCGACTCGACCGCGGCGGCCCCGACGCTGTGGCGAACGACTTGAAGCAGTTCGCGCGCAGACGACCGGGTCTGTACCTCAGCACTGCGGTCGCGGCCGGCTTCATCGTCGGGCGAGCGGTGCGAGCCGGAGCCATGAGTGCGGGTAAGGACACCGCGCCCACGGCGATGGTCGGTCCAGATGGATCCTCCGCCCGCCCTCTGACGCAGCAGGAGGCTGATTCGCTGCCGAGCGGGAGCTCCGACGTCGGCGTGCTCACCGAACCAACTCCGGCCACAACACCGCCGATTCCTTCCGCAGGCGGCGTAGTGCTATGAGCACTACGCCGTCAGCGCGCGAGTACGAGCCGCAGCGCTCGGAGTCTTCGCTCGGCGACCTCGTCACGGAGATGACGGACGAGCTCAGCACGCTCTTTCGCAAGGAGATCGAGCTCGCGAAGACCGAAGCTCGTGAAGAGGTCGGGCATGCCGGAAAGGCCGCAGCCCTGTTCGGGGGCGCCGGGCTAGCCGGGTGGCTCGCTCTGTTGTTCCTATCCCTCGCGCTCGCATGGCTGATCGACCAAGCCACGAACACCGCGGTCGCCTTCGCCATCGTCGGTGTCGCTTGGACCATCGCGGCCCTTGTCCTGCAGAGCGCAGCACGAAAGCGGCTCGCGAATGTTCGCGGGCTTCCGGAGACCAAGAGATCGATCAAGGAGGACATGGAATGGGCCAGAGCGCAGAAGAGCTGAGGCGTGAGATCGACGTCACCCGCGGCGAGCTCGGGGAGACCCTCGACGCCATCGGCGACCGGGTGAGTCCCGGTCGAATGCTCGAGCGTCGAAAGAACCGGATGGCCCGTGCGGTGCACACCGCCCGCGTTCGCGTCATGGGCACGGCGGACGCGATGGGTGATGCCGCAGGATCTGCCACCGAGACATTGAGGAACGCGCCAGACGCAGCCCGCGAGCAGACGCAAGGCAGTCCGCTCGCAGCCGGCGCCGTCGCGTTTGGAGTCGGGGTGCTACTCGCCTCGATCTTCCCTGCGACGGAGACCGAGAAGGACGCGGCGGACCATCTTGCCGACAAGGTCGAACCCTTGAAGCAAGAGATGCGGGCCGCCGGTCAAGAGATCGCCGAGCACTTGAGAGAGCCTGCTCGCGAGGCACTCGACGAAGTAAAGCAAGCGGCGGCGGACAGCACGGAGGCACTGAAGTCGACCGCCAAGGACGTCGCTGCCGCCACTGGAGACGCGACCTCACAAGCAGCCGCGGAAGTACGCTCCGAGCTCAGCACCTGAATCAGTTCGTTCCCGACGTGCTTCCACGCGTCCACCCGCGGGCCCGTTGCGCGATCGTGCTTCAGTGAGCAAGAGAACCTGCGCCGCCGACGACATCAATGAGGTAGCCGTGCATCGTCGACGAGGGGTGGTGATGGCCGGCTGCGGCAAGACGCGGTCGCTCCCGACGTAGTCGCGTTTCTGCTTCCCTGGAAGAGCGCCAACCGCGACGTGTGGGCCGGCATGGGTCTCATGGTCGCCTGACACGACGTCCGCCGATGTTCTACGCAGCGGCCCGGCGCGACTTGGCGCAAACGCGGATCGCTCTGCGGAGCTCGCTCGTTGGGGACGGGAGGCGGCTTCGTGGGGGCGCGAACCGGGCGGGGCCCGTCAGCCGGCGGACTTGGCTGCCGCGACCTTCGCGCCGAGTTCCTCGAGCTCACTGGCGTCGACGGACTCCCGGAATTTCGGGAAGACCTCGTCCTCTTCTTCCTCGACGTGGTGGGAGATGCCAGCTTCGAGCAGGTCGAGCGCACCGTCGAATCCTGGTTCGTTCGGCGACAAGCTCTCGACGTCAGCGAGGTCCTTGCGTGCCCCTTCGTGCTCGGTTCTGGCTTCCTTCACCATCTCTTCGCCGTCGTCGACCTGGCGCGCGATGGCCGGATAGACGATGTCCTCCTCGACTTGCATGTGGAGCTTGAGGGCGTCCGCGAGCTTGGTCACGAGACCAGCGTGGGCGGCGCCGTTGGTGTCCTTGATCTTCTGAAAGAGCTCTTCGGCTTCACGGTGGTCTTGCTCGAGCATCTCGGTCACGTCTGCCATGGCGCTCTCCTGGTGTCGGGTGGCCAGTCCGCTACCCGCCGCACTGGCCGGCCAAACCGACGCGCGAGGACTCCGGTATACGCGAATGCGCGCCGGGGCATTTTCGCTTCCGAAGACGAGCCGAGGAGGCCACCAATGGCTGAGCGACAGGAAGCGTCGAAGCGGCCGCCGTTCGGTGACCGGGGTCTCGCGATCGTTCTGGCAGCGATGTTCCTCGTCGCGTGGGTCGGCCAGTTCTTCGTCCAGATCGTGGTGGTCCGCAACGAGAACCAGCAGCACGGGCAGGGCTTCTCCTGGGGTGACTTCTGGCCGCAGTTCTGGCATTCGACGCTGGAGAACTGGCAGTCCGAGTTCCTGCAGCTGCTCACGTTCGTGGTGCTGACCGCGTACCTGATCTACCGGGGAAGCCACGAGTCGAAGGACAGCGACGATGAGATCCGAGACGCGATCGCGCGCATCGAGGACAAGCTCGACCGACTAGGCGCGGCCGAGGCTGCTGAGCACTAATGGTGCGAGCGGCCCGGGCACCTCTTATTAGGGTCCCGCGGGACGGTGGCGTCGACAGTTGCGAGTCGGGCTGGGGAGATTTGAACTCCCGGCCTCCTGACCCCCAGTCAGGCGCGTGAACCAAACTGCGCCACAGCCCGTGGGTCGAAGACGCTAGCCGACCCGTCCGACCAGCCCTCACGTCACGAGTGCGAGCCAGGTCGCGTTGTGCTCGACGCGGAGCGACGGGTGATCGCCCGGGAGCTCGCGCTCGACAACGCCCCGGTAGAAGGTCCGCCCCTGCGGATCGTCGGTCAGCACGACAACGCCCGACCCCGTCGCCGGGCATCCGATGGCGAAGTTGCTGGCCGCGTCATTGAGCCCCCACTGCCACACACACGCCGGCGGACCGACCTCGATCCCCCAGCCGGCACCCCACGCGAGCTCCGCGTCGATCGTCCATCGCTCATCCCAACGGCCATCGTCACTCGAGAGCACGTGCGCGAGGAAGAGTCCGTAGTCGGCGGCGGTCGTGAGGAGCGGTCGGTATCCGTGATAGCCGGGCTCGGGATCATCGAGCCGGCTCTCGCTCATGCCGAGACGAGCGAAGACGTGGGCATCAACGAGTTCGTCGAGCGACTGACCCGTCCGCTCCTCGAGGTGACGCTGCAAGAGCACGAAGCCTTCGCCGGAGTAGCCCCACCGAACACCCGGAGGCCGAAGCGGTTCGAGCGACTCCCCCGCCTGCCTCCAGTTCGGTAGCCCAGTGGTGTGGGTCAACACGTGGCCGACGGTGATGTCACCGAGCACGGGCTCGTCGAGATAATCGATGATCTCGAGAGCGACGTGCGCGACCACCTGCTTCACGAGCGACGCGCCGTTCATCAATCCGGACTCGCCTTCGACGGAAGAGACCCGCCAGTCGCGAACAACCGCAGTTGCGGTCCGCATCGATGCTCAGAACCGTCCGATCAGCCACTCCACGCCTTGGAACGCGCGCCATCCGAGATAGAGGACGATCGCGACGACCAACAGCTTGAAGTGCCACGGCATCTTGTCTTCGCCGGCGAGCTCTTTGAGATCGACCTTGCGTGGATCGGCGGCAGTACCGGCCGGAGCAGACGACGCCGCGAGCTTGCGCCCACAGGTCGGGCAGGTGCCATCCGCGGGCATCGAGTTCGGGTTCCAGAACTTCGAGCAGTCGTCACACCACGGCATCAGCGCGCGCCCAGCATCACACCGGCGGCACGCCGTGTCGCTTCTCGACCAAGAACCGCTCACGGCCGTCGGACGCCGCGAAACGCCGCACGATCTCTTCGCGCAGACGATCGAAGTCGACGACGGCATCGACGATGAGCTCGGACGCGAGATGGAGCAGGTTCACGTCTTCCTCGTACTCGGCCCTCCGCTCCGCGACGAACGCCGCCCGCTCAGCTTCGTCCGAAATCGCGGCGATCTTGTTCGCGTAGACGGCGTTGACCGCAGGTTCGGGACCCATCACCGCGATCTTCGCGGTCGGCAAGGCGAGCGTCGCGATCGGGTCGAACGCGGGGCCCGACATCGCATAGAGGCCGGCGCCATACGCCTTGCGCACGATCACGCACACCTTCGGCACCGTCGCTTCGGTGACCGCAGTGATCATCTTGGCTCCGTGCCTGATGATGCCCTGGCGCTCGACCGCAGTGCCGACCATGAACCCCGGCACGTCGGCGAGGAACAGGAGCGGCACGTTGAACGCGTCGCACAGCCACAGGAACCGTGCCGCCTTGTCGGCGGAGTCGCCGAACAGCACGCCGCCCTTCTGCATCGGGTTGTTCGCGACGACTCCGACCGATCGACCGTCGATCCGGCCGAACCCGACGATCAGCTCACGAGCGAACAGCGGCTTCACCTCGAAGAACGAGCCTTCGTCGACCAGGCCCTCGACCACACGATGCATGTCGTACGCCCGCCGCTCTTCCGCGGGCACGACATCGGCGGTGAGGGGGCGCACAGGATCAGCCGCCGCCACGCGCGCCGGCAACGCCCGCCACGTCGACGGCAGGTACGAGAACCACCGCTTGACCTGCGCGATCGCTTCGGCATCGTCGACCGCGAGGTTGTCGCCGCACCCCGACACCGTGGCGTGCATGCGCGCGCCGCCCATCTCCTCGAGCGTGGCGATCTCGCCGATCACCATCTCGGCCATGCGGGGCGAGCCCAGGTACATCGACGCGTTGCCCTCGACCATCACGACGATGTCGCAGAAGCTCGGGATGTACGCGCCGCCCGCGGCCGAGGGGCCGAACAGACAGCACGCCTGCGGCACCTTCCCCGAGAGGCGCACCTGGTTGGCGAAGATGCGGCCCGCGCCCCGGCGTCCGGGGAACAGCTCGACCTGGTCGGTGATGCGAGCTCCCGCGGAGTCGACGAGCCAGAAGACGGGCAGCTCGTCGGCGAGCGCCCGCTCGGTGAGGCGGATGATCTTCTCGACGGTGCGCGCGCCCCACGAACCCGCCTTCACCGTCGGGTCGTTGGCCATCACGCACACCGGCCGGCCCTCGATCGTGCCGATGCCCGTGACGACGCCATCCGCGGGCAAGTCGTCGGTCGGCGCCAACGCGTTCGCGAGCAACCCGTCCTCGACGAACGAGCCCTCGTCGAGCAGCAGGTCGAGCCGATCGCGCACGAAGAGCTTGTTCTGGGACGCGAGCTTGTCGCGCTGGGTCGCGAGGTTGCCTTCGAGAGCGCGGGCGGCTCGGCGCTGGAGGTCATCCATCAGCGCGAGTCCATCACGACCGGCGCCGCACCCGGAGCTTCACCGGCGTGCTGCCGAGGTCGAGGTCCTCCCGCAGGCGTCCCTCGAGGTATCGCAGGTAGGTGGGCGGCAGCTCTCGGTTCACGAACAGCGTGAACGTCGGCGGATCAGCCGCGCCCTGCGTCGCGTAGAGCACCCGCGCTCCCCCGGGAGCAGGCTGTGCCGATTGCGCGGCCTGGATCGCCTTGTTCACCTCGCGCGTCGGCACGCGGCGGTGGTAGTCCTCGATCGCGAGAGCGAGCACGGGCAGCAGCTTGTGGAGACCCTTCCCACTCTTCGCGCTGATGCGCAGCACCGTCGAGTTGCCGATGAAGTGGAGCCGATCCTCGACCTGGCGAGCGATGTCGAGCCGCTGCTCGGTGTCGAGGAGCTCGAACTTGTTCAGCAGCACGACGATCGGGCAGCCCGACGCGTCGACCCGCTCGGCGAGCCGCTGATCCTGATGCGTCACGCCCTCGGTCGCGTCGATCACCAACAGCGCGATGTCCGCGTCGTCGACGGCCCGCAGTGCGCGAACGACCGAGTAGTACTCGGTGCCGTCGTCGACCTTCGAACGCCGCCGCATCCCCGCGGTGTCGATGAACCGAATCGGTCCCTCGTCGGTCTCGACGACCGTGTCGATCGCGTCGCGTGTCGTGCCCGGCATGTCGTGGACGACCGCGCGCTCGTCACCGATCAGGCGATTGAAGAGCGTCGACTTGCCGACATTGGGGCGACCGACGATCGCGACACCCGGGATGGCGGGTCCCTCGACGACTTCCTCTTCCTCCACGGGCTCGATGGCGGGAAACAGCTTCACGAGCTCGTCGAGCAGATCACCGGTGCCGAGACCGTGCAACGCGGTCACCGCGAACGGCTCGCCGAGACCGAGCGACACGAACGCCCAGATGTCGCTGCGGCGCGCCTCGCTGTCGACCTTGTTCGCGACGAGCAACACGGGGCGCCTCGCGCGCCGCAGCCAGTCGGCGACGCTTGCATCGTCCTCGGTGACACCCACCGTCGCGTCGACGACGAGGATCACCGCATCGGCGTCGCGCACGGCGCGCTCTGACTGCGCGCTCACCTTTTCGTCGAGGGTCGATCCACCCGGGAGCCATCCACCGGTGTCGACGACCGTGAACTCGGTCCCCTGCCACTCGGCCTCGAACGACTTACGGTCGCGGGTGACGCCCGGAAGCTCCTGCACGATCGCGTCGCGACTACCGACGAGTCGATTCACGAGGGTCGACTTGCCGACGTTCGGGCGGCCGACGATGGCAACGACGGGCAGGTTCATGCCGGCACCCCTACCGGCACGCCCAACGCCGCGCGCAGCGCGATGCCGTCGGTGGCAATGACCTCGACCGGCCGCGGGAGCTCGGCAGGAGTGGTGCCGTCGAGGAACTTGCCCTCGGAGAGGCACACGTCAGGCAGCAGATAGCGGTGACCGCGCGGCTCGTCCGCGAGCACACGAGCGAGGTCCTCCCCCACCAGCAATCCGGCGACACCGATGTTCCCGCCGAAGAAGTCGTTGCGCACCGGCACGACACGCACGTCGTCGCGACCGAGCTCGGCGACCAACGGCGACAGCACACGCGCGCCGTACTCACCAGTGAGGATCGCGACCGGAGCATCGCGCCGAGGAAGCAGCGTCACGACTCCGCCCGCGGGCACGACCCGGGGTGCTCGATAGCCCTCGGCGGGAGCACCATCGACCCATGCGAAGAAGCCCGGGGCGACCCCCGTGGGCTCCTCGGCGAGACCGTGCATCTCGAGCTCGAAGGTGCGAGCCATGCCGATGCCGTCCTCGTGCATCGGGAACCCCTCGTAGGCCTCCGCGCCAGGGAACTCTCGGTCGGCGAGCAGGTAGTACTCGTCGGCGAGGTAGGCGACCCGCCGGCCGAGCACCCGCAGGAACACCTCTTGCCAGTCTTCGACGAGATCGACGACAGCAGCCGCTTCCGACTCGGTATGCGAGCGCAACGACGTCTCGGTCGACCATCGGCTCACGCCGAGCGGGACGATGCACAGCGAGGCGAGCTCGGGATAGCGGTCGAGCACCCCCGCGAGGGTGCGATCGAGCTCGGCCCCGTCGTTCACTCCTGGGCACACGACGACCTGCCCGTGCACCGTGATGCCTTCGTCGAGCAGCGCTCGGAGCCACCGCAGGCTCGTCGCGCCACGTCGGTTGCGCAGCATGCGGGCCCGCAGCTCGGGATCGGTCGTGTGGATGCTCACGTTGAGCGGGCTCAGCCGCTCGGTCACGACGCGTTCGAGATCGGCCTCGGTGAAGCGAGTGAGTGTCGTGTAGTTGCCGTACAGGAACGACAGCCGGTAGTCGTCGTCCTTCACGTAGAGGCTGCGCCGGAGCCCAGGCGGCAGCTGGTAGATGAAGCAGAACTCGCAGTGGTTGTCACACGTGCGCACCTGGTCGAAGAGAGCAGAGTGCACCTCGATGCCGAGCGGCGCGCCCGCTCGCTTGTCGATCGCGAGGGTGACATCGAGCCCGCCGCGCACGACCTCGAGCTCGACCTCGGCTTCGTCGGTGAGGAGCTGCCACTGGATCACGTCGCGCGGCACGTGGCCGTTGACCGTGTCGATGCGGTCGCCGACCTGGACGCCCGCCACCTCGGCCGGTGAGCCGGGCGCGACAGCGACGACTCGAGGTGCGGACATGCGCCAAGGATACGGGCTGGGGCCCCTCGACCCCCCGGCGGCCCCGGTACCGTGAACCTCGATGGCGGTCGATCGCGTGCTCCTCGCATCGCCCCGGGGCTTCTGCGCCGGGGTCGAGATGGCCATCAAGGCGCTCGCGTGGATGGTGCGGGCGTTCGAGCCGCCCGTGTACTGCTACCACGAGATCGTCCACAACAAGCTCGTGGTCGACCGCTTCACGGCTCTCGGGGTGGTCTTCGTCGACGACGTGACCGAGGTGCCCACCGGGGCTCCTCTCATGCTCTCAGCGCACGGATCCGCACCCGAGGTCGTGTCCTCGGCACGCCAGACGGGCGGCTACGTCGTCGACTCGGTGTGCCCGCTCGTCACGAAGGTGCACCACGAGGTCCGCGTCCGCGCGGGCAAGGGCTACCGCATCGTCTACGTCGGCCACCAGGGCCACGAGGAGGCCGTGGGCACGATGGCGGTCGCGCCTGACGCGATGTACCGCGTCGAGTCTGCCGACGACGTGCGCGCCCTTCCCGAGCTCCCCGAACCCGTTGCGCTGCTCGCGCAGACGACGTTGTCGCATCGCGACTGGGCCGGCGCGCTGCAAGCGTCGCAGGACCGCTGGCCGAACGTGTGGGTGCCGGGTCGCAGCGACCTGTGCTTCGCGACCACGAACCGGCAATCGGCACTGATGGCGATGGCGCCGCGCTGTGACGCGATCGTGGTGATCGGCTCGGCCAACTCGTCCAACACGCGGGCACTCGAGAAGCTCGCGATCGAAGCCGGTTGTCGATCGGTGCACCGCGTGAACTCGGTCGACGAGCTTCCCGACGAGCTGCACGGCGTGGTCGGTGTCACCGCGGGCGCGTCGGCGCCCGAGGAGCTCGTCGAGGCGGTGATCGCGCGCCTCGCGCCGCGGGACGGTGTCGAAGAGGTGCGCATCACCGAGGAGGCCGAGTACTTCCCGCCGCCCCGCAACATCCGCGACCTGCAGGCCGCGATCGAGGTCGCCGCGACCGTCGTCGCCGGAGGCAGCCTCGCGGCCCGGCCCGGCGTCGACGACCGCGCGATCGCGGCCAGCGACGTGCTGGAGGCGCTCCGCTCCTGAGGGCGCGCTTTCCGTCGTCTGAGGCGGCTGGCGCGGTGGATTCCGGCGTGATCAACCCGGTATGCCTGCGCGACGCGCGTGTAGCGTCGCGCCGAATGAGGGGCGAGGCGCCGGGCGACGTCCGCAGTGATGTCGTCTTCGACGGCGTCACCAAGAGCTTCGGCGAAGTCGTCGCGGTCGACGACGTCTCACTCGAAGTGGCCACCGGTGAGTTCTTCACGTTCCTCGGCCCATCCGGATCGGGCAAGACCACATGCCTGCGGATGATCGCGGGCTTCGAGCACCCGACATCGGGACGCGTGCTGCTCCACGGCGAGGACGTCTCTCGCGTGCCCCCCTACGACCGGGACGTCAACACGGTCTTCCAGGACTACGCCCTCTTCCCCCACATGACGGTCGGAGAGAACATCGAGTTCGGGCTGAAGGTGCGCCGCGTCCCGAAGGGCGAGCGCCGTCCCCGAGCCGAGGAAGCGCTCGGGCTCGTGCATCTCCACGGCTACGGCGACCGACGCGTCACGCAGCTCTCGGGCGGGCAGCGACAGCGCGTCGCGCTCGCACGCGCGCTCGTGAACCGCCCGCGCGTGCTGCTCCTCGACGAGCCGCTCGGCGCGCTCGACCTCAAGCTCCGACAGGACATGCAGGTCGAGCTGAAGCGCATCCAGAGCGAAGTCGGCATCACGTTCATCTACGTCACCCACGACCAAGACGAGGCGCTCGCGATGAGCGATCGCATCGCGGTGTTCAACCTCGGCCACATCGAGCAGGTCGGAACTCCGGGAGAGATCTACCAACACCCTGCGTCCGGGTTCGTGGCGGGTTTCGTCGGTACCTCGAACATCGTCTCGGGCGATCTGGCCGTGCAGCTGCGCGGTGCACCCGATCCGTTCACGATCCGCCCCGAGCGCATCACTCTGCTGCCTGCGGCCGCGGACACGGCCCACCTGAACGGCGAGCGACGCGCGACGGGGGTTGTCCGCGACGCGCTCTACCTCGGTGAACGCACGCGCTTCGTGATCGACGTGGACGGCGGCGGACAGCTCACGGTCGTCGACCAGAACGCGAACAGCGGCTCGGCCGCCACCTGGGCCGTGCCGGGTGCCGCGGCGCAGCTCTGCTGGGAGCGCGACGCCGACCAGCTGCTGCCGAACCTCCTGCCCGACCAACTGACAAAGGGGAGCACATGAGAAGAGGAAGGATCACCATCGTCGCCGTCGCAGCGGCCGCGGCGCTGGTGCTCGCAGCCTGTGGGGATGACAGCGGAGGCGGCAGCTCGGCCGAACCGCTCGCGGAACTCGGCGCGGGCGAAGGTGAGCTCAACCTGATCGCGTGGGCCGGCTACACCGAAGACGGCTCGACCGATCCGGCGGTCGACTGGATGACGCCGTTCGAGGAGCAGACCGGGTGCAAGACGAACGTGAAGATCGGCAACACGAGCGACGAGATGGTGCAGCTGATGAGCACCGGTGAGTACGACGGCGTATCTGCCTCCGGCGACGCCACGCTCCGGCTCATCGCCGCCGATCAAGTCGCTCCCGTGAACACCGACCTGGTGCCGAACTACGCCGACGTGTACCCATACCTCAAGGATCAGCCGTGGAACTCGGTCGACGGTCAGATGTTCGGCATCCCCCACGGTTGGGGCGCCAACATCTTGATGTGGAACACCGACGTCGTCACAGAGGACCTCGACTCGTGGGGAGCGGTGTTCGAGCCGGACTCGCCCTACGCGGGGAAGATCACCGCCTACGACAGCCCGATCTACATCGCTGATGCCGCGCTCTACCTGTCGAAGACGCAGCCCGATCTCGGCATCAAGAACCCCTACGCGCTGACCCAGGAGCAGCTCGACGCCGCAGTGGCGCTCCTCAAGGGACAGAAGAGCCAGCTCTCGGAGTACTGGTCCCTCTACACCGACGAGCAGACCGCGTTCGACGACGGCACCAGCGTCGTGGGCACGACGTGGCAAGTCATCACGAACCTGGTCGAAGCCGACGGCACACCGGTGAAGGCGGTCGTGCCGAAGGAGGGCTCGACCGGGTGGTCAGACACATGGATGGTCTCGTCGAAGGCCAAGCACCCCAACTGCATGTACATGTGGATGGACTACATCATCTCGCCGCCAGTGAATGCCCAGATGGCGGAGTGGTACGGCGAGGCTCCTTCGAACGCCAAGGCGTGCGCCGAGACAGCGAACGCGGATCACTGCAGCATCTTCCATGCCGACGACGTGGCGTACGCCAGCGCGCTCGCGTACTGGACCACACCCACGAAGGAGTGCCTCGACGGCAGCGGTGACAACTGCACCGACTACCAGGAGTGGACGAAGGCCTGGGACGAGGTGAAGGCATAGCAACGGACACAGGGGTCGACGAGACGACGGCAACGCCCTCGCGCTCGTCGACCCCGTCCCGCCGTGTGTCCCGCGCGCTCGACGCGCACCCTCGGGGCAAGCTGCTGGCGCTGCTCTCGGCGCCGCTCGCGTGGCTCGCGTTCGCGTACATCGGCTCACTGACCGCGCTGCTCATCACCGCGTTCTACAAGACCGACCCCTTCACGACCCAGATCGTGAAGGAGTTCACCCTCCAGAACTTCTCCGACCTCTTCGACCCCACGTATCGAACGGTCGCGTTGCGCACGATCCTCGTCGCCGCGACAGTGACCGTGATCGACTTCGTCATCGCGATGCCGATGGCGTTCACGCTCGCGAAGGTCGTCTCCGACCGCGCCCGGCGGTTGCTGCTCGTGCTCATCCTGATGCCGCTCTGGGCGAGCTACCTGGTGAAGGCCTACGCGTGGCGGGCGATGCTCGCGCCGAGCGGCATCGTCCACGAAGTGTTCGGCCACACCCCGGGCTACGGGCTCACCGCCACGATCATCACGCTCAGCTACCTGTGGTTGCCGTACATGATCATCCCGATCTACGCGGGGCTCGAGCGGCTTCCGAACTCGATGCTCGAGGCGGCGAGCGATCTGGGCGCCAAGTCGGGGCGCACGTTCTTCAACGTCGTGGTGCCATTGCTCAAGCCCGCGATCATCGCCGGCAGCATCTTCACCTTCTCGCTCAGCCTCGGCGACTACATCAGCGTCGACATCGTGGGCGGCACGACGCAGATGATCGGCAACGTGGTGTTCCGGAACTTCGGCGCCAACAACATCCCGTTCGCCGCGGCCCTCGCGACGATCCCGATCGCAGTGATGGTCGTCTACCTCTTCGCGGCCCGTCGCAGCGGCGCGTTGGACAACCTGTGATGGGCGCTCTCCGATGATCCTGTCGCCCGTCGCCCGCATCGTCCTGCGAGTCCTCACCGGCCTGGGCCTGTTGTTCCTCTACGTGCCGATCGCGCTCATCGCGGTGCTGTCACTCAACAAGGCGGGAAACCTCGTGTGGCCTCCCGACGGCTTGACCCTCGAGTGGTGGGACAGGGCGCTGCACAACCAGGGCGTTCGCGACGCCCTGTGGACCTCGGTCAAGGTCGGGCTCTTCGCGACCGTGATCGCGCTCGTGCTCGGCACGATGGCGAGCCTCGCGGTGCACCGGTTCAAGTTCTTCGGACGCAGCTCGATCTCGTTCCTCATCGTGTTGCCGATCGCGTTGCCCGGCATCGTCAGCGGCATCGCGCTCAATCGGGGCTTCAACCAGGCAGGGATGACCCTGAGCCTGTTCACCCTGATCGTCGCCCACGCGACGTTCTGCGTCGTCGTGGTCTACAACAACGTCCTCGCGCGCCTGCGCCGGTTGTCGCCCAATCTCGACGAAGCGGCCGCCGACCTCGGCGCCGACGGCTTCCAGGCGTACCGGTACATCACGTTCCCGTTGATCCGGTCGGCGCTGTTCGCCGGCGCCCTGCTCGCGTTCGCGCTCAGCTTCGACGAGATCGTGGTCACCACGTTCACTGCCGGAGTGGGCATCGAGACCCTGCCGCAGTGGATCTTCAACAACATCGCGCGGCCCAACCAAGTGCCAATCGTGAACGTGGTCGCGGTGTTCGTCATCATCCTGTCGATCATCCCGGTCTGGCTCGCGCAACGGCTGACCGACGCGACTGCCGGCATCGCCGGCCGCTAGGTCGAGGTCAGCGAACGCCCGCGCGGATCTGGGCCGCGTCGAACAGGGTCTGGAGCGTGGCCGAGAGCTCGTCGGTGACCTTCGCGAGCTCGGCCCGGTCGACCCGGCGGCCGACGATCGTGGGCGGCGAGATCGGGTCACCCACGATCACGTGGATCTTGTACGGGTAGACGAGCTTGCTTCCCTTCGGCATGCACCGCTCCGACCCGCCGACGCCGACGGGCACGATCGGCACGCCCGCCTTCGCCGCCACGTACACGGCTCCATCGAACAGCGGCTGCACTATGGGGCCTGATTGCCGCGCGCCCTCGGGGAACAACACCACGGGCTCGCCCGCCGCAAGCAGGCCGAGGGCCGTCTTGATCGCCTCCACATCCGCAGATCCCCGACGCACGGGAAAGCCGCCCACGGTCTCGATGAAGAGGCCGAGGGGCTTCACCTTCCAGAGTGAGTCCTTCGCCATGAACCGCACGCGTCGGCGCGTCACGCAGCCGACGACGAAGGTGTCGACGTTCGAGCGATGGATCGGCGCGATGACGTACGGCGAATCCTTCGGTAGGCGGTCGGTGCCCTCATACGACACGCGGAACCAGATCTTGCAGAACGTGATGACGACCGTGCGAGCCACTTGGTAGAACCAGCGTGGCGGCTTCTTGACCGTGCGGTCGCTCATGGCAGCAGCTCGACGATCTCGGCGACGACCTCGTCCACCGAACGACCCGTGGTGTCGACGGTCACCGCGTCGTCGGACTCGACGAGAGGTCCGTGGGCCCGACCCTCGTCACGCGCATCGCGCTCGGCGATCGCCGCCGCGACCTCTTCGTAGCGGAGGTCGGACACCTCCTTGTGCCGCCGCTTCGCCCGTACCTCGGGATCTGCCGTGAGGTACACCTTCAGCTCCGCGTCAGGGAAGACGACCGAGCCGATGTCGCGTCCCTCGATCACGCCACCGCCTCGCGCCTCGGCCCAGGCGCGCTGCCGGCGTCTCATCTCGGTACGCACCGCCGGATTCGCCGCGACCAGGCTCACGGCGCGCGTGACCTCCGGTCCGCGGATCTCGATGCTCGCATCGACGCCGTCGACGAACACCCCCTTCTCGTCCACCTCCAGCTCGACGTCGTTGGCGACGCGGGCGACCGAAGCGTCCTCGCTCGGATCCAGGCCTCGGCGCAATGCGGCGAACGCGACACCGCGGTACATCGCGCCGGTGTCGAGGTACTCGAGATCGAGACGTTTGGCGAGGGCCTTCGCGACGGTCGACTTGCCGGCTCCCGCCGGACCGTCGATGGCGATCACGCGCATCGGGCCGTGACCCTACCCGCCCTGGGAACGGAGCTTCTCGAGCGTGGCGAAGTAGGCGGGGAAGGTCTTCGCCACGCACTCGGGATCTCGGATCTCGACGCCGGGCGTCACGAGCCCGAGCAACGCGAAGCTCATCGCCATGCGGTGGTCGCCGTACGTCTCGATCGTCGCTCCGTGTGGCGCCCCGGGATGGACGACGAAGCCGTCCGGTTGCTCGATCGCGTCGACGCCACACCGGTGCAGCTCGCTGACGACCGCGGCGATGCGATCGGACTCTTTCGAGCGGATGAACCCGATGCCGCGCACCTCTGTCGAGGACGACGCGAACGGCGCGACCACGGCCAGCGTCGGCCCCGTGTCGGAGAGGTCGGACAGGTCGGCGGCGACGCCGGCCAGCGGCGCCCCCCGCACGGTGATCGAGTCGGACGCCTTGTCGACCGTCGCACCCATCCGCCCGAGGACGTCGACGAACGCGACGTCTCCTTGCACCGACCCGGCGCCGAGGTCGAGAACCGTGACACGGCCGCCGGTGATCGCGGCTGCCGCGAAGAAGTACGACGCCGCGCTCGCATCGGGCTCGATCGTGACGTCCGCCGCGCGATAGCCGCTCGCACCACCGGTGGCGCCGAACTGGCGCGCCACCCCGGCGGTCATCTCGACATAGGGACGAGACACCTGCCGGCCCGTCACCGCGATCGTCAGATCACTGTGCGCGCAGGGTGCCGCGAGCATCAGGCCCGACAGGAACTGGCTCGACACCTCACCGTCGATCGAGACCGCGCCGCCGGGAAGGCCGTTGGCCTCGACGACGACAGGAAGGTGCCCAGCGGCACCTTCCTCCACGATCCGCACGCCGAGCTGCCGCAGCGCGTCGATGCCGGGGCCGAGGGGGCGGTTGCGCAGCTGCGCGTCGCCATCGAGGCGGAACCGCCCGTGCCCGAGCGCGAGCAGCGGAAGCAGGAACCGTGCGGTCGTTCCGGACTGCCGGGCGTCGAGCTCAGCCTCGCTCACCGGGATCTCGCCATCGGTGCCGTGGACGACGACGACATCGCGGTCACGGTCGATGTCGAGCTGCACGCCGAGCCGTTGCAGCGACGTGAGCATCGCCTCGGTGTCGTCAGCGAACAGCACGCCGCGCAGCGTGCTCACGCCATCGGCCAGCGCGGCAGCCACGAGCGCGCGGTTCGTCAGGCTCTTCGACCCGGGCAGTCGGATGTCGACGTCGGGCGGCGCCGCGAGCGGTTGGATCGTGAGCACGCCGCTCATTCGAGCCGCTGCACCGACGGGCGGTAGCCGCGAGCCATGAGCCCGCCGCGGAACAGGTCGGCGTTCGACGCCTCGACGAGCATGATCACGACACCGCGGTTGCCTTCGGCCGAGTGCGCGATCTCGATGTCGGCCGTGTTGACGCCCAGCTCGGCGGCGAGCGTCGTCACCTCGGCGAGCACCCCCGGTCGGTCGGGCACGGGGATTCGCACCTCGGCGAGGTCGGACGGACGAGCGACCCGACTCGGCAGGTTCGCCCGGGCGGCACGGGCTCGTTCGAGCCGCTGGAGCAGCGCCGCGCCATCTCCCTTGTCGACGACCTCGCGCATGTCGGCGAGTCCCGCGATGAGCGCGTCGAGCGCGTCGACGATCGCCCCGCGGTTCTCGCTGCAGATGTCCTGCCAGATCGCGGGATGGCCCGACGCGATACGGGTCATGTCGCGGAAGCCGCCCGCCGCGAGCCGCAGGAGCGCGGCGTGCTCCTCGGCGCGATCCTCCGCGACGCCCATGAGCGTGGCCGCGGTCAGGTGAGGCACGTGTGAGACGACTGCGACCAGCGCGTCGTGGCGCTCGGGCGCCACCGCGACGACTTCGGCCCCGAACGACGACACGACCGAGGCGACTTGGGTGTAGGCGTCGTCATCGGTGTCGCTCGTCGGAGTGAGCACCCACACGGCGCCTTCGAACAGCTCGGGATCGGCCCCCTCGACGCCGTCCTGCTCCGACCCGGCCATGGGGTGTCCGCCCACAAACCGGGGATCACCGACTGCTCCGACGACCGGTGCCTTCACACTGCCAGCATCGGTGACGACGCGACAGCCAGCCTCGAGCGCGGCACGCGCGCTGTCCGCCACGACGGTGACGGGCGTCGCGACAAAGGTGATCGCGGCATCCGGGTCGAGGCCGACCTCGTCGATCGCGCCGAGCGCGATCGCCTTCGCGGTGACCGCCGGATCGCGATCAGACCCGAGGACTCTCCAGCCTCGCTGCCGAAGGGCCATTCCGATCGAGCCACCGATGAGCCCGATGCCGATGACGTTGGCCGTTGATCCGGGTTCAGTCGTCGAGGTCACTGCGCAAGACCTTCGCGCCCTCGAGGAACACGTGACGCATCTCGGCGCGCGGACGCTCGCTGGTCACGTGAGCGAGGAGTCGAATGCAGAGGGCGAGGCCACCCTCGACGTCGATCTCCTGCGCGCCGATGAGGGGCACGTCGGGCAGACCCCACGCGCGAGCCGCCGTCGCCGGGTACCCCGAGTGGATGTCGGGGGTCGCGGTGATCAGGATGCTGATGACGTCGTCGTTGGTCAGCTCGTTGCGCGCGTAGACCTCGTCGAGAAGCGCGTGCACCCGGTCGCGCATGTGGTCGACGTCGTCCTGATCGAGAGTGGTGGCGCCGCGAAGAGCGCGAACTGCGGCGGGCACGGCGGGGCAGGCTAGCCGTCGGTCGCGTCGCCGACGGAACGTTCCAGCGCTCGCACCTCGACCAGCGAGAGCTCGCGCCACGCACCCGGCTTCAGCTTGCGGTCGCTGATCGGGCCGACGCGCACCCTCACGAGCCGCCGCACCGGGTGCCCGACCGCCTCGCACATCCTCCGCACCTGGCGGTTGCGCCCCTCGTGGATCGTGATCCTGAGCAGGTTCGGAGGCGAGAGCGCGACCTTCGCGGGGGCGGTCACGCCGTCCTCGAGCTCGACCCCTTCACGAAGCGTGCGCACCGCGGCCGCCGACGGACGGCCGGCAACCTCCGCGAGGTACTCCTTCTCGATGCCGTAGGACGGGTGGGTCAGGCGGTGGGCGAGGTCGCCGTCATTCGTGAGCAGCAGCAGTCCCTCGGTGTCGGCATCGAGCCGCCCCACCGGGAACACCCTCGGCTCGTCGGGCAGGAAGTCGGTGACGATCTGGCGCCGCTGCGGGTCGGCGAGCGTCGTCACCACCCCGCGCGGCTTGTTGAGGAGGTAGTAGACGAGGCCCGGCCGCACGGCGAGCGGCGCGCCGTCGACCTCGATGAGGTCGGACTGCACCTCGACGCGCCGGCCGAGGATCGCGACTTCGCCGTTGACGGTGACCCGGCCATCCGCGATGAGCTCTTCGCACGCGCGCCGGCTGCCGAGCCCTCGCTGTGCCAGCACCTTCTGGAGGCGGTCGCCGGTCCCGGCGTGATCCTCGGGGTCGGCGGCGTCGGCAGTGGGATCAGGCGGAGGTTGCCGGCTCATCGGGGCCCGCAGGCCGCAACGTCGTCTCCAGCGCCTCGACGACGTCGGCGCTCGGGACGAACTCTCCGAGAGGCGGAAGGTCGTCGAGGGTATCGAGGCCGAGCTTCTCGAGGAACAACGGGGTCGTCCCCCACAACACCGCCTGGCCCGGGCCCGGATCGCGACCGATCGGCTCGATGTAGCCACGCAGCTGCAGGGTGCGCACGACCGCTTCGACGTCGACGCCGCGGATCGACGCGGCCTGCGCTCGCGAGATCGGCTGCTTGTAGGCGATGATCGCCAACGTCTCGAGCGCCGCGTTCGAAAGCCGAGCCGACTGGCCCTCGAGCACGAAGCGTTCGACGTAGGGCGCGAGACCGGGATGGCTCTGGAACCGGTAGCCGCCCGCGACGCGAGCCAGGATGAATCCGCGTCCCTCGTTGTCGTACGCCTCGACGAGCGCGTCGCACTCCGCTTCGACGGTCGCGATCGACACCTCGAGGAGCTGCGCGAGCAGGTTGGGCGGCACGGGCTCCTCGGCGACCATCACGATCGCTTCGATGGCGCGGGCGATGTCTTCAGCCATGTGCGATCAGCCTTCGTAGACGTCGATGGCGGCCAAGCTCTCCGCGTCGACGTGGTCGGGACCGAGCCACGTGACGACGATGTCGCCAAACGTCGTGACCTGGTCGAGGTCGACGAGACCCTGCTTGCACAGCTCGAGGATCGCGAGGAAGCGGACGATGCACTCGAGCCGCTCGTCGACCCCCTCGGTCAGCCGGCGGAAGGTCGCACGCCCCAGCTTGGGCAGCTCTCCGACCAGCGCAGCGACCGCGTCGGCGACGCTCACGCGAATGGGAGCGACGTGGTCGAGGTCGACACGCGGGAGGGGCTTCGGTGTCGACGCGGTCGTGAAGGCGGCTCGCAGCTGCTCGGGCGTGATGCCCGCGAGCAGGTCGGGCGCGAGCCCGATGAACCGCTCCTCGAGCCCCGCGGTGCGGGGATACGAGCGAGCCGCGTCGGCGCTCAGCCGGTTGAACACCGTCGCGACGTCTTTGAAGGTCTTGCACTCGAGCAGGCGAGCAAGCAGCAGGTCGCGCTCTTCCCACAGCGCGAGCTCCTCGTCGAGATCGATGTCGTCGCGACCGGGCAAGAGTCGCCGAGCCTTCAGCTCGACGAGCGTCGCCGCGATCAGGAGGAACTCGGTCGCGATGTCGAGATCGAGACGCTCGGCGTCCGCTGTGATGCGATCGAGCTCAGTGAGGTACGCGTCGACGATCGTGCTCAGCGACACCTCGTAGAGGTCGACCTGCTCGCGGACGATCAGGTGGAGCAGCAGATCGAAAGGCCCCTCGAAGACCGCAGTCTGCACCTCATAGGGCACGCGGGCAGGCTACCAGGGGGAGTTACACCAGCGTGATTTGGGCGCGGCGCCTCTAGTCTGCCGGGCCATGACCGTCGTGTTCTCAGGCATCCAGCCGAGCGGTGACACCCACATCGGCAACTACTTGGGCGCGATTCGGCACTGGGCGGTCGACCAGCACGAGCACCAGTCCTACTACTGCGTCGTCGACCTCCACTCGCTCACGCTCCCTCACGACCCCAGCGAGCTGCGGGCCAAGACCCTCGCGATGGCCACGATGCTCGTGGCGTGCGGGCTCGACCCCGACATCTGCACGATCTTCGTGCAGAGCCATGTCGCCGACCACACGCGGCTCGACTGGTTGCTCGAGTGCACCGCGAGCATCGGCGAGCTCCAGCGCATGACGCAGTTCAAGGACAAGTCCGCGCGCAACACCGGCGAGTTCATCTCGGCCGGGCTGCTCACCTACCCGACCCTGATGGCGGCCGACATCCTGCTGTACGACACGAACCGCGTCCCCGTCGGCGACGACCAACGCCAGCACATCGAGCTGGCGCGTGACGTCGCGATGCGCTTCAACTCGCGTTACGGCGAGACGTTCGTCGTGCCCCAGGCCGCGATCCCCAAGGCCGGCGCGCGAGTGATGGACCTGCAAGAGCCGACGAACAAGATGTCGAAGTCGGTCGAGTCGCCGCAGGGCACCGTGATGGTGCTCGACGCGCCCGAGGTCATCGAGCGCAAGATCAGCCGTGCCGTCACCGACTCCGATGGCGTGGTCAGGTTCGACGTGGCGCAGAAGCCGGGCGTCTCGAATCTGCTTTCGATCCTCGCGGCCAGCACCGGCGAATCACCCGAGGCGCTGGCCGAGCGGTACTCGCAGTACGGGCCGCTCAAGAAGGACACTGCGGCCGCACTGATCGAGGTGCTGCGACCGATCCGCGAGCGCTACGAATCGCTCGCGGCCGATCCCGGCGCGATGACCGAGCTGCTTCGCAAGGGTGCGAGCAAAGCCCGCGATGTCGCCTCGGTGACCTACGACCGCGCCCGCAACGCGATCGGCCTGCTCGAGGGTTGAACGGCGGCGCAATGCGCCGACGACGACGATCAATCGTCGTCTGACTCCTTCAGGGCGATCGCGAGGTGGTGCGGAATGGTCCACGTGTCTTCGGGCTGATGGTGTTCTCGCGTCCACGCGATCGTGAGGGGGTCGCTGCCGACGAGCGCGAGGCGGTCCGCTCCGATCTCGGGGTGACGCGCGTACAGCCCGATCTTGCGCGTGAAGCCGCGCGCAAGAGTCCAGTCCTCCGCGGCTGACCTCCCGGCGATCGACACAGAGAGCGTCGCGACCACTCGGCCGTACGCGCCGAGGTCGGCGTCGATCTTCCCGCAGTCGTGGAGCAGCGCTGCCGCGAGCACAGGACGACCGGCCTCGTGCCCGAGCGCTCGTTCGACCCGCCGGGCTACGGCGATCGAGTGGCGCCTGTCGGCGTTGCTCATCTGCTGCCAGACCTCGCGTTCGCCGGGCAGCATCTGAGAGCGGGCCCACGCCACGTCGTCGGATGGCGGCCCTCCAGGTCGCAACGACCCGAAGAACCGTTTGCTCAGATGGCCGATCCGCATCCGTGACCTCCGCGCCCTACAACAGATGCACCCAAAGATCGATCGCCCGCGTGAAGATCGAGTTGAGGACCCGGGGCACGGCCAGCACGACGATGATCAGCACGCCCATCGTGTACTGGCGGATTCGCAGCCACTGCGGGTACCACGCTCGGGGCATGAAGCGCTCGATCACCGCGGACCCGTCGAGGGGCGGCAGCGGGATGAGGTTGAAGGCGGCGAGCACGACGTTGGTGACCCCGAGGTCGATGATCACCCGCGCGACTGTGCCGTGGGGCTCGAACGTGCGCAGCGCCCACGCGGCGAGGAGCGCGATCAGGATGTTCGTCGTGGGGCCTGCGAGCGACACGATGACTGCCTGGTTGCGGGGCGCCCTGAGCTTCCCGATGTTCACCGGGACGGGCTTCGCGTAGCCGAACACCCCGAACGACGTCAGCGACAGCAGGAACGGCAGCAGGATCGATCCGAACGGATCGATGTGCGAGATGGGGTTCAGCGTGAGCCGGCCCGCACGCTTGGCCGTGTCGTCACCGCACCAATACGCGACAAGGCCGTGCGACACCTCGTGAAGGATCACCGAGGGGATCAGCACCCCCAGGAAGGTCAGGGTGCTCTCGAGATCGAAGCCCCGCAAGGTTCAGGCGCGCCCCGCCGCACAGTCGATGCACCAGCGCGTCTCGGGCATCGCCTCGAGCCGGGCGTCGCCGATCGGCTGGCCACAGTTCTGGCAGAGCCCATAGGTGCCGTCGTCGATGCGGTCGAGGGCCTCTTGCACCGCGGCGAGCTGGTCTTCGAGGGACCCCGCAAGCGATCGGGCTTCTCCCACCTCGGCGGCGACCTGCCCCGAGTCGGCGAAGTTGTGGTCGAGATCAGAACCGTTCGTGCCGCCGCCGAGCGCGGCGAGCTGGCGACTCAGCCGGTCGCGCTCCGCCTCGAGGGCGGCGCGGCTCGTCGCGAGAAGCTCAGCGGGGGGCACCTCACAAGGCTAACGGCTTCGCCTCGCCCTCGGGTGGGCGTTCTCGTAGACCGACCGCAGCCTCTCGGCGCTGACCAGGGTGTACACCTGCGTCGTCGCCACCGACGCGTGTCCGAGGAGCTCTTGCACGACCCGGATGTCGGCGCCGTGATCGAGCATGTGCGTCGCACACGAGTGGCGGAGCACGTGCGGGCTGAGTCGATCACCGAGGCCCACTCGGTCGGCGTAGGTACGCACGATCCCCCACGCGCCTTGCCGTGAGAGCCGCCCACCGCGAGCGTTCAGGAAGACCGCCTCGGCGTCGCCTCGCCGCGCCCAGCGCTCGGGCACGAGCGCGCCGCGGCCGCTCGCGGTGAGCCATTCCGACAGAGCGTCGGCAGCCATCCGACCGATCGGCACCACCCGCTCGTGGCTGCCCTTCCCGAAGACCCTCATCACACGGTCGGTCAGATCCACGTCACCGAGCGACAGCCCGACCAGCTCCGAGATGCGGATGCCGGTGCCGTAGAGCACCTCGAGGATCGCTCGATCGCGCCGTTCGAGCGGCGAGCTCCCGACCACCGACGCGAGCAGCGACTCGACCTCCGCCTCGCTCAGTGGCTTGGGCAGCCCCATGGGGACCTTCGGCGACTCGACATCGGCGGCCGGGTTGCGCTCGATCCGCCCCTCCTCGGCCAGGAAGCGATGCAGCGAACGGACAGCGACCAGCGCCCGGGCGATCGACGTGGCCGCCTTGCCGTCGGCCCGCTGCGCGGCGACATAGCGCTCGATGTCTTCCTCGGCCACGTCCTCCAACGCGATCTTTCGGCGTGCGAGGTACGCGCAGTACGCGTTCAGGTCTCGGCGATAGGCCGCGATCGTGTTCGGTGAACGGCCCCGTTCGACGGTGAGCCAGGAGAGGAACTCCTCCGCGTCGAGCGGCAACGCGGGGCGAGGGGTCACCGGATCCCGAGCCGCTCCCTCGCCAGCAGCATGCCGATGATCGTCTTCGCGTCGACGATCGCTTGCGTGCTCACGAGCTCGAGTGTGTCCTCGAGAGCGACGAGCTCCACTGTCATGTGGTGCTCCTCCTCGCTCTGCGAGTGCGTCGCGACGGGGACGAGGTCGAGGCCGAGGTAGATGTCGAGCCGCGCGTCGGAGAACCCAGCCGAGCCGTGGTACGCGCACAGGTGCTCGAGCCGTCCGGCCCGATAGCCCGCCTCCTCGCCGAGCTCGCGCTGCGCGGTCTCGAGGAGATCCTCCCCTGCGACGTCGCACATTCCCGCGGGGATCTCGAGCAGGTCGTGCCGCAGTGCCGGTCGGTATTGACGTACGCACACGACCTGGTTGGTCGGGAGCACGGGGACGACCGCGACCGCGGGCAGCGTGTGCACGACGTCACGGTCGAAGATCTCTCCCGTCGGGCTCTCGAACGTCTCGTTCGTGACCCGGATGACGAAGCCTTGATAGATCTCGCGCTCGCCGAGGTGGCGGAACGAGCTCACGCCTCGACGGAGAGCAGGTGCGGGTTGCGTCCTTCGGCCCGCGCCACTGCCGCGCCGATGAAGTCGCGGAAGAGCGGGCCGGGGCGATCGGGGCGGCTCTTGAACTCGGGATGCGCCTGGGTGCCGACCCACCAGGGATGGTCGGCGAGCTCGACGAACTCGACCAGACGGCCGTCGGGCGACGTGCCCGAACAGACGAGGCCGGCCTCTTCCATCCGGGTGCGATACGCGGGGTTGAACTCGTAGCGATGCCGGTGCCGCTCAGAGACGATGGGCTCGCCGTACGCCGCCATCGCCTTCGACCCCGGCTGCAGCACCGCGAAGTACGCGCCGAGGCGCATCGTGCCGCCCATGTCGACGACTTCGCGCTGCGAGTCCATGAGATCGATCACCGGGTGCGGCGACGTCGCATCGAACTCGCTGGAGTTCGCGCCTTCCAGCCCGACGACGTTGCGCGCGAACTCGATGCACATCACCTGCATGCCGAGGCAGATGCCGAGGCACGGCATCAGGTTGACGCGCGCGTAGTTGGCCGCGGCGATCTTGCCCTCGATGCCGCGCACGCCGAAGCCCGCGGGGATGACGATGCCATCGAGGTCGCGCAGCCGGCCCTCGGCGAGCAGCCCCTCGACGTCCTCGGCCTGGATCCAGTCGATCTGGACGTCCGCTCCGTGGTGGAACCCGCCGTGCTTCAGCGCCTCGACCACCGACAGATAGGCGTCGGGGAGGTCGATGTACTTGCCGATCAGGCCGACTCGCACCGGCCGCACCGAGGTCTCGATTCGGTCGACGAGCGCTTCCCACGTCGAGAGATCGACCTCGTGCTCCTCGAAGCCGAGGAGCCGGCACAGGTAGTCGTCGAGCCCCTCCGCGTGCAGCACGAGCGGGATCTCGTAGAGGTTGCGGGCGTCGGCGGCGTTTACGACAGCCTCGACGGGCACGTCGCTCAGGTTCGAGATCTTGCGCTTCAGCGCATCGGACACCGGGCGCTCACTGCGGCACACGATCGCATCGGGCTGGATGCCACGGCTGCGGAGCTCGGTGACCGAGTGCTGCGTCGGCTTGGTCTTCTGCTCGCCCGACGGCCCGATGAACGGGACGAGGGTGACGTGCACATAGGCGACGTTGTCGCGTCCGGCGTCCTTGCGGAACTGGCGGATCGCCTCGAGGAACGGGAGGATCTCGATGTCGCCGACGGTGCCACCGACCTCGGTGATCACGACGTCGACGTCGTCGGTGGCGAGACGGCGGATGCGCCGCTTGATCTCGTCGGTGATGTGCGGGATCACCTGCACGGTGCGCCCGAGGTAGTCGCCCCGGCGCTCGGCCGCGAGCACTGCCTGATAGATCGAGCCGGTCGTGGCGTTCGAGTTGCGGGAGAGGGACTCGTCGATGAAGCGCTCGTAGTGCCCGAGGTCGAGGTCGGTCTCGCCGCCGTCGTCGGTGACGAAGACCTCACCGTGCTCGAAGGGGTTCATCGTGCCGGGGTCGACGTTGATGTACGGGTCGAGCTTCTGCATCGTGACCCGCAGCCCTCGGGCCTTGAGGAGACGCCCGATCGAGGAGGCGGTGAGACCCTTGCCGAGGGAGCTGGCCACGCCTCCGGTCACGAAGATGTGCTTCGTCACGACGCTCCTTCTCGATTGGGCGGGTCTGGCCACCCCGCGGACAACCCGGTGGAGGGTAGCGCGGGAATTCCCGAACGAGGTGGAGGCTGCTTGCCAGACTGCCCCCCATGAAGTTCACCGTCAGACTCGCCGGCCCGGAGGAGAGCGACGCCTTCGCGCGCACGTTCTGGACGGCTCTGGTGCAGCCGAGCCCCACCGAGGCGCAGCTCGAGATGCGCCGGCCGGGCTACCTGTCGAGCCGCTCGTTCGCCGCCTACGAGGGCAAGGAGATCGTCGGCACCGCCGCCGCGTGGCCGTTCGACATGGTCGTCCCGGGCGGCGGGCGGATCGCCGCGGCAGGTGTCACCGCGGTCGGCGTGATGCCGACGCACACGCGTCGCGGCATCCTCACGAGCCTCATGCGCGCGCAGCTCGAAGACGCGGCCGAGATCGGCCAACCGGTCGCGATCCTCGGCGCGACCGAGAGCATCATCTACGGCCGATTCGGCTATGGCCTCGCCACGACTGCCGCCGACATCACGATCGAGACCGATCACGGTGCGTTCGCCCAGCCGTTCGAGGATCCAGGTCGCCTCCGGCTCATCACGCGCGCCGAGGCGCTCGAGATGTTCCCCGCCGTCTTCGAGCGGCACGATCGCGATCGCGCGGGTTCGATCAACCGTCCGCCCGTGCGCTGGGCGCATCCGCGGATGTACGGCCCGATCCCCGAGGGCGATCCCACGCCGCCCGAGATCTACGTGTTGCACGAAGACCCGAAAGGCAAGCCCGACGGCGGCATGGCCTACGAGATCCTCGACCGCGACAGCTGGTGGGAGAAACCAGGCCACGTCGAGGTGCACGACCTCTTCGGCTCGCCGTCGGCGTACGTCGCACTGTGGCGGTACCTCCTCGACATCGACCTCGTGAAGGGCGTGAAGGCGGGCATGCGGCCGCCCGACGAGCCGGTGCGCTGGATGCTGGCCGATCCCCGGCGTCTGGAGATGAAGCTCCAAGATCAGCTCTGGCTGCGAGTGCTCGACGTGGCGAGCGCGTTGACGGCCCGCACCTACGGCCGACCAGGGCGGCTGGTGCTCGACGTCGCCGACCCGTTCCTCGGCCTCGGCGGACGGTTCGAGCTCGATGCCGACGAGGCGGGCGCGGCGACGTGCAAGCCGGTCCGGCGAGCCGCCGACCTCGAGATGACGATCGCCGACCTCGGCGCGCTGTATCTCGGCGGCGCGAGCTTCACCGCGCTCGCCTCCGCCGGGCGGGTGGTCGAACGCCGCGCCGGGGCGGTCGCCCGCGCCGACCAGCTCTTCGCGCACCACCCCCTCCCCTGGTGCAGCACCTTCTTCTGACCCCACCAGACGTTTCCCCCACCGTTCGCGCGGTAGCCCGCGGCATAGTGCGCCAACCGCGCGAACACGTTCGTGCCAGTCCCGTGCGCCCCCACCGTTCGCGCGATTGCCCGCGGCATAGTGCGGCTACCGCGCGAACCCTCGTCCTCCGAACGGGAATGTCACACCCCTGAGCAATGCTCCCGGGATGGCGGACGCGGCGAGGATCATCTGGTTCTTCCAACGGCAGCTCGGGCTCATCACGCGGGAGCAGTGCCTTGCATGCGGACTGACTGAGGGCCAGATCACACATCGCCTCAGATCGGGCATCTGGACCGAGATCCGTCCGAGTGTCTACGCCCTGGCGGGCGTGCCGCCATCTTGGGAACAGGCCGTGTTGGCGGTCACCCTGTCACGCCCCCCCGCCTACGCCTCGCATGCCACCACCGCGAGGCTGTCAGCGGTGCGCGGCTTTGTCGAGGTCCCCGACGCGATCGAGGTCCTCACTCCCCTGGGAAGGAAGTCGCGCCTCGACGGAGTCATCGGCCGGCGATCCGGCGCCCTGTTCGACGCTGATCTCACCTTCCGCGGTCCGATCCCCACAGTCACCGTGGCGCGATCCATCGTCGATGTGTCCGGTCGAGTGACGACGAAGGAACTCGGCTACATCGTCGACGATGCCCTACGGCGCAAGCTCCTCACGCTCGAGGGTCTCAGACGCTGTACCGAACGGCTCGACCCGGCGCCAGGTCGCTCGCGCGAGGGATCCGCAGCGTCCTCGCGGAACGCCTCCCCGGATATTCGCCGGGCGACAGTGATCTCGAGACGCGAGCGTTGCGCTCGCTGGTCGGCGCGGGGTTACCGCCGCCTCGACAGCAGTACCGGATGGAGCTCGCAGGACGACGCGTCCGGATCGACTTGGCCTACCCAGAGCAGCGCATCGCCATCGAGCTCGACGGTTGGGACACACATCGATTCCGCTCCTCGTTCGACGCCGACCACGCGCGGCGAGACGACCTTCTCGTGGCCGAGTGGTCGCCCGTGACGTTCACCTCGGCCATGACGGACGAGTACCTGGTGTCGGTGGTAGAGCGGCTCTACCGGCGCGCCGTGGCCACGTCCGCGCGACAGCCCGCGGCATAGTGCTGCTACCGCGCGAACGGTCGGGGGGGCGGGGGGCGAGGTGTCAGCGGCCGCGTTCGCGGGCGGCGGTCTCGAGCAGCTCCTCGGCGTGGTCGCGTGCGGTGGCGCTCGACGGCATGCCCGAGAGCATCCGTGAGAGCTCGACGGCGCGGGCTTCGCCCGACACCGGCGACGCGCTCACCGTCGTGCGCGAGTTCGCCTCGCGCTTGTCGATGGCGATCTGCGCGTCGGCGTATGCGGCGACCTGCGCGAGATGGGTCACGACGAGCACTTGGTGCGTCGCCCCCAGACTGGCGAGGGCGCGGCCCACGGCGAGTGCGGCTTGCCCGCCGATTCCCGCGTCGACCTCGTCGAACACCAGCGTCGGCGGCGCTTCGGTGACGACCAGGCGGAGCGCGAGCATCGTGCGCGCCAGCTCGCCACCGGAGGCGACCCGCGCGAGCGGCGCCAGGTCTTCGCCCGGGTTGGCCGCGAACCGGTAGCTGACCGCGTCGCCGGACTCGCCGTCGACATCGATCTCGACGCGCGCCTTCGGCAACGCGAGCTCGAGGAGGTGCGATTGCACCGCGGACCCGAGGCGAGGCGCAGCGGCACGACGCGCGGCGCCTGCTCGTCGCGCCTCGGCGTCGGCATCGGCGAGCGCGGCACCTCGCTGCGACTCGAGCGCGGCGGCCCGAGCGTCGTGCGAGACCAGGAGGTCGAGTCGCTCGCGAGCCTCGTCTCGGTAGGCGATGACCTCGTGCAGGGTCTCGCCGTACTTCCGGATGAGCTCCCTCAGCAGCTGGCGGCGGGCTCGCACCTCCGCCAGGCGCTCGGGATCATCGGCGATCTCGTCGCCCAGGTGGCGCAGCTCTGCGCCGATGTCGGCCGCCTCGGCCTCGAGCGCGTGCAGCCGTGCCTCGAGCTCGGCGAACGGCGCGCGGCCGGCGAGACCCGCTCTCGCGATCCCCAGCGCATCGAGCGCTCCGCCGTCACCGGTGAGGGCATCGACGGCCCGAGCGCCAGCGTCGCGGTGGGCCGTCGCGTCCGCCAGCCGATCCTCTTCGACCTCGAGCCCGCGATCCTCGTCGGCGTCATCGAGGTGTGCGCCGTCGAGCTCGTCGACTTGGTAACGCAGGAGGTCGATCTCTCTGGCCCGCGCACGCTCGTCGCCACCGAGCGCGGCGAGCTCGGCATCGAGCTCAGCGACCCGCGCCCGCGCGGCGCGCAGCGCGCTCAGATCGACCCCGCCGAACCTGTCGAGCGCCGAGCGTTGCTCGGCCACACTCAGCAACGACTGGTGGCTGTGCTGTCCGTGCAGGTCGACGAGGCGCCTGCCTTCCTCGGCAAGCTGCGCGACGGTCGCGAGCCGGCCGTTGCGATAGGCGCGTGAGCGTCCGTCACGAGGGACGACTCGGCTCAACACGACCTCGGTGTCGTCGACGACGAACCGCCCCTCGATCGAGCACTCCCCCGCGCCGTGCCGCACGACGCCGCTGTCGGCCCGACCGCCGACGAGCAGCTCGATGGCGTCGACGAGCAGAGTCTTCCCCGCGCCGGTCTCGCCGGTGAGGGCGGTCATCCCGGGAGTGAGCACGAGGACGAGCTCCTCGATCACCCCAAGGTTGCGAACAGCGAGCTCGGTCAGCACGGGTCGGTCAGCACGGGTCCGCGGTTGCCCCGTCAGCGATCACTCAGGCCGAACTTCGCCTTCAGGATGCTGTGGAAGTTGCGGCGGCCGAACGTGACGAGCCGCGCGCTGCGATCAGAGGGCGAGCAGTCGACGATGTCGCCCTCGCCGAGCTCGCCGACGCTCGTCCCGTCGACCGACAACGTCGCGGGGCGGTGGCCGATCACCTCGAGGCTGAGCGGCTCACCCGGATCGAGGATGAGCGAGCGGTCGAACAACATGTGCGGCGAGACCGGGGTGAGGACGAGGGCCCGATGCCGGGGCGACACGATGGGACCCCGCGCCGACAGCGAGTATGCAGTGGACCCTGTCGGTGTCGCGACGATGAGCCCGTCCGCTGCATACGACGTGAACACCTCGCCCCCGATGCTCACGAGCATCCGCACGGTGTGCCCGGACTGCGTCTTCTCGACCACCGCCTCGTTCAGGGCCCGAAAGCTCCACCCGTCGAGGATCGAGCGCTTCGACCGGATCGTGACCGACAGCATCATCCGGTCCTCGATGCCGTAGTCACCATCAAAGAAGCGCTCGAGGGCGAGCGTCATCGCGTTGGGCTCGACCTCGGTGAGATATCCGAGGAGACCGACGTTCACGCCGAGAACCGGGACCTCTTCCTCCTCGACCAGGTCGACCGTCCGCAGCATCGTGCCGTCGCCGCCGAGGCTCACCGCGAGGACGACGTCATCCGCGAGCTTCTCGTCCGGGACCGCGAGGGCACGGAGCTTCACGGCCTCCGCGTCGGCCTCGGGCATCCGCACCTCGTGACCCCGCTCCTGCAGCCACTGCGCCGCCTGACGCGCGCAGCTCGGCGGCATTCGGACGCTGGTTGTGCACGACCAGGGTCACGGCGCTCACGGCCGCTCGGCCTCCTCGATCGCATCGTCGATGGTGCGACCGGCAACTGTCGCGGCACCAGCGGCACCAGCGGCCCCGCCACCCGCGGTCCGGGCGTGGACGAAGAACTCGACGTTTCCCTTCGACCCACGCAGCGGCGACACCATCCATCCCATGATGACCGCTCCACGGGCGTGCAGCGCGCTCTCCACGTCCTCGAGGACCGATCGCCACGTCGCCGGGTCGGTGATCACGCCCCGGCCCCGGTCGGCCGCGACCTTGCCCGCCTCGAACTGCGGCTTCACCAGCAGCACGAGATCGGTGTCGACACCACAGGCGCCGAGCAGCGCGTCGAGCACGGCCCTCAACGAGATGAAGGAGAGGTCGGCGACGACGACGTCGAAGGTGCCGAGCGCCCCGGGAGCGAGCGTGCGGACGTTCAACCGTTCGTGTACTTCGACGCGCGGGTCTGCGCGCAGTCGCGGGTCGAGCTGCCCGTGCCCGACGTCGACTGCGACGACGCGCGCCGCGCCGGATTGCAGGAGGCAGTCGGTGAACCCGCCGGTCGATGCTCCCGCGTCGAGCGCGGTCCGCGCGGCGACGTCGATGGCGAATCGATCGAGCGCACCGGCGAGCTTGTCGCCGCCTCGGCTCACGAAGCGCGAGGGAGGCGCGACCAGCTCGATCGGCTCAGCCGCCGCGACCATCCGACTCGGCTTGTCGGCCGGCGCGCCCGCGACCGTCACCAGACCCGAGTCGATCACGCGCTGCGCCGCCTCTCGGCTCGGGGCCAGCCCGCGTCGCACGAGCTCGGCGTCGAGCCGGCGACGAGCGGCGGTCACCCCTTGGTCGCCGGTGCCTTCTTGCTCGCCTTCGCCGTCTTCTTGGCCGGCGCCTTCTTCGCGGCCGACTTCTTCGCGGCCGACTTCTTCGCGGCCGTCTTCTTCGTCGCCGTCTTCTTGCTCGCCTTCTTCGTGGTCGACGACGTCGCCCGCGTGGTCTTGAGTCGATCGACCTTGCGCTCGAGCTCGGCGAGGTCGGCCTTCGTGGCGAAGCCGAGCGTCGAGAGCTGATCCATCACCTCGGTGCGCACCGCGTTGAGGATCCGCTCGGTGTTCTCACGGCTGCGGTCGACGAGCTCCTGCACCTGTTGCTGGGTCTGCTCGCTCTGCAGCTCGCCCGCCCGGACCAAGCTGGTGACCACCTCTTCGGCCCTCGCCCGAGTCGTCTGGGTGAAGGCCATGCCGGCTTCGAGGTACTTCCGGATCGCATCGAGCTGTGCCATGGGGCAACACGCTATCCATGACCGGCATCGGTATGGTCGTCGACGGTGATCCCCCTCCGGGACGACATCCCGACGCGACGCCGCCCGGTCGCGACGATCGTGCTGATCGCGATCAACGTCGCGGTCTTCTTCCTCGTGCAATCACCCTTGCGGGGCACCGACATCGTGCAGATCGACGGGGGCACGGTGCGCATCGACAGCGAGATCCGCTTCGACCTCGAGTTCGCCGCGATCCCCTGCGAGCTCACGCAGGGGCGCCCGCTGACGATCAACGAAGCGCGGGAGACGTTCGTCGGAGGCGACCGCTCCGCGTGCGACAAGCGCGATGACAGCCCCGCCCTGTTCCCCGGCAAGAACGTGTACCTCGCGGTGATCACCTCGATGTTCCTGCACGGGGGAATTCTCCACC
The DNA here is from genome assembly GCA_963802505.1 of uncultured Acidimicrobiales bacterium. GTDB lineage: Bacteria > Actinomycetota > Acidimicrobiia > Acidimicrobiales > DATKAS01 > DATKAS01. The sequence continues at coordinate 175,363 of CAWDJB010000007.1, read as the reverse complement.
TCGGCTTCAACATGCTGTTCCTGTGGGTGTTCGGCAACAACGTCGAAGACCGGCTCGGCTGGGCGCTCTACCTGCTCTTCTACGTGCTCGCCGGGATCTTCGCGACCATCGGGCAAGTCCTTCTCGACCCCTCGAGCACGGTGCCCGTCATCGGCGCATCCGGTGCGATCGCGGGGGTGATGGGCGCGTACTTGGTGTGGTTCCCGAGAGCGAAGATCTTCACCCTCTTCTTCGCCATCCTCGTGTGGTTCAGAGAGATAGAGGCGCGCGTCGTCTTGTTGGTCTGGTTCGCGTTGCAGTTCATCTTCAACCGCGGGGGCGACGTCGCGTGGATGGCGCACGTCGCCGGGTTCGCGTTCGGCGCGGCGGTCGCGTGGATCATGCGGCCACGCGCACGCCCGCCTGCGGTCAGCGACCCGTGGAGCCCGCCGAGTCCTTACCGCTGAGGCCGGTGTCGACGAGGACCGCGTCGACCAGCGCGGCAAGGTCGGTCGCGACAAGCGTCGGGCGGGGCTCGATCTTCGACAGGTCCTGATCGCGGCGCACGATGCCCGAGAGGACCAACCCGAACTCGCATCCGAGCCGTACCGCGAACAGACCGTCGGTGTCGGGACGATCGCCCACCATGAGCAGCGGCACGTCACCGACGACTTCGCGGACCAACGCGGCCATCGCCGGGTGAGGCTTTCCGGCGACTACTGGCAGCACCTCCGACCCGGCCGCGACCGCGGCGAGGATCGCGCCCCCGCCCGGGATCGGCCCGTCAGGAGTCGGATAAGTGACGTCGTCGTTCGTGCCGATCAGGACCGCGCCGCCGCGGATCGTGTCGGACGCGACCTTCATCCGCTCGTAGTCGAAGTCGCGATGGAAGCCGACGACGACGGCATCGGCAGGCCCTTCCCGAAGCGCCTCGACTCCTCGCGCTTCGAGCGCCTCGACCACTCCCGGACCTCCGAGCACCACAGCGCGCTGCCCGGGCTGCATGAGACGCGCGGCCGCCATCGCGGACGTGACCACATCGCCCTCGGCCGGGATGCCGAAGCGCTCGAGCTTGGCGACGACATCGCCGACTCGCACCGAGGAGTTGTTCGTGACGAAGAGAACTCTGCGTCCGCTCGCCCGCAGGCGTGCGATCGCGTCGGCGGAGCCCGCGATCGCGTGGTCGGCGAGCCAGATGACGCCGTCGAGATCGCAGACGACGGTACGCGCGTCGCTGGCGCTGCGCGGGGTGGTCACCCGATGGCGTGGGTGGCGTGGCTCGCGATCGTGTCGACGATGAACGGCCACAACGGCTCGGGTAGGTCGTGACCCATGTCGTTGAGCACCACGAGGTTCGCTCCCGGCACGAGCTCGGCAGTGCGCTCGCCGCCGCTCAGCCCGATCAGCGTGTCGGCGCGGCCGTGGATCACGAGGAACGGCAGCCGCACGTTGCGGAGGTTCTCGGCTCGGTCGCCGCTCGCGACGATCGCGCCCATCTGGCGGCCTGCGCCCTCGGGATAGAACGCCCGGTCGAACGACGCCGCTGCCCGTTCCCGCACTGCCGCCGCGTCGAAGTAGTGAGGGCTGCTGAAGATCTTCGAGCCAACGACGGAGGCTTCGATCGCTTCAGCGCGGTCGAGCGGCGGCGGCCGCATCAAGGCCGCCATCGCCTCGGGTGCCGCCTGGCCGTAGTCCGGCTCACCGGTCATCGACATGATCGACGTGACAGTGCGCAACCGCTCCGGGTGTTCGATCGCCATCGTCTGCACGATCATCCCGCCCATCGACGCGCCCACGACGTGCGCCCGATCGATGCCGAGCGCGTCGAGCACGGCCATGCCGTCGGCCGCCATGTCGGAGAGGGAGTACGGCACCGGCGGCGCCGCGGCACCGCTCAACCGGGCGTTGAAGAGCTCGGCCATGTCGACAGCGACGCCGTCGAGATGAGACGACAGCCCGCAGTCTCGGTTGTCGTACCGAATGACGAAGAAGCCCTTGTCGGCGAACAGCTGACAGAGCTTCTCGTCCCAAGCGATCAGCTGCGCGGTGAACCCCATGACGAGCAGGAGCGGCTCGTCCTGCGGGTCGCCGATGGTGTCGAACTCGATCTCGATCCCGTTGTTGTCGGCTCGCGGCATGGCGGCATTGTTGCATGCAGACCGGACGAGCCCATCTGCTAGTCATTCCGAGTGCCCCGGTTCGAGCCTTTCTCCGGCGTCTTGTACGACACCGAGCGGCTCGACCTCGCCGACGTCACTGCCCCGCCCTACGACGTCATCGACGACGCCGAACGGGCGATGCTCGGCGCGCGATCACGGTGGAACGTCGTGCACATCGACCTTCCGGCGGAGGCAGAGGATCGTGATCGCTACGAGAACGCGCGCTACCTGCTGCACCAGTGGCTCGACGACGGTGTGCTGCGCACGGACGACGGACCCGCGTTCTACGTGTACCGCATGGGGTACCACGACGAGGCTGGGCACGCGCTGCAGACCGCGGGTGTGATCGGCGCGCTCGAGCTCAGCGAGCCGGGAACGAAGGGCGTGTTCCCTCACGAGCAGACGACCCCGAAGGCGCACAGTGATCGCCTCCAGATGCTGCGTTCGTGCCGCGCCAACCTCTCTGCAGTGTGGGGGTTGTCGCTGACCCCGGGGCTCGGCGCGCTGTGCGAGCTCCCCGGTCCCCCGGACGCGCGTTGGACCGACGACGACGGCGTGCACCACCGCCTCTACCGGGTGCGCGAGCCCGGTGTGATCGCGGCGATTCGTGACGCGGTCGCGGCGTCTCCCGTCGTCATCGCAGATGGCCACCACCGCTACTCGACCTCCCTCGCCTACAAAGAGGAGCGCCACGAGCCGGGCGGTCCGCCCGACTTCGTGATGGCGTTCATCGTCGAGCTCGCGGCCGAGCAGCTGCACGTGCTGCCCATCCACCGCGTGCTGTCAGAGGTCGACGCGCAGCTCGATGTGCTCGCGGCGCTCGAGCCGTGGTTCGAGCCGTTCGACGCGGGCCCGCTCGACGGCGCCCCGACGATCACGAGCCGCATGGCCGATGCGGGCGCGCTCGCGCTCGTGCGACCCGACGGGTTCTGGTTGCTGCGACCCCGCCCCGAGGCGTTCGACGGCGTCGACGACCTCGACTCGAGCCGACTCGAGGCCGCGCGCCCGGCGTTCGGGAGCCACGAGATCACCTATCAGCACGGAGTCGGGAACGTCGTCAATCGGGTGCGCGCCGAGCCGGACACCGTCGGCGTGCTGCTGCGGCCGGCGACCGTCGATCAGATCGCCGCGACCGCCCACGCGGGCAAGCTGATGCCCCCGAAGACCACGTTCTTCGCACCGAAGCCCAAGACGGGCACCGTGTTCCGGATGCTCGACTGAGCGGCTAGTTGACGTCCCAGGTGCCGCCGGACGCGAGCAGCCGACCGAGGTCGCCAGGGCCCTTCTCGCTCGCAAGCATCAGCTGACGCGAGGTCTCGGACGCGAACTCGGCCCGGTCGACGTCGCGGAACACGCCAACCGGCGTGGGCGTCGTCGGGCTGTGGCTCAGCCGCGACAGCGCGAACGCGAGACCGGGGTCGGGTGCGTGCTCGTCGTGCACGAGCAGCGCGCTCTCGCCGACCTCAGCGACATCGACGATGCGCAGTCGCCCGTCTGAGCCCATCGCGACACCCTTCTCGTTCTCGGCGCCGAAGCGGATCGGCTCACCGTGCACGAGGTTGATGAGCATCGACGAACGGGCCTCGCGTGACAGGATCGTCTCGAACGCCCCGTCGTTGAAGACGTTGCAGTTCTGGTAGATCTCGACGAACGCAGCGCCCTTGTGGTCGTGCGCGCGACGGAACGTCTCCATCATGTGCTTGCGATCCATGTCGTGGGTTCGGGCAACGAACCCAGCCTCGGCGCCGAGCGCGAGGCTCACCGGGCTGAACGGGTAGTCGAGCGAACCGAACGGCGTCGACTTCGTGACCTTGCCGACCTCGCTCGTGGGCGAGTACTGGCCCTTCGTCAAGCCGTAGATCTGGTTGTTGAAGAGCAAGATCGTCAGGTTCACGTTGCGGCGCAGCGCGTGGATGAGGTGATTGCCACCGATCGACAGGCCGTCGCCGTCACCGGTGATCACCCACACGTCCAGGTCAGGCCGGGCCATCGCGACGCCGGTCGCGATCGCCGGGGCGCGCCCGTGGATGCCGTGCACGCCGTAGGTGTTCATGTAGTACGGGAACCGGCTCGAGCAGCCGATGCCCGACACGAACACCGTGTTCTCGGGCTTCACATTGAGCTCGGGCATCAGCATCTGCACGGCGGTGAGGATCGAGTAATCGCCACAGCCTGGGCACCAGCGCACCTCTTGGTCGCTGGTCCAGTCCTTCTTCGTGGTCGCCGGCGCCGTGTCAGTCATTGCAAGCCTCCAGGATGGCGGTCTCGAGCTCGCCGGCGGTGAACGGGGTGCCCTGCACCTTGTTCACGGCGCGAGCGTCGACGAGGAACTCTGCGCGGACCATGCGCCAGAGATGGCCCGTGTTCATCTCGGGGATGAGGACCCGGCGATGGCTGCGCAAGACTTCGCCCAGGTTGGCCGGGAACGGGTTGAGATGCATGAGGTGCGCGTGCGCCACCTTCTTGCCGTGCGCGCGGGCCCGGCCGACGGCAGCATCGATCGTTCCCCATGTCGAGCCCCATCCGAGCACCAGCACCTCGGCATCGGCGTCGCCGTGCACCTCGACCAGCGGGATGTCCTTCGCGATGCCGGCGACCTTCGCGGCGCGGAGCGCGACCATGCGCCCGTGGTTCTCGGGCGTGTAGGAGATGTCGCCCGAGCCGTCTTCCTTCTCGAGGCCTCCGACGCGGTGCATCAGCCCGGGCGTGCCCGGCACCGCCCACGGGCGAGCGAGCGTGTCGGGATCGCGCAGGTACGGCCAGAAGACCTCGGTGCCGTCTTCGCGCACGTGGTTCGGCTTGTCGGCGAATGGCACGGAGATGTCGGGAAGCGTGGACAGGTCGGGGAGCAGCCACGGCTCGGCGCCGTTCGCCAAGTAGCCGTCGGAGAGCAGGATCACCGGCGTGCGGTACTTGATCGCGATACGTGCCGCTTCGATGGCCGCGAAGAAGCAGTGCGATGGGCTCATCGCCGCGACGATCGGAAGCGGCGACTCGCCGTGACGGCCGTACATCGCCATCAGAAGGTCGGCGGCCTCGGTCTTGGTGGGCAGGCCCGTCGACGGGCCGCCCCGCTGGATGTCGATCACGAGCAACGGCAGCTCGAGGCTCACGCCGAGGCTGATCGTCTCTGACTTCAGGGCGACGCCCGGGCCGCTCGTCGTGGTGACGCCGAGATGTCCGGCGAACGCCGCGCCGAGCGCCGAGCCCGCGGCCGCGATCTCGTCTTCGGCCTGGAAGGTGCGGATGCCGAAGTTCTTGTGCTTCGAGAGCTCGTGGAGGATGTCGGAGGCCGGCGTGATCGGGTAGGACCCGAGGAACACCGGCAGCTTCGCGAGCTGGCCGGCGGCGACCACTCCCCACGCGAGCGCGACGTTGCCGGTGATGTTCGTGTAGGTGCCGGGCGTGAGCTTCGCCGGCTTGACCTGATAGGCGTGCCCGAAGAGCTCGGCGGTCTCACCGAAGTGGTAGCCGGCCTTGAACGCGGCGGTGTTCGACGCGAGCACTTGCTCGTTCTTCGCGAACCGCTCCTCGATCCACTTGAGCGTGGTGTCGACCGGGCGCGTGTACATCCACGACACGAGGCCGAGCGCGAAGAAGTTCTTCGACCGGTCGGCGTCGCGCGGCTTCACGCCGAGGGCGACCGTCGCCTCCTTGGTGAGCGAGGTCATCGGCACCTCGTACACGGTGTAGCTCTTGAGGCTGCCATCGGTGAGGGGGCTCTCGGTGTAGCCCGCCTTCGCGAGGTTCCGCTCGTCGAACGTGTCGATGTTGACGATCAACGTGCCGCCCGGCTCGAGCCGATCGAGGTCGGCCTTGAGCGCCGCGGGGTTCATGGCGACGAGGACGCTCGGTGCATCGCCCGGTGTCGTGATCTCGTGGTCGGAGATGTGCACCTGGAACGACGAGACCCCCGCGAGCGTGCCGGCGGGAGCGCGGATCTCGGCGGGGAACTCGGGCAGCGTCGAAAGGTCGTTGCCGAAGAGGGCACTGGCGCTCGTGAAGCGATCACCGGTGAGCTGCATACCGTCGCCGGAGTCGCCGGCGAACCGGATGACGACCCGATGCAGCTCCTCGGGCGCCTCCTGACGTGCTGTGTCAGTCACGGATCCCCCTGGGACGCGCGGTCGATCGTGTGAAGTCGAGACTACCGGCGGGTAAACGGCACTCAATGCATGCCGCTTGATGAGACAGCCCGGAAGATCTCAGGCGATCGTCACGCTCGAATCGAGATAGACGTCCTGGACGGCGTTCAGCAGCGCGACGCCGTCGGCCATGGGCCGCTGGAACGCCTTGCGTCCGCTGATCAGGCCCATTCCGCCGGCGCGCTTGTTGATGACCGCAGTGCGCACAGCTTGGGCCAGGTCGGCAGCGCCCTTCGACTCACCGCCGGAGTTGATGAGCCCGATGCGCCCCATGTAGCAGTTCGCGACCTGCCACCGGGTGAGGTCGATCGGGTGATCGGTCGTCAGCTCGTCGTAGACGAGCGGCGACGTACGGCCGAAGTTGAGCGCCGTGAACCCGCCGTTGTTCTCTGGCGCCTTCTGCTTGATGATGTCGGCCTGGATCGTGACCCCGAGATGGTTCGCCTGCCCGGTCAGATCAGCGGCGAGTGAGTAGTCGACGCCGTCCTTCTTGAACGCCGAGTTGCGCAGGTAGCACCAGAGCACGGTGAACATGCCGAGCTGATGCGCCTCGGCGAACGCCTCGCTCACCTCTTGCAGCTGACGCGTGGACTCTTCGGAGCCGAAGTAGATGGTCGCGCCGATGCCCACCGCGCCCAAGTCCCACGCCTGCTGCGCGCTGCCGAACAGCACCTGATCGGCCTGGTTCGGATAGGTGAGCAGCTCGTTGTGGTTGATCTTCGCGATGAACGGGATGCGGTGCGCGTAGCGGCGCGACGCCATGCCGAGCACGCCGAACGTGGTCGCGACCGCGTTGCAACCGCCCTCGATGGCGAGCTTGACGATGTTGATCGGGTCGAAGTACGCCGGGTTCGGCGCGAAGGAGGCCGCCGCGCTGTGCTCGATGCCCTGGTCGACGGGGAGGATCGAGACATAGCCCGTGCCCGCGAGCCGGCCGTGGCCGAGAAGCGCGCCGAGGTTTCGGACCACGTTCGGGTTGCGGTCGGTGTCGACGAAGACTCGGTCGATGTAATCGGGGCCCGGCAACGAGAGCTCGTCGCGCGGGATGGCCTTCGCCGTGTGGCCGAGCAGCGACTCGGCCTCATCACCGAGGAGGGATGCGATGTCGGGCATGCCGCGAGCGTACCGCTGGGGCTCAGAGCGGGAGCCATTCGTCGCCCGTCGCCAACGCCGCCGCGATCGCCTTGTCGACGGACTTGGCCTGGCGTGTCAGCACCACCGCAGTCGCGACGACCTCGGTGCGGCTCTGGGTCGCGCCGCCGGCCCGGAAGAACCGCCTGCGGACCCTGCCCGTGACGATCAGCTCGCCGCCGGGCTCGAGCTTGTCGAGCACGGTGACCGGGGCGCCGTGCCACGAGATCGGCACGACGTCGGTGTCGTGGCCGTCGTCGCGGACCGTCAGGTCGAACGAGGCGACATGGTCGCCCGAGGGCAGCTCGCGCAGCTCAGGCTCACGAGCGAGCACACCGTGCAGCAGGACGATGTTCATCGGGACTTCCCTTCGAAACTGCAAGCCACGAGATCAGGAGGGAAGTGGTCAGACCCTACGCAGGGGGTGTGACATTCAGCCGAGGGACTTCAGTCGCTGTGTCACGTCCGCGAATGACGGGTCGGCCTGACGCACGCGAGTGAACAGCGAGCGGGCGCGGGGAACGTCACCCGCGCGGTCGTAGAGATCGGCGAGCGCGTACCACTGCTTCAGGTGATGCAGCTGCGCACGCCGCGGGTGCCCGGCTCCACGCTCGAGCAGCTCGATCGCCGCCGGCAGCTTGCCCTGATCGGCGAGGGCGCCGGCCATCACGATGCGGCCATCGGCGACGATCGCGGGATCGGGCGAAGCCGACTTCAGCTCGTCCCAGAGCTCCGTGACCGCGGTCCACCGATGAAGCGCTCGGTAGCAGTCTGCGAGCACGGCATTGAGCTCAGACGACGAGCTCAACGTCCGGAACGCCTCGAGCTCCTTCGCGGCTTTTCGGTACTCGCCCAGGCGATAGAGCGTGAGGCCGTACAGCTCACGGACGCCCGCAGCGCCGGGAGCCTCGCGCACGAGAGGCTCGAGCAGCCGCCGGGCCTCGCCGAAGCGGTCGCGCTCGAACGCGCGACGCGCATTCGCGAAGCGCTGTTGCAGCTTCGGGCCACCTCGCGGGCCCGCCGCCGCGTCGAAGTCTCTGACCACATCGGCGGGAAGGTTCGCCACCGGCGCGCTGCTCCCGGTGTCACGGTTGACCGTCCTCGCGGGGCGCTTCGTCGTGCCGCGCTCGACGGCGCCGCGCGCCTCTTGCCGGACGTCCCCCTCGTCGGTCCACTCGTCGCCGGTCCAACGCGGCGGAGCAGTGCGCTCGGGTGCGGCGCCCTTCCTCGGCGATACGACCTCGCTCGCGCCCTTGCGGGCGACGCTGCCCAGGCCCGCGCGTCGGGCGGCGTTCGACGCGTCGATCGCCGCTTGCGGAACACCGGGTCGCGCCTGGCTCTTCGCGGCCGCGCCGCCCTTGCCCTTCGGCGCCACAGGCTTGCCCTTCGACGGCGCCGCGCTCTTGCTGTGGGGCGCCGCGCTCTTGCTGTGGGGCGCAGCGCCCTTGCCCTTGGGCGCGCCGCGAGGAGGTGGGCGCTTGCCGGGCATGACGCGCAGCCTAGGAGATGCCCGGCATCACGAGGCAGGTCGTCGTGCCGTGTGCGAGGAGCTTGCCGTCACGGTCCACGAGACGGCCCTCGGCGGTGCCCACCCGCTGCCCTCGATGCACCACGTCGCCGACAGCGACGATGTGCCCGTGGTCGGGCCGGATCGCCCGCGTGAAGTGGATGTGGAGATCGACCGTCGTGTACCGCTCGCCCACCTGCAGGGTCGAGTGCACGGCGCACGACATAGCGCTGTCGAGCAACGTCGCGGCGATGCCGCCGTGCACGGTGCCCGCCGGGTTGCACATCTCGGGCCGCGGCTCGAGACCGAAGGCGACGTGCCCCTCCTCGAGCGCGTCAGTGGTGATGCCGAGCAGTCGGGTGATGCCGACGCCGGGGCCCTCCTCGCCGAACAACGCCCGCAGCTGCTCGAGCCCGTTCAGCGAAGGATCGAGGCTCACTTGGGCGCCTTCCACATCGCCCACATCTCGGGCCCCCGGGGCTCGAGGCGCAGCTGGTGCGACACCTCGAAGCCCAGCGATCGGTAGAAGTCGAGGTTCGCCGGGTTCGTCGTCTCCAGATGGATGCCGACGCCCTCGGCGTCCGCGGCGGCCATCCCCGGCATGATCACTCGCCGTCCCATCCCGTGGCCTTGGTGCTCCGGGCTGACCGCGAGAAACTGCAGGTAGGCATGCCGGCGAGTCGGGCGCACGGAGCCGATCGCCCGCAAAGCGTCGCCGAGCTCGGCGGCTCGCTCCGGGCCGAGCAGGGCGCCGAGGAGGCCACCGATCGTCGGCGGCCCGACGGCGACGGGCAACGCCGTCTCCCCCGGTGGTTGCCAGATGGCGACGGCAGCAACCTGGTCGTCGGCGATGACGTGGATCGGTGTGCGGCTGAGGTATCGCTCGACGAAGAGGCCGAGCCAGGCCGCGGTGGCATCAACCCGCGTCGCATCGTGAGGAAAGAGCCATTCGAACAGAGGATCAGGGGCGAACGCCTCGCCGAGCACCTTGCGGATGCCCGCGACGTCCGAGCTCGTCGTCAAGCGCACGGGCGGACGATAAGACGATGAGGCAACCCATGCACTCGGGCCGTATCTTCACGCGCAGACTCACGATGTTCACGCGCACGCGCGTTGCGAGAAGAGGAGAAGCTGTGATCGCTGCTGGAGATGCAATCCCGGATGTCGAGATCAAGCAGCCGGGGGCCACCGGGATGCCCGAGCCCGTGAAGACCGGTGAGCTCTTCGCCAAGGGCCGCACCGTCCTGTTCGGTGTCCCGGGCGCCTTCACGCCGGGGTGCGACAAGATCCACCTGCCCGGGTTCGTGGAGCAGGCCGACGAGCTGTTCGCCAAGGGCGTCGACCGAGTCGCCTGCATCGCAGTCAACGACGCGTTCGTAATGGACGCATGGGGCAAGGCCCACAACGTCGGCGAGAAGATCGTGATGCTGGCCGACGGGAACGGCGACTTCACGAAGGCGATGGGCCTCGAGCTCGACGGCTCGGCCTTCGGCCTCGGCGCCCGCTCGAAGCGCTACGCGGCGATCATCGACGACGGCAAGCTCACGCGGATCGACGTCGACGAGACGGGCGGCGTCGACCAGAGCTCGTGTGGCGCAGTGCTCGGCCGGCTCTGACACCCATCCTCGCCGTCGACGTCGACGGCGTGCTCCTCGATCCCCAGCGAGGCGGTCTCGGTCCCTGGGGCAACGTGTTGCAGGAGCGCCTCGGCATCGACCGGGGCGCTCTTCGCGACGCCTTCTTCGTTCCGTACTGGGACGAAGTCGTCGTCGGCCGGCAGCCAATTGAGCCCGCGCTCGAGGCCGCGCTTGGCTCACTGGGTTCGTCGACGTCAGTGGACGAGGTGCTCGAGTGCTGGTTCGAGGCTGACTTCGTCGTCGACGGACCGGTGGTCGCGGCGGTGCGGGCGTGGGCGGATCAGGGCGTGACCGTCGTGCTCGCCACCAACCAGGAGCATCGGCGCCTCGCCTTCCTGCGCGAGCGGCTCGGCGCCCTGTTGCCGCTGCACGCCGTGCTCGGATCGGCCGAGCTCGGGGCCGTGAAGAGTGACGCCCGGTTCTGGCACGCGGCGGCCGTGCGGCTCGGCCTCGACCAGCAGACGCCGGCGCCGGTGCTGCTCGACGACGACCCGACGAACGTCGAGGTCGCGCGGTCGTGTGGTTGGGGAGGCGTGCTCTTCACCAGACGCGACGGCTGGGTCGGCTCGGTGCAGCAGGCGCTCGATGAGCGCGGCAGACTGCCCGCATGATCAGAGTCAGCGTGTTCTATCCCAAGACCGAGGGCGCGTCCTTCGACCACGACTACTACCGCGAGAAGCACGTCCCCCTCTGCGTGAAGACGTGGGGCCTCAAGGGCGCCGAGATCGACAAGGGCCTCGACGGCCCGAACGAGGCGGCGGTGCACTTCAAGTTCGACTCGATGGAGACGCTCGGCGCAGCCATGAGCTCCCCCGGGATGGCCGACATCATGGGCGACGTCGCCAACTACACGACGATCCAGCCGGTGCTGCAGACGAGCGAGATCGTCGAGTAGGCGCGATCAGCTCCGAACAGGTCGCACCTGACACCAAAGGCGTCACGGTCGAGCTCCTTGCGACGGTTGACCTCGGCCCTGAGATCGAGGGCATGGCAGGACGCCAGCTTCGAATGCGCATGGTGACCATCGAACCGGGCGGTGTCTTCGGTCCGATGCACGACCACAAGGGCAGGCCGGGCACCGTCTACGTGCTGCAAGGAACGATCACGGATCATCGAGACGGGGCCACGACCGACTATGGGCCCGGCGTGGGCTGGCCCGAGGACAGGAACACCCTCCACTGGCTCGAGAACCGAGGGGCGGTTCCCGCTGTGGAGATCTCCGTCGACATCGTTCGAGAGCCTTAAACGACGAAGAGCCCCCCATTCGGGGGGCTCTTTCGCGTGAGAAAATCCGGCGGCGACCTACTCTCCCAGGGGGTCTACCCCCAAGTACCATCGGCGCGGGCGGGCTTAACTGCCGTGTTCGGAATGGGAACGGGTGTGGCCCCGCCGCCATAGCCACCGGAAATCTGTTGTCAATGGCGCCAGCAAAAACGCCGGCAGCCCCTTGAGCACTTCAGAGCGAGCACGAGCATGAGTTCATCCAAGCCCTCGGCCGATTAGTACCGGTCGGCTGAACAGGTTGCCCTGCGTACACCTCCGGCCTATCAACGTGGTGGTCTGCCACGGGCCTTACCTGGTTAACCCAGTGGGAGATCTCATCTCGGAACAGGTTTCGCGCTTAGATGCTTTCAGCGCTTCTCCTTCCCGCAGGTGGCCAACCAGCAGTGCCCTTGGCAGGACAACTGGCACACCAGAGCTGCGTCCGTCCCGGTCCTCTCGTACTAGGGACAGCCTTCCTCAGATCTCCTACGGCTGCAGAGGATAGGGACCGAACTGTCTCACGACGTTCTAAACCCAGCTCGCGTACCGCTTTAATGGGCGAACAGCCCAACCCTTGGGACCTGCTTCAGCCCCAGGATGCGATGAGCCGACATCGAGGTGCCAAACCTTCCCGTCGATATGGACTCTTGGGGAAGATTAGCCTGTTATCCCCGGGGTACCTTTTATCCGTTGAGCAACGACGCTTCCACAAGCAATCGCTGGGTCACTATGCCCTGCTTTCGCATCTGCTTGACGAGTTTGTCTCGCAGTCAAGCTCCCTTGTGCCATTGCACTCGACGGCTGATTGCCAACCAGCCTGAGGGAACCTTTGGGCGCCTCCGTTACAATTTAGGAGGCGACCGCCCCAGTCAAACTACCCGCCTGACGCTGTTCCCGACCCGGGTAACGGGCCTAGGTTAGAGTCCCGGCATTAGCAGGGTGGTATTTCAACGGCGACTCCACCATGGCTGGCGCCACAGCTTCCAAGTCTCCCACCTATCCTACACAACCAAGACCAAGACCCAACATCAAGTTATAGTAAAGGTCCACGGGGTCTTTCCGTCCTTCTGCAGCTAACGAGCATCTTTACTCGTACTTCAATTTCGCCGGGTCTGTGGTTGAGACAGTAGGAAAGTCGTTACGCCATTCGTGCAGGTCGGAACTTACCCGACAAGGAATTTCGCTACCTTAGGACGGTTATAGTTACCGCCGCCGTTTACCGGGGCTTAGGTTCAGAGCTTCGCCTTGCGGCTAACCCTTCCCCGTAACCTTCCGGCACCGGGCAGGCGTCACAGCGTATACATCGTCTTGCGACTTCGCACGCTGCTGTGTTTTTAGTAAACAGTCGCTTTCCCCTGGTTTGTGTCACCCTTTCAGGCTCGAGGCGCGAAGCCTTTCACCCTCATAGGGTCCTCCTTCTCCCGAAGTTACGGAGGTATTTTGCCGAGTTCCTTAACCACAGTTCTCCCGATCGCCTTGGTATTCTCTACCTGCCCACCTGTGTCGGTTTGGGGTACGGGCAGCGTGCGAACTAGCTAGAGGCTTTTCTCGGCAGCATGGGATCAGTCACTTCGTCTGGATCGACTCGGCATCGCGTCTCAGGCTTTGTGAGGTCCGGATTTGCCTAGACCTCGCCCTACACGCTTACCCCAGGACTACCATCGCCTGGGTTGACCTACCCTCCTGCGTCCCCTCATTGCTTGCCTCCTCGTCGTGGGTCGGTTCGTCCGAAGACAGCCCCTTAGCAACAACGACTCAGCATGGGCGCGCGCACGCTGGTACCGGAATATCAACCGGTTGTGCATCGACTACGCCTTGCGGCCTCGCCTTAGCTCCCGACTCACCCTGGGCGGATTAGCCTTCCCCAGGAACCCTTGGGCTTTCGGCGGAGGGGTTTCTCACCCCTCTCTCGCTACTCATGCCTGCATTCTCACTCGACCCCGCTCCACGACGGTTCACACCGGCGCTTCGCTGCAAGGTCGACGCTCTCCTACCACTCCCGCTTACGCAGAAGTCCGCGGCTTCGGCTCTGGACTTGAGCCCCGTTACATTGTCCGCGCAGGACCACTCGACCAGTGAGCTATTACGCACTCTTTCAAGGGTGGCTGCTTCTGAGCCAACCTCCTGGCTGTCTGTGCAGTCCCACATCGTTTTCCACTTAGTCCAGAATTAGGGGCCTTAGCCGGCGGTCTGGGCTGTTTCCCTTTCGACCAACGAAGCTCATCCCCCGTGGTCTCACTGCTGCGCTCTGGAGTCATGGCATTCGGAGTTTGGCTGGGGTCGGTAAGCTTGTGGGCCCCCTAACCCATCCAGTGCTCTACCTCCATGACTGAACACGCAACGCTGCACCTAAATGCATTTCGGAGAGAACCAGCTATCACCGAGTTTGCTTGGCCTTTCACCCCTATCCACAGGTCATCCCCCCAGTTTTCAACCTAGGTGGGTTCGGCCCTCCACGGGGTCTTACCCCCGCTTCAGCCTGCCCATGGATAGATCACTCGGCTTCGGGTCTACAGCATGCGACTGGACGCCCTATTCAGACTCGCTTTCGCTCCGGCTCCCCATCGCTGGTTAACCTCGCCACACACCGTAACTCGCAGGCTCATTCTTCAAAAGGCACGCCATCGCGGCCATAGCAAAAGCTATGACGACGCTTTGACTGTTTGTGAACCAACGGTTTCAGGTACTATTTCACTCCCCTCCCGGGGTGCTTTTCACCTTTCCCTCACGGTACTAGTTCGCTATCGGTCGTCTACGTATGCTTAGCCTTACGAGGTGGTCCTCGCGGATTCACGCCAGCTTGCACGGTTCCGGCGCTACTCGGGAACACTGAACAAAGTCTGAGTGTCTTTCGTGTACGGGGCCATTACCCACTACGGCGCGCCGTTCCAGAACGCTTCCACTAGACATCAGATTGGTAACTTTGTGACAGGTCTGGTGCCCTGTCCATCAGGTCCCACGACCCCAAACTGGCAACGCCACCAGGCTATGACACCAGTTCGGTTTAGGCTGTTCCCGTTTCGCTCGCCGCTACTCAGGGAGTCGCTGTTGCTTTCCTTTCCTCGGGGTACTGAGATGTTTCAATTCCCCCGGTTCCCTCTACCGGCCCTATGTGTTCAGACCGGAGTGACACTCCATGACGAGTGCCGGGTTTCCCCATTCGGACATCCACGGATCAAAGCTTGGTCAGCAGCTCCCCGTGGCTTTTCGCAGCTACCCACGTCCTTCATCGGTAGTAGACGCCAAGGCATCCACCGTTGGCTCTTTGTAGCTTGGAAGAACAAAGATGCTCGTGCTCGCTCTGCAGTTCTCAAAGGGCGGGGCGGATCGCCGGCAACGCCTCGAGGGCAGCACAGCTGATCGGCCAGCAGAAAGGGCCGCACGCGAGTGCGGCTCCTTCAAAACGGAAGAGAGGATTGCGTCCGGCGCCAGCACCAGACCTCGGGAGGAAAACCTACGACCGAGGGTGGGTCTGACGAAGACGGCCAGCGCATCAACTGGGTGTTGTCTCCTTCCCTCTGAGCAAAACGCTCAGCGGGAGGAGAATCAACTCCTTAGAAAGGAGGTGATCCAGCCGCACCTTCCGGTACGGCTACCTTGTTACGACTTCACCCCAATCACCGACCCCACCTTCGACGGCTCCCTCCACAAGGGTTGGGCCACCGGCTTCGGGTGTTGCCGACTTTCGTGGTGTGACGGGCGGTGTGTACAAGGCCCGGGAACGTATTCACCCCGGCAATGCTGATCCGGGATTACTAGCGACTCCGACTTCATGAAGTCGAGTTGCAGACTTCAATCCGAACTGAGACCGGCTTTTTGGGATTCGCTCACCCTCGCGGGATCGCAGCCCTTTGTACCGGCCATTGTAGCATGTTTGCAGCCCTGGACATAAGGGGCATGATGACTTGACCTCATCCCCACCTTCCTCCGAGTTGACCCCGGCAGTCTCCTACGAGTCCCCGGCATTACCCGCTGGCAACATAGGATAAGGGTTGCGCTCGTTGCGGGACTTAACCCAACATCTCACGACACGAGCTGACGACAGCCATGCACCACCTGTATGGGGCCCCGAAGGACACCGTATCTCTACGGCTTTTCCCCACATGTCAAGCCCAGGTAAGGTTCTTCGCGTTGCCTCGAATTAAGCAACATGCTCCGCCGCTTGTGCGGGCCCCCGTCAATTCCTTTGAGTTTTAGCCTTGCGGCCGTACTCCCCAGGCGGGGCACTTAATGCGTTAGCTACGGCACGGATCGCGTTGATAACGACCCACACCTAGTGCCCAACGTTTACGGCGTGGACTACCAGGGTATCTAATCCTGTTTGCTACCCACGCTTTCGCTCCTCAGCGTCAGTACCGGCCCAGAGTGGCGCCTTCGCCACCGGTGTTCCTCCTGATATCTGCGCATTTCACCGCTACACCAGGAATTCCCCACTCCCCTACCGGACTCCAGTCACAACAGTATCGGGTGGCGTCTCCGGGTTGAGCCCGGAGTTTTCACACCCGACTTGTCGAACCGCCTACGAGCTCTTTACGCCCAATAAATCCGGACAACGCTTGGCCCCTACGTGTTACCGCGGCTGCTGGCACGTAGTTGGCCGGACCTTCTTCTGCAGGTACCGTCAGTTTCGTTCCTGCTGAAAGGGGTTTACAACCCGAGGGCCTTCATCCCCCACGCGGCGTTGCTGCGTCAGGCTTTCGCCCATTGCGCAAGATTCCCTACTGCTGCCTCCCGTAGGAGTCTGGGCCGTGTCTCAGTCCCAGTGTGGCTGGTCGTCCTCTCAGACCAGCTACCCGTCGACGCCTTGGTAGGCCGTTACCCCACCAACTAGCTGATAGGCCGCGAGGCCCTCCCGGTCCGCAAAAGCTTTCCTCGGTAGGCGATGTCGTCTTCCGAGCACATCTGGTATTAGCAGCGGTTTCCCACTGTTATCCCAGAGATCGGGGCAGGTTCCTCACGTGTTACTCACCCGTTCGCCACTAGGTCTTCACGAGTGTTGCCACTCGATGGACCTCGTTCGACTTGCATGTATGAAGCACGCCGCCAGCGTTCGTCCTGAGCCAGGATCAAACTCTCCATTGAGATCCCTGCCCGTGAGGGCAGAAACCGAAGAGCCAGTCAAGAGCTGCTGAGCCCCTGACCAACTGGCGCTCGAGCAGGTTGGGACCCACCCGAGCATTGTGATGAATTGACAAAGAACGACCCCACGGACACCACGAAGGCACCCGCGCGGTCGCCCGCACTGGCTTTCTTCATCCTCTCTTCCGTTTTCAAGGAGCCACAGGTGCTCTGCGGCACGCGCCTCCCGCAGGAGGTGGTGGTGCCGGTTGGCTCGGGAGTCGACCGCCGGCGGACCGGCTGGACCGGGATGTCGCTCGCAGCGGCCTCCCGAGGCGGGTTGTCAACCTACAGATGCGCCGCCGAGGTGTCAACCCGCGTCACTGCTTTTCGGCCTGTTTTCAAGGTTTTCCTGTTCGCGAGGAGGTGGTAGGTGCTCTTGCCCTTCCGCAGGAGCGCGACCTGGCCGTGAAGGAGGTCGCCGGCCGTGAGCACGTCGTCGGCCGAGACCTTCCGGCCGTTCACCGCCAAGCCGCCTTGGGACAGCAAGCGGCGGGCCTCGCCGTTCGACGCCGCCAGCCCGGTGCGGGTCAGCACGCTGACCAGGTCGAGCCCGGCATCCAGGTCGGCCAGGGGCACCACCGTCGTCGGCACCTCGCGAGCCACGACTTCGAGCGCCTCGAGCGGAGCTGACGTCGGGTCACCTCCGAAGAGCACCTCGGCGGCGGCGTCGGCGGCCCGCGCGGCGTCCTCGCCGTGCACCAGGGCCGTCATCGTCGACGCGAGCACCCGCTGGGCGCGGCGGCCCTCGGGCAGCTCCCGGTGAGCGACCATCAGCTCCTCGATCTCCTCGACGGACAGCAAAGTGAACTGCAGCAGCTGGCGCTCGACGTCGGCGTCGTCGACCTGCACGAAGAACTGCCGGAGCTGGTAGGGGCTCGTGCGGTCGGGGTCGAGCCACACCCCTCCCCCGGCGGACTTGCCGAACTTGGTGCCGTCGGCCTTGAGCAGGAGCGGCCAGGTGAGCCCGAAGGCCGTGGCGCCGAGGCGCTTTCGGATCAAGTCGATGCCCGTGACGATGTTTCCCCATTGGTCCGAGCCGCCCATCTGCATCTCGCAGTGCTCGTGCTCGTAGAGCCAGCAGAAGTCGAACGCCTGCAGCAGCTGGTAGGTGAACTCGGTGTACGAGATGCCACTATCGGTGTCCATGCGGGCGCGCACCGACTCGCGGGCCACCATCTGGTTCACGGTGACGTACTTGCCGGTGTCTCGCAGGAAGTCGAGCAGCCCGACCTGCGACGTCCAGGTGTAGTTGTCGACCAGCCGCGCCTGGTGCGGACCGGGCGAGAAGTCGAGCAGCTTCTCGAGCTGCACGGTGATGCCTTCGAGGTTCTTCGCCAGCGTCGCCGCATCGAGGAGGTTGCGCTCCTCCGACACGCCGCTCGGGTCGCCGATCATCCCGGTCGCGCCTCCCGCGAGCACGATCGGGTTGTGACCGGCGAGCTGGAAGCGGCGCAGCGTCACCTGGCCGAGGAGGTGGCCGACGTGGAGCGAGTCGCCCGTGGGATCGAACCCGACGTAGACGCCGACCGGACCGTCTGCGAGGCGTTTGGCCAGTGCGTCGCGATCGGTCGAGTCGTGGATGAGGCCGCGTGCGTCGAGATCGGCGAGCAGGTCCATCGGTTCCCATGCTGGCAGAAGGGTCAGCCGCGCCTCGACAGATTCGGATCGCCGGCGACGTACCACCGCCATGGATGGTCGACCGCGACCGTGATGCCGATGCGCTTCGAGCTCGAGGGCGCGTCGGGCGGAGGGGTGCCGTCGTCACCGATCCACGGCGCCGTCTTCGCGGCCACGGTGAGGTCGACGCCGTCGTACCGACGATCGATGCCGAACGCCTGGCAGAGCTTCGCCGGTCCGCTGCACAGCGCAGTGTCGGGTTTGATCCCGCCTCGAGCGGTCCGCATCGCGGCAATCCCCGCGATCGGCGCGAGCGCACGAAGCAGCACCGCAGTTCCCTCGCCCTCGTGGCCGCAGACCGCGTTCGCGCACCAGTGCATGCCGTAGGTGAAGTACACGTACAGGTGACCGGGCGGGCCGAACATGGTGGCGTTGCGAGCCGTGAGACCGCGATACGCGTGGCTCGCGGGATCGTGGGGCCCGAGATAGGCCTCGACCTCGACGATGCGCCCCCGGCGCGAGCCGCGGACCAAGACCTTGTTGAGCAGGTCGGGCGCCACCTCGCGGGCGTCACGCCGGAAGAAGTCGCGGCCGAGGGGCTTCAGCGCGACAGCGCCTCGCGGACGTCGCCCGGCACGGGCGTCGGCGTGTGCTTCACGGGCACGACGCTCACGTAGACGACGACCGCGGTGAACACGTCCCGGCCGCCCGCAGTGCCGGCGACGTGCACGTCGAAGCTCGTGTTGCCCCAGCGACCCACGTCGAGGTCGAGGTCGAGCGTGTCACCGAAGGTTGCCGCGGCCTGCCACTCGAACGTCGCCTTCTTCAGCATGAAGTCGAAGCCGAGGTCCTCGAAGTGACCGACCCGCTCCCGCACCCACGTGTCGACCGCGTCGTCGACGTAAGCCATGTAGTTCGCGTTGAAGACGACGCCCTGCATGTCGCACTCGCCGTAGCGGATGCGCAGCGAGTGCCGGTAGCGGTCAGCCATGCCGGCGGGAGGTTACGCGAGCCGAGGGCAGCCTTGTTCCGGGGGAACGAGCACGCGCTGGTCGGTCGGCCCGATGAGGATTCGGACCGGCTCGGACTCGAGGCCTTGGATCGTGAGCGCATACGTGCCCTCGCCGGGATCGGTGTGGGCGAAGCGGAACGAGCCGTTGCCGTCGACGACCCATGATCCGAGCTCGGTGACGTCGCCGGACTCACACTCCTCCACCGTGAGTGACGCCGATTGGCGTGGCAACCAGCCTCGGCCCTCGACGACGAAGAGCGCGGCGCCGTCGCCGTCCGCGGTGCCGGCGAGCAGCGTGATCTGGTTGACCCTCATCCACCTCTGGCCGGAGAAGACGCGGACTGTGTACACCTCACCCACGCGCACGGTGTCGGCCGACTCGAGCGACTTCCGCTCCGTGCGCGACGACGCGACGGCGAACATCCCGAGGAGAAGGGCGCCGATGACGGTGAAGGCGAGCCACCGCTGCCAACGCGGTCGGGAGGGCGGCGTCCCCACGGGCTCCGCCTGCTCCGGCTGTTCCTGCTCGACCTCGTCCTCGATGTAGGAGATGTCGATCACGCCGGGAACGCTATGCGAGGCGGGCCTCGTCGGCCGCGAGGCGCTCACGGAAGCGCCCGACCTGCACCCTGACCGCGTCGGGCCCTCCACCGCCCGCGGTCACCCGGCGCCGCACGGCCGCGCCGGGCTGGAGGATCGCGGCGGCTTCGGCGCCCAGCCGGGGATCAGTCCCCACCAGGTCAGCGAGAGGCGCGCCCGACTCGAGCGACTTCCGAACCAGCGAGCCGACGACCGCGTGCGCTTCGCGGAACGGTGTGCCCTTGCCGACCAGAAGCTCGGCGAGATCGGTCGCCGCGAGCATCGGATCATCGGCAGCCGCGGCCATGCGTGACAGATCGAACGTCGCGCTCTCGACCATCCCCGTGAGTGCTCCGAGTGCGAGCGCGACTTGGTCGACCGCGTCGAACAGCGGCTCCTTGTCCTCCTGCAGATCACGGTTGTAGGAGAGCGGCAGGCCTTTGAGCGTCGCGAGGAAGCCGCTCACGTGGCCGATCAGCCGGCCCGCCTTTCCCCGTGCGAGCTCGGCGATGTCGGCGTTCTTCTTCTGCGGCATCATCGAGCTGCCCGTGGCGTACGCGTCGTCGAGCACCGCGTAGCCGAACTCGGCCGACGTCCAGAGCACCCACTCCTCGCCGATGCGCGACAGGTGCACGCCGAGGAGCGAGAGGTCGAAGAGCGCCTCCGCGACGAAGTCGCGGTCACTCACTGCGTCGAGGGAGTTCTCGAACGCCGCGCCGAAGCCGAGATCGGCCGCGGTGCCGTGGGGATCGAGCGGCAGCGACGAGCCCGCGAGCGCTCCCGCTCCGAGCGGCGACACGTCGAGCCGCGTGATCGTCGCCACGAGCCGATCGACATCGCGGGCGAGGGCCCAGCCGTGCGCGAGCAGGTGATGGGCCAGCAGCACCGGCTGCGCGCGTTGCACGTGGGTGTACCCGGGAAGCGACGCGTCACCGACCTCGACCGCGCGCTCGAGCAACACCTGCTGCAACGCGATGACACGCGCGGCGACCGCGCGGAGCTCGCGCTTGCACCACAGCCGCAGGGCCGTGGCGACCTGGTCGTTGCGGCTCCGCCCGGTGTGCAGCTTGCCGCCGACCTCGCCGGCGATCTCGGTGACCCGTCGCTCGATCGCCGTGTGGATGTCCTCGTCCGCCGGCTGGAACTCGAACGTCCCGCCGGCGAGCTCGCCGGAGACGCCGTCGAGCGCGGAGAAGATCGCCGCGGCTTCGTCGCCGTCGAGCAACCCCGCCCGCACCAGGCCGCGGACATGCGCGCGCGAGCCCGCGATGTCGTCCGCGGCAAGCCGCTGGTCGAAGCGCACGGACGCGGTGAACGCCAGCAGCTCGTCGGCCGGGCCCGACCCGAAACGGCCGTGCCAGAGTGTCACGACCCGAGCGCACCTTCCTGACGCTGCGCCCACGTCTGCACGCCGAGGCCCCAGATCCGCACGAACCCCTCGGAGTCGCTGTGGCGGAACGTGTCGGCTGCGTCATAGGTGGCGAGCCCGTAGTCGTACAGCGAATGGGGGCTCCGACGCCCGTTCACGAAGCACCGGCCGGGCTCGAGCCGCAGCCGCACCTCGCCGGTGACGAACCGCTGCGTCTCGTCGACGAACGCGTCGAACGCCCGCTTGAGCGGCGAGTACCAGAGCCCGTCGTACACGAGCTCGGCATACCGCGACTCGAGCCGGGCCTTCTCGTGATGGACGTCGCGCTCGAGCGTGATGTCCTCGAGGTCGGCATGCGCCAGCAACAGCGCGAGTGCCGCGGGGCATTCATAGGTCTCGCGGCTCTTGATGCCGACGCGGCGGTTCTCGACCATGTCGAGTCGGCCCCACCCGTACGCGCCCACGATGCCGTTCATCTGGTGGATGAGCTCGTGGAGGGGCAACGGGGCGCCGTCGAGCGCGACGGGCTTGCCCTGCTCGAAGGCCACCACGATCTCACGGGGCTCGGTCGCGGTCGGCACGGTCATCGCCCACACGCCGGGAGGCGGAGCGGCCCACGGATCCTCCATCTCGCCGCACTCGATCGCGCGGCCCCAGAGGTTGTCGTCGATCGAGTACAGCTTCTCCTTGGTCGCCGTGATCGGGATGTTGTGCCGATACGCGTAGAGGATCGAGTCCTCGCGGGTGAAGGCCCCAATGGCGCACCGGCGCGAGCACCTCGAGATCGGGAGCGAGCGTGCGCGCGCTCACCTCGAACCGCACCTGGTCGTTGCCCTTGCCCGTGCAGCCGTGGGCAACTGCGTCGGCGCCCCACTGGCGTGCCGCGAGCACGAGGTGCTTCGCGATGATCGGGCGCGAGAGCGCGGAGACGAGCGGGTACTTGCCCTCGTACTTCGCGTTCGCCTTCAGCGCCGGTGTGAGGATCTCGTCGGCGAACTCCTGGCGAAGGTCGCGCACCTCGATGTCGGTCGCGCCCGCGGCGAACGCCCGCTCGCGCACGGCATCCCAGTCACCGGTCGTCTCCTGCCCGACGTCCGCGCAGAGGCAGAACACCTCTGCGACGCCCATCTCCTCTTGCATCCAGCGCACGAGCACCGAGGTGTCGAGACCTCCGCTGTACGCCAGGACCACCCGCTTCGCCACCTGTATCTCCTCAGTCGTCGGTCAGTCGCCGGAGAGCCCGGCCAAGCTCCGCAGCAGGGTCGACAGCTTCGCCCCGCCCACCTTCTCCGCGGCGACGCACAAGAGCGTGTCGTCGCCCGCCACCGTGCCGAGCAGCCCGTCGAGCCCGCTCCGGTCGAGCGCAGACGCGACGACGTGCGCGCATCCCGGCGGCGTGCGCAGCACGACGAGGTTCGCGGAGGGCGCCGCCTCGACCACCCATTCCGACAGCACCCTGCGGAGGTGATCGTGCGGTGCGAGCCGATCGGGCTCGTACTCGGGGATCGCGTAGACCGTCTCGCCGCCCGGCACCCGCACCTTCACGGCGCCGAGGTCTTCGAGGTCGCGCGACACCGTCGTCTGCGTGGCCATGATCCCTTCTTCGGCGAGCAGCTCGACGAGCTGCGGCTGGCTGGTCACGCTCCGCTTGCCCAAGAGGAGCGCGATGCGATGCTGCCGCTGGGCCTTCGTCGGCTTGCCGTTCGCGGTGCTCATGGCAACAAGAACGACAACAGGCCGCGCGCCGCGTGCATGCGATTCTCCGCCTGCGGCCACACCCGCGACTGCGGACCGTCGATGACGCTCGTCGCGACCTCCTGCTCGCGATGGGCCGGCAGGCAATGCAAGAAGATCGCTGTGGGCGCAGCGTTGCTCATCAGCGCGTCGTCGACCATGAACCCCGCGAATGCCTTTTGGCGCGCCGCCGCCTCGGCCTCTTGTCCCATCGACGTCCAGACATCGGTGTAGACGACGTCGGCGCCGGCCACGGCAGCCGCCGGGTCAGACGTCAGCTCCGCCTCGACTCCCTGGAGCTCGTAGCCCGGCGGCGACGCGACCCGCACCTTCATCCCGACGAGGGGGCCGGCGAGCGCGATCGCATGCGCCATGTTGTTGCCGTCGCCGATGTAGGCAAGCGTGCGGCCCGACAGCCCACCGAAGGCCTGGCGGATCGTGAGCAGGTCTGCGAGGACCTGGATCGGGTGCGTGTGGTCGGAGAGCAGGTTGACCACCGGCACCGACGACACCGCGGCCATGCGCTCGAGCTTCGAGTGCTCGAACACGCGCGCCGCGATCGCCGAGTGGTAGCCGGCCAGCGTGCGGGTGACGTCCTCGACCGACTCACGGACGTCGAACCCGACCTCTTCGCCGCGGATCGTCACCGGATGCCCGCCGAGCTGCACGACCGCCATCTCGGTCGAGTTGCGGGTGCGGGCCGACGGCTTCTCGAAGACGAGGGCCACGCCTTGGCCCGCGAGCACCTTGGGCAGCGTCGCGATCGACTGTTCCGACAGGTCGAGCACAGTCGCGATCTCGTCCGGGGTGAGATCGTCGATCTCGAGGAAGTGCCGCGTCATGACGAGGCCTCCACCAGCACCTGCGCCAGGATGTCCACGGCCTCGTCGATCTCGGCATCGCTCACCGTCAGAGGTGGCGCGAGCCGCAGCGCGCTCGCAGTCACGGCGTTCACCACGAGACCAGCGTCGAGGGCGAGATCAGCCGCGACCTTCGCGTCGATCCCGTCGAGCTCGACCGCGATCAGGAGGCCGAGGCCGCGCACCTCCTTCACACCGAACACGGTGCTCAGCTCGTCGGTGAGCCTCGCTCCCGCTGCTGTCGCGAGCGCGGGCGCGTCGATCCGTTGCATCTCGGCGAGCACCGCACGCGCGGCGGAGGTGGCGAGCGGCGTGCCACCGAACGTCGTCGCGTGGTCACCGGGTTCGAACGCGGACGCGACGTCGCGGCGCGCCCAGCACGCGCCGATCGGGACACCGTTCCCGAGCGCCTTCGCCATGGTGACGACGTCGGGCTCGATGCCCATGTGCTGGAACCCGAACCACTTTCCCGTGCGCCCGAAGCCCGTCTGCACCTCGTCGACCATGAAGAGGAGCCCGCGCTCGTCGCAGATGCGGCGCACGGCAGCGAAGTACTCGGCAGTCGCGGGGTTGACCCCGCCCTCGCCCTGCACCGGCTCGAGCAGCACCGCCGACACCGACGGATCGATCGCGCCTTCGAGCGCGTCGGGGTCGCACCACGCCACGTGACGGAAGCCTTCGGGCAGCGGCCAGAAGACCTCGTGCTTCGCCGGCTGCCCTGTCGCATGCAGCGTCGCGAGGGTGCGGCCATGGAACGAGCCGTACGCGCTCACGACGACGTGGCGCCCGCGCCCGCCCCACTTGCGGGCGAGCTTGATCGCGCACTCGTTGGCTTCGGCGCCCGAGTTGCAGAAGAACACCTGACCGACGGTCTCAGACCCGCTCTGGCCCGTGATGAGCGCATCGATCGTGGTGGCGACCTCCGGCGCGATCGGCGTCGCGAAGAGGTTCGACGTGTGCAGCAGCGTCGAGGCCTGCGTGGACAACGCCTCGGCGACCGCAGGGTGGCTGTGGCCGAGTGACGTGACGGCGAGTCCCGACAAGAAGTCGAGGTAGCGCTTTCCGGTGTCGTCCCAGAGCTGGGTGCCCTCGCCGCGGACGAACATCACCTTCGCCGGGGCATACGTGGACATCAACGGCGAGCTCATGGCCGAACCGCCGACAGCACCGTTTCTGGAAACACCATCGTCCCGATCCCTTCGTCGGTGAACACCTCGAGCAACAACACATGGGGGATGCGCCCATCGAGGATGTGCGCACGCCCGACTCCGTTCCGCACTGCATGCACGCAGGACGCGACCTTCGGGATCATCCCGCCGGTGAGCGAGCCGTCCGCGATGAGCCCATCGAGCTCACCCGCGGTGATCTGCCGGACGAGCGTGCCCGGATCGTTCGCGTCGCGGCGGATCCCCTCGATGTCGGTGAGGTACACGAGCTTCTCCGCGTGCAGAGCCTCGGCCACCGCGCCCGCCACGACGTCGGCGTTGATGTTGTACGCCTGACCATCCGCCCCCGAGCCGATCGTGGCGATGACGGGGATGAGGTCCTGCGCGAGCAGCCGTTCGAGGATCGCCGGGTTCACTCGCGCGACCCCGCCGACGAAGCCGAGTGCCGGATCTTGCGGGCTCGCCTCGATGAGCCCCGCCGACTCGCCGCTCACCCCGACCGCGAGCGCGCCGTGCACGTTGATCGCCGCCACGATGCCGGGGTTCACCTTGCCGACGAGCACCATGCGGGCGATGTCGACCGTCTCGGCGTCGGTGACCCGCAGGCCATCTCGGAACTCGGGCACCTTGCCGAGGCGCTCCATGAGGTCGCTGATCTGCGGACCACCGCCGTGCACCACGACGGGACGCATGCCCACTGCTCGCATGAGCACGATGTCCTCGGCGAAGAGGCTCAGCGCAGCCGACTCGCCGCTCTCGCCATCGGTCGCGCCAGCGAGCGCGTTGCCGCCGTACTTCACGACGACGGTCTTGCCCCAGAAGCGGCGGATGTACGGGAGGGCCTCGACCAGTGTCGACGCCTTCTCCCCCGCGCTCGTGGTCACGGGTGCATTCCCACCGTCGGCAAACCGGTCGTCTCCGGCAAGCCGAGCACGAGGTTGGCGCACTGCACCGCGCCTCCCGACGCGCCCTTCACGAGGTTGTCGATCGCGGCGATCACCATGACCCAACCCGTGCGCGAGTCGAAGCGCGCCGTGAGGTGGACGCAGTTGCTGCCGAGCGTCGCCTTCGTCGACGGCGAAGCAGGCCGCACGACGATGAAGGGCTCGCTGGCGTACGCACGCCCCAACACCGCGAGCACCGATTCGGTCGTCGGTGTGGTGCCGCCAGCTGGCCGCGCGTAACAAGTTGCCAGGATGCCCCGATTCATCGGTGCGAGATGGGGCGTGAACAGCACGCTCGCCCCGATCACCTGCTCCATCTCGGGGGTGTGCCGGTGATCGAGGAGCCCGTAGGCGACGAAGTCCTCGTCGACCGTGCAGAACGCCGTGTTCTCCTTCAGCCCGACACCCGCACCGGACACCCCACTGGCGGCATCGACGATGATGCCGCTCGGCTCGACGACGCCTTCGCGCACGAGCGGCGCCAACGCGAGCGACGCGGCCGTCGGGTAGCAGCCCGGCACCGCGACCGCGCTCGACCCGATGATCGCGTCGCGGTACAGCTCCGGAAGTCCGTACGCGAACTCCGAGAGGAGCTCAGGGCACTGGTGCGGCTCGTGGTACCAGTGCGGATACAGGTCGGGGTCGGTCAGCCGGAAGTCCGCCGACAAGTCGACGATGGCGCCGACCCTCTTGCGCAGCTCGGGCACGATGCCCTGCGCTGCCCCATGGGGCAGCGCGAGGAACACGAGGTCGAGACCGTCGCACGCGTCGGGCTCGTACTGGGTGAAGACGAGGTTCGGATATGCCGCGGCCAAGCTCGGATAGCGGGACGCGGCGAGCTTGCCCGCCTGCGTCTCGCCGGTCGCGAGCGCAACCTCGAAGCCGCCGTGCAGCGCGCTCAGGCGCAGCAGCTCTGCGCCCGTGTACCCCGAGGCTCCGACGATCCCGATCCGCTTGCTGGCCATGAACGCATGATCATACGGACTTCCGCATGATCATGCAACCATGATCAGGACACCGTGAAGTCCTTGATCATCCCGAGCGTGAAGTGGGGGGCGCCGGTCTTGGTGTCGGGCAGGAAGCAGACGGCCACGTAGTTCCCGGCGTTCAAGTCCAGGTCGACGAGGATGCTGCTGCCGGGCGCGGCGGCCGAGATGCCTCCTGACGGGATGATCGGCGGCGGGCCGGTCGGAGGCTCGGTCGAGGCGAGGAACGCCTGGACGTCCGCGATCGTGGAGCCTTCGGCAAGCCCGTACACGGCCATCTCATGGTTCTGCTCGCCCTGGTTCTTGATCTCGAACGTTCCGTTGCCACTGAAGTCGGTCGGGAGGGTGAAGCTGTACTCCTGCGTGACGATCTCACCGTCGCTTGTCGGCGCGGGGGCGGCCTCACCGGTGGTTTCCGTCACGGTGAAGGGCGCGATCATGCCCTTCGCCGCGTGCGGGATCCCGTCGGAGCCGGGGATCAGGCACACGAACGCGTAGTTGCCGGCAGGGAGATCGGCCGTGCTGGTTGCGCTTGCGCCGGGCGAGACCGAGTTCGGGCCGCCGAACAGCTCGATGTCTGCGAAGCCCTTGTTCGGATCCGCAGCGAAGTCGCCGAGTGCCTGCTGCAGCGTGACACCGTCGTTCAGGCGCAGGATCGTGGCCTGATGCTCCTCGGTTCCGTCGTTCGTCGCGGTCACTGAGACCAGGCCACCGACCACGGTCGGCGGCACGTCGGAGTAGGAGTACTCGGCCATCCCGATCTTGACCTCGGTCGCCTGGGCGGCTGCGGCGGCGGTCGTCGCCGGGGCCGCGGCGGTCGTCGCGACCGCGGCACCTGTCGTCGCGGCTGCACCCGCCGTCGTCGCGGACGAGCTGTCCGAGTCATCGCCGCACGCCGCCGCAACGAGCATCAGCGCGACTGCACCACCCACCAACATCATTCGCCGCATCGACAAACTCCCTCGAGACAAGAAGGCGGTATTGCTAGCAGATCTCAACCGCGCAATCGCGCGTCGTGGGCGCTCTCGACCGCATCGATGCACCGCGCGCGGACTTCTCCCACTTCGGCGTCGGTGAGGGTGTGGTCAGGAGCCTGCAAGCGAAGCGCGTACGCGAGGCTGCGGGCTCCTTCGCCCACCGACGGCCCCCGGTACACGTCGAACAGACGGAGGTCGGCGACCAGCGGGCCGGCGGCATCACGCAAGGTTCGCTCGACGTCCCCTGCCGGGATCACATCAGGAACGACGAACGCCAGATCGATGTCCGACGACGGGAACCGACTCACCGGCCGGTACCGCCGCTCGACTCGCGGCCGAGCGAACAGCCGGTCGAGCTCGAGCTGCACCCACGCGACTCGCTGACCGATGCCGTGAGCCTCGAGCACGCTCGGATCGATCTCACCGACCGCGCCGAACAGCCCGTCCTCGCCGAGCAGCAACGTCCGGGTGGGGTGCATCCCGGGCCGCTCCCCCGCCGCGACAGGCACGTCGCTCCAGTTCAGAGCCTGCGCGATCTCGTCCCAGACCCTCCGGGCCTCCGGCGCCTCGCGCCCCGCGAGCGCGACGCCGAGGATCTCACGCTCGTCGGGAAGCAGCTCGCCCGGCTGCGGCAGGCCGTACACGTGGCCGATCTCGAACAACGAGACGCCCTCGTTGCGGTGCGACTCGTTGTAGGCGACCGCCTTGAGGAGCCCGGGCAGCAACGACGTGCGCAGCACCGACTCTTCGGTCGCGAGCGGGTTCGTGATCGAGATGCCCCTCGGCTCGAGCCCGGCGCGCTCGAGGTCGCCAGGAGCGAGGAACGGGTTCGGCATCGCCTCTGAGGCGCCGAGCCCGACCACGACCTGACGAAGCAGCCGCCGATCCTGCTGGATCGCGCTGAGCCCACCCGGATGCGGCGACTTCGGGACGGTCTGCTCGATGCGCGAGTACCCGTGCATGCGGGCGACCTCTTCGATGAGATCCACCTCGACCGCGCAGTCGTACCGCCACGTCGGGATGGTCACGTGCACGATGTCGGCGGTCGGGCCGGGCTCGACCTCGAACCCGATCGACCGCAAGAGGCGCGTGACGTCGTCGATGGTGAGATCAGTGCCGAGCAACGCGTTCACCCGAGCAAGGCGCAGCGGCACCGGAGCGCGCGACGGAAGATCACCCCGCGCGTCGATCTCGCTGTAGAGCTGCGCGTCGGGACACGTGAGCCGGAGCAGCTCGACGAAGCGACGCGCGGCGCGCTCCGCGACTTCGGGATCGGCGCCGCGCTCGAAGCGAGCCGACGCCTCTGATCGGAGTGCGAGACGTCCGGCTGTCGCCGCAATCGTGGGCGGGTCGAACCACGCCATCTCGAGCGCGACAGCAGTCGTGCTGTCGTCGATCTCAGTGGAGGCGCCGCCCATCACGCCGCCGATGCCGATCGGCACGTCGTTGCCGTCGCAGATCAGCACGTCGGCCGAGGTGAGCGCACGCTCGACGCCGTCGAGGGTCACGATCGTCTCGCCGTCACGCGCTTTGCGAATGCGGAAGCCGCCCCCCTCGAGCTTGGCGAGGTCGTAGGTGTGGTTCGGCTGACCGAGCTCGAGCATCACGTAGTTCGAGACGTCGACGACGTTGTTGATCGGTCGCATGCCGGCACGCGTCAACCGCTCGGCCATCCAGGCGGGAGATTCGGTGACGCGGACACCCGTGATGACCCTCGCGGTGAAGCGTCCGCAGCCCTTCTCGTCGACGATCGTCACGTCGACGCCAGTCGAGGGCCCGGCGACCTCGACGGCCGGGTCGGGCAGCGTCAGCGGGACGGAGAGTCGAGCTGCCAGGTCTCGTGCAACACCCGCATGGGAGTACGCGTCCGGGCGATTGCGGGTGAGGTCGAGGTCGAACACGACGTCGGCATCGACGCCGAGTGCCTCCCACAGTGGCGCCCCGACGGGCAGGTCGGGCGGGAGGATCAAGATGCCGCCGGCCTCGGTGCCGAAGCCGATCTCGACCGGAGAGCAGAGCATGCCGTTGGACGGCTCTCCGAGGATCTTGCGCCGGCCGATCTTCATGCCGTTCGGCATCGTCGTGCCGACGGTCGCCAGCGGCACCAGATCACCGACCTGCATGTTGAAGGCGCCGCACCACACCTGGAGCGGTTGCCCATCTCCCGCGTCCACATCGACGCGCTGCACGTGGTTGGCGTCGGGATGAGGCCGCAACGCGAGCACCTTCGCGACGATCACTCCCTCGACCGGTTCGCCGACCCGATCCACGTCGTCGACCGCGAGGCCGAGGTCGTTCATCAGCTCGGCGAGCGCGTCGACGTCGTCGCCAACGGGCGCGAGCTCGTTCAGCCAGGACAGGAGCACGCGCATCAGAACTGCTCCAGGAACCGGATGTCGTTGGTGAACATCTCACGCAGGTCGTCGATGCCGTGACGCGCGAGCGGAAGACGATCGGTGCCGAAGCCGAACGCGAACCCGCTCCACTCCTCGGGATCGAGACCGCAGTTGCGCAGCACGTTGGGATGGACCATGCCGCAACCACCCAGCTCGAGCCACGAACCGTCGGGTCGCTGGATGTCGTACTCCGCCGAAGGCTCGGTGAACGGGAAGTACGAAGGACGCAGCCGCGACCGGAACTCGCGGCCGAAGTAGGCCTTCGTGAACTGGTCGATCGTGCCCGAGAGATCGCCGAACGTGATGCCCCGATCGATCACCAACCCCTCGATCTGGTGGAACACCGGCATGTGCGTCGAGTCGGCGGTGTCGCGCCGGAACACGCGCCCGGGCATGATCGTGTAGATCGGCGGTGGTTGCGACTGCATCACCCGGATCTGCACGGGCGAGGTGTGCGTGCGCAGCACCACGGCCCCGGGCTCGCCGAGGTCGACGAACATGGTGTCCCACATGCTCCGGGCGGGGTGCTCGGGAGGCATGTTGAGCGCGGTGAAGTTGTTCCAGTCGGTTTCGACCTCGGGGCCTTCACTGACGGTGAAGCCCAGACCGACGAACACGTCCTCGAGATGGTTGTGGGTCTGGGTGACGAGGTGGAGGTGCCCGCGTTGGGGACGGGTCGTCACCTCGGTGAGGTCGAGCCGCTCGGCCCGGATGCGCTCGTTGCGGGCGAGGGTCTCGATCGCGGCGCGCCGCTGCGCGAGAGCGTCCGACACCCGGGCGATCGCTTCGTTCAGCGCCTGTCCGACCGCCTTGCGCTCGTCGGCATCGAGCGAGCCGAGCCGGCTCTTCAGGCTCCCGAACGTCGAGCGCTTCCCGATGAGGTCGTTCTCGATGCCCGCGAGCTCGTCGACGCTCGAGATCTGGCCGAGGCGCGAAAGGGCCTGCTCGGTGGCCTGTTCGATCTCGGCGATCATCGGGCGAAAGTAAAGCAAAGGGCTGCGCGCCGACGAACCGGATTCACGAGGCTCGTCGCTGACGGGCGACCTCGAAGCAGAGGACAGCCGCCGCGCTCGCCACGTTCAACGACTCGGAACGACCCACGATCGGGATCGAGACCATCCGGTCGACCGCGCTGACCACGTCGGCGGCGAGCCCATGCGCCTCGCTGCCGAGCACCACGGCGACCGGTGCCGTCAGATCCACCTCGTCGTAGCGGCGCGGCGCGGATGCGCTGGTGCCGACCCGCCCCATCCCCCACTCGCCGACAACCGCGAGCGCAGAAGCGGCTTGTGGCACCACTGCGAGCCGGGTGAAGAACAGCGCGCCTGCGGTGGCACGCACGCATTTCGGGTTGAAGACGTCGACGCCCCCGCCGACGACCACCCCGTCGGCACCCGCCGATTCGGCCGCTCGGATGATCGTGCCGAGGTTGCCGGGGTCGGAGATCGAGTCGAGCACGACGAGAAAGGTCGCCTCGCGCAGATCTTCGACGGCGACCACGCGCTGCCGGCCGACCGCGACCACCGGCCGCGGAGTCACGGTCGTGGCGACTCGCTCGAGCACGCCGCTCGCCACCGGGATCGTCTTCACGCCGGGGACGTCGAGCTCGACGCCATCCCCGACGAAGACCGCTTCGAGAGGCCAGTCGGCGCGAATCGCCTCGCGCACGAGCACCGGCCCTTCGATCAGGAACGCTTGCTCTTCGTCACGCGCGCTGCGATCACGCGCGAGTCGCCGCAGACGCTGGATCCGCGGGTGATGCGGGCCCTTCGGTGTCAGGACGCCTTCTGCGCGTTCGCGGCTGTGCCCTCTGACGCGGCGTTCGCCGCTGTGCCCTCTGACGCGGCGTTCGCCGCTGTGCCCTCTGACGCGGCGTTCGCCGCTTTCTCGTCGACGGCGGCCTTGGCGCGATCGACGAGCGCACCGAACGCTGCGGGATCGCTCACTGCGAGGTCGGCCAGGACCTTGCGATCGACTTCGATGCCCGCGGTGTGCAAGCCGTCGATGAACCGGTTGTAGCTGAGGCCGTGCTGCCGGCAGCCCGCGTTGATCCTTTGAATCCACAGTCGCCGGAAGTCACCCTTGCGGGCGCGGCGGTCGCGGTACGCGTACTGCAGGCTGTGCATGACCTGCTCGTTGGCGGAGCGGTACGAGCGGCTCTTGTTGCCGTAGTAGCCCTTGGCCCGCTCGAGGACGGTACGACGATGCTTCTTGCTGGCGACGGCGCGCTTGACCCTGGCCATTGGACGCTCCTTTGCGGTCGAAAATGAAGACGGACGGGTTAGCGGTCGCCGAGGAGGCGCTTGATGCGGGGAGCGTCGCTCGAGTTGACCTCGACCTCGCCCTTCAGCCGACGGGTGCGCGTCGAGGGCTTCGCCTCGAACAGGTGCTGTCGGTTCGCCCGCTGACGGAGCAGCTTGCCGCTGCCCGTCTTCTTGAAGCGCTTGGCCGCGCCTCTGTGAGTCTTCATCTTCGGCATCGTCTGGTCTCCTGGTCGGCGGCTACGCCGGAGTGTCCTGCGCAGCCGTCTCGACAGCCGGTTCAGCCGGCTGCTCTCCTGGGTGGTCTTCGCGGTTCTCGTCCTTGGCGGCTTGTTCCTTCTTCGCCGCCTGGGCCTTGCGGTCGGGCGCCAGCACCATCGTCATGTTGCGCCCGTCGAGCTTCGGCGAGGCTTCGATCTTCGCCAGGCTCGCCACGTTGTCTGCGACCTGCTCGAGGATCTTCATGCCGAGCTCGGGGTGGTAGACCTCCCGCCCTCGGAACATGATCGTCACCTTCACCTTGTGACCCTCGCCGAGAAACTCGGCGATCTTGCGGGTCTTGGTGTCGAAGTCGCCCTGCCCGATCTTGGGTCGGTACTTCATCTCCTTGATCGAGATGCTGCTGCTCTTGCGCCGTGACTCCTTGGCCCGCTGGGCTTCCTCGTACTTGAACTTGCCGTAGTCGAGGACCTTGCAGACCGGCGGATTGGCGTCAGGCGCAACCTCGACAAGATCGAGATCGAGCTCGCGTGCGATGTGGAGTGCCTCGGGCAGCGGCTTGATGCCGAGCTGCGCGCCGTCTGGTCCGATGAGTCGAACCTCGCGGGCTCGGATGCGGTCGTTGATCCGAGGCTCGTTGGTCGCCGGCGTGACTATTGGTGCTCACTCCGTGGCAAGGGATTGTCCTCCCGGGTTGCGAATAGGGCGCTCGAGAAAGCCCGACGCCCACGCACCGGGAGCCCACCCAACGCCACCACGAGATGGCGAGGGTGCCCGGGAGCACTTCGGTCGACCACGGCGCGCCGTTTGATCGCTGGATCTGGCGGCCGGGTGGGGCGCTGCACTGTCGACATGACAAGGCAGCACGGCCCGCTTTCCGAGTTCAGTTGTGCCGTTAGGGTAACGCACGTGAGCAGCCTTTGGACACCCGGGGGCGAACATCCGGTCGATCCAGAGCCCGAGGCGCATCCCGGGCCCGACCTTTCGGACGATCTCGCCGACGACCTCGACGAAGATCTGCCCGACGATCTGCCCGATGCCGAGATGCGGGCCGAGATCGACGAGGTCCGCCGCCAGCTGGCGCAAGTGCCACCCGAGGTCGTGGTCGCCAACCACGTGATGGGCCTGTACGAGCTGGCCGCGATCCACCTGAGCCAGGACCCGCCGAACGCCGCCGGCGCCGCGCTCGCCATCGACGGAATGGGGGCGCTCGTCGAAGGCCTCGCGGGCCGATTGGGCGAGGCCGAACCGACCCTTCGCGATGCGCTGTCGCAGATGCGACTGGTGTTCGTGCAGGTCACCGGCTTGCGCGGCTGAGCACGACCTTCCCGTTCCGGATCTCGACGCCCTCGGCTCGCAGCCGTCTCGCGTGCTCGACCTCGTGCCCGGGCACGAGGCGGCCCTGCGAAGTGACCACCCGCCACCATGGCCAATCGGCGTCGACCGTGGCCAGCAACCGGCCGACGGCCCGCGCGGCGCCCGGGTTGCCCGCCTCCTGCGCGACCTCGCCATACGTCACGATCTCGCCTGGGCGAAGGCGCCGCAGCACCGAGTCGACGCGGTCCTCGAACGACGCGGTCACTCCGAGCTGAGCTCAGGGGTGAGCTCGGCGGGGGTCTCGGGCGGCCGCAACGCCACGACCTGCTGCAGGTGCGCCTGATCGTGGTTCGCAAACCACGTGCCGAGCTCGATGATCGTCGCCCGGCCGTTGAGCACCTTCACCCGATCGCCCCACGCACTCTCACGGTCGAGGCTCGCGAGCAGGTCGAGCGCACGGGACACCTCGTGGCGGAACGTCGAGACGATCTCGTCGATCGAGTGCTCGCGCCACGCCCGCTCGCGCGTGAGGAGCCACGGGATCTTGTCAGCGACGTCCGGATCGGCGGGTCCGAGGTTCAGGTGCACTCGGAGTCGATCGTTGAAGATCGTGGCGACGTCGACCATGTGACCCGCGATCTCGACGATGCTCCACTCGCCGGGGCCCGGCGCCCGCAGCAGCACCTCCTCGTCCAGGCCCTTCACGGCTTCGGCGAGCCGATCGGGGTCACCGCGCAGCATCTCGACGATCTCCGCCGGACGGCGCCGCCCGAGGTTCTCCTCCGACTTCATGAAGAACGGGAAGTACCCCGCAAACTCGGGCGGGAGAGCGCCGCAGAGCGGGCAGGCCTCACCCGTCCCGGCCTCGGCGATGCGTCCGCACCCGGTGCACACGAACAGGTACTGCGCGACGTCTGACTCGAGGATGTCGCGATTGGCCACGAGGCTCGTCGCGGCGGCGTCGAGCACCCGCGCGGTCTCGTGGGTCGCGAGCAGGAGTCGAGTCAGACGCTCCGCGAGCGCGCGGTCGCCGGCGCCCTCGGCTTCGTGTACGAGCTCACCCAGGACGGCGGCTGCCTGATGCTGGTGCTCTCGCTCGGCGCGGAGGCGATCGGGCGACGGCGCGCCCGCCGCAGCGATGCGCTCGAGCTCGAGCGCGCGCGACACGGCTCGAATGCGCGGCGGCTCTCAGCAGTTTCGCGATGTTGAAGCGGCCCTCCTCGATCGCGCGCTCGGCGGCCGCGAGGCTCGCGACGGCGGCGCGCTGATCGAGCGCGGCCTGGTCACCGAGCGCAGCGTTGAGGCGTCCCTCCACGTGTGGCAGCCACTCGTCGCTCATCGTCGGAGCTCGACCGCTTCCCAGCGGCCCATACGACCCGCGA
Source organism: uncultured Acidimicrobiales bacterium (assembly GCA_963802505.1). Taxonomy (GTDB): domain Bacteria; phylum Actinomycetota; class Acidimicrobiia; order Acidimicrobiales; family DATKAS01; genus DATKAS01. The sequence continues at coordinate 139,602 of CAWDJB010000007.1, read as the reverse complement.
CGACGTCGAACTCGACGGCCGCACCGGTGTCGATGGTCCGCGTGCCGTCCGTGATCTGCGTGCAGTGGAAGAAGTAGCGCGTGCCCGTCTCACCGTCCTCGACGGCTCCGTAGCCCTTGGCCTCGTCGAACTCGACCACCTCTCCCCTCGGCATCGCCAGCACCGGTCAGTGGACGATCTTCGAGATGGGCAGCTCGATCAGGTCGGTGGCACCCGCGTCCTTCAACATCGGGATCAGCACGTTGATCGTGTCCTTCGCGACGACGGTCTCGATCGCGTAGCCGTCGTTCCCGAACAGCTTCGAGATGGTGGGCGACTTCATCGACGGCACGATCGCGATCACACGCTCGAACGCCTCCTCGCTGACGTTCAGCTTGAGGAGCACCCGGCCGCGAGCCTCGAGCGCTCCGGCCAGCAGCGTGTGCACCTGACCCATCGCATGACGCTTCGCGGGATCGTCGTAGGCGACGGGATTCGCGATGAGCTCGGTGTGGGAGGTGAGGATCGTGTCGATGATCTTGAGCCCCGCGGCCTTCAACGCCCGGCCGGTCTCGGTCAGATCGACGATGCAATCCGCGATCTCGGGCACCTTCGCCTCGGTCGCGCCGTACGACAAGCGGATGTCGGCGTCGATCCCCTTCTTCTCGAAGAAGCGTCGAGTGAGACCTGGGTACTCGGTCGCGACCCGCACGCCCTGCGGCAGGTCCTCCACCCGCTCGACCGGCGATTCGGCGCCGATCGCGACGACGATGCGGACGGGTCGGGCGCTCGCCTTCGAGTAGCGGAGCTCGCCGAGCGACACGACTTCGGCAGCGGTCTCCTCGATCCAGTCGCGGCCGGTGACGCCGAGGTCGAACATCCCTTCAGCCACGTACTGGGGGATCTCCTGCGGGCGAAGGATCCGCACCTCGTCGATGCGGGGATCGTCGATCGTCGCCGCGGTAGTCGACGTCGGACGAGCGCGTGACCGCGAGATCAGCCGCGTCGAAAAGATCGAGCGTGGCTGTCTCGAGCGAGCCCTTCGGCAAGACGATCCGCAGCATGCGCAGCGTTCACTCGGCCTTCGGGAGCTGACGCATCAGGTCGGCGAGCTCGATCGCGGTCGACGCCGCCTCGAAGCCCTTGTTGCCGGCCTTCGTGCCGGCGCGCTCGATCGCCTGCTCGATGGTGTCCGTGGTGAGCACGCCGAACACCACGGGCACCCCGGTGTCGAGCCCGGCTCTGGCGATTCCCGCCGCGGCCTGGCCGGCGACGTGCTCGTAATGCCCGGTCGCGCCGCGGATCACGGCGCCGAGCGTGATCACGGCGTCGTACTCGCCCGAGCCGGCAAGTCGCTTCGCCACGAGCGGGAGCTCGAACGCTCCCGGCACCCATACGACGGTGATCGACGCGTCATCGACGCCATGGCGGACCAGACCGTCACGCGCGCCGGCGAGCAGCCGGTCGGTGATGAAGTCGTTGAAGCGGGCGCACGCGACCGCGACACGCAGTCCGTCGCCCCGGAGCTTGCCCTCGTAGGTGGTCATCGGTTCCCCTCCGATCCGAGGGCGGGGTCGCCCAGGTCCTCGAGCAGATGACCCATCCGCTCACGCTTCGTTCGCAAGTAGTGGATGTTCTCGGGATTTGGGCGCACTGCGAGCGGCACCCGCTCCAGGATCTCGAGCCCGAAGCCTTCGAGACCACCGTACTTCGCGGGGTTGTTGGTCATGAGCCGCATTCCGCTGACTCCGAGGTCGACGAGGATGTGCGCGCCGATGCCGTACTCGCGGCTGTCGACGGGAAGACCGAGCTCGGTGTTCGCATCGACGGTGTCGCGACCGCGGTCCTGCAGGCTGTACGCGCGGAGCTTGTGGCCGAGCCCGATGCCTCGACCCTCGTGGCCGCGCAGGTACACGACGACGCCTTTGTCCTCGGACGCGATCTTCTCCATCGCCGCTTCGAGCTGCGGGCCGCAGTCGCACTTGAGCGAACCGAACACATCGCCGGTGAGGCACTCGCTGTGCACGCGGACGAGGACGTCGTCGGTGCCTTGCACGTTGCCGCGGACGAACGCGAGATGGGTCTCGGCGTCGAGGATCGACTCGTACGCGATGCAGGTGAAGTCGCCCCACTGGGTCGGGATGCGGGCCTCGGCGACGCGGCGCACCAGCTTCTCGGTGCGTCGCCGGTAGCGGATCAGGTCGGCGATCGAGATCATCGGCAGGCTGTGCTCGGTGCAGAAGCGCTCGAGATCGGGCACGCGCGCCATCGATCCGTCGTCGTTGACGATCTCGCAGAGCACACCAGCGGGATAGAGGCCGGCGAGGCGAGCAAGGTCGACGGCGGCCTCGGTGTGGCCCGCTCGTTTGAGCACGCCGCCGGGCCGATAGCGCAGCGGGAAGATGTGACCCGGCCTCGCCAGATCGCCCGGACGCGTCGCGGGATCGATCAGCGCGCGGATCGTGAGCGACCGATCGGTCGCCGAGATGCCCGTCGTGGTGCCGTGCCGGAAGTCGACCGTGTCGGTGAACGCGGTGCGGTGCGACTCGGTGTTGTGCTCGACCATCAGCGGGAGTCCGAGCTCGTCGCAGCGCTCCCCCGTCAACGGCACGCAGATGACGCCCGACGTGTGGCGCACGAAGAACGCGATCCGCTCGGGCGTCGCGTACTCCGCCGCCATGATGAGGTCGCCTTCGTTCTCGCGGTCCTCGTCGTCGACGACGACCACCACCTCCCCGCGGCCGATGGCGGCAACCGCGTCCTCGATGTTGGCGAAGAGCGCGCTTCGTTGTGTCATGACTCCGTCCTCGGTGCTGTTCGAGCAGCGGGTGCGTGGGCATCGAGCAGACGCTCGACGTACTTCGCGATCACGTCGACCTCGAGGTTCACCCTGGCGCCTGTGCCCTTGTGCCCGAGTGTCGTGACAGCGGCAGTGTGGGGGATCACGGCGACCGTGAACCCGTCATCAGTGGGCTCGACGACGGTGAGGCTGATGCCGTCGACGGTGATCGAGCCCTTCCCGACGATGTAGCGAAGGAGGTCGGCCGGCACCGACACGCGCAGGTCGGGAGACGGATCGACGATCGTGCCGACGCCGTCGACGTGTCCCTGCACCAGGTGGCCGCCGAGGCGGTCCTCGAGGCGGACAGGCCGCTCGAGGTTGACCGGGTCGCCGGGACGAAGCTCGCCGAGGTTGCTGCGGTCGAGCGTCTCGTCCGTGACGTCGGCCTCCCACCATCCGTCGCCGAGCGCGACGACGGTGAGGCAGACGCCGTTCACCGAGGTCGAGTCGCCGATGCGGGCGCCCTCCAAGACGGTGCGAGCTCCGATGCGCAGCCGGTCGCCGTCGAGGGCGATGACGTGGCCGAGCTCTTCGACGATGCCGGTGAACATCAGGCAGGCTCCAGTTCGAGGCGAAGGTCGTCTCCGAGTCGGTCGACCGAGACCAAGCGCCCACGCCACACGTCGTCGATGCTCGGCGCGCCAGGACCGGCGAAAAGCGGCCGGCCGTCGTCGCCACCGAACAGCGCGGGCGCGAGGTACAGCACATAGCGATCGACGAGACCGGCGCGATGGAAGGCTGCGGCAACGGTCGCGCCGCCCTCGACCATCGCCTGCACGACTCCCTGTCGCCCGAGCTCGTCGAGCACGCCGTCGAGGTCGCCTTGGAGCTCGAGCGCGGGATGCACCCTCGCATGCTCCGGAGCATGGCCGAGGACGACGCGCAGCGGGTCGCGGCCTTCGACATGGCGAACCGTGAGCGTCGGATCGTCGGCTCGCACCGTGCCGGCGCCGACGATCACGGCGTCGCTCTCGGCCCGGAGACGATGGGCATCGCGCCGTGCGGGCTCGCCGGTGATCCACTGGCTCGTGCCATCGGGTGCCGCGGTTCGCCCATCGAGTGTGCCCGCGAGCTTGAGCACGACGTACGGCCGACCAGTGAGACGGTGCTTCAAGTACGGCGCAAGCTGTGCCCGCACCTCGTCCGCGCACACGCCACTCGTGACCTCGATGCCCGCGGCGCGCAGCTGCGCGATGCCGCGCCCGTCGACGTTCGGGTCAGGGTCTTCGATGCCGACGACGACCCGCGCGACACCCGCCGCGATGATCGCGTCGACGCATGGCGGGGTCCGTCCGTGATGCGAGCAGGGCTCGAGCGTCGAGAAGAGCGTCGCCCCGTCGGCCCGTGCGCCGGCCGCTCGCAGCGCGACGATCTCGGCGTGTGGACCCCCCGGTGGTTCGGTGGCGCCTTCGAACGTGTCGCCCTCCGGCGTCTCGATGACACACCCCACCCAGGGATTCGGAGACGTGCGACTGCGAGCGCCAGCGGCGGCGGCAATCGCCCGCTGCATCAGGTGGTGCTCGCTCGCTCTCGTGCTCACGGCGTCCTCTGTACGCGATCAGGGTTCGCGATCGGTTCACGAGGACGCGGACACGACGGCTGGCGCGCGCGCCAGTCGGCGGCCGCTCCCTCGCTCCCATCCGGACTCACCGCCTCGGCGTGCTGACTCGCACGACGACACGGAACACCGTCGGCCCTGGGATTCCACCAGGTCGGCCAACGGCCCGAAGGCCGAAGGTTCGCGGGCTCTCACCGCCGGTCAGGACTCACACCCATACCCCGCGAGGGGTGGCATTTCGTTCGGTTGCGTTCTCCTTCTGACTGGGAGTGTACGCACGACCTGGTCGCGCGGGCAACGCTCGGACCCGAAACGACCGATTACATCATGAACTCGTCGACGGGCTGGCTGAGCAGCACCTTTCCGCCGAAGGTCACGAAGCTCGTCGAGAAGAAGATGTGACTGCTCGCGGCATGGAGGTCCCGCCAGCACCGCTGCAGCGGGTTGTCGTCGTACAGCGCGCCGCCTCCCGCGAGTCCAAACGTCGCGTCGACGACGTCGAGCCCCACGCGCATGGCGTTCGAAGTGGCGAGGCGGATCGAGAGCCGCTCGTCGCGCGAGATCTCGTCGCCGCTCAGAGCGGTGTCCCACGCCGAGCCGATCGAGTCCTCGACCAAGGACCTCGCGGCCCGAAGCGAACCCTCGCAACGAGCGACGGCGAGCTGCGTCACCTGCTCGGTCGCGAGCGAGCCCGGCCCTCCCCGGCTCTTGCGTTCGGCGAGCGCGACGAACTCGTCGAGCGATCGCCGTGCGATGCCGAGGGGCACGCCTGTCATCAACGACCCGAGCAGCGCGAAGAACGACCAACGGAAGTGCGGCTCGTCGTGTGGCGCCTTCTCGAAGATCGGGTTGGCGGTGCGCTCGAGCGGCACCAACGCTCCATTGATCTCGACATCGTGGCTCGCGGTCCCTCGCAAACCTGCGACACGCCAGGTGTCGAGGATCTGGACATCAGACGCGGGCAAGAAGAGGAACCGCCACTCTGGTTGCCCGCCGGCTCCGTCGACGAACGCGCCCTCGCAGAACCACGACGCGTGCGGGCTGCCGCTGTTGAACGGGTACCGGCCGGTGAGTCGCACGACACCTTCATTGACGGCCTCCGCGCGGCCGACCGGAGCGAAGAGGCCCGCCATCCCCGACAGACGATCCGACTCCAGCATCCCGCGTGCGACGTCGGGGGCGAGCCATGAGCTGAAGAACGTCGTGTTGAGGATCATCGACGTCCAACCGGTGGAGGCGTCGGCGCGCGCGAGCTCCTCGACGATCGCGCTTCCGGTCATTGGGTCGACGGGCTCGCCGCCGATTGCCGACGGTACGAAGAGGCGGAACACGCCGAGCTCGCCGAGCTTGCGTACGAGGTCGTTGGGCACCGACCTGCCGGCCTCGGTCTCCTGTGCACGGGTACTCACCTCGTCGGCGAGTCCGCGCACTCCTTCGAGCATGGTCATGAGCGCACAGTACGACCCAGGTCGATTGCTGGTCAGTGCGCGGTCGGCTCTCCGATCAGCAGCTTCAACGCGTGCGGCAGCACGTCGAGCACTGCTCCGAGGCATTCGACCGCACCCGCTGGTGAGCCTGGCGTGTTCAGGATCAACGACTGGCCGCGCACCCCTGCGGTCGCGCGTGACAGGCGGCCCAACGGGCTCACGAGTCGCATCGCTTCCGCCAGCCCGGGGGCCTCGCGCTCGATGACGTCCTTGGTGCCCTCGGGCGTCTCGTCGCGCGCCGTGAAGCCCGTGCCGCCGGTCGTGACGACGAGGCCAGAGAACCCGTCGGTCAGGGACCGCAGGGTGTTCGCGACCGACGCCCGGCCGTCCTCGCAGACGGTTTGGTCGACCACGTCATAGCCCTCGGCGGTCAGGCGGTCGACGAGGGCCGCACCGGACTTGTCCTCCCGCGTGCCGGCGATGACACCGTCGGAGACCGTCAACACCTTCGCCTGGAGCCCAGCCGCGTCACTCACGGACGTGAGTGTGTCAGGGGCGACGCAACCGCAGCACGAACATGCCATCGGTGTCGGCGTCTTGCGGCAGCAGCAGGCCACCGCGCCCGTGCTCGCTCCAGGGTGCGCCCGGCGGGCCGAGCGGCTCGAGCCCGGGATGAGCGCGAGCGAGATGCGCGTCGATCCCCAATGTCTCGTCGGCAGTGAGCGTGCACACGCCGTACACCAGCACTCCACCCGGAGCGACCGAGGCCACCGCGGCGTCGACCAGCTGGCGCTGCAGTGTCGCGAGACGACCGACATCTTCGGGCTGCGCGCGCCAGCGCGCGTCAGGGCGGCGCCGCAGCACTCCCAGACCCGAACACGGCGCGTCGACCAGTACACGGTCGAACACCTCGTTGCGGAAGGGCGGCCGGCGCGCGTCGGCGACGGTGACGTGCACAGGCATCTCGAGCGCCTGAATGTTCTCCGCCATCGTGCGCACGCGGGAAGGGCGAACGTCCGAGGCGACGACGAAGGCTCCGCTCGCGGCGAGGCGAGTCGCCTTGCCGCCCGGCGCCGCACACACGTCGGCGACTCGCAACCCACGCCTGGCGTCGACGAGATCGGCGAGCCACTCCGACGCTTCGTCCTGGATGTACCCGTCGTCGCGCATCCGCACGCGAGGCGCGACGTTCATGCGCTCGAGCGCCGCGACGGCGTCGTCGCCACCGAGGTCGGCGACGAGGCGCTCGACGATCCAGTCGGGATAGCTGAGCCGGGTGGCCTCGTCCGGGAAGCTCACGGGCTCGGTGGCGACTCTGCGCAGGATCGCGTTGACGAACGCTCGTGCGTATGTCGGAGCGACAGACACGGTCGCGCTCACCGCGGCGTGCGGGGCAGTGCCGAGGAACGCGAGCTGGTAGGCACCGAGACGAAGGGCTGTGCGCACTGGCAGGTCGGGGGGCTTCGAGACAAAACGATCGACGAGCCAGTCGCACGCTCGCCGCATGCGCAGCGTTCCGTACACGAGCTCGGTCGCGAACGCCCGATCGCGGTCCGACAGATCGCTGCGTGAGAGCGCGGCAGGAAGCGCGAGGTTCGCGTAAGCGTCGTCCCGCTCGATGTGCACCAACGCGTCGAGTGCGACGGTGCGCGGATCGCTCACGTACCGAGGCGTTCGCCGGGCTGCACACGCGCGCCGTTGCGCCACGCCAGCGCGTCGAGGGGCTTGCGCCCCTCGGGCTGCACCGAGCCGAGCCGGTACCCACCGTCCCCCGTGCCGACCTCGACTCCCGCCAGCTCGCCCGGCGGAGCGACCGTGTCGCGCGTCGGCTGTCCGTCGAGCACCAACAAGCGCGAGCCACGAAACGTCGTCCACGCCCGCCCCGCTCGCACCACGCGATCGACCTGAGTCGCCGTCGCGCGCCAGTCGATCTCGAGGTCACTCGATTCGATCTTCGCCGCGTACGTCGGCTCGCCCGTCTGCGGCGTCGGTGCTTCGAGCCCACGATTGAGGAGGTCGACGAGCAAGTGCGTGCCGACGACACCCAGCTGTGTGCGGAGCTCATCCGCGGTCGTCCGGTCGCCGATGTCGACGCGCTCGCAGGCGAACACGGGACCGGTGTCGAGGCCCTCCTCGAGCTGCATGATGCACACACCGGTCTCTCGATCACCGGCGAGGATCGCCCGCTCGACAGGGGCCGCGCCGCGCCAACGCGGCAACAGCGAGAAGTGAACGTTGATCATCGGCACCGCGTCGAGCACATGTGGCTTGATCAGCTGACCGAACGCGACGACCACACCGAGATCGACGCCCGCGTCCAGCACGTCGTCGACCTTGCTCGTGACCGGCAGGCCGAGCTCGAGCGCCGCTGCCTTCACGGGGCTCGGATCGTCGCCGCCGCCACGCGACCGACGCTTGTCGGCGCGCGTCACCACGATCGGCACGTCGAAGCCAGCGCCGACGAGCGCTCGCAGCGTGCCAGCCGACACCGCCGGCGTTCCGAGAAAGGCGGGCCGACGAGGGAAGACGGGAAGTGCGGGCACGGGCCGGCCCGGACCGCTACAGGCCGGGCCGGTGCTCGGGCGGAGGCGCGATGTCTTGGACCGTGCGCCGGCGGAGCTCCTTCAGCGCAGCCTTGCGCTGGCCGTCGTCGAGATGCTCGAGGAGCAGCACGCCGTCGAGGTGATCGAGCTCGTGCTGGAACAGCCGAGCCAGTAGCTCGTCGGCCTCGAACGACACGTCGTTACCGTCGAGGTCGACGCCCACGAGATGGATCTCCTTCGGGCGCACGATCTCGAACGAGAGGCCCGGCACCGAGAGGCAGCCCTCGTCGTAGACCCACTCGCCGCGCGACTCCTTGATCACCGGGTTGATGAGCGTGCGAGGTCCCTCACCGATGTCGTAGACGAAGAAGCGCTTCTGCACGCCGACCTGAGGGGCTGCGAGCCCGAGCCCCGGCGCGTCGTACATCGTGGTCAGCATGTCTTCCGCGAGGCGGGCGAGCCGGCCGTCGATCTCGGTGACGTCGGCAGCACGTTGCTTCAACACCGGGTCGCCGAAGAGCCGGATCGCGTACGGAGCCATGCCACCAGGCTAACGGGCGGGTGCTTTTCTCCGCGAGTCACACGCGCAGCGGGTCGACCTCGATGCGCACGCGCGCGGTCGGCCGCGGAGTGCGCGCCAACGCATCAGCGAGCTCGTCGTGGCTCGTCGCTCGCACGAGCCACCTGCCTCCCGCGGGACCCAGCACCTCGATGCTGTGCTGGTCGGTGCCGGGAACCGCCTGCGCCAGGAGCGCGGCGATCAGATCTGCCGCGCCCGGCCCCGACACTGCCGCCATCGCGGCGACCGGGGGGAAGCGGAGGTCCGTGCGGCGCTGCGCCTCAGCCGCGGCCACCCGTTCCGGATCCGCGTGCAAGGCCGCGTCGATGACCTCGTGGTTCGGGACGCGCGTCTGCACGAGCACGCGCGAACCGGGGCGGCGCCCGCCGACGAGCCGTGCGGCCCGTGCGAGCAGGGCGAACGCCTCCTCAGCGGCTCGGTAGCGCGGCGCCAACAGCTCCTGGTCGAAGTCGAGGAACGCGACTGCGTCGGCCTCGACGACTCGGTGCAGCGCCGCCTCGGTGCCGACATGGACACGGGCCGGGCGCAGCTCGTCGCCGTCGGCCGTCACGTCGACGACTTCCTCGCCTGCGAGCGCTTCGAGCTCCTCGCGGACGCGGGTCACACCGGCCCGGAGGTTGCGGAATCGAGTCTTGTGACAGCGGAGGCACACCGGCGGCCGCACCGTTGCGCACCGCGGGCACTCGAAGTCGGCGCTCGGTTGCGCGACGGCGGCACCACACCGCTCGCACGTGGCCAGCTCACCGCACGCGACGCACGCGAGCAGTCGAGCCCGGCCCGTGCGGTTGAGCACACACACCACTCGCGCGTCGGAGCGCAGCAGGCGCACGAGCGCCTCCGAGTACAGACCAGTGCGCGCCGGGTCAGGCGCCTTGCGCATGTCGACGACTTCGAGTGCGGGCCACCCCTGCCGTTCGGCGTTGCGACTCGGCGTGACGAGCGGCGCCCACGCCAGCGCCTCGAGGCTCGGGCACGGCGACACGAGCACGACCGGGATGCCGGCTCGTCGTCCGCGCTCGATCGCCACGTCGCGCGCGTGCCAGGCCGGCACTCGTTCCTCCTTCAGTGCTTCGTCGTGCTCGTCGATCACGACGACCACCGCCGGGTCTCGCACCGGTGCCCACACCGCGCTGCGGGCGCCGATCGTGACGCCCACGCCCGCCATCGCCTGCGCCCAGTCTCGAGGGAGCACCGCGACGCCCACGCCGGCGCGGCGCACGCGCGCCGCAAGCGCTCGTGCCATGCCGACCGAGGGTGTCACCACGAGGGCCGGACCGAGGCGGGCCGCCGCGAGGATCAGCGGGAGGTGATCGACCGGTGGAGGCAGCCGCACGACTGCTCCCGGAGCGTGCAGCGCTTCAGGTGGGAGATCCGCGACTCCGCCGCCCGCGGGCACGGTGCCCATCAACGGAGGTGGGAGGCGTGAGACGAGAGCAGGCGGCGACGCGGCGGTCAGGACGGATGCCGTCCGTCCCGCCCAACGGTGCGCGGCCCACGCGGCGAGCGCGACGACCTCTGGCGTCGGTCCCATGCCGCGGACGGCGGTCAGCTCGGCGAGGCTCACGCCCGCAGGCGGCGAGACGTCGATGTCGACGATCCATCCGCTGACTCGCCGGCCGTGCAGCAGGACCCGCACTTGCGCGCCGACGGCGGCAAGCGGCGCGAGGCGCGCCGGCACGAGATAGTCGAACGTCTTGTCGATCGGACCGTCCGGCAGCACCCGGACGATGGTCTCGCCGGCGCTACAAGCCAAGCGCGCTGCGCATGTCGTCCAACCGGGTCGTGTGCTCCCAGGTGAACTCTTTCTCGGCGCGACCGAAGTGGCCATACGCCGCGGTGCGCTTGTAGATCGGGCGACGCAGGTCGAGGTCGCGGATGATCGCCGCCGGGCGCAGGTCGAAGACCTCGTTCACCGCGGTGGCGATGCGCGCCGGATCGACTTCTTCGGTGCCGAACGTCTCGACCATGATCGAGACCGGCCGGGCGACGCCGATCGCGTACGCCACCTGGATCTCGCAGCGCTTGGCCGCGCCGGCAGCCACGAGGTGCTTCGCGACCCAGCGCGCCGCGTACGCCGCCGAGCGGTCGACCTTTGACGGGTCCTTGCCCGAGAACGCGCCGCCGCCGTGGCGCGCCATGCCGCCGTAGGTGTCGACGATGATCTTGCGGCCCGTGAGACCCGTGTCGGCATGAGGACCACCGAGCTCGAAGCTGCCGGTCGGGTTGACCAACACGTCGAACCCGTCGTCCGCGAACTGCGGGGGCAGCAGCGGGTGGATGACGTGTTCCTTCAGATCGGGCTTGATGAGCGACTCGGGGTCGAGGTTCGGGGCGTGCTGCGTCGAGATGAGGACGGTGCGGAGCTTCACCGGCACGCCGTCCTCGTAGTCGAAGGTCACCTGCGTCTTCCCGTCGGGGCGGAGGTACGGGAGGATGCCTGCCTTGCGGACCTCGGACAGCCGGTGCGCGAGGCGGTGGGCCAGCCAGATCGGCAGCGGCATCAGGTCGTCGGTCTCGTCGCACGCGTAGCCGAACATCATCCCCTGGTCGCCTGCACCCTGGCTGTTGAGGATGTCCTCGCCGCTCTTGCCCGTACGGGTCTCGGCGGACTTGTCGACGCCCTGCGCGATGTTCGGCGATTGCGGATCGATCGACACCATGACGCCGCACGTGTTGCCGTCGAAGCCGTACGACTCTCGGTCGTAGCCGATGCCCCGGATCGTGTCGCGCACGAGGTTCGGGATGTCGACGTAGGCCTCGGTGGTGATCTCCCCAGCGACGATGCACAGGCCCGTCGTGAGCAACGTCTCGCACGCGACCCGGCCGGACGGGTCTTCCGCGAGGATCGAGTCGAGCACCGCGTCGGAGATCTGGTCGGCCATCTTGTCGGGATGGCCCTCCGTCACTGACTCGGAGGTGAAGGTCCAGCGGCTCACGGCGTTTGCTCCTGATCGGTTCGTCGGAAAGGTGGTCTTCAGCGCCGGGCGCGGAGGGCGACGACGGCATCGAACACCGCCGCGGCCACGGCCCGTTTGTCAGTCAGGCTGACATTCTGCTCGATCCCCTCGCCGAGGATCACGACCTCGTTCGTGTCGTGCTCGAAGCCCGCGCCAGGGGCGGAGACGTCGTTCGCGACGATGAGGTCGAGGTGCTTGCGGCGGAGCTTCGACTCCGCGTTCTCGCGAAGCGCTTCGGTCTCGGCGGCGAAGCCGACGAGCGTCTGACCCGAGCGCTTTGCGGCACCGAGGGCGGCGAGGATGTCGGGCGTCGGCTCGAGGATGATCTCGGGCGGGCCGCCGTCCTTCTTGATCTTGTGGTCGACAGCAGCCTTCGGCCGGAAGTCCGCCACGGCGGCGGCCATCACCACGACATCGGTCGTCGCGGCCCGAGCCATCACTGCCTCTTCCATCTCGGCCGCGGTCTCGACCGAGACAACCTCGGCTCCCGTGGGAACCGCCCGCGGGACCGTCGTCACCACGGTGACTACGGCACCGCGCGCCGCCGCCTCGAACGCAAGGGCATGGCCTTGCTTGCCGGAAGAGCGGTTCGCGATCACCCGGACCGCGTCGATGGGCTCGCGCGTGCCCCCCGCCGTCACCAGCACCTTCAACCCGGCCATGTCTTGCGGCGCGAGCAGCCGCTGCGCCCGTTCGACGATCAGCTCGGGGCTCGCGAGGCGACCGGAACCGATGTCTCCGCCTGCGAGCCGCCCCGACTCGGGATCGACGACGTGCACGCCGCGACGCCGCAACGTCGCGAGGTTCTCCTGCACCGACGCGTGCTCCCACATCTCGGTGTGCATCGCCGGACACACGATCACCGGTGCGCGCGTCGCGATCACGACCGCGGTCAAGAGGTCGCCGGAGAGACCGGCGGCGTACGCGGCGAGGAAACGGGCGGTGGCAGGGGCGATCACGACGAGGTCGGCGGCCTGACCGAGCCGCGTGTGCGGGATCGGATCGCCGTCGTCCCACAGCGACGTGTGCACGGGCTCGGATGCGAGCGCGGAGAAGGTGGTCTCACCCACGAAGCGCTTGGCGTCGCGGGTCATGATCGGGACGACGTGGGCCCCGAGGTCGACGAGGCGGCGGCACACCTCGACGGCCTTGTAGGCGGCAATGCCGCCGGTGACTCCGAGGACGATGCGGCGCCCGGTCAGGCCCGCCATCTGGCTACTCGGTGACTTCCTCTTCGACCGCAGCCTCTGCGATCGCCTCGACGGCCACTGCGCCGATCAACGTGTCTTCGACCGCCTCGAGCTCGGCCTCGCCGTCCTCGGCACCCGGCTCGGGGCGCTCGTAGGTGATCTTGTCCGCCGAGATCTCCTCGAAGGCGATCGAGAGCGGCTTGCGGGAGACCGAGGCGACCTGCGGCGGAACGATCGCGCCGAGTCCGTCGCCGAGCTGGTTGAAGTACGAGTTGATCTGCCGGGCCCGCTTGGCCGCCAGCGTCACGAGGGTGAACTTCGAGTCGGAGCGGTCGAGCAGTGACTCGATCGCCGGGTTCATCATCGTGTCGTGGGGACGCGCCATTCGAGCTCCTGAGCAGCCGATTCGGGATTTGAACGGTAGCAGCCGCGGCCCGAAAATCAGTGGTCGGGGATCAGGCCCTCCGCCCGGAGCTCTGACCAGAGTGCTTCCGCGATCGGCGACGCAAGCAGGTCGACGTCGTCGACGATCTCCCGCGCGTCACGGGCGCCGATCAGCACCGTCGCGATGAGGGGCTGGTCGGCCACGAACCGGAGCGCGGCAGCCGGGAGCGATGTTCCGTGGCGGTCGCACACCGCGGCGATGCGAGCCGCCCGTTGGAGCCGTTCGGGCGGGACGGGCAGGTAGTCGTAGGTCGAGTCGGGGCTCGGCGCCGCCAGCACACCGCTGTTGAACACGCCTCCGGCCATCACCGAGACCCCGCGTTCTTCGCAGAGCGCGAGCAGGCCGGAGTCGAGCGCGGCCTGGTCGAGCAGCGTGTAGCGACCGGCGACGAGGATGACGTCGAGGTCGCAGCGCTCGACTGCTTTTCGAAGCGGCTCGACGTAGTTCATGCCGAAGCCGATCGCCCCGACCACGCCCTCCTCGCGCAGGGCCGCCAGCACAGGTGCCGCCTCGGTGATCGCCTGCTCGAGGTGGGCATCCGGGTCGTGGATGAGCACGATGTCGACACGGTCGACGCCCAGGCGCCCGAGGCTCTCGTCGAGAGAACGGCGCACGCCGTCGGCCGAGAAGTCGAACCGTGGCACCTCCCCGTGCGAGACCCGGAACGCGCCCTCGGGTTCGGGCACGCCCGGTCGGAGCAGCCGGCCCACCTTCGTCGAGATCACCAGCTCGTCGCGTGGATGCTCGGCGAGTGCCGCGCCGAGCCGGCGCTCAGCGAGACCGTGACCGTAGAGAGGAGCGGTGTCGAACAGCCGGATGCCGGCGTCCCACGCGGCATCGACGGTGGCGCGCGCGTCCTCCTCGGTCACTTCCGCGTACAGGTTGCCGAGCGGCGCGGTACCGAGGCCGATGCGGCCGAGGGCGAGGTCGGTCACGGGGCCTGTTGGTGCGAAGCGATCACGGCCTGCAGCTCGGTGACCGCACGATCGATCTCGTCGTTGACGACCACGTGGTCGGCGAGCGCGAGGCCGATCGGCTCCTCCTCCTCGGCCTTGGCCAACCGCTTCGCCACCTTGTCCTCAGGGTCGCCCCGCGCTCGCAGCCGCCGCTGCTGCTCCTCGCGCGAGGGAGGCATGACGAAGATGACGATCGCATCGGGGTGCAACGCTCGCACCTGCTGCGCACCGTGCAGCTCGATCTCGAGCAGCACATCGGCGCCCTCGGGCGGCTCGGGAGTCGGCGTGCCGTAGTAGTTGCCGAGGAACTCGGTCCACTCGAGGAAGCCGCCTTCTTCGATGCGCGCCTCGAACGCGGCGCGATCGACGAACACATACGCGGCCGATGACTCCCCCGGACGGCGGGCCCGAGTCGTCCACGAGCGGCTCAGCCAGAGATCTGGCTCGCGCCGCATGAGCTCTGCGACGAGCGTCCCCTTTCCGACGCCACCCGGCCCGGAGACGACGAAGATCAGATCAGGACTCGGCAGCCTGCAGCTTCGGGTGCGCGAGCAACGCCTCGCGCTGTTGCGCGCCGAGACCGGCAACTCGACGGGACTCGCTGATCCCGATCTCTTCCATGATGCGACGGGCTTGCACCTTGCCCACACCGGGAAGCGATTCGAGAAGCGCGAGGACCTTCAACTTGCCGATGACGTCGTCGCCCTTGGCCTGGGCGAGCACTTCAGGAAGGGTGACCGAGCCCATCTTGAGCTTCTCCTTGAGCTCGGCCCGCAGAGTGCGAACCTCGGCCGCCTTCTTCAGAGCGGCCGCTCGCTGGTCGGCTGACAGGGGGGGAGGATTCGGCATGGGCGGCACCCTAGCGCGGGGCTTTCTCGGGTCGGACCCCGCGACAGGCGACGCTTGTTTTGTTGGCGCGTGCGGGTGTCAGAGACCCCAATTCGCCAAGAAATCCGGCGTTTCAGGCGATGGATGCGACAAGGGCAGCCGCGGCTGCGGCCGGGTCTGACGCCTCTGTGACGGCACGTCCGACGACGAGCAGATCGGCACCCGAATCGAGTGCGTCCCGCGGCGTCGCGGCGCGGGCCTGATCGTGATGCGAGGTGCCCTCCGGCCGGATGCCGGGGACGACGATCGTGAGCCGCGGGGCGAAGAGCGCCGCGTCGCGCACATCGCTCGCCGCGCACACGATGCCCCCGCAGCCGCTCTCGACTGCAGCACCGACCCGCTTGGGCAGGATGTGCTCGGGAGCACCGTCGTCGCTCGTGAGGATCGTGACTGCCAGCGCGGTGGGTGTGGCCAACCCCGCGCCCGCCGCGCCTTCGGCCAGGCCTTCGACGCCGGCGCGCAGCATCGCCACGCCTCCTTGCGCATGCAACGTCAGGTAGTCGACGCCGAGCGCCCCGATCACGCGCGCAGCGCGGTGCACGGTCGTCGGGATGTCGTGCATCTTGAGATCGAGGAAGACGCGGTAACCGAGGCCGGCGAACGCACCGATCGCCTCGGGACCCGAGGCGCTGAAGAGCTCGAGCCCCACCTTCGCGGTGCCGAACCACGGCCGCAGGATCCGCGCGAGGCGGATCGCCTCGACGAGGTCGTCGACGTCGAGCGCGAGCGCGAGCCGATCGCGCGTCGCAACCTCCCGGTCAGCCATCACTTCGGTCGTCATGCGCAGCTCCCACGATGTCCGCGACGGCACGGACCGCGTGCCCGCCGCACCACTCTTGCAGCCCGTCCAGCACAGATCGCGGAGCCTTCGGATCCGCGAATGTCGCAGTGCCGACCTGCACGGCGGACGCGCCCGCGAGCATCAGCTCGACCGCGTCGGTGCCCGTCGCCACGCCGCCGACGCCGACGATTGGCAGGTCGGGGAGAGCGGCGTGCACGTCGTGGACGGCACGAACGGCCACCGGGTGGATGGCGCGCCCCGACAGCCCTCCCCCGCCTCCGCCCAGCGCCGGGCGGCGTTGCTCGACATCGATGACCATCCCGAACACGGTGTTGACCAGGGTGACCGCGTCGGCGCCGGCGTCTCGGGCGGCGCGCGCGACCGCGACGAGCTGGTCGGTGTTCGGGCTGAGCTTCGCCCAGACCGGGCGCTCGCACGCCAGCGCCGCGCCGAGGGCGTCGGCCGTGGCCTGCGGTGAGTGCGCGAAGAGATGGGCGCCGCCGTCGAGGTTCGGGCAGCTCAGGTTCACCTCGACCGCGACCACACAGCGAGAGGCCGTGCTCAGCTGCTTCGCCGCCTGCTCGTAGTCGTCGACCGAGCGGCCCCAGATGCTGGCGACCACGCGCGCTCCGGCACGCTCGAGCCGGGGTAGGTCATCGCGAAGCCACGCGGCGACGCCAGGGCCCTGCAGGCCGACGCTGTTGAGCATCCCCCCGGTCACCGGGTGGAGGCGTGGTGCCGGGTTCCCGCTCCACTCGTAGGCCGCTAGCGACTTCACCACGATCGCTCCGAGCTCGGAGAGCGGGAAGTAGCGGCCGAGCTCGTCGCCGTGCCCCGCGCAGCCCGACGCGGTCATCACCGGGTTGGGAAGCTCGATCGAACCGATCCTCGTCGTGAGGTCGGCGGACATCAGATCGGCAGCGCGAGCTGGTCGCCGCTGCCTTCGTGGTGCTCTTGCAGGGACTTGACCCGAAGGTCTGTGGCGACCCACTCGGTCATCCCGTTGGCCGCGGCGAGCGCGGCTGCGACCGTGGTGAGGCACGGCACGCGGTGCACGTTCGCAGCCGCGCGGATGTGCGAGCCGTCAGCCCTCGCGCCGCGACCCCGGGGTGAGTTCACGACGAGATCGACCTTGCCGGACGAGATGAGGTCGACGGCGTCCTGGCCGGTGCCTTCGCCGACCTTCGCGACGACAGTCGTCACGGGAACACGATGCGCTTCGAAATGCGCCGCGGTTCCCGACGTCGCAACGATCGTGAACCCGAGATCGACGAAGCGACGCGCGGCCTCGACGCCGGCAGCCTTGTCACGGTCGGCGAGCGACATGAAGATCGTTCCCGTCGCGGGGAGCGGGTTGCCCGCGCTGATCTGGCTCTTGGCGAACGCGAGGCCGAACGACCGGTCGATGCCCATGACCTCGCCCGTCGAGCGCATCTCGGGGCCGAGCACGGTATCGACCCCCGGGAAGCGGTTGAACGGGAGCACCGCCTCCTTCACGCTCGTGTGGCCCGAAGTCGTCGGTGGACGCAACAGACCTTCGGCGCGCAGCTCGGCGAGGGTCGCACCGACCATGACACGGGTCGCGACCTTCGCGAGCGGGACACCGGTCGCCTTCGCCACGAACGGCACCGTGCGGCTCGCTCGAGGGTTCGCTTCGAGCACGAACACCTGGCCCGCCTTCACCGCGTACTGCACGTTGATGAGGCCCCGCACGTCGAGGGCGTCGGCGATCTCTCTGGTGTACTGCTCGAGCACCTCGATGACCGCCGCGGTCAGCGACGGCGGAGGGAGTGCGCATGCCGAGTCGCCCGAGTGCACTCCCGCTTCCTCCACGTGCTCCATCACGCCACCGATGAGCACCTCGCCGGTCGAGTCGCGGATCGCGTCGACGTCGACCTCGACGGCGTCCTCGAGGAAGCGGTCGATCAGCACGGGCCGCTCAGCCGAGAGCCCTCCCTCGCGCCCGAGGCTCCCCTCGTCGGCGAGCTCGGCCATCGCGCGCGTCAGCTCGTCGTCGTCGTAGACGATCTGCATCGCCCGGCCCCCGAGCACGTAGGACGGCCGGACGAGCACGGGGTAGCCGACGCGCGCCGCGACCCCGAGCGCGGCGTCGATCGACGTCGCCGTGCCGCCCGGGGGTTGGGGGATCTCGAGGTGCGCGCAGAGCGCGTTCCACTGTTCGCGGTCCTCGGCGCGGTCGATCGACTCGGCGCTCGTGCCCATCACGAGGCCCGCGGGGAGCACCCCCGCCAGCTTCAACGGCGTCTGCCCGCCGAGGGCCACGATCACACCGATCGGCTGCTCGGCCTCGAGCACGTTGAGCACGTCCTCGCGCGTGAGGGGCTCGAAGTAGAGGCGGTCGCTCGTGTCGTAGTCGGTCGACACCGTCTCGGGGTTGCAGTTGATCATGACCGTCTCGTAGCCGGCCTCGCGCAGCACGAATGACGCGTGCACGCAGCAGTAGTCGAACTCGATGCCCTGACCGATGCGATTGGGTCCCGAGCCGAGGATGACGATCCGCGGCTTCTCGGCGGGACGGACCTCGTCCTCGTCCTCGTACGTGCCGTAGTGATACGGGGTGCTCGCGGCGAACTCGGCGCCGCAGGTGTCGACGGTCTTGAAGGTGACCGCGACGCCGTGGCCCAGCCGCGCCGCTCGCACCTCCTCCTCGGTCACGCCGAACAGATGGGCGAGCTGGCCGTCGGAGAACCCGAGACGCTTCGCCCGCTTCCACGAGCGGCGATCCATGAGCGGGAAGCCGAGCTCTTCGAGCCGCGCCCGCTCGTCGGTGATGCGGGCGATCTGATCGAGGAACCACGGATCGATGCCGGTCGCTTCGGCGAGCGCCTCGACCGACGCACCCTTGCGCAACGCGGCCTCGACGTGGAACGGCCGCTCGGGCGTGGGCACCGCGCTGCGCGCCACGAGGTCGTCGAGCGAGATCCCCTTGTAGGCGGCCTCGCCCGGATCGGCGTTGAGCCCGAGCCGCCCCGTCTCGAGCGACCGAAAGCCCTTCTGAAGTGACTCGGCGAACGTGCGGCCGATGGCCATGGCTTCGCCGACCGATTGCATCTGCGTGCCGAGCACCCCGCTCGTGCCCGGAAGCTTCTCGAAGGCCCACCGCGGCACCTTTGTCACGACGTAGTCGATGGTCGGCTCGAAGCTGGCCGGGGTCATCCGCGTGATGTCGTTCGGGATCTCGTCGAGCGTGTACCCGACCGCGAGCCGAGCCGCGATCTTCGCGATCGGGAAGCCGGTGGCCTTCGACGCGAGCGCCGACGAGCGGCTCACGCGCGGGTTCATCTCGATGACGACCATGTCGCCGTTCGTCGGCTCGACCGCGAACTGGATGTTGCTGCCGCCGGTTTCGACGCCGACGCGCCGGATGCACGCGAACGCCGCGTCACGCATCACCTGGTACTCGACATCGGACAGCGTCTGGGCGGGGGCGACCGTGATCGAATCACCCGTGTGCACGCCCATCGGGTCGAAGTTCTCGATCGAGCACACGACGACGCAGTTGTCCGCGCGGTCGCGCATCACCTCGAGCTCGAACTCCTTCCAGCCGACGATCGAGCGCTCGATGAGGATCTCGCTGATCGGGCTCGCGTCAAGGCCCGCGGCGGCGATCGCGGCGAACTCCGTCGGCGTCGACGCGATGCCCGTGCCCCGTCCACCGAGGATGTACGCAGGACGGACGATGACCGGGAGCCCGATCCGCTCGACGACGGCGAGCGACTCGTCAAGCGACCGGGCCGTGCCCGAAGCGGGCACCGACAGGCCGATCTCGATCATCGCCTGCTTGAACCGCTCGCGATCCTCCGCGGTCGCGATCGCTTCGGCGTTCGCGCCGATGAGCTCGACACCGCCGTCGCCGACCACGCCTCGCTCGGCCAGCGCCATCGCGAGGTTCAGCGCGGTCTGGCCGCCGAGCGTCGGCAGCACCGCGTCGGGCCGCTCGCGTTCGATGATCTTCGTGAGCACCTCAGGTGTGAGCGGCTCGATGTAGGTGCGATCGGCGAACTCAGGGTCGGTCATGATCGTCGCCGGATTCGAGTTCGCGAGGACGATGCGGTACCCCTCCGACCGCAGCACGCGGCAGGCCTGGGTTCCCGAGTAGTCGAACTCGCACGCTTGACCGATGACGATCGGCCCGCTGCCGATGATCAGGATCGTTTCGAGATCCGTGCGGCGCGGCATCAGCGAGCCTCGACCATCAGGCGGCGGAAGTCGTCGAACAAGTAGCGGGCGTCGTGCGGTCCGGGCCCGGCCTCGGGGTGGTACTGCACGCTGAACGCGAGCACGTCCCGGCAGCGGATGCCCTCGACGACCCCGTCGTTCAGGTTCACGTGCGTCACGTCGGCGATGTCGAGGCCCTCGCTGTCGACGGCAAAGTTGTGGTTCTGACTGGTGATCTCGACCTGGCCGGTCGCGAGGTGGCGCACCGGATGGTTGCCGCCGTGATGCCCGAAAGGCAGCTTGAACGTGCGCGCGCCGAGCGCCGCGCCGAGCAGCTGATGCCCGAGGCAGATCCCGAACACCGGCACCTCCCCGAGCAGTGCCTCGATGTTGCGCACCGCATACCCGAGGGTCGCCGGGTCGCCGGGGCCGTTCGAGAGGAACACGCCGTCCGGTGTGCGGGCGAGGACGTCGGCGGCAGGCGTCGACGCGGGCACGACCTCGACGGTGGCGAGCTCGCCGAGCTGGCGCAGCATCGTCGCCTTGATGCCGTAGTCGTAGGCGACGACCCGAAACGGCCCGTTGCCGACGGTGTAGGGCTCGTCGCAGGTGACCGTCGCGACGAGATCGAGGCCGTCGGTGCCGGGCTCGGCCCTCGCGGCCGCGAGCAGCTCGGCCTCGGACGCCGTACCGAACGCGCCGGGGATCGCACCGGCTTCGCGGATGTGTCGCGTCAGGCGGCGAGTGTCGACGCCGGAGATGCCGGCGACGCCGGTGCGCACGAGAAAGTCGTCGAGGCTCTCGGTAGAGCGCCAGCTGCTCGGGCGATCGTTGAGGTCACGGACCACCACGCCTCGACAGAACGGGCGCCGGCTCTCCTCGTCGAGACCGGTCGCGCCGTAGTTGCCGATGTGCGGATAGGTGAAGCTGATGATCTGACCCGCGTACGAGGGGTCGGTGATGACCTCCTGGTAGCCCGACAGCACCGTGTTGAAGACGACCTCGCCGCTCGATACCGCCCGCGGCGTCCCGATGGCCTCGCCTTCGAACACCGCCCCGTCCGCGAGCACGAGGAGCGCGTCCGGTCTCGGCTGTGCGCGGCTCACCGCTGGGCCTCGGCGTCGATGACGACGGGCTCACCCGCAAGGATCGTGTGTCGCACACGTCCTCGCACCTTGCGACCCGCGTAGGGCGTGTTGCGGCTGCGGCTCGCCATCGCCGCGGGATCGACGATCCACTCGGCGGTCGGATCGATGACGCAGAGGTTGGCGGCGTAGCCCGGGGCGATCGGGCCGCCATGCGAGCCCCCGAGCCCAGCGATCACCGCCGGCTTCCACGACAGCAGCGCGAGCACAGCCTCGATCGGCAGGTCGAGCTCGGTGAGCGCCAACGCGAGGGCGGTCTCCAGCCCGAGCATGCCCGGCGGCGCCTGGTCGAACGGTTGCTCCTTGGCTTCCTGAGAATGCGGCGCATGGTCGGTCGCGATGGCGTCCACGGCGCCGTCCGCGAGACCAACACGCACGGCCGCGACATCGTCGTCGGTGCGCAAGGGCGGGTTCACCTTGAACACGGGATCGAACGACGCGCACTCGGCGTGGGTCAGCGTGAAGTGGTGCGTCGTCGCCTCGGCAGTCACGGGAACGCCGTTCGCGCGCGCAGCGCGGACCATCGCGATCGATCCGGCCGTGGAGAGGTGTTGGAAATGGACCCGGGCCCCCGTGAGGCGGGCCAGCGCGATGTCGCGCATGACCATGAGCTCTTCGGCCTCGGCCGGTTGCCCGGCGATGCCGAGCCGGCTCGACCACTCCCCCTCGTGCATGTGTCCGCCGGCCGCGAGGGTCTCGTCCTCGCAGTGCTGCGCAAGGATGACATCGAGGTCAGCCGCGTACTCGAGCGCGCGCCGCATGAGGGCAGCGTCCTGCACTCCCCGTCCGTCGTCGGTGAAGAGCCGCACGCCGAGCTCGGCCATCTCCGCGATCGGAGCAAGCCGCTCCCCCGCGCGACCGACGGTGATCGCACCCGCGACCCGCACGTCGCACAGCCCCGCCTTCGCTCCGAGGTCGAGCACCTCGTGCACGACTGCAGCCGAGTCGATCGCCGGCTCGGTGTTCGGCATCGCGACGATCGCGGTGTAGCCGCCGAGCGCCGCGGCACGCGACCCGCTCTCGACAGTCTCGGCCTCCTCGCGACCGGGCTGCCGGAGGTGGGTGTGGATGTCGACGAGGCCCGGAGCGACGACGCAACCGGACGCGTCGAGCACGAACGCGCCATCGAGATCGGCGCCAACTGCTGCAATGCGACCGTCGTCGCCCACGGCGACGTCCGCGACGCGGCTGCCGGTCGCGTCGATCACGCGGCCGCCCTTCAGCACGAGCTCAGCCAAGGTCGTCTCCTGCGCCGAGCAACCGGAACAGGATCGCCATGCGCACGGCGACTCCGTTGCGCACCTGCTGGGTGATCACCGCGCGCGGAAGGTCGGCGACATCAGCGGCGATCTCGACGCCGCGGTTCATCGGGCCGGGGTGCATGACCAACGCGTGCTCCGGCAGACGCGCGAAGCGGCTGCGATCGAGACCGAACCTCGCGCTGTACTCGCGCAGTGTCGGCACCAGCGCCTCGGTCTGGCGCTCGAGCTGCATCCGCAAGAGGTACACGACGTCGCACTTCGGCAGTACGTCGTCGAGATCGCTCGTGACGTCGACACCCCAACCCTCGACGCTGGGCGGCAGCAGCGTGCGCGGGCCGACGAGCGTCACCCGCGCGCCGAGGGCGTTGAGGGCGAGCACGTTCGACCGAGCGACGCGCGAGTGCTTGATGTCGCCGACGATCGCCACGTGCAGACCCGAGATCGGTCGGTCGAGCTCGCTGCGGATCGTGTAGCAGTCGAGCAAGGCTTGCGTCGGGTGCTCGTGCCAGCCGTCGCCCGCGTTGATGACCGACGCGTCGATCCAGCTCGCGATCTGCCAGGGAACGCCCGACGACTTGTGTCGCACGACGACGGCATCGACGCCCATGGCCTCGATCGTCTCGACGGTGTCGCGCAGCGATTCGCCCTTGTTCACCGAGGACGAGCCGACGCTGAACGACATCGTGTCCGCCGACAGCCGCTTCGCGGCCGTCTCGAACGAGAGTCGGGTACGCGTCGAGTCCTCGTAGAAGAGGGAGACGACCGTGCGCCCTCGAAGTGCCGGCACCTTGGGGATCGAACGCTCCGACACCTCGACGAACGAGTCGGTGAGGCGCAGCAGGTCTTCGATGCCGTCGCGGCCGAGATCGGCGATCGAGAGCAGGTGCTTCACTTCCGGAGCTCCCCGAGGTGCACGCCGTCGCTGCTGACGTCGACCATCTCGTCGCGGCGGGTCGGCAGGTTCTTCCCGACGTAGTCCGGCCGGATCGGCAGCTCGCGATGCCCGCGGTCGACCATCACTGCGAGCTGGATCGAGCGAGGCCGGCCGTAGTCGTTGAGCGCGTTCAGCGCGGCACGGATCGTGCGGCCTGTGAACAGGACGTCGTCGACGAGCACGACGGTCGCCCCATCGAGCGGGAAGGCGATGTCGGTGACCGCCTCGGGCAGGACCGGCCGGATCCCGATGTCGTCGCGGTAGAAGGCGACGTCGAGCGTGCCGCCCGGCACCTTGACGCCTTCGATGCGGTCGATCGCCTCGACCAGGCGCTCGGCAAGGGGCACGCCGCCGGTTTGCAGACCGATCACGGCGACGCCCTCGAGCCCGTGGTTGCGCTCGATCACCTCATGAGCGATGCGGACCGTGGCTCGGGCGACGTCGTCGGCGTCCATGACCCGCTTGTGAGGAACAAAAACGCCCCCGAACGGGGGCGTGATCCTGCGTTCCCTTTCAGCCACTCGCAACTCCTGCCGTTCGGGCCTCACAGGACCCGCTTCACGGTCAGGATGCGACGATACCAGCACCGGTTCTCTTGGCGCGGAGGGTTCCCTGAGACCCCGATCCGCCAAGAGATCCAGCCGAGATCAGCCGCCGCGCAGCTGTTCGGCGAGCTTCGACAGGACACCGTTCACGAAGCGACCCGAGTCGTCGGTCGAGAACCGCCCGGCGAGCTCCACGGCCTCGTTGATGATCACTGCAGTCGGGGTGTCGGGCTCGTACAGCAGCTCATAGCAGCCCACTCGCAGCAGGGCCCGGTCGATCGCCGGCATGCGCGCCACTGTCCATCCGCGCGACACAGCCCCGATGTGCTCGTCGAGGGTCGCGGTGGTGTCACCGACACCTCTCACGAGCTCGACCGCGAACGGGTCGGGAGCGACGGGCAGCGCGGCGAGGATCTCGCTCGGTGCGACGTTCTTGGCCTCGGCCTCGTAGAGCAGCGCCAGCGCTCGCTCGCGCGCCTCACGGCGGCGCTCGACCGAGATCGCCGGATCGCTCACACGCGGGTCAGATACTCGCCGGTGCGCGTGTCGACCTTGACACGGTCACCGATGTTCACGAACAGGGGCACCTGCAGCGTGACGCCGGTCTCGAGGGTCGCCGGCTTGCGGGCGCCCGAGACCCGATCGCCTTGGATGCCGGGCTCGGTCTCGGTGACCGAGAGCTCGACCGAGGCCGGGATCTCGACTCCGATGATCTCGCCCTCGTACATCGCGAGGATCGCGTTCGCCGATTCGACGAGAAAGCCGGCCGCGCTGCCGAGCGCCGTGGGCGCCACGTGCAGCTGGTCGTAGGTCTCCGTGTCCATGAACACGTACTCGTCGGCCTCGCGGTAGAGGAACTGCATCTCACGCTTGTCGACGATCGCCTGCTCGACCTTCTCTGCAGCCCGGAAGGTTCGGTCGATCACCGCTCCGGTGCGGGCGTTCTTCAGGGTCGTGCGGACGAACGCGCCACCCTTGCCCGGCTTCACGTGTTGGAAGTCGACGATCGTGAACAGCCCGTTGTCGAGCTTGAGGGTGATGCCGTTCTTCAGGTCGTTGGTGGTGATGGCAGGCATGGCTTCTCTCGGACTCGTGCTTCAGATGACAGTGAGCTTCGGCGCATGGGTGAGGGGCTGGCACCCGTCGGAGGTCACGAGCACCGTGTCCTCGATGCGCACGCCACCGTGCTCGGGAAGGTACACGCCGGGCTCGACCGTCACCACGTTGCCCACCACGAGTGCCTGGTCGACCATGGCCGACACCCGCGGGTGCTCGTGGATCTCGAGCCCGAGGGCGTGGCCGGTGGGATGGGTGAACGCGTCGCCCCACCCCGCTGCCTCGATCACGCCTCGCGCGGCGGCATCGACGTCCCGGACGTTGACTCCGGCCGCGACACTCGCCACCCCCGCGCGCTGGGCCGCGCCGACGACCTCGAGCATCCGCGCGTGCGTGGACGAAGGCTCGCCGATCGAGAACGTGCGCGTCATGTCGGAGCAGTAGCCGTCGACCTTCGCACCGAAGTCGATGACGACGAGATCACCCGCTTCGACGACGCGGCCTCCTGGGCGGGCGTGCGGCTTGGCGCCGTTGGGCCCCGACCCGACGATCGTGTCGAACGACGTGCCGTCGGCGCCGCGCCGACGGATTTCGGTGTCGAGCTCGAGCGCGAAGGCTTGCTCGGTCGGACGTTCGCGCAGCATCGGCAGCACTGATGCCAGCGCCTGGTCGGCGATCGACGCGGCGAGGGAGATGCGGGCGACCTCGCCTTCGTCCTTCACCTGCCGTTCGCGATCGATGATGCCCTCGGTCGGCACGAGCTCGGCGCCGGCGAACCACTCGGCGGCGAACGCGCGCTTCTGAGCCCACGTGACGCTGTCCGCCTCGACGGCGATTCGCGAAAGGCCCTGGGCGCGAGCGGACAGCAGGTCACGCTGGGCAGCCATCGACAGACCGATCTCGATGACCGCATCGACGCCTGCCGCACCGAGCTGATCGCGCGCCTGCTCGCCGTAGCGACCGTCGGACACGAACACCACGTCGTCGGCGGTGACGAGGAGCAGCGCCGCCGATCCGGTGAAGCCCGTCAGCCATCTGATGTTCACGAGACGTGTGACGAGGAGCGCGTCGCAACCAGCCGCGGTGACGGCCTCACGAACCCGCGCCACCCTCGCGGCCCGGTCCATCGCAGGCAGCCCGGTCACGGCTTGGCCACCCCGAGCAGCTCGGCCACCGCGAGCGCCGCAAGCCGGTAGCCGCTCCCCTTGAAGCCCACGATCGACCCGTTCACCGCGGGGGCGATCACGGACGTGTGCCGCCACTCCTCGCGGGCATATGGGTTCGAGAGATGGAGCTCGACCTTCGCTCCCTCGAAGGTCACGAGCGCGTCGTGGATCGACCACGAGTAGTGGCTCAACGCGCCCGCGTTGATGATGATCGCCGCCGCCCGTCCACGAGCGCCCTGGATCGCGTCGATCAGCTCGCCCTCGTGGTTCGACTGCACGTGCTCGAGCGTGAGGCCGTGCTTCTCGGCTTCGGCGCGGCAGGTCGCGACGTGGTCGTCGAGCGTCTCCTTGCCGTAGATCTGCGGCTCGCGCTGCCCGAGCAGGTTGAGGTTCGGCCCGGAGAGCAGCACCACGATGTTCGACTTCTTCTTGCGAGCGGTCACCTCATGGCCTCCAGTGCGGCAGCGAGCTCGCCGCGATCGATCCCTCGCACGACCTCGAGGCCGCGCGGGCCGTCGAGCACGAAC
Organism: uncultured Acidimicrobiales bacterium; assembly: GCA_963802505.1. Taxonomy (GTDB): domain Bacteria; phylum Actinomycetota; class Acidimicrobiia; order Acidimicrobiales; family DATKAS01; genus DATKAS01. Next base: position 112,642 of record CAWDJB010000007.1, on the reverse strand, counting down.
GTCACCGCACCCAGCGCCTTCTTGTCTCGCCCCATGAGCGTGATGAGCTCGTCGCCGTCCGCGTCACCGGGCAGCCGCTCGGGAAGCTCATACGATTCGATCACCGCGCGGTGCTCCTCGACCCGGGCCGCGTCGATGCGGCCGAGCCGATGGGCGACCTCTGCCGCGTACACGAGTCCGATGCCGACTGCTTCGCCGTGACGGAGGTCGTATCGGCCTGCCGTCTCCAACGCGTGCGCCAACGTGTGCCCGTAGTTGAGCAGCGCGCGGCCCTCGGCTTCACGCTCGTCGCCGGCGACCACGGCAGCCTTGATCTCGACGCACCGCGCGATCCGTTCGTCGAGCGGCAGCGCCATCAGGTCGTCACCGGTGAGGAAGTGGTACTTCGCCATCTCGCCCGAGCCGCTGCGCCACTCGCGCGGCGGCAACGACGCCAAGAGGTCGGTGTCGCACAGCACCGCGCTGGGCTGCCAGTAGGCGCCGACGAGGTTCTTCCCCTCGGGCAGGTTCACACCCGTCTTGCCGCCGATGGCGGCGTCGACCATTCCGAGCAGCGTGGTCGCGACGTGAACGACCGGGATGCCGCGGTGGTACACGGCGGCGACGAACCCAGCGACATCGGTGACGAGCCCGCCCCCGACGGACACGACGCAGTCCGAGCGGTTGAGCCCCCACTGCGAGAACTCGCTGCACAGCCGCTCGACGGTGGTGAGCGACTTCGCCTCTTCGCCCGCTCCGATCGTGAACACCTTGTGCTCGCGACCCGGGTCGACGTCGACGCCGATCTCCGCCTGCGTGACGACGGCGACCTTGCCCACGCCCTCGGGGAGGACGGCCGCGAGCTCGGCCCGTGCGCCGGCCCCGACGATCACGTCGTAGGAGCGCTGCGCCAGCGCGACTCGCACGGTCTTCACGACGGAACCACCTTCAGCACATCGTCGGCGACTTCATCTGGAGACTTCCCGTCGACGTCGACGACCACGTCCGCGACCTCTCGATAGAGCGGATCACGGTCAACGGCCATCTGCGCGAGGACGCCCGCCGGGTCATGGGCGAGCAGTGGCCGGTGGTCGCCACTCAACGCGCGCTCGACGAGGATCGTCGGGTCGGCGCGCAGCCACACGACCTCGACGTTCGGGCGCTCGAGAAGCCGGCGGTTCTCTTCCGTCAACACGACGCCACCCGCGGCTGCGACGATCGTCGGCCCGGGACCGTCGAGCGCGTCGCGCAGCGCTTCGGTCTCGAGCACACGAAAGGCGGGCTCACCGTCGTCCTCGAAGATCTCGCGAACTGTGCGTCCGGTGCGCGCCTCGACTTGGGCGTCGCTGTCGACCAGTCGCCATCCGAGCATCTGGGAGAGGCGGTTGCCGACGGTCGACTTCCCCACGCCCATCAACCCCACCAGGACGAGGTGGTCACAGGTTGGCGACATACCCATCGCGGTTGCGGACGACCTCGGGCATCGAGTCGCCGCCGAACTTCCGCAGCGCTTCGTTCGCGAGCACGAGCGCCACCATCGTCTCGGCAACGACTCCCATCGCCGGCACGGCGGTGACGTCGGTGCGTTCCTTGAACGACACGGTCTCTTCCTTCGTGACCACGTCGACGGTCTTGAGCACGGGGCGATTCAGCGTCGCGAGCGGCTTCATGTACGCGCGTACGACGATGACCTCGCCCGTCGACATGCCACCCTCGATGCCTCCCGCCTGAGTGGACTCACGCCGGTACGCGCCGGTGTCCGCATCCCACGAGATCGGGTCGTGCGCGACCGACCCGCGTCGCCCCGCGACCTCGAAGCCGTCGCCGATGACCACGCCCTTGACCGCCTGGATGCTCATGATCGCCTGCGCGAGCAAGGAGTCGAGCTTGCGGTCCCAGTGCACGTGGCTGCCGAGCCCCACGGGGACGCCATAGGCGAGCACCTCGACCACGCCACCCAGCGAGTCGCCTTCCTTCGCCGCGGCTTCGATCTCGGCGACCATCGCCTCCTCCGCAGCGGGATCGAAGCACCGCACCGCGGACTCGTCGATGCGCTCGAGGTCGCCGGGCCGCGGCCGCTCGGTCGCCTTCGACGCAGCGCTTCCGATCTGGACGACATGGGACAGCACCTCGACGCCGAGCTCGGCGAGAAGCCGCTTCGCGAGCGCGCCGGCGGCCGACCGTGCCGCGGTCTCACGCGCGGAGGCCCGCTCGAGCACGTCGCGTGCGTCGTCGAACCCGTACTTCTGCATGCCCGCGAGATCAGCATGCCCGGGCCGCGGCTGGGTGAGCGGCTTCTGGGTGGCGCCCGGCGCGGGCGACATCTCGTCGACCCACTTCGGCCATTCGGAGTTCCCGATCTCGATTGCCACAGGAGAGCCGAGCGTGCGTCCGTGACGGACGCCTGCGAGCAACCGGATCTCGTCTTGCTCGAAGCGCATGCGGGGACCGCGGCCGTAGCCGAGCCGGCGGCGGGCGAGCTCGCCCGAGATGTCTTCGACCGTCACGTGCAGCCCGGCCGGGAGGCCCTCGACGATCACGACGAGCGCTTGGCCGTGTGACTCACCGGCGGTCAGGAAGCGCAGCACCGATCAACTGTACCGGCGGGCTCCCGTCCGCTCGGGTGGGGTTATTCCTCAGCCGACGATGCGGTCGGACAAGAGCACGACGAGATACGCCCCGGCACAGAGCGCGGGGCCGAACGGGAACGCCGCCTTGCGCCCCCGGCTCAACGCGACCCAGAAGCCCATGACCACGCCGATGATCCCGCCGAAGAACATCGCGATCACGGCAAGGTAGGGCGCCTCGACGAGCTGCGTCGGCGCGAGCCATCCGGTGAAGAGACCGAGCATCAGTCCCAGCTTCACGTCGCCGAAGCCCATGCCGCGCGGGGAGATCAGGTGGAAGACGAGGAGCAAGCCGAAGAACGTGGCCGAGCCGACGAGCGCACGCGGGATCGCTTCGGGAACGTCCTTCTGCAGCGAGATCAGCACCACACCGGGCACGGCGATGGCGAGCGCGGGGAAGACCAACCGGTCGGGGATGCGGTACAGCTCGAGGTCGATCGCCGACACGGCCACGATGAACGCGCAGAAGAAGCAGAACGCCGTCGTGACGAGCGGATCGCCGAACCGGATCGACATCGTGACGAACAGGGCCGCGGTGACGATCTCGACGAGGAGCTCACGGCGCTGCGGGCTCTCGTAGCAGTGAGTGCACTGTCGCACCGCACCGACGAGAGGGATCCACGCGATCGCGCCTCGGCTCTCCCCGCAGAACGCGCAGTCCGGCGGCAAGCGCAGCGGCACACGATCCTCGGGCACCTTGATCGGCACGCGCTCGATGAGCACGTTCAGGAAGGTGCCGACGACGAGGCCGGCAAGCGCGCAGATGACGGCGCTGACCACTGGAAAAGGCTATCGACGGGGCTACGAAGCGCGAGGGATGGGGCCGGGGTGGGGCTGACGCTCAGCGCTTGACCGAGGAGAGGAAGCGCAGGAGCAGGTCGCGGTCGAGCGGCTCGTCGTCGGGACCAGTCGCCATCGCGAGCGCTGCGTCGCGCTCGGCCTCGGTCGACGCCTGCGCGGCGGCGGCGATGGCCCGGGCGGCCTGGGGCGTGAGGTTCGGCAGCTCGAGCATCGGGTCGCTCTCTCTGACCGGCTCCGTCTCGGTGTGCTCCGCGTGCTGGGCCGCGTCCTCGGCACGGACGCGCGCGGCCCAGGTGCCGTTCTCCACGCGGGTCGAGGGCACGACCTGCTGCTCAAACTCCTTCTCGATGTAGACCGACGGCGCCAAGTCCTGGAACCCAGGGATGTCGATGCCCAGGGCGCCGCCTCCCGACGTAGACGCCGGCGCCTGCTGGGGCTCGGGCTCGCTCTGCGGCTCGGGCTCGTACGCAGGCTCGGGCTCATAGACCGGCTCCGGAACGAGGTCGATGATCGGCTCAGGCTCGGGCGCAGGCTCGTAGACCGGTTCGGGCGCAGGCTCGTAGGCGGGCTCGGGAGCTTGCTCGACGATATGGAGGTTTGCAACCTCGTCGATGACCGTCAGGTGCCCGACGCGCGGGGCCTCCGCTCGCGCCGGAGCGTTGGTCGTGATCGTGAGCAGCCCGATCTCCACCACTTCCTTCACGGCCTTGCTCACGGCAATCTCGCCGAGGCCGAGGTGATCTCCGACCTCCGCGACGGTCGCGCCGGCGCCGGTCGCGACGATGACCTTCCACCGCTCGCCGTCGACGACGATCTCGGGACGAGGCAGCTCGGGCGACAGGCTGACCCACACGTCGACCGACGGCACCACGGCCTCGATCTCCTGCCACTCGATGAGGAGGTGCTCGGCCTCGCGGATGAGGGACTCGACATCGCTCGGTGCCCCCGCCTCGGGGGTCGTGACGTCGGCCTCGAACACGAACGTTCCCTCGTGCTGACGGAGCAGCTCGAAGATGACTGCGACGGGCGCGTCGCTCGGCTTGGTGTTGTACGCCGCAGCGAGGACGACGCCGCCGCCATCGAACCAGACGTTGCCGACGCCGCGATCGCCACTCACCCGCAGGCGTCCGGTCTTGTTCGTGGACGCGAGGAGCCGAAAGACGTCGATCAGCGCAAACGTGTCGAGCGTGCCCTGTAGGGCCACAACCGGCCTCCGAAACCTAGGTCAAACCCCTCCGGTTTGACTCTGGTCCGTATCGGCATCGGCGGGGACGAACTGAACCGTTCCGTGGTGATTTCGACCCATTGCGGGTCGACCACGGACCGTGCTACCGAGCGGCGAGCGCACGACGACCCGCGGTGGTCATCGCATCGATCGGCGCGGCGGCTCCGGTCCACAAGCGGAAGGCGAGGGCTCCCTGGTGGACCAGCATCCCGACGCCATCGATCGTGCGGGCACCGTGTTCGCGGGCGGCGATCAGGAAGGGGGTGTCCACGGGGTGATACACGAGATCGACGACCACTGCAGGTGGGCGGAGGAGGATCTCGGGGGGTACGGGCAGCCCGTCACCCCCCATTCCGACCGAGGTCGCGTTGACCAATATCGACGCTCCCTCGATGGCCTCGATCGATCCCACCGCGCTCTGACCACCGCCCAGCGCCGCAGCGACCTCGGCCTTCGCCGGCGAGCGGTTCACCACGGTGATTTCGGCTCCGGCTCGGCCGAGAGCAGCGATCACGCTGCGAGCCGCCCCGCCGGCTCCGAGCACCACGCACCGCTGACCGGCGACACCGACACCCTCGGCGGCGAGAGCGGCCACGAAGCCGTCGCCGTCGGTGTTGTGCCCGACCAGCGTCCCGGCGCGGTTCACGATGCAGTTCACGGCTCGAAGGGCGGCGGCCTCGGGTGCGAGCTCGTCAACGAGATCGCACGCCGCATCCTTGTGCGGCATGGTCACGGACACGCCGGCAATCCCCATCGCTCGCACGCCCTCCAGCGCCCGGCGAGTGTCACCGGCAGCGACATCGAAGGCGACGTACGACCAGTCCATCCCCGCCGCCTCGAACGCCGCGTTGAACAGGACAGGCGAGAGCGAGTGCGCGATCGGTTGTCCGATCACCGCCGCGACTCGGGTCGAGCCGGTCGGTGCCGCCACGGTCAGCGGACGCCGTTCTGCTCTGCGATCTTGATGTTCTTCTCGTGCTCGCGCAGAGTCTTGGCGAATGCGTGGTTGCCGTCCTTGTCGACGACGACGTAGAAGAGCCACGGGCCATCGGCGGGGTTCATCGCCGCCTTGATCGAGGCGCGGCCAGGCATCGCGATCGGGCCGGGCGGCAGCCCCGGGTTCTTGTAGGTGTTGTACGGCGAGTTCGTGTTGTTGATGTCGTCGAACGTCAGCCGCTCGACATTGCCACCCATCGCGTAGATGACCGTTGCGTCGATCTCGAGGTTCATGCCCTGCGCGAGGCGGTTGTAGATGACACGAGCGATCTTCGGGCGGTCCGCGTCGGTCTTCGCCTCTTTCTCGATGATCGAAGCGATCGTGAGCACCTGATACGAGCTCAGGTTGAGCTTGAACGGCGCGTAGTCGACGCCTTCCTCGGTGGCGACCTTCTCCATCTGGGCGATGAGCCGGGCGATGACCTTGGCTTCATCCTCGTTCGAGGCGACCTGGTAGGTGTCGGGGAAGAGCAGACCCTCGAGGTTGTTCACGCCGGCCGGTTCGTACTTCGATCGCAGCTGCCCCGACTGGGCCGCAGCCATGAACTTCTCGGCGGTCAGGCGCGGCGCCTTCTCCGCGAGTCGGGCCGCGAACCGGTCGAGCGTGAGGCCTTCGGGGAAGGTCACGTTCGTGAACGTGATCGGGGGCGGAGTCTCGAGGATCTTGACGACGTCGCCCATCGAAGAACGCTTGCGCATCTCGTAGTAGCCCGGCGAGAACGGGCCCGCCTTCTTGTAGCTGACGTACCAACGGAACACTGCTGCATTCGTGATCACGCCACGGGTCTCGAGCAGATCAGCGATCTCGGACGTGGTCGCTCCCGGATCGATCGTCACGGTGAGCTTGGCGCCCGGATCGCCGGGAGGGTTGACCTGGCGCACGACCCACAGAGAGAGGCCACCGACGACGAGCAGACCGACAAGGAGGATGGCGAACAAGAAGGTGACCGCGAGCTTGAGGCGCGAGCGGCCCTGGCGGACGTACTCGTAGTCGCCCTCCCACTCGGCCCAGCCCTCGTCGACTTCCTCGACCCAGGCCGCGTCGACCTCTTCAGTCGTCCAGCCCTCTTGGGTGTCGGTCATCCCGTCTCCGTCTCACGCTTCTTGCGCGCAGCGCGCTCGTCGAGAAACGCCTGCAGCAGCACTGCCGCCGCGACCTTGTCGACGACTCGACGCCGCTCGTCACCTGTCATCTTTGCCTCTCGGAGGGTGCGCGAGGCAGTCACTGTGGTGAGGCGCTCGTCGTGAAGGACGACCGGCACCGGCAGGACCGCAGCCAGCTCGGCCGTTTCTTCCCTGGTCGCACGGGCTGCCGGGCCATCTGCGCCGCTCAGCGAGAGGGGGAGCCCGACCACGACGAGCTCGGCGCCCCACTCCTCCACCGCGGCCGCGATCGCCTTCCGGTCACCTGCCTTCGAGCCGGTGCGTTGGATGACTCGGTCGGGGCTCGCGATCGACTCGGTCGGGTCGGAGACCGCCACCCCGATGCGCTTCGACCCGAGGTCGAGCGCCAGGACCCTCACGCCGTGCTCACCCGTCTCTCACGAAAGCCCGGCCGCCGCCCGCGCCTGCTCGAGGGCCTCGTCGAGGCGGCTCGGGTCCTTGCCCCCGGCGACGGCGACGTCGGCGCTCTTGCCCGCGCCGCCCTGCACCGTCTTGGCCGCGTCCGCGATGAGCGTGCTCGCGTTGAGGCCGCTTCCGTTCGCGACCGCCGCGACGAGCGCCGCGCCGCCGCCCTCGGGAGCCCCTCCGACGATCACCGCGCGGATGCCCGGCTGCTGGCGGATCGCGAGCGCGAGCTCACGCAGCTCGTCGCGCGTCGTGCCATCGCGCCGAGTGACGACGATGCCCTCGACGGCCGCCTGCGCGAGGTCGGCCGCGTCCGATCCGGCGGCCTGCTGGCGGAGCGACTTGAGCTCGTCGCGAAGCGCCTTCACCTCGTCGAGCCGGCGGGTGACGCCCTCGACCAGCTGGTCGGGCTTGACGCCGAGGAGGCTCGCCGCCTCAGTCAGCACGTCTTCGTCATGGCGAAGGCGGTCGATCGTCGCGGTGCCGGTGATCGCCTCGATGCGTCGCAAGTTCGACCCGATCGACCCTTCGGACACCACCTTGATCGGGCCGATGTCGCCGAGGGCCTTCACGTGGGTGCCGCCGCAGAGCTCGAGCGAGTTCGGGCCGGCCTCGAGCACCCGGACGACGTCGCCGTACTTGTCGCCGAAGAACGCGATCGCGCCGAGCGCTTCCGCCTCTGCCTTCGTGGTCTCGTACGCACGCACCCGCGGGTTCGCGAGGACCTCGTGGTTCGCGAGGTCCTCGATGCGCGCGATCTCCTCAGGCGAGACCGGCGAGTAGTGGCTGAAGTCGAACCGGAGCCGGTCGGGCGCGACGAGCGAGCCCGCCTGCTTGACGTGCGGCCCGAGCACCTCGCGCAATGCCCAGTGCAGCAGGTGCGTGCCGGTGTGGTTGCGACGGATCGCGTCGCGGCGCTCGACGTCGATGCCCGCCACCGCTTCTTGTCCGGGGTTGACCTCGCCTTCGACGACGCGGGCAGCGTGACGGCGAAGCCCCGGGAGCGCGTAGGTCGTGTCGAGCACCTCGGCCGCGCCGGTGTCGGTGCGGACGGTGCCCGTGTCGCCGACCTGGCCGCCGCTCTCCGCGTAGAAGGGTGTGCGGTCGAGGAAGATCTCGACGACATTGCCGTCGTCGGTCGGCAGCACCGCGAGGACGCGGGCCTTCGTCTCACCCTCGAGGTAGCCGGTGAACTCGGTCTGCCCGAACTGCTCGAGCAGCTCGCGGTACGCGTCGCGCTCCCCGTCTTGTCCGGCGGCCTTGCGCGCGTCCTTGCCCCGGCGGCGCTGCTCGGCCATCGCCGCGTCGAAGCCCGCGTTGTCGACGTCGATGCCTCGCTCGGAGGCGATCTCACGCGTGAGCTCGAGCGGAAAGCCGAACGTGTCGTGCAACCGGAAGGCCACGTCGCCGCTCAGCACCTTGGGCTCGCTGAGCTGGTCGACCTCCTCGTCGAAGATCGTGAGACCGTTCTTCATCGTCTGCCGGAAGCGCTCCTCCTCGCGGACGACCACGCCGGTGATGAAGTCGCGATTGCGCTCGAGATCGGGGTAGGCGTCGCCCATGACCTCGATCGCGCGCTCGATCATCGTCGGCATCACGAGCTGCTCGCTGCCGAGCAGGAACGCGTGACGAACCGCACGACGGATGATGCGCCGCAGCACATAGCCGCGGTCCTCGTTCGAGGGAAACACGCCGTCGTTCACCAGGACCGCACTCGACCGCGCGTGCTCGGCCATGATCCGCAGACTCACGTCGCTGTTCTCGGCGACGCCGAGCCGGGTGCCCGTGGCGCGCTGCGCCTCGTCGAGCAACGGCACCATCACGTCGGTCTCCCACACCGAGTCGACGCCCTGCAGCACGACGAGGTTTCTCTCGAGACCCGCGCCGGTGTCGATGCTCGGCTTGGGCAGCGGCACCATCGACCCGTCGGCGAGCTGGTTGTACTGCATGAAGACGAGGTTCCACATCTCCGGATAGCGCTCGTCACCGCCGAACGCGGGCCCACCGGGCGCGCCGAAGCGATCACCCATGTCGTAGAAGATCTCGGACGACGGACCGCACGGCCCGGTGTCGCCCATCCGCCAGAAGTTGTCGTCGTCGAGGCGCTGGATGCGATCGATGGGCACCCCGACCGCGTCGTGCCAGATGTCCGCCGCCTCGTCGTCGCTGACGTGGACGGTGACCCACAGCCGATCGGCCTCGAGCCCGAGCACCTCGGTGTAGAACTCCCACGCATAGGGGATCGCGAGCTCTTTGAAGTAGTCCCCGAAGCTGAAGTTGCCCAGCATCTCGAAGAAGACCAGGTGGCGGGCGGTGCGGCCAACGTCGTCGAGGTCGTTGTGCTTGCCGCCGGCCCGGATGCACTTCTGCACCGAGGTCGCCCGCTTGTACGAAGGCACCTCGTCGCCGGTGAAGTACGGCTTGAACGGCACCATGCCCGCGACCGTGAAGAGCACCGTCGGGTCGTGCGGGATGACGCTCGCCGACGGCACGATCGTGTGGCCGCGGTCCGCGAAGAAGCCGGTGAAGGTGCGACGCAGCTCGTTCGCGGTCAGGTACTTCGGCATGGTCTGACCAGCCTACCGGCGACCGTTTCGGCGCCAGAGGGGGTTATGTGGCCCACTGGCGACGAAACGCTGGCCGCCACCCCCGATCCGAGCCAGTGTTCACGCTCGAGGCACTATGCCGCGCCCTGGCGTGAACACTCGAGCGACTACTCGATGTCGCCCTCGTCGTCGGCCTCGATGATCGCAAGGTCAAGCCGCTGCGCGTAGAGCTCGACGATCACGGAACCGCCGAGCAGGACCGCGACCGCGGTGAAGGCCGCAACGCCGATCCCGGCCGCGGAGTGCGTCGCCGAGAGGAGGATGTCGAAGTTCGATTCGTCGAAACCTTCGTTTCGCTTGAAGAGGTACCAGCAGATGGCGACTACACCGAGCGCTCCGACTGCGGCCGCCCCGACCGCGGCCCACCGCATGATCTTGGCGACGAGGCGGGCGCGGACGACGCTTCTGACCGCCTGGACCATCCACGCTTCCCAGGCATTCGTCGGCACGAATGCCGGCTCGGCCCCCACATTCTCGTTCTCGATCCCCACCGAGCCGGGAGCGTACGTGATCTCGGCGTGTTAGCGCCTCGGGATGCGGACTCTCACGACGCGGCGGGTGCGGCGGGACGGTGTCGACTGCACCTCGACCACCTCGGTGATCTCCGCGGGGCCGTCGAGCTGTGCGCGGAGCTCGGCCTCGCGTTGGTGCATGGCGAGCCGTCCTTCGCGCACCGCATCGACAAAGTCCGCTCCGCGCGAGCGCACCGCGCCAGCGGCCCGCGTGGCGACTGCACGCGGCTTGGCCGCGGCTGCCGCCTGCTTCACCTTGCGTTGCGTCCAGGTCGTGCCGGCGACTCCTGCCGCCGCGCCCATCGTGAACCACACCACGCGCTTCATCGCCGACGGAACCTCCTCGCCGCACGGGTCGTGCCCGACGCGATCGCGACTGTCTTGATCACCGGCGTCGAGAACGCGACACGCGCCACGCGCGACGCGCCTTCGACCGACGACGAGATCGCCTCGGCCGACCCGAGCACCTTGTCGAACCGATCGAGGTCGCCTCGCGCCTCGTCGAGTGAGCGCCGCATCTCGGCGAGCAACGGCTCCGTCTCCGCCGTGAGCTTCTCGACCGCGCCGCGCAGGTCGCTCAAAGACCGGAGCACGAACACCAACGCGACCACCAACGCCGTGAAGCCGAGCGCGCACAGCACGGTCGCCACGACCAGTGCGAGATCGCCTGCGCTCACCGATCCTCCGTTTCGTCGTCGGACCGAGCCTCCATCCGGCGCCGCACCTCTTGCTCGAAGCCGTGATCGGAAGGCTCGTAGTACACGCGGCCGCCGAAGTCGTCGGGACCGTACTGCTGGTCGACCCATCCCCGAGGGTCGTCGTGAGGGTACACGTACCCCTCGCCGTGACCCAGGGTCGCCGCTCCTCGGTAGCCAGTGCCGCGCAGGTGCGGCGGCACCTCACCACCGACGCCGTTGCGCACGTCCTCCCGAGCGTTCCAGATCCCCAACGCGGCGCGGTTCGACTTCGGCGCGGTCGCGAGGTGGATGCACGCCTGTGACAAGTTGAGCTGCGCCTCGGGAAGCCCCGCGTACTCCACAGCGTGAGCGGCGGCGTTGGCGATCAGCAGCGCCATCGGGTCGGCCATCCCGACGTCCTCCGAGGCGAAGATCACCATGCGGCGGGCGATGAAGCGGGCGTCCTCCCCCGCCTCGAGCATGCGGGCGAGCCAATGCAACGCGGCGTCGACGTCCGAGCCTCGGAGTGACTTGATGAACGCGCTGATCACGTCGTAGTGATCGTCGATGCCGTAGCGGATCGCCTTCGTGCCGAGCGCCGACACGACGTCGTCCTCGGTGACGTGGACGCCGCCTTTCTTCTCGGTGCGTGCCCCCGCGAGCGCGATCGCGACCTCTAGAGCCGTGAGGATCTGACGACCGTCGCCGCCCGCTCGTGACACCAGATGCACGACTGCGTCGTCGTCCGCGGTCGCGCCCTCGGACGCCAACCCACGCTGCACGAGGGTCGTCAAGCTCTCCTCCGACAACGGCTCCAAGCGGAAGAGCGTCGACCTCGACAGCAGCGGAGGGTTCACCTCGAAGTACGGGTTCTCGGTCGTCGCGCCGATCAGCACGATCAGGCCGTCCTCCACCGACGGAAGCAACGCGTCCTGCTGGGCCTTGTTGAAGCGGTGGATCTCGTCGAGGAACAGGATCGTGCGCTGGCCGTGCTGCCCGATCCGCTCACGCGCGCCGGCGATCACCTCGCGCACGTCCTTCACCGACGCGTTGACCGCGGAGAGCGGCACGAACGCGCTCGTCGTCGCGTCGGCGATGAGCCGCGCGAGCGTCGTCTTCCCGGTGCCCGGCGGACCCCAGAAGATCACCGACGACAGCCGGTCGGCCTCGATCAGCCGTCTTAGCGGGCGACCCTCCGCCAGCAAGTGCTCCTGTCCGACGACCTCGTCGAGCCGGGCCGGGCGCAGGCGCGCAGCGAGAGGAGCCTGTCGAGCCAGCCGCTCGGCGGCCGCCGCGGCGAAGAGGTCATTTGACGAGAGGAAGCACCTCTTCGGCCAACCGCGTCATCTGCTCGTCGGTCTTCTCGTAGGTGTCACCGGAGAAGTTCGGGAACAGGACGAGGTCCTGCAGCGACAACGTGTCCTTGAAGAACTGGATGCCCTCGGCCACTTGCTCGGGAGTACCCACGACCCACGTCTTCTGACCCATGGAGTTCTCGAGCGTCGGGATGAGACCGGGCGCGACGGGCTTGCCGTCGTCTCCCGCGTAGCCCCGACTCCAGCCGTAGGGACCGAGGAACTTCCAGAACTCGTCGTGGCCGGGCCGCGCCGAGTCGAGCGCTTCCTCGTACGTGTCCTCGACGCGCACGTTGAGCACGAGGAGCCGCTTCTCGCCCGGAGCGAGCTCCGCGCCGTCGTGCGACTCGGCCCACACCTCACCGAACCGATCGAAGAACCGCTTGATGAACTTGTGGTTCTGGTTCCAGAACACACCGCCGTGACCCAAGGTCGGCGCGTGCTCGAGCGTCGGGGGCGACGTGATCGCCTGCCAGATCTCGTACGGGTACTTCGGCCGCGGTATCAACGTGAGCGTCTCGACGAACCCACCGCGATCGGGGATGCCCGCCGGCGGCAGCTCGAAGTACTTGCCCTTGAACGAGAACGTCTCGTTCTCGAACGCGAGCTTGATGATCTCGAGCGCCTCGTCGGTCACCTCTCGATTGACGCGATCCGCGTCGGCCATGTCGGGGTTGTCGAACGACCCGATCGACACGCGGTTGCCCGAGAGCGACTGGATCTCGCGCGGCACCGTGCCGCGACCGACGCCCAGGATCCCCCGTCCACCGGACAGGTTGTGCACGGTCGCGAAGTCCTCGGCGAGCCGCAACGGGTGCCACTGGGCGACGATGTTGAACATCGTGCCGATGCGGATGCGGCTCGTGCGTTCGGCGAGGAACGCCGCGAACAAGATGCCGTTGGGTACGACCTCGTAGCCCTCGTGCTGGAAGTGGTGCTCGGTGAGCCAGTAGCTGTCGTAGCCGAGCTCTTCCGCGCGCACGCCCATGTCGAGCAGTCGCTCTTGTGCGTGCCAGAAGTCCTTCTGCTCGTATCGCCGGCTCATCGGCGCCGGGGGACCCGCCCCGGCATCGTCGATCTCGACGCCACCGAAGAAGAAGACCCCTACGCGCATGCCGTAATCATGACCCAACGTCACGTGCCGGCGAGCCAGCTCACGATGACGTTCGCCAGCTCCTCGCCCTTGTCCTCCTGCAGGAAGTGCCCGCCGCCCTCGATCGTGGTGTGCGGCTGGCCCTTCGTCCCCGGCACCCGAGACTGGAAGGCACGGTCGGCGCCACGAGTGATCGGATCCTGATCGCTGAACGCGGTGAGTGCCGGCTTCTCCCACTTCTCGAGCACGGTCCACGCCGCCTTGTTCGGACCCGCCGCCGGATCGTCGGGCGAGATCGGAACGAGTACAGGAAACTTGCGCGCACCTGCCTTGTAGCTGTCGTCCGGGAACGGCGCGTCATACGCGGCGATGACGTCATCGGGCAGCTCGGTGCGGCATCCGCCCTTGATGATGCCGCCGACGTGGAAGTTCGGCGTGGTCTGCGAGTACTCGCGCCACCGCAGGAACGCCTCGCCCGGTGCCGCGTCACCCGTCGGCAGGAACCCGTTCGCGACGACGATGCGATCGAACCGGTCGGGGTTCTCGGCGACGAGCCGCAACCCGATCAGCGCGCCCCAGTCCTGCCCGACGAACGTCGCGTGCTGCAGATCGATTGCGTGCAGCCACGCCGTCATCCAGTCGACGTGGCGTTGATAGGTGTAGTCGTCGAGCTCGGTCGGCTTGTCGCTGCGACCGAAGCCCACGAGATCGGGCGCGACCGCGCGATGACCCGCCGCGGTGAGCACGGGGATCATCTTCCGGTACAGGTACGCCCACGACGGCTCACCATGCATGCACAGGATCGGGTTCGCGTCAGCGGGCCCTTCGTCGACGTGGTGCACCCGCAGCGAGCCACCGTCACCGTCCGGCACCTCGGTGTACTTCGGGGCGAATGACCAGCCGGGGAGGTTGTCGAAACGATCGTCAGGAGTCCGCAAGGCGCGCATGGCCCGGACCCTACCGAGCCGTCAGGAGCTGGGCGGCAGGGGTCGCAGCCCGAGGATGGCGAGCTGCTTGGGGTCGACGGGAGTCGGCGAGCCCGTCATGGGGTCCGCGCCCGACTGCGTCTTCGGGAACGCGATGACCTCGCGGATGTTCTCCTCCCCGGCGAGGATCGCTACGAGCCGATCGAGACCGATCGCGAACCCGCCGTGCGGCGGCGCGCCATACCGGAACGGCGTGAGGAAGAAGCCGAAACGAGCGTTCGCTTCCTCCTCACCGATGCCCAGCAGATCGAAGATGCGCTGCTGCAATTCGGGTTCGTGGATCCGGATCGAGCCTGAGCCCAGCTCCCACCCGTTCAGCACGAGGTCGTACGCGCGGCTACGCACCGACATCGGGTCGCTCTCGAGCCGGTCGATGTCATCGGGATGCGGACGCGTGAAGGGATGGTGCGCGGGCTTCGGATGTCCGTCCTCGCTCATCCCCACGAACATCGGAAAGTCGACGATCCAGACGTACCGGTACGGGCCCTCATAGACAGGCGGCCGGCCGAGGTCGTTGCGGAGCTGGCCCAGCACCTCGACGGTCGTCATCCACTCGTCGGCCACGATGAGGATCAGGTCGCCCGCGCTCACGCCGAGGGCGGCAACCAGAGCAGCCTGCTCGGCGTCGGACAAGAACTTCGCGACCGGCGACTCGAGCGCGCCGCCGTCTTGCACGCGCATCCACACGAGACCCTTCGCGCCGAGGGACTTCGCACGATCGGTCATCGCGTCGAGCTGGTTCCGCGTCGTGTCGCCGCGACCGGGCACGCCGATGCCCTTGATCGACGCCGCACCGGCGAACGCCTTGAACTCGGTGCCGGCAAAGACCGACGTGAGCTCGACGAGCTGCATCCCGAACCGCAGGTCGGGCTTGTCGACTCCGTATCGGTCCATGGACTCCTGCCATGTCATCTGCTCGATGGCAGGAGGTCGCTCGCCCAGCACGGATTCGGCCGCGTCGAGCACCGCTTCGTTCACGAACGCCATCACGTCGTCCTGGTCGACGAAGCTCGCTTCGAGGTCGAACTGCATGAACTCGTACTGGCGGTCGGCTCGCAGGTCCTCGTCGCGGAGGCAGCGAGCGATCTGGTAGTAGCGGTCGATGCCCCCGACCATCAACAGCTGCTTGAACAGCTGCGGGCTCTGCGGCAGCGCGTAGAACGAGCCGGGTTGCTGGCGCGACGGCACGAGGAACTCGCGAGCACCCTCCGGCGTCGACGCCATCAGCATCGGCGTCTCGACCTCGACGAAGCCTTGACGCTCCATCGCACGACGCACCGCGCTGTTGACCGCGCTGCGCACGCGCAAGTTGCGCTGCATGCGCTCGCGCCGCACGTCGAGGTAGCGATAGCGGAGGCGCACCGTCTCGTCGACCTGGTCCGCGCGCTCGTCGATGGGGAACGGCGGCGGCGCGGCGGCCGCCAGCACCTCGACCGTGCAGTCGCCGATCTCGATCTCACCGGTGGGGAGGTTCGGGTTGACGGTGCCCTCGGGACGAGGCTGAACTGTGCCGGTCACACACACGACGTACTCGGAGCGCAGATCGTGGGCGCCGTCGACCACGCACTGCACCAGCCCCGTGTGGTCGCGCACGTCGACGAACGCGAGGTGCTCGCCGTGCTCACGGCGGCGCGCGACCCAGCCGCACACCGACACGGTGCGTCCGGCATCGCCGGCGCGCAGCTCGCCGCAGTAGTCCGTACGCAGGCTCACAGGGTGTTCCTCACAGTGACTTCTTCACGTAGTCGATGACCTCTTGTCTCGGGATGGCTTGCTGGCCGGGCTCGCCCTCGCGGCCCGTGTGCCGGAGGTCGCGCACGGTCACCGTCGACGAGGCGAGCTCGTCGGACCCGAGGATCAGGGCGATCCGCGCGCCGGACCGGTCGGCGGCCTTCATCTGCGACTTCATGGAGCGGCCGTCGAACGATCGGTCCGCGGACAGACCTGCCTCACGCAGCTCGTGCGTGAGCTCGAGCGCCTGCTCGCCGCCTGTGGTGTCGATCACCCAGATGTCGACCGTGGATTCTGGAGCGTCGAACACTCCCTCGGCGTCGCACGCGAGGAGGATGCGCTCGATGCCCGCTCCGAACCCGATGCCGGGCGTCGGCGAACCGCCGAGCTGTTCGGCGAGGCCGTCGTAGCGTCCGCCGCCGCCGATCGCGTTCTGGGCGGAGTCGAGCGCATCGCTCGCGAACTCGAACGTGGTGCGCGCGTAGTAGTCGAGGCCGCGGACGAGCAGCGAGTCGATCACGAACGGGACGCCAACGGTCCGAAGCCCGGCCTGCACGCGCTCGAAGTGCGCCGCGGCCTCGCCGGACAAGAAGTCGATCGTGCGGGGAGCGCTCGCGATCACCGCCGCGTCTTGCTCCCGCTTCGAGTCGAGCACCCGCAGCGGGTTGACCTGCATCGTCACCTTGCTCTGCTCAGAGAGCACGTCGGCGTTTGCGGTCAGGTGGGCGCGCAGCGCCTCGAGGTGGCGCGGGCGCGACGTGGCATCCCCGATCGAGTTGAGCCGAAGCGTGCGTCTCTGCAAGCCGACCGCCCGGTACACGCTGTCGAGCAGGGCGATGATCTCGACGTCGATGTCGGGGTCGTCAGTGCCGATCGCCTCCGCTCCCAGCTGGTGGTGCTGCCGGTACCGACCCGCCTGGGGCCGCTCGTACCGGAAGTTCGGGGCGACGTAGTAGGTCTTCCACGGCGTTGCCGGATGATGCTCGATGAACGCCCGCACCACCGACGCCGTGCCCTCGGGTCGGAGCGCCAGGTGCCGGTCGTTCTTGTCGCGGAAGTCGTACATCTCTTTGCGGACGATGTCGGTCGACTCACCGACCCGCTCGAACACACCGACGTCTTCGAACATCGGCGACACCGCAAGCCCGTAGCCGGAACGCTCCGCGAGCTGCGCGAAGAGCGCGATGAGGCGGGCCCACCGGGCCGACTCCGGGGGCAGCACGTCACGCGTGCCCACGGGGGCTCGGAACTCGGGCATCGGTTCAGGCTAGCGAAGGGGTCCTTCCGCACCCGCTCGGATTGCAAACGTTCGATCTCCTAATGTGCGCCCGATGCGAGGACGGATGGCGGCCCTTGTCTGCGTCCTCGCCATCTCGGTCGCAGCGTGCTCCTCCGACGACAGCAGCTCGACTGCGTCGACAGGTGCGGCCGCGTCGACGACCGCCGCAGTGCCGCTCACGGTGAGCGCAGTCACCGTCACACCGAACCCGAACAGCACGCTCAGCGCGTCGCTCTCGTTCACGACGTCCGCGCCGGCGACGATCGAGCTCGCGATCAAGGGGCCCGGCTCCGACCGCACCGAGACGGTGCACGCCGCAGCATCCACCGACCATGAGGTCCCCGCGGTCGGCATGCGCGCCGACTCGACCTACACGTTGACGGTCTCTGCGACCGACGCCGCGGGACAGAGCGCCGTGGCCGAACCCGTCACGTTCACGACCGGAGCCCTCCCCGCTGACATCCCGCCCCTCACTGTCGAGAGCGACCCGACCCAGATGGCGCCCGGCATCACGCTCTTCCCGATCACCAAGCGCGCGGCGCCAGGCGCGGTCGCGGGCCAGCCGCCACCGAACCTCGGCCTTCTCGTCGCGGTGGACCCCGAAGGCAACATCGTCTGGTACCACGAGGCGCCGAGCCCGATCGGCGACGCTCGGATGCTCGACAACGGCGACATCCTGTACGAGTACAACGACATGGGCGCGCGCGAGATCGACGTGCTCGGCAACGTCGTGCGCGAGTGGGCGGGCCGGCTCGAGCTCGGACGGCTCGCGACCGATGAGTACGGACGCACGATCGCCGGGCCGAACGCGATCCCGGTCGACACGGACTCCATGCACCACGAGATCCACCCCATGCCCAACGGCAACCTGATCACGCTCAGCACCGAGCTGCGTCAGGTCGGTGGGTTCACCAAGCCGATGTGCGGCGAGACCCCCGACGAGTTCACCGGCACCTATCAGCTCATCTCGGACGTGATCGTCGAGTTCGAGCCCGACACGGGCAAGGTCGTCCACGAGTGGCGCCTCGCCGACTACTTCCATCCGCAGACGAACCCAGCCGACTCGAACATCTGCCCCTTGGCCCCCGCGTTCGCCGTGCCGGTCTTCATGTACACGAGCTTCGGCGATGTGAAGGACTGGACTCACGCGAACGCCGTGGTGCTCGACGAGAAGCGCAACGCGCTGATCGTGTCGTCGCGGCACATGAGCGCGGTCCTCGCCATCAGGTATGCAGACGACGCGAACGGCAAGTCGGGTGACCTGCTCTGGCGGCTCGGCCCAGGGGGCGACTTCACAGTCCAGGGCTCGGGCGAGCTGCAGTACTACCAGCACGCCGTCGAGGTGCAGGACGACGGCTCGATCCTCCTCTACGACAACGGGAACATGCGGCCGGGCACCGACCTCAACTCTCCCGACATCAGCCAGCACCCCTACAGCCGCGCCGTGCTGTTCAGCCTCGACGAGGCGAACAAGACCGTGACGCAGAAGTGGGAGATGCGGTCGCTGGTCGATGGTCGGCAGCTCTGGGCGTTCTTCGTGGGGGACGCCGACCACCAGCCGAACGGCAACATCCTCATCAACAACGGTGGCATCACCGACCCTGCCGGCGTGAGCTCGCTCATCACCGAGGTTCAGCCGACCGGAGACGAGGGCGGCACGGTTGTGTTCGAGCTCCGCATCGCGGACGGTGGGGCGTGGTTCGTCTACCGCGCCCGTCGGGTGCCGACTCTCTATGGCGGCGGATAGCCTCGCCCCGTGGCCGACGAACTCGTCACGATCTTCCACAACCCGCAGTGCTCGACGTCGACGAAGGTCGTCGCCATGGCTGATGAGTGCGGCGCCCATCGCGACCTCGTGCTGTATCTCAAGGAGCCGCCGACGCGCGAGAAGCTCACGTGGCTCGTGAAGCACCTCGACGGATCGACGCCCGCCGACCTCGTCCGAAAGGACTCGTTCTTCGAGTCGCTCGGCCTCGACGCGGACGACTACACGACCCAAAAGGCCGTGGTCGACCTCCTGCTCGAGCATCCGAGGCTGATGCAACGCCCTGTGTTGGTCAAGGGTGATCGCGTCGTGATCGGCCGGCCGGTCGAGCGCGCTCGCGAGCTGCTCGAGAGCTGACGGCGCACGATGCACGAGGCGGGGTTCTTCGAGCCGGACGGCGACGCCCTCATGCCGATCCCCGACGCCCGCGGGCCCTGGGCCGAGGACATGATGCACGGCCGATTGCTGGCGGGCTTGGCCGCGTGGGCGATCGACCGCGATCACGGCGACCCCGCGTTCGTTCCGGCGCGGCTGACCGTCGATCTCTTCAAATCGCCGGGCATGAAGGAGACCCGGGTCACGACCTCGCTCGTCCGCGCCGGTGGACGAGTCCGCGTGGTCGACGCATTCGTCCAAGTCGGCGGCGTCGATGTCGCACGCGGCACGGCGCTCTACCTGCGCAAGGGCGAGGCTCCCGTCGACGACGCCCCGCTGACGGCCACATGGGACTCGACGATCCCGGAACACGAGGACAACCCGTTCGACATGCCGTTCGAAGTGCGACCGGTCGAAGGCATGGGCTTCGGGGCGGTGGGCCCGCGCCGCACGTGGTTGCGCGAGCTCCGGCCGCTCGTCACCGGCGAACCGCTCACGCCGTTCATCCGGGCCGCCGTCGTCGCCGACTTCGCGAGTCCCCTGGCGAACTCCGCGAGCGAAGGGCTCGAGTACATCAACGCCGACCTCGCGCTCTACATCGCCCGCCTTCCCGAAGGCGAGTGGATCGGTGTCGAGTACGCCGACCGCGTCACCGCCGACGGCGTGTCAGTCGCTCATTGCCGGCTGCACGACGAGACCGGCCCGATCGGTTCGAGCGAGGTCTGCGCCGTGCGCAATCCGCGCATGCCGCGGTTCGAGGAGCCGCAGACCTAGCGATCACCTGTGGTGTTGCAGCTGCTGGTTCAGTCGCGCGGCTTGGCGCATCTGGTGGTCGCGCTCCGCGAGGTTCGGCGCGTTGCGAGCTGCGTCAGAGTAGAGACGGGCAGCGAGCTCGAGATCGCCGTTCCGCTCGTGGAGATATGCGGCGACCGCTTCCCGCCGCGGGACGTGCTCGTCGACGTCGGCCAGTGCAGCAAGTCCGGCAGGCGCGCCGTCGGCCTCGCCGACTGCGACCGCACGATTGAGCCGGACGACCGGAGTGTCGGCGAACCGGACTAGCTCGTCGTACCACTCGACGATCTGCACCCAGTCGGTCTCCTCGACACGCGCTGCGTCGGCATGGAGCGCGGCGATCGCCGCTTGCGCCTGGTATTCGCCGAGCTGATCGCGCGCAAGCGCCGCTCGAGCGATGTCGATGCCCTCGGCGATGAGAACGCTGTCCCACTGGCTGCGGTCCTGTTCGGCGAGAGGCACGATGCTTCCGTCGGGTCGGGTGCGGCTGGCGCGGCGGGCGTGGTGGAGGAGCATCAGGGCGAGCAACCCGTGGACCTCGGGTTCGTCCACCAATGCAGACAGCTGTCGGGTGAGTCGGATTGCCTCGGCCGCGAGATCGACGTCGCCGGAGTAGCCCTCGTTGAAGACGAGGTACAGCACGCGCATCACCGTGCGCACGTCGCCGGGACGATCGACACCGGCCCGACTCACGATGCGCTTGGCACGGCTGATCCTTTGCGCCATCGTGGCCTCGGGCACGAGGTACGCCCGAGCGATCTGGCGTGTCGTGAGACCACCCACGGCTCGGAGTGTCAACGCAACCGCCGACGACGACGTGAGATCGGGGTGCGCGCACAGGAAGTAGAGGCGCAGCGTGTCGTCGGCGCTCTCGATCGCGCCGGAGGGCGGCTCGGTGTCGACTCGCAGCTCTCGGCCTCGGCGCGAGGCGTCTGACCGCGTCATGTCGAGGAAGGCTCTCCAAGCCACGGTGATGAGCCACCCCGCGGGGTCGGCGGGCAACTGGTCCCCCCACGCGGAGAGGGCCCGGATGAGCGCTTCCTGAACCGCGTCCTCGGCCGTCGCGAAGTCCGCTCCGCGACGGACGAGGACGCTCAAGACACGTGGGACGAGCTCGCGGAGCTCGACGTCGTCCGTGTTCATCAACAGGTGGTCAATGCGTGAAGGTCGGCGGTGCGGTCAGGAAGGGTCGGACCTCGAGCCACTCGTGGATCGGCTTCCCGCCGGCTCCCGGTGCGGCGGACAGCTCACCGGCGAGCTCGATCGCTCGCTCGTGGCTGTCGACGTCGATCACCATCCAACCCGCAATCAGGTCCTTCGTCTCGGCGAACGGACCGTCGGTCACCGGCGGCCGCCCCTCGCCGTCATAGCGAACCCACTCGCCGTCAGGCGAAAGCGCCTGTCCGTCGATGAACTCGCCGCTGTTCTCGAGCCGGCCTGCGAAGTCGTTCATGAACCGGATGTGCGCCTCGACCTCGTCGGGCGTCCATTTGTCCATCGGGACATCGTTGACGGGCGCCGGTGCGCCTTTGTAGTGCTTGAGCAAGAGGTACTTGGCCATCGTGGTCTCCTTGGATGATGTCGGCCGTGTCGGCCGGTTGCACTCCTGAGACGGAGCCGTCGCCGGATTCTCGACATCGTCGCCGCGAAATTTCGGCAGGGTCAGAGCCAGCGCGGCGCGGCAGGCACCGCGCCGGTCGACGACTCGACGCCGACGTTGCTGCGCCCGATGAGCCACGCCAGCAGCTCGGCCTGCTTGCCCTTCAACGCCAAGCTCGCACCGACGCTCCCGAGCTTCCACTGGCGCGACGAGTCGGTCGCTTCGAGCACGATGGTCGGGCAGTCGCCTCGGCTGCTCAGCATGCTCGTGACCTCATCAGCAAGCGCGACGACCACGGCTTCGGGGAGCTGGTCGACCCGCGCTCCGGCATCGAGATCGAGGGCGTGCACCCAGCTCTCTCGTACCCGCATCCAGGGCACCTCGGCGCCGGTCGTCGCCCGGCCGAGCGCGGTGCGGATCTCACCGTCCCAGGCGTCATCGGGCATCGCGGCGAACGCGTCCTGCAGCTGGCTCGACGCCATGACGGCCTCGGCGCGGAGCTGGGCGGCGGACTGGTGCGAACCCTCCTCGATTCCCTCCGCGCGTGCCTCGACCGATGGGTACATCGGCGTGGCGACGCCGGTGCGCGCCCAGTCGAGAAGGTTCATCAGCGCGCGGGCGTTCCGGATGAAATGCGACACGACGTGCGCCCGCGTCCATCCCGGCAGCGACGACGGCCCGCGCAACGCATCGTCGCTCAACGAGTCGAGCCGGCTGAGGAAGAACACCTCGCCGTCGGTCATCCACTGCAGACGGTCCCGCGGGACCGGCATCAGCGAGACTCTCTCCGGCACACGTTGCGGCACTCCCCCACGCCGGCGATGCGCGTGATCATCACGCTGCCGTCGCGAAGGAACTCCTTCGGGTTGCGAGCGTTGCCGACCCCACCAGGCGTGCCAGTCGCGATCACGTCGCCGGGCGCGAGCGTGATGATGTCCGAGATGTACGACACCAGGAAGAACGGGTCGAAGACCAAGTCGGAGGTGTCGGCCTTCTGCTTGACCTCGCCGTCGACCTCGCACGAGATCTCTCGGTTCGGTCCTGGCGTCTCGTCGGATGTGACCAGGTAGGGACCAAGCGGCGTCGTCGATTCGAACGTCTTTCCCTGCAGCCACTCGATCGTTCGGTTCTGGTAGTCCCGGACCGACACATCGTTCACCACCGCGTAGCCGGCGATGACATCGGCCGCGCCTTCCGGCGTCACGTGTCGTGCGGGCTTGCCGATGACGACGCCGAGCTCGGCCTCCCAGTCGACCGCGTCAGACACCCGCGGCAGCACCACGTCGTCGTTCGCACCGATCAGCGCCGGCGTGAACTTCGCGAACAGCGTCGGGAACTCGGGGATGTCGCGTCCGGTCTCGAGGATGTGGTTGCGGTAGTTCAGGCCGACGCAGATGATCTTCTCGGGTCGCGGGATCACGGGCGCGAAGTCGAGACCTTCGACGGGGCGTGTGGCACCGCTCGCTCGTTCGGCGCGTTGGCGCCAATCGGAGTTGCGGAGGAGCTCGCCGACGTCGGCGACTCCGATGTCGACGGCCGTGTCGCCGTCCACCCTGACCGCCCGCGTGCGGTCGCCATCTCGAATCGTTGCAAGCTTCACGCGGCGAGTATGTCACTCCGGAGTGGTGACAAGCACGCTTGACATTTGGACGAATGACAAGCACACTTGACACCATGAAGAACCGAGTGCGCGAGCTCCGCGGCAACGCATCGTTGTCTCAAGGCGAGCTCGCTGGCGCGCGCTCGGCGTGTCCCGTCAGACGATCAACTCGATCGAGACCGGCCGCTACCTGCCGTCGCTGCCGCTGGCGATGGCGATCGCGTGGTTCTTCCAAGCCTCTGTTGAAGACGTGTTCGATTCCGAGGAGGGTGCGTGATGGAAAAGACGATGTCCCGAGGACGACGAGGAGCCACTGCGGGGGTGTTGGTGGTCGGAGGTGGCGCCGTCGTCGCGGCCTCACTCATCGCGGACGACGTGGCCGTGGCGATCGTGATGGGTGTCTTGTACATCGCGTTCGCGATCGGCGCGTACTTCTGGGCGGGCGGCAGCGGCGACGTCGCGGCGATCATGCGAGTCGGTGGGGACGAGCGGCAACGAAGCCTCGACCGCGACGCCACGATCGTCGCGGGTTACTGCATGGTGTTCGCCGCGCTCAGTGGAGCCGTCGTCCAGATCGCTCGGGGCGAGGGCCCCGGTGCGTACGGAGTGATGTGCGTGGTCGGCGGGGTGAGCTACGTGGTGGCGCTCTTCGTCCTGCAGCGCCGCAGCTGACGCCGCGCGCCGTCACCCGTTCTGGAAGTTCGCGCTCTCCCAGACTCGCGTGTTCAGGTTGTTCTGGACCGCCGCGATGTACGTCTGTGCCGGCGCGGTGTACCAGCGACCTGCGAACCAGGTGCCCACGCAGCCCCACACGTCGCCCGCGGCGTAGGTGCCGCCGCGCTCGACGGTGTTCAACCACGTGTACTGCCCCTCGTAGCAACCCCGCCACACCGAGTACGTGTAGTCGAGGTTGAACGCCGAGGACACCGCGGCGTATCCGTTGGTGAATGCGAGCGTGTGGTACTGGTACCGCACCTGTCCGAGACCGATCGACTCGGGACACTGCCCGGAGCCGGTGCGGAACGTGGGGTAGCACGCGTTCTGATCGCTCGTGAGGTCGCCCTTCGCGTCCTGATGCCACCACGATTCCTGGGCGATCTGGGCCCGCACGATGTCCTCGTCTATTCCCCACTTGCACGCCACCCACTCGATGATCTCGTCGGTCGTACCCGTGAAGTCGCCCGTCACCCGTGCAAGCCCGCTGACGGCCGCGCCCTTCGTGTGGTTCGCCGTGTTGTTGATCGCGCGCCTCTCCGCCATCGGTCGCACCTGGGCTGCGCATGTCGCGTCAGATGGCAGGGCCGATCCCGGCGGCAACGTGGAGAAGTGACCGGTTGTCGGTGGCCGGGTAGTCGTCGGTGCGCTCGTCGTCGTCGGCGCGGCCGTCGTCGTCGTCGGCTTCACGGTTGTCGTGGTCGTCGTCGCCTGGGTGGTCGTCGTCGGCTTCACCGTTGTCGTCGTCGCCGGCGGCTGGGTCGTCGTCGACCCGCCCGCAGCGGCGACGGTGATCCGCGCCGCATCGCCGTTCCAGAGGGCGAGCCCGTTCCAGCCTGGCCCGAAGATGCCCACCTTGACGACGTGCACCGTCGTCGCCTCGCTCGCCGGCACGGTCCACGTCGCCGTGAACTGACGGCTGACGTTTGGCGCGAACGATTGGCCATCCCAGAACCGCTGGAACGACTTCGTGGATCCGTTGTAGATCTCGAGGTCGACGAGCGCGTTCGTCGTCTTGTTCGACACGACGTTCACCGTCACCGTCACCGCGCTCCCGCGCTCCACCTGCGTGCGGTCCACGCTGACACTGGTCGTCCACCCGTTCGTGGTCGTCGGCGCGCTCGTGGTCGTCGGCGGCGCGATCGTCGTCGTGGTCGTCGTCGCCTGGGTGGTCGTCGTCGGCTTCATGGTGGTGGTGGTCGTTGTCGCCTGGGTGGTCGTCGTCGACGCACCCGAAGCGGCCACGGTGATCCGCGCGGCATCGTCGTTCCAGTGGCCTAGGCCGTTCCAGCCCGGCCCGAAGATGCCCACCTTGACGACGTGCACCGTCGTCGCCTCGTTCGCCGGCACGGTCCACGTCGCCGTGAACTGGCGGCTGACGTTTGGCGCGAACGATTGGCCATCCGAGACCCACTGGAATGACTTCGTGGACCCGTTGTAGATCTCGACGTCGACGAGCGCGTTCGTCGTCTTGTTCGACACCACGTTCACCGTCACCGTGACAGCGCCTCCGCGGTCAACCTGCGTGCGGTCCACGGTGACAGTGGTCGTCCACCCATTGGAAGAGGCCGCATCAGCCAGCGGTCCACCGACCGCAAGAACGCCGGCGCCGAGACCGACGACCGACACCGCCACGATCGTCACAAGCCATTTCTTGAGCGACATGTCGGGGTCCTCCGCGCTGGCTGGTTGGTCGTGATCCCGTGCGCGCGCGGCCGCCGGCAAGACGCGACAGACGTGCGGTTCGTCTCCAACGACCTACATCGACACGACGGACGAAAACCTTGATACCGCGGACCTGACTGTCCCGGACGTCACCATCAGCGGTCGAGGCGGCGGCGCAGCTCCACATACACCGGCCTGCCGACGATCTCGGCGATCTCGTCGCCGAGCGACTCGATGACCGGTCGATCCCCGACATACGCGCGATCGCCCTCGGTGCAGCACCACGCCATCGTCTCTCCCTCATCCCCCCAATCGCCGCGCGTCCAGCGACGAACCGTCGCGACTTCGCCACCGTCGCTTCGCGACTCCCAGTCGACCTTTATCGGAAGCTGCCAGCAGACCGACGGCTTCCAGTCGGACGGTGGATCGCCAGCGTCGAGCGCGGCGAGATGTAGGGCGCAGCCCGCTCCGCCGCCAAAGTCAGGACCGTTCAGGAAGATGCAGCCGGTGTCGAGCACACGGGTGTGCAGGCGTGTCTCGTCCCGGAAGATGCCATCCGTCTGCGCCTCCGCGTAGTGCTCGAAGCGCTCGGGTGCCAGCGTCGCCGCCAGCGCCGAGATAAGCATCGCCTCGTCGGTGTCACCGAGCTCGGCGCCGATCGAGCAGCAGCCTTGGCCGAGATGCTCAGCGGGCTCATCGAGGATGCCGAGGCAGCCACGGCCCCAGATGCATGTCCAATGAGATTCGAGGAAGTCGCGATCGAATCGCCAGACGACCTCGCCGGCGTCGATCTCCTCGAACGCCGCGCTCACCCGACCGCCGTCAGGCTCGGTGGTAGGTCAGCCAGACGAGCCCGTTCTTGAACGACCGCGAGTCGGACAGCTCGAGCTGCGTCGTGTCGACACCCGCGAGTGCGTTCTTGCCCTGACCGAGCACGATCGGGTTCACGACGAAGCTGTACTCGTCGACAACACCGAGGCGAGTCAGCTGCTGCACGATCGAGCCGCTCCCGAGCGTGGTGAAGTCGCGCGGGTCGGCGCGCAGCGCGTCGGGGTCGATCTCGCGTCGGACCTCGACCTTCTGCCAACGTGGGGACTCCTCGACGTTTCGCAGCGAGCGTGAGAACACGATCTTCGGGCTCTTCGCCATGACATCGGCCATCTGCGGCTGGTCTTCGTGAGCTTCGTCGCTCGGCCACGCGCTCGACATCATCTCATAGGTGGTCCGACCGAAGAGCAGGGCGCTCTCGCCGCGAGCGCGCTCCAACGAGAACTCCTCAAACTCGGGATCTGGGTTGTTCTTGAACCAGTCGATCTCGCCGTGCGGTCCGGCGAAGTAGCCATCCAACGAGACCTGCAGGTACGCGGAAATGTGACCCATGACAGTCCTCCCATCGGGAGTCGTGGCGGTCACGCGATACCCGGCTGCGCTGCAAGACAGACTGCTCGCAGCGCGTGGTTACGGGCGCGGAGGTGCCGGCGGTGGTAACGGCCGCGGCGGCAAGGGCTTCTTCTCACGTCGACTCGGCTCGCGGACGCGGACCCCGAAGAACGCGAGCAACGCGAGCACGCCCGCGATCCCAGTCCACAGCCGGCTGTCCCAGAACCCCCACCACACGTCGGCGGCGCGTTCCGTGAAGCTGCGCGGCTCGGCCTCGACGGAGATCGCGACGATGATCGGGTCCGGCCCACGAGCGAGCTCCTGAGCGCCGGCGACATCGCTCACGCCCTCGACGAAGCCCCGCACGGTGAGCTGAAGCGGAAGCCCACTGCCGCTCTGCCGCGGCTGAACGGTCCAGATCCACGTCACGTGGTCGCCGCTGAGGAACGACGCTTTCTGCGGTCCGCTCGGCGTGATGTCGAAGTCGAGGCCAGTGAGCTCGGCCTCGACGCTGCACGCGAGCGCCGCGGCTTGCTGCTGCGACGGCTCGTCTCCGGGGAGACTCGTGGGTGGCGCGGCCGCGCCCACGGTCGCGACCACCTCGACCGTCTCGGAGACGCCTACCACCATCTCCTTCTGCGTTGTAGGTGATCTCCGCTTCCCGCGCCTTTCCTCGCACGCCTCGCGCTCCCGGTCGGTGACGGGGGTCGTCGCGGGCGGGGACGTCGTGTTCGCGGACGTAGACGGCGGAGCGACGAGGGTGTTCGGGGCGCTGTCTTCGCCCGAGGAGGCGAGCATCCCGCCGAGCAACCCGACGACGAAGACGATCAGGAAGAGCGCGCCGAGAGCGAGCGCGATCCACTGCCCCGCCCGCCGCCCCCGCCGCGAGTCACCCCCCCGACGCTACTCAACGCCGCCGACGCGACGCCGGGCCGGTCATCCCGCGAGGCTGAAGACGGCCAGGTACTGAGCGAGCGCGGCGACCACGACCAGCGCGTGGAAGATCTCGTGGTAGCCGAACGTCGATGGCCACGGGTTCGGTTTGTGCAGCGCGTACACGACCGCGCCAGCGGTGTAGAGCAGCCCTCCGATCACGACGAGGGCGAGCTCACCATCCGTCAGCGCCCCGAGGTAGGCGGGGAGGTCGACGAGGGCCATCCATCCGGCGACGACGTAGACAGCTGCGACCACGGGATGGGGAGCGTGCAGCCAGAACAAGCGAATCGAGATGCCGATCGCGGCGACGACCCACGTCACGATGAGCAGCACGGTCTGGGTCGTTCCGGTCAGCCCCAGCGTGATCACCGCTGTGTACGAACCCGCGATCGCGAGCAAGATCGTCGAGTGGTCGACGCGCTTGAGTCGCGCGGTTGCGACGGGAGACAGCCGACCGCTGTGGTACACCGCGCTCACCGCGAGCATGGCCGTCACGCACGCGCCGTAGACGAAGACGGCCGCGAGGTTGGCCGCGCCGTCGACCCGAACGGCGAGGATCGCGAACAGCGCGATCGCGACGGGAACTGACCATCGGTGGATCACGCCCCGCAGTCGAGGCCGTTCGAGGGAAGGGGCCGACACCGCGACGGGTACCGCTACGCCGCCGCGAGCTCCTTGAGGAGGGCCCGGGTGCGTTGCCGAGACGATGATCGGTCTTCGCCAACCGGGAACGGCGCTGCCCACACGTCGGTCGCTCCGGCGTCGAACAGAGCGTTGATCGCTGCCGCCACGGTTGCTTCGTCACCCACGATCGCGGCGTCTCCGGGCCCGGGCGCGCCGCCGATGTCGAGGATCCTGCGGTAGTTCGGGAGCACGCCGTAGCTGGCGAACATCTCGGCCGCGGTCTTGCGCGCTTCGCTGACATCGTCGTGCACCGCGACCGGGAGCCCGGCGACGATCCGCGGCTTCGGTCGGCCTGCTGCCGTGGCAGCGGCGTTCATCCGGGGCGCGACATGCGTCTCGATCGCGCTGGCGTTCGCCATCCAGAGGATGGTGCCGTCTGTGCGCTCGCCGGCAACCTGGAGCAACCGGGGAGCCAACGCGGAGATCATCAGGCTGACCGGCTGGGGCAACGTGCTCGTTACCGGGATGTGCACGCGGAAGTGCTTTCCGTCGTGCGCGACGCCCTCGCCGCGCAGAAGCGCGCCGAGCACCGCGACGTACTCCTCGGTGTGTCCCGCGACGTCGTCGTAGGAGAGGCCGTACGCGTCCTCGATCACGGGCCGGTGCGACGGACCGACACCGAGGGTGAATCCGGGGCGCCCCATCGCCGCGGCAGTCGAAGCGCCCCGGTTTGCTTGAAGAACGGGATGACACGTGTAGGTCTGCAGCACGGAGGTGCCGAGCTCGATGGTCTTTGTGGCGCGTCCCGCGAGGGCCATGGCAACCAACGGGTCACCGAAGACCGCGCTCGCATACCAGAGGCTCGTGAACCCGTCGGCCTCGGCTTCGACGGCCTGC
Organism: uncultured Acidimicrobiales bacterium; assembly: GCA_963802505.1. Lineage (GTDB taxonomy): Bacteria > Actinomycetota > Acidimicrobiia > Acidimicrobiales > DATKAS01 > DATKAS01. Next base: position 82,858 of record CAWDJB010000007.1, on the reverse strand, counting down.
TGCACGATGCGATCCGCGGTCGTGCCCCCACCTGTGAGTCCGATTCGCATGGCGAGACCATAAGCCGAGCAGGCACCTGGGTCATTCGGACCTACTTCTCTGCTCGAGGCTCGGGTCAGAAACCGCGGTCGTAGAGTCTGCTCCCTCCCGAAAGGCAGTCCGCTCCCATGACTCACTCCTCGACCACCGACACGATCGACATCGCCAGCGTCCTCGACGAGCTCGCCCTGGCGGTGCTTCGAGGAGCTCGCGCGATGGCTGTCGCGCTGGAGGATCTGACCGAGGCTCCCGACGCGGTTCACGCGGCGGAGGCGGCGGAACGACTCGACTTGACCGTTCGCCTGACCGCGGAGATGGCCCGCCTTCACGACGACGAGGTCAGTCGCACGGCGTAATGCCGTACCGTCCGAGCCCGAGCAGCAATGGCAACCGTTCGGGTCGTGAAGCGCAAGTGGGATGGAACTGTGTCCGCGGTCGACACCGCGTCCCGACTCGCCGTCCCGGGCGACAGCTGGGCATGGCTCGTCCTCGCTGGCAGCCGCAGGGCGCTTCCCGACGCAGGCACGATCGAGGTACTCGAGAGCGACGAGCTCTGGGTCGCGGTGCCCGGAGAATGGTGGGTGCTCTGCGCGCACACGGACGCGCGTCGCTCGATCAACGGCTACGAGATCCATGCCGCGGCTCCCTTCGAGGCGCCGCGCAACGACGATGAGATCGCGTGGATCGATCTCGACCTCGACTTCGAGGTCACCGGCGACGAGGTCGCACTCCAAGACGAGGCGCAGTTCCACGACCACGCCCGGATGATGGGCTACCCGGGCGAGGTCGTGCGAGGAGCCTGGTCGGGCATCTCCACGATCGCCGCGCGGTACACGAACGGCGAGTGGCCTCTCGATGGGTCCATGCAGGAGTGGCTGGACCTCGCCTGACCGCGGGTGGTCAGAACGTCAGCCAGCGACGGCGGGCATGGCGGCCCGGGGTTGCAGAGCCCCACGCGACCGCGAGCACTGCGAGGCCGGCGAGGACAAGGGCGAAGCCGAGGCCGGCGACGATGCCAGCTTCTCCGCCGGTCACCGGCAGGCTGTCCCGCGAGGGACCGACCGCGGCCGGTTCCACCTCGTCCCCGGAGGGCTGCGACGCTCGACCATCGGAGGGCAGCGCCCCCGACAGTTCGGGATCGGGCGCGTGTCCGGTCGACGTCGAAGTGGCCTCGGCACCCGGTGCTGTCGTGTCCGCGACCAGCGTCGGGGCCGGTGAGAGCGTTGGGGCGGGTGCGAGGGTGGTCGTCGGTGACTCCGTCGTCGTAGGAGCGGACGTGACGGCCTCGCCCGTGATCAGCGACTCGATCGTGGTGGACGTAGTGGTCGTCGACTCCTTGTCCTCGGTGGTGGTCGACGTGATCGCTTCTTCCTCGACGGTCGTCGATGTCGTTGACGTCGGCGCTTCGGTCGTCGTCGACTCCGCGGTCGTCGTCGGGGCTTCCGAGGTCGTGGGCGCCGCGGTGGTTGTCGCGGCGACGACCTCTTCCTCGGCGAGCCGGTTGGTCACTGTTGCGACGATGTCCTCGTCGCTGTCGAAGAACGCGGTGAGGTTCTGCGGCGTCTCGAGCGGACCGAACAGGCCGCTGCCCTCCTGCTCGAAGCCGGGGGTCGCCGACTCGGTGATCGTGTAGCTCGATCCGAAGGGCACGTCGAGGACACGCTTCTCGGCAGCGGACCCACCCTTGCTCTTGCAGAAGACGCCGTCCTTGTGCCAAGTGCAGATCAGCGTCTCGATGTCGCTCTCGAGCGTCAGCGTCCAGGACTTGGGCACATCAGGCGACTCCAGCTCGTGACCATCCGCGTCAACCCATCTCTTCACCGGCTCCACGTGGAAGGCACACAGGTCGGTGTCCTGCTTCGGCGCGAGCAGCTGCTTCCCGTCGGCGAACACCCGAACGTTCTCGTCAGAAGCCGGCACGTACAGGTAGCTGTCTCCTGGCTCCGCCGTCCCCGATCCGGAGAACGAGGTCTTGTCGATGGTCCATGTGTACGGCACGGCGATGCCGTTGGTGTTCCCGACTCGGAAGACAGCGGGGCCAGCGGGCAAGGTGCACAGCGCGTCCAGCGTCAGCTTGTCGAGCTTCGGCGCCGGCGCCGCCACGGCGAGCCCTGCGGTGGAGGACAGCAGCAACAGTGTCGCTCCGACGACCGTGCTGAGGTACCCGACGACGTGGCGCTTGGTGATGCGATTAGTCCTGGTGAACACCCGTTGCTCCCGTTGGCTCGTTGATGGTGAGCCTGGGGCCGGGTTCGCTATGGCTCCCCGCCGGCGCAGCGACCAGTTCAGCCGGGCGGATCAATACCTCCCCAGTTCGACGAGCTGATGGCTCGCCGCGCTGTCCCATCACGATCGGGAAAACTTTTGTCCGCAAGATGGGTCGATCGGCCCGTTTCGAGCGAGCGTCCAGGCTTCTGGACGCTCGCGTGGACCGATTGACTCCGTCTTGGTTGAACGGCCGGGTCGCGGGGGACGTAACAACCCGGGGCGGGAGTGAGGGAGGAGCCCGCTTTCGCGAGCTCGGGTGTCGCGCTCGTGACCCTGAACCAAGGCCAAGGCGAAGTGTGCTGGGACATCACGGTCGAGGACCTGACCTCGCCGGTGATCCTTGCGCACATTCATGCGGGCGCTCTGGGGACGAACGGTTCAGTCGTCGTCGACTTCAACGAGCCCGTCAACGGCCTGAGCGGATGTGTGCATGCAGACGCAGACTTGGTCAAGGACAGGTGCGCGGACAGCTCGGTTAGCCCGGGGGCGTCCGACCCTCATCTGCAGGCCATCGGTGAGCCGACGGGACACGCGGCCATTCGACGGGCCTACAATTCTCTTCAGTGGCGTGTCCCAGATGTGGCGGAACATCTCGGGTGGCTCTGGCTCCCGGCTATTGGCGTTGCGCGAGCGAGGCGGACGACGTCGCCCCGGGCGCCGAATGCGGATGCACGTATCAGGACCGCGCCGAGCCCCAGTCGTCACCGTCCTGCTATTGCGGCACCTTCGCCATCGGTACGTGCACCGACTGCGGGATGCTGGTCTGCGGCGACCACAGTGCACTCCTCGGGGATCGACGGCTGTGCACCGAGCATTGGCGTGCCCACACGCACCGGATCGCAACCGAACGGCTGGCGAACGAGCGACTCGGCCGCGAGACCGCCCAGAACGCGTGGCAGCAGCGGGTGCAGGCGCAGCTGCAAGGTGCCACCGCGGAGGAACGGCTCGTGCGTGCTGTCGCGTCCTACACGCCGGACCTGCATCGGCTGTCGACTCACCGCGGCGAGGACGAAACGAGCTGGGCGGCGGTGTGCCTGGCGCTCGACACCGCCTCGATCCCGATCTGGGAGTCGAACCACATGTACGACTGGTTCCGGAGCCGGGCGGCGTCGCCGCCTCCCACTCGCGTTCAGGCCGAGCGCAGGGGCATCATCGGGCCGCGGTGCGTGAACCGCGACGCGTGGGTGTTCACGTCCTCGACGGTGAGGCGACTGAAGGAGTCAGGGTGGGCGCACGATTCCATCGGGCTGCTCAGTGATGGGACGTTGCTCTTGCTCAGGGGAAACTCCGCAGGACCATGGATGGATATGCAGGAACCGGCCTCGCCGCTCGGTCCCCATGGCCTCAAGCAGATGGCAGCCCTGCTCGACCTCCCCATGCTCGAGCCCGTGCCCCGCGCAGCGCACCCGCTCCCCGTGCCGCGAAGGGCCTGAGCTCAGGCAGCCGCGTCAGCGACCCTTGCCCGGCAGGATTCGATAGGCGTCATAGACGCTGTCGATCTGGCGGATCGTGCTGATCACCGAGTCGAGGTGCTGCGGGTCGGCGAGCTCGAACTCGAAGCGCATCCGCGAGATGCGATCGTTTCCGGTCTGGGTCGAGCAGGCGATGATGTTGACGTGCTGGTCGGACAGCGCGTTCGACACGTCGCGCAACAGTCGTGACCGGTCGAGAGCCTTCACCTCGATCGCAGCAACGAAGACCGTGTCGGCCTCGCCGTCCCACTCGACGTCGATGACCCGATCGCTCTGCCCGGTCGACAATGACAACGCGTTCGCGCAATCGGCCCGATGCACCGAGACACCGCGACCACGCGTGACGAAGCCGACGATCTCGTCTCCCGGCACCGGCGTGCAGCACCGCGAGAGCCGCACCATGACATCGTCGAGCCCCTCGACGTGGATGCCCGTGCTGTCGGTGCGCTTGCTCTTGCGTGGCGTGCGCACCGAGATCGGCAGGCGATCCTCGGTCTCCTCCTCGCCCTCGCGCAGGATGCGAGCGACGCGTTGAGCGATCGCGGACCCGGATACCCGGTTGTCGCCGATCGCGACGTAGAGCCCTTCGAGGTTCTGGTAGCTCATGGCGACGGCTGTGTTCTCGAGGATGTCGCTGCCGACGAGCTTCTGCACCGGGAGGCCCTCGCGGCGCATCGCCTTCACGAGCTCCTCGCGACCGGTCTCGATCGCGTCTTCGCGCCGCTCTCGCGAGAACCATTGGCGGATCTTGTTGCGGGCCCTCGGCGACACGACGAGCTTCAGCCAGTCGCGTGACGGGCCGGCACCCTCGACCTTCGACGTGAAGATCTCGCAGGTGTCGCCCGACTGCAGCTCGGAGTCGAGTGGCACGAGGCGACCGTTGACCCGCGCGCCGATGCACGAGTGCCCGACCTCGGTGTGCACGGAGTACGCGAAGTCGATCGGCGTCGCATGGCGGGGCAGCGTGACGACACGACCCTTGGGCGTGAACACGAAGACCTCGTCCTGCTCGAGGTCGGTCTTCAGGTTCTCCATGAACTCGCGCGGGGTCACTCGTTTCCTGCTGCCAGTCGACGATGCGGTTCAACCACGCGATGTCAGAGGCGGGTGTGTTCTCCTTGTAGCTCCAGTGCGCGGCGACACCGAACTCGGACCGCTGGTGCATCTCACGCGTGCGGATCTGCACCTCGAGCGGCTTGCCGCCGGGCCCCACCACGGTCGTGTGCAACGACTGGTAGAGGTTGAACTTCGGCATCGCGATGTAGTCCTTGAACCGCCCTTGCACCGGCTTCCACGTCGCGTGGATCGAGCCGAGCGCCGCGTAGCAGTCCTTCACGGTCTCGACGATCACGCGGATGCCGACGAGATCGAAGATCTCGTCGAACTCGCGACCCTTCACGACCATCTTCTCGTAGATGCTCCAGAGGTGCTTCGGCCGGCCCGTCACCTCGGCCGTGATGCGGAGCTCCGCGAGCCGCGTGCGCACGTGCTCGAGCACGTCGTCGAGGTACTCGTCGCGCTCCGGGCTGCGAGTCGACACCATGTGGTCGATCTCCGCGTAGCGCTTCGGGTGCAATGACGCGAACGCGAGATCCTCGAGCTGCTGCTTCATCTCCTGCATGCCGAGGCGATGCGCCAACGGTGCGTAGATGTCGAGCGTCTCCTGCGCGGTGCGGCGTTGCTTGTGCTCGGGGAACGCCGCAATCGTGCGCATGTTGTGCAACCGGTCGGACAGCTTGATGATCAGGACCCGTAGGTCCTTCGCCATCGCGACGAGCATCTTGCGCATCGTGGCGGCCTGCTGCTCCTCCTTCGAGTCGAACCGGATCCGCTCGAGCTTCGTGACGCCGTCGACGATCGACGCGACCTCGGCGCCGAACTCGCGCTGCACGTCCTCGAGGGTGACCGCAGTGTCTTCCACTGCGTCGTGGAGGAGGGCCGCGGACACCGTCGTCTCGTCGAGCCCCAGCTCGGCAACGATGCGGGCGACCGCGACGGGGTGGTTGATGTACCGCTCGCCGGACTTGCGGAACTGCTCGGCGTGAGCGCTGGCCGCGACCTCGTAGGCACGCGTGATGGTCGATGTGCCCGCCTTCGGATGGCGGGCCCGATAGGCGGCCACAACCGGAGCGACCTCGTCCGCCGGCGCCGTCGCTTGGCGCCGCCAGGGAAGGACCCGATCGACCGTGGCCACTGCTCTCCCTCTCCCTACCGACCGTCATTCATAGGTGATCAACGACACCAGCTCGTAGTCGGTGAGCCGTTCCCGACCGCGGAGGAAGCCCAGCTCGAGGAGGAACCCCAAACCGATCACCGATCCGCCGAGGCCCTCGACGAGCCGGATCGTCGCCGCCGCGGTGCCTCCGGTCGCGAGCACATCGTCGACTACCAACACCCGCTGCCCCGCGAAGATGCCATCGCGGTGGATCTCGAGCGTGTCGGTGCCGTACTCGAGCTCGTAGGACTCACTGGCGATCTCGGCGGGAAGCTTGCCGGGCTTGCGCACCGGCACGAAGCCGGCGCCGAACCGGTAGGCGACCGGCGCCGCGAGGATGAAGCCCCGCGCTTCGATGCCAACCACTCGATCGATCTCGACGCCGGCGTAGTGGTCGGCGATGGCGTCGATCGAGAACCGGAACGCGCTCGCATCGGCCCACAACGGTGTGACGTCTTTGAAGGTGATCCCGGGCTTCGGGAAGTCGGGGACGTCGCGAACGAGCTCTTCGAGCCACGTCACGTCAACCGTCATCTTTCGAGGCTACAGCCGGGGCCGTCGCTCTCAGCGGGCTCGCGCGTTCAGGCGGGGTTCAGCGCCGCTTCTTCTTGCGCGGTCGCGGCGGATGGCCGAGCGCCCCGCCGGTCGACGAGCTCACCCCGGAGGCGGTCGACGCCGGCCGTGCGCCGGCTGTCGCGACCCCGGTCGCAGAGGCCGTGCGGGTGGGCGACGCGGCCGAGCCGAGAGTGGCGACGGCCGTCGCAGCCGGGAGCGTCGAGAGCACCGTGGTGCTCCCGAACTTGGCCTTGAGGGCCTTGTACCGAGGCTCGCGTTCCTTCAGCGCCGCGAGGATCGGTGTGGCGATGAAGATCGACGAGTACGAGCCCGTGATCAGACCGACGAGGAGCGCGAGTGCGAAGTCCTCGAGCGAGGTCGCTCCCATCAGGATCGAGCCGACGAAGAGCAGCGAGAGCACCGGGAGCACGGCGCAGAGCGTCGTGTTCAACGAACGGGCGAGCACTTGGTTCATGCTCAGGTTCACGACGTCGCCGTAGGTCGCCTTCCCCGTCGCGAGGATCCGGCGGGTGTTCTCGTGCACCTTGTCGAACACGACGATCGTGTCGTACAGCGAGAAGCCCAGGATCGTGAGGAACGCGATGACGGTCGCGGGCGTCACCTCGAACCCGAACAGGGAGTACACGCCGACGCTGATCAGCACGTCGTGCACGACCGCGGCAAGCGCTGCAACGGCCATTCGCCACTCGAACCGGATCGTGATGTAGAGGGCGAGGAACACGAAGAAGATCGCGAGGGCGCGCAACGCCTTCCGGGTGATCTCCTCACCCCACGTCGGGCCGATCGACGTGAAGCTCACCTCGCCGATGTCGACCTTGGCGTTCTCGGCCAGCGTCTGACGAACTCCGCTCGCCGTCGACCCCGTCTGGGGGCCGGCCTGGGCGCGGATGCGTTCGCCGTCGGCGCCGCGCAGGGTCTGGATCTTGGCGTCGCTCACGCCGAACTTGTCGAGCGTGCTTCGGGTCTGCTCGACGCTCGTGTTGGACGCCGGGAACTCCCACGCCACGCCGCCCTCGAACTCGATGCCGAGGTTGAGCCCGCGAGTGAAGAGCGACAGCAGGCTGATCAAGATGAGCACGCCGGAGATCGCGAAGCCGATCCGGCGCTTGCCGACGAAGTCGAAGTGGGTCTCGCCGTGGTACAGGCGATGAAGGAGGCCGCTCTTCGCCCGGCGAGGCTCTGGAGCGGGCTCGTCGACGGGACGAGTGTCGAGATCGGTCACCGCGACGCCCCCACCAGCGACTGGTCTTCGGATGTCATCGCCTCGCCGCGGTGGACGCCGAGGACGTCCGCGCCCGCGAACGCCTTGCTGCGGCTCATGAGGATGACCGCGGGGCGAGTGAAGAAGAAGGACACGATCATGTCGAGGATCGTCGAGAGCCCGAGGAAGAAGGCGAAGCCGCGCACCGAGCCGACGGTGAAGTACCAGAGGATCGCGGCACCGAGAAGCGATGCGCCGTCGGCGGCCAAGATCGTCCGGTACGCGCCCGAGAAGCTGCGCTCCGCGGAGGCCCGCAGCGTGCGGCCGAGCCGCACATCGTCCTTCAGCCGCTCGAAGTACACGACATACGAGTCGACGGTCACGCCGATCGACACGATGATCCCCGTGACACCGGCGAGCGTCAGCGCGAGTCCCCGCGACTCACCAAGCCACGCCACGATCGCCCAGAGCAGTGCGCCCGAGATACAAAGACCGGCGGGCACCACGAGGCCCAGCCGTCGGTAGTAGATCAGCATGAAGAGCACGACGAGCAGCAGGCCGATGATGCCGGACACCACTCCCGCACGAAGCGAGTCCTGGCCCAAGCTCGCCGACACTGTCTGCACGGCCTGCGGCACGAGCGGCACCGGCAGCGAGCCGTAGCGCAGCACGAGGGCGAGGTTCTTCGCCTCGCGCTCGCTGAAGTTGCCGGTGATCTGGATCTGGTCACGCTCGAACGTGGGCGTCTGCACCACCGGCGCCGACTTCACGATGCTGTCGAGCACGATCGCGATCTGGCCCGTCGGGCAGGTCGCATCGCGGTTGAAGCAGCGGGTGGCGAGCTGGTTCCAGCCGTCGATTCCGACGGTGCCGGACTTCATCGTGAGGTGGACGCTCCACTCACCGGTGTTCGGGTTGATCTGGGCTTCGGCCGTCTGCACGCCGGCACCCGTGAGGGCGGCGGGCCCGAGCTGGTAACGAGCGACGACGGTGTTGTCCCGGTCCTTCTCCTCGAGCACGACGTCCTTGGCCGGGTCGTCCTGGTCGGCGGGCGTCGTCGGGATCACCCCGGTTGGCACCGTCACGGTCGTGCCGGTGCTGTTCGCGGTCGTCGACGCGCTCGCGTCGCCGCCCGCGACGGCCGCGGTGGTGCCGGCGCCTGCGACGGTGGTCGTGGCGCCCGCTGCGGTGCTGCCGGTTGCGGTGCTGTCGGTCGCTTCGGCGACGGTGGTGGTCGCGCCGGGCACGGGCTGTGACGCGTCGGGCGGCAGGTTCTGCAGCACCGGCCGGAAGCGCAGCTCCGCGGTTTGGCCCACGAGCTCGAGTGCGCGGTCCTGGTCCTTCACACCGGGCAGCTCGATGAGGATCGAGCCGCCCTGGCGGGTGATCTCGGGCTCGGCGACGCCGAGCGCGTCGACGCGGTTGCGGATGATGCCGATCGCCTGATCGAGCACGCCGCTGTCGACCGAGACCTTGGGCTGCAGCACGACCGACGCGCCACCCTGCAGGTCGAGGCCGAGCTGGGGCTTGTTGCCGGACACGAACGTGAGCCCGAGAGCGAGCGCGGCGACCGCAATGATGATGACGAGGGAGAGAACGAGGTTGCGCCGCATCGGTCAGCTGTTGTCGCGCGCGTCGTCTGCTTCGGACGGCTCGGTCGGCTCCGGCGTCGGAGTCGAGGGAGGCGTCGGCGTGGCGCCGGTCGCTGCGCCCTTGGTGAGGATCTTGGCGATGGCCCCGCGAGCCATCCGCATCTCGATTCCCTCGGCGATCTCGATCAGGAAGGTGTCGTCTTCGAGCTCGGTGACGATGCCGTAGATGCCCGACGACGTCATCACCTCGTCGCCGACTTCGGTGGCGGAGACCAATGCCTGCTGGTCCTTCACCCGCTTCTGCTGCGGACGAAGGAGGAAGAAGTACATCAGCCCGACGATCGCGAGCGGGAGCAGGAGAGCCACGGGGAGATCCAGGGTTTTTCGGCGATGGAGCGTTGGCGAGGCTAGTCCGGGACCCGCCTCCGATCACATCACCCGTGCTGATCAGGCAGCCCAGGTGGTGCGGACGGCTGCCCGGAAGGCTTCGAACGTGCCGTCCCCGATCGAGGTGCGCATCCGGTCCACGAATCGGAGGAGCCACCCGACGTTGTGGAGGGTGAGGAGGCGCCGCCCCGTGGGCTCGTCGGTCGACAGCAGGTGGCGCACGTAACCCCGGGAGTACTGCGCCGACACAGGGCTCGGGCCCGACTCGTCGATCGGGCTGTCGTCGAGCGTGAAACGGGCGTTGCGCAGGTTGATCCGGCCCTCGTCGGTGAGGACCGTGCCATGGCGACCGAGACGGCTCGGCAGCACGCAGTCGAAGAGGTCGACACCGACGGCAACTGCCTCGACGAGCGACACCGGGTCACCGACGCCCATGAGGTAGCGCAGCCGATCGCTCGGGAGCTCGTCCGTGGCGGCGGCGAGCGCGGGCAGCATCTCGTCGCGCGTCTCGCCCACCGAGAGCCCGCCGATGCCGTAGCCCGCGAACCCGATCTCGGTCGCGCGACGAGCGCTCTCGCGGCGAAGCCGTTCGTCGATCCCGCCCTGCACGATCCCGAACAGGGCCTGGCCCTCGCGTCGGTGCGCGACCGCGGCGCGCGCTGCCCACGCGGCCGTGCGTTCCATCGCGACGCGAACGACGTCCGGCTCGGACGGCAGCGGCGGGCACACGTCGAGCGCCATCTGGATGTCGGCGCCGAGCGCTTCCTGGATTGCGACGGCCCGCTCGGGCGTGAGCCGGTGGACGCTGCCGTCGTAGACCGAGCGGAAGGTCACGCCGTCGTCGTCGACCTGCGGAGACAGCGAGAAGACCTGGAAACCACCCGAGTCGGTGAGCACGTGGCCGTCGAAGCCCATGAAGCGGTGCAGCCCCCCGAACGACGCGATCACGTCCTCACCGGGCCGCAGCATCAGGTGATAGGTGTTGGCCAGCACGACCTGCACGCCGAGCGCCCGCAGATCGTCGGCAGTGAGGTGCTTCACCGCCGCCCGCGTGCCGACCGGCATGAAGCACGGCGTCCGGATCTCACCTCGGGGCGTGCGCGCGGTCGTCGCGCGCGCTCCGCCGGCACGCGCGGTCACCTCGACCGAGATGGGCGCGCCGGTCATCAGCGCGCCGCGTGGCGGTCGAGGAGCATCGCGTCGCCGAACGAGAGGAAGCGATACCCCTCGCCCATTGCGAGGTCGTACAGCCCGCGCCATCTCGGCCCGACGAACGCGTCGACGAGGAGCAGCAGCGACGAGCGGGGAAGGTGGAAGTTCGTCATCAGCAGGTCGACGACCTGCCAGTCGAACCCGCCGTGGATGAAGAGCGACGTGTCACCCGAAAGCGGGCCGAGGGCCGCGGACTCGAGCGCGCGCACCGTCGTCGTACCGACGGCGACGACGCGCTTGGCAGACGCGCACGCGTCGAGGGTCTGCGAGGGCACGCGGTACTCCTCGCGATGGATGATGTGATCTTCCGGGCGATCGGCGACGACGGGCCGGAACGTGTCCAGACCGACGACGAGCTCGACCGTGCAGACGTCGATGTGCTTGGCCCGGCAGTGCTGCAAGAGGCCCGGCGTGAGGTGAAGACCGGCGGTCGGAGCGGCGACCGAGCCCGGCCTCGACGCGTACACCGTCTGGTACCGCTCCGGGTCGTGGAGCGGCGTATGGATGTAGGGAGGCAGCGGCATCGTGCCGTGCCGATCGAGAGCCGCGAGCGGGTCGTCCGCGAGCAGGCGCACGCGCCGACCACCCGTGTCGTCCAGCGGTTCACCGATCTCGACCGCGAACTCGTCGCCCGCGGGATGCACCGATCGCAGCACCTCGCCGACGTTGAGGCGCCGCGCCGGCCGCACGAGGGCGTGCCATCCGCCTCCTTCCAACGGGCGCACGAGGAACACCTCGACGTTGCCGCCCGTGTCTCTGCGTACCCGCAGCCGCGCCGGGATGACGCGGGTGTCGTTGACGACGAGGAGGTCGCCGGGCTCGAGCACCGTGGGAAGGTCAGCGACGAGACGATGATCGGGGGGACATGCGCCTCCGCGGTCGACGAGCAGGCGCGCCGAGTCGCGCGGCTCGGCAGGCACTTGCGCGATGCACGATGCGGGAAGGTCGTATTCGAACGCCTGCATCGGCGCACTCGACGCTCCGCTTGTAGCCACCGCGGCGGATCGTACTTTGCCGGTCCGCGGTCTCGATCGAGGTCTAGGGTCGCCGTCATGGCGATCACCACTCGAACCGAACAGCTCACCGCGCACGATGGCGGCCAGTTCGACGGCCATCTGTGGCTCCCCGACGCCGGCTCCGGCCCCGGTTTGCTCCTCCTTCAAGAGATCTTCGGCGTGGGCCCGTACATCCGGTCCGTCGCCGAACGACTCGCGGCCCAGGGCTACGTCGTGCTCGCGCCCGACGTGTTCTGGCGCATCCAGCCCAACTGGGAGGCCGACCACGACGAGAAGGGCCTCACCGACTCGATCGGGCTCATGGGTCAGTTCGACTTCGTGCAAGGCGTCGACGACTGTGTCGCGGCATTCGAGCACCTCGACGAGATGAGCGCAGTGCGCGGTGGCACGGGCGTCATCGGCTTCTGCATGGGAGGTCTGCTCACGTATCACGTCGCGGCTGCGACCGAGCCCCAAGTCGCGATCTCGTACTACGGCTCGAACATCGCGTCGTCACTCGATCTCGCCGGCAAGATCACGTGCCCGATCATCTTCCACTTCGGCGAGCGCGACGCGTACATCCCCGTCGAGCAGGTCGACCAGATCAGGGTGGCGTTCGAGAACCGTGAGAACGCACCGGTGCACGTGCACGACGCCGGCCACGCGTTCGACAACCACGAGGCGCCGATGTTCTTCGATCCCGAGGCGGCGAAGGCCGCGTGGGCGCTCACGTCCGACTTCCTCGCGACGCACCTGCCGGTCTGACCGAACGGTCAGCTGTCGAAGAGGCCGGCGGCGCGCTCGACGGCCGGAGCGGCCACGCCGAGATGATCGAACGCGGACGCTGATGCGACACGCCCGCGTGGCGTGCGCTGGAGCATCCCGAGCTGCATGAGGAATGGCTCGTAGACGTCTTCGACGGTCTCGGGCTGCTCCCCGACGCTGATCGCGAGCGTGGACAGACCGACGGGGCCGCCCCCGAACCGCTCGCAGACGACGCGCAGGATCGCGCGGTCGACCTTGTCGAGGCCGAGACGATCGACGCCGAAGACTGCGAGGCCTTCGGACGCAACGTCCGCGTCGATCGTGCCGTCCCCACGGACCTCGGCGAAGTCGCGCACGCGGCGAAGCAGACGGTTCGCGATGCGAGGCGTGCCGCGCGCCCGTCCCGCGATCTCGGCAGCGCCACCCGCGTCGATCGGAACACCGAGGATCACCGCGGCACGGAGCACGATCGCCTCGAGCTCGTCGTGCGCGTAGAAGTCGAGACGGGCAACGAAACCGAACCGGTCACGCAACGGCCCGGTGATCATGCCCGTGCGCGTGGTGGCGCCGACCATCGTGAACCGGGGAAGCGGGAGCCGGATCGAGCTCGCCGCGGGGCCCTTCCCGACGACGATGTCGAGCTGGAAGTCCTCCATCGCGGGATAGAGGATCTCCTCGACGGGCCGACCGAGGCGATGGATCTCGTCGATGAAGAGGACGTCGCCCTCGTCGAGCTTGGTGAGGATCGCGGCGAGGTCGCCGGCCCGCTCGAGCGCGGGGCCTGAGGTCACGTGAAGGTGCGCGCCGAGCTCGTTCGAGACCACGCCCGCGAGCGTGGTCTTGCCGAGACCAGGAGGCCCCGCGAACAGGAGGTGGTCGGCCGCCTGCCCACGCCGGCGCGCCGCCTCGAGGATGATGCTGAGGTGCTCCTTCAGCTCGGCTTGCCCGACGAACTCGGCGAGCGTGCGCGGCCGCAGGCTGACCTCGAGCGCGAGGTCCCCCGCGTCGGGCGCGGGCTCGAGCAGCTCTTCACGCATGGCTGCGTACCGAGGCCAGGCGTCGCAACGCTTCGCGTAGCAGCGACGCAGAGTCGTCGCCCTCGTCGAGATCTCGGACCGCCTCGCGTGCTTCGTCGGTGCTGTAGCCGAGCCCGGTGAGGGCTTCGCGGACGTCGGCCATCGCCCGCGTGCCCGCCGAGTGCACGGGCGCGGAGCCGTTGACTGCGGTGAGGTCGATCTCGGGCACATCGAGCCGGGCCTTCAGATCGATGAGGAGGCGTGCCGCTGTCTTCTTTCCGACGCCCGGAACGAGACACAGCGCATCGGCGTCGTCGGCCGCGACCGCTCGTCGAAGGTCGACCGGGGCGTGCACGGCCATGATCGCGAGCGCGAGAGCCGGGCCCACACCGTGAGCGCCGAGCAGCGCCTCGAAGCACACGCGCTCCTCGCGCATCGTGAAGCCGTAGAGGGTGTGCGCGTCTTCGCGGACGTGGTCGTGGATGTAGAGGAAGACCTCGGTGCCCGGCTCGCCCACGAGTCCGAGCGTGCGGGGTGTGACCGACACGCGGTAGCCGACACCCGCGACCTCGACGAGCACCTCGCCCGACGGCGACCGTTCGAGCAGCATCCCTCGCAACGACCCGATCATGCGCGCTCCAACCGAGCGCGCCACGGCGCCCATGCGAGATGACACAGCACCAGCGCGGCAGCATCGGCGGCGTCGGGTGGGTTCGGCGGTGCCGCGAGGTTGAGGCGGACCTGCACCAGGCGTTGCACCTGTGCCTTCGTCGCCGCGCCGTAACCGACGACTGCCTCTTTCACTTGGTTCGGCGTGTACTGCACGACTTCGCAGCCAACCGAGGCAGCCTCGGCGAGCGCGAGACCGCTCGCCTGGCCGACCGACATCGCGGTGCGCACGTTCACTTGAAAGAAGACGTGCTCGACGACCACGACATCTGGCTGCACTTCCGCGATGAGGCGGGCGAGCTCGCCGCGCAGCTCGGCGAGTCGTTGCGGCAGCGGGTCGGTCGGCTTCGTGGTGAGCACTCCGATCGCGGTGCACACCGCTGTCGTCGACGTCGCGTCGACGGCCGCGTAGCCGCACCGTGAGAGCCCTGGGTCGATCCCCAGCACGAACATAGGTTCGAAACCTAGTGTGCGCCCGCGTCGGCATCGGGGATGCCCAGCGCTCCGCGCAAGCGGGATCGCACGGCTGGCCACTCGCTTGCCAGGACGCTGTAGAAGGCCGAGTCGCGAGGCCAGGCGCCGTCGTACGCGGGCATGTGGGCGCGGAGCACGCCGTCGAATTGCGCTCCGAGACGGAGGATCGCGTTGCGGGAGCGCTCGTTGCGAGCATCGGTCTTCAACGTCACGCGGAGAACGTTCCACACCTCGAACGCGTGCGACAGCATGAGGAGCTTCGCCTCGGTGTTGATCGGTGTGCGCTGGGCTGCGGCCATGAGCCACGTCGAGCCGATCTCGAGTGCATCGGGGTTCGGCCCGGCCTTGTCCCACCTCCACCGCTCGATGTTCATGAACCGGGTCGAACCGACGACCTGGCCATCGGCCGCCCGCGTGGTCGCGAACGGCAAGGCCGTGCCTTCCTCCTGGTCGGCGAGGGCTTTGGCCACGTAGTCCGCCGCTTCGGCCTCGCCGTCGGGAACCCAGGTGAGGCCGAAGGTCGAGCGGTCGCCTGAGGCCGCTCGTGCGAGCGCCGGGGCGTGGGCCATCGTGAGTGGGACCAAGCGCACGTGCGCGCCGGTGAGGGTCAGCGGTTCCACATCCTCAGCCTGGCTGAAGAAGGGACGGCACGGTGCCGATAGGCATCCATGGCCCTCGTGACCTCCGAGCCGGCCGCGGCCGGCTCGAGCCCCGCGGTCACGCCCGTCTCCGATCTCGCCGTGCAGCTCGCGCACGTCCGCCGCGGCTTCGGCGAGAAGCCCGCGCTCGTCGATCTGTCGATCAGCGCGCCCACAGGGACGATCACCGTCCTCCTCGGTCCCAACGGCGCGGGCAAGACGACCGCGGTGCGCATGATCACCGGGGCGCTGACGCCTGAGTCGGGCATTGTGCGCGTGTTCGGCCTCGACCCGCGGGTCGACGGCGAAGAGGTACGCCGGCGATGCGGAGTCGTGTCGGCCAAGCCCGCGCTCTATGACCGCCTCAGCGGTCGCGACAACCTCGCCTACTCCGCGGACCTGTACCAGGTGAGCCACGCCGGCATCGCCCCAGCAGCGGAGCGCTTCGGCATCTCGGCCGCGCTCGATCAACAGGTGGGCGGCTACTCGACGGGCATGAAGACGCGCCTCGCGCTCGCCCGGTCGGTCCTCCACGATCCCGAGCTGCTCCTCTACGACGAACCGACGTCGGGCCTCGATCCCGAGTCGTCGGTCGCGGTGCTCGAGCTGATCCACGAGATGGCGGGCGAAGGACGCACGATCGTGATGTGCACCCACCTCCTCCTCGAAGCCGAAGGCCTCGCCGATCAGGTGGTCGTGCTCGAAGCGGGACACGATGTGATCTCCGGTCCGCCCGCCGAGCTCACGCGCCGGTACTGGCCCGACACCGTCGTGCGCATCGCAGCGAGCCTGCCTGACGCTTTGCTCGGCCTGCGGAGCCACCCGGGCGTGCTCGGGGTCGACCTCGACGAAGACGGTCGCGCTTCGGTGAGTCTCGACGACATCGAGCGTGTGCCCGATCTGGTCGACGCGCTCGTGGCCGCGGGCGCGCGGGTGACGAGGGTCGAACCCTTCGCACCGACGCTGGAGGATCTGTACTTCGCCGTGCGGGGGATTCGATCGTGACGTGGTTCCGCGTGAAGACCATTGCCCGCACCGACCTCCGCCAGCTCGCGCAGGCACGCGACTTCTGGGGACCGATGGTGATCCTCGGGAGCGTGTTCTTCGTCTTCGTGCCGCTCGTGCTGCTCCTCGCGATCACCCACGTGGGAGACATCCACGCGGTGCAGCAGGTGAGCCAGGCCCTCGACCTGCTGCCACAGAAGGCGCAGGACGCGATTCGCGGCGACACCGATGCCGCCCGCACCTCGTACGCGCTCGCCGTCTACCTGTTCGCTCCCGTTGCGGTCGTCGTGCCGCTCACGATCGCGACAGCGGTGGGCGCGACGACGATCGTCGGCGAGCGCGAGCGCGGCACCGGAGAGTTCCTGGCCCACTCCCCCGCTTCCCTCGAGGACATCTACCTCGGCAAGCTGATCGCGAGCCTCCTCCCCGGCTACGCGACGACAGTCGTCGGGTTCGGGCTGTACTCCCTCATCGTCAACCTCGTTGTCGGTCCCAAGGTCGGCGGCTGGTTCTTTCCCACCCAAGCGTGGTGGGTGCTGATGATCTGGGTCGTGCCCCCGTTCCTCGCGCTCACGCTCGCGATCGTCGTGCGGTTCTCCGCGAGGGTGAAGTCGAGCGCAGCCGCGCAACAGGTCGCCGGGCTCGTCAGCCTGCCGATGATCATCATCGCCTACAGCCAGTCGACCGGCGCGCTGTTCGGCGCCACGAACACCGGCTACGTGATCGGCGCGCTCGCGTGGATCGCCGCGATCTTCGGCCTCATGCGTGGGATGCGCTCGATGACTCGTGCTCGCCTTCTCGGCGTCGCCGACGAAGCCTGACCCGCGGCCTCCGCCCCTGAGCGAACCCGCGCGGATAAGCGGCCACCGGTGTCCGGCTTTTCGCGCGAGAACGGTGGGGCTGGGCTCAGGCGGGCGACTGTGCGGCTTTCACCGCGTTCACGAGCTCGGTGGTCGGACGGAAGGTGAGACCCGCGACCGCCCGGTGTGCGTAGCGGATCACGCCTTCGGCATCGACGACGAAGACCGAGCGCCGGTAGAAGCCGAGCGGGCCGAGGATGCCGTAGGCCTCGCCGACCTTCTTGTCGGTGTCGGCCAGCAGCGGGAAGGCGAAGCCACCCTGCTTCGTCGAGAACCCCTCATGGCTCTCGACGTTCTGAGGGCTGATGGCAAGGATCTGCGCGCCGACGTCGGTGAACTCCCCGATGTCGTTCGTGTACGCGTTCAGCTGCTTGGTGCAGACCGGTGTGTTGTCACCCGGGTAGAACACGAGCACCACGACCTGGCCGCGGTAGTCATCGAGGGAGTAATCCTTCTCGCCCGTCTCTGAACCACCGGTTCCGGACAGGGTGAAGGCGGGGGCCTTTTCGCCGACGCTGATCGTCACGGGCCGCAGTTTAGGAACCCTCGGTGTACGGCAACTCAATCGTGTCGGTGTTGCCGTTCCATTGCAGCGTGAACTGCCAGCAGCCCGGCGAGGGCACGTTCACGATCGAGGGGTAGATCTCGCCGGGGCTCGAGTCCGCGGCCTCGCGCTGGGAGATCGTGGGGGCATCGGCATCGAGCGGGTGCCCGGTGAGGACGAGGTCGGCGCCGCCACGCGGCTTCTTCACGACCCAGAGGATCTTGTTCGCCGGGTTCTCGGGCTCACCGGCGCGCAACGGGTCCGCGAACAGGAAGGCGACGACGTTGCCCTCGGTGGAGGTCGCCTGGACGAGTCCGACCGGACCGTTCGCGCTCGACGTCCAGTCCTCTGCGCCACCGGTGTAGAGCACGGTCGTGCCGCATCCGCCCGACACCTCGTGCGCCCCGTCCGGGATCGACGCGTTACTCGAATCGTCGCCGCCACACGCCGAGAGGAAGATGACTGCGACCGCGAGGGGCCACAGGCGCCTCACGCCTCGACGGTTTCCAAGATCGCATCGGGGATGTCGAAGTTCGAGTACACGTTCTGCACGTCGTCGTGATCCTCGAGGGCGTCGATGACGCGCAGCACCTTCTTCGCGTCCTCGGCGGTCGAGAGCGGCACCTCGGTGGACGAAACCATCGTTGCCTCAGCCGACTCGACGGCGATCCCTGCAGCTTCGAGCGCGGCGCGCACGGTCTCGACGTCCTGCGGCTCGCTCGTCACCCGCCACGAGTCGCCGTCGTTCACGATGTCCTCGGCGCCGGCATCGATCGCCGCGGCCATGACGTCGTCCTCGCTCGCGGATCCGGCGGCGATGACCACCCCCTTGCGCGAGAACTGCCACGACACTGCGCCGGGCTCGGCCAGCGAACCGCCGCTCTTGGTGAAGATGTTCCGGACGTCAGATGCGGTGCGGTTCCGGTTGTCGGTCAGCACCTCGACGAGCACCGCGACGCCTGCGGGCGCATAGCCCTCGTAGTTCACCGACTCGTAGACCACACCCTCGAGCTCACCCGTGCCCCGCTTGATCGCGCGCTCGATGGTGTCCATCGGCACCGACGCGGCTCGGGCCTTCGTGTACATGGTGCGCAGCGTCGGGTTGGCCTCGAGATCGCCGCCACCCTCGCGTGCCGCGACTTCGAGCTGGCGGATGAGCTTCGCGAACAGCTTGCCCCTCGCCGCATCCTTCGCACCCTTCTGGTGCTTGATCGTTGCCCACTTCGAATGCCCGGACATGCGGTCAGACCTCCTGCAGGAAGCGCTCGTGGATGCGGCTGTCCCCCGACAGCTCGGGATGGAATGCGGCGACGACGATCGGTCCCTGTCGGCACAGCACGGGATGGCCGTCGACCGTAGCGTCGACCTCGACCGCGTCGCCCGCCCGCTCGACCACCGGCGCGCGGATGAAGACTGCGTGGAACGGAGCGTCGAGACCGGCGACCTCGAGATCGGTCTCGAACGAATCGCGCTGACGGCCGTAGCCGTTGCGTCGAACCGTGATGTCGATCGCGCCGAAGGTGCGCTGATCAGCACGACCATCGAGCGCATCACGCGCCAGGAGGATCATCCCCGCGCAGGTTCCGAGCACCGGCATGCCGTCAGCGATTCGCTCGGCCAGCGGATCGAACAGACCCGACGTCTCGAGCAGCAACGACATCGTGGTCGACTCGCCGCCCGGCATCACGAGCGCGTCGACAGTGGCGAGATCCGCGGGATCGCGAACTTCGAGCGGATGCGCGCCGAGATCAGCCAGTACGTGGCTGTGGGCGGCGAACGCACCTTGGAGTGCGAGCACGCCCACCTTCACCTGGTGGCCTCCACGACGTCGACGGCACGGTGACGCCTACCAGCCCCGCTCGGCGAGCTTGACCTCGAGCTTGTCGATCTCCTGCCCGGGCATCGCCTCTCCGAGGCCCCGGCTCACCTTGGCGAGGATGTCGGGATCGCGGAAGTGGGTCGTCGCTTCGACGATCGCCTTTGCACGCACGGGCGGGTTCGAGCTCTTGAAGATGCCGGACCCGACGAACACGGCTTGCGCGCCGAGCTGCATCACGAGCGACGCGTCGGCCGGCGTGGCGATGCCGCCCGCGCAGAACAGCGGCACAGGGAGCTCGCCTGTCTCGGCGATCTCCTGCACGAGGCCGATCGGCGCCCGCAGCTGCTTGGCCCAGTCGTAGAGCTCGGCCGAGTCGGCCTGCGTGACCTTGCGGATGTCGCCGAGGATCGAGCGCAGGTGACGCACGGCTTCGACGATGTTGCCGGTGCCCGCCTCGCCCTTCGACCGGATCATCGCCGCACCCTCGGAGATGCGGCGCAGGGCCTCGCCGAGGTTCGTCGCGCCGCACACGAACGGCACGGTGAACGCCCACTTGTCGATGTGATGCGCCTCGTCGGCCGGCGTGAGCACCTCGCTCTCGTCGACGTAGTCGACGCCGAGCGATTCGAGGATTTGCGCCTCGGCGAAGTGGCCGATGCGGGCCTTGGCCATCACCGGGATCGTGACCGCGGCCTTGATCCCCTCGATCATCTCCGGATCGCTCATCCTCGCGACCCCGCCGTCGCGGCGGATGTCGGCGGGCACTCGCTCGAGCGCCATGACTGCGCACGCACCCGCGTCTTCGGCGATCTTGGCTTGGTCGGCGTTGACGACGTCCATGATGACGCCGCCCTTCAACATCTCGGCCAACCCGCGCTTCACCGCGAACGTGCCCGTCGAACGAGTCATGCCGTCATTCTAGGTGGCGACCCCTCCCGCTCCCCCCTGCGTTTGGGCGTCAGAGCGACGCATCGTCGCTCTGGCGCTCAATCGGTCCGTGGGGTCAGGGACGGAAGGTGAGCGGGTCTTGGCCGGGGGGCACCGGCACCGCGCTGCCCTTCTGCGGAAGAGCGACCCAGGTGTGGCCCGGCGTCAGGAGGATCGGCTGGCCATTGCCGTCGGTGAGAGTGGCCGGCTTCGCGGGATCGGGCCGGTTCCACGTGCCCGGGATGATCGCTCCGTTGGTGAACACCCACGCCTCACCGCTGCCGACGGTCTGCGCCTCGGGCGACCGCGGGTCGGCGGGGCTCGCCTTGTACGGCGTGAAGAGGACAACGAGGTTCGCGGGAGCGATCTGGTGCCCTTCGACATCGACGTGGGGGGTGCCGGCCTGAAAGCGCGCCCAGCCCTTGAGCGTGTCGTTCCAGGCGTAGTCGACCTTCTGGCCGCCGGTGAAGACGATCTTCACGCCGCCACTCGGCTGCGCAGTCGGCGGCAGCGGGTCACCGGGTGCGCGGTACTGGAACAGCGGCTGCGGCACCGGCGTCGCGTCGGTCGCGAGGGAGAACAGCGTCGACGTGTTGGAGAAGTAGTTGTGGGGCTTGGCCCGATCCTTTGTGCGGAAGTAGGCCGACTCGTAGCGATCGGGGGTGAGGTTGTCGATGTTCGCGTTGCCGATGGCCCGAGTCACGAACGGGTTTCCCCCCGACCACGCCAGGAGCGGCCGGCCGAGCTGAGCGAGGATGTTGATGTCGCTCGTGCGCGCGGACCGAATGGGTCCGACCGGGTCGGCGTCCTCGGACTGGAAGACCGCGGCGAACCGCGTGATGCCCTCGACGATCTCTTCGAAGACGACGTCGGCCTGGTTGATCCCGACCTGCGGGCGGGCGATCGTCGGGAAGTTGTCGATCTTCACCACGAGCGCCGGACGCGACGCCTTCGCAGGATCGATCGGCAGACCCGTGAGCGGCGCGAGGACGGCGGGGACAGTGGTGGTCGTGGACGGCTCCACCGTCGTCGATGTCGACGAGTCCGACGTCGAGCTCCCGCTCGCTGAGGTGTCTGACGATGCACCCGCACCGCTGCTGCACGCAGCGAGCGCGAGCCCGCCGACGGCGGTGAGGCTGACGAGTAGAGGGCGCCAAGAGTGGGCGCGCACGAGATCAGAGCTCCTTGAGCGCAGCGATGCGCTCTTCCAGTGGGGGGTGCGTGTCGAACATTCGGTTGATGCGTGAGAGCCGGCCCTCTTCGGGAGTGCGGGCCGTGGGCTGCTCGATCCAAAGATGCGCGGTCGCTCGCGATGCGGACCCGACGACCGTCTGGTCGTCGCGCAGCTTCTCGAGCGCCGAGATCAGCCCCGGCGGGTAGCGCGTCAACTCGACACCGCTGACGTCGGCAAGCGACTCGCGACGGCGGCTGACGGCGAACTGCATGAGGCGGGCGATGATCGGTGCGAACGCGAGCAGCACGAGCCCGATGACCAGGAAGATGGCACCTGCTGCGTTGCCGTCGCGGTCGTCACTCCGCCTCCCTCCTCCAAACCACATCATGCGGATCGCGATGTCGGAAATGACGGCAATCGCGCCCACCATGGTCACCGCCAGGGTCGACACGAGGATGTCGTAGTTCTTGATGTGGCTGAGCTCGTGGGCGAGAACTCCCTCGAGCTCGACTCGGTTCATCTTTTCGAGCAACCCTGTCGTTACAGCGATGGCGGCGTGCTTTGGGTTCCTGCCCGTTGCGAATGCGTTCGGCGCCTGGTCCTCGACGACGTAGATCCGCGGCATGGGGAGGCCCGCCGCGATCGTGAGGCCCTCGACGAGGTTGTAGAGGCGCTTGTACTCCTGCGGGTCAGCGGGCTTTGCGCGGCTGACCGCGAGCGCGACGGCGTCCGACTTCCAGTACGACCCGATGGTCAGTGCCGCGGTGATGAGCAGCGCGATGACGACGCCCACAACACCGAAGCCGATGATGTAGTCGAACGCCCATCCAACCAGGACCAGCAGGATGACGAAGCCGATGATCAGCACCGCGGAGCGGCGCTTGTTCGAGGAGATCTGTTCGTACAGAGGACGGGTTTCGGGGACGCGCGGCAGCTGCTTTCAGCGCCGCGACCGTTGGACAGGGACTAGAACTCGACCTTCGGGGCTTCTCGTGCGGAGTCTTCAGCCTCGAAGTATTCGCGCTCGGTGAAGCGCAGGATCCCGGCGAAGATGACCGTCGGGAAGGTCGCGATCTTCGTGTTGTACTTCATCACGGCGTCGTTGTAGAACTGCCGCGCATAGGCGACGCGACCCTCGGTCGCGGTGAGCTCCTCCTGCAGAGCCAGGAAGTTCTGGTTCGCCTTGAGGTCTGGATAGGCCTCCTGCAATGCAAACAGCTTGTTCAACGCGCCGGTGATCATGTTGTCGGCTGCGGCCTGGTCGGCCACCGAGCTCGCCGTCATCGCCTTGTTCCGCGCTTCGATGACGCCTTGCAGCGTCTCTTTCTCGTGAGCGGCGTAGCCCTTGACGGTTTCGACGAGGTTGGGGATCAGGTCGAGCCGGCGCTTCAACTGCACGTCGATCTGCGCCCACGAGCTCTCGACCTGGTTCTTGCTCTTGACGAGCCCGTTGTACGTGGCGACCAGGTAGACGACGAACAGCACGACGACCACGAGAACGATGATCAAGACCCACATGCCCGGTGAGCATAAGGCCTCGGAGCCCCGGGCCCTCGGCACCGCTGTCAGCGGGAGCGCACCGCGTGAGCCTCGATCGCGTCGTGGTAGACCCCGAGGTAGGCCTCTGCGAGCGAGTCCATGGAGAACTCCCTGGCCCGGGCATCGCCAGCCGCGGACAGTCGCGCCGCGAGCGCCCGATCGGTGAGGACGCGCTGGAGTGCCGAAGCGAGCTTTTCCGGGTCGCCGGCAGGCACCAAAAGCGCGTCGCGGTCGGCGATCGCGACATTGCGGTAGCCCGGGAGGTCGCTCGCGACGACCGGCGTGCTGGCTGCCATCGCTTCGAGCAGGACCACGCCGAACGACTCACCCCGCAACGACGGCGCGCAGAACACGTCGGCGCCTTGCATCCGCGAGGCCTTCTCCGCGTCGGTCAGCCGCCCGAGCCACTCGACTCGGATGTCACCCGCGAAGCGTGCCTTGAGCTCGGCGGTGTCCGATCCGTCGCTGCCGACCCACAGGCGCGTGTTCGCGGGCAGGCTCGCCATCGCTTCGAGCAGCACGTCGAGGCCCTTGCGCGGTTCATGACGCCCGATGAAGAAGATCGTCGGACGGTCGGTCGGCGTGGGCGGAGCCTTTGTGTAGAGATCGGTCTCGATGCCGTTGTAGAGCAGGCGGTACTCGCCGCCGAGTGCCTCGTGCGCAAGCTTGCGCGCGTCCTCTGACACTGCGCAGCGCTCGGTGAGGCGCTTGGCCACCCAACGAGTGAGCGGCATGAGCCACCGGTACGCAGCGCTGTCGCCGGCGGCGTGGAACGTGCCGACCATTGGGCTGTTCGAGAAGAGCGCGGCCGTCACGGTGGCGCCCGGTGCGAGCGGCTCGTGAAGGTGCAAGACGTCGAAGTCCTCGTCGCGCAACGCCCGGATGGTTCGCAGGGCGGCCGAGGGATCGGGAGCGAGTGGGGCGATCGATCCGTTCGCCGAGGTCGCGATGCTGTTGCCGAGCGGCGTGACTCCTGCGTCGGGAGGCGGGCCGTCACACGGAGCGAGCAGCCTCGCCTCGTGGCCCATCGCGCGAAACGACCGCAGCAGACCGAGCGCTTGCGTCTGCACCCCACCCGGCACGGTCAGGCTGTATGGGCAGACCAGACCGATGCGCACTGTCAAAAGGTAGTGCGGTCGCTAGGCCGAGACGTTCGAGTGCTCAGCGCCGACGATGAACACCGCGAGACGGGCGGGCACAGACCCGCGGTTCCGCCAAGCGTGCCGAGTGCCGTTTTGCACGACGCAGTCGCCCACGCGCAGGTGCACCTCCTCGCCATCGTCGAGCTCGAGCCACACCTCCCCTTCGAGCACGACCTCGAAGTCGATGGTCGCGGTCGTGTGCATGCCCGGCGCATCGGGCTCCATGTGGCCGGCGAGGCCGGGAAGCTTCTGTTCCATCTCGGCGAACGCTTCGGCGACATCGAAGTCCGCGGGGAGCGTCACCTCCGACGCCGGCGCAACACTGAACATGCCGAAGCGGAACCCGCCGATTGGCGGGAAGTACGGGTCACTCGCCGGCGGCTCGCCCGAGTCCGGGAACGAGGGCGTCTCGTTTCCTCCCCACAGCCGATGGAACTCGGCTCCCGGGACCAACCCGAGCGTGATGGCGTCGACGGTCTCGTCGCTCGCCACGATCGCCTTTCCGTTCGAGTCATGACCGGTGACAACTCTGCGCACCTGCATCTCCACACCATAGGGACCGTTTGACGAACCGTTTGGCGAGGGATCCGGCTGGGTAGGGTCACGCGACACCGTCCGCGCGGAGGCAGCAGTGCACACCGAAGAACCTCGACCGACCGAAGAAGCGCGCGCTGTCCTTGGTCCGGTCCTACTGACCTTCCCCGCCGACAGCCGCATGGCCCGTGTCGCGCGGCTGGCCGCCACCGCTCTCGGGAGCGTGGCCGGCTTCACGGTCGACGACAACGACGATCTGCGGATCGCGGTCGACGAGCTCGTGGTGATGTCGATCGAAGGTGGGTCCGGCGGCGGAGTGACGATGCGGTTCTCGATAGCGGACGGAGAAGTGCGCGTCGAAGCCGAGACCGACGCCGCCGACGATCTCTCCAGCAACCCGGAGCGGTTCATGCTCTCCGAGCAGATCCTGGGGGTCGTCACCGACTGGTACGCGGTCTCCGCGACCGACGGCGTGCTGACCGCCGCGTTCACCAAAAGCGCGAGCTGAGAGCCCATGTCCGACGCACGCCCGCCCGATGAACGGTTCGCGCTGTACCGGGATACCGGTGACGTCACCCTGCGCGACCAGCTCATCGAGGATCACCTGTGGATCGCGAGCCACGTGGCTCGGCGCTTCATGGATCGCGGGGAGCCACTCGACGACCTCATCCAGGTGGCGAGGTTGGGCCTGGTCAAGGCCCTCGCGCGCTTCGACCCCGACCACGGGTCGAGCTTTCCCGCCTACGCGATGCCGAGTGTGCTCGGCGAGGTGCGCCGGCACTTCAGGGACGCGACCTGGTCGCTGAAGGTGACGCGTCGGGCCAAGGAGCTGAGCCTCGAAGTCACCAAGGTGACAAACGAGCTGAGCCACGAGCTCGGTCGCTCGCCGCGAATCGCCGAGATCGCGACACGCCTCGAGGTCTCGGAAGATCTCGTGCTCGACGCGCTCGACGCATCGGCCGCCTACCGCGCACTCCCCCTCACCGGCCCCGGCGGGGGAGGTGACGGTGACGACGACGGCCCGGCACCCGACGACGGCCCGATGCTCGGCTACGAAGACGAACAGCTCTCGTCGACTCCTGAACGCGTCGCCTTGAAACGCGCGATGGCGGACCTCCCCGAGCGTGAGCGACGCATCGTCGAGCTGCGCTTCTACGAGGGGCTGACCCAGAGCGAGATCGCGGCAAAGGTAGGAACGAGTCAGGTGCACGTCTCGCGTCTGTTGCGCTCCAGCCTTGCGCGATTGCAAGACGCGCTCAGCGCATAGCGCGTCTCGTCACTGGGTACGGCGTCGGTAGTCCACAAGGAGGACCGACACATGGAAACGCGACGCCCATTGACCGACGAACCCGTCGTTGTGAGGGAGGAAGTACTGCCGCCGCCGGTCACCGAAGACCGGCTCCGGACTCCCGCCGCGTACGACCCGACGCTGCCCTACGAAATGGTGGAGAAGAGGACAACCACGCACACGCGCGCGGCGTTCTCCTTCGCCCAGCTGATCCACGCCATCTGCGGTGTTGCCTTGACCGCGTTTGGAGCTGTGACGATGGCGCGGGCCGGCTTCGACAACCCCATCGGTGAGCAGACGACCGAGGTGCTGCGCATCACGCAGACCACGGCCATCGGCATCGCCGAAGCGGGTGCTGGCGTGCTGTTGATCCTCGCCGCGCTCACGCCGCGCGGCCGCATCTTCGGCGGCTTCATCGGCGCACTCGTCGCCGTGGCCGGCATCGTCGTGCTCGCCGGCTCCGATGAGCTCATCGCCGACCTGCACACAGAACGCCCCCTCGGTTGGGTGCTCCTCGCAATCGGCGCGCTCTCACTGCTCGCCGCGTTCCTGCCGACGCACACCGTCGACTCGACGCATTCCGAGGTTCGCCCCGAAGTCCGGGTCTGAGGCTTCGGTCAGTTGAGCGTCCCCGATCCGCAACACCCCGACGTGCAACCGCCGCCCGTGGAGCCGGAGCCCATTCCGGCTCCGCCGGCGCCGGAGCCGTTGCCCGCGCCGGGTGATCCCCCTCCCCCCGTCAGCCCACCGCCACTCCCGGAGCCCGATGGCCCGAAGGCGGAGCAAGGACACTGACTGACGGGGGACCGATCGCCACGTGCCCGGTGAGCCTCATCGCCCTCCTACGAGGCTCCCGGGCGCGTGGACGGCTCGGAGTTGAGCAACAGGTCCAGCAGATCTGAGACCTTGGCCGTTGCCAGACCGATGCACGTGTCGGCAGCGCCGTAGTACAGACGGAGCACTCCGTCGACGACGACGCCGCCACACGGAAACACCACGTTCGGGACATCGCCGATGCGCTCGTAGTCCGTCGTGGGGCTCAGGAGCCAGTTGTCGGCCCGTGCGCGCAGCCGTACCGGATCGTCGAGGTCGAGCAACGCCACGCCGACGCGGTAAAGAGCGCCGCTCATCGTCTGACGCACGCCGTGGTACACGAGCAGCCAGCCTTCCGGCGTCTCGACCGGAGGTGGCCCGATGCCGATGCGGGCGTGATCCCACCATCCACCGGGACGACAGGTCATCACTCGCTCCGGGGAACGCCACGACTCGAGGTCCTCGGAGCGTGACAGCCAGATCTCGGCCGAGCCGCTCGCCATGACGACGGGCCGGTGCAGGAGGCACCAATGGCCGTCGATGCGGTGCGGGAACACTGCCGCGTTCTTGTCCTCCGGCGGCATCACCACGCTGTGGCGATCGAGAGTCACGAAGTCGCTCGTCGACGCGAGGTACACGCACGGGCCACCCGGACCGAACGCCGTGCACGTGATGACCCAACCTCCGAGCTCCGCACAATGCACCAGGCGCGCGTCCTCGTAGCCCCACGCGCTCGCCACGCTTCCGGGCTCGGGCGACAGCAAGGGCTTCTCTTCGACGCGCCAGTTGGTGATGCCGTCCTTCGAACGGGCGACGTGAAGGTGCGAGAGACCACGTCGATCCTCGATGCGAACGAGGAGGAGCGTCTCGCCCCCATCGACGATCGTCG
This sequence comes from uncultured Acidimicrobiales bacterium, assembly GCA_963802505.1. Lineage (GTDB taxonomy): Bacteria > Actinomycetota > Acidimicrobiia > Acidimicrobiales > DATKAS01 > DATKAS01. The sequence continues at coordinate 54,805 of CAWDJB010000007.1, read as the reverse complement.
CCCCGGGGTTGAAGACTGCGTTCGCGTCGAACGGAAGGTCCTCGGCCTCGAGGATCGGGTTCAGCGGGTGGCGAGTGAAGACGTCAGCGGCGCGGCGCGAACTTGGTTCGTGCCCGTCGCCGTCTGCCGGCTTCGCTCGGCGGGTGCCCGCGAGCGCGACGCGCGGCCTCCTCATGCGGTGACAGAAGCGAGTGCGCGAACCGGGCGGGACGCGATCTTGCGATGCACGAGCACCGCGCGATGGAACGCGAGCGTCGACTCGGCCCCACAGTTCAAGTTCGGCACCGCGCCCAAGCCATCCCGGCATGCGCCGGTCGTGCAATCGGCGAGCGGAGTGGCAAGCACGTTGTCGCCCAAGAACCAAGACAGACAGCGGCTCGCTCCGGCAGCGTGCGCGCTGTCACCAGTGACGTGCAGAGCGGCGACGTGGGCGTCGAGCAGTGCGGCGGCCTCGAGCGGCTGCTCGTCGCCCGAGTCGGCGATGCGGTCACCTTCGCCGAGGCCCCGATTGCCGGGGAACCGATACACGCCTGAAGGATCGGTCGACAGCGCGTCGAGCCAGTCGAGCGCGGCGAGCCCTTTCAGCACAGTGGCATCGTCGGCGAGCTGCGCGCCGCCGCGGATCAGCGCCTCACAAAGTCGAGCGTTGTCGTACGTGAGCCGGTCTTCGAACCAGGGCCACCGCTCCCCCGCTCGCCACGATGCCGCGAGCGGTTCGATGAGCCGCCGCAACAGCGCGGTCGCGGAAGCCGGACGTGCGGAACCCCATGCAGCAAGTCCGAGGGCGCCGTACACCGCCGTGCGAATGGGCGGATCGGACGCCTCGAGCCCGCCGGCCAACCTCCGCAACAGCGATTCCGCGGGACCGCGCAGCGCGGGACCACAGCCTGCGCTGAGCAGCTCGCCAAGGCCCCACATCGTGCGGCCGACGTGGTCGCCGTCGTGAGGCTCGTCGAGCCACTTTCGGTCCCAGCTGAGGAAGTTCCGCATCGCAGCCGACTGACCGTCGCTCGCACTGCGCAAGAACCCGAGCGAGCGCACGACGTCCGGCGTCCAGGAGGGATCGGTCGTCGACAGCTCATAGCCCAGGGGCACGAACCGGGCGACGTCGTCGACGCAGTACCCGTGCTCGAGCGCCGGCACCCCGCCGTCGGCATGCTGGAAGATGCCGGTGTCGTCGACCATCACCCGCAGGTGGGCCGCCGACGTGCGCACGACCGCATCGGTCGGACGGGCCGTGCTGAGACGCGGCCGGCGCCGTGCGGGGCCTCGCCGTCGCTGCTGCACTTCGATCGCGTCGCGAAGCACCGCTGCAGTCTGCCGCCCGACCTCCGGCCAAGAGAGGGATGCCCCCGCGCGGCGCGCGGCGTCGCGGGCATCCGCGAGCGCCTCGGGCTTGACGAGCAGCTCGATCAGCGCGTCGGCCAACGGCTGGGCAGCGCCGAAGGGAACGAGACGCCCTGCTCCGTCGACCAGCAGGTCTTGCGCGTATCGATAGGGCGTCGACACGGCGGGACATCCGGCAGCGATCGCGAACGTCAGCGCTCCCGACACGATCTGGTCGCCGTGGAGGTAGGGGGTGCAGAACACATCAGTCGCGGCGAGAAGCCGCGAGAGATCGCCCAGATCGAGAAACCGATGGAGGAACATGACGTTCTTCTCGAGACCGCGCTCGCGCACCATCTCCTCGAGCGATTCGCGGTACCGCTCTCCCTCCGTGCGCACGATCTCCGGATGCGTGCGTCCGCCGATCACGTACATCACGTCCGGCACGGCCTCGCGCACCGATGCCATCGCCTCGAGCGCGATCTCGACGCCCTTGCCCGATGAGAGCAGTCCGAACGTCGCGATCGTCGGTCGTCCTTCGACGCCGAGCCATCGCTTGGCGTCGTCGCGAGGAATCTCGCGATAGAGCTCACTGGGTGCGCCGTGGGGCACCACTCGCAGCTTGCTCGCGCGGACGAGGTGCTGTTCGAGCAACATGCGGCGCGCCGTCGCCGTGAACACCATCACCGACGCGGCGCGCTCGCACAGTCGCCGCATGATGCGCGCCTGGTTCGCTGACGCATGCGGCAGGACCGTGTGCAACGACACGACGAGCGGGACGTCGAGCGCGTCGACCAGATCGAGGATCAGCTCGCCGTCGGGACCTCCGAAGATGCCGAACTCGTGCTCGAGCAAGACCGCGTCGAAGCCATTCGCGACCACGGCCGCTGCCTCATACGAAGCAGCGTCGTCATGCCGAATGACTGCCACGACGTCCGACCCGAGCTCCTGCTCGTCGGTGATCACGGCCGCCACCGCGGGACGATCGATGCCTGCGTTTCCTCCCAGCGACTCGACCACGTCAGCCGTGAACGTGGCGATGCCACAGACCCGGGGCGGGTAGGTACCAATCACAAGGGGTTGCATAGGCCCTTCCTACCCGCGGATAGGCGGCAAGAGACGCCAAGACGCGGAAGGGCCCGTGACCAGGTGATCACGGGCCCCTCAACCGCAGTTTTGGTCAGTGATCCAGCTTCTCCTTCACCGAATCGACCACGTCGTCGACCTTCTCCTTCACCTTCTCAGCGCCCTCTTTGACCTTGGCGCCGGCCTGATCCGCCTTGCCCTCGTTCTCGAGGTCCTTGTCGCCAGTGAGGACGCCAGCAGCTTCCTTCACACGGCCTTTCACGTCATCGGACTTGGCCTCACCCATGGGGAACTTCCTCTCGGTCGGAGATGTGGTGGTCAAGATTTCGTCCGACCGGTACCCCCCACACCGAGGTTCGAACCGCGCCTATAGCCTCCCCCGGCGTGTCCCTTCGCTGGCGGCTCGGCCTGATCGGTGCCGCCTATGTCTTGGTCACGCTCGTCGGCGGCTTGGCCACGTTGGTCGCGGCGCAGCATTGGTCCTCCGCGCTCGACGATCGCCGCGAATGGTTGGTCGCGTCAGAGCAGGCGGCTCGGCTGAGGGCGACCTACATCGACCAGGAGACCGGGCAACGGGGATTCGTGATCACGGGGCGCGACGACTTCCTCGAGCCCTACGAACGGGGGCAGACCGAAGCGCAACCGCTCGTCACCGAGCTCGAGAAGGTCGAGGCGGACGGTCGCCACCCACTTCCGCTCTCGGGAGTAGAGCAAGCAGTCGCAGAGTGGCGCAGTGAAGCGGAACGCGAAATCGATGCCGTTCGCGCGGGCAACCCGCAGCTGGCCGATGCGCTCGTCAAGGCCGGGACTGCGAAGGCTCGCTTCGACATCGTGCGCGACCGCCTCGACCAGCTCGACGGCGCGATCGACGCGCGGCTCGAGGACATCCAGACGGCGGTCGACGCGGGCCGGGTCGCCACGGCGCGGGCCTTCATGCTGACGGTCGGGATGGCGCTCGTCGTGACCGCGATCGCGGCGTTCCTCATCCGCCGCTGGCTGATGGTCCCCCTGTCGTCGATCACCGCCGCCGTACGCCGCATCCGTGCTGGTGAGGACGCCGAGCTCACACCTCAGGGTCCGCCCGAGCTGAGGCAGGTCGCCACCGCTGTCGACGAGATGCAGCGGACGATCAGGCAACAGCGCGACGACGCGATCCGGGCCCGGGAGGCGATCGAGCAGAGCGCGATCCTGGCGGTGCAGGTTCGCTCCGCGCTCGACGAGCGACCTCGGCGACTATCCGACGGGATGGACCATGGCCGCGGGCCTCCGCCCCGCAGAGGGCGTCGTTGCGGGCGATTGCTACGACGTCGCGTTGATCTCCCCGACCACGATCGCGGTGATCGTGCTGGACATCGCGGGGCACGGCGCGCAGAGCGCGGTGGCTGCGCTCAAGTGCAAGGAGCTCCTGAAGGCGGCCCTCCGCTCGGGCCTGGACCCGGGGCCGGCGGTGTCCTGGCTGAGCGAACAGGAGCACGGCCTCGGGGAGCTCTTCCTCACCGCGTTCCTGGCGGTCATCGACACCGACAGCGGCCGGGGCAGCTACGCCAATGCCGGGCATCCCCACGCACTCCTGGCCCGGGGCGGTCAGCTCGAGCGGCTCGGCCCGACGGGGCCCATCGTCGGTCCGTTCGTCACGACATGGGAGAGCGTGTCGATGGTCGTCGATCCCGGCGGGAAGCTCATCATCTACACCGACGGCCTCGTCGAGGCCCGCGACGCGGATCGGGCGTTCTACGGCGAATTGCGCCTGATAGACCTGCTCCTGGCCCTCGAGTGCCCCGACGCGCAACCGGTCGTCGACCACATCCTGGGTGACCTCGACGACTTCCACCCCGGTCGACTTGTCGATGACGTCACCATCGTCGTCGCGTGCCGGGCGCCGGACCGAGATGCCGTGTCTGAACCGGCGCTCAGTTTGGGTACAGCAGCGGCAAAGGCGGGATCCCCCGCTCTCACCTCGCGGATAGACGACGATGTGCGCGCTGAGCAAACCGTTCGATGACGAGTGACAGGCCAGACATGAACAATGCGTCGACCGTCCGCGCCCACGCCAACCTCCGCCTCCCCCACAGCGATCGAGCGCCTCGCATCGCGCGAGCCTTCGTCGCCGAGAACCTGCAGAGCTGGCAGCTCGACGATCTCATCGAGCCCGCGACACTTGTCGTGAGCGAGGTCGTGACCAACGCCGTGATCCATGCGCAGTCCGACGCCGAGCTCGTGCTCGAGCGGACGCCTACGGCGCTGCGGATCTCGGTGACCGATCGCGGGAGCGGACTGGCGCGCGAGCCCGGAGCGAGCGGCTCCGACGGCGGCCGCGGCCTTCTGATCGTGCAACAGCTGTCGACGAGCTGGGGAGCCGAGCCCACGGGAGACGGCAATCGTGTGTGGGCCGAGCTCCCGATCGAGTTGTGACGTCCGAACGTCTGGCCGAAATGTCTGGGAGGGCATTGTGGAAGCGAATCCCGAAGAGCTGACGATCCGCCATCACGTCGACGACAACGTCCTGGTCGTCGAGGTGAGCGGCGAGATCGACCTGCACACCGCCGCGGAGCTGCAACGCACCGTCGATCGCCTCAGCCCGTTCCCGCATCCGGTGGTGCTCGACCTCGGCGGCGTCGGGTTCATCGACTCCACCGGCATCAGGGCCCTCCTCGCGATCAACAACCGAGCGACTGAGACCACGGGCGAGCCGGTCACGATCACGCACGCGAGCGACGGCACGCGGCGGCTGCTCGAGCTCACGGGCATCGACAAGATCATGAAGCTGAGGGACGCCGACAGCTGACCTAGGCGTACGTCCAATCGGGCTGCTTGCGCACGTGGCGCTCGTCGTACACGACGGTGCCGTCTTCGAGGATGTCCTCTACGAGCGGGACGAGCGCGGGCCTCAGCGGTCCGGCGGTGCCCTCCATCCGCGCTGCGAACGCTTCCGGGAAGGCGCGCAGCAGGCTCGAGACGACGTTCTGCTCCTCCGTGCCGAGATAGCAACGGTTCGCGTCGGTCACGGTGCGCAGACGAGCGTTGATCTCCGCGAGGTCTTCGTCCGTCCCGACGCCCTCCTCGATCGCGAGGAGTCGGTCGGTGATCTCCAGGCTGCCGGTCTTGCATGCAGGGCACTGACCGCACGACTCGACGGCGAGGAACCGGCTGAGCTCGCGCGCGACGCTCGCCATGTCGGCGGCGTCGTCGTACACGACAAAGCCTGCGGCGCCGAGTCCGGTGCCGCGGGCTTCCATGTCCTCGTACGTCAGCGGTGTGTCGAAGCCCGCGGCGGCAAGCACGGGGTTCGACACGCCTGAGAGCGCGGCGACGAACCAGCGTCCCGGCCTGGGGCCGCCGCACGCGTCGAGCACGCGGGACAGCGGAGTGCCGAGCTCGACCTCGAGCACCTGGCTGCGCACGACATCGCCGACGATCGTGACGATGACCGTGCCGGGAGAGCCCGCCGTGCCCATCGACCGAAACCACGACGCGCCCTTCGCGAGGATGTGCGCCGCCGTGGCGAGCGTCTCGACGTTGTTGACGAGGGTGGGGTTGCTCTGACCTGCGCGTCCCGCGCTGACGTCGGCCTCCCACCCGAGCTGCACCGTGGCGAACAAGCCCCGCTGGTAAGGAGGGAGCAGCGTCGGCAGCGGATCGCGGCCCTCGATGACTTCGAGGAGCGCCTTCTCCTCACCGAAGAGGTACTCGTCGGGTCCTTCCACGATCGAGACCCTCAAGTCGCCGAGCATCCCGATCGCGCCCATCTCGAGGGCCGCGCGCCGGAGCGCGGAGACTTCGCGCGCGTACTTCCGCTTCGTGGCGCAGAACGCTTCTTCGGCCCCGACCGTGAGTGCCGCTATCGCGAGACCCTCGATCACTCGGTACGGATCGCGGCGCATCAGCGTGCGGTCCTTGAACGTCGCAGGCTCGCCCTCGGCCCCATTGGCGACCGCGTAGTGGCGCCCTCCGCCCGCAGTGCGCACCGAACCCCACTTCACGCCGGCCGGGAAACCGGCTCCGCCTCGTCCGCGCAGACCAGAGGCGGTGAGCTCTTCGACGACTGCGGCCGGTCCCAGACTCCGAGCTGCGTCGAGGCCGGCACCGCCGCCGGCGGCCACGTAGGCCTCGACTGTCTCGATCGGTTGCTCAGGCAACAGGTACGTGTTGCCGAGCCCTGTCACTCACACCTCGCCGGGAGCCGCCGCTGGAGGCGCGCCATCGTGGAACCGGCGATCCTCCGCTTCGTGCATCAGTCGCACCTGACCCTCCGTCATCTCCGGACCGAAGTTCACCACGATGACGCCACGGCCGCCACAGCTCGGGCAACGCACCCCGAGGACGGCCAGCATGTCGTCCGGATCGGATGCTCCTTCGAGCCGCCGCAGTGAGTGGATCTCGAGAGAGCTCGGCGCGGTGACGACCTGACATGTGCCGCACCGCACCGAGCCGTCTTCGAGAACTTCGAACGCGGTCGTCCATCCCGCGTCCTCATAGTCCTTGAGAACCTCGACCAAAGTGGTGTTGTCGCCTGGCGCTCCGGGCGTCTCAGCCACGATCGAGCACGCGCTCGAGCTGCGCCTTGCTCATCTTCGAGCGGCCGTCGATGCCCCGGCGCTGGGCCTCGGCGTAGAGCTGGCGGTAGGTGCGACCACCAGGGCCGCGATGCGAGCGCAATCCACCCCTGCGACCGGACGAGATGTCCTCGACAGAGCTGCGGCTCGGCTCGACGGCCTCACCGTTGCGAGCGCGCTCCTTGTTGACGGTGCGAGCCGCGATCTCCTCCGCAGTCTCCTCACCCTCACCTCGGTCGAGCAGGCCTTCCTTGATGTGCTCGTACTGTCGTTCGCGCTTGTCGGACCACGTCGGGTTGGCAGATTCGCCTTGCATGGAAGCACCTCCCTGTGCCCCAGGCGCGTTCCCCCTTTTCTCGCCGCTGAGACCCCGCCACGCGAAACGGCCCTGACACCGATGGGTGACAGGGCCGTTCGGCGAGAGGTGTCGAAAGGTCAGGTGACCGGCTTCATCTCGTCGCCGTGGACGGTGAGCGCGTAGATCACGAGAACGCAGATCACGATGATCGTCATGCTCCAGATGGGGTACACGCGCATCGTCGAGAGGTTGGCGATCGCGCTGAGGCCCGCTGCCAACACACCGATGACTCGGCCGTAGAGCGACCCCTTTAGGATGCTGAAGCCCGCCAGCACCAGCAGGACGCCGATGATGAGCACGGTGAAGCCCCATCCGGTTGCGTTGAACACGAACAGTCCATTCCGGCCGCCGGACAGCACGTAGCCGTCGTCGAAGAGGGCGATGAACCCGGTGATGATGTCCATCGCTCCGACGAGTATGAGGACGACGGCGGCGAAGAAGGACCAGCCGACCCACCCCGTCATCTCTTTCTCTGCACGATCCTGCACAGGTCTCTCCCTTTTCAGGCTGCACGTTCGCGACGCAGCAAGGTCAGGGTATGACGGCGACCCCAGCGAAACGTGGAATCTCGCGCGGAGAGTGGTCAGCGAGTGACGTCGGCCTTGCGGCGCATCGCCTGCCAGATCGCGGTGATGATCACCGCGCCGATGAACGAGCCGATGATGCCACTCGGCCGGATGGCGAACCCGTCGCCGAAGATGAGGCTCGCGATGATCCCGCCGACGAACGATCCGGCGAGGCCCGCGATGAGCGCCATGGCCCAATCGGTCTGACGGCCGCCGCCGCCGAGGACGAGCTGGGCGAACCAGCCGATTCCCATGCCGAACGCGAGGATCGCCAGGATCAACATGGCGGCGACGCTACAGGGCTCACCCGTACTTCTCCGCGTGGTGTTCATCGGCGTCCGCCGTGCTGACGCCTTCGGGAACGGGCGCCTGCAGGCTCACCGGTCGGCCGTCGGGGTCGAGCAGCGTCGCCTCGACGACGCCCCAGTGCTCAGGAGTGAACGGCTTCGCGTACTGGGGAGCGCGAGTCGGGTTGAACGTGGTCGAGTCACCCACCCACAGGATCGGATGGGTCTCGAGGTCCCCCTCGAGGTGCTCGGCGATGAAGAGGTAAGGCCCGCCGCTCGGATGACGCCACTGCCCCGACCCGTGGTCGGTCTCGAACACGTTCTCGTATCCGAGTGACGCCCAGAACGCCGCCGTCGCTCCGTAGTTCCTCGTCTCGAGGTAGAGCCCGACCATCCCGTCAGTTGCCACGTGTTCCCCTCCTGTGATCACGACCCCGTGCTTCACGGGCCAAGTGTTCGGTCAGCGCGGCGGTGACGATCGCCGAGAGTGACTGCTCGGTGTCGACCGCATGGTGCTTGACCGCACGGATCAGGTCGACCGGCAGGTAGACGTTGAACTGCTTCACTGCCCTGTCGGTGGCCATGCAAGGATGCTAGCACACTAGTGCACAGCCGTCGTTTGAGAGCGCGACGATCCGGGAATGATGCAGAGCATGCAGACCGAGACGATGCTCGACGAGATCGAGCGCACCAGCCAGCTCGATGCGCCCGCGGACTTCCTCCTCGACAAGGTCGGCAAGAGCCTCGCCGAGGGTCCCTTCGGCGACCTGCTGAAGGGAAAGTGGCTCGGACACCCGCTGCATCCGGTGCTGACCGACATCCCGATCGGCTTCTGGACGTCCGGGATGGTGCTCGACTTCCTCGCGCCGATGGCGGGCCGAAAGGCTGCCCAACGCCTCATCGGCCTCGGGACGCTGAGTGCGATCCCCGCCGCCCTTGCCGGTCTTACCGACGCGTCCTCGATCAAGGACCCCGCCGAGCGACGGGTCGCCGCCGCCCACGCGATCGGCAACGGCACCGCGACGTTGATGTTCGGGCTGTCGTGGCGCGCACGCCACAAGGGTCACCACGCAAGAGGCGTCCTCTGGAGCCTCATGGGCGGCACCGTCGCCACTGGCGCCGGGCTGCTCGGCGGCAACCTCGCATTCGGACGCTCGAAGACGAGCTGACCGAACTCAGTCAGCCTTTGTAGCCGGGGTCGCTCGGCCAGTTCGGCTGGAGCAGGTGCCACTGCTCGGGGTCGATGCGGATGAGGTCCTCGAGTCGATGCGCGAGCTGCTGCGTGATGCTCGCGATGTCCTCGGCCATCGAACCGTGACGCGTCATGTCGAGCGGCTCCCCCACCTTGCCGAGGTGGCCGCCGTCGGGACGGAAGAACACCGCCGTCGGGAGCACCGGCGCACCGGTGCGCAACCCGAGCGTCGCCGGCCCCGCGGGCAGCTTCGTGCGCTCACCGAAGAACTCGACCTCGACCCCGCCGCCGCCGATGTCGCGGTCACACAAGAGGCAGAGCACCCCGTTCGACTTCACGGCCTTGATTGCCGCTGACGCCGCGCCCGGACCCAGCGGCACGACGTCCATCCCGAGCGAACGGCGAAAGTCCGCGAACCACTCGAACAGCTCGGGCGGTTCGAGCGGCTCGACGATGACCGTGATCGGAATGCCGCAATCAGCGATCCACCGACCCGCCCACTCCCAGCCGCCGAGATGCGGCAGGGCGAGGATCACACCCGTGCCGTCGGCAATCCCCTTGCGTAGGTTTCCGAGGCCTTCATGGGTGAAGTGCGCGGCGATCTCGACGTTCGACAGCGTCGGGATGCGAAACGACTCGACCCAGTACCGCGGCGTACGAGTCGAACGCCCGGTCCACCGCCCGGCGAAGGGCCGCGCCTTCGAGCTCGGGTCCGTGCACTCGTCGCAGGTGTCTGGCGATGATGTCTCGACGCCCCCGCATGGCCTGCCCGAACCCGATCCCGGCAACCCGCGACACAGGGCCGACCAGGGGTTCGGGCAGCGCTTGCGACACGCGGGCGCCCGCCCTGTAGGCGGCGACGACCGCGCCTCCGTCGGGCAAGGCAGATCAGGGGTTGGCGTTGCGACGACGCTCGGCGCGCTTGCGCGCTCTCGCGGTCGGCCGCGCGACGCGCCGTGCCTGCCAGCGAGAAGGGCCTTTGCCGGGGCGCTCAGCGCTCGCCTGGCGCCACACCTTCACGAACCGCTGGATGGCCGTGACGGTCGTGAGCACCAACATGATCCAGAGGATCGGGACGAGGAGTGAGTCGAAGAGCAGGCCGAAGCACAGGAGGATGATCCGCTCGGCGCGCTCCATGACGCCGCCTCGGGCGTCGAACCCGAGCGACTCGGCCTTCGCACGTTCGTAGGAGATCAGTGCCGACATCGCGAGGACGGCGAGCGGCAGGATCGCCGCGTGGGCGCCGTTGGCCGAGGCGAGATACCACGCGACACCACCGAGCAGGAGCGAGTCGGTGATTCGGTCGCTGACCGAGTCGAAGAACGCGCCGCGACGCGACGCGGTGCCGGAAGCCTTGGCCACGGCCCCGTCGAGGAGGTCGGGCACCGCGGCGAGGATGACGAGCAGAAGCCCGCCACGGAGCGCGCCGCTTGCGATCGCGATGGAGGCACCGACGGCAGTGAGAAGGCCGAATGCCGTGAGGTGATCGGCTGTGATGCCGGTGCGGCGGATGTTCGCGCCGACGGGCTGCAAGCCGCGCTCGAAGCTGGTCCGCCACCGTCCGTCGAACATGCTCGCTCCAGGGAAGGGGACGCGATCAGGGTACCAGCGGGTCCTCCGGATCGGGTGCACATGGATCGCCACTACGCTGCGCTCCCACCGGCTCGGGGGAGCCCGAGCACTTGCGCTCGAGGGGGTTCGTTGAAGACCTATCCGACGCCCAAGATCCGCAACGTCGCGCTGGTCGGCCATTCGGGAGCCGGCAAGACGACGTTGGCCGAGGCCCTGCTGTTGCGGGCCGGTGCGATCAGTCGGGCGGGGCGTGTCGAGGACGGCACCACTGTCACCGATTTCGACCCGGAAGAGCAGAAGCGCAACCTCAGCCTCTCGCTCGCCCTGGCGCCGTTCGAGTGGGATGGCCACAAGGTGAACCTCATCGACACGCCGGGTTACGCCGACTTCATCGGCGACGTCCTCGCGGCGTTGCGAGTGGCCGACCTCGCGGTGTTCGTCGTGAGCGCAGTCGACGGCGTGGAAGTGCAGACGGAGATGATCTGGAAGATCGCGGCCGACCTCGGGGTGCCGCGCATGATCTTCGTGAACAAGCTCGACCGTGAGCGCGCGAGCTTCCAGCGCACGCTCGAGGAGCTGCGTTCGAAGTTCGGCGCGGGCATCGCGCCGCTCGAGCTGCCGATCGGGGAAGAGATCGCCTTCCGCGGCGTCGCGGATCTGCTCACCGACAAGGCGTTCATCTACGAGGGCGGCACCCACACCGAGGGCGAGATCCCAGACGACCTCACCGCGCTCGAGCACGAAGTCCACGACAACCTCGTCGAGGGCATCGTCGTGGCCGACGATGCGATGCTCGAGCGGTTCCTCGACGGCGACATGCCGTCTGCGAGCGAGCTCGAGCACACGCTTGCCGTGGGGGTCGCGGCGGCGACGGTGTTCCCGGTCGTGTGTGGCTCAGCGGCGACCGCCGTCGCCATCGATCGGCTCGCCGACTTCATCTGCGAGATCGGTCCGTCACCCGCCGACCGGCCGGGCGTCGAGGTCATCGCGGCCGGCTCCGAGCAGCAGATCACGGCCGATGCGAACGGGCAGCCGCTCGCGTTCGTGTTCAAGACCATCGCCGACCCGTACGTCGGTCAGCTCTCGCTGTTCAAGGTGCTCTCGGGCACCGTCAAGCCCGACGACCACCTCGTCAACCCACGGACCGGCGCCGACGAGCGGCTCCATGCGTTGTTCGCGATGCGGGGCAAGGAGCAGGACCCGGTGACGAGCGTGCCCGCCGGCGACATCGCCGCGGTCGCGAAGCTGTCGGCGACCGCGACGGGCGACACGCTCGCACCGAAGGGAACCCCGGTGCGTGTGCCTGCGATCGAGCCGCCGCCTCCGGTGCTCGCTCTCGCCATCAAGGCGCGCACGCAGGCCGACGAAGACAAGCTCGGCTCCGCGCTCGCCCGCCTGCAGGAAGAGGATCCGGGGTTGGTCCTCGAGCGCAACGACGAGACCAAGCAGACGCTGCTCCGCGGCACTGGCGAGACGCACCTCACGATCGCACTCGAGCGGCTGCACCGGAAGTTCGGCGTCGACGTCGACACCGACGAGGTCCGCGTCCCCTACCGCGAGACGATCACTCAGCAAGCCGAGGCTGAGGGCAAGTACAAGAAGCAGTCGGGTGGTCACGGTCAGTTCGGGGTCGCGTGGCTGCGGGTCGAGCCGCTGCCGCGCGGCGAGGGCTTCGAGTACGTCGACGCGATCGTCGGCGGTGCGATCCCCCGTCAGTTCATCCCCGCTGTGCAGAAGGGCATCGAGGAGACGATGGCGTCGGGCGGCCTCTATGGCTATCCGGTCGTCGACGTGAAGGTCACCTGCTTCGACGGGAAGTACCACTCGGTCGACTCGTCCGAGATGAGCTTCAAGATGGCCGGCTCGCTCGGCTTCAAGGAGGCGATGGCCAAGGCCGGCGCGGTCGTGCTCGAGCCGGTCTCGCTGCTCAAGGTGACCGTGCCCGCGGTGTATCAGGGCGATGTCATGGGCGACATCAATGCTCGACGCGGGCGCGTCCAGGGCACCGACGCAGTCGGCGGCGGCGAGCAGGAAGTCACGGCACTCGTGCCGACTTCCGAGATCATGCGGTACGCGATCGACCTGCGGTCGATGACCGGTGGTCGTGGTCGGTTCACCGCGACCCACAGCCACTACGACCCGATGCCCTCGCATCTCGTCGACAAGGTCGCGAAGCCGAAGGCCGAGACGCACTGAGCGACCTCTCGCCCGCCGATGCCGTGGTCGCGGCGCGCTCGTTCGCGCGCCGCCTCCGGGAGGCCGTCGCGGCAGCGCCGCCAACCGACGCGAACGCGCCCTCCTCGATCCGCACCCTCGCCTCGCAAGTCGCCACCGTTCTCGACGCCACGACGCGCAGCCTCGGCGGTGCGCCTCCGCTGAGCGCTGCCGCCGACGCGATCGAGGGAGTGGCCGCGTCCGCGAGCGCCCTCGTCAACGCCATCGGCACCTACGGCTCACACGACTGGACCGAGGAACGCGGCGGATCGCGGGCGATCGACGTGCTGCGAGCGGGCATCGCCGAGGCCGGCGGGCTGGTACGCAAGGCCACAGGGCTCACCGAACACAGCGATCCCTGACCGGGAAGAATCTTTGCCCCAGCTGTCGAAACCGAGCCTCCCGCCCCGTCGTACGGTTCGAGTCGCCACCCTGGCGGCGCGAAGGAGGAATCGATGAAGTACATGCTGCTGATCTACAGCGCTCCCGATGCCGGACCTCAGTGGGGCACCCCCGAGCGGGACCTGCAGATGAAGCGCTACTTCGAGTTCTCGACCGAGGTCGTCGAAAAGGGCCTCTTCGTCGGGGGCGACCCCCTCGAGGACCCGAGCGCCGCGACGACCGTGCGGGTGCGCGACGGCAAGACCCTCACGACCGACGGACCGTTCGCCGAGACGAAGGAAGTCCTCGGCGGCTACTACCTCCTCGAATGCGAGAACCTCGACCAGGCGCTCGAGTACGCAGCGAAGATCCCGAGTGCCGAGTTCGGTTCGATCGAAGTCCGCCCGCTGATGTCGATCCCGGGCATGTGATGTGACTCCCGCCGCGACGGCCTCGACCACCGACGTCAGTCACGCGGTCGAGGCCGTCTACCGGCAGGAGTGGAGCCGCATCATCGGTGCACTCGTGCGGGCGACCCGCAGTCTCGAGATCGCCGAGGATGCGGTGCAAGAAGCGTTCGCCATCGCGGTGCAGGCCTGGCCGGCCACGGGCATCCCGAACCGGCCGGCAGCCTGGATCACCACCACCGCACGCCGGCGAGCGATCGATCGCCTCCGCAGCGCCTCAGTCGCGCAGAAGACCGCACTGCGGGTCGCAGCGTTGCAGCACCTCGAAGCGCTCGATGACGACCCGGACGACGAGCTCGCCGCTGTGCCCGACGATCAGCTTCGCCTCGTGTTCCTCTGCTGCCACCCATCGCTCGCGCTCGAGGCGCAGGTTGCGCTCACGCTCCGCGCCGTCGCCGGACTGTCGACCGCATCGATCGCTCGTGCGTTCCTAGTCCCCGAGGCCACGATGGGCCAACGTCTGGTGCGGGCAAAGCGCAAGGTCGAGGCAGCGGGCATCCCGTTCACGGTGCCGGCGCCCGACCGCCTGCCCGATCGCCTCGACGCAGTGCTCACCGTCGTGTATCTCGTCTTCAACGAGGGATACAGCGCGACTGCGGGCGATGCCCTGGTCCGACGCGAGCTGTGTGCAGAGGCGATCCGGCTCGGCCGCCTGCTGGTCGCGTTGCTGCCCGACGAGCCCGAGGTCGGGGCGCTGCTCGCGTTGATGATCCTTCACCACTCGCGACGCGACACGCGCATCGATGCGCAGGGCGTGCTCGCTCCGCTCGAGGAACAGGATCGATCGCAGTGGGACCGCGAGGCGATCGAGGAGGGCGCGACGCTCGTCGAGTCAGCGCTTCGCCGCGGGCGGCCCGGGCCACTGCAAGTGCAGGCCTCGATCGCGGCGCTGCACGCGCAGGCGCCGACGATGGCCGACACCGACTGGTCGCAGATCGCCGCGCTGTACGACGTGCTCAACAGCCGCTGGCCGTCGCCCGTCGTCGCGTTGAACCGTGCCGTCGCGGTCGGCATGAGCGAAGGGCCCGAGACCGGGCTTGCGCTGCTCGACGAGCTCGGCGCCGACCTCAACGGCTACCACCTTCGGCACGCGGCCCTGGCCGATCTGCTGCGCCGGGCCGGTCGCTTCGAGGAGGCAACGGTGGAATACCAACACGCGGTGACGCTCGCGGGGACGGCTCCAGAGCGCGCGTATCTCGAGCGCCGCCTCCGCGAGGTGCGCGGTTCCGGGTAAGAACGTCGGGTGACGTTGCAATGGACAGGCGTGTGCATCGACTGCCGGGACGGGCGCGAGCTCGCCGAGTTCTACGCGCAGCTCTTCGGGTGGGAGATCACCGCCGGTGACGGCGAGTGGTTCCAGCTCGGGGACGGCTTCGGCGGCGTGCACCTCAACATCCAGGGCGAGGAGTGGTACGAGCCACCGGTGTGGCCGGAGCGCCCTGGCGCACTGGCGAAGATGATGCACTTCGAGATCCTCGTCGACGACCTCGACGCGGCGATCGGTCACGCGGTGGCGGCCGGCGCCCGTGTCGCCGAGCATCAACCCTCTGATCGCGATCAGGCGGGGCTGCGGATCATGCTCGATCCCGCGGGGCATCCCTTCTGCCTCTTCACGGCTGGGTCGTAGCGTCCTCGGTCCAGTCCTCGGGGTTGTCTTCCGTGAAGTGGTCGACGATGTGGCCGTCGACGGCGTCGACGAGCACGAACCCGCGTCGCTTCGGAGGTTCCTCGGCCGAGTACAGGAGGATGCGCCACGTCGGCCGGCTGCGCAGACCGCGCCAGCCGAGCTGCGCGGACGCGTGACCGACAGGAAACCCGACCGCCTTGGACGACGCGACGAGCGCGCCCTTCTCGTCGACACCGAGGTGCCATCCGGACGTGATGCAGTAGACGCCGACGAGCGCCAGGAAGATCGCGACGTACAGGAAGCCGTCGTTCACGAGCACGCCGCCGTCGTGGTACCCGAGCCACAGCAGGAAGCACACGACCGCCACGCCGAGATAGAGGAAGCCCGGGATGCGGCGCCGACTGTTGTCGGGGAACTGGTACGGCCCGACGAACGACGAGACGTCGAGCTCGTCGGGGAGCTCGTCGCGGTGCTCGACGTCGGACATCGAGCGAGACGCTACCGGTGCTCCGCCCCGTTCTCCGCTGCAGAAGGCGCCAGATGTGGCGCACTTTGCAACTCAGTTCGCTGGGGGCGGGGGTGCTGGGGGTGGCCAGGCCGCGGTGAGCTTGCGCCAGCTCTCGTCGAGGCTCTCGGGGAGGACACGCGTCTCGGCGACCGCCGTCATGAAGTTCGTGTCGCCGTGCCAGCGCGGCAAGCAGTGCACATGCAGGTGCCCAGGCACGCCCGCACCCGCGGCGTGGCCGAAGTTGATCCCGACGTTCACGCCGTCCGGGCCGTAGGCGGCCTTGATCGCGACGAGGGCATCGCGCACCGTCGACCAGAGCTCGTGAAACTCGTCGTCGCCGAGGTCTTCGAGCGCGGCCACTTCGCGGTACGGCATGACCAGGAGGTGGCCGCTGCCGTAGGGGAATGCGTTCAGGATGGCGAAGGTCTGCGCCCCTCGCCAGAGCACGTGCGTCTCCGCATCGGGCGCGCCGGTCCCGAGGATCCGCGTGAACACCGACCCAGGCCCGTCATCGTCCACGATGTTCGACACATAGGCCGACCGCCACGCGGCCCACAGCCGGTCGAGCGTCACGGCAGATGGGCGATCGCTTCGGCGCGCACTCGATCGAGGAAGTCGTCGATGGGCACCCCGCGCTCCACCTCGCCACCGCGAGGGTTGACACCGACCGTGCCGTCGCGCACGTCGTCGTCGCCGACGACGAGCACATAGGGGATCTTCTCGAGCTTCGCCTTCCGGATCCGGGCACCGAGCGGCTCGTCGGCTTCGACCCAGTCGGCACGGAAGCCCTCCGCGCGCAACCGGTCGGCGAGGCGATCCGCGTACGCGTCGTGGTCGGCGCGCACACCGAGCAGACGCACCTGCACCGGCGAGAGCCACAACGGCAACGCCCCGGCGTAGTGCTCGAGGAGGATGCCGAAGAAGCGCTCGACGGACCCGAACAACGCGCGGTGGATCACACGCGGACGATGCCGTTGGTTGTCGGGGCCGATGAACTCGAGGTCGAATCGATCGGGGAACTGGAAGTCGACCTGCAGCGTCGACATCTGCCAGCGCCGGCCGATCGCATCGCGCACGTGGACGTCGATCTTGGGCGCGTAGAACGCGCCCTCCCCCTCGGCGACCACGAACGGGATGTTCGCGGTCTCGAGCGCGTGCCGGAGCGCCTCGGTGGCTTCGTCCCACTGCTCGGGTTCGCCGACGAACTTGTCGGGCCGGGTCGCGAGCTCGGCCTCGAAGTCGGTGAGACCGAAGGTGCGCAGCAGCCGCAGCACGAACTGCAGCAGCGACGCGAGCTCGTCCGCGAGCTGCTCGGGAGTGCAGAAGATGTGCGAGTCGTCTTGCGTGATGCCGCGCACGCGGGTGAGGCCGTGCAACACGCCGGTGCGCTCGAACCGGTAGACGGTGCCGAACTCGAACAACCTGAGCGGCAGCTCGCGGTACGACCGCTGCTGCGACCGATAGATGAGCATGTGCCCCGGGCAGTTCATCGGCTTGGGGTAATAGGTGGCCCCCTCCATCTCCATGGGGGGATACATGCCCTCGGAGTACCAGCTGAGGTGGCCCGAGATCTCGAACAGCGTCGACTTCGCGATGTGCGGTGTCCAGACGAACGAGTAGCCGGCGCGCTCGTGTTCGGTGCGCGAGTAGTCCTCCATCAGCTTGCGGATCAGACCGCCCCTCGGATGGAAGACCGCGAGCCCGCCGCCGATCTCGGTCGGGAAGCTGAACAAGTCGAGCTCGACCCCGAGGCGTCGGTGATCGCGCTTCTCGGCTTCCTCGAGCCGGAGCAGGTGCTCGTTCAGCGCCTTCTCTGACTCCCACGCGGTGCCGTAGACGCGTTGCAGCATCGGGTTGCGCTCATCGCCTCGCCAGTACGCGCCCGCGACCCGCATGAGCTTGAAGTGACCCAGCCGGCCGGTGTGCGGCACGTGCGGCCCGCGACAGACGTCGCAGAAGTTGGGCGGGTTGTCGTAGATGCGTACGAGGCCGGCGTCGGTGCCCGAGGTCGGATCGTCGGCCTTGCCCGTGATGATCTCGAGCTTGTACTTGTGCGCGGCGAACCGCTTCGCTGCCTCGGCTTCGGGGATCTCGTCGCGGATGAACGGCTGCTGCTCCGCGATGATCTCGCGCATCCGCGCGTCGATGCGGTCGAGGTCGTCGGGAGTGAACGTGCGCCCCTCAGGCAAGTCGAAGTCGTAGTAGAAGCCGTCCTCGATCGGTGGCCCGATGCCGAAGGTGGCGCCGGGGAACAGATCGAGCACGGCTTGCGCGAGCACGTGCGCGGTGGAGTGCCGCAGGGTGTACCGGCCGCGGTCGGAAGCGGGCACGACGATCTCGACCTGGTTGCCGTCGGCGAGCAGCCAATCGAGATCGCGCTCGACGCCATCGACCACCGCGATCACTGCATCGCGACCCAGCCTGGGGCCGATCTGCTCGGCGAGACCTCCCGCCGTCGTGCCCGCGGCGACCTGTCGGGTCGATCCGTCGGGCAGCACGATGTCGATGAGGTCAGCCATAGGGACCGCGAGCCTACCGGCGACCTCAGATGCCTCCCGGGCGATTGTTCAGCCGGCGCGGGCGAGGACGCGCTCTTGCTCGGACTGCTCTCCGAGGCGCACCTTCGCGACATCGGTCGGCAAGGTCTCGGCCTTCTTGGTCGCGTACCGATCGATGTACTGCTGCCCGGTCAGCTCCCTGATCTCGTACATGAGCTCGTCGGTGAGCTCGCGGTAGATGAGATGGTCGCCGTCTCGCTTCTGGTAGTGGCTCGTGTCGATCGGCTGCCCGATGCGGATGCACGCCGACTTGAACAGCTTCGGCACCTTCGCGTCGGGCGGCTGGATGTCGGCCGTGCCGATCACGCCGACCGGGAACAGCGGGCAGCCGGTGGCCAACGCCAGCCGGGCGGCCCCTGTGTGTCCCTTGTGGAGCAAGCCGTTGCGCGACCGCGTGCCCTCGGGGAAGATGCCGAACAGGTCGCCGCGGGCGAGGGCGTCAGTTGCCGCGTTCAACGCCGCGTCGCTCGAACGACCACCCGAGCGATCGATCGGGATCATTCCCATCGCGGGGAAGAGGAACTTCGTCTTCCACGAGTCCATGTACTCGGCCTTGCCGACGAAGCTGATGCGACGCGGCACCGTCATCATGAGGAACGCCGAGTCGAGAAACGAGATGTGGTTCGGGCAGAGGATGGCGCCACCTGTCGGCGGCAACCGGTGCAAGCCCTCGACCTGAAGGCGCCACAGCATCCGCTGGATCGGGGCGCCGAACGCACGGACGACGTCCTGCATCCTTCCCGCACCTTCCGCAGCCATGGGCAAGAGCCTAAGCGATCACCCCGCGGATCCCGCCGAGTTCACGGCCTCTTCACAGGCACTTCATCGCCCTGGATCAAATCCACGCCGAGCAGGGCCGCAGCGGCTGACACACCGTCACCCCGGGCCGCGGCAGCATCGATCGCGCGCAGCGCGCGTGGGGTGTCGAGATCGTCATCGAGCGCGTCGCGCACTTCGTCGAGGGCCGCCGTGCCAGGACCCGCCGCGTCGGACCACGCCATGAGTCGAGCGGTCGCGCGAGGCATGAGATCGTCGTCCCATTCCCACGAGTCGCGGTAGTGGTGCTCGATGATCGCGAGTCGGATCGCACGGGGATCCCACGACTTCAACAGGTCGCTGACGAAGACGAGGTTGCCGAGCGACTTCGACATCTTCTCGCCGTCCATCCGCACCATGCCGACGTGCATCCAGTGCCGCACGAACGGCTCACCCGTGGCGGCTTCGCTCTGCGCGCGCTCACATTCGTGGTGCGGGAAGATCAGGTCGGACCCGCCACCGTGGAGATCGATCGTCGTACCGAGCTCGCGGAGCGCGAGCGCCGAGCACTCGATGTGCCACCCGGGACGACCGGGCCCCCACATCGTCTCCCACGTCGGCTCCCCGTCGGCCGACGGCTGCCAGAGCACGAAGTCGAGAGGGTTGCGCTTGTACGGGTCTTCGACGTTGCCACCACGCTCGCGTGCGAGCTCGATCATGTCGTCGCGCGTGTAGTTGCTGACCTCGCCGAAGCCGGGGAACGAGGTGACGTCGAAGTACACCGCGCCGCCGGCCTGATAGGCGTGGCCGCGGTCGAGCACCATCCCGATGAAGCCACGGATGTCGGGGATCGCGGAGGTCGCGCGCGGCTCGCTGTACACCGGAAGCACGTTGAGCGCCTTCATGTCGCTGTCGAACCGCGCCACCTCGCCCGCAGCGAGGTCGAGGTAGTGCACACCGAGCTGCTTGGCCTTCGCGAGGAGCGGATCGTCGACGTCGGTGATGTTGCGCACACAGCGGGTGTCGTGCCCGAGGTCGCGCAGGCGGCGCTGCAACACGTCGTACACGACGTAGACCGTCGCGTGACCGAGGTGCGTCGCGTCGTAGGGCGTGATGCCACACGTGTACATCGTCACGAGCTCGCCGGGCTCGAACGGCACGATCTCGCGCCGCGCGGTGTCGTACAGACGCATCACTAGGAGATCTTGATGCCAGTGAGCCGGGGGGCCACCCGGGTCTTGTAGCGCACGTTGAGCTGCAACAGCACTGCGGTGAACGCCTCGATCGCGGTGGCGTTGGAAAGCTCACCGGCGTCGAGGGGGCGGCACCCGGGGATGCGCCCCGCGATGTCGGCGACCACGAGGATCGCTTCGGGGAAGTCGGAGCAGATCAGCACGTCGCTCTCGATCGGGACTCCGAGATGGCCGAGCTCGCGCGCGGGCAGATGATGGAACGCGGCAGCGACTCGACACCCTGGCACCGCCGCCTGAACGCTCGCGGCCACAGAGCCGCGGGGCGGGACGAGCGGCTGGAACTCATGGCCGACCTTCACGAGTGCGTTCGCCATCGAGATGACGACCTTGCCGTTCAGCTGCTTCTCGAGCGCATGCGCGGTGGTCGCCGCGCTGTCCCACGGAGTCGCGAGCACGACGACGTCGGCTCCAGCGGCGCCTTCGTTGTCGGCTGCGTCGATGCTGAGATCGTGTTCGGGCCATTGGGCGATGAGCCCGTCGACGGACTCCAAGGCCCGATACTTCGACCGGGAACCCAACGTCACGTCGTAGCCCACCGAAGCCAGCCGAGCGCCGAGAGCCGTACCAGCCGGGCCGGTGCCGCCGAGGATGCCGATCCGCATCGGCTCAGCCTTGCACACCAGGCTCTCGACCCCGGTGCCGGCGGTAACGTCGCCGCCGCATCGACGGTCGGAGGCACCATGGGTCTTCTCGAGGGAAAGCGCGTCGTGATCACGGGCGTGCTCACTGACGCGTCGCTCGCGTTCGGCGTCGCACAGCTCGCACAGCAAGAGGGTGCCGAGGTCGTGCTCACGGGAGCCGGACGCGGCCTGTCACTGACCGAGCGCACGGCGCGCAAGCTGCCGTCTCCGGCGCCCGTCCTCGAGCTCGACGTCACCGTCCCCGAGCATCTCGATGCGGTGCGCGCCGACCTCGCCGAGAGATGGGGGCGAGTCGACGGCGTGCTCCACGCGATCGGCTTCGCTCCGGCAGTCTGCTTGGGCGGCAACTTCCTCGAAGCGACATGGCCGGACGTGTCGGTGGCGCTGCAGATCTCGTCCTACTCGTTCAAGGCGCTCGCCGATTGCTTCGCTCCCCTGATGACCGAAGGGGGGTCACTCGTCGGGCTCGACTTCGACGCGAGTGTCGCGTGGCCGGCTTACGACTGGATGGGTGTCGCGAAGGCTGCGCTCGAGTCGACGTCGCGCTACCTCGCTCGCGAGCTCGGGGGGAGGAACATCAGGGTCAACCTCGTCGCCGCCGGACCGATTCGCACGATGGCAGCGAAGTCGATACCGGGCTTCTCCCGGTTCGAAGACGTGTGGGCCGAGCGCGCACCGCTCGGTTGGGACATCAACGACTCGACCGCGGTTGCGAAGGCGTGCGTGGCGTTGCTGTCGGACTGGTTCCCCGCGACGACAGCGGAGATCGTGCACGTCGATGGCGGCTATCACGCGATTGGCGCGTGACTCCTATGCCACTCCCCCGCTGACCTGCATCGCTAGGTTGGTCGGCCATGTCTCGTCCTCGGTTCGCCCTCGCCGCACTCGTCGCTCTGGGTTCGCTCGGCTTCGCCGCGTGCGGCGGCGACGACTCAGGCTCTGCCGCGACGACGGAATCGGGATCGAGTGCGACGACGGCTGCCTCGTCCTCCGACAGCGAGGCGGCGTCGACAAGCGCAGCCTCCACGAGCGCGCCGTCCTCGGGCGACGCCGTATCGGTCGAGGCGTGGGCCGGCGGCGTGTGCGGCTCGGTCGAGACCTGGCTGCGCGGCATCAATCAGAAGGGCACACAGCTCGGCCAGGACGTGCAGGGCGTCAGCGACCTCACCAAAGGTCGTGACCTGTTGGTGCAGTTCATGGAGGACGCGGTCGCGCTCACCGACACGATGATCCAGGGGGTCGAGGCCGCTGGCGCGCCCGACATCGAGAACGGCGATCAGCTCGCGACCGATCTCGTTGCGGCGCTCCAACCGGTGAAAGACACGTTCTCGACGGCGGTCGACAAGGCAAAGGCGCTGCCTACGGACGATCCCGAAGCGTTCAGTGCGGCTGCGACGCAGCTCGGTCAGGAGATCACCGACTCACAGACCGAGTTCTCCGCGAGCTTCGACCAGCTGCAGGCGACCTACAACGACCCCGCACTCAACAGCGCGTTCGACACGGTGCCGGAGTGCGAGCAGCTCGGAGCGGCAACCGGCGGTTGAGAACCGCCGTGCTGGCCCCTCGTCCGGACACCGTTTGCTCACGCAACCACGTGTGGCGTGGTCCGGTGAGCAAACGGTCGGGGTTGGGAAGGGTCCGGCTCCCGAGCGCCGACGTCAGCAGTGGGCGCTCAAGGTCGGATAGGGATTGACCGTGCCGTGCCGGCCGGGGTGGATCTCGAAGTGCAAGTGGGGCGTGCCTCGCGCGTTGCCGTCGTCGCCGACGTAGCCGATGACCTCACCCGCGCTCACCGACCGGCTGCCGCCCTCATAGCCCGACATATGGGTGCCGAAGTACTCGTTGCCGTCGACTCCCTCGAGGAAGAACGAACGACCGCCGAGCGAGACGCTGCGAAACGACACGGTCCCCGCAACCGGCGCGACGATGGGGGTGCCTCTCGAGGCGAGCATGTCGTTGCCCGCGTGTCTCCGTCCGCCTGACCGCGAGTCGCCGTAGTCGTTGCCGAACGCGTGCGCGCCCGCAACCGGGCACAGCCACGATCCGCCCATGATCAGTGGCGCCGCACCAGATCGTGAGGACGCCGAGGTGCGCTGACCCGCGGCGGCCGCGGCTGCCGCTCGCGCTCGGCGCGCGGCCTCCTCTTGCTGCCGCTTGCGCAGCAGTGCCTGCAGTCGGGCGAGCTCCTTGGTCGCCGCCTCGCGCTTCGCGGTGAGCTGCGCGACCGCCGAGGTCTGCTCGGCCTTCCGCTGCTCGAGGAGCTGAGCCCCAGACTGGAGGTCTGCGTTCAGCGCGCGGTAGCGGTCGATCTGGTCGAACGAGCCCATGGTCACGAACCGAGCGAGGGCGTTCGCACGTGCCTCGGCATTCAGGTCACCGCCGAGCAGATAGGGAATGTCAGCACCCCCGGCGTGCACGTAGCTGCGCACCACGGTCTCCTGAACCACGGTGCGCAACGTCGTCAGCTCGGCTTCGGTTGCGGCGTGGTCAGCCTGCACCTTCACGATGTCGTCTTCGATGAGCGCCAGCTCGGTGTTCGCCTTCGCGAGCGCCTGGGCGGCAGCGTTGGCCCGGCGCTGGGCGCTGGCGACGTCGTCGGCACCGGCGGGGGCCGCTCCGAGACCACCGACCGCTCCGATCAGAAGACCGGCGAGGAGGAGCCAGGCGGCCCGACGGCTCACGATGGGCCGCCACGGTAGCGAAGGAAGTGAGGTGTCCGCCTGGGAGAGAGCTTTTGTAACCTAATGATGTGACCATCGAACGAGCTCGGATCACCCGGGTGGACTGGGAAAACGCGGCCCACGCCGCAGCGCGGCTGGCCAAGCAGGTCGAGCTGGCCCTCGACGCGGTCGATCTCAGCCTCCCGCAGTACCGGGTCATGGTCTTCCTGGCCGAGGGGGCCGCCGGCGCCTCGACGCTCGCGGGGACGCTTGCGGTGAGCCGGCCCACGATCACCGTGGTTGTCGACGGCCTCGTCGCGAAGGGCTTCGTCGAGCGCCAGGGCGACGACACCGACCGGCGCAAGGTGCACCACCGCCTCACGCCGTCGGGCCGGCGCGCGCTCGATCGCGCCGACGCGGCGGTCGCCGAGCGGCTCGGGGAGCTCGCGGTCCACCTCGACGACGACGAGACGCGCGCGGCCGTCGAGGGACTGGGGTTGTGGGGCACGGCACTGCTCGCGGCGCGCCACGCGGCCGCCAGCCGCACGTGACCGTTCCGATCGAAGACTGGTCGCCCTACGAGCCGCTGGGCATCGTTGCCCGGTCGGGGCCGCCGAGCGCGCATCCGAGTCGAGAGCCACACAAGAAGTGGTGGCGGCGCATGTTGCCCCTGCTCCTCTCGAACAAGCCGAGGTTCTACGGCTCGCTCGCGGCGTCCTTCCTGGCGCTGGTCGCGGCGATCTTGATCCCGCGGGTGACGATGGAGGCGATCGACAACGCGTTGATCGACCGCACCACGTCGCTCGCGCCCTACATCTGGGCCCTGGTCGGCCTCGCGCTCTTCCGGTCGATCCTCACCTACGCGTACCGCACGTCGCTCTACGGCATCGCCTATCGCCTCGAGTACGACCTGCGGGTCATCGTCTTCGAGCACCTCACGCGCATGTCGTTCTCGTTCTACGACCGCGTGCAATCCGGTCAGCTCATCTCACGGGCGAACTCCGACATCCGCTCCGTGCAGCTGTTCCTGACGTTCGCTCCCCTCGTCGCCCTGAACCTCGCGAGCTTCGTGATCGCCGTCATCTTCATGTTCACGATCCACGTCGGCCTCACACTCGTCGCGCTCTCGACGATCCCGTTCGTCTATGTGGCGGGCGTGAAGATGCGCAACCAGACGTTCCCCCTCTCGTGGATCGTGCAGTCGCGGTCGGCTGACGTCGCGACGATCGTCGACGAGAACGTGAACGGGGTTCGGGTCGTGAAGTCGTTCGCGGCGGAGCCGGCCCAGGTCGACGAGCTGGCCGACGCCGCGCAACGGCTGAAGTGGGCATCGGTGCGGACTGCGCTCACGAGGGCTCGGTACGCACCGCTCATGGAGAACCTGCCGCGGCTCGGTCTCGCCGCCGTCCTGCTCTACGGCGGGTGGCTCGCGATCGACGGCGCCATCACCGTCGGGGCGATCGTTGCCTTCAACGCCTACGTCGTCATGCTGCAGGCGCCCTTCCGGATCCTCGGCATGATCACGATGCTCGGCCAGCGCGCCGCGGCGTCGGCAGGGCGCATCTACGAGATCCTCGACGAGCCCGCGGACATCCTCGACCGCCCCGGTGCCGTCGACCTGGTCTCGCCCCGCGGCGAGGTCGAGCTCCGCGACGTGACGTTCGCCTACAAGCGAGCCGGCGCCGAGACCGACGAGCCGGTGCTCTCGCACTTCGACCTGCACGTGGCCCCCGGTGAGACCGTCGCGATCGTCGGACGGACCGGCAGCGGCAAGTCGACCATCGCCCGGCTGCTCCCCCGCTTCTACGACGTCGACGACGGAGCGGTGCTGATCGACGGCCACGACGTCCGCGACCTCACGGTGCACAGCCTGCGCGCGAACGTCGCCGTGGTGCTCGACGAGCCCTTCCTGTTCTCGGTCTCGATCTTCGACAACATCGCGTACGCCCGCCCCGACGCGTCACTCGACGATGTGAAGGCAGCGGCGAGGGCAGCGCACGCCGACGAGTTCATCGACGACCTGCCCGACGGCTACGAAACGATCATCGGTGAGCGCGGCTACGACCTCTCGGGAGGCCAGCGCCAGCGCATCGCTATCGCGCGCACCCTGCTCGCCAACCCACCGGTGCTCGTGCTCGACGACGCGACGAGCGCAGTCGACGTGCAGGTCGAGGAGCACATCCACGACGCGCTGCGCGCGCTGCTCGCCGACCGCACAACCCTCGTGATCGCGCATCGGCTCTCGACGATCAGCCTCGCCGATCGGGTCGTGCTCATCGAAGGTGGCCGTGTGGTCGCCGACGGCACGCACGTCGAGCTCATGGCCACCGAGCCTCGCTACGTCGAGGCGCTCGCTCGCGTCGAACGCGACGCTGGCGAAGCCGCGGGCGAGCTCGCCACGACGGGGAGCGACTGATGGCCTGGGGAGGCTCGGGAGGCGGGTTCGGCGGGCCGAGCGCGGTCGCGTCGAGCGCGGCGGCCGGCCTGCCGTTCGCCGGCGTGCCGCCCGAGCTCGCCGACCGAGTCGAGGAGATCCTCGAGACCGAACCCGAGCACACGAAGCCCCACGTTCCTTTCACCCAGATCGACGAGCGGGAGGCTCCGTTCACCCTCCGGCGGTTCCTCGCCACCCGCAAAGCCGCCATGGCAGGAGCGTTCGCCCTCGTCCTCGTAGAGACGCTCGCGATGCAGGCCGGCCCGCTGCTGACGCAACGCGCGATCGACAAGGGCATCCTCGCCAAGTCCACCGAGGTCCTCGTCGTCACCGCGGTGATCTACGCGGTCAGCGTCGTCATCAGCATGATCGCGAGCAGCTGGCGCGTCGCGTGGACGGGCAAGGTCGGCGAGTCGCTGCTCTACGACCTGCGCGTCCGCGTGTTCGCGCACCTCCAACGGCTCTCGATCGACTTCTTCACCGGCGAGAAGGCCGGACGAGTCATGACCCGCATGACGAGCGACATCGAGGCGCTCAGCCAGCTCTTCCAGGACGGCATCGTGAACCTGGCCGTCCAGCTCCTGACGATGGTGATCGTCACGGTGATCCTCTTCCTGCTCAATCCGGCGCTCGCCGCGATCACGGTGCTGCTCGTCGTGCCCGCGATGACGATCGCGACGATTTGGTACCGCAGCGCGTCCGACCGGGGCTACGCGAAGGTGCGCGAGCGCATCGCCGAGGTGCTGGCCGACCTGCAGGAGAGCCTGTCGGGCATCCGGATCATCTCCGCGCACAACCGGCGGCGCCACAACGTGCAGCAGCACCGCAACATCGTCGGCGAGTACCAGAGCGCGAACCAGTACACGGCGCGGGTGAGCGCGGTCTACGGCCCGCTCACCGACTTCATCGGAGCAGCGGGTCAGGCCGTGGTCCTGCTCGTCGGCGGCAACATGGTGCTCAACGGCACGCTGACGATCGGCGAGCTCACCGCGTTCGTGCTCTACCTCGCGGCGTTCTTCGCGCCGATCCAGCAGCTCGTGCAGCTCTACACCACCTACCAGTCGGGGCAGGCGGCCGTCGACAAGCTGCAGGAGCTGCTCGCCACACATCCGAGCGTGCCCGAGCGGTCCGACGCGATCGACCTGCCGCCGATTGCCGGCCACGTCGTGCTCGACCACGTCTCGTTCGGCTACACGAAGGGGCAAGAGGTGCTCCGCGACGTCAGCCTCGACATCGCGCCGGGCGAGACGTTCGCGCTCGTAGGCGCGACCGGCGCCGGCAAGTCGACGATCGCGAAGCTCGTCACTCGCTTCTACGACCCGACCGCGGGGACGGTGGCGATCGACGGACACGATCTGCGCGACGTCACGTTCGCATCGCTTCGGCATCAGATCGGGGTCGTGCCACAGGAGGCGTTCCTCTTCGCCGGCTCCGTGCGCACCAACATCACCTTCGCCCGACCCGACGCATCCGACGCCGAAGTCGACGAGGCGTGTCGCGCGGTCGGCCTCGACGAGCTCGTCGCACGACTCCCCCAGGGGCTCGACACACTGGTGCACGAACGGGGCGCGACGCTCTCGTCAGGGGAGCGCCAGCTGCTCGCACTGGCCCGCGCGTTCCTCGCCCGGCCGCGGGTGCTCGTGCTCGACGAGGCAACGGCCAACCTCGACCTGCGCAGCGAGGCTCAGGTCGAGCGCGGGCTCGACGCGCTGCTCGAGGGTCGCACCGCGATCCTCATCGCCCACCGGCTCGCGACCGCCATGCGCGCCGATCGCATCGCGGTGGTCGACGGCGGTCGCGTCGTCGAGCTCGGATCGCACGAAGAGCTCACAGCGTTGGGCGGCCAGTACGCGACGATGTTCGACACCTGGCAGCGGCACATGAGCGGACAGAACGGCCACGCCAGCGGTGCCCGCAACGGTCACGGCAACGGCGACGGAGCCCACTGACCGAGGGTTACGGTGGCGCCCGTGGGAACTCCGGCGCGTGACGGTCGTGATGTGCTGCTCGAGGTGCTCCGCACCGAAGGTGTGCGTCATCTCTTCGGAAACCCGGGCAGCACGGAGCTGCCGCTCATCGACGCGCTCGCGGGACCGGGAGGCGACGACCTCCACTACGTGCTCGCGCTCCAGGAGGCCACGGCGGTCGCGATGGCCGACGGCTACGCGCAGGCGACCGGGCGGCCGGCATTCCTCAACCTCCACACGTCCGCGGGCCTGGGCAACGCGATCGGCAACCTCACCAACGCGGTGGCGAACGGATCGCCCCTCGTCGTGACCGCGGGCCAGCAGGACTGGCGGCACATCGTCACCGATCCCCTGCTCTCGGGAGATCTCACGGGGCTCGCGCGGCCCGTCGCCAAGTGGGTGCACGAGGTGCGCAACGTCGACGAGCTCGGCACGATCCTTCGACGCGCTTTTCACGACGCGGCAGCGCCGCCTGCCGGGCCCGTGTTCGTCTCGTTGCCCATGTCGATGCTCGACACGGAAGGCGACTTCAGCGTGCCCGGTCCGTCCCAGATCGACCGGCGGGCAGTGCCCTCGAACCTCGGTGCGCTCGCCGACCTGCTCGTCGACACGCCGGTCGGCTCGCTCGCGATCGTCGCGGGTGACGAAGTTGCCGCGTCAGGTGGTGTGGGTGAGCTCGTCGAGCTGGCCGAGGCGTTGGGTGCGCCCGTGTTCGGCGCGGCGCTGCACTCGACCGGTGTCTTCCCTCCCACGCATCCCCTCTACGCGGGGATGCTGGCTCCCGCGGCCGCGGCGATCAACGCCGCGCTGAGCCCTTTCCGACGCGTGCTCGCGGTCGGGGGACACACGTTCATGGTGTACCCGTACACACCGGGCTCGGCGCTCCCCGACACGGTCGAGCTGCTCCACGTCTCGCCCGACGCGTCGAGGCTCGGACGCACCTATCCGACTCGTCTCGGGATGGTCGGCGATCCGAAGGCCACGCTCGCCGCGCTGCTCCCGATGGTGCGCGGGCGCGTCGACGCGGCGGAGGTCGCCGTCGCAGTCGCCGCAGCGGACGCGAAGCGCAGTCAAGAGATCGACGCGCTCGAGGAGACCGCGCAGTCCCGCTACGCGAGCGCACCGATGGACCCGATGGCGGCGGGGCACGCCTTGGTCCGCGCTCTCCCGCCGAACACGACAGTGGTCGACGAGGCGATCACAACCGGCTTCTACGTGCGCGGCTTCCATCACTGGACCGAGCCGGGTCACTACTACTTCTGCAAGGGCGGAGGGTTGGGCTGGGGGATGCCCGCGGCGCTCGGCGTCTCGCTCGCGCGCGACCGCGAGCCCGTGCTCTGCGTCGTCGGCGACGGGTCGGCGATGTACTCCCCGCAGGCGCTCTGGACAGCGGCGCACGAGCAGCTGCCCGTCGTCTTCGCGGTCGTGAACAACCGGCAGTACCTCATCCTCAAGGGCTACCTGCGCGGCATGGGCCGCGACAGCGTCAAGGCCGATCGCATGGTGGCGATGGACATCGACGAGCCGCCGGTCGACTTCGTCGGTCTCGCTCGCTCGATGGGCGTCGACGCGATGCTCGTCGAGAAGGCCGCCGATGTCGGCGACGCCGTGTCGTCAGCACTCGAGTCGGGACGCCCTCACCTGCTCGAGCTGCCCATCGCCGCACCGTGACCGAGGGGCACAGCGCAGCCGCCGACGAGCACAGCGTCGCCGTCGATCTGCGCGGCGTCAGCGTCGTGTACGACGGCAAGCTCGCCCTCGACGACCTCGACTGGCGAGTGCAGGCGGGTGAGCGCTGGGTCGTGCTCGGCCCGAACGGCTCGGGCAAGACGACGCTCGTCCGCATCGTGTCGCTGTACCTGCATCCGACGCGCGGTGACGTGTGTGTGCTCGGAGCGGTGCTCGGAAAGGTCGACATCCGCAAGGTGCGGCCGCGCATCGGCCTCGCGAGCGCGTCGATGGCCGCGATGCTGCGCCGCGAGGTCGAGGTGGTCGACGTCGTGATGACCGCGCGCAACGCGGCGCTCGAGGCGTGGTGGCACACCTACACCGACGAGGACCGCGACCGAGCCCTCGCGCTGCTCGAGCGCTTCGGGATGGCGACGTTCGCGGGACGGATGTTCGGCACGCTGTCGAGCGGCGAGCAGCAGAAGGTGCAGCTCGCGCGCACGCTCATGGCCGACCCGGAGCTGCTCATCCTCGACGAGCCCGCCGCCGGCCTCGACCTCGGTGCCCGCGAGGACCTCGTGTCGCGCCTCGGCGCACTCGCGGACGACGACGCGAGCCCGCCGCTCGTCCTCATCACCCACCACGTCGACGAGATCCCGCGCGGGTTCACCCATGCGCTCTTGTTGCGGCACGGACGCGCGATTGCGAGCGGACCGATCGACGAGGCGCTCACCTCGTCGTCGCTGTCCGAGTGCTTCGGCATCCCGCTCGGCCTCGACAAGCGCGACGGCCGCTGGAGCGCCCGCGCCCTCCCCGGCTGAGGGCCGGCGGGTTTTCAGCTGGCGAGGCAGGCGAGGAGACGGGGACGGCTGTTCTCGATCTCGTCGCCGAGCATGTGCTCGAGCACCGGCCCCCAGAGCGATCCCCCGTAATGGAGGTGCATGACGAGGCGGCTGCCCGAGTCGACCGGCGACACCGTTGCTTCGAGGACCCAGGGGGCGTGGGTCTTGCCGTCCGCCTCGCGCCGCTCGAACCGCGCTCGGCCGTCGGAGACCTGCGTGCGGACCATGCGGAGCCGCTTGGACCGGGCGAGCGGCCCGAGCCGGCCGCGGAGGTCGACGAGCCAGGCCGGGCCGGCGTCGCCGTCGACCGCGTCGACCGGAGCGGCCGACGTGACGATCGCGAGCCACTGGGGGTAGCGCGACAGGTCGTCGACCCAGGCCATGAGCTCGTCGGTCGAGCAGGGAGCCGTGAGGTCGGCGCTGACGTCCACGGCACCCAGCATCGCAGCGCCACGGGCTCGCGGCACAGCGTTGGCGACACGGTCACATCGGCATCACAATTCCCTCATAGGCGGTGGCGATCATGAGAGGCACCCCCCACTCAACGACCAGGAGACATCCATGATCCGCAAGCTCATCGCCGGCCTCGCCCTCGTCGGCGTCCTCGCCGTCGGCGGCGCGAGCGTCGTCTCGGCGGAGACGAGCGGGCCGTCGGGCACCGCCCCGTCCGCCCCGAGCGCCAAGACCGTGCACGAGCGCCGGTGTGCGCTCGGCAACCGACTGCTCAACTTCCTGCAAAAGGCCGAGGACCGCGGCGCCAATCGCCTCGAGAAGCTGAAGGCCAAGCAGGCCGAGCTCGCGCAGACCGACCCTGACAAGGCCGCGAAGCTCGCCGACGTCATCACCAAGACCGAGCACCGCCAGTCGGAGCTCAAGGAGTACGCCGACAAGCTCGCGTCGAACGTCGCCGAGAAGTGCCCGGCGGCACCGGCCGCGTCCTAGTCGTCGACCTGGGCCAAGTCGCCGCCCGACAGGGTCGACTCCGCGCCCACCCATGCCGGGATCACGAAGGCCATGAGGTCCTCCTCGGAGGTGAAGCCCACCTCGAGGAGGACCAGGCCGTCGTGGACGCCGTGCAGCGCATCGACGAGGGCAGCGCGTCCGTCGAGGTCGATGCGGTAGCGAGTCTTCCGTAGGACGCGCGCCGGGAGCCCCGCGAGCAGCGAGTGCTCGTCCTCGGTGAGGTAGATCGTCGTGTGCAACATCACGGTCGCATCTGCCGGATCCGGTCGGTGCTTGTGGCCGAGCTTGTAGACGGTCGGAGCCGCGGGTGCTTCAACGATCCGCAGCCGAAGGTGCCCACCGTCGATGTAGCGGTCGGTGATCTCGACCGGGTCGACTGCGCCGGCGGGCACAGCGTCGAGCACGAAGCGGCGCTCGATCTCGAGCTTGGCGTACTTGTCGACCGTCACTCGTCGGGTGATGGCACCGGAGGGTGTGCGCGCTTCGACTCGTCGACGGGGCTCATGATCCCGACGTCGACCCCGTTCGGGTCGGCGACGATCGCATAGCGCGCTCCCCAGAACGTGTCGTAGGGAACCTGGCGCCCTTCGTAGCCGTCGTCGGTGAGCTTGTCGTAGAGGTGATCGACCGCGTCGCGGCTCTCCACCGAGAATCCCACGACGACGGAGCTGCTCTCGCCGGCTCGCCACGCAGCGTTGTAGATCTGCGCGAGGGCGAGGTTGTCGATGTGGAACGAGGTGCCGTTCGGGAATTGCACATCTGCATGCCAGATCTCGTCTTCGCCCCCACCGACGACGTCGACGTGAAGGCCCAGCGCTTGGTAGAACGCAACCGTCGCCTCGAAGTCCTTCGTGACGATGTCGACGAGGTCGAGCACCGGCTTCTTGTCGGTCATGCGAGCAGCCTCCGCGCTTCGTCGCGCACCTTGTCGTTGGGGTCTGCTTCCGCGAGCGCGCGGATGCGGTCGAGCACGTCGGGCGTCAGGCACATGTCGGCTGACGGCTTGCACACCTGACATCCGAGAGCGTGCACCGCGTTGCGCCTCACCCGCGCGACCGGATCGTCGAGCATCGGCACGATCAGGTCGATCGCTCTCGCGTCGGGCACGTGATCGAGCACCTGGATGCACCACCAGCGCACGACTGGACTGACGTCGGAGAGGCCGCGCGCAAGGGCATCGATCGTCTCGTCGTCGACCTCGATCGACCGCAGCTCGGCCGCCGTGAGGCCACCGACGAGCTGGCGGATCGCATCGTTGCGCTCGATCTTCGACTGAAACCGTTGGATGAGCTCGTCACGAGACACGGTGTCGGTCTGCATCACGCCATTCTGATCCGGGAGTGATCGCCTCGAGTCGCCGAATTCGTTGCCGGAGGATTCGGCGTGACCCGAAGAACGCGCTCGAGAGGCGCGTGTGCGGGTACTGCAGCCAGAGATGTGCGTCGTCGAGGGACGCGGCGCGCACGGTGCGAGGATCGGCGTCGATCTTGCGCAGTGCCGAGAGCAGCGCACCCGGGTTGCGGCAATAGCGAACGGCCAGGCCGTCGCTCAGCTTGGCGCGGCTCCGCAGGACATGGCGGCGGAGCAGGACGCAGCCGAACGCCAACGGGGCCGTCACGATGCTGACAGGGATCAGCAGAAAGCTGTCGTGCCCGAACCCGGCGAACGGGGCCGCCCACAGCTCGAACACTCGGGCCGTGCAGGCGTAGACCGCCGTGTCGAGCGACACCTCGCGGACGGCGATGCGTCCGATCTCGTAGGCGAGCACGGCCTCGAGCTCGTCGCGCGTGAGGCTCTCGACGAGGCCGGTGGTGACGATGACCCACGCCGTCTCGGGACGCCGGCCGATCGTGAGACAGTTCGGTGCGGGATCACGGAGCACCGCGCACGAGGGTGAAAGCACACCAGCAGCGATGCTCAGGCCGTCGAGCTGCTCACGCACGCGCTTGTGCTCACCGATCGGCGCGCCCGGCGGCGGCAGGCTCGTCGTCTGGCCCGAGAACGGGCGAGGGAACGCGTGCATCGGGGTCAGCAGCTCGCGCTCGGCGTGCCGGAACATCCAGACGAAGCCGACGAGGACGATGGCGAGCGCGAAGAGGAAGGCCATGCCGAAGCTGAGGCCGATGAGCTTCCATCCGTAGCCCCACGTCCCACCGAGCGCGGTGCCCAGTGCGCCGACGCCCAGGGCGAACGGGAAGAAAATGATCGCGAGGGCCAGGGCGAGCAGCACGATCCCGAGCGCCGCCACGACGACCACGTGCCGTCGTCCCGACGCGATCAGGTCCTCGTGCACCACTCCATTGTGACGAGTCAGATCGCTGCGAGGGCCGCGACATCGGGCAAGCAGTCAGCCAGACGCGGCTCGAGCTCGGCGCCGACTTCGTCGACCGACACGCTCGCGCCAGCGAGCTCGAGCAGGCGACCGCTCTCGACGAGGTCGACCGCGAGCGCCTTGATCGACGGCAGCGCCTCGTTCCACCCCGCCAGGTTCACGCCCCAGAACGTCGTCACGTGCGTCTGAAGGAGCAACGAGAACACCGACCACTCGTCGACCTCGAGCTCGATGAACGTCGGCCAGTCGCCGCCGATGAACTCGTTGAGCTCACGAGCGCGCTCGACGCCGCGGAAGAGCGGATCGGGCGCGAGGGCGTGCACATGGCGCACGGGACTCAAGCGGATCGCTCCGAGGCATTGGAGACACGGCTGCAGCGTCGTCCAGAGCTGCAAGCCCGCCGGGCTCGCTCCCCAGCGCAGCTTCGCGAGCGCGTTCATCTCCGCGTGAGCGAGCGACGAGCCGGCGAGCACATCCTCGCCGGGGTCGTTCTCGGCGAGACGGTTGCGCCCGGTTGCCTTGATCTCGCCGTCGAGCGTGATGACCGCGCCGATGCCGAGACTCCCGGCAGAGAACGACTCCCACGCGAGCTCGACAGCCCGGTGCATTGCCGGATCGAGAGGGCGCATGGCGACAGATCTTGGCGCGTCAGAGGCTCCGAGACCCGCGGCATCGCCGACCCGGTTATGGTCCGCCGCACCAGCAAGCCGATACCGAGGTTCCCATGGCACGCGCGTTCATCAATCACCCCGTCTCCGACTACGACAAGTGGAGGCCGTACTACGACGCCGACAAGGCGCGCCGGGCGGCGGCGGGGATCACGGACATCGCCGTCCTCCGCGAACGCGGACGACCCGAACTCGATCTGGATCGTCGGTGAGGCCTCCGCGGACAAAGTCGACGCGCTGCTCTCCGATCCCGAGCTCGCGAAGGTGATGCAGGAAGCCGGTGTCACCGCTCCGCCGCAGCACTGGGTGTCGCCGTAGCAGACGTCACCTATGACGTTCCTCTCCCCCTTCGAACGCGTCGAGCCAGCCAACGTCAATCCAGAACTGGCCGCGCTCAACAGCTGGCTGGATTACGAGCGGGCGACGCTCCTCCTGAAGCTGCAAGGGCTGACCAACGAACAGGCCGGGCAACGCACGGTGCCCTCGGACATGACGTTGCACGGCATCGTTCGGCACCTCACCACGATCGAGCAGTGGTGGTTCGTCGAGTGCGTGGCTGGTTCGAAGGAGCCCTATCCGTACTACGACGGCGAGGAGATCGACTGGGATTGGGATCTCAGCCGCAGTGAGGGCCTGCAAGCTGATGTCGATCGGTACGTAGCCCTGTGCGAGCGCAACCGGGCCATCACCGCTGACATCGACCCGGACTCGACGATCACCACGAAGCGGGGAAACGTGTTGGACGTCCGCGGGATCATGATCGGCATGATCCACGAGTACGCGTGGCACAACGGCCACGCCGACATCGTGCGCGAGTTGATCGACGGCGTCACCGGCGAATGATCGCGCCAGAGTTCCCACGACGGGACTGTTGCGGCTGCGTCAGGCGAGCAGGATCGCTGCGACCGCCTCGATGTCGCCGATGTTGGGAGCGCCGGATCGGGCGCGGTGCGTTCGATCCTCGAAGATCGGGGCAACGGCTCGACGAAGCCGATCACGGTCACGCTTCGTGCACTCCGCGGCGATCGCGTCGATGTCATCGGCCGATGACTCCGCAACGAGCGACAAGAGGAACACGAGGTCGATCTGATGCTTCAGTCGTTCAGCCGCTGTGAGAGACGCGATCTCGGTCGAGCCGGCGGCCTTGGCAACGACTGCGCCCAGCAGTGTCGGGCATCGAACCGTGACGGATTCACGGCACTGACTTGGACGAGTTCGGTTCGGGAGAGCGCCTGAGTTGTCCCGGGAGCCTGTACGGCATAGCCCGGTGGGATCGTCTCGACCTTGCGTCCCATGCCTTCTGGTGCGAGCAAGTCGATTTTGGCTCGGCCACGTTCGAACCTCGTCACGCCGTCCGGCGAAACGTCGGTCACAAAGCCCGCTGACGTAAGCGCGTCGGCGACGGACCGCATTGCCGCACGCCCGAAGCTTCGGACGTCGACCACGACATCGCCGTCCACGGTGACGCGGGGCGGTTGACGGCCAGCGATCGCCGCGCGGATCGCCACCATCTGTCCACCGACGATCGCCCATCGATCGGTCGATACCACCGTTGCCAGTTCGACGATCGCCGACCACGTCGCGGCACCAGCGTGAGTCAATACGCCGAGGTCCGCGACCGGGGCTGCTCGCCGGTTGTCGTTCACGTGAACCCGCGGAGCGCTTCGACCGCTGAGCGGTCGTCGCGTTCGTCGACCAGGTCGACCAACGCGACAAGTGGCGGCGCCACCAAATCGTTCCCGAACACCCACGCATCGTCAGGGACCACGCGCACAATGAGATTCGCGTCCGACGCGACGTCGCGCATTCCGTAACGCCGGCCGAGCGCTCCAAGGTCCGACTCGCGGACGTACACCTGGTGAGGCGGACGATCCTCTACCGCGGCACCATGAGCTGCGGCGGCACCTGCGCCGGACAGGACGACTGCCGGCTCGGCCAAGACCCGTTCGACAGAGCCGGGCAGGACTCGCATCTCACGCCGGTCGGCCCGACGTCTGACCTCCACCGCCAGTCGATGAAGCGCGGCCAGATCACCGGGCACTCGGTCGGCGCGTTGGCGCCCGCGCAGCAACCTCCATGCGGCATTCGAATCGAGCGGTCGGCCCGGCCCAGGCCTGAGCTCGCGATACCGCTGCAAGGAGTCCAGGTCGATCTGCAGGGCATTGCCGAATCGCTCACTCTTCACCTCACCCGCCGCCACCAGCCGCGAGATCTGCATGCGGGAGACCTCGAGCATCTCGGCTGCCTCCTTCGCGCTGACCTTCATCCTGCCCCCTGGACTCTAATACGTTATGATCATAACTCAATGGGTGGCGAGTGCGCGAATTTGCTGTGATTGCGTCGCCCCGAAGCCCGAAGCTCTCGCAGCTCGGGACTCCGCGCACGGTCCAGCCTCGGTCGCTCGATGCGCAGTCGATCCACCGTCCGTCGACCTGCAGCGTCCTTGCGCCCGGGCGCTTCGACCTCAGAGCGCCTTGAGTCGCCGGCGCGATGTACGCGCCGTCGTCTTCTCCACTCTCCGAACCTCGCGTCCAGGCTGGTGTCGTGGGTGTGTCACGAACGGGGGCGTCGGTGTCGCGACGTACGCCCTAATCGCGGCGAGTACCGCCGACTCGGGTGGGCGTAACAGGACTCGAACCTGTGACCTCGCGCGTGTGAAGCGCGCGCTCTAACCAACTGAGCTATACGCCCTCGAGGTCTCACACCATACCGCAGGCTCTGGCGCTCTCAGGGGGGCCACCAGCGACTTCGCGAGGCCGAGTGGCGCCCTCGCGGGGTGCACCGTCGCTCGCAGACCCGACACCATCACCCCGGGATGGCGACCCGCGACAGCGTGGAGAACGTCGTCGTGCTTGGCCTCCACGAAGACACGAGAGAGCCGCGCGCGGCCGCTCTGATGGCCGGGCACGATCACGCAGCCGTCGGAGCGACGCTGCAGCGCGCGCACAGGCACGAGCCACGGCAACGGCACGCCTCGCGGCGTGCCGCGCATCGAGAAGCCGCGCGAGATCCACACGAGGGCGCGCTCGGATCCGTTGACCTCCCACGCGAGGTCCGCGCGCTCGGACGGGAATCCCCAGTTGAGCCGTCCACCGATGCGAGCGTCCTCGGCGGTCACGACTGAGTCGCTGATCATCCATCCGAACCGCAGCCCCAGCCTCGCGGGATGCCCGACGATCAGCTCGACGAATGGTCCGATTGGCGAGTCGGTGTAGCGCGTCGCAGCGAGCAACGAAGGGCCCGGCATCCGCGCCAGCCCTGGTGGAAACACGGGCGCCTGCCCGCGCCACCGAGCGAGGCCGACGATCGACTCGCCGGCCAGCGCCCACGGCGCGAGCGGAGTGAGCGGAGCGGTCACGTCGCGCCCTTGAGCAGATCGCGAGCGCGACCGAACAGGAACGGCACCGACAGCGCGATGCGCTCCCACTCGGGGTCGTGCCGCTTGCCCGTGCGATGCAGCATCACGTTCAGCCCGCTGATCACACCGAACCGATACCCCGAGAGGGCCCGATACCACCCAATGTCTCCGACGACCGTGCCGATGCCCTCCTCGTACCGGTCCTCGAGCGCGGCGAGGTCGGGGCCATTGGCGAAGCTGCCCGCGTCGGACCAGCTGTGCGGGTCGTTCATCATGAGCAGCCAGCCGATGTCGAGGCGCTGACCGCCGATCCCAGAGATCTCCCAGTCGAGCACCGCTTCGAGCACACCCTCGTTGAAGAGCAGGTTCGACGTCTGGAAGTCGCCGTGGAACAGGCCGATCGGCGCGTCGATCGGCAGCTGCGCGACGAGAAGGTCGCGCACCTCCTCGCCCATCGTGATCCAGCCGGGCTCGGCAGCCTTCTGCAGGATCGGATCCCAGTACGCGATCTCGTCGAGCAGCGGACGTGGCTGCTCCCAATCCGCGAGTCGCGACCGCCAGTCGAACTTGTGGATCGTGACCAGCGCGTCGACGGCTTGCTCGAACACCGAGCGCACCATCAGAGGATCGGGCTGAACCGCGGGATCACGGAACGCGAACGTGGTTCCCGGCAGCCGGTCGACCATGAAGTACGGGACGTCGAACCACTGCTCGTCCTCACTCCACCAACGGACCGGAGGCACTCGCACCCCTTCGGCGTGCAGCGCCTGCAACAGGGGCACCTGACGGATGACGTCGGTGTTCCCCTTCCGCTTGACGCCTTTCGGTGGGACGCGCATGACGAGCTCGTCACGCTCATCGTCGCCGTGCTCGACGGTGAAGCCGAAGCTCAGGCCCGCGTGCCCCGGCATCGTCTCGAGGGCGGTCGCGTGCGCGTTCTCTCCGTAATGGGCTTCGGCCCAGATCTGCACCCGTTCGGCCAACCACGCCAGATCGATTGCCATGACTCAGCCGATGGCCATGGCTCAGCCGATCGGAGCGAGGCGATCGTCGCTCAGATGATCTTCGAGAAGGGCGAGCAGGCGGAGCACGCCGACGTCCGCGTGCTGGGGACCGATGACCTGGAGACCGATCGGCAGGCCCGTGGCGGAGTAGCCCGCGTTCACCACTCCCGCGGGCGAGCGCGTCAGGTTGAACGGATACGTGAAGCGCACGTAGTTCGGATCGGGCGTGCCGTTGATCACGCCCACCTCGCCTTGCAGGGGCGTGAGCGCAGCCATCGCCGGTGTGATCAGGAAGCTCACACCCCGAAGCACCTCGACGAGCCGAAGGTTCAGGAAATGGCACTGGTCTTGCGCTTGCTTCAGACCGACGCCGGTGACGTTCGCTTCCGCCCATTCGAGCGTCTGCATGAGACCGGGATCGATGCGCTTGAACGCTTCGTGGTCACGGTACGGGAGCATCGCGACGAGCGTGCCCGCACCCGCGATCGTCAGGAACGAGCGGATCGGGTCTTCCTCGAACACCACGGGGATCTCGACGATCTCGGTGCCGAGGCCCTCGAGCACCCGCACGGCGCGCTCGCACACCTCGAGCACCTGCTTGTCGACGGGCGCGTAACCCAACGTCGGCGACCAGCCCACCTTGAGCGGCGCGCCGATGTCGTTCATCGCGCGCGTCCAAGGCACGTCGGGCATCGGCAACGAGAAGATGTCGGTGGGGTCGGGCGCGACGACGCACTCGAGCGCGTACGCGACATCACGGATGCGTCGCGCCATCGGGCCCTTCGTCGAGAGGCCCGCCCATCCCGGGGCATGCGCGCCGCCCGACGGCACACGCCCCAATGAGGGCTTCAGGCCGGACAGGCCGTTGATCGCGGAGGGGATGCGGATCGACCCCCCGCCATCGGATCCGGTCGCGAGGGGCACCATGCCCGCGGCGAGCGCAGCCCCCGTGCCGCCCGAGGAGCCTCCCGCCGACCGCGCCAGATCCCAAGGATTGCGAGTCGCGCCGAACACCTCGTTGTCGGTGTCGGCCTTCCACCCGTGCTCGGGCGAGTTCGTCTTGCCGAGCACCACGCATCCCCTCGCACGCAACCGTGCGACGAGGATGCTGTCCTGCTCGGCCGGCGGGTCGTCGGCATGGACGGGCGAGCCGTACGTGGTCACGAACCCCGCCGCGTCCTCGAGGTCCTTCACCCCGATCGGGATGCCTGCGAGCGGCCCCGGATCCTCGCCACGAGCGACCCGCTCGTCGATCGCGGCTGCCTCTGCCAGAGCGCGATCGCCGTCGACCGCGACGAACGCGTTGACCTGCGGGTTCAGGGCTTCGATGCGGCCGAGCGCATGCGACGTCAGCTCGCGAGCCGAGACCTCCTTCGAGCGGACCCGGCTGGCGAGATCAACGAGCGACTCGATGCGAAAGTCCATCGCGGCCGACGTTAGTAGTGGCGTAGCTCGAGGACGTTTCCGTCCGGATCGCGCACGTACACGCCCTGGCCGTACCCACGCGCGCCCCAAAGCCGGCTCGGGCCGCTGACGACGTCGAACTTTCCGGACTCGACCACGGCCTCGAGGTCGTCGACATCCACGAGGAGGCAGATGTGGTCGATGTTCTCTCCCGCCCGAGGCCCCGCGATCACGTCGATGATCATCGACTCGTTCACCCGCAGCGACGGGAAGGGTGCTTCCCCCCGGCGCCATTCGTCGACCCGAAGGGGCTCGAGACCGAGGCGATCCTCGTACCACGCGAGCGTGCGGTCGACGTCAGAGACCGCGAGCACGAGGTGGTCGATGCCGATGACCTTCACAGCGCGGCCTTCATGGGGTCCTCTCCATCCTCACGCACACGCGTGCGTCGCCTCCCGGCGCTACGTAGTAGTCGGTGTTCGGCGGGCACGGCAGGTCGAGCGGTACGACCGCGGCGGCTCGCCCGTCGTGGGGCTCGCTGCACGGCACTTCGACCACGGGCGTCCCGGTCGCGACGCCCACACATGACCCCACCTCGACGACGCCGTCGTTCGCTCCGCTGTTTCGGGGGCTCCGGGCGTTCCCGGCGGCGAACGCGCTCACGATGAAGATCGCGAGCAGCACGAGGAGGATCGCGATGAGCGGGGCGCCGCGCAGCGCCTTCGTGACGACGTCGCCGTCCCCCTCCACGGGCACCTCGAAGACGGGATCCGGCCGAGCCGACGGCGACGGTGACGGCCGCGGCGGCAGGGCGACCCCGGCCTGCGCTCGGTCGTACTGACGACGGCGCCCGGGGTCGCCGAGCACCCGCCACGCCTCGTTGACCGCGGCCATGTCGGCCGAGGCTTTGCGCTGCTCAGCGACGCTGCCCCCGCCGTGCCGGTCGGGGTGCAGCGTGCGGGCGCGCTGGCGGTACGCCCTGCGGATCTCGCTCTCAGTCGCAGTCGGAGCGACGCCGAGTCGTTCGTAGTGGGTCAGACCACGAACGGTACCGCTGGGCTGTCGCTACTTCGCCAGGAAGAGCTGGAACTCGAGGGTGGCGTCAGACTCGACGTCGACGATGCCGGCGATCGTGGGCGGGTCGATCCCGAAGTCGGACATCGGGAACGTGAGCGAGCCGACGAGCTCGATCTGGCTGCCGGTGAGCTGGGTCTGCAGCGGGATCGTCACCGACTTCGTCACGCCGTGGATCGTCATGTCGCCGGTCGCCTGCACGGTCACCGGCGAACCTGAGAGTGCCTCGGCCGGGATCACGACGGGCTGTGTCAGCGTGAACGTCGCGGTCGGGTAGGTGTCGGTCTCGAGGCCACGGCGCTTGATCTGCCCGTCGCGGCGATCGCTGTCGCTCACCAGCGTCGTGACGTCGACGGTCAGGTCTGCTGCCGTCGCGGTGAACACGTCACCCGAGGCGGCGATCGTGACGCTGCCGGTGACATCCTGCGTGCGACCGACCGCGTCGCTCTTCGCGGGAAGCTGCGCGAGCTTCTCCCGCACGCGGTACCCGGCGATCGAGCCTTCCGCCGCGGTCCACGTGCCGGCGAGGGAGTCCGCGGACACAGGGGCCGCCGTCGTCGACGGTGCCGTCGTGCCGTCGGGTGCGGGATCGGACGTCGCGGCGCCCGCCACGGTCGTCCCCGTGCTGAGGGTCAGGGGCGGGGGCGAGTCGTCGTTGAAGAAGGCGAGGTACACGGCGACGAGGCCGCCGACGAGGACCACAACGACCACACCGACTGCGATGAGCACCTTGCGCATGTGGGCAACCTACGGATCCGGGGCCGCTGACGTTCACGGCCGATCGACACGATCGGACGATTGTCCGGGTGTGCGACAAGAAACGTCTGTGCCCTACCTGGGAGTTCCCTGGCACCGCCCGTCAGGCAGTGACCGTTCCCCCAGAGCGCCAGTACTCCCCCGCTTCGCGGTCAAGAAATCCTTCATCAACGAGATAGCGGCGCAGCGCCGCCGTGTCTTCGTGCCACTTCCCGAGCATGAGGTTGACCATCGGCTCGCTGTAGCGGCGCCCGGGCTCGAACTCCTGGGCGAGCATGTCGAGCACGACGACCCGCTTGCTCCGCGCGGTCGGGATGCTCATCAGGCGTCCGTCGCGCACAAACGCGCGAATGACCTTCGCCCTCTCGGGATCGCCGCCCTCATCCGTACGCTCCGGAAGTGCCGCGGCCGAGCGAGCCGCGACGACGAAGGCCTCACTGAGCAGGTAGAGCGCGCCGTCCTTGCCGCGCTCGACGAGGCCCGATTCGACGAGACGGCTCAAGGCACGCCCCGCGGCCTTTGCGTCGAGACCGGTCGCGCGCTGGGTCTCGTCGAAGCTCGTCGCCCCGAGCACTAGAGCAGCGAAGACGGCTCTTCGGTCGGAGTCGGCCAGCAGGCCGGCGAGCGCGCCCGCGTCGAGCATCGGTCAGTCGAGCATCGGTCAGTAGCCGAGCGAGGGATCCACCGGACCTATGAGCGGCTCGCCGTGGGCCCAGCGCCGGACGTTCGCGGTGATCCGCTCGGCGAGCAGCGGCTTCGCCATCTCCGGGGTGTTGCCCACGTGCGGCGTGATGATGCAGTTCGGCAACGACCACAGCGGATGACCGTCAGGAAGGGGTTCGGGTTCGGTGACGTCGAGCGCGGCACCGCCGATCGTGCCCGCTTGCAGCGCTCCGACCAGATCGTCGGTGACGACGTGGCGACCGCGCGCAACGTTGACGAGCCAGGCATGGCGCTCCATGAGGCGCAGCTCGTCCGCGCCGATGATGCCGTCGGTGTCGGGCGTCAGCGCGAGAGCCAGGATGACCAGGTCGGCGCCGGGCAGGGTGTTGTGGAGGTGGTCGCTCTCCACCACGACATCCGCGCCATCCATCGCCCGCACTCGGTTGCGCACGACCGTGACGTGCGCATCGAATGGCATGAGCAGGGAGAGCAGCACCTCGGTGATGCCGCCGCCGCCGAGGATCGTGACCCTCCCACCCTGCAGGTTCATGCCGGACGGGCTCTCCCACGTCTGGGCGCGGGCGTAGCTCGAGATGCCCCGGAGCCCGCAGAGGCCGAGCGCGAGGGCCAGCTCGCCGACCGGCTCCGCGTAGACGCCCTTGGCGCACGTCCACAGCCGGTCGTCGTCGATCACGTCGATGTAGGGCTCGATTCCCGCCCAAGGCAGCTGGATCCACTCGAGCTGCGGCGCCTGCTCGAGCACGTCGACGAGCGCTTGGGGCTTCGCGGGCGCGCCCCACACCAGCGCCTTGGCATCGGCGAGCGGGCTGATCAGACCGCCACCATCGG
This sequence comes from uncultured Acidimicrobiales bacterium, assembly GCA_963802505.1. Lineage (GTDB taxonomy): Bacteria > Actinomycetota > Acidimicrobiia > Acidimicrobiales > DATKAS01 > DATKAS01. The sequence goes on along the minus strand of CAWDJB010000007.1, from coordinate 10,818 downwards.
TGATCGCCTCGGCCATCCACCCAGGCGCAGACTCCGGCGCGAGAGCAATGCGCGGGGCGCTGCTACTTGGCATGGTCGGGCCAGGCTACTTCGCGCTCGGTTGCCCGGTGCTCAGCTCCATGTCGATCAGTTGCCGGTGAGCGTGGCCGCGACGTCACCCGCCGAATCGCCGCCGCGCCGCAGCACGAAGGCCACCGCGCCGAGGGCGAACAGGGTGAGAAGGAGCATCAGGGTCGCGGCCGCCGCGATGTCGGGCTTGATCACCGATCGCACCGAGGAGAACACGTAGACCGGCAGCGTCGTCGAGCCCGCGGTGCTCACGAAGGTCGACACGATCGTGTTGTCGAGGCTGAACGTGAAGGCGAGGAGCGCGCCCGCGAGCAGCGCGGGAAACATCAGCGGCAACGTGATCTGGCGAAAGGCGCGTGACGGCGTCGCGCCCAGGTCGGCCGCAGCTTCCTCCAACGACTCGTCGAGCCCTTGCAACCGGGCACGCACGATCAGCGTCACGACGGCCGAGCTGAACAGCGAGTGGCCGACGAAGAGTCGCACCTCACCCGCGTTGATGAACGCGAGCCCCGTGGAAAACGGACCGCCGAGACGCACGAACCAGATCAGCAACGCGATCGCGTCGACGATCTCGGGCGTGACGAGGATCAGGAAGACGATCGCCATGAAGCCGGTCGCCCACTTGCCTCCTCGCCGCGCGAGAGCGATGCCCGCGGTCGCGCCCAGAACGACCGCGATGAGCGTGCTGCCCACCGCGACCTTCAGCGAGTTGCGGATCGCCTGCAGCAAGGGCTCGTTCTGGAACAGCTCGTGGTACCACTTCGTGCTGAACCCCTGCCAGACGAGCAGAGCCTTCCCGCTGTTGAACGAGTGGGCGACGATGAAGCCGATCGGCAGGAAGAGGAACACGAACACGAGCACGGTCCAGACGCCGAGGCCGATCGACACGAAGTCGATGCGCTTGCGACGCCCCGGAGGCGGGACTGCGACGGCGCTCATGCGACTGCCGCCGCCGGAGCCACGTTGATCGCTCGAGCCTTCCGGATCACGGCTCGCAGGACGAGCGCGATGGCTGCCGCGACGGCAATGGTGCCGAGGATGACGAAGATGAGCACGATCGCCATCGCCGAGCCCAAGGCCCAGTTCTGCGCAGAGAGGAACTGGCTCGCGACGAGCGCGCCGGCCATGTTGCCCTTGGCGCCCCCGAGCACGCTCGCGGTGATGTAGTCGCCAGCGAGCGGGATGAACACGAGCAGCAGCCCCGCGATGATCCCCGGCATCGCTAGCGGCAACGTCACTTGCATGAACGTCCGCACGCGGTTCGCTCCGAGATCCTTGCTCGCCTCGCGCAGGGCGCCGTCGAGCCGGTCGAGCGCGACGAAGAGCGGGAAGATCATCAGCGGCAAGTAGTTGTAGACAACCCCGAGCTGCACTGCCTCTCTCGTGTCCAGGAAGCGGATGGGTGTGTCACGCAGCCCGACCGACTGCAGCCAGTTCGAGAAGAAACCCTGGGGCGCCAACACGATGCGCCACGCGATCGTGCGGATCAGAAAGCTCGTCCAGAAGGGCACGATCACGAGCGCGAGCATCAGGCCACGCCACTTCGCGGGCACCTTCACCGCGATGAAGTACGCGACCGGCAACCCGATCAGCAGGCACAGGCCCGTGCCGATCACCGCGACTCGGAACGTGTTCTGGAACGTCCTGAAGAAGGTGTCCGAAAGCGCGTCGCGATAGTTCTGGAGCGAAAGGTGATCGGTGCCGATCGGCCCCTGGCCGGCGTTGACGGGCGGCTTGTAGCCGAAGCTGTACCAGACGATGACCAGCACCGGAACGACGAAGAACCCGAGGTACCAGACCCACGACGGGATCGCGAGGCCGAACTTCGGCATGTGGACGCGACGACGATCCGGAGGCGGCGCGCTGCGCTCCTCGACTGTGACCGGAGGCGTCGCGGTCGCTGTCATCGGGCTACGCGCATCTACGCTCCGGCCTTCGCCTTCGCCTTCGCCGCGAACATCAGGCTCCGGCCTTCGCCTTCGCCTTGTTGTAGATGTCCACGAGGCGATCCTGCGCTTCGTTGATCGCCCCGGCGTCCATCGTCTCCACCTGTTCGGGCGTGAAGAAGATCAGGTCCTTGAACGGGAGGTCGGCGGGAAGCAACGACTCGATGTCCTTCAGCGCGGTGTTGTAGCCGTGGAACTCGAGGTCGATGACCGAGTTCGCGGGATCGAGCATGAAATCGATGAACGCATACGCCGAGTCGGGGTTCGGCGCGTCCTTCACGATGACGTAGTTGTCCATCCAGAGCTCGGTCGTCGGCGCGCCGAGTGCCCAGGTGTACTTGTCGGGGTCGTCGACAGCGAGAAGTCCCTGGCGCGCGTCGCCGTTCCAGATGTTCGAGAGGATGTAGTTGCCGGACGTGAGGTTGATCCCCGGATACGAGTCGAATGCCTTGAGGTGCGAAGCAAGCGTGTTGACGATGTAGTCCTCACACGCGTCGAGCTCCTTCGGATCGGTCGTCGTCCAGTCGATGCCGTTGGCCCAGAAGTAGAGACCCGTGACGTTCGGGGCGGTGTCGAGCACCGACGTCTGGCCGCTCGCCGGACCCTCGGCGGCAGCGAGGAAGTCGCTCCAGGTCTCGAGCGGCTCGGTGATCACGGTGTTGTCGTAGATCCAACCGGTCGAGCCCCAGTCCTTCGGCACCGAGTACGAGTTGTCGGGATCCCAGGTCTGGCCGAGGTAGATCGGATCGACGTTGCCGAAGTTCGCGAGCTTAGAGGTGTCGAGCGTGTCGATGAGACCGTCGGAAGCCATCTGCGGGAGGTAAACGCCCGTCGGGATGATGAGGTCGAAGCCGCTCGTGCCGCCCGACGCCTGCAGCTTCGCGATCGCCTCCTCGTTCGAGTTGAAGACGGTGACGGTGACCTTGCCGAACTTGTCGAGCAGCTCCTGCGAGTGGTACTCGGCCCAGGTGAAGAGGTTCAGTGTGCCGTTGCCGCCCCCTCCTCCGCCACCGCCGCTCGTTCCGCCCGCACTCCCGCCACTGTCGTCGCCGCCGCACGCGGCGAGAAGACCGGGACCGACGACGAGGCCTGCGAGACCCGCGGCGCCCATGCTGAGCAGCCGGCGCCGGGTCAGGTCGATGCCCAGTCGTTGAGCACTGGCAGGCGGCGCCAGGATGCGAATCGGGTCATCGGCCACTGAGGTCTCCTTGATCGGTGAAAAGTCGTTCGATGGGCACGGGTCTCACAGCGCAGGATCCGCGATGACGACGGTCGACTGGTCGCCCCCGAAGATCTGCACCCGGTCCGTCTCCCAACGGCACCACACGTCAGCCCCCGGATCCAGGCGGGGCGCTTCGTGGCGGGGCTGCCGGCTCAGCATCTCCCTCCCGGACGTGGTGATCACGACGTATTGGATGAGATCGCCGAGATGGGAGATGCCGGCAAGGCGCCCGTGGACGGCGTTGATCGCCTGATCGGGCACGTCCAGCTCGAGCGTGACCGCCTCGGGACGCACGGCCGCGAGACCGGGGTTGCCCGGCACTGCGTCGTCGGCGGCGCGAGCCGCGATCACGGTGAACCCTTCACCCGCGAGCTCGTGGCCGTCGCCCTTCACGATGCCGGGCAGGAAGTTCTGCTGGCCGATGAAACCGGCGACGAACGCCGACGCGGGCTGGTCGTAGATCGTGTCCGGGTCCGCGGCCTGCTCGACGTGCCCGTCGAGCATGACGACGATGCGGTCCGACATCGACAGCGCCTCTTCCTGGTCGTGGGTCACGAAGATGAACGTGATCCCGACCTGGGTCTGCAGCAGCTTGAGCTCGATCTGCATCTCCTGGCGCAGCTTGCGGTCGAGCGCCCCGAGCGGCTCGTCGAGTAGCAGCACCGACGGCTTGTTCACGAGTGCCCGCGCGAGCGCGACTCGCTGTTGTTGACCGCCCGAGAGCTGACGGGGCTTGCGCCGCGCCAGAGGGGTCATCTTCACCATGTCGAGCGCCTCACCCACGCGGCGTGAGGTCTCGCTCTTGTCGACGCCCTTCTGGCGAAGGCCGTAGGCGACGTTCTCGGCGACGGTCATGTGCGGGAAGAGGGCGTAGTGCTGGAACACGGTGTTCACGTCCCGCTTGTGGGGCGGGACGCCCTGCACGTACTGGCCGGAGATGCGGATGTAGCCCTCGTCGGGCTGCTCGAAGCCCGCGAGCATGCGCAGCGTCGTGGTCTTGCCGCAGCCGCTCGGGCCGAGGAGCGCGAGGAACTCGCCTGCCTGCACGTCGAGGTCCAAGGAGTCGACGGCGACCGTCGTCCCGAAGCGCTTCGTGACGTCTGTGAGCTCGACCGACCCGCGCTCGCCAGTCACGCCGCGTGCACCTCTTTCCCCCCAGTCCACGTGCCCGTCACCTCGACGTCGGAGACTTCACGGCCGGCGATCGCCGAGATGTCGGCCGAGAGCGCGCACAGATCCGCACGCTTGCCGACGACGATCGACCCCCCCGTGTCGTCTTCGAAGCCCTGGTAGGCAGTGCCGGAAGTGTACGCAGCCAGTGCTTGCTGAATGGGAAGACGCTCTTCGGGAAGCCACCCCGACTCGGGTGTCCCATCGCGGTTCTGGCGCGTCACCGCGACCGCGAGGCCGTGCAGAGGGTGCATCGACGACACCGGCCAGTCGCTACCGAAGCTGATGCGGGCACCGGAGCTCGCGATGCTGCCGATCGGGTACTGCAACGCGGATCGCTCGGGGCCCAGCCGCGGGATGGTGAGCTCTTCCATGGTCGGATCGAGACACGCCCACAGTGGCTCGAAGTTCGCGATCACTCCGAGCGTCGCGAACCGCGCGCGATCGGATGGCTGCACCAGCTGTGTGTGCGCGATCACCGCGCGCCGGTCGCGTGGTCCATTGCGCGCCGCCGCTTCCTCGATCGCGTCGAGCGCCATCCGCACACCGCCGTCACCGATCGCATGGATGTGGATCTGGAACCCGTCCTCGTCGAACGCCGTCACGGCCTCGGCGAGCTCTGCGGCAGACCAATTCGGCAGCCCGCAGGTGTGGGGGGTGTCGGTGTAGGGCTCCACGAGGAAGCCGGTGCCCATCTCGATCACCCCGTCGGCGAAGAACTTGACGGTGCGCGCCTGCACATGGTCACGCACTGCCTCGTCTGCGGCGAGATCCGCGCGGCACTCGTCGAACCGCGACCGGTCCCCGGACCACCGTCCCGGCTCGGCCCGGAAGGCAACGTTCGTCCGCGCCGTCAGCTCACCGCGGCGAGCAAGGGCTGCATAGATCCTCGCCTCTGACGGACGGCTCGCCGCTTCCTGCACCCAGGTGATGCCCGATCGCGCGAGCGCGGCCATCGCGCGCGCGAGAGCCGCTTCTTGCTCGCTCGGCCCGGGGACAGGCAGCAGCTCGCGCACCATCGCGATCGCTCCCCACTCGACGAGGGTGCCGACCGGTGTGCCGTCGCCGTGCCGGATGATCCGTCCGAGCGCAGGGTCAGGCGTGCTCGCGTCGATTCCCGCGCGTCGGAGTGCCTCGGAGTTGACCCACATCGTGTGATGGTCGCTCGCCTCGAGCACCACGGGCCGGTCCGCGACCGCAGCGTCGAGCACCGTCGCGTCGCCGACACCCTTCGGCACGAGGGTCGGGTCGTAGCCCCCGCCCTCGATCCATTCGAGCTCGGGATGGGCGTGCGCGTAGGCCCGGACGCGCTCGACGACCTCGTCCATCGTGCGGGCGCCGACGAGTGGGACTTGCCCGAGCTCGATGCCGCCCCAAAGCGGATGTGCGTGCCCGTCGCGGAAGCCGGGCACGAGGCAGCCATCGGCGAGATCGAACTCGGACGCGCCTCGCGACGCGTAGTCGAGCGCTTCGTCGTCGAGCGCCACGATCACGCCGTCCTCGATCGCGACGGCCCTCGCGACGGGGCACGCCACGTCTGCGGTGAGCACCGTGCCGTTGCGGAACAGCAGCGCTCGGCCCATGGTGCGAGGAACCTACGCAGGCGTCCCCCACGGGGCAAGGGAATCCGCGTTGCGAGAGTGTGAAGCCGACGGAATCCCTTGCGCGGTCCGCGTGGGGAACCCAAGATCGCGCAATGACGAGCAACGCACGGCAGAACTTCATAGGCGGTAGTTGGCAGGACGCGCGCAGTGACCGCACGGACGAGGTCATCGATCCCGCGACCGGTGAGGTGATCGCGGACGTGGCGTCCTCGAACGAGGCCGATGTCGACGCGGCCGTGACGGCGGCCGCCGAGGCGTTCGACGAGTGGGCCGCGACCGCCCCCGGCGAGCGCGCGAGGGCACTGCAACAGCTCGCCGACAGGCTCGAGGAGCACGCCGACGAGCTCGTCGAGATCGAGAGCCGGAATGTCGGCAAGCCCATCGCCGCGGTCCCCGACGAGATCGCCTTCCTGGCCGACAACCTCCGGTACTTCGGAGCGGGGGCTCGCAACCTCACCACGCAAGCCCCCGGCGAGTACCTCGCGGGCTACACCTCGATCTTGCGACGCGAGCCCCTCGGTGTCGTGGCGTCGATCGCGCCGTGGAACTACCCGCTGATGATGGCCGCGTGGAAGATCGGCCCCGCGCTCGCGGCCGGCAACACCGTGGTGCTGAAGCCATCGGAGCTGACGCCGATGACCGCGCTGAAGATGGCCGAGCTCGCGGCCGACGTCTTCCCGCCCGGGGTGCTCAACGTGATCACCGGTGACGGCGAGCATTGCGGGGCGGCCCTCGTGGCTCACCCGAAGGTCGCGATCGTGGCGCTGACCGGTGAGGTGACTACGGGCAAGGCGATCATGCGGGCCGCCGCCGACACCCTCAAGCGCGTGCATCTCGAGCTCGGCGGCAAGGCGCCGGTCGTGGTGTTCGACGACGCCGACCTCGAAGCGGTCGTTGCGGGCGTGAAGCTCTTCGGCTACTTCAACGCCGGACAGGACTGCACTGCCGCCACACGCGTGCTGACCGGCCCCGGCATCTACGACGACTTCGTGAGCGAGCTCGCGGCCGCAGCGAAGAGCCTCAGCGTCGGCAGCCCGACCGACCCGGACACCGAGCTGGGTCCCGTGATCTCGGCCGAGCAGCGCGAGCGCGTGTCGGGGTTCGTCGACCGTGCCAAAGCCGGTGGAGCGACGATCGTGACGGGAGGCTCCGCGACGCCCGGCGCCGGCTTCTTCTACGAGCCCAGCGTCGTCACCGACATCGCGCAGGACTCAGAGATCATCCAGCGCGAGGTCTTCGGCCCGGTCGTGACCGTGCAGCACTTCTCCGACGAGGATCAGGCGATCGCGTGGGCCAACGGGGTCGACTACGGCCTCGCCGCGAGCGTGTGGACCCGCGACGTTGGCCGCGCGATGCGGGTGAGCCGCGCGCTGCAGTTCGGCACCGTGTGGGTCAACGATCACGGACCGCTCGTCTCCGAGATGCCCCATGGGGGCTTCAAGCAGTCGGGCGTCGGCAAGGACATGTCGGTGTACGCGATCGAGGCATACACCGAGCTGAAGCACGTGATGATCAAGACGGGCTGACGTGCCGAGAAGCGCACATCCGCGGCCCGGACTCGACAAGGTCGACCGGGCCATCATCGAGCACCTGCAGACCGACGGGCGCGCGCCGTATACGAAGCTGAGCGCTGCCGTGGGCCTGTCAGAAGCCGCCGTACGCCAGCGCGTGCAGCGCCTCCTCGAGACCGGCGTGATGCAGGTCGTCGCCGTCACCGATCCGCTGCAGCTCGGGTACCGGCGGATGGCGATGATCGGCGTCACCGCGGAAGGCGATCTCACCGCACTCGCCGAGAAGATCGCGGGCATCTCAGAGGTCGCCTACGTCGTGGTGACGGCGGGTTCGTTCGACCTGCTCGTCGAAGCAGTGGTCGAGGACGACGAGCGCCTCCTCGATCTCGTGAACGATCGACTTCGCGCGCTGCCGGGCGTGCGCACCACCGAGACGTTCATCTACCTGCGCATCCAGAAGCAGACCTACGCCTGGGGTGCATCGTGACAGGAGCGTCGTGACATGAGTGCGTTGACCGTGGGAGTGCCGAAGGAGATCAAGACCGCCGAGCACCGCGTCGCGATGACGCCTGACGGTGTTCGCGAGCTCGAGAACAACGGCGTCGAGGTGTTCATCGAGGCCGGAGCCGGTCGAGACTCCGCGATCGCGGACTCGGACTACGTCGCAGCCGGAGCGACGATCGTGCCCAGCGCCGAGGATGCCTGGGCGCAACAGATGGTCGTGAAGGTGAAGGAGCCTCAGGAGTCGGAGTTCGCCCTCCTGCGAGACGACCTCACCCTCGTCACCTACCTCCACCTCGCCGCGTATCCCGACGTTGCAAAGGCGCTCCTCTCGGCGGGGACCACAGCGATCGCCTACGAGACCGTGCAGCTCCCAGATGGCGCGCTGCCGTTGCTCGCGCCGATGAGCGAGGTCGCGGGTCGCCTCGCCACGCAAGCGGGCGCCCACTACCTCGAGCGCCAGAACGGAGGCCGCGGCGTCCTCCTGGGAGGGGCGCCCGGGGTTCGGCCCGCCCGTGTGGTCGTGCTCGGCGCCGGCAACGTCGGATGGAACTCGGCATGGATCGCCGCCGGCATGGAGGCAGAGGTGATGCTGCTCGACAAGAACCTCGACCGGCTGCGCTTCGTCGACCAGATCCACCGAGGTCGCATCGTGACCCTCGCGTCGAACCGCGGCGCGGTCGAGCGTGCTGTCGTCGAGGCCGACCTCGTGATCGGGGCGGTGCTCGTGGCCGGCCTGCGCGCCCCGGTCGTGGTGAGTGAGGCGATGGTGCGAGCCATGAGGCCCGGCGCGGTCATCGTCGACGTCGCCGTCGATCAAGGCGGATGCATCGAGACGACCCACGAGACGACCCACACCGATCCGGTGTACGAGATGCACGGCGTCATCCACTACGCGGTCGGCAACATGCCCGGCGCGGTGCCCTACACGTCCACGTACGCGCTCACGAACGCGACGTTGCCGTACGTGCTCGACGTCGCCGTAGACGGGCCGCTCGCCGCCATCGAAGACCCGGCCCTCGCGCACGGCCTGAACACCGCGCGGGGCTATGTCACGAACGCAGCCGTCGCCGAGTCGCTTTCGTTGCCGTATGTCGAACCGCGCACCGCGCTCACAGGGGAGGTCCGCCGATGAAGCTCGGATACAGCACCGGCTATTGGGGCTCGGGTCCGCCGGCAGGCGCGCTCGAGTCGATCAAGGAAGCGGAGCGCCTCGGGTTCGACTCGGTGTGGACCGCTGAGGCCTACGGGTCAGACGCGCTGACTCCCCTCGCCTGGTGGGGCGCGCACACGACGACGTTGAAGCTCGGGACGAGCATCGTGCAGATGTCGGCGCGCACTCCGGCGGCGACTGCGATGGCCGCGATGACGCTCGACCACCTCTCACAGGGTCGGGTGATCCTCGGCCTCGGCGCCTCGGGTCCGCAGGTCGTCGAGGGGTGGTACGGGGAGCCGTATCCCAAGCCGCTCGCGCGCACCCGTGAGTACGTGTCGATCATCAGGTCGATCGTCGCTCGCGAGAAGCCGGTCGAGTTCTCCGGTGACCAGTACGAGATCCCCTTCCGCGGCGGCACCGGTCTCGGCAAGCCGCTCAAGTCGACCATCCACCCCTACCGCACTGACATCCCGATCTACCTCGGCGCCGAAGGCCCGAAGAACGTCGCGCTCGCCGCCGAGATCTGCGACGGGTGGCTCCCGCTCTTCTTCTCGCCCAAGGCCGATCCCTTCTACCGGCAGTCGCTCGCGGACGGGTTCTCGAGACCGGGAGCTCGGCGCACCGCCGATGAGTTCGAGGTGGCGTCGACGATGTTGATCATCCCCGGAGACGACGTCGAGAAGTGCGCCGACGCGATCCGGCCGATGCTCGCGCTGTACGCGGGCGGGATGGGAGCGCGGGGCACGAACTTCCACTTCGACGTGTTCGCCCGGCTCGGCTACGAAGCCGAGTGCCTCCACATCCAGGAGCTGTACCTCGCGGGGAAGAAGGCCGAGGCGATCGCCGCCGTTCCGCTCGCGATGGTCGAGGACGTCGCCCTCGTCGGTCCCATCGACAAGATCCGCGGCGAGCTCCCTCGATGGAAGGAGACCTGCCTCACCACGATGCTCGTGTCCGCGCCGGCGCCGATGCTGGGGGCCATGGCCGACCTGCTCATCGACTGAGGCGGCGCGCGACTGGCGGGAGCCGCTGAGGCGGCGGTTGACTCGCGTAGCGTGCCGCCCGTGCTCCGGGCCTTCGCCGACGGGACGATCTTCGGTGACGCCTACGGGAGTGATCCGCCCGATGTGCTCGCGCTGCACGGCTGGCGCCGCGACCGGTCTGACTTCCGCGAGGTCCTCGCGGGCCTCGACGCGATCGCGCTCGACCTTCCGGGGTTCGGCGCATCCCCGGCTCCGCCGACGGCATGGGGTGGCGCTGAGTACGCGCACGCACTCGAACCGGTGCTCGAGCAGATGGCGCCCCGAGCCGTGATCGTCGGCCACTCGTTCGGTGGACGCGTGGCCGTCCACCTCGCGGCGTCGTTCCCCGACCGGGTGGCGGGTGTGGTGCTCGCGGGCGTTCCTCTGATGCGCGTCACGACGCCGCCGAAGCCCTCGCTCTCGTTTCGCATCGCAAAGGCGCTGAACCGCGTCGGCCTCGTCAGCGACGGAAAGATGGAAGCGAAGCGCCGCCAGGCCGGATCGAGCGACTACCGGGCGGCGACCGGTGTCATGCGCGACGTGTTCGTGCACGCGGTCCACGAGACCTACGAGGACCAGCTCAAGGCGATCACGGCCCCGGTCGAGCTCGTGTGGGG
>CAWDJB010000006.1:0-97762 GCA_963802505.1 uncultured Acidimicrobiales bacterium | reverse complement strand
AGTGCGGGTTCGATTCCCGTCACCCGCTCCCGTCACCTGCTCGGAGCGTTCACATCTGAGCGTGCCATGTCAGAGGCCCTTTTCTTTCAGCTCCTCCGCGGGTTGCCAGGTCGATGTCTGGGCCGAGCCGCTTGTGCTTATGAACGGCCAGGGCGACACGTACCCCGGGAGGTGCGCAGTTCCAGCCGCGGTGGTGAGTATCTGAGCGGATTCAGCCACGCTCCCACTGGATGAGGTCGTCCCACCTGGGTCCGCCCTGGCGTCGTATGGCAGGCGGCTGTTCGGTGGCCGCATGGCCGAGACAGATGATCAACTCGGGACGCACTCCAGCGGCAGGTTGAGGATCGTGGCGAGGGCCATGCGGCTGAAGGAGGTGACCGGTCCGGCCCCCAGCCCGATACTGTGTGCCGCGAGCAGCAGGTCTCCGCCGCGGTGCCCACGTCGATGTAAGGCCCGGGGTTCAGGCGGAGAAGCCGTAGTTGCCCACCTGGGCCCAATCGACGCATACGACGATCGCGGCCATCGGGTGCTGAAGCATCCCAGGTAAGACCATCCGCACCGCACGCAGGGGCGAAGGCTGGGTTGCGACGGCCTATCGGTGAAGTCGCCGGTTCCCGGCATGAGGAGCGCAGCGAGCACTGTCGAGTAGGGCTCGGAGTTGATCGTGCCCCACCGGGGCATCGGTCAGGGCCCGCAGCACGCGGCGGGTGCGGATCGCGTGGAGGACGGCGTCGTTCACGGTGACCTGTCCAGGCCCAGCGAGCGCACGAGATATTCAGCGACGGTCCGGCAGAGGGCGTCGAGCCGCTCAATGTATCGAGCTGGGTCGCCAGCCTGACGGCTGTTTCCAGCATCCCTGCCGGATATCGCGCAAGAGGGGCCGCAGTCTGGCACTCGCATTCGGCTCGATCATCTCGGCCAGTCGGCCCGCTGTGGTGAGCAGGCGCATCGGCGCGTACTCGGCCGCCTCGTCCACTTGCGTCCGAGCGGCGGTCACCAGATAGGCCAGCAGCTCGACTCCGTCGCCCTCATCCAGCACGCGCGGACTCGTCTTCGTCTCAGAGGTCGTGTGTCCCGCCCTTTCTTTCCTCACCAGCCCAAATGCACGAACCTCTGACGGCGAGCTGGATGAACTCCAGGTTCAGCGACGCTCTTTCAGCGGGACGATGGAATTGCCCTGAGAAATACCTCGAAAGCCTCAGGGCCAACATGGGGATTGCCAGCAAAAGGATACTGCATATCTTTGATGAGGATAAGGGAGATCGTGATCAAGGCTGCGATCGCTAGCACCATCCCGATATGCACAACCCTGTTCTTCAGCCCGAAGAGAAGGCAAAACGAAATCGTTATGACAGCGCCAACGATCAGCGCCACCCAGATGGGCTCCGGTACCTCCTCGGTCATCGCATCCAGCCGGTCCCTGCGCGCTGCAGTCAAGCCGTTCACGCTCACCACTGCCTGCTCATAGAGGACCTGCTGCTGGCGGGTGCGGGGTGAGAACCGGAATACGTCAGCGCGGATCTGGGCCAGCAAGTCCTGCGCCTCGGGGCTGGTCTTGCCCTCATTCATCAGCGGCCATTCCCTGTCGATAACTGTATGCGCATATTTCAAGGCCAGGTCCTCGATGTCTGGTCCTTGAGGCGCAGGAAGGCTGCGCGCTATCCAGTAGATGTTGGAGAGCTGATCGGCTTCGGTGTAGGTCGTGGCGTGTGCGCTGTTGAGGGTTTCCCACCCCAAGATGACTACGAAGGCCAGCAGCACGGCGTAGAGGACCGCAACCCCGGCGAAAATGAACCCCGCGACCTCGGTGTGCTCCCGCCGCTTCTCATGCGCCCAGTACCGGTGAACGAGATAGACGCTCAACCCGGAAGCTAGCAGCGCCCCCAGGAAAATCCAGAGGTTTGGCAAGTTCATTGCGTCCCCCCGGGGCGGAAAAGTCTGGTGACCAGCCGAGGGAATACTAGCTGCGGCAGCCAACTGCCGCTCCCGGCCGGGTCCTGAACCGATACGTCTTCACCGAGCGCGCCCGTGGACGTCCGCTGGGACCGTGACCCGCGGGGTGGCGCGCGCCAGTTTCGAGGGCCACCAGTTGTAGCGCCCGCACAGGACGACGATCGCCGGGACGAGCAGGGTGCGGACGAAGAAGGTGTCGAGCAGCACGCCGAGGGCGATCGCGGTGCCCAGTTCCTTGATCTGGGTGGTGGCGCCGGTCAGGCCGGCCACGCCGAAGGTGGCGGCCAGGATCAGCCCGGCCGAGGTCACGGTGGTGCCGGTGTGGTGCATGGCGCCGGCGACCGCCTGACGCAGCGGCGCCTTGCGTGCTTCTTCGCGGATGCGGCTCATGACCAGGATGTTGTAGTCCTCGCCGAGTGCCATCAAGAACACGAACAGCAGGAACGGCAGCACGAAGTCGAGGCCGGCGTCGCCCGCGGCGTCCTGGAAGATCAGGACCGCGATGCCCAGCGCGGCGAAGTAGCTCAAGACAACGGTCGCCACCAGGTACAGGGGGGCGATCACGCTGCGCAGCACCAAGCCGAGCAGCAGTGCCAGCAGCGCGGCCACGATGGGCACGATCTCCTTCAGGTCGCTTTGGGACACGGTGCTCACGTCGTACGAGGCGGGCGCGAGGCCGTTGACGCCGTTGTCGACGGCGCCGACGGCATGCTGGACGCTGGCGACCGCGCCGCGGACCGCGGGGGTGGCGTTCAGTGCTGCGGTCGTCGTCGGGGCGCCAGCCTTGAGGGTGGTGTAGAACTGCACCGTCTTGCCGTTGGGGCTGACGAACTGCGTGGTGGCGCGGTAGGCAGCGTACTGCTGGGGCGTGACCGGGCTGTCCGGCGGCTGGGTCGCGGGCAGCTTGCCGGGCGGCCCGAGCTGCTGGTACAGGGTTTCGAGCTGCTGGGTGCTGACCGCGGTGCCGTTCGGATTGAGCAGGCCGTTGACCGAGGCGAACACCGGCTTTTTGGCTAGATCGTTCTCGGCCTGCTGCACCGGTGTGAGGTCGGTCCACACCGAGGACTTATACACCAGCAAAACGACCGTCGGGTTGGCGACCGCGGCCGGGTAGTGAGCGTTGATGGCGGCGGTGCCCGCGGCCGAGCCGCTGCCCGCCGGGCCGGTGGAAGTGCCGCCGAAGCCGCTGGAGACGTAGGCGGTCGCGGCGAGGGCCAGGCCTCCCAGGAACACCACGCCGGCCACCAGCGTGACCACCGGGTAGGCGATCACCCGGTCGGTCAGCCGTGCCCACACGCCCTCCCGCTCGGTGTGGCGGATCGGCGTCGGCCAGAACACCGCCCGGCCGAACACCGACAGCAGCGCCGGGGTCAGCGTGAGCGCCGCCAGCAGCATCATCGCCACCCCGACCGCCAGCGCCGGGCCCAGCCCGGAGTACAGGCCAAACGAGGCAAGCGCCAGGCACAGCAGCGCAACGATGACCGTCCCCCCCGAGAACGTGATCGACTCCCCCACATAGCGGGCCGCGCGCTCGATCGCCGGCCGCGGCTCGGCGCCGCGCGCGATCTCCTCCCGCACCCGCAAGGTCAGGAATAGCCCGTAATCGGTCCCGGCGCCCAGCAGCAGCACCACCAGCATCGTCTCGGTGACCGTGGACACCTGCAGGCCGTGCTCGGCCAAACCGCCGATGACATGCTCAGACGTCTGCAGCACCAGCACCGCGGGGCCAAGGGTCACCAGCGGGGCCAGCACGGCCCGGAACACGATGATCAGCATCACCAAGATCACCAGATCGGACAGCAGCGCGGTGAGCTTCTGCGCGCCCGCCTGGGAGTTCTGGTTATCCACCGCCGTGGGCAACTGCCCGGTCAGATAGCCGCGCAGCCCGGACGGCAGGTGAGCGCCGCTGATCGTGGCCCGGACGCCAGCCACGGTCGGCGACGCGTCTGGGCTCGACGTCGTCGCGCTGAACACCACCTGGGCCTTCTGCGCCTTGCCGTCGGTGGACACGCCCTGGTCGGACACCGACCTCACATGGCTCGTCCTTGGCGATCTTGGCCTCGAGGCTGGCGATATCCGACTGATCGCTGCTGCTCAGCTTGGCCTTCCCGACCACCACCAGCGTGCCGGTGGTCGTCCCCGCGGGCTGGAAGGGCGCCGCCAGCACCAGCGCATGCGACGTCGGCGTACTGGCCGGCAGGAACGTGCTGTTGTCGGTGTTGACCGACTCCGCCAGCGACGGCAGCAGCAGCACACACAAGGCCGCCGCGATCAGCCAGCCGGCGATCACCACGTAACGGAAACGGATCACGACCCGGGCAAGGCCAGCCATGAAATCTTCCACCGCAGTCCCCCTAATGTGACCGGAGGCCTGCCGACGGACCGTGCAGCGCCAGTACACGAGCCAGCGCGAAACCCCGTCTCCGCGCGGCTAGGCCCCCTAAGCGGCGCGTGCCCTCGACAGCCAGTCTGGCACGCGGCCGACCCGGGGGCCATGCTGCGAACCTCCCCAGACGGACCCATCTGCGTTGCCAGGCCCCGCCCTGGGCAAGCGGTGGCCGGCCAGGCAAGAGCACCAGGTCAATCTGGCCACACTGGAAGCCGTAGGAACACGCCTGCACCGTCCGGCCGCTACCCCCGGACCGGGCACCAGCTGCAGGCCGATGGTATGGCTGTCCTCGGGAACCTGAGCACCAGCGGCCAGAGGCCAAGAGTGCTTCGTGGTGCCGTGCGCTAGCCGGAGCGTCGGCTACCTGGCCTCAGGCCATGACCGGCGCTGCCGAGCGAGTCTCGCTCACCCTCCGAGGTTCATGAGCTATAAGGACCGCGCACTACCTGGGTCAGCCGATGAGCAGCGTCTGGATCGGTCACGCCGCGGGCCATTGGCGGGCCATTAGCCCCGGTGTCGCAGGGTCCATCACGGTCACTAGCGGTGCATCGACTGCCCAGGTCAGGGCGGTCAGAGGCTCCGATCGGTCGGATTCCCAAGCTGATAGTGCGGGTTCGATTCCCGTCACCCGCACCGTCACCCGCTCCACGCGATGAGTTCCCAGCTCAAGCCGCCTACCGGCCATGATCGCTAGATCCCCTTTGTGACCCTCTGGGGCGTCGGCGTGCCCGCTGCGTGCCCGATTGGCCAGCGTTCCGGCCGCCGGCAAGGTCCAGGCCCTCGCCGACGTCCAGGCCGCCGCCGTGACCACCGACCTCGCCGAGATCACCACGGCACTCCGCAACACGGCATGACAGCTGATCGCCCGCGCGCAGTTGCCCGGCCCTGGCAACGGGGCGGGCCGGTCGCATTCCTGGCCTCCTGACCTGGGCATATTCCGTGTGTGGGTGGTTAACCCGGTCCGGTAAACTGCCGAACCACAAACCCCTAACCAGGAGCGGGCGCATGGCCAAGTTCATGCACATCAAGATCAGCCTCATGGCCGAGATCTTCGCCGACGCCGGCGCGCTGCGCGAAGCCGCCCTCAAGACTTCGACACCGCCGACATGACGTCGCCTGACCACCCCGACACCGCTGACTGGCACGCATCGGAGGAAGGCCAGGAGCAGCGCCGCCAGATCGCCACCCAGGACAGAGACGCCCTGAACCAACTCGCTGACCCGACCAAGGCCTTGCGGCTGCTCGACGGCGTGCCCGGTGCCAAGGTCCTCCACGTGAGCTCGAGCATCGTGGGCGAACTGGAGGGCACCACGCAGCGCGAGGCCCGCGACGCCTGGCTGGACCGCGAGGGGATTACATTTTTGCCCGACGAGGTGCTAGCGGCTGACTGACTAGACCCGCGCGATCCCCGCCGACGCGAAACTCCCCAGCGCGAGACTCAGCAGCGCACAACTCATAGGCGCGAACCCCAGCGGCGGGCGGGAGCGGCGGCCCGCCGCGCCAGACCAGCACGCAGGCGCCAGGCTGACTGACGCCAAGCGCACAGAGATCACGACGGCACTCTGTATAGCACCGCGACCCTGTGATCCGACGACTGATCTGCGACGGATGTCTCTGCCAGTTGATGCGCGACAGGTTGCAGCCGAACCTGGGCTGCGTATCCGCCGAGCGCGTTGCACGAGGCCGCCGGGTAGTCGCACGCGATAAAGCCGCGCAGTCGCGCGCGATAAACCCGTGGCGACGTCGGTGGTCATCCCGCGACAATGGCCGGTGTGGAGGAGGTTGAAGAGCCGAGCGCCGTCGAGGTGCACGGGGCGACCGAGCCCGGCGATCGCGTCGAGGGCGTCGACGTCCCAGGGGGTTCCCGAGCTCGCCATGTGCGTGTTCTCCACGAACACCGCGCTGACCGGCACCTGGTGGTGGTCGGCGAGCTCGACGGCAAGCTTCACATCTGAGAAGCCGAGCTCACCGCACGAGTCATCGACTGTGTGCCACTGCACCGACGCGTTCATCGCCGCGGCTCCGTTCTCGAATGCGACGACGTGCTGGGAGCGGCCCGCGACCACCGCGGTGCCGGGTACGCCGAGCACCCGCAGCGCGATCTGGTTGCCCATCGTCCCCGACGGGACGAAGACCGCGGCCTCCTTGCCTACGCGCTCGGCGAAGATCTGCTCGAGGAGGTTGACGGTTGGGTCTTCGCCGGAGCCGTCGTCACCGACCTCGGCGTCGGCCATCGCCCGCCGCATCGCTGCGGACGGCTTGGTCACGGTGTCGGAGCGCAGATCGACGATCCCGTTGCTCTCGGTCACGCTCGCAAGTTACTGCCGCCTACGGTGAGGCCGTGGCTGAGCAGAGCGGTGGCGGACGTCCGGACCTGCCCGCGCTCCTTGCGCTCGCGACGCAGCTCGCGAAGGACGCAAGCGCGCTGCTCGTCGACGGCCTCACACGAGCCCGTTCGAGCGTGATGACCAAGTCGACCTCGACCGACATGGTCACCGAGATGGACGAGGCTGCCGAGGCGCTCATCGCGAGCGGCATCCGCAGCGCGAGACCTGACGACGGCATCGTCGGCGAGGAAGGCACTGCCGACGTCGGCACCAGCCGTATCCGCTGGGTCATCGACCCGATCGACGGCACCACCAACTACCTCTACGGGTTGAGCGGCTTCGGCGTGTCGATCGCCGCCGAAGTCGATGGCGACGCGGTGATCGGGGTCGTCGCCGACCCGGTGCGGGGCGACATCTACACCGCGACGAAGGGCAGCGGCGCGAACCTGAACGGCAGCCGCATACGCGCCTCCGCCCTCACCGACCTCTCGACGGCGCTCGTCGGCACCGGCTTCTCGTATGACCCGTCGCGCCGGCGCCGGCAAGCGACCGTGCTGATGCACGTGATCCCCGAGGTCCGCGACATCCGCCGCTTCGGCGCGGCATCCCTCGACCTGTGCCTCGTCGCATCGGGACGGCTGGACGCGTACTACGAGAAGGGCCTCAGCCGGTGGGACTACGCCGCCGGTGCGCTCGTCGCCGCGGAGGCAGGCGCGAGGCTCGGCGACCTCGATGGCGCGGCTCCGTCGAGTGAGTTCATGCTCGCTTCTGCGACGGGCCTGTTCGAGCCGCTCCGCGACCTCCTCGACCGTGCCGGAGCCCGCGACGCGTAGGCGCTGCAGTGCCTGACGGCGCGTAGGTGCACTCATGCGGCACCATTGAGGTTGTGGGAACCCGGATCCTCACCGTTGAGGACGACGAGCGCATCCGAACAGCCGTGAAGATGGCGCTCGAGGACGAAGGGTGGATCGTCGAGGAGACCGCCAGCGGGGAGGACGCACTCGAGGCGTTCGGCCGCCAGGCCGCCGATGTGGTCCTCATCGACATCATGCTCCCGGGGATAGACGGATTCGAGCTGTGCCGCTCGCTGCGCAAGTCGAGCGATGTACCGATCGTGATGGTCACGGCGCGGGCCGACACCCACGACGTCGTCGCCGGTCTCGAGGCGGGCGCCGACGACTACCTCACGAAGCCGTTCGCGCCGAAGGAGCTGTCCGCGCGCATCAGGGCATTGCTCCGGCGAGCACGCAGCGCCGAGCCCGGGCACTCGCGGTTGCGCTTCGGCGATCTCGAGATCGCACCGGACGAGGGGCTCGTGCTCCGCGACCAGCAAGAGATCCATCTGACGAAGACCGAGTTCCGGTTGCTGTGCGAGCTGGCGTCGAGCCCGGGGAGGGTGTTCAGCCGCGAGACGCTGCTCGATCGCGTGTGGGGGTATGGCTACTTCGGTGATGGGCGGCTCGTGGACGTGCATGTACGGCGCCTCCGCACGAAGGTCGAGGCAGACCCGGCGAACCCGCGCCATGTCGTGACCGTCCGGGGACTCGGGTATCGGCTGCAGCCCTGACGATCGGCATGCCTGCTTCGCGTGGCTCCCGCCTCAGCCGCTTCCGACCTCGAAGGCTCGGTCTCCGCGCCCGCATCACACTCACCTTCGCGGTGGGCGCCCTCGCGCTGAGCGTGCTGCTCGCGGGAACCACCTACCTCGTCGTGCGCCAGACGATCCTCCGTCAGCGCGAAGCGTCGGTGCTCCGGCAGACGTACGTGAATGCGCGCGTCATGCGCGACTCCCTTCGCTCGGCTGATCCCGAGGTTCCCCAGTTGCTCACGTCGCTCCAGACGCCGGCCGGGTCGTTCCCGCTCGTGCTCTTCGGCGACCGTTGGTTCCCCCTGACCCTCGAGTACGGCCGAGACGCGCTGCCCACCGACCTCAGAGAGCGGGTCGCGCAAGGCAGCGCCGCCCGCATGCGGTACTCGCTCCGAGGCGACACTGTGCTCGCAGTCGGTGTCCCGCTCGTCGGAATGAACGCGAGCTACTTCGAGATCGTGTCGCTCAGCGAGCTGCAGAACACGCTGCGATCGATTCGCCTCGCCCTGATCGGGGCGGCGCTGCTGACCACACTGCTCGGCGCGCTGCTCGGCGTGTGGGCGAGCAGACGCGCGGTTCGACCGCTGCGCGACGCGGCGAAAGCGGCGCAAGCCATCGCCGCTGGCAACCTCGACACGCGCCTCGACGTCACGGACGACCGCGACCTCGCGCGCCTCACGACGTCCTTCAACGAGATGGTCGCCGCGCTGCAGCACCGCATCCAGCGTGACGCTCGCTTCGCATCCGACGTCAGCCATGAGCTCAGGTCACCACTCATGACCTTGGCCGCCTCGACCGAGGTCCTGCAGTCGCGGCGCGAAGAGATGCCCGACCGCGCGCAGGCCGCGCTCGACCTCCTCGTCGCCGACGTCGCTCGATTCCAGGGGTTGGTGGAGGACCTGCTCGAGATCTCGCGGGTCGACGGTGGATCGGCGCAGCTCAACCTCGAAGAGGTGAGGGTCGCCGAGCTGGTGCCGAATGCGGTCGAGGCAGTGAGCGCCGACCAGCACATCCGCGTTGCTGTGGCTCCCGAGGTCGACGGTGACACCGTGAAGGCGGACAAGCGCCGGATGGTCCGCGTGCTCGCAAACCTCATCGACAACGCACGGGTGCACGGAGGCGGGGCCAGCCTCGTCTCGGTCGAGCACGTGAAGGGGAACGGCCACGGCGACACCGTGCAGATCGCCGTCGAGGACAGCGGGCCGGGTGTGCCGTCCGAGGAGCGCACGCTGATCTTCGAGCGCTTCGCCCGCGGTGCGAACTCCGGGCGCCGCGGCATGGGCGACGGGGTAGGCCTCGGCCTCGCGCTCGTCGACGAGCACGTCCGCCTGCATGGCGGCCGGGTGTGGGTGGATGACCGGCTCGACGGTCAGCGCGGCGCTCGGTTCGTCATCGAGCTGCCGCTCGTGTCGACGGCACCTCTGTCGCGCAAGGAACGCAGGGCCGGCAAGGTCGGAGCGACCAAGTGACCCGACGCCGCTTTCACCTCTTGGGGCTCCTGCTCGCGATGTGCGTCGTCGCGGTGGGTTGTGGCGTGTCGAACGACGCCGCCCCGCGTGACATCCCGGCCCGCGACGTCCCGTTCGACCTCGTGGCCGCTGCCTCGCCCACTGACACGCCAACCGAGGGCGGCGACTCGGGGCAGGTGTTCTTGGTGGGTCCCGAACGGCTCGTCGGGGTCGGACGCCAGCTCTCACCGCGTGACGACGCGCTCGTCGCGATCTCGACATTGTTGCAAGGGCCGACGGCCGACGAGGCGGCGCAAGGGCTGCGCACCGCGATCCCGAGCGGCACGCGCTTGCTCGCCGCGGACCTGAAGGACGGCGTCCTGACGATCGACCTGTCGAAGGACTTCCTCGTCGTGCAAGGGTCTGAGCAGCGCACTGCTGTGGCCCAGCTCGTCTTCACCGCGACCGGCACGCCGAAGGTCGACAGCGTGCTGTTCGCGATCGAGGGCACGCTCAAGGAGGTGCCGGTCGACGACGGCAGCCTCTCGGCGCAGCCCCTCACACGGTTCTCGTACCCGTCGCTCGATCCGATCCGGCTGCCTCCGCCGACACCCGGTGGAGGGTTGCCGACCACGACGACAACGACGACCGTGCCGCCCGCTCCCGCGACGACCGCAGCGGCCCCGCCGACGACTTAGTCCTCGTCGCCGTCGTCCGCTTCGCTTCCGCCGGCTCCTGCTCGCTGCGCTCGACAATCGGTGCTTCGCGCACCTGGGCGGCGCACTGCGCCGCCCAGCTACCCGAAGAACACTTCGGCGACGCCGTGGAAGAGCGCCGGGTCCACTGTCTTCAGGCTGCCCACCGCGTCTGACAGCGGCACCCGCACGATCTCGCCGGCACGCAGCGCGACCATCTGACCGAACGCACCGTCGTGCACCGCGTCGATCGCCGCGATGCCAAAGCGCGTCGACAGCACCCGGTCGAACGCAGTCGGCGTGCCGCCTCGCTGCACGTGCCCGAGGATCGTGACTCGGGTCTCGTATCCCGTGCGCTCCTCGATCTCGGCTGCGATCGCGTTCGCGATGCCGCCGAGGCGGACGTGCCCGAACTGATCGACCTCACCCGACACGACTGCCATCGTGCCTTCCTTGGGCGTCGCACCCTCGGCGACGACGACGATCGACGCGTACCGACCCTGGCTGTGCCGATGCCTGATGAGCGCGCACAGCTCTTCGATGTCGAACGGCTCCTCGGGGATGAGGATCGCGCACGCCCCGGCGGCGATGCCCGAGTAGGTCGCGATCCATCCGGCGTGGCGACCCATCACCTCGCAGACCATCACGCGGTCGTGTGACTCGGCGGTCGTGTGCAGCCGGTCGATCGCGTCGGTGGCGATCTGCACGGCGGTGTGAAATCCGAAGGTGACCTCGGTGGCGGACAGATCGTTGTCGATCGTCTTGGGCACGCCGACGACCGCGACGCCTTCACCGTAAAGCTTGTTGGCGACTCCGAGGGTGTCCTCCCCACCGATCGCGACGAGCGCGTCGATGCGTTCGGCCTTCAGCGTCTCTCTGACCCGGTCGACGCCACCATCGACCTTGTACGGGTTCGTGCGTGAGGTGCCGAGCACCGTGCCGCCTCGGGGAAGGCTCCCCCGCATGAAGTGGACGTCGAGAGGCAACGTGCGGTCCTCGATGACACCCCGCCACCCGTCGAGGAAGCCCACGAGCTCGTCGTGGTAGATCGTCTCGCCCTTTCGCACGACCGCTCGGATCACCGCGTTCAGTCCAGGGCAGTCGCCGCCACCGGTCAGCAGTCCGACTCGCATCGCGTGCACGTTACGCGGGCATCCGCCCGCCTGTACCCTGCCGCGCCGATGTCGGTGATCGTCGCGATCGATGCAGGCACGACGGGCGTGCGCGCGTTCGCGGTCGGCGAAGACGGGACGCCGCGCGGCTGGTCGTACCGGGAGTTCACGCAGCACTTCCCCGAGCCGGGGCGGGTCGAGCACGACGCGTCAGAGATCTGGAAGGTCACGCAGCAGACCTTCGCCGAGCTCGCGTCTCGACTCGACGAGCCCATCGCGGCAATCGGCATCACGAACCAGCGCGAGACCGTCGTCGTGTGGGACCGGCGCACCGGCGAGCCGCTCCATCGCGCCATCGTGTGGCAAGACCGTCGCACGGCTGGGCGCTGCGACGAGCTACGCGACGCGGGCCACCTCGACCTCGTGAGGTCTCGCACCGGCTTGGTGCTCGACCCGTACTTCTCCGCCACGAAGCTCGAGTGGATCCTGCGGTCGGGTGCAATCGACCCCGCCGCAGATGCCGCGTTCGGCACGGTCGACTCGTGGCTGCTGTGGAAGCTGACCGGCGGTGCCGTGCACGCCACCGACGCGTCGAACGCGAGCCGCACGATGCTCTACGACATCGGGACGCTCGACTGGTCCAACGAGCTGCTGGCTCTCTTCTCCGTGCCACGTTCGATGCTGCCCGAGGTGCGGCCGTCGAGCGGCGAGATGGGCACGACGGTCGCAACGGAGGGCATCCCCGCCGGAATCCCGATCGCGGGCATCGCCGGCGATCAACAGGCCGCGCTCTTCGGGCAAGCGTGCTTCGAGGCGGGGATGAGCAAGAACACCTACGGCACCGGATCGTTCGTGCTCATGAACGTCGGACCTGAGGTGCCCGCTCCCGTCGAGGGCCTCCTCACGACGGTCGCGTGGACGCTCGCCGACGGCGCGCGTGCCTACGCACTCGAGGGCGCGATCTTCGTCACGGGAGCCGCGATCCAGTGGCTGCGAGACGGCCTCGGTCTGATCGAAGCCGCGGCCGAGATCGGCCCACTCGCGGAGTCGTGCCCGGACACCGAGGGCGTGTACATCGTCCCGGCCTTCACCGGGCTCGGCAGCCCGTACTGGGATCCGTACGCGCGGGGCACCATCGTCGGTCTCACGCGGGGGACGGGCCGCGCGCACCTGGCGCGCGCCGTCGTCGAAGCGATGACCTATCAGACCCGCGACGTCGTCGAGGCGATGGAGCGAGCTTCGGGGCGCGAGCGTGTCGCGCTGCGAGCGGACGGGGGTGCCGCGGTGATGGACCTCCTGCTGCAGCTCCAAGCTGACCAGCTGCAGGTGCCTGTCGCGCGCCCGACCATCGCGGAGACGACGGCCCTCGGGGCCGCGTACCTCGCCGGACTCGCCGCGGGCGTGTGGAGCTCGCTCGACGAGATCGCATCGCTCTGGCAGCTCGACCGTGAGTTCACCCCCGCGTCGACCGCTGCGGGGGCCGACCAGCGCTACGCGGGCTGGAAGCGAGCCGTCGACCGCGCCCGCAGCTAGACCAGGGCGAGCCAGCGGCGGTCCGCGATGCGGGCGAGCGCGGCGAGCTCCTGTCGCTCGCGGGCGCGCAACGGGCGCCCCTTGCGGCCGAGCACGAGCTCATGGCCCGCGTGGGCGAGCGGCGCCCACGCGACGTCGTCAGGCCCGGCGTGTCCGGCGGCCACCGCGGCGGACACCTTGCTGCCCTCGATGAACGCGACGAGCCACGCCGCGTCAGGCGGCGACCCGACGGCGTGGCTCAACGTGCTCTCCGCGGGATGCAAGACCGCACACCAGTCGGCGTCGAAGTCGACGATCGCATCCCCGCACAGGACTTCGAACAGCGCCTCGACGTCGGGCGCCTCGACCAACCGCGCAGCGGTCTCGAGCGCGTCGAGCCGGGCGACTCGCGTCGGATCGCTGATCGAGCGGACGTCCTCGACGTCGACCCCGTCAACCTGTGCGATCTCGTTGACGAGGAGATCGACGAGCCCCGCTTCGGGGAGGGCGACAATCAGCTCGTCGATCGCGCGTCCCGCGCCGCGCTCGAGGATCTCGATGCCGACGACATCGCCTCGCACCGCACCGATCCGGCTCGCGACCTGACCGAGTGCGCCGGGACGATCGGGCAACCAGACGCGCACCGCGTAGTGCTCCATCACCAAGGCACCCTACGGAGCGAGCGTGAACAGAGTGTTTCTCGGGCCGCGAAACGGGCGGCGCAGTGCGCGGGACGGCGACGAGGACTTACAGCTTCGGGAGGGCTTTACGTAGGTTCCGCACGGCCTGGTTGATGCGCTGCTCGTTCTCGATCAGCGCGAACCGCACGAACTGGTCGCCCCCTTCGCCGAACCCGATGCCAGGCGACGTCGCCACATCACCTTCCTGTACGAGGAATGACGCGAACTCGAGCGACCCCATCTCGCGGTACGGCTCGGGAATCGGAGCCCAGACGAACATCGTGCCCTTCGGCTTCGGGAAGTCCCAACCGACGCGCGCCAACCCCTCACACAGCGCATCGCGGCGGCTCTGATAGATCGCGTTCACCTCGCGCGGGTAGTCGGACGCCTCGTTCATCGTCACGGTCGCCGCGATCTGGATCGGTTGGAACGTCCCGTAGTCGAGGTAGGACTTCAGCTTCGCGAGTGCTGCGACGACCTCGGCGTTGCCGACCATGAACGCGATGCGCCAACCAGCCATGGAGAAGCTCTTCGTCATCGAGTAGAGCTCGACGGCGCACTCCTTCGCGCCGTTCGCCTGGAGGATCGACGGCGGCTGGTAGCCGTCGAAGCCGACATCGGCGTACGCGAAGTCGTGGACGACGATCACCTCGTGCTCGAGCGCGAAGTCGACGAGCCGCTGCATGAACGCAAGGTCGACGCACGCGGTCGTCGGGTTGTGGGGAAAGCTCACGACGATCACCCGCGGACGGGGCCACCCGGTGCGGAACGCCCGGTCGAGGCTCTCGAAGAAATCGTCACCCGACTCGATGTCACCCGAGGCCATGCCCATCGGCACTTCTCGGATCTCGGCACCGGCGAACAGCGGACCGTAGATGTGGATCGGGTACGAGGGGCTCGGCACCACGGCCGCATCCCCGGGCGCGAGCAGCACCCACATCAGGTGGGAGAAGCCCTCCTTCGCGCCGATCGTGTTGATGATCTCGGTCTCGGGATCGAGCTCGACGCCCCAGTTGCGCTGGTACAACGCGGCGACGGCCTCACGCAGCTTCGGGATGCCTTTGCTCTGGGAGTACCGGTGGTTGCGAGTGTTCCGCGCCGCCTCTGCGAGCTTGTCGACCGCGATTGCCGGTGACGGGATGTCGGGATTGCCGAATCCGAGGTCGATCACGTCTGCACCTGCTCGCCGTGCCTCGATCTTCAGTCCGTTGATGATCGTGAAGACGTACGGCGGAAGGTTCGTGATCCGGCGGAACTCCATGGGTCGAGGGTACCCGGGGCACAATGGCGCTCATGGCTCATTCCGGGCGCCCCGACGACGCTGTTGACGACGGCACGATCGACGTGGTCGTCGAGATCCCCCGTGGCAGTCGCAACAAGTACGAGTACGACCACGAGAAGGGCGTCATCCGTCTCGATCGCCGCCTCTTCTCCGCGACTGTGTATCCCGCGGACTACGGGTTCATCCCCGACACGCTCGGCCTCGACGGCGATCCGCTGGACGCGCTCGTCTTGCTCGAGGATCCGACGTTCCCCGGCTGCTGGGTGCGGTCGAGACCCGTGGGCATGCTCGTCATGACCGACGAAGCGGGCGAGGACGCGAAGATCATCTGCGTCCCTCCCGACGATCCGCGGTGGGACGGCATCAAGGACCTCGCCGACCTCTCGGAATCGTTCCGCGCGGAGATCAAGCACTTCTTCGACGTCTACAAGCTGATCGAGCCCGGCAAGGAGTCGACGACTGGCGAATTCGAGGGACGAGACGCCGCGTGGGAAGAGATCCGGGCGGCGCGCGCTCGAGTGGTCAGCGCTCCCAGCTGAGTGCGTTGGCGGCGATCAGTGCCGCGCCCATCGCGCCCGCGTGCTCGCCGAGCACCGCCGGCTCGAGGCGAGGCCGCGGCCGGTGCGTGGGCGCGTACAGCAGGCCCTCATAGAGTCGGCGGATCGGCTCGAGGAGCAAGTCGGCTTCCTCGACGAGCCCACCTCCGAGCACGATGACCTCTGGATCGAACAGGTTCGTGAGGTTCGCCAGGCCGAGCGCGAGCCACCAGGCCCACTCGTCGAGGATCTCGCGCGCCGCCGGATCTCCGGCGCGCGCGGCGCTGGTCACGTGCTCGCCCCTCACCGCCTCGGGATCGCCACCCGCGACCTCGACGACGCCCGCGGCGCGACCGCCGAACGCCGCGTCGCCGCGCAAGGCGGGCGAGCCCGCTCCCCGAGGCGTAGCGCTCCCAGCAGCCGCGGCGTCCGCACACACAGGGCGGCCCGTTCGGGTCGACGACCATGTGCCCGGGTTCGGACATGAAGCCGTTGGCGCCCCGCTGCAACGCGCCGCCGCTCACGACGCCACCGCCGATGCCGGTTCCGAGCGTGATGAGCAACGCGTCGGACACGCCCGTCGCAGCTCCGTGCCGCCACTCGGCCTCGGTCGCGCACGTGGCGTCGTTGTCGACGGTCACAGGGATCTGGAGGCGTTCGACGAGCAGATCGCGGATCGGCATCTCGGTGACGCCGATCAGGTTCGGGGCCGCGCGCAACACGCCCTCTCGGTCGACGAGCCCGGGCGCGCCCACCCCCACCGCGGCGATGCGCCCCCCGGCCTTCACTGCGAGCGCCTCGACGACAGCGGCCACGGTGTCGGTGAGGTTCGCCGCACCGCGTGGTGTCGGCAGTCGTTCCTCGACGAGCACGGTGCCGTCTACGCCGAGGCAGACCCCGAGGCACTTGGTGCCGCCGATGTCGACGCCGGCGAGCAGAGGCTGGTCAGTAGCGGAGGAGGGCACCAATCCCTCCTAGCACGTCCAGATCCGCGTTCTCCACACACACCTCGACACGACACGATTGCGTCACCGCCTGTTCAATCGCGTGCTCGACGACGTCGGAGGTCTGGTCCATCGGCTCGTTGCACAGCGGACACCGCCTCCCGACCTTCGCGAGAAAGCCGCAGGGACGGCAGTGCCACCCCGGGGCGCGATAGCCCTGCGACACCAAGAGGTGCTCGACCCGGCGCTCGACGAGCGCCCGCAAGGTGGGATCGAGTCCCCCGACACCACGACGGCCAGACCCGACCGCGTCGCGCAGCTTGCGCACGAGGGCTTGCTCCTTCTTGCGCTCGACCGCGCGCTCGACGTCGAGCGCGGCGCGGCGGAGCTGCTCGTCGGTCGCCTGCACCGAGAGCGACAGCCGTTCGACGAGCCGGCCCCGCAGGTAGGGATGGAGGCACGCGGCCAGCTCGGCCGCGACCTCGGGCGGCGCCCCGATGACGAGATGGTCGAAGGGCTCCTCCTGGAACAGGCGGAACGCGACCTCCGCCGCGTGACGCAGGTGCTGGTGCTTCACCTCCTCGATGGTGTCGAACAGCTCGGTGCGTTCGACGACCTCACCCAGCTCGAAGAGGAACACGCGAGCGCGCTGACTGTCCGCGACCACCATCCCGAAGCGCTCGTACTCGTCGAGCACCGACTCGAGCTGGCGCACGTGAGGGGCCGGCTCGATGACGACCTGGCTCGAGACACGCACCGGCAGCTCGATCACCTTCCAGAAGCCGTCCGCGCTGCACGAGAACATCGCGACGCCGCGCACTCGGGATCGGTCGATCCCACCGCGGACGTGGTGCTCGATCTTGTCGAGGTCCGCGTGCACCGATTGATGACCGTCGTGTTGATGGCCGTCTTGTTCGGCGCGCGCCCGTCTCAGAAGCACGTCGAGCTCGTGCACGTAGTCCTGATGGCGCGGAAACCTTCGACCGTCGACATCGAGGTAGCACGTGGTGACCGGAGCTCCGTGGCCCCTGAAGCTGGAGAGCGCGCGAACGGTATCGGTGGTGAGCGCTGGCACGACACCTCCTGGAAGGGGGTGGGCGTCGCGTGGTCGGCGTCGCTGGGTGTCAGATGCTACGCGGGAGTGGCGCTCCCCGCCTCGGGGAGCACGACGCTCCCACCGCGGTCGGGCGACAACGCTGCCGCCCACTGCAAAACCCTCGCATCGTCAGTCAGGTACACGACATGGAGCGAGTCGGCGAGGTGATCGAGACGCGTCAGGAGCGCGTCGAGATCCTCATTGCCGAGCTCTCGGTACGCGTCGTCGAGCACGATCGGCAACGGGTCCGCGAGCGGATGTTGGCCCCGAGCCGCGAGCCACGCCAGGAGGTGACTGTCGATCTCGTTCGACACGGCTCCGGCGCTTTCGCCCCATGCGGGGTCGCTCGGATGCCCGTTGCTCGCTGACACCTCGGCGAGCGCGGCATCGAGAGGAACACGCGCCTGGACGAGCGTCTGCTCCGCTTCGTCGTGGCGAACGGACACCTCGAGAAGCTTGGCCTCGGCGTCGGCCAACGCCGCGGCGACCTCGTTGTAGGTCGCGTGTCGCGCGTTGCTCCGCCGCGATGGCGTCGTCGCGAGCTCGGGTCGCCGCTGCGAGTCGGGCCGCGCCTTCGCCCAACACGGCCGGCGGCGAAGCCGTCGGGACTGCGGGTGCCGTGACGACCTCCGGAGCTGCCGCGACAGCGGGTTCCGAGGGCAGGGGGTCGGGAACGGCTTCCGAGGCGACGCGGGCCACCGTCAGCGCTCGTTCCGCTTCCATCAGCTCGGTCCGTGCGATCTCGAGCCGTAGCTCCGCGCTCGGGTCGGTCGCGCCCATCGACGAGCGCAACAGGAAGTCGCTGTACGAGTCGAGCCCGAGGCGATCGAGGACGACTCGCTCGGCGGCGCGGGCCTCGTCGAGTCGCTTGCGCGCGGAGGCACCGCCGAGGCGGCGGCCCGCGCGCTCATCGGCATCGAGCACGGCGTCGTGGGCGGCCTCGAGCGCAGCACGATCGTGCTGGTCGAGGCGGGCGGGGTTTGCGGCGCGAGCCGACTGCTCCACCTCGGCCCGGGCCTCGAGGACGCGCCGTTCTGCGGCGTCCACCGCGCCGAGACGGGTGACGCGCTGTTCGGCCCACGGGTCGACATCGGGTGGTTCCTCGATGACGAGCTCCGCGTCGACGATGTCGTCGGGATCGTCCTGAACCGCGTCAGCCAGCGATTCGACGGCCCGGTATGCCGCATCTCTCGACGCGATCGCGTCGGCGAGCTCACCGCTCGCTGCCGCGAACGCGCCCGCGGCCCGGTCGCGCTCGTCGGTCGCTGCGCGCAGCGCGGTTTGCATGATCGCGACCACGTCGAGCGCCAGCTGGACCTCATGGCGACGAGCGTCGACGAGATCGCTGTGGTTCGTCGCGACATCGTCGATGGGGTGCGGGCGACGTCCCGCTGAGCCATACGCCTCGATCGGGATGCTGGCAGCGTCGAGCACCAGCTCGGGTGCCGGGTCGAGATCGAGCACGCGCAACGTCTCGCGGTCGAAGTCGAGGAGCACGCCGTGCACTTCGACGTAGCCGGCCGCCGAGCCGCCGGGACGCATCGCGTTGCGGAGCGCGGTGAGCACCTGGCTACGGATCTCCCCGTTTGCCTCGATGACCGCGAGCCGAGGGTGCAGTGGCAACGGCCGACCACCGGGCGTGCGCAGCTCGCTGAACTTCATGAGAGCTGGATGTGCTCCACGCGCGATGGCGGGTCGTCGCCGTTCGTGCCAGCGCCGGTCTCGCCATGCGACCCGCTGCCGTTGTCGACTGACTGGATCACGGCCTTGGCCAGGGAGGCGACGGTCACGACGGCGCTGCGCACGGTCTCGGGGTTCTGCACGACCTTCTCGGCGACCTCGAGGAACGCCCGAGCAGCCGAGATCATCTCGAGCGCGGCCGCCTGCAAGTGGCCAATGGCCTCATTGGGCTCGCCGGGCTCGCCGGGCTCGCTGCTCACTTCGCCCCCATTCATCCCCGCTCCCCGAACACGACCTCGAGCCGATCGCGGTCGACGACCGCATCGACCACCCGACGACGGCGAAGGGAGTCGGGTAACAGGATCGCGCGGCGGTGGCCCGCGATGGTGACAAGCAGCTCGTCGCCCTTGCGGCTCAACGCGAGCTGATCCTTCTCGGCGAAGGGCAGCTCGACCACGAGCACCCATGCACCGTCCCGTTGCGAGACCTGCATCGGCGATCCGTCGTGCATGGCCACGGACGGATCGAGCTCACCGTAGAGCTCCTGACCGAACGCTTCGAGAGCGTCGGCGCCGATGAGCTCGCGAGGCGCGAGGGCGGCACGAAGGACAGGCAAGGGGGCGAACGCAGTCTCGATCTCGGAAAGGTGGGCCTGCTGCGTGAGCTTCCACGCGTCGAACCAGGGGTCGGTGACATCGGCCGGCAGCAGCCGGTTGGCAACCACCGCGTCGACGCGGTAGCCGAACAATGACAGATAGGTGTAGGTGCGCCGCGCTTCCGCGATGACCATCCGCTCCGGGTTCACGACGAGCCGGACGCTCGTCTGCACAGGATCGGCGAGCACGTGACGCACCCCCTCGATGCGGTCGTAGAAGCGCTGGAGCGCGTCGAACACGTTCGCGTCAGGTATCGGCAGGGAGGTCGAGAACGACAGTGCAGGCCCGACGAGCTTCGTGACCTGCCGGGTCAGCGGGAAGAGCCGGTCCATCCACCACGACAGGACTTCGGGGAGCGTCAGCAGGCGCAGCGTCTCGGCGGTCGGCGCGCAGTCGACGACGATGACGTCGTAGAGCCCCGAGTCGAGGTGCTCGCGTAGATCACCCAAGGCGAAGACCTCGTCGAGGCCCGGCAGCATCGACAGCTCCTCGGCCTCGATGGCCTGCACACCGACCCACTGGAACAGCGCCGAAAGGAAGGTGCGTAGCTCCTTCCACGAGGCTTCGAGCCGCGCCTGCGCGTCGAGCTGCTGCCCGGCGAGCTTGGGTGCGATCGTGCTCGGTTGCGGGCCGAGCGGCACCCCGAATGCGTCAGCGAGTGAGTGCGCCGGATCGGTGGAGAGCACGAGCGTGCGGTGCCCGAGCGCGGCGCAGCGCAGCGCGGTTGCGGCCGCGGTCGTCGTCTTGCCGACCCCACCCTTGCCGGTGAGCAGCAGGACCCGCGGCACTACTGCTCGACTCGAGCTTTCAGCTCCCAAAGCGTGTGCAAGATGCGAACCTCGGCGCGGCGCTTCACGAACCCTGGCAGCGGCACCACGACCTCGACGCTCAGGTCGTAGGTGACGTCGGTCGCGCCCGGGTGGGTCGCCGACGGCGCGAACAGGTACGACCCGTCGAGCGCCTTCATGATGTCGCCCTCGACGAGCGACCACGACAAGCGCTGCGGTGCGCCGGAGTAGTCGTACCGAAGGATGTACTTCGTCGACCGGCCCATCGCCGCGGCCGTGAACTCGACCTCCTGAGGCCGGTCGTCGCCGTCTCGGGACAGCACCACCGCACGCTTGAGGTCTTTGGCCCACTCGGGATACCGCTCGAACTCGAGCGCGGTTTCCCAGCACCTCTGCGGCGGAGCGTCGATCGTGACGTGCTCGGTCGCCTGGTCGGCCATGGCGTCATTCTGCTCTATCAGCCCCGCGGTCTCGAAGCCCACTCGAGCCCGCTGACGTCGATCGGGGTGAGAACGTCCCGTAACGGGCTCCCCACAGGCCACAGCATCCGAGGCCGTACACGGGCACGAGCATCCCGAAGGCGAGGCTCGTGAACGGACGAGCCGACGCAGTCGCGAACGCGATCACGACCTCGGCTCCGAGCGAGCCGAGCAGATGCAGCTGCACCTCACGCGGCGCGGAGCCCGCGAGGAAGTAAAGGCCGCCGATCCCGATGTCGACCTCGCGGCTGCGGCCGACTGCCTTCAGGAACGCGACGAGGAACACCGCGCATCCGACGAAGAACAGCACGAGCGCGACGGCGAGTGCGACGCCCGCGAAGAGGTCGGGGTCGATCGCGGCCGCGATCGCCGTGACGCCGAAGATGACGGTGCCGATCCACGACGCTGTGATGATCGTCTTCGGGATGATCGTCTTCGGGATGGTCACGTTCGACCGTCCAGGCGTCCGGCGAGCGCGTCGGCCAGACGCGCGGCGAGGCGCGTGTAGTCGAACTCGTCGATCGCACGTGCACGCGCGGCGTCGCCCATCCGCTGACGCAGAGTCGCGTCATCGAGCATCGGTGCGAGCGCGGCAGCGACGGCAAGCGGGTCGTCTCCGTGCACGACGCGTCCGGTGACCCCGTCGACGACCGCCTCGTCGGAGCCGCCGCTGTGCCCCGCGACCTGGGGGACTCCGCATGCCGCCGCCTCGAGGAAGACGATGCCGAAGCCCTCTTGCTCGAGCCCCGCCCAGCGATCGCGGCACAGCATCGCAAAGACGTCGCCAGCGGCGTAGACCGACGGCAGGTCGTCGTCGGCGACTCGACCGAGGAAGCGCACCGGCGCTTGCTGTTCGGCCGCGACGCGTTCGAGTCGCTGGCGATCGCGCCCCCGCCCGCGATCGCGACCTCGAGGTCGGGCCTCGTGGCGACGAGGCGCGACGCGGCCTTGAGCAGCGTGTCGAACCCCTTCCGGGGGACGAGCCGGCTCACGCCGACGATCACGCGGCCGTCGGGGTCGAGACCGAGCCTGCGTCGGACGTCGGCTCGTTCGTCCGGGGCGAGGGGACGAAAGCGCTGGGCGTCGACCCCCGGAGGCACGACGACGATCGGCAACGCACACCGAGCCGCTCGCCGGGCCTCGAACGCGGGGTAGCCGCCGGCGGCGATGATGACCTGCGCGCCGCGAAGGACCGAGCTCATCACCTGCTGGCCCACCGGCAAGCGACCCGGCACCGTGACCTCAGCGCCGTGCAACACCAGCGCATAGGGAATCGAGAGCCTCGGGCCGAGCAGCCCGACGGGCAGCGCAGGGTCGAGCACGATCAGCTCGGCGCCGACATCGCGAGCGAGGCGGGTGATGCGCTGCGCGAGCGGCGGCGTGGGGAGCAGCACGCGGTCGCGGTCGCGCACGACGCGAAACGGCTGCGCGGCGTCCCACGCGCGGGCTTCCGGGTGAGGCGTGGTGAGCACGGTCACGTCGTCGGGCGGAAGGCGTCGCCAGAGCTCCCAGAGATAGGCCTGGATCCCACCGTGCTTCGGAGGGAAGTCGTTGGTGACGAGCAGATGCCTCACAGCTCGGCGTGCACGAGCGGGCTCGGATCATCGGCGACGAGCGCGAGAAGATCAGCACGGTCGAGCTGAACGCAGGCCCACGCGGCGTGGGCGCGCAGCAGGTCGTCGGGATCCGCGAGGTAGGTGCGCAGCGCCGCCTCGACCTCGGGCTCTCGGCCATCGCCGATGTTGCCGAGGATGATCAGAGCGTTGCGGCGGAGATAGCGGACCTCTCGATCGGGGATGTACCAGCGGCCGTGGCGTGCGAGCAGCGTCTCGTCGGACGCAGCGAGCAAGTCGAGGACGTCGACGCCTGGTGCTGGCACCTCGGGGTCGTCGGCGTCGTCGGCGTCGTCGGCGCGCCGGTCGGCCACCATGTTCGGCGGGCACACCTCCTGGCACTCGTCGCACCCGTACAGGCGATTGCCGAGGGCGACACGCGCGTCCTTCGGGAACACGCCCGGCGACTGCACGAGCCATGCGAGGCATCTCCGGGCATCGACGACTCCTGGTGCGACGATCGCTCCTGTCGGGCACGAGTCGATGCACCTGCGACACGAGCCGCAGCCATCGTCGACCGGTCCGTTCGACGCGTCGAGTGGCGCATCGGTGACGACGGAACCGAGGACGAACCACGAGCCCCTTCCGGGCAGGAGGATGTTCGCGCTCTTGCCGAACCAACCGAGCCCAGCGCGATACGCGGCCTCGCGGTCGACGAGTGCGTTGTCGTCGACGACGACCCGCGCCTTCCAGCCCGCGGCCTTGAGCTCGGCGGCAACCGCACGCAGCCCGTCGCCGAGGAGCTTGTAGTGGTCGCGCTGCGCGTAGCGAGCCACGACGGCGGTCGGGCGACCCGCGAGCGGTGATGTCGCCGCGACGCGATAGGAGCGAGCCCCGACGACGATCGCCCTCGCCCCCTCGAGCGCGGCGTCGGGATCGGTCGAGCGTGCCGGGTTCTTGTAGGTGAACGCCATGCCGCCGTGCAGTCCCTCTCGCTTGCGATGCTCGAGCGCCTCTCGAGCCCGCGTGAACGGCGTGGCCGGAGCGACGCCGACTGCGTCGAGGCCCGCCTCGCGGCCGACCTCGAGCACCCGCGCGGTGAGCTCTCGCACGGTGGGCACGGTACCGGCCGGCGGGCCGTCACCGAGTGGCGTGCCGCAACGGAGGGACCAAGCCGGCCTGGCCCAGGAGCCGGACGGTGCGCGCCGTCTCGAGGTCGAAGACGACTGCGCCGCGCTCGGGGCGATCGCACAGGAACGTCACCACACAGTCGTCGCATGCCTCTGTGTCTCGCATGATGCAGTCGTCGCAGCTGATCGTGAACGTCGCCATACGAGCAGTGTGCACAGGGGTGCGACATTCCCGAGCCAGCCCGCCCCGCCCAGCGTTCGCGCGGTAGCCGCACTATGCCGCGGCCAATCGCGCAAACGGTCCCGCCCCTACCCAGCGTTCGCGCGGTAGCCGGACTATGCCGCGGCCAATCGCGCGAACGGCTCGGGCGGTGGAAGCGCGTGCGGGTGTTCAGCTGGCGACTAGGAGCTGCTCTGCCGAGATCACGTTCGCGCCGAGCCGGCGCGCGCCGTCCGCGACCTCGCGGTCCGAGGATGCGACGACCACCGGCCGCTCGCGCGGAACGGTCGGCACGAGGTGCAGGATCTGCTCGTCGGCGGTCGTGCCCGCCGGTGTGAAAAGCACGCGCACGGGCTGACCCTTCGACGGGGCGACCCCGCCCGCCTGCGTGCCGTCGAACACGACCCACACTTCGGCACGAGTGCTCGCGTGCAGCCGTACGAGGCGATCGAGCAATCGGTCACGTTGCTCGACGAGCGACGGCAGCTCGGGCCACGCTCGCTTGGCGACGTTGTAGCCGTCGACCACCACGACGACGTGGCGCAACGCGACGAGGTATCGAGCCGCATCGTCCGAGTCGTCGTGCAACCCGCCGGGCAGCGGCTCCGGCCGCCGCGTGTGCTTCGCGGGACGGATGCGGCGGTCGTGCGCGAGCGGTTCGTGAGCCTCCGGGCCACCGGTCTCAGGAACCGAGCGGATCGCATCGTCGAGAGACCGGGTCGCTGCATCGAGCGCGCCACGGGCGTCGTGCAGGGCGGTGACAACGCCACTGAGATCGGGGGCGGGAGGCGGTTCACGAGGAGGTTCGGGCGGCGGCTCGTAGGAACCGCGCGCGGCCAGCAGCGCTTCGCGCTCCGACGCCCAGCCCTCGGCGGCCGCCTCGAGCTCGCGCACTTGCTTGCGCAGGTTGTCGACATCCCACGTCACGTTGTGAGCGGTCGTCTCGGACTGACGGCGCGCCACTCGCTCCTGGTCGAGCAGCGCTCGCACCCGCTCGACT
Source organism: uncultured Acidimicrobiales bacterium (assembly GCA_963802505.1). Taxonomy (GTDB): domain Bacteria; phylum Actinomycetota; class Acidimicrobiia; order Acidimicrobiales; family DATKAS01; genus DATKAS01. The sequence goes on along the minus strand of CAWDJB010000006.1, from coordinate 72,694 downwards.
TCGACCGTGAGCTCCTTCACGCGCTCCTCGGCCTTGGTGCGAGCAGTCTCGGCGGCCTTGAGCCGGCGTTGCGCGCTCTTCTCCGCCTTCTCCTCGTCGGCCGCGGCTGCCGCCTGCGCTTCGTCGGCGGCGAGGCGCTCGAGCTCGTCCTCCCAACCATCGGGCCGAGTGAGGAACAAGACCGCGGGCCGATCGAGCATGTCGAGGGTCACGACCGACGCGACCCGCTCGCGGAACGCGTCGTCGGTGTCGAGCACCTTGCGCACGACGGGCATCGCCTTCGCCGGCATCTTCTGGAACTTGAGGAACGGCTGCAGCGCCTTCGGTGAGCCCGCCGGATCCTTGATCGCGACGACGAGTGCGGCCTCCATCGCGCCACGCACGAGGTCGTTCGAGATCACGATGACGCGATCTCGTCAGCGATGGCGTCGTCCGACACCGGCTGCACCGATCCGGCCGGACCGCACCAACGGCACGTCACCGACTCGACGGCCTCGTCGAGCACCTGCTCGTCCTCGATCGTCAGCTCGCCGGCCACCGTGAAGTGGTGGAACGCGCAGGTGCGCCTGGTCGTCACCACGTCGAAGCGGGTGAGGTTCCCGCACGCGCTGCAGCGATACCGAGTGGGTGACACGGCGGGCATCGTACTGGCGGCACCCGAGTACCGAACGTGTGTTCTTGCGCTCGAACGCCTGTTCGCCTTATCGTCCCTCCGTGCAGCGCACGTTCGACGACCTCGGCACGCCCCTGTCTCAGGTCACGTTCTGCGTCGTCGACCTCGAGACCACAGGGGGATCGGTCGAGCGCTGCGCCATCACCGAAGTCGGCGCGATCAAGGTGCGGGGCGGCGAGTGCCTGGGCACGTTCCAGACCCTCGTGAACCCGGGCATGGCGATTCCGCCGGAGATCACAGTGCTCACCGGCATCACGCAGGCGATGGTCATGCCTGCGCCCCGCATCGAGCCCGTGCTCGCGGCGTTCGACGAATTCAGCTCGGGCACGGTGATCGTCGGACACAACGTGCGCTTCGATCTCGGCTTCCTCGGCGCGGCGCGGCGCGCTTCGGGGTGGGCGCCGATGACGCACCGATGGGTCGACACGTGCGCGCTCGCCCGGCGTCTCGTGCGCGACGAGGTGCCCAACTGCCGGTTGTCCACCCTCGCGAGGAGCTTCCGGCTCTCGCACCAACCGTCGCACCGAGCACTCGACGACGCGCTCGCGACGGCCGACCTCCTCCACTTCCTGCTCGAGCGTGCTGCTGCCTACGGCGTGCTCGGGCTCGACGACCTGCTCGCGCTCCCCCGCATCAACGCGCATCCGCAAGCGGCCAAGCTCCGCCTCACCGATCGACTGCCGCGGCGGCCCGGGGTGTACCTCTTCCGCGATGCAGGAGGCCGTCCCCTCTACGTCGGCAAGGCAACGAACCTGCGCCAGCGCGTGCGCTCGTACTTCTCGAGCGACGACCGGCGCAAGATCGGCCAGCTGCTCCGGGAGACGCAGCAGATCGATCACATCGCGTGCACGGGACCGCTCGACGCGGCGGTGCTCGAGCTCCGGCTCATCCATCGCCTGCAACCGCGCTTCAACCGACAAGGGAAGCAGTGGGGCAAGTACAGCTACGTGAAGCTCACGACCAACGAGCGGTTTCCGCGGCTCGCGGTCGCGCGCACCGCGCGCGCCGACGGCGCCCGCTACATCGGTCCGTTGCCCTCGGCTGCAGCGGCCCGTCGTGTCATCGAGGCGATCGAGACCGCGATCCCCCTGCGACGATGCAGCGCGGCGCCGGGTCGCTGCGACCGGCCGGCCCCCTGCGCGTCCGCGCAGCTCGGCGTCTCGACGTGCCCGTGCTCGGGGGCGATCTCCGAGGCCGACTACCGCGCCATCGTCGATCGCACCGTGAGAGGCATCACGACCGATCCCGAGCTGTTGCTCGATCCGCTGCGTCAGCAGATGACCGCCCTCGCCGATGCGGAACGGTTCGAGGAAGCCGCCGACGTGCGCGATCGCGCCGAGGCCCTCGGCGGCGCGCTGCGGCGACAGCGCCACGTGGAGCGGTTGCGTGACGCCGGCACCGTGGTGGTCGAGCGCGCGGGCCAGTTCCGCGCCGAGGTCCAGAACGGCGTGCTGTTGCGGTGCTGGCCCGTCGATGCCGATCCCCCGCTCGCCGGGCTCGACAACCTCGAGGCGCCGCCTCTCGCCCCCGAGGCCGACATGCCGCTGCGAGCCGACCTCGTCGACGAGATCGGCTGCATCGCCCGCTGGCTCGACGCCCATGCCGACCAGGTGCGGGTCGTGCACTGCGACGGCGGCCTCGCCTCTGTGCTCCCTCGCATCGCCTCGCTCACCCCCCGTTCACCAAACCGCGACCACGGTTTCGACCGCGCTCGATAGCCTCGTCTCCGTGGGACCGGTGCTGGGGCTTGCCGTCGTCGTCGCTGTCGTCGCCCTGACCGCCTTGTACTTCGTGCATCGGCTGAGGGTCTCGAACCGTGTCGGCATCCGAGGCCGCGGCACCGCGCCGCTGCGTTGGCTCTTCGACCCGTGTTGGTCAGCGCGCCTGCATCGGCGTCTGCGTCGAGTCGTCGCCTCCGTGCGACCGTGGATGCCGCGTCGCTCGCGCCGGCAAGAAGATCCGCCGACGATCGCCGTGCTCGCGCAAGACATCGAGCTGCACGCCGTCGCCATCGATCGTGACCTGGTCGCGGCTTCCCTCGCTCCGAAGGCGCACCGACGCATGCTGCTCGTCGATCTCACCGAGCAAGTGATGGCGCTCGAGGCGTTGGCAACGCGCGTCGTCACACTGGGGTCGGCGCAACAGCAGCTGGTCGAGCCGACTTGCGAGGCGATCGAACGGATGCACTCGCAGCTCGACGCGCTCGAAGAAGCGCACGATGAGATCGCTCGGCTCGAAGCCCAGCTCGGTCTCGACTCGAGGGCCCAGCCGCCCACGGGTACCGACCTCTCCCCGTAGCCGCGACGCGCCGGCCGCCACTGGCACGGCTGGGGTCGCCCAGCGACCACTGGCGCGCCAATCGGCCCGCCGATGGAGGCTCAGCGCTCGATGACGGCGCCTCGATGGTCGAGGCTGAGCACGCGGGCCTGACCTGTCGAGGGCAACGCGGCGGCGACGGCCTTCGCTACATCGGGAGCGACGAGCGCCGCGATCGTCGGCCCTGATCCCGACAGCCACGAGCACCACGCACCGGCCTCGACTGCAGCGTTCATCGCTCGGCGGCTCTCAGGTGCCGCAGCCAGGCGAATGTCCTGGTGGAGACGGTCTGCCGTTGCCGAGCTCAGCGCGGCCGCATCCCCCGCCGCGAGCGCCGCGACGAGCAGCGCGGTGCGCCCCACGTTGAACGTCGCGTCGGCCAACGAGACCGACGCCGGCAGCTTGCCGCGCGACTCCTCGGTCGATGTCCGCGCGGTCGGCACCCACACGACGATGGTCGGCTCGAGCCCGAGCGGCACCCGAACCGCGGTTCCCCCGGCGACGGCGACGACGCCTCCATAGAGCGAGGCGGCGACGTTGTCTTCGTGTCCTTCGAGCGCCGCCGCACGATCGAGCGTCTCGTCGGCGAGAGCGTCGACGTCGGCACCGTCGTTCTTCTGTGCCAGCGCGGCGAGCACACCGGCGACGCGCGCGGCTCCCGAGAAGCCGAGACCGCGGCCCATCGGGATCTGGGACCGGACCGAGATCGGGCCCTCTCCGCCGGCGGACGCGAAGGCGACGAGCGAAGGGTGTCCGTCGGCCAGTGCATCACCCTTCGCCAAGCGCACCTCGAGGTACATCCCGAGCGCGAGGCCGAGCGCGTCGAAGCCCGGACCCATGTTCGCGGATGAAGCCGGGACCCTGACCAGCACGCTGGCGGAGGCTAGTGGTCGCTGCCCTCTTCGCCGGAAAGCCGCGCGAGTGCATCGGCGATGACCGCGGCGCCTTCCTCGGCCTCTTCGAGCGTGATCGAAAGCGGCGGTGCCACGCGCAGGCAGTTGCCGTAGAGGCCGCCCTTGCCGATGAGCACGCCGCCCGCCTTGCATGCCTCGAGGCACGCAGCCGCGCGGCGCGCGCTCGGGGTGCGCCCGTCTTCCTCGACGAGCTCGATGCCGATCATGAGGCCGCGGCCCCGCACTTCGGCGACCGTCACATAGCGGTCCGCGAGTGGCCGCAGCCGTTCGAGGAGGTAGGAGCCGACGCGCAGCGCGTTCCCCTGCAGGTCGTTGTCGAGCAGGTACTGCAAGTTCGCGAGCGCGCCCGCCGTTGCAAGCGGGTTGCCGCCGAAGGTCGAGATCGAGTTGGCCGGCATGGAGTCCATGAGATCGCCCCGGGCCACGAGGCCTGCGATCGCGAGCCCGTTGCCGAGGCCCTTCGCGAACGTGAGCGCGTCGGGCACGACGCCGTGGGCTTCGTAGCCCCAGAAGTGCTCGCCGGTGCGGCCCCACCCGGTCTGCACCTCGTCCGAGATGAAGAGGATCTCGTACTCGTCGAGCACCTTCTTCATCGCGCCGAAGAACCCGTCCGGCGGAACACAGAACCCGCCGACCCCCTGGATCGGCTCGACGATCATCGCGGCGACGTCGCCCGAGGTCGTCGTCTCGATCACGTTGCGCAGATCGTCCGCGCAGGCCTCGACGAATCCGGCGTCGTCGAGGTTCCGGAACGGCGAGCGCAGCCGGTAGCCGTTGTGCACGTAGTGCACGCTGAACGGGCTGAGGCTGCTCGGCGACCACCCGCGGTTGCCCGTGATCCCCATCGTCGCGAACGACCGGCCGTGATAGCTGTTGCGCAACGCAAGGATCTGGTTCGACTTGCGGAGCGACGAGGCGAGGAGGAGCGCGGTCTCGTTCGCCTCTGACCCTGAGTTGACGAAGAACACCTTCGCGTCGGGGATGCGCGACAGGCCCGCGATCTTCTCGGCCAGCTCGACCATCGGACGGATCAGGTAGAGGGTCGATGTGTGCAACAGCCTTCCGGCCTGGTCGCGGATCGCGTCGACGACCTCGGGCACCGAGTGCCCCGTCATCGTCGTGAGGATGCCGCCGAACAGATCGAGGTACGACCGACCCTCGTGATCGGTGACGCGACACCCCGAACCGCTCACGATCTCGATCGGCGACTCGTAGTACAGCGTGAGCCACGAGGGCATCACCGCCCGATGTCGGTTCAGCAGCTCAGATTGACCCATTGGGCGCTCCTTACCCGGCGGCGTCCCCGGCGGCGTTCGAGACTGCCACGAGGCGCTCGAGCGCGGAGGTCGCATTCCCGCTGTCGATCGACTTCGCGGCCTGCGCCATGCCCTCGGCGACCGCCATCGCGCTGCCCGCGGCCACGAGCGCGGCCCCGGCGTTGAGCAGCACCACGTCTCGTGGTGCTCCAGTCTCGCCCCCGAGCACCGCCCGCGCGATCGCAGCATTCGTCGCCGGATCCGCGCCGCGCAGCTCGTCCGGCTGGGCGAGCGCGAGCCCCAGGTCTCGAGGATCGAGCACCCATGTGCGGACCTGTCCGTTCTCGAGCTCGTGGACCGTCGACGTGGTCGTCGTCGTGAGCTCGTCGAGGCCGTCGTGACCGTGGACGAGGAGCACATGGTGTGACCCACGCTCCGCCAGCACGCCGAGCATGCGCTCGGCCATGGTCGGGTCGCTCACCCCGACGAGCTGCCTGCGAGTGCGGGCGGGGTTCGCGAGCGGGCCCAAGAAGTTGAACGCCGTGGGGATGCCGAGCTCGCGGCGGGCGGGACCAGCGTGGCGCAGCGCGGGGTGGAACCGCGGCGCGAAGCAGAAGCCGATGCCGGCCTCGTTGATGCATCGTGCGACACCGTCGCCGTCGAGCTCGAGCGCCACACCGAGCGCCTCGAGCAGATCGGCCGCTCCGCACGATGACGACGCCGCGCGGTTGCCGTGCTTGCACACCGGAACACCGGCCCCGGCGACGACGAGCGCGGACAGTGTCGACACGTTGATCGTGTGACTGCGATCCCCACCGGTGCCGACCACGTCGACGAGCCGGTCACGCACATCGTCGGGCACATCGACTGTCGCAGCAACGGCCAGCATCGCGTCGAGCAGGCCGTCGAGCTCCTCGACGGTCTCGCCCTTCATCCGCAGGGCGACCGCGAAGCCAGCGATCTGGGCCGGCGTCGCCGCGCCTTCCAGGATCTCGGCCATCGCAGCTCGCGCTTGGTCGTGGCTCAGGTCTTCGCTCGACGCGAGGCGACCGAGCACCGCGCGCCATCCCCCGAGCGCCTCGAGGCTCGGCGGCTCCCCCACGAGCGGTCCCCCCTCTGCCGTGATCGGTTCGCTCAGGCTGTTCGCTCAGGCGGTGCGGCGTCGCTGACGGATGATCCTCCGTCGCTCCCGCTCGGTCGCGCCGCCCCAGATGCCGTCCTTCTCACGATGAGTGATGGCGTGCTCGAGGCAGTGTTGTCGGACGGTGCAGTCAGCGCAGATGCTCTTTGCGGTCGCTTCCTCTTCCTCGGTGACGGGGTAGAAGACCTCGGGATCAAGACCGCGGCAGGCGGCCTGATCGCGCCATGACGACGAGTTGCTCAAGAGGGGGTTCACTTCCGGAGGGGCCTGGTGTTGTGCTCCCGAAGGAGCCGGATCTCATGGTAGGGGCGGATTTCCGCTTGCGGCCAACCCAAACTGTCACTGCCGCAGGTCGGAAAGCAACGCGGCCCGAGTCTCGGCGGTGAGGGCCGTCTCGGCCCGATACGCGGGGTGATCCACGAACAGCGTCGCGCCCTCGTCGGCGAACCGGTCGACCTGAACATCGGTCAGGTCGAGCCACACGTAGTGCACTGACGATGTCGCGTCCGGCCGAGTCAGTCGCGCCGCGTGGTCGGCCTCCGGGACGGCCGCGCACGACCATCGCCTCGGCACCCTTGCGACCCTGGCCGACCCGCAGCCCGACACAGCGCTCGATGCCCACGAGCTTGGGGAGCCACTCCTCCAGCTCGGCCTTGGTCGTCAGCTCGACGAACAGCGTCGCGGTCAGCTGGTTCGCCTCGGGGATCAGCGCGTTGTAGATGTCGAGCTCGGTCTGGATCGCCTCGTCGGTCAGCATCCGTTCGACCCGCGCCATCTCCTGGATCTGAAAGCGCACGGTCTCGCGGTTCTCGAACACAAGCGTGACGAGGTGCCCGAGCGCGACGCGTCGCGCCTTCTTCATCTCGATGATCTGCTTGCGGAACTCGTCGCGCTCGCGCTCGTACGCGCGCACATCGCTGATGTCGTCGAGAGTGAGCTTGCTCACGGATGGACCGCGTCAGCGCACCGAATCGAGGCCTTGGTTGAACCGCGCGGCGTGGCTCTTCTCGGCACGAGCGAGGGTCTCGAGCCACTCGGCCACGTCGTCGAAGCCCTCGTCACGTGCGGTGCGAGCGAACCCGGGGTACATCTCGCTGTACTCGTAGGTCTCGCCGGCGATGGCGGTGCGGAGGTTCTCCTCGGTCGAGCCGACGGGGGTGCCGGTGATCGGGTCGCCGACGACTGCCAGGAAGTCGAAGTGCCCGAACGCATGACCGGTCTCGCCTTCGGCGATCGAGCGGAAGAGTGCCGCGACCTCGGGATAGCCGTCGACGTCGGCCTTCTGCGCGAAGTACAGGTAGCGCCGGTTTGCCTGGCTCTCGCTGGCGAACGCTTCCTTGAGGTTGTCTTCAGTCTTGCTGCCCTTCAGGTCAGGCATTGCGTTCGAGTCCTTTCAGCCGGCGAGAACCGTCGTCGCCACATCATGGTGTCGGACTGCCGCGAACACTCTCGAGATGGTCGCCGCGGCGTAGGCATCCACATGCGCGCTCCGCTCGGTATCCGGCGCACCTCCCATCCAGATCGGTGCTCTCGCCGCGAGCGCGATGCCCAGGGCATAGACCCGGTGGAAGTCGTGAAGATCGAGTCCGAGTGCTCCACGGTATCGGTCGAGCCACGCGACGCGACGGTGCTGATACGCGCCCACGGGGACGCCGAGCACGAGCAGCCACGCCAGATCGAGCGCTCCCGGGCGGGCGGCCACGAGCTGCCAGTCGACGAACGCCGGCTCGTCGCCCGCGGGGCCGAACATGAGGTTCGGCGGTCCAGGGTCGCCGTGACAGAGCGTCGCCGGCAGCCCCGCGGCGGTGAGCATCAGCGATGACAGGCGCTCCGTCACCATCTCGGCGACAACGACGTCGTCATCGGTGAGCACAGCTCGGTGGCGATCGACGAACCGCGGCAGCCGCTCCTCGAGGTTGGTCTGCCACCGCGCGGCTTCGTCGGGCGCGACGCGCCACAACCAAGACAGCCCCGCCAGATCGTGGCGAGCGGCCCACTCGCCGTGCATCGCGACGAACGCATCGATGACGGCCTCGACGCGCGCGTCGGTCAGCCCCGCGGTGAACGTGCCGGCAACTGCGGGCGCGAGATCTTCGAGCAACAAGAGCTCGTCCGACGCGAAGAAGCAGTGAGGCGTTCGCACCGGAACGCGCGACGCGAGCTCGCGGTAGAAACGCGCTTCGCGCTCGTACATCCCGAGCTTGGCTTGCCGCTCCCGCACGGCAGGATCTGACGCCGGGCGCTTGGCGATGCGCGTCGAGCCGTCATCGAGGTGCAATCGAACGAGCTCGCCCGAGACACCGCCGCCGTCGAGCGGTGTCGAGAGCACGGCCCCTGATTCCGCCGGCTCCACGAGGCGATCCTAGGATGACCGCCGATGTCGGTTCCCCCGTTCGATCGTCCGACTGCGCTCGCGCGGCTCGGCGATGAGCACTTCGACGTGTTGGTGGTCGGCGGCGGCATCACCGGCGCGGGGGTTGCCCTCGACGCGGCGACGCGCGGGTTGCGCACGGCGCTCGTCGAACGGCACGACTTCGCTTCGGGAACCTCGTCCAAGTCGTCCAAGCTCGTGCACGGCGGGCTTCGGTACCTCCAGCAGGGCGAATACGCCCTCGTCTACGAGGGCCTCGCCGAGAGGCAGCGCCTCCGCAAGACCGCACCACACCTCGTGCGGGTGCTCCCCTTTCTCATCCCGATCTTCTCCCGCGACGGGCTCATCAACCCGAAGATCGCGCGGGCCCTCGGGTCGGCGATGTGGATGTACGACCTCACCGGCGGCGTGCGCATCGGCAAGCTGCACAAGCGGCTCAGCAAGGACGAGGCTCTGGCACACATGCCGACGATGCCGGTGGAACGGCTCGCGTCGGCGTACCTCTACTACGACGCGCACGCCGACGACGCGCGTCTCACGCTCACCATCGCGCGGACGGCAGCCGCACAAGGTGCGGCGGTCGCCAACTACGCGTCGGTCACGCGGTTGGCGAAGGACACGAACGGTGCGGTGACCGGCGCGACCGTCGAAGCCGACGGCACCGAGATCGAGGTGCGGGCGAGGGTCGTGGTGAACGCCACCGGCGTGTGGGCCGACGATCTGCGCGCGCTCGACGAAGGCGAGCATTCGCGCTCGATCCGCCCGGCGAAGGGCATCCACATCACCGTGCCGTGGCAGAAGACGCAGAACGACGTGGCTGTGGTGATCCCTGTCCCGAAGGATCGGCGTTCGCTGTTCGTCGTCCCATGGGGCGACCTCGCGTACATCGGCACGACCGACACCGACTACGACGGACCACTCGACGACCCGCAGTGCACTCCCGGCGACATCGAGTACGTGCTGCGCGCGCTCAACGCATCGGTGACGACCGGTGTGACGCAGGCCGACATCCTCGGCACCTGGGCCGGGTTGCGGCCGCTCGTGAAGGACGCGACGAGCGAGCGCACCGCCGACCTGTCGCGTCGCCACGCGGTGCGCCGCTCACCGAGCGGTGTCGTGACGGTCACGGGCGGCAAGCTCACCACCTACCGACGCATGGCGGCCGACACAGTCGACGAGGTCGCCGAGCAGCTCGACGTCCGACGGCGCAGCTCGACCAAGCACGTGATCCTCCTCGGCGGTGACGGGTTCGACGCGAATCGGTCACGCGGCGCGCTCGACGCACACCTCGCGTCGCGCTACGGCACGGAGGGCGAGGCGGTCGCGTTGCTGGCCGCGAGCGATCCCGACCTCGCTCGTCCGCTCGTGGCGGGCCTGCCCTACGTGCGAGCCGAAGCCGTGCACGCGGTGCGTCACGAGATGGCGCGCACGCTCGATGACGTCCTCAGCCGGCGCACTCGAGCGCGGTTGCTCGGCCGGGACGACGCGAGCCGTGCAGCCGACGATGTGGCCGCGGTGATGGCGCCGGAGCTGGGGTGGACCGACGCCGAGCGCCAGAGCCAGGTCGCCGCCTTCCGTGACGCCGTCACTCGGGAACGGACGTCCGCCGCGCTCCCGGAGACAGCACTCGACGCGATCATCGGCGCATGACCCCTGTCCCGCCGATCGCACTCGAAGGCGTAGTCGACTCGCCGCGCCCGCACATCGGTGCCCCCCGAATCGAGGTCAGCGACGCCACACTCCGTCGACTGCGCGATGCATGTGCCAGCGTCGTCACCGATGCCTCCGAGGTCGCGGAGGCCAGCCGCGACTGGTGGCCGGTCGCGATGCAGTGGGCGCTCGACGGGGAGGTGCCGGGGCTCGCCTCCGTCGTCGCCAGGCCCGAGAGCACCGACGAGGTGGCCGCGATCCTCGCCGTCTGCAACGCCGACCGGGTCCCGGTCACTGCAGCAGCGGGACGCAGCGGGGTGTGCGGCGCAAGCGTGCCCGTGCACGGCGGCGTCGTGCTCGACCTGTGCGCGCTCGCCGGCATCGTCGACGTCGACGACGACTCGCTCGTGCTGGACGTCCTGCCGGGAACCTTCGGCGAGCCGTTGGAGGAGGAGCTGCGCGCCGCGCACGGCGTCACGCTCGGGCACTGGCCGCAGTCGGTCGCGATCTCGACAGTGGGCGGATGGCTCGCCTGCCGGGGCGCGGGCCAGCTGTCGACGCGGTACGGAAAGATCGAGGACATGGTCGTCGGCCTCGACGTCGTGCTCGCCGACGGAAGGACACTGACGACAGGGGGCGCTCCCCGTGCCGCCGCAGGTCCCGACCTCACCCAGCTCTTCGTCGGCTCCGAGGGCACCCTCGGTGTGATCACGGGCGCCCGTTTGCGCGTCCACCCGGCACCGCGCGCGGAAAGACGCGATGCGTGGAGCTTCGGCTCGTTCGAGGACGGCCTCGACGCGTGCCGCCGCATCCTCCGTCGCGGAGCGACACCGGCAGTGCTGCGCCTCTACGACGACGTCGAAGCGAATCGCAGCTACCAGACCGGCGACCGCCACGTGCTCCTCGTGTACGACGAGGGTGACGCGGCGATCATCGACGGGGTGATGCGCGTCGTGGCCGAGGAGTGCGACGCGCTGGCCGGCGAGCGTGCCGACGTGGGCCTCGTCGACCGTTGGTTCCACCACCGCAACGAGGTGAGCGCGCTCGAGGCACTCACTCGCAAGGGCTTCGTCGTCGACACGATGGAGATCGCGGCGCGCTGGCGTGACCTCCCGAAGATCTACGACGCGGCCCGCGCCGCGATCCTGAGCGTCCCCGGCGCAGCGGCCGCGACGGCTCACCAGTCCCATGCATATACCGACGGGGCGTGCCTCTACTTCACGTTCGCGGGCCGTCCTCCCGCGGAGCAGCGGGAGGCGTTCTACGTCGCGGCGTGGGATGCGGGCACGCGGGCTGTGCTCGCGAACGGCGGCGCGCTCTCGCACCATCACGGTGTGGGTCTCAACCGCAGCCGGTTCGTGCGCGAGGCCCTCGGCGGGGCGTTCGACGTGTTGCTGGCGGCGAAGGCTGCGCTCGACCCGAACGGCGTCTTGAACCCAGGAAAGCTCGGCCTGCCGTCGCCCTTCGGCGAAGTGCCCTGGCCGGTGGGGGCGTCATGAAGCTCGACCGCAGCGCGCTCATCGCGGGCATCGTCACCGCCGTCATCATCAGCGTCCCCGCGGCGTTGATCGGGCAAGCGATCGACGACCCGTCGACCAACGACAACCCGTCGGCGGGTGCGTTGCTGCTCGTCGGGGTCGTCCTCTTCGGGCTCGCGGCCGGCGCGACGGTCGCGGCGATGCGCCAGCAGGTGGGCGCCCCGCTCGTGCACGGCATCGTCACCGCGATCGTCACGTTCGTCCTCGTACAAGGCATCGGCGTGATCAGACACATCGCGGCCAACGAAGACGTGCTGTGGTCGCGGGCGCTGTCGAGCGCCCTGCTGTCGATGGTCGCGGGCACGATCGGCGGAATCATCGGAGGCCGGCTGCGACACGAGGCGGAGCCCGCCGGGTGAGCGGCGAGCCCGCGTCGTGAGCATCCTCGTCGTCGACGTCGGAACGAGCGGAGTGCGCGCGGCGATCGTTCGTCCCGACGCGAGCGTCGACCACGCGCACTACCGAGAGGTGCTGCCGTCGTCACCTGCTCCCGCGTTCGTCGAGTTCGACGCACGCGAGATGGCCGATGCCGCGCTCGACGCGGCCAGGGCAGCACTCGCTGCTGGCGGCCCCGTCGACGCGGTCGGGATCGCGAACCAACGGGCGTCGACGATCGTCTGGGATGCGAACACCGGCGAGCCCGTCGGTCCGGGCGTCGGGTGGCAAGACCTCCGCACCGCCGGCATGTGCCTCGTGCTCGCCGCGGAGGGCACGCGGTTCGCTCCGAACCAGTCGGCGACGAAGCTCGCGTTCCTGCTCGACATGGTCGATCCCGAGCGCACCCGCGACAACCTCCGGTTCGGCACAGTCGACACCTGGATCGCGTGGGTGCTCTCGAACGGAGCCCTCCATGTCACCGACCAGTCCAACGTCGGCGTCACGGGCCTCGTGCGCAGCGACGGCAACGGGTGGGACGACCACGTGCTCGAGGTGCTGCGGGTCCCGACGAGCGTGCTCCCGTCCATCGTCGACTCGACCGGCATCGTCGGCAACGCGACCGCGCTGCCGGGCGCGCCGCCGATCGCGGGGATCGCGGGAGACCAGCAAGCGTCGCTGATCGGGCAGGGATGTGTGCGGCCCGGACTCGCGAAGGCGACGTTCGGCACCGGCGGCATGCTCGACATGTGCCTCGGCGCGGAGCGGCCCGCGTTCGAGCGTCGTGGTGAGGGCGGCACATTCCCCATCGCGGCCTGGCGCGAGGACGGTCGCATCACCTGGGGCGTCGAGGCGATCATGCTCACCGCGGGCACGAACGTGGAGTGGCTGCGAGACGACCTCGGGTTGATCAGCACCGCAGCAGAGTCACACGACATCGCCTCGCAGTGCGCGGACACCGAGGGCGTGGTCTACGTGCCCGCGCTCCTCGGGCTCGGCACCCCGCGGTGGGACTACGGCGCTCGATCTGCGTTCTTCGGCCTCACCCGCGGATCGACCCGCGCGCATCTCGTGCGAGCCGTCCTCGAGGGGATCGCCCACCGCGGCGCCGACCTGGTCGAGGCGGCGGAGGCCGACACCGGTCTCTCGATCGACCACCTCCGCGTGGACGGAGGGATGACGGCAAACCCCACCTTCCTCACTGCGCTCGCGAACGCGGCCCAGCGCCCGGTCGAGGTGTCGCCTGTCCTCGAGGCGACGACACTCGGCGCCGCCTTCCTCGCCGGCCTGGCGGTCGGCACGTGGAAGTCCATGGATGACATCGCTGCGACCTGGCGACCCCGTACCGTCATCGAGCCGGCGGGGAAGCTCGACCGAGCGAAGTGGCTCGACGCCCGGACCCGGGCCGAGGGCTGGGTTGCGGAACTGTCGTCGCTCGACTTCTAGAGTGCCCCGGCGAACAAGGAGATCCCGATGACCCCACGCCGTGCCCGAGCCCTGGTGGCCGGCACCGCACTCGTGCTTGCTCTTGCCCTCGCCGCATGCGGCGACGACCCCAGCGACGAGGGAGTCCCTGCGGGCGGCGCCACCACGGCGGCAGCCGCGGCGACCACGGCAGCGGGCGGTGAAGGGGCGACGACGACTGCGGCTCCTGACACGACGGCCGAGCCGGACACATCGGTCGCGGACACGTCGGTCGCCCCCTCGACGACTGCCGCGAGCACCACGACGACGGCGGCGACAGCGAGTGGTGAAACCACGGTCGTGGCCGTCGACTTCAAGTTCAACCCGCAGAACATCAAGGCCACGACCGGCACGAAGGTGACGTGGACCAACAACGACTCGGCCACCCATCAGATCGTGTCGAAGGGAGATCCGTTCCCCGGCGACGGCACGATCGACAGCGGGCAGTCGTACTCGGTCACCTTCGACACGCCGGGCACCTACGACTACTTCTGCGGCATCCACAACTCGATGACAGGGAGCATCGTCGTCTCATGACCTCATCCTCCGATCCGTCACGACGGCACCTGCTGGTCGGCGCCGGTGTCGGCGCTGCGGCAGTTGCCATCGGCGCGCTCCCTGCGCTCGCCGGCCGCGCCGGCGCGCAGTCCGACAGCAACCTCACCGGCCCGGACCTCGACCTCACCGAGTTCCATCGCTCGATCGAGCTCGCGTTCGTCAAGATCTACGGCCTCGCGATCGAGACCGGGCTGTTCGACGACGAGCAGACGGCACTCGCCCTGCAGTTCCTGAACCACCATCAGGAGCACTCAGCGGCTGCGGGTGCGGTGGGCGGCGTCGGTGTGGTCTCGGTCAACCAGAAGCTCGTGAACACCTACACGGGTCGCGTCCGAACTGCGACGACCGTCGACGCGCTCACCAACGTTCTGTTCGAGCTCGAGTCGAGGGCAGCCTCGACCTACCTCGCTGCGTGCGGCACGTACCTCGCGCCCCGAGCCGCGGGCCTCGCCGCTGCCATCCTCTCGATCGAGTCGCAGCATGCGACCGTGCTCGGGCAAGCCGCGAGCCTTCCGACCGAGGCGTGGATCCCGCCGTTCGAGTCCATCGTCGGCGCGTTCACGCCGGCCGAGTTTCCGGTGCAGCCATGAGCGACGAGCTCCGCCGCCAGATGCGAGACGCCGAGCTCGCGCAACAAGAGTCGATGGGCCCGTTCCGCGATGCCGTCATGCGATTCGCGAGCGGCGACCCGGCGTTCAATCGACGTGGTCTGTTCGTCGCCGGCGGTGGGCTGATGGCGGTCGTCCTCGCCGCGTGCGCCGACCACTCCGCGAAACCGCAAGTGCCAGAGGGCGGCAATGCGACACCGACGACGGTGACGATCGCTCCCCCGCCAGTCAACGACGTCACGCTGCTGCGCACTGCTTCGTCCATCGAGGTGCTCGCGGTGCAGACGTATCAGTCCGCGCTCGACTCCGGTCTCATCACCACGCCCGCGCTCAAGGACGGCGCCGAGCTCTTCCAGCGTCAGCATCAGGAGCACGCGGACCTGTTCGAGGCGGCGACGACCGAGGCGGGCGGCGAGCCCTACACCGAGGCGAACCCGTACCTGCAGTTCCAGGTCGTCGACACGCTGCTGCCGAGCGCCGAGACCGAAGCCGATGTCGTGAACCTCGCCCTCGAGCTCGAAGACACCGCGGGCGGCAGCTATCAGGTGTTCGCCTCGATGTTCACGACCCGCGAGCTGCGCCAGACCGTGCAGTCCGTCGGAGCGGTCGAGCGGCGCCACTCGATCATCCTCACGTCGCTCATCCCTGACGAGCAGCTGTTCCCGTCGCCGTTCGGCAACGTCACCCTCGCCGTCGGCTCCGCCTCGTACGTGTAGCGGCGGCGCCGGCCCCACCGCACCGGACTTGGGCCTCCCGCCCGTCTATGGCCGGGCGCCACGCGCGAGTTCGCTGGCAGACTGGAGGCGACGGTGAGTCGGCCGGGTGGTCGCGGCACGGCGTGTCCGTGTCGAGGAAGGTCGGGACTCCGCAGGGCAGGGTGCTGGCTAACGGCCAGTCGGGGCGACCCGCAGGAAAGTGCCACAGAGAACAGACCGCCGATGGGCCGGCCGGGCGACCGGTCGGTCACAGGTGAGGGTGAAACGGTGCGGTAAGAGCGCACCAGCGTCCGAGGTGACTCGGGCGGCTCGGCAAACCCCACCCGGAGCAAGGCCAAGCAGGGGATGGTTGCCCGCCAGCACCTTCGGGTGCAGTCCCCAGGTGGGCCGCGCAGATGGATGGCCACCGGGAGTCGCGCAAGCGGCTCTCACAGAATCCCGCCTATAGGCCGACTCACCGTCACTACCAGGGCCGCACACCCCCGCGGGGCCGCTGACCTGCGAATTTTGTGCTCGCTGGTTCTCGACCGTCATCAACGTTTCTCATCGTTCTGAGGCCCGGCTGAGGCCACGGTGTTTGGCCGACGATCGATGCCCTCTCCGCGAGAGCACCCTGTGATTGCCGCGCCTGCGGGCATACGGTTGCCGCGTGCGTTCACGCGTACGGCGTCGATGACGACCGAGAACGTGGCGGTGTTGTTCACCGACATGGTGGGTTCGACCGCGTTGGCGTCGAGCCTGGCGCCCGACGCGGCGGACGAGTTGCGTCGCGGGCACTTCTCGATCTTGCGTCAGGCGGTCGCCGAGGCGGGCGGCACCGAGGTGAAGAACCTGGGTGACGGGCTCATGGTCGTGTTCGGCGCCGCGTCGGCGGCGTTGTCGTGCGCGGTGGCGATGCAACAGGGCGTCGAACGCGACAACCGGGGCCGCGAGCAGCCGGTCGGCTTGCGGGTCGGGCTGAGCGGCGGCGAGGTCAGTCGAGAGGACGACGACTACTTCGGCGACCCGGTCGATCGAGGCGGCCCGGCTGTGCGCCCGGTGTGAGAGCGGGCAGGTCCTGGCCGCGGACGTCGTGCGGCTGATGGCTGGGCGGCGCAGCCGTCACGAGTGCCGTTCGCTCGGGGAGCTGACCTTGAAGGGCCTGCCCGATCCGGTCGAGACCGTCGAGGTGCTGTGGGAACCGCTCGGCGGGGCCGACGCCGAGACTGCTGTCCCGCTGCCGGGCCGTCTGCGCCGTGCGTCCCGCGGTGGGTGTGGTCGGCCGGGAGACCGAGACGGCGGCGATGTTGGACGCGTTCAAGCGCGTCGCCGGCGGCGAAGGCCGCGAGGTGTTCCTCGTCTCGGGTGAGGCCGGTCTCGGCAAGACCACGCTGGTCGCCGAGGCGGCGCGGGCCGCGTTCGACGGCGGGGCGTGTGTGTTGTTCGGGCATTGCGAGGAGGACCTCGCGACGCCGTATCAGCTGTTCGCGGAGGCGCTCGGCCACTACGTCACCCACGCCCCCGAGGAGCAGCTCGTCGCGCACGTCGACGCGCACGGTTCGGAGCTGGCCCGGCTGGTCCCGGCGCTTGCCGAGCAGGCTGCCGGGCCTTGCGCCGTCGAAGGCGACCGACGCCGACACCGAGCGGTTCCTGCTGTTCGCGGCGGTGGTCGGGCTGCTGGCCATGGCGTCGCGAGCATCAGCCGGTCGTGGTGGTGCTGGACGACCTGCAGTGGGCCGACAAGGCGAGCCTGCAGCTGCTGCGGCACGTGATCGCGGCCGATCAGCCGATGCGGGTGCTCGTGCTCGGGACCTATCGCGACAGTGAGCTGTCGCGCTCCCACCCGCTGCTCGAGACCCTCGCGGCGCTGCACCGACAGCACGGCGTCGTCGCGCATCGAGCTGACCGGGCTCGACGACACCGGCGTCGTGTCGCTCATGGAAGCGGCCGCCGGACACACCCTCGACGACGCCGCCGTCGGTCTCGCCCATGCGGTGTATCGCGAGACCGACGGCAACCCGTTCTTCGTGAGCGAGGTGCTCCGCCACCTCGCCGAGACCGGGGCGATCTACCAGGACGCCGACCGGCCGATGGGTGGCAGCCGACACCGCTCGAGCAGATCGCGCTTGCCCGACAGCGTCCGCGAGGTGATCGGCGCGCGCGTCGGGCGGCTCGGACCAGACGCCGAGCGGGTGCTGTCGGTCGCCGCGGTGATCGGTCGCGACTTCGACCTCGATGTGCTCGCCCGGGCCAGCCAAACATCGGAAGACGAGCTGCTCGACATCCTCGACGCCGCCGCCGCGGCGGCGCTGGTGCGCGAGCTCGGCCGACACGCCCGGGCACTACAACTTCGCCCACGCCCTCATCCAACACACCCTGTACGAAGACCTCGGTCTCACCCGGCGGGCGCGGGCGCACCGACGAGTCGCCGAAGCCCTCGAAGACCTGTGCGGGGACCGGCCCGGCGAACGGGTCGGTGAACTGGCCCGCCACTGGTTCAACGCCACCCAACCCATCGACCTGGCCAAGGCCATCAGCTACTCGCGCCAGGCGGCCGACGCCGCGCTCGGCGCCCTCGCCCCCGCCGACGCCCTCCGCTACTACGCCCAGGCCCTCGACCTCTACGCCCAGGCCGACGACCCCGACCCGGTCCTCGGGATCGATCTGGCGATCGGGCTCGGCACCGCCCAACGCCAAACCGGAGACCCTGCCTTCCGCGAGACCCTCCTCGACGCCGCGCGACGGGCCGCCGACCTCGGTGACACCGACCGTCTCGTGGCCGCCGCCCTGGCCAACAACCGGGGCATGTTCACCGGCGGCGGCACCATCGACGCCGACAAGGTCGAGATCCTGGAGATGGCCCTCGATCGGCTCCCCGCCGACGATCCGGACCGGGCGCTCGTGCTCGCCACCTTGTGCGCGGAGCTCACCTACGGCAGCACCCTCGAGCGTCGCCAGGCGCTCGCCGACGAGGCCGTCGCGCATCGCCGAGTCCTCCGGCGACGACGCCATCATCGTGCGGGTCCTCAACAACATCTCGTTCCCGCTCCACGTGCCGCCCCTGCTCGAACAGTCGCTGGCCTGGACGGCCGACGCCCTGCGCGCGGGCCGAGCGCGTCGGTGACCCGGTCCTGCTGTTCTGGGCGGCTCAAACTCGCGCAGATCGCGGCCGCCCGCGCCGGTGACATCGACGAGATGGACCGCTGCTTCGAGATCGGTCGGCTCGCTCGCCGAGCAGCTCGATCAGCCGCTGTTCAACTGGATGCACGCCTTCAACTGTGCCCTGCGGGCCCAGATCGCCGGGGACATCGAGCAGGCCGAACAGCTGGCCACCGAGGCACTCCAGATCGGCACCGACGGCGGCCAACCCGACGCCAACCTCTTCTACAGTCTGCAAGTGTCGGCGGTGAGCTGCGACCGCGGCACCTTGGGCGAGCTGGTCCCGCTCCTCGAGCAGATCTGTCGCCGACATTCCCGACCAGCGCCCAGCGTTCGTATCGGCGGCGCTGGCGGTGGCCCATGTCGAAGCAGGCCGCATCGACGACGCCGCGTCGCCTCCTGGAGGCGTTCGCCGCCACCGACTTCGACTATCCGATGGACTCAGGTGTGGATGCACCGGCATGACGCAGTACGCCGACGTCGCCATCGCATGCCGGGACCCGAAGTACGCCGCGCCGCTGTTCGACCGGCTCGCTCCCTATCCCGATCAGTGGCCTGTACCGGCGTCTCCGTCGGGGCCCCGTCAGCCACTACCTCGGCGGCCTCGCCACCGTCCTCGGCCGCTACGACGAAGCCGACGCCTACTTCGCCGAAGCCGCCGCGTTCAACGACCGAGCCAACGCCAAGTTCTCACGCCGCCCGCACCAACCTCTACTGGGGGACGATGCTCGCCGAACGCAACGCCCCCGGCGACAACGAACGGGCTCGAGACCTTCTCACCGAAGCACACGCCGCCGCAGTGGCCCACGGATACGCCAACATCGAACGACGCGCCGCTGAAGCACTCCAACACCTGGCTTGATTGCTCGCCGATTGCTGAGAGGCGTATCCCGCCTACAGGCCGACTCACCCTCACTACGGCCTCCGGGCCGGCCGGGATTAACCCTCGGCGACTTCGAGCGCGTCGTCGACACGTGCGCGTTCCAGGCACTCCGCCAGCCGCGCCGCGAGCGTGTGGACGTACGGCTCCGCGATCATCGAGTGATGGCCGCCGGGTACCTCGTGGCTCTCCCATCCGGGCCGCAACAGTGCGCCCCACCCGAGGTCCGGGCTCCCCGTACGTTCGTAAAGCTCCTTCGACGCGAGGATCACCACCGGACCTGCCGCGGGGCCGGGGTCGTAGCGAATCTCGCGGCGGAATGCCGCGGCGTGGTCCTCGGGGATGTCAGTGCCGGGGATGTACACGGTGGGCGCAGCGGGTGTCGGCGTACCGCCCCGATCGAGCAGCCGGCGGATTCGCCCCACGACCATCGCCGGACCCTCTCGGCTCGCCAACTTCCTCGCTTTGAACCGCACGGTTTTCCACCGGCTCCATTCACCTGCGGCGGCGATCCGAGGATGCGGACCGTCGGCGAGCACGACGAGCCCGATCTCGCCTCCGGTCGCCGCGAGCTGGCGCGCCACCTCGTAGACGATGATCCCACCGAGCGAGTGGCCGAACAGGAAGTACGGCCCGTCGGGTCGTGTGGCTCGGATGGCTGCCGCGCACTCGGCGGCGATCTCCTCCAGAGAACCCGCCGCGTCGGGCGGGCCGTGCATCGCCGGGTACCAGAGCGCATACACCGGCTGGTCGGATCCGACGGCGGCGGCGAGGTGACGGACGGTGATCACCGCTCCGCCGCGCAGCAGACAGAACAGCGGCGGCCGCGTACCGCCGACCTGGACGGGGAACACCGAAGCGCCAAGCCGCGACGTCGCTGAGCCCCGCAAGACCTCGGCCATCGTCTGCACCGTGGCGCCCGTGAGGAAGAGCGTCGCGGGAAGCCGGCGGCCGAAGGCCTCTTCGACGACGACCAACAACTCGGTTGCGTCCAGCGAGTCGCCGAGCTCGAGGAAGTCGCGGTCGGTGCTCGGCGGGACGTCGAGATCCAGGACGCGCTGCCAGATCGAGCAGAGCTCCCGTTCGACGTCATCGCTCGCGTCGACGTGGACCCCGACCTCGCGCCCGCTTGCGGCGGGCGCGTCCAACCCGAGGGTCGCGGCCAGGTTCGTTCGCTCGATCTTGCCCGTTCTGCCCCGGGGGAGCGCTTCGACGACGACCACCCGGCGGGGAACCTTGTAGGGCGCGAGCCGTTCCGCGACGAAGATGCGGAGCTGAGCGGTCGTCACTTCGGCGCCGTCACGGAGCACGACGGCGGCGGCGACGTCCTCGCCCAGCCGGTCGTGAGGGACCGCGAACGCCGCCGCCTCGACGACGTCCGCGTGCTCGAGCAACGCGATGTCGATCTCGCGGGGCGCCACCTTCTCACCACCGCGGTTGATCAGCTCCTTGAGCCGCCCGGTGATGGTGAGGTAGCCGTCCTCGTCGAAGCGCCCTTGATCGCCGGTGCGGAACCATCCGTCGACGAACGACGCCTGGTTCGCAGCGGGGTTGTCGACGTACCCCGACATCACCGATGCACCCTTGATGGCGACCTCGCCCGTCGCGCCCGCAGGGAGAACCTGTCCCCTGTCGTCGAGTACGACGACGTCGGGACCAGCGGCCTTGCCCACGGTTCCGGGTTTGCGGACCTGGTCAGGGAGCGGATTGCTCGTCATCTGGTGCGCGGCCTCGGTCATTCCGTAGGCCTCGATCACCGGGACGTCGAAGGCCGCCTCCAGGTCCTCGAGCACGCCGACCGGCAGCGCCGCCGACGACGAGCGCACGAACCGGAAGGTCGCCGGCAGACGCTCGCCCGTTGGCGGCGCTCGAGCGCGCCACCTGCAACATCGCCTGGTGGATCGTCGGGACCGCGGTGTACCAGGTCGGTCGGAACTCCTCGATCCATTCGGGAACGTCTCGCGCGCGGAAACCCTCGGTGCAAACGACGCTGCCGCCGGCGACGAGCGAGCCGAGGAGCGCGGCGACGAGTCCGTGGATGTGGAAGAGCGGCATCACGTTCAGGCATCGATCGGTCGGCTCGAGTCGGAGCGTCTCCGCGACGTTGGCAGCCGACGTCAGCAGATTGCGTTCGGTGAGCGGGACGAGCTTCGGGGACCCCGTCGTGCCCGAGGTGAACAACAGCAGGGCCGCCTCGGTGTCGCCCACACCGCTGGACGCCGCGTCGCCAGGTGACAGGCCGGAGCAGGCGATCGATCCGGCAGTCTCACCCGCGTCGAGCTCGATGACGGGAATCCCGCACGACGATGCGGCGGCGCGCGCCGCGGTCTCGTGGCCGCGGAGCACCATGACTGCACGAACCCCGAGCGTTGTGAGCTGGTTCGCGAATTCGGCCTCCGGCAGATCGGGCGCGAGGGGTGCGCACGCGGCAGCCGCGACGGTGCCGAGCACCGCGACGGCCGCTTCGGGTCCGTTCGGAAGGGCTATCGCGACCCGATCGGTCGGCGCGATCCCGCCGGCGCGCAGGTAGCGCACGATCGCTTCGAGCTGGTCGACCAAGGCGTCGTACGACGTCGACTTCCTCCCCGGCGCCAACAGCGCGACCGAAGCAGGCGCGCGGCGTGCAGTCGCTCTGAGTGCCTCGAGGATGGAGGCATGGTGTGGGGGGCGAAGCATCCTGCTCGTGTGCGGTGGAAGAGGGCGATGCCGGGGGATCCGCTTCTCAGGGTACCGAGGTCACGGCGCGCGGCTCCGTGATCGTGCCGAGGTGTAACCGCGTCGACGGTGCTCGATGACGCAAATATCCGACTGGGTGTAACGCGTGAGGGTCCTCACGCGATGTCATCAGCGGCGGTCCCAGGTGGTGGGGACAAGTAAGGGCGATTGACCCCCGTCCCGGACTCGCGGGCGGGGGCCTTCGTTCGTCAGGAGGGCAGGAGTCGTGGGCCGCTATTTCGACCGCGCGTGGCTGATCTACAACCGGGCAGAAACCGGCGTCTACGCCGACCTGGCGTCCACGCGGAAGCGCGGCGGCTCCATGTCCTGGCACGGGACGTTGATTGGCCCCGTGAACTGGGCGAAGTTCTTGGCGAGTCGCGAGGAACTCGAGCTGCGTTCACTTGCCGGCGCGATTGGCAGGCTCTACGTCTCCGGCCATCAGGCGTCCGCCGAGAAGGCCGAGGTCACGGGAGTCGGAGCGCCCCCGTTCTGAACGACTATCCGGCGTCCGCGCGGCAGAGCCTTCCCGCCCGCCCAGCGATAGAGGTCGCGCAACGCGCACACCTGCGTGCCGTGGTGACTCACCTCGTTCAACACGGAGGCGACGATCTGAGCGCCCGTCGTCGGCGGTCCCGGACCGCCATAGCCCCAGAACCTCGTGGGCTCTTCGAGCTGTTCGTCGGACGCGGTCTGAAGAGCGCGGTCGAGCGACCGCCACCCTGCACGCATGGCTTCGACGGCGTCCGACGCGTTGGTGAACACGGGATGCGCTGCGAGGTAGGGCGATGTCCAGCCGCTCTCGGCGCTCTTGTCTCCTCCGAGGAAGTCGAGCTGTGCGAGCCGCTCCGGCTGCGTGCCGACGTGCCACAGGAGCCACCCGATCGTCGTCAGCGGCGTGAGACCCCGATCTCCGACCTCGGCCGCGGCAAGATCCCAGTCGAAGTCGGCCGCCCAGTCACCATCCCGGAACGGGGTTGGCGTCACACACTCATCGGCACGGCGCACGCTCCACGATCCTGCGAACGGCTCCCAGAACATCTCGTCGTCGGTCAGGTCGGTCCATGCGCGGTTCAGCGTGTACAGCTCGATGAAGAGCATCGAGTCGAGCAGGGTCTGTGCCCGCTTCCCGGCCATGGGCGGACACTACGGCGAGGGCAGCAGACGACGAGGCACGGTGCTTCGCTCGCTCTTTCGGAACGCCGCCACGAAGAGCACTGCCCGCTCGGGATCGTGTTCGAGGTGAGCGACCTCACGCGTAACTTGCGCATTTGCTAGGCCTGCGGCGCCGACGTCGGCTCGGACGAACGCCCAGGTCACAGGCAACGAGCATTGAATCCCGCCGGAAGGTGGCCTCACCGTTACGTGCCAGCGGCAGGTCTCGGGGGTGATCCCAGCGGGCAAGGGACAAGGTGAACAATGACGGGGACCGACACGGCTGCATCCGCGGAGGGACCGGGAGGGCAGCTCGGAGTGGCACCGCACGCGAACGATCCGTGGTCGGACTCACCCGATGGGGAGGGACGCGTGCGCAGAATCGTCCTGACCGTCGTCGGGATCGTGGCCGTCCTGATCGTGGTGCTCGGCGGAGCGCGCTATCTGATGGCTGACGAAAGTGCGCCTGCCCCTCAGCTGGTCTTCGACCCGGTGACGACAACGACGACTCGCGCCGATGCGTCGTCGAGCTCGACCGAGTTCGTCGACACGACGGTATCGAGGGCCGCGTCCGCGATCGTCACCGCGGCGACAACGAGCGTCGTGACGACTGCCGGCACTGTGTCGCCGCCTCCACCTCCGCCGCCCACCACGGCCGCTCGACCGAGAGCGACGACAGCCGCTCGCCCGACGAGTCCCCCGCCGCCACGCGCGACCGCTGCCGCCGCGGGCGCGCCCGCGCCGACGACCGCGAAGCCGCGACCGCGACCACCAAGAAGCCGACGACGCCGACCGCTCCGCCGACGACAACCGCGTCGCCAACGACGACCGTCGCGTCGACGACGACCACCTTCGGGTTCCCGCTGCCCACGTTCGTGCAGTCGACGACGACAACGCGACCGACCACCGACGCACCGACCACGACGGTTCAGACGACGACCACGACTGCTCCGACCACGACGACGACGGCGCCGACCACGACCGCGTCGACCACGACGACCACGACGACCACAACGACCACAACGACCTCGACGACCGTGTCCACGACAGGGACGACCACCTGACGCCCGAAGGCGGGTCAGTCGCAGCCGACGGCGAAGTACGCGACGACGAGCTGTGAGATCCCGACCGCGATGATCACCGCGCCGCCGACGATCCGGATCGTCGAACGCCGCTCACCTTGCACTCCCCCGGCGAAGGTCGCGACGCCAACAAGGATGATGCCGAGCCCGGCGAGATATCCGAAGCCATGGACCGCTCGCTCGGCGCTCGAGCTGGGAAAGATGCATCGGTCGCCACCCTCGGCTCGCGACAACGCCGCGCCCGCGCCGAACCCACCGACCAGCGCGGTGGCGACGCCCACCCAGAACAGCCATCGCACCCTGCCCACCACCGACCGGCGACGGTAATCGTCGAACGTGCACGAGGATGGGCCGATGCCGAAGCTCCGAGTCCATGCCTTCTCTGTGTCCCTTGACGGCTATGGCGCCGGCCCGAACCAGAGCATCGATGCGCCGCTCGGCGAACGGGCAGACCGCCTTCACGAGTGGATCGTCGCCACTCGCACCTTCAAAGCCCTCCAGGGCCTCGACGGCGGCGACACGGGCGCCGACGACGACTTCGTCGCTGCAGGCTTCGACGGCATCGGCGCGTGGATCCTGGGGCGCAACATGTTCGGACCCATCCGAGGAGACTGGCCGGACGACTCGTGGAAGGGATGGTGGGGCGACACTCCGCCCTACCACTGCCAGGTCTTCGTGCTGACGCACCATCCGAGAGACTCGTTCGAGATGGACGGCGGCACGACGTTCCACTTCGTGACCGACGGCATCGAGGCCGCACTCGACCGAGCGAAGGCCGCGGCGGGCGACCTCGACATCCGCCTCGGCGGCGGCGCCGACACGATCAAGCAGTACATGCGCGCCGGCCTCGTCGACAGCGCTCACATCGCGATCGTGCCGGTGCTGCTCGGCGACGGCGAGCGGCTGCTCGACGACCTCGGTGACGCCGCGGATCGATACATCTGCACCGAGTGGGTCGGGTCGCCGAAGGTCACGCACGCGGTCCTTACACGGGTCGACTGAGCGTTGGTCTCCGAGCCGCTTCTCGTGCACCTGAGACGGGCTCGCGACCTCATCGACCGCGACTACGCCGAGCCGCTCGACCTCGACACGCTCGCGTCCGAGGCGACCGTGTCGAAGTACCACTTCCTCCGGTGCTTCGCCGCGACGTACGGCAAGACGCCGGCGGTGTACCTCGCCGAACGCCGCATCGAGCGAGCGCAGGACCTCCTCCGCGCGACGAACCTGACCGTCACCGAGGTCTGCATGCTCGTCGGGTACTCGAGTCTGGGTTCGTTCAGCTCGAAGTTCCGCGAGCTGGTCGGTGTATCACCGAGCGAGTACCAGGCGAGCTTCCCGGCCGGGGCGCCCCGCATCCCTGGCTGCTATGTCTTCATGCATGGGTTGAGCGATCGCCGCGGGGTCAATTCCGCAAGTTCGGAGAAGCCGTTGCCCACATGACGGTCCTACGGTCATCGCATGATCACCAACGTCTCTCTCGTATCCGTGTATGTGACCGACCAGGATGAAGCCAAGCGGTTCTACACAGAGAAGCTGGGCTTCCACGAGGGCACCGATGTCTCGATGGGCGAAGGCTTCCGCTGGGTGACGGTCCATCATCCCGACCATCCCGAGCTCGAGCTCACACTCATGAAGCCCGGGCCGCCACTCGACGAGTGGATGACCGAAGCGGTGCGCCGCTCGCTCGCGAACGGAACCATGGGCGGCGTGGGCCTCCGCACCGACGACTGCCGGAAGTCGTACGAGGAGCTGAAGGCCAAGGGCGTCGAGTTCGTGCAGCCGCCGGCCGACCGGCCCTACGGCGTCGAGGCCATACTCCGCGACAGCTCGGGCAACTGGCTCGTCCTCGTCGAGAGCAAGGACTTCTCGCCGGACGACTTCAAGAGCTGACCAGGACCGTCTGAGTCTGCGTCGTGAGCGACACGAGGCGGTCGGCTTCGTCTCGCACGTGAGTCTGCAGCACGATCGTCGACCTGCCCACATGGACCGGCGTGCACACCGCGGTGACGCGTCCGGACGTGACCGCACCTAAGAAGTTGGTCTTCGACTCCAACGTGGACGTGCGTGCCCCCGCGGGCAGGTTGAGGAACGCGCACACGGCGCCGACCGTGTCGGCCAGCGTCATCAACGCCCCGCCGTGCAGCACACCCGCGGTCGTGCAGAGGTCGGGACGGTGGTCGAGCGAGCCGGTGACCCCTTCGGCCGAAGCCTCGCTGATGTCGATGCCCAACGCGACCGCCAGGGGCATCATCGCGGTCATCTCGGAGAGTTCCACGAGCAGCACCGTACGCGGCAATCGCGGTGACGCGCCGAACGGAGCTCGTCGATGACCCCTTCGCACGTAGCCTGGCCGACGTGATTAGCCGTTCAGCGTTCACGTGCGTGACCTGGGTATGAGCGCCTTCGTGATGGCGGCCGTGCAGGCCGCACCGGTGTTCCTCGACGCGGGCGCCTCGGCCGAGAAGGCATGCCGTCTGATCGACGACGCGGCAACGCAAGGCGCGGATCTCGTCGCGTTCAGCGAGACGTGGCTCCCGGGCTATCCGCGCTGGATCAACGCGCCGGTTGCCGTCGGATTGAAGCGTGAGCTCGGAGGTCGCTACCTCGCCGCGTCCGTCAGCATCCCCGGCCCAGAGATCGACATGGTGTGCGCAACGGCGCGGCGATGCGGCGTCGATGTCGTCATGGGCGTCGCCGAGGTCGACCCCGTGTCGCACGGCACCACCTATTGCACCCTCGTGTTCATCAGCGCGGACGGCGAGATCCTCGGCACGCATCGCAAGCTGAAGCCGACCTACGGCGAACGCTTCGCATGGGGCGAGGGCGACGGAAGCGGGCTCCGCGTGCATGCACGTCCCTATGCGCGCATCAGCGGGCTCAACTGCTGGGAGCACAACATGGTGCTGCCTGGCTACGCGCTGATGGCGCAGGGCACGCAAGTGCACGTCGCCGCGTTCCCCGGCTATGAGTCCGCGAGCGGCGGCACGCGACAGACGCTCTTGTCGCGAGCGTTCGCATCCCAAGCGGCTGCCTATGTGATGCTCGTCGGTGGCCTCCTGTCAGCTGACGACGTCGCCGATCCGATCCTGCGAGAGGTGATCGCGACGCTCCCTCCCCTCACCGGTGACAGCTGCATCATCGATCCGACCGGCGAGGTCATCGCGGGGCCGTGCACGGGCGAAGAGATCCTGTTCGCGAAGGGCTCGCTCGAGCTGTTGCACACAGCGAAAGCGCTGTGCGACGTCGGTGGCCATTATTCGCGCCCCGACGTCCTGCGGCTCACTGTCAACCGCACGCCGGCACGCCGCATCGTCGAGGTCGTCGACGAGGACTAACCCTCCGCGTCGGGCGGTTCCGTTTCGTCGCGTTGTGCGCGGCGTCTGAGCCACACGAGCGCCGCGCCGACACCGACCGCTGCCGCGCCGATCGGCAGGACCGGGATGTCGGTGCCGCTGTCTGCGGGCGCGGAGACCGCATCGCCTACCGCCCTGCTCGCGGGCGCCGCCGTTGGCGCGGCTGCCGTCGTGGTCGGCTGTTTCGTGGTCGGGGCTGCTGTCGTCGTCGTGGTCGGCGCGGCTGTCGTCGTCGTGCTCGGCTCAACCGTCGTCGTGGTGGTCGCCTGCGTGGTGCTCGTCGCGGGGGTGGTGGCGGTCGTGGCGGCAGTCGCCGGGGTCGTCGTCGCGGGGCTCGTCGTCGCGACGGTGCTCGCGGGCGCGGTGAGCACGCCCGTTCGGTGCGCGTCGACCGCCGCCTGCATCTGGTTGCGTACGTACGGATAGAACGCGTTGCCGGGACAGGCAGTCGTCGACATCTCGCGGTGGCCGGCAACGGTCGCGGTCGTGACCTTGGCGCCTGCAGGCCATTTGTTCGAACCCCGAGAAACGAACGTCACCATCGAGCCCGCTGCGGTGGCGATGCTGTAGCGCTGCGCCAGCCAGGCGAGAGTGCGGTTGCCGGCATCCACCGCGGCGGGCGTCGGCATCACGGAGGTGAAGTCACCGATGAAGCACACGAGCTGATCGAAGCCCTGGCTCCCACCGGTTGCATCCGCCGCGACCGGCCCGGCGAGGCTGCCCGCACGTCCCTCCCACACGCCGCCCTCGCGATCGACGAGGAAGTTGTACGCGATGTCGTGCCAGCCCTTCGCTCCGGTGTGGAACGCGTACATCGAGGCGAGGATGCCGGGCACCTGGTCAGCCCGATGGTCGGTGTCGCCCGCGGTGTGGTGCACCAAGAGGAACCGCACTTCTTCCGCGGCGAGCGGTCCGGTGGGAGGGCCCGGCGCCCACGCGTCGCGTGGCCAGATCGCGAGTCCGGGCGCGACGGGCACAGGTGCCAGTGCGGACGGACCGATGCGCAACCGGGGCACGACGGCCACTGCTGCGCTCGCTGCGATCAGGCCACGGCGAGAGATCCCAGGACGCCTCTCCTGAGCCATGTGTGCAACGGTACGCACCGCGACACGAGGAGGAAGCGCATGGGGATCACCGGACCGATCAAGGGCGGATCGCACGGCTGGGCCTTCGGTGGCCCCGCGCTCGACTTCGACGACTACGGCTACACCTCGGAGGAGTTCTTCCTCGAAGGAACCGCGAGTCGCTACCAGCCGGTCGACGGCACCACACTCGATCGAAACGGCAGGTGGGCCGTCGAACCGTGCGAGACCCAGCCGTTCAAGACGAGGTTCGTCGTGTATCGCCCGAGCGATCCCGCGACCTTCAACGGCACGGTGATCGTGTCGTGGAACAACGTGAGCGCGGGCCACGACCTCTTCGGCGGCGACAGCCTCGAGGTCCTGGAGGGTGGGTACGCGTTCGTGGGGGTCACGACCCAGCGAGTCGGCGTGCACGGCATCGCACCGATGAACCTCGGGCTCGTCGACTGGGACAAGGAGCGATACGGCTCGCTGTCGATCGGCAGCGACGACTACTCGTTCGACATCTTCACGCAAGCGGCCCGCGCCGTCGCGCCCGACCGCCCGCGCGAGGGCGTCGACCCGATGGGCGGCCTCGACGTGCGTCACCTCGTCGCGCTCGGCGCGTCACAATCGGCTGCCCGGCTCGGCACGTACGTGAACGCGATCCATCCCCTGAGCCACGCGTTCGACGGATACCTCTTGCTCATCTACTTCGGCGCCGGATCGCCGCTCGAGGTCGGCGAGCTCGTCCTCAACCTCAACGACCCCGAGCTCGGCCGCGAGGGAAACGCGCGACTGCGGCTGCGCGGCTCGAACTTCATCCGCGACGACCTCGATGTGCCGGTGATGATCGTGAACTCCGAGCTCGAAGCGATCGCGTGCCACCCCGTGCGTCAACCCGACACCGATCGCTTCCGCTGGTGGGAATCCGCGGGCACCTGCCACGTGTCCGAGCAGGGGCAGCGGGCCCGGTCACCGAAGTACCAGCGCGACTTCGGCGCGCCGATGCAGGTCGGCCCCGGCATCAACCGGATCCCGATGGTGCCGCTCTACGAATCGGCGACTCGCCACATGCACGCGTGGGTGAACGGCGGCCCGCCCCCTCCCTCGCAGCCGAAGATCGAGTTCACCGGAGACCCGGCCGAGGTCGTCCGCGACGCCGACGGCATCGCGAAGGGCGGCATCCGACTCCCGCAGGTCGAGGTGCCGGTCGCGACCAACAGCGCGATCCCCCGGACGCCCGACATCTTCGCGGTGCTCGGCGGATCGTCCGACCCGTTCAGCGCGGACGACCTCGTTGCTCGCTATGACGACCGCGCCGGGTTTCTGGCCAGGTTCGAGGCCGCGGCCCGGGCTGCCGTTGACGCGGGCGTGTTGCTCCCGCGTGATGAAGAACTGCTGGTGGCCGAGGCGGCCGAGTCGTGGGACCGAGCGGTGAGCCCTGCCGGCTGACCGCTAGGTCCAGCGAACCGTCGTCCTCACCCTGCGCAGGGCGACCGAGACGATCGACGGCGAGACCCGAAGCACGCTCGCGATCTCACGGGCGGAGAACCCGCGCGCGAGCGCCATCGTGATTCGTTGGTCGCGCGGCCGAAGCTTGGCCGTGCTGCGAGTCAGCTGGTCCTCGAGCTCGACGGCCTCGTAGCCACTTTCGGTGGATGCGAGGTCGGGTCGGTCGCCGCTCTCGTCGGTCTCGAACGGCACCTCCCGCATGTGGACGGTCCGGCGCCAACGGGTGAGGCGTCGCAGCTCGTCGACTGCGGCGCGCTTCCCCATCAAAAACGCAGTCCGTCCGTGCGGGCGGTCCTGGGACCAACCGTCCGACGGGCCATCGGGCCAGTACCGGGCGATTCGCTCGAGAGCCGCTGCCTCGCACTCCTCCGCCACCCACCCTGTGAGACGGAGCGACCGAGCGCCGGCCAGCGCGTCCTCTATGACCTGTTCGAGCTCAGCCGGTCGCAGATGGCGATCCATGACCGGCCTTTTGCGCCGCCCGCGGATCCGCCATCGGTACGTTCAGTTGCAAGCTCAACTGCCCTCCATTCCCCAGGTGCAACCGCGTCTGCGCTTGCCTCCTGCCCTATGGAAGTGCGTCAAGGTAGCGGGCTCTGCTCGCCGAATAGGTGATCCTGGAGCCGCTCCAGGTCAGGCCTGTGGACAATCACCCGAGCTCAGCCGCGGCGAGCACCCGCGATCTCCATGCCGGCTCGGAGAGCGGACGCGGGGTCCTCGAGCGCGCCGGCTTGCCGCCACGCGACGAAGCCGTCGGGGCGCACGAGCACCGCGCCCTCGTCACCGATGCCGTACGCATCGGGAAACGCCTCGACGTCGATGCGCTCCCCGACCGCGCCAGCATCCGCAGCCGCATCGAGCCAACGCTGACCTTGTGGTCCTGCCAACACCACGAACGCGGTGCCGAACAGATCAAGGGTCGAGACACGGTGGCCGCCGCGCTCGATCCAAAGGTGCGGTGCCCGCGTCCCCGGCATGCCTCGCGTCGTCCTCGGGTCTTCGTGCACGGTCTCGTCGTTGCCGTAGACGTAGCCGAGCTCGATCTCGAGGTCCGGCACGAGCTGCTGGTAGTCGGTCGCTCCGAGGTAGGTCGCTGTGCGGGTCACGTATCGGGTGTACGCCTGCTCGACGGTCAGCTGCCCGACCGGGCGCCGCTCGTCGCCGTAGCTCGCGAGCAGGTCGTCGCCGGCGTCGCCACGTACGGCCCACGCGAGCTTCCACGCGAGGTCGTACGCATCGTGGATCCCGGTGTTGCCTCCGAACCCACCATTCGGTGGCATCACGTGTGCAGCGTCGCCGACGAGGAACACGCGGCCCTCCGAGTATCGGGCCGCGACGTCCGAGCTCGCCCTCCACCGAGCGACGCCGTCGATCTTCACCGCGAGATCGGAGACGCCCGCGGCCGCCCTCACGAGCTCGACGAGCCGGGGCTCGCTCGTGTCCTTCGCAGCGTCGGCCACGTCGGGGTTCGTCGCCGGATCACCGATCGTGTTCACCACGAGGAACCCGCGCTGGCAGTCCTTGTCGACGCGGAAGAAGCCGCCCATCGTGTCGTTGCTGATGTAGATGACGCTGAGCGGCTTGCCGAGAAGCTGTGGCGCGAGGTCGGCGGTGAAGTAGATCGTCAAGCTGTTCGAGAACACACCTCGGCCCTCGAACGCGATGCCGAGCGACTCGCGCACGCCGCTGTGCGCTCCCTCAGCGGCGACGAGGAACTGGGTGCGAAGCGTTCGCCGTGCGCCGCTTTCGACATCCGCGACCGTCACGCGGACGCCCTCATCGTCCTGCGTGAAGGCAACGACCTCGCTCCCCTCGATCACCTCGGCACCGACGGCGCGGGCGCGACCTCGCAGGATGGGCTCGAGGCCGCGTTGGGTGATGAACAACCGCCGGCAGGGGCTCAGCGCGTCGTCGACTCCGACGTTGAGCCCGGGGATGATGTCGGCGAGCTTTCTCCCCGCGAGGGTGTCCATGCTGATGATGGCGCCTTCGGGAAGGAACTCCGTCTCAGACTGCGCTTTGACCTCGTCCTCGATGCCCGCAGCCCGAAACAGCTCGACGGTCCGCAGATGGAAGTGCGCGGCCCGGGGCAACGGCGATCCTCCGCGCAGGCGCTCGACGACGATCGAGGGCACGCCGTGCTGCGCGAGGAACATGGCCGTCGAGAGACCGACCAGCCCCCCGCCTGAGATGACGACCGGGTGCTCGGGTCCCGTCACACCCCGAAGAATCGCGCGATCACACCGGCCACGTCGGCTGGTCGCTCATACGGCGCCATGTGCCCGGCGTCGGGGATGATCTCGAGGTCGGCGCCCTCCACCGCGCGCTGCCATGCATCGGCGTACGCCCGAGGGAGGTACCGGTCGTCGTCACCCCACACCAGCAGGGTGGGGTTGGTGATGCGGTACAGCCGCTTCGCCAGCTTCCGATCGGGGATCGGGAACAAGACCTTGCCGGCGGTGCCGAGCCTGCGGCTGTTCGCGATGAGGAAGTTCTTGATCGCCTCGGTGTCGTTGAAGTCGAGTCCGCCGGCCATCAACGCCGTGCCCGCGGCGGCATCGTGGAAGAGCAGCGGCGGGAACTCGAACGGAAGCAGCGAGTAGATGTCGGTGACAGGCAGCTCGTCGAGCCACAGGCCGAGCGGAGCGAGCAACGCGACCCTGTCGTACGCAGTCGGCGCCGCGGCCACCATCTCCGCGACCACCATGCCGCCCATCGAGTGCCCGACGAGATGAGGACGTGTGAGCCCGAGCGCTTCGACGACGTCGGCGCCGTGCATCGCAAAGTCCTGCATGTCGTCGAGCGCCTCTTCTCCACCCTGCTCGCCGTAGCCGGGCCACACGGGCGCGTAGACGGCGAAGCGATCCGCGAGCTCGGCGAGCATCGGCTCGCCGCCGAGAGGCCCGGTGGCACCGTGGAAGCTCACGACCGAGGCCGCGGCGTCGCCGAAAGCCGGCGCGCCGACGAGCACGTCGCACGTGATGCCTCGTCGCGTCGTGATCGTCGTGCGGTCGAGTGCACGAGCGGCGACGCCGGTCATTCGGGAAGCTCTGCGTGACGACGGGCGTCGGGGAACGTCTCGTCGGCGTGCACCCGCTCCTCGAGCGGATGGATCCACCAACGGTCGTCGGCCTCGTACTCGGGCCACATGTTGCGGAGGCTCGGCATGACCTTCTCGGCGAACAGCTGCGTCGAGTACCGCGTCTTCCAGTCGGGTTGGTTGCCGTTGTGCATGAGGCAGAAGACGTGACCGAGTCGCAGCGACCGGATCATGTCCTCCATGCGGTCGCGAACCGTGTCGGGGCCGCCGGCGATCACGAACCCGCCGTCGACGAGGTCCTTCCACGTCAGGCGCGTCCACTTCTCGCGGATCTCGGCACGGAACTGGTCGAGCACTCCTGCCTTGATCGTCGAGATGGTGCGGTACCCAGCCGGGTCGGAGAAGCCCGGGTACACGTGAAGGCAGCGGTTGAAGAAGTAGAGGATGTGCTCGGCGTACAGCTTCTCGGCTTCGGCGTCGGTGTCGGCGACCGCGATGATCTGCGCGAACGCCGCGCGATACGGAGAGTCGTCCTTGTCGCGTTCGGCCACACGATCCCAGTAGCCGTCGAGCAGCTTCTTGCCGGCGAGGTAGCCGCCGAAGCTGAGGTAGGAGTAGTTGTAGTCGTAGTCGAGGCAGAAGTCCCACGTCTCGATCGAGCCTCCACCCGGGATGTAGATCGGCGGGTGCGGCTGCTGGATCGGACGGGGCCAGATGTTCACGTAGCGCAGCTGCGTGTACTTGCCGTTGAACGCGAACGGCTCTGGCTCTGACCACGCCTTCATGATCAGCTCGTGCGCCTCGCGGTACTTGTCGCGCGTGAGCGCCGGGATCTGCCCGTAGCAGAAGTTCGTGTCCATCGGCGTGCCCACCGGGAAGCCGGCGACAAGGCGCCCACCGCTGATGCAGTCGAGCATCGCGAACTCCTCGGCGACGCGCACCGGCGGGTTGTAGAGCGCGATCGAGTTGCCGATGACGCAGATCGCAGCACGGCTCGTGCGGCGCGCGAGGCCCGCCGCGATGATGTTCGGGCTCGGCATGATCCCGTAGCCGTTCTGGTGGTGCTCGTTGACGCCGATGCCGTCGAAGCCGACCGACTCCGCGTACTCGAGCTGATCCATGTACTCGTTGTAGACACGGTTCGCGACCTTCGGATCGAACAGACGACTCGGGATGTCGACCCACACCGATCGCTCGGTGTCGCGGAAGTCGTCTGGCAACAGAGGCCACGGCATGAGGTTGAACCAGGTGAACTTCACGTTTGCACCGTACAACTATCGCCGCGAGGCTAGGCCGATCGACATCCCCGATCAGACGGGCACGCTCGCGGTGGTGACGGGAGCGAACAGCGGCATCGGCCTCGAGACCGCGCGCCAGCTCGCGTCGGCCGGCGCCACCGTCGTCCTCGCGGTGCGCAACGCCGAGAAGGGCGACCGAGCCGCTGACGAAATCCGATCAACGGTGCCATCGGCGACAGTCACCGTCGGTGGGCTCGACCTCGCCAGCCTCGCGTCGGTCGAGGCGTTCGCGAAGCAGATGGTCGACGACGGTCGTCCGATCGATCTCCTCATCAACAACGCCGGGATCATGGCGGTGCCGAAGCGCCACACCACCGAAGACGGGTTCGAGCTGCAGTTCGGCACGAACCACCTCGGCCACTTCGCGTTGACCGGGCGGTTGCTTCCCCTGCTCCGCGCGGCCCCGCGCCGCCCGCGCGTCGTGACCGTGAGCAGCGGCGCGCACCTGATGGGAGCCATCAGCTTCGACGACCTGAACCTCGAGCACGGGTACCGCGCCTGGAAGGCCTACTCCGAGTCGAAGCTCGCAAACCTCCTCTTCGCGTCAGAGCTGCAACGGCGCAGCGCGCGCGAGCGTTGGGGCATCCTGAGCGACGCGGCGCATCCCGGCTCGACCCGCACGAACCTGCAGAGCACGGGCCCGAACATGGGGAAGGACGCCAAGGCAGGCACGAGCCTCATCGAGCTGCCGATGCGCCTGCCGGGCATGTCGCAAGACGCCGCGCAGGGCGCGTTGCCCACCCTCTACGCGGCCACCAGTCCTTATGCGGTCGGGGACGGCTACTACGGGCCCAGCGGCTTCCTCGAGATGACCGGAAACGGCGTGACCAGCGCCCGTCGCTCGAAGCGCGCCCGCAACGAGGCCGACGCCGCACGGCTGTGGGCGCTGTCGGAGAAGCTGACGGGCGTGACGTATCCCTCGACCGCGGCGGCCTGAGTTGGCGCACAACGTGCTCGGAGGCGAGCTCGTGCCGTGCTCGCTGGATCCACTGACCGGCTTCTACCGCAACGGGTGCTGTGACACCGGCGGTGAAGACGTCGGCGTCCACGTCGTGTGTGTGCGCGTGACCGAGAGCTTCCTCGCCTTCAGCAAGGCGGCGGGCAACGACCTGTCGACGCCGCAGCCGGCGTTCGGCTTCGCGGGCCTCCAACCGGACGACCAGTGGTGCGTGTGCGCCGATCGGTGGGTCGAGGCGTTCGAAGCGGGAGTCGCGCCGCCCGTGGTGCTCGAGTCAACCCATGCGCGCACGCTGGAATGGGTGTCGCTCGACGACCTGCGCGCTCACGAGGCGCAACCCTGAGCTCGCCCGACATCGCCAGCGCGCTCCGCGGCTTTCTCACGAGCGAGTACGGCGGAGACATCGTCGACGCGGAGCCACCACGCGCGATCGACACCGGCTTCTCGACGCTCATCCACTTCGTGCACTTCGAGGGCGCCGCCCTGCCTGCGCCGTGGAGACGGCCGCTCGTCGTGCGTGTCCATCAAAGCGTCCGCGAAGCGCCGATCGCACGACGCGAGGCCGCGATCCAGGAGTGGTGCGTCGCGCACGAGTATCCCGCGCCCGCGGTCCTCGCGGTCTTCGGTCCGGGCGAGCTCCTCGACCTCCCTGTGCAGGTGATGCAACGCGGCCCCGACTCGACACTGCTCGACGCCGTGAAGCACGCACCGTGGCGCGCTCCCGCGCTGGTCGACCGGCTCGCCTCACTGCACCTCCGACTGCATGCCCTGCCGACTCACGACTGGCCCGAGACCGACGGCGAGGGTCTGGTGCAGCGCCGGCTATCGCTCGTGCGCAGGTTCCTGGCGACACACGACGACGCGGAGCTGTCCGCGGCGCTCGCGCGGGTCGAGCCGTTGCTCCCTGAGCTCGAAGCCGGGCCGATCGTCGCGTGCCATGGCGACTTCCACCCCCTGAACGTGCTCGTCGACGGCGACACGTCGATGGTCATCGACTGGACCGACGCCGCTCTCGGCGATCGACACGGCGATGTCGCTCGCACCAGCCTGCTCTTCTACTTCGGGGCTGCCCTCGCCACGTCGAACCGAGCCGCGAAGGCCGCGCTCGGCGGCGCGCAGGGCTGGCTGTCGAAGAGGTACCTCCGCACCTACCGGCGATCCGCACCGATCGACCCCGAGCGCATCAAGCGCTGGGAGGCGGTCCACCTCCTCCACGGATGGGCGCAGATCCTCGAGGCGCACGATCGCGGCGGCGAGCTCGCCGCCCGCGTGCCGCTCGACCTGTTGCCCTGGATACGAACACGCTTCGAGGCGGCGCTCACATAGCCCCGGCGGCGGTCGTGTCGTAGCGTCGCCCCATGAAGTACGGGATCCTCTTCGCCAACACCATGCACTGGGTCAAGGGAGCCGGCGCGATCGACATGGCTCGATCGGCCGAAGACGCCGGCTTCGAATCGCTCTGGACGGTCGAGCACGTCGTGTATCCCGACGACTACAGCTCGACCTATCCGTACAGCGCGGACGGCAAGATGCCCGCGCAGCCGTCGACGCCGATCCCCGATCCGCTGATCTGGCTCGCGTACGTCGCATCCGTCACGACCTCGATCCGGCTCGCGACCGGAATCCTCATCCTCCCGCAGCGCAACCCCGTGGTGCTCGCCAAGGAGCTCGCGACGCTCGACCTGATGTCTGAAGGGCGCGTCGAGCTCGGCATCGGCGTCGGCTGGCTCCGCGAAGAGTTCGACGCGCTCGGCGTCCCGTGGGAACGACGAGGGGCGCGCACAGACGAGTACGTCGCGGCGATGCGCTCGCTGTGGGCCTCCGACGGCGCGAGCTTCGACGGGGAGTTCGCGTCGTTCACCCGCGTGTCGTCGAACCCGAAGCCCGCGCAGAGCCAGATCCCGATCGTGATCGGCGGTCACTCACGCGCAGCGTGCGAGCGCGCCGGCCGGCTCGGCGACGGCTTCTTCCCCGGGAAGGGAAGTCCGGCCGAGCTGCGCGAGATGGTCGACATCGTGCGGCAGACCGCCGCCGACCACGGTCGCGACGCGGACGCCATCGAAGTGAGCGCAGGGTCCCCAGCGATCTTCGGAGACGACCCCGTCGGCGCAGCCCAGGAGCTCGCCGCGGTCGGGGTGAGCCGCATCGCCGTCCCGGGGTTCGTGCTGCGGAAGCCCTCGGAGCCCGAGGCGATGCAGGCCTTCGCGGAGCGGGTGATCGCTCCGACCGCCGCCGTTCAGTGACATCGCGGCCCGATCGCCGTTGCCTCGCCGAAGCAGGTGTCTGTAGTCTGCAAGCATCTCGACAAGGGGGAACCTAGATGTCTGACAAGCCTTCCTACCTCGGGCTCCTCAACGGGGTCTCGAACGCGGAGAGCCAAGCCGAGTGCTACCTGACCGCGTGGGCCGAAGTCACTCCCGACGCGGGCGTTCGTCAGGTCATCTCGACGGTGGCGCTGCGCGAGGGTGAGCACGGCAAGGCGTTTGCCAAGCGGCTGTGCGAGCTCGGCTACACGCTCCTGCCTCGTGAAGATCCGAAGTTCGACGACAAGATGGAGATCGCGTCGTCCAAGACGCTGACCGATCGGGAGAAGTTCGAGAAGCTCGGCCTGCAGCGCGAGGTCGACACGACGAAGCCCGACATCTTCTCGAAGTTCTTCGACGACTCGACGATCGACATCCAGACCGGAGCACTGCTCGGTCGGTACATCGCCGAGGAACGCGACAGCGGGCGCATGCTGCGCGGCTGCTACGACCAGCTCTGCGCGGCCGAGAACGGCCACACGACGAGCAACGGGAACGGCGACCTGGGCGCCCAGCTGTCCCGCATCGAAGACCTGCTCGAGAAGCTCGTCGCCAAGAAGCGCTAGGTCAGCTCTTCAGCCGCTCGACCGTTTGCGCGATCCTGCGCGCACGCGTGTCCGCGCGCTTGGCCTCGTCGATCCACATCACGTACTCACGCTGGTGGCTGTAGCTCAGCGCGTCGAACGACCTGCGCAGCGTCGCCGCGCGCAACGCCTCCGCGAGGTCGGCGGGGACTGCGACGGCTCGCTTCGATTCGTCGCGGGCGATGGTGACGGTGACCGTGTCGCCGACGTCCTTGCCGATCTGGCCGCGGATCGCCTTGAGGATGCCGATGCACGGGCCGGCGCCCATCGACACGATCGAGCCTCGGTAGGGCACGCCGTCGAACGTCGCCTCGACGGGAATGCGACCGCCTCCGCCCAGCGCCTTCACCACGGTCGGCGGCACCGGTACCCACGCCCCTCCACCCCGTGCCGCTTCGATCGTCCCCGTGAACCTGGGCACCCGCGCAATCTACGGCTCGGATCTTGCATGCTGTGCGCGTGAGCGATCCTGCGGACTGCGCCGTCTGCGCGCGCGGCGGCGCGCTCCCCGACGCCCTTGTCGACCTCGACGCGTCAACGGCCACGGTTCCCATTGAGGTCGACTCGGTCGAGTACGCCTGCGTCGTCGCCCGCTCACACGTCGTCGAGCCGTTCGATCTTCCCGGCCTTCAGCGCCGCCGCTATTGGGAGGAGGTGCTCCGCGTCGCCCGAGCGCTCCGCGATGTCTCGGGCGCCGCGAACGTCGACTACGAGATCCACGGCGACTCGATCCCACACCTCCGCACCCACCTCTTTGCACGCCACCCGACCCGACCGGCGACCCGTGCGCAGCTGGCGGAGGCCATCGAGGCCGGCAGCCCGAGCCAGGCGGCCTCGACCGCCGACGTGGTCGCCGTGTACGACGACATGTCGACGAGCTTCGAGCAACAGCTCGCGAACGGCTTCTACAACGTGCACTACGACCGTCCCACGGTGCTCGACCTGTGCGGCGACGTGCGCGGTCTCCGTCTCGCGGAGCTGGGCTGCGGCCCCGGCTTCTACCTCGCCGAGCTGCGCGAGCGGGGAGCCGAGGTTGTCGGAGTCGACGCCTCGGCCGAGCTTCTCGCCCTCGCGCGTGCAAGGGTCGGCGAGACCGTCGAGCTGCACCAGCACAACCTCGAGCAGCCGCTGACGATGTTCGAAGACAGCTCACTGGACGGCGTGGTGATGGCGCTCGTGTACCACCACATCGACGATCGAGATGGCCTACTTCGCGAGGTCGCCCGCGTGCTCCGGCCCGGTGGATGGTTCGCGCTCTCGACGAGCCATCCCGTCTCGGACTGGCTAGCGTCGGGCGCAAGCTACTTCGCGGTCGAACGCACCGAGGGGGTGTTCGCCCTCGGCGGTGCCGGCACGTGGCATGTCCCGTTCTGGCGGATGCCGATGAGCGTCCTTCTCGACGAGATCTTGGGCGCCGGACTCGTGCTCGAGCGCCTGGTCGAGCCCGTGCCTCCCGCCGACCGGGAGTCCATCGATCCCCGGCTGCACCGGCGCCTCCTCCTCGAGCCCGCCTTCGTCGCGCTTCGGGCCCGCCGACCTGCTTAGGAGCCCTGCGAGCCCTTTGGTACCTTGCCCAGGTGCAAGGGGGTCGGGGGGTTCACCTGCGCGCGGCTGTTGCCGCCATCGGCCTGGGCGCGTTCGCCCTCGCGGCCTGCGGCGGAGACGCCAGCACCGGCAACCCGAACATCATCGAAGCGGGCCAGGTCAACATCCAGCTCCCCGACGGATACCAGCTGTCCAAGCCGGGCGAGCAGGCCGCGGCTCCGACGAGCAGCGCGTCGGGCGAGCAGCCCGCGGGGCAGTCCGACGGAGAGTCCGCGGCGGCTCAGCCGGTCGCCGCCGGGGGCGCTGCCACGACGGCGGCGGCGAGCGACACGATCCCGCTCGCGCAGCAAGACCCGACGACGAAGTTCTTCACGGCGTTCGGCACCTTCCGGAGCTGCCTCAGCAACCAGGGGCTCTCGTTCATCGGCATCCCCGACCCGAGCAAGCCGAGCTCGCCGACGAACGACCCCGCGTACATCAAGGGTCTGCAGACGTGCGCCGCGCAGAGCAACATCCTCCAGGCGTTGCAAGAGCTGCAGAAGGCGCAGGACAACCTGACGCCCGAGCAGATCGAGGAGCAGAACCAGAGCTACCTCAAGTGGCGCGACTGCATGATCGACTACGGGTGGAAGATCCCCGAGCCCGTGCCCGACTCGAAGGGCCGGTTGCTCTCGTTCGGGCCGAACAACAGCACGCCGCAGATCGACGGCCCGGCGGGCGAGGACATCTTCGAGAGCAATGACTTCCAAGAGT
Source organism: uncultured Acidimicrobiales bacterium (assembly GCA_963802505.1). Classification (GTDB taxonomy): domain Bacteria; phylum Actinomycetota; class Acidimicrobiia; order Acidimicrobiales; family DATKAS01; genus DATKAS01. The sequence continues at coordinate 31,734 of CAWDJB010000006.1, read as the reverse complement.
GCGCGACCCAGGCGCAGCAAGATGGCGGAGCGTCGAGCGGCGGATGAGCACAGGGAAGAAGAAGTGGATCGGCGCGGCCGCCGCGGTCGCGCTCGTCGTCGTGGGCGTCGTGGTGTTCACGTCGCGTGACAGCGGCGGAGCGTCTGACAAGGACCTCATCATCACTGCAGCCGTGAAGCGACAGACGCTGCAGGACAAGGTGACGCTGAGCGGCACACTCGGCCGGGTCGAGCAGCGCAAGGTCAACGCGGCAGCGGAGGGGCGCATCAGCCGCACCTACCTCGACGATGGTGTCGACGTCGCTCCCGGCCAGGCGATTCTGGCCATCGACGGGCGCGACGCCGTGGCCGAGCCCGGCGAGTTCCCCTTCTACCGAACCCTCGACGTCGGCGCGCAGGGACCCGACGTCAGGCAGCTCGAGCAGATCCTCGCGGCCGCCGGATACAACCCCGGGCCGGTCGACGAGCTCTACACCGAGCAGACGCGCTTCGCGCTCGCGCAATGGCAAGCCGAGCACGGCTACCCGGGAGCGAATGAGCGGAGCGCGAAGACCGTCACCGTGAGCCTGCAGCCGAACGGAAACGGCTACACCGTCGGCCCCCAGAACACGGCAGCGGTCACGATCGGCCCCGATCTCGGCACGCCCACGGGTCCCGTCGGTCGAGCCCGACCCCACCAGACGCCGACCGGTGGCACCCCGCGCCTGTCGATCCGATCGGTCAGCGGCAAGACGCAAGAGGGCCAGCCCGCCCAGTTCGTCGTCGAGTCCGACCGCGATCTCGATCAGAACATCGCCTACGAGGTGGCGATCGGCGGGAACGCGACCGCCAACGACGTCATCGCGCCCGCCGGCAAGATCACGTTTCCCACGGGTGTCCGGCAGGTGCCGCTGAACATCCCGACTGTGGCCGACGGCGTGTCCGAAGCCGACGAAGAGCTGCAGGTGACGATCGTCGACGGCGACACCTACGACCTCGGCGACAACCCGACCGCGAGCACGGTCATCTCCTCGGGCGAGCTCCCCGAGGTGACGATCACGGGCGCGGCCACCGTGGCCGAGGGTGGAAAGGTCACGCTCGCGCTGAGCGGAAGCGACGCTGGTGGCGACGTGCAGGTGCCGTTGACGATCGCGGGCACCGCGACGTCGGCCCTCGACTTCGTGCCCGTCACACCCGTCGTGACGCTCAACAGCGGCTCGAGCGCCACGATCGACGTGCAGACGCTCACCGACACGATCATCGAACCCGACGAGACGATCGTCGTGAGCATCGGCCAGTCGCCGAACTACAAGGTGGGCAAGATCTCGTCGGCGGTCATCACGATCCAGGGCGCCAGTGGCGACGCCGCGAAGCCGGTACTGACCCTGTCGCCGCTCACCACGAGCGTCACCGAGGGCAGCCCGATCCAGTTCAGCCTCGGCGCGAACAGCTCGGCGGCGGCTGACGTCGAGCTGCTGCTTCAGTTCAGCGGCACCGCGTCGGACGGCATCGACTACCTGCGTCCCGCAGGCCGCCTCCTGCTTCCCGCCGGACAGTCGTCGATGACGGTCTCGGTGCCGACCGTGCAGGACGATCTGGTCGAGAGCGACGAGGTGGTGTCGGTGTCGCTCGCGCCCAGCGCCAAGTACCTCATCGGCAACCCGTCCGGCGGCTCGGTGACCATCGACTCCGAGGATCTACCCGAGCTCCAGCTCGTCGGCGGCACGACGCGCGTCATCGGCGGCACCGCATCACGACTCGCGATCGTGGCCGACCACGCACCCGCCCAGGACACGACGGTCAACTACTCGGTGCAAGGCAGTGCGGAGCCCGGTCAGGACTTCCAGCCCCTCACCGGCACCGTCGTGCTGCGCGCCGGGCAGACGTCGGTCGGCGTCGCGGTGCTGACGGTGAACGAGGACGTGGTCTTCCACCCCACCGACATGATCGTCGGAGCCTGGCCGACTCGGCTCGGTCAAGTGCTCGTCGACGAAGGCGAGTTCGTGCCCGCGGGCACGGCCCTCGTGTCACTGACCGACTCCGGGTTCACGGTGACCCTGAAGGCAACGGCTTCCGACCGCACCAAGCTGCAGGTCGGCCAGCAGGTGAGCGCCAGCCTCGTGGGAAGCAGCCAGACAGCGACGGGCACGATCTCACAGCTCGACGACAACGCGACGGTGAACGCGGAGACCAGCGAACAGAGCTACGAAGGAAAGGTCGAGCTCCAGGGAGACCTCGGCGCCGCCGACGGCGCGCTCGTCACGCTCGACGTCGTGATCCAGGAGAAGCAGGACGCGCTCACTGTCCCGATCGCGTCGGTGAAGCAGAACGGCGAGGGCCAGGACGTCGTGCGGGTCATCGATCTCGACGACGGCGGCAAGATCACCGAGGTTCCGGTGACCACCGGGCTCAGCGAAGGAAGCTTCATCGAGGTCACCCAAGGCTTGAAGGGCGACGAGGTCGTGATCGTCGAAGTCGACACGCCGAGTCCCTGACCATGACCGCGTTGCTCGAGCTCGACGGTGTCTCGCGCACCTACGGCGTCGAGGTCAAGGTCCACGCGCTCCGCGACGTCTCACTCACGATCTCGGCCGGTGACTTCGTCTCGATCGTCGGGCCGTCGGGCTCGGGCAAGTCGACCATGCTCGGGTTGCTCGGATGCCTCGACCTCCCGAGCGACGGCGTCATCCGCGTGGGAGGCGTCGACGTCACCACCCTCGACGATGCCCACCGCTCGAAGCTCCGTGGCGACTCGATCGGCTTCGTGTTCCAGCAGTTCCATCTGATACCCCACCTCACCGCGCTCGGGAACGTCGAGACCGCGCTGCTGTACCGCGACATCCGCGCATCGCAGCGCCGGGAGCGAGCGATGCAGGCGCTCGATCGCGTCGGGCTCGCCCCGCGCGCCCACCACCGGCCCGTGCAGATGTCCGGCGGCGAGCAACAGCGCGTCGCGATCGCCCGGGCGATCGTGACCGAACCTCTCATGGTGCTCGCCGACGAACCGACCGGTGCGCTCGACACGACCAACGCCGCGAACGTGATCGACATCTTCCGCGGCCTTCAGTCACCCGAGCGAGCGGTCGTGATCGTGACGCATGACCCGGGCGTCGCGGCTGCCGCGCATCGGCGCATCTCGATGCGCGACGGCGAGATCGTCGCAGACGAATCGTGAGCGGGCTTCGCGATCTGCTCGGTGTGGCGTGGGCGGGACTGACCGCACGCGTCGTGCGGACCTTCCTGATCATGCTCGGGCCGATCGTCGGTGTCGCCGCAATGGTCGGCGCCGTCGGGTTGACCGAGAGCGCGAAGGGCGACCTCAAGCAGAAGCTCTCCGAGCTCGGCACCACCCTGATCGTCGCAAAGGCCGGGGGCTCGTTCGGCGAGCAGAACCCGACGTTGCCCGAAGACGTCGTCGACCGGGTGGAGCGTGTGGGCTCGGTCACCGGCGCGTCGGCGGTTGCGGAGATCAGCGGTGTCGTGTCGCTCCCCTATCAAGGCGCAGCCGACTACTTCCAAGCGTTCCCCGTTCCCGTGCTCGCCGCGGACACGAACCTCCCCGGTGTGCTCGAGGTCCCGGTCGTGCAGGGCCGGTGGTTCGGGACGTCAGACCTCGGGGCGAAGACGCGCGCCGCAGTGATCGGAAAGCAGCTGGCGCAGCAGTACGGGTACCTCCGCGGCGAGACCCGCACGATCCGCCTGAACGGACTCGATTTCGGCGTCGTCGGCGTGCTCGGCGACGTCGAGCTCGATCCCGGGCTCAGCAACGCGGTGTTCATCACACTCGACTCGGCCGAGACCGACTTCGGCACCAAGGGTGATCCGACGAAGGTCTACATCCGCAGCGAAGACGGCACGACACCGCAGACAGCGACGCTCATCCCCACCGCGATCTCACTCGGAGGCACCGACGAAGTGTCGATCGACGTGCCGAGCGACGCGTTGAAGGCGAGCGCCCAGGCCGACAAGACGCTGCAGCAGACGGCGTTGTTCGCGGGCTTGCTCGCGCTGGCCGTCGGCGGCCTCGGCATCGCGAACGTGATGTCGATCTCGGTCATCCAGCGCTCGTCGGAGATCGGCATCCGCCGCGCGCTGGGCCACACTCGCAGCACGATCGGCGCGCAGTTCCTCCTCGAGGCGCTCTTCGTCGGCTTGTTCGGTGGGCTGCTCGGCGCGGCACTCGGCGTGCTGATCGTGCACGCGATCTCTGGGGTGGCGGGTTGGGTGGTCGTCATCGACTACAGCCGCATGCCTCTCTGGATCGGGCTCGCGGTCGGCGTGTCGGTGATCGCGGGCCTCTATCCGTCGGTGAAGGCAGCCCGACTCGAGCCGCTCGAAACGCTGCGTCTCGGCTGAACACACGGGCGCTGCGCGTGATGGTGTCGTCACCGTCACTTTCTTGAAGGTTGCAAGCATCGGCTTTACTGTCGCCTGTGGTGCCTCCATCGCACCCACCACACCGGGGGCTCCGCAGTGGGTCGCCGCTCACCCCACCCCAACGGGCGGCGACCCACGAACCCCGGTGTGCTTTGCTTCGCGGATGGACGCCCTCGCGGCAATCACGCTGCGCCGGTCGACGGGTCGACTGAGCGCTCCTGGCCCGACGCCCGACCAGCTGTCGACGATCCTCGACGCGGCCGCGTGCGCGCCCGACCACGGAGACCTGCGTCCCTGGCGGTTCGTGATCCTCGAAGGCCAAGCGAAGGACGACTTCGGTCAAGTGCTCGCCGCGGCGTACCTCGAGCGGTGCCGCGCAGAGGGTGTGGATCCGATCGAGGGGAAGCTCGAGAAGGAACGCACCAAGCTCGGCCGCGCGCCCACGGTCGTGATCGTCGCCGTCGAGCCGCAGAGTGGAGTGATCCCGACGATCGAACAGGTCAGCGCGGTCGCAGCGGCGACCCAGAACCTGCTGCTTGCCGCGACCGCGCTCGGCGTCGGATCGATGTGGCGAACGGGCGAGCCCTGCTACGACCCCCTGGTGCGCGAGGCGATCGGCCTCCCGGAGACCGCGCTGATGCTCGGCTTCATCTACCTCGGCACCGCGGCCGACGGTGCGCTGCAAGGGCCGCGTCCCGACCGGGTGGCCGGTGGGACCGTCCGCCGGCTCACGCCAGGTGCGCCACCTCGTTGAACGACCGCAAGAGCGGCCCGCGACGGCCGATGGCGATACGCGTGATCGATGCCGGGTCGAGGTGCGTGCGCCATGCGACCTCCGGCCCGACGCCCAGTGCCCATGCGACCGCCGCTTTGATCGGCGACACATGGCTCACCACGACGACGGTGCCGTTCTGCGCCTCGTCGCACAGGTCGTCGCACGCCTTGTGCACACGGCGGGTGAGCTGCGCGATCGATTCACCCCCGGGCGGAGCGAACTCGCTGTCGGCTCGCCATTGCTGCCACACCGCTTCGGGAACGCCCGTGACGGGCAGGCCGTCGAACTCGCCGTAGTCGAGCTCGGTCCACCGTTCGTCGATCTCGACCGGGAGCCCGAACATCTCGGCGGTCTCGACCGCACGGCGCAACGGACTCGACACCACGCGGTCGACCGGGCCGACGGCGCGAGCAACCCGTCCCGCCTGTTCGACGCCGAGCAGGTCGAGAGGGGGATCGTGCCGGCCGAGCAAAAGGCCCGCGGCGTTCGCCTCGGTGCGACCGTGACGCACGACGATGAGCACGGGTCAGGAACGGACGACGATGCGGCCGCAGGGCTCGCAGTACACGATCGCGTCGGGAGGCTCGTGACGGATGCGCTCGACTTCCATCGCCGCGAGCGTCGTGTGACATCCCGTACACGAGGTGCCGACGAGCTCGCTGACAGCCACACCGTCGAGCCGCGCTCGCAGCCTCTCGTACTCCTTGAGCAATGGAGCCGGGATCGCGCCCGCCGCCTCGGCGCGCTGGGCTTCGGCGGTGACGAGCTCGGCCCCCACGACCTCCTCGGCTTCGTCGAGGTGCTGCTTCGCGATCGCGCGGCGGGCGAGAAGATCCCGCAGCTGCGCTTCCAGCTGGACCACCTGCTCGGTCACCGGCTCCGCGAGCTCCATGATTTCGAGCAGCTCGTCCTCGAGTGACCGCTGACGCCGCTTCAGCGAGTCGGCCTCTTCCATCAATGCCTGAAGCTCGCGCGGCACCGTGCCCGCCGACATCTTGCGATCGACTTCAGCGCGTCTCGCCTCGATCCTCGCGACCTCGTCTTCGAGACGGCTCTGGCTGCGTGAGAGATCGGTCTGCCGGCTCGTCAGCTTCTCGAGATCCCCTCCCAGATCGGCCAGCGCGCCGTCGAGAGCCTGAAGGTCCGCTCGCTCGGGCAGATGGGCGCGTCTGTGCCGGAGCTGGTCGAGCCGAGTGTCCGTGCGCTGGAGCGCGAGGAGGTCGGACTGAGCGGTCACGGCGCGACCGTGACCGGAGGGCCGCCGCCCTGCGGCGTGAGCTGCGGGAAGTTCGCGTTCACGGTGATCGAAGGATCGTCGCCCGCCCCTGTTGGGGTCTGCACGGCCGGCACCTCTCCGGTCGGCGGCGGCGCCGTGGTCGGCCCGCTGCTCGGCCGGGACGAGCTGAACCGGCCGCAGCTCATCACGATGTAGTTCGTCGGTACGGAAGGCACCGGATGGTTGCGGGGCAACGTCGTGGTCGTGAGCGCGGGATCGATCGTCGTCGTCGTGGTCGACGTGCTCGTCGTCGTCCGCCGCGGGTCGGGCACCGTCGTGGTCGTCGTCGGGCCGAACGACACTTCCTTCGGCTTCTCGTATCCGCACTCGACGTACGGCAGGTACAGACGCGCGGGCTTCCGCTCGGCGAGCTCCGGTGGCTCACCGAACTGCAGCACCTCCTGACCGTCGAGTGCCTTCTGCATGAACTCGTGCCACACCTTGGCGGGATACGACCCGCCGGTCACATTGATGCCCCCGACGTTGCGCATCGGAATTCGCCCGACCGGCGCACCCATCCACACTGCGGTGACGAGCTGTGGCGTGTACCCGACGAACCACGCGTCGGCGTTGTCCTGCGACGTACCGGTCTTGCCCGCCACCGGTCGGTCGGCGAGCGCGGCGCGCTTGCCGGTGCCGCTCTTCACCACGCCCTGCAGCATCTGCGTCGCCATGCGGGCAACACCGGGATCGACGGCTTGCTCGGCTTGCGACTCGTCGTGCTGGAAGACGACGTCACCCTTGGGATCGAGCACCTTGTCGACGTAGTACGCGGGGTGCCGACCCCCGTCAGCAGCGAGCACGCCGTACGCCGACGCCATCTCGAGCGGTGAGATCTCCTCGGACCCGATGCTCATCGAGGGCACGGGCTCGAGCTTGGCTGTGACGCCCATGCGCCGAGCGGTGTCGATGACTCGATCGAGCCCGACGATGAGTCCGAGGCGGACGAACGCGCAGTTGATCGAGAGCGTGATCATCTTCGAGATCTGGCCGACACCCGCGCCCTCGCTCGAGATCACGTAGTCGGGCTGGCCGCCGGGCAGGGGGAAGCGACACGGGCTGGTGCCGTCGATGATGTCAGTGGGTCGCACACCGGCCTCGAGCGCAGCGACGAGCACGAACGTCTTCATCGACGAGCCGGGCTGGCGGATGCCCTGCGTCGCCAGGTTGAACTTGGCGTTCTCGAAACCCGGACCACCCACCATCGCCCGCACCGCGCCGGTACGGGGGTCGAGGGCTACCAGCGCCACGGTGAACTTGCCGCCTGTGTCGGGCAGCTGGTCGTTGCGTGCCTGCAAGGCGAACTGCTGCAGCCGGGGATCGAAGGTCGTGTAGATCTGCAGTCCGCCCTTGAACACCGAGTTGTAGCGCTCTTGCGCGGTCTCGCCCAGGCGCACGTCGTCGAGCAGCTGCTGCTTCACCTCTTCCACGAAGTAGTCCTCGGGAGGAGCTGCGCCCTGCGTGACCTGTGGTGCCGTCGGGATCGGCGTCGCGTCGATGAGATCGGCCTGGTCGCGGGTGAGCTTGCCCACGTCGACGAGACGGTTGAGCGCGATTCGGCGTCGGTCGGTTGCGCGGGCGGGGAAGCGGAACGGGTCGTAACCGACGGGGTTGCGGATGAGCCCGGTGAGGAACGCCGCCTGCGGGTAGTCGAGGCTGCCGACGTCGGTGCCGAAGTACAGCTCGGCCGCGGCCTGCACCCCGTAGGCGCCGTTCCCGAAGTAGACGGTGTTCAGGTAGCGCTCGAGGATCTCGTCCTTCGTCATCGTGCGCTCGAGGCGGACCGCGTAGATCGCCTCCTTCACCTTCCGGTTCGCATCGCGCTTGGGGGTGAGCAGCGCGTTCTTCACGACCTGCTGCGTGATCGTGGAGCCGCCCTGGGTCACGCCGCCCGCCGACACGTTGGCGAGGAGCGCACGGATCAACGACCGGGCGTTGACACCGCGGTGGTGGTAGAACTCCGCGTCCTCGACGGCCAACACCGTGTCGATCATGGGTTGCGGGATCTGGCTGAGCGCGACCGGCTTGCGGTTCTCCTCCGCCTTGAGCACGGCCATCACCGAGCCGTCCGCGGCGTACATCACCGAGCGCTGTGCCAGAGGGTTGAGCTCCGGAAGCGAGGCGGTCTCCTCGTGCGCGGTCGCGAGATCAGCGGCCTGAGGGATCAACGCGGCGGCGAGACCGGCCGTACCGATTCCGGCCAACACGATGACGGCCAGCAGTCGAAGGAGGGTGGCGGGGACGCGCACAGCCCTTTCAAACTACCCGCCACCCTTGTGTCACCTGGGTCGCGCCTGAATCGAGCGGCGATAACGTGCCCCGATGGCGCAGCAGCATCGCTTCCGATTCGGCATCCAGGCATCGGCACCGATGTCGGGAAAGGAATGGGGCGAGCTCGCTCAGCGCGTCGAGGACCTGGGCTACTCGACGCTGACGATGCCCGACCACTTCGGCAACCAGATGGCTCCCATGCCCGCGCTCATGGCGGCTGCATCGGCGACCACGACACTGCGCGTCGGGGCCCTCGTCTTGGACAACGACTACAAGCACCCCGTCGTGCTGGCCAAGGAGCTGGCGACGATGGATCTGCTGTCAGACGGGCGACTCGAGGTCGGGATCGGGGCCGGCTGGGAGCGCGCCGACTACGACTGGTCGGGGATCCCCTACGACCCTCCTGGCGTGCGCGTCGACCGCTTCGAGGAGGGCCTCGCCGTCATCAAGGGCCACTTCGGGCCGGGCCCGTTCTCGTTCTCTGGACAGCACTACACGATCACGGGCCTCGACGGCCTCCCCAAGCCGGTGCAAGCGCACGTCCCGATCCTCATCGGTGGCGGCGGCAAGCGCGTGCTGTCGATCGCGGCCCGTGAAGCCGACATCGTCGGCATCAACGCGTCACTCGCTGCCGGCGCCATCGGCCCGGAGGCCCTCGCGTCGATGACACCCGACGCGGTCGACGAGAAGGTCGCGATCGTGAAGCTCGCTGCCGGCCCGCGCTTCGCCTCACTCGAGATGAACGTGAGGGCATTCTTCGTGAGCGTCACCGACGACCGCGATGGCCTCGCTGCACGGCTCGCCGGCGGCTTCGGGATGACACCCGAGGCCGCGCTGAAGACTCCCTTCGCGCTGGTGGGCACCGTCGAGCAGATCATCGAGACACTGCACGAACGGCGTGAGCGATGGGGGTTCTCGTACGTGATCGTCGGCACAGGCGATGTCGAGCCCTTCGCTCCCGTGGTGGCCGCACTCTCCGGGAGGTGAGCGGCGCGCCGAAGGTTGCGTTCGCCGGCGCGGGCTGGATCGAAGCGGTGCACGCGATCGCTGCGAACCAGCTCGGCCTGACCATCACCCACGTCGCTTCGAGGCATCGCGAGAAGGCGAAGGAAGCCGCAGCGCGCGCCGGTGCGACGGCATGCGGCTACGACGACCTTCCCGCGGGCGCCGACATCGTCGTGGTGTGCAGTGCACCGCAGTGTCACGCGCAGCATGCGCTCGACGCGCTGCGAGCGGGAGCGTCCGTCGTGATCGAGAAGCCGCTGTGCACCACGCTGGCCGATGCCGATGCGCTCGTCGCTGCAGAGGACTCCGGGGCTCGCGTCGCCTACGCCGAGAACCTGGCGTACGCGCCGGTCGTGCAACAGCTCATGGCCGAGATCGCGGAGCTCGACGCACTGCAGTACCTCGAGGTCCGCACCGTGCAAAGCCGGCCGACCTGGGGCGACTTCCTGACCGAGGAGTGGGGCGGGGGCGCCCTCTTCGACCTCGGCGTCCATCCGATCGCCATCGCCATGCTCGCGGCCCGCTCCCCCGTCGTGTCGGTATCAGCCCGGCTCGACGGCGCCGACGACCACCCGACCGACGAGCACGCCGAGGTCAGGCTCACATTCGACAGCGGGCTCGAGGCGACTGTGGTGTCGAGCTGGCGCGGCGGCGAGGTCCCCGAGTGGAGCGTGCAGGCCGCGAGCAAGACCGGCGTGATGCGGGCCGAGCTGTTGCCGACGTTGCTGCTCGAGCGCAACGGTGACGAGATCCCGATCGCGCCCGTCACATCCTCGATACCGCAGCTGGAGCAGTACGGCTACATCGGCCAGCTGCAGGCGTTCCTGGTCGCGTTTGCCCAAGGCACACGCCCACTGATGGACGCGACGTTCGGTCGGACGGTGCTCGACATCGTGTGCGCGGCGTATGCATCCGCCGCGGCCGGTGGCGCCGACGTCGCGGTTCCCTTCACCGGCCCCCGGGACCGCACGCCGCTGCAGCTCTGGCGCCCGTGACGCGACGTCGCGTCGTGGTGTCGGGGCGAGTGCAGGGGGTCTGGTACCGAGACAGCTGTCGCAACCAAGCGGAGATCCTCCGCGTGCACGGCTGGGTCGCCAATCGCAGCGACGGCGCGGTCGAGGCCGAGCTCGAAGGAGAACCTGAGGCAGTCGACGCGTTGATCGCGTGGATGCGAGTCGGTCCTCCGCGGGCGGTCGTGACGAAGGTGGACGTGACCGAAGGACGAGAGAGCGGCGACTGGGTCGGCTTCCGGGTGCTGTCACACCCTCCGTCGTGACAGGCCGCGCCGTGACAGGCTGCGCCGATGGCTGACCAGCGGTACGACGCGGTCGTGCTCGGTGGAGGACATCACGGCACGATCATCGCCTGCTATCTCGCACGCGCCGGCATGTCGGTCGGTGTGTTCGAGCGCGCGCCTCGGCTCGGCGGAGGTGCAGCGACGGTCAACGGGCCCGCTCCCGGCTTCCGCATGAACCCGTGCTCCCACTGGACGCGCTTCTACGGCCATCCGGCGTACCGAGACTTCGATCTCTACGACGAGGGACTGCGCTACGTGTTTCCCGAAGGCAACGAGGCGATGGTGTTCGACGACGGCTCGTCGTTCACGGGCTACTCGGCCTACCGCGTCGTCGACCCGGTGACAGGCCGGCAAGAGCGATCCGACGAGAACATCAACCTGACCTATTGAGCAGATCAAGCGGTTCTCGACGCGCGACGCCGACGCGTACCTCGTGCTTCTCGATCAGTACGAGCGCTACTGGAAGCCCGCCTTCGGGCGGCATCGCTTCACCACGCCGCCGCCGTGGGGACAGCCCGATCCACTCGAGGAGCTGCTCACGATCCCCGACTCGGGGATGGAGCCCGTGCACCAGTTCATGTCACTGCAGGCGATGGCGTACGACTTCTTCGAGTCACCCGAGCTGCGCACCCTCTTCATGCGAGCCGCGTCGACGTCGACCGGATGCTTCGCCGACGACCCTCCGGGGTTGCAGGGCCTCGCTCACAACCTGCCGCTGGTGCTGAGCTTCGAGCCCGCCGCGATCCCGATCGGGGGGACGCAGGCGATCACCGACGCGCTCGTCTCCGCGGGCACGAAGCGCGGCGTCGAGTACCACACGCGGACCGAGGTCGATCGCGTGCTGGTGCACGGCGACCGTGCGACGGGGATCCAGCTGGCCGACGGCTCTCAGATCGGGGCTGACGTCGTCGTCAGCGCGCTGGGCATCCCGCAGACCGTGCTGCGCATGCTGGCCGACGCCGAGGTCTCACCGCGGCTCGCCGAGCGGATCAACAACATCCACTACGACCGCGGTCAGCTGTGGTGGGCCAACGTCGCGGTGCACGAACCGCCTCAGTACGCGGCGGAGACCACGAACCCTGGGATCGGACCGCAACCCCGCCTCTACTGGGGACCCAAGGACCCCGACTACTACGCGACGCGCTACAAGGCAGAGATCTACCTGGAGGGCATGGCGAGGCAGACGTTCGCCCTCACCTCGTGCGACACCTATTGGGATGCGGGGCGCGCACCCGAGGGCAAGCACATCATCGGCGTCGAGGAGTTCGCCGCGCCGATCCGGCTCTTCGACAAGGCGCAGTGGCGTGACCTCGAGCAGCGCTTCACCGCTCAGCTCATCGAGCATTGGGGGCGCTACGCCCCGAACATGACTCGCGACAACGTGATCGCCGTACGCGTGTTCGGGCCGCCAGACATCCAAAACGGCCATCCCGACATGATCGAGGGGGGCTATTCGGAGGGCTCCACGATCGCCTGGCAGCTGGGAAGGTTCCGTCCCATGCCTGAACTGGCGGGATACCGGGTACTGCTGACCAACGTGTATTGCTGCTCATCGAACATGCATTCGGGCTCCGGCATCGGCCGCGGCTCGTCGTACAACTGCTGGCAAACGATCGCCCGAGATCTCGCCTTGGGCGTGGATTAAATGCAGGTTTTCGGACCTGGAGGCACTCGGAGTGGCAGACACGGCGCCAGCAGAGGAAGATGACCCCGCGTAACCCCGACTGATATGAGGTGTGATTCATGAAGAAAGCTTTCGCGGCGTTCGGTGTTCTGAGCGCAGCCCTTGTCCTGATGGTCGCTCCGGTGAGTGCCCAGACTCCCGCTGACATCAAGGCGACGATCACAACAGCCCCCGCGAGCCCGACCGCCGGCGCAACCGTCAACGCGACGACTGTGTTCACGATCCCGGTGCTGAGCGGGACGGGCGCCACGGTCAGCGTCACATCCAGCGCTGGCCCGGTCACGCTGGTCTCGTTCACCCCAGGCCTGTCGTCCTGCCTCACCACGGGCACCTCGGTGACCTGCACCTGGTCGACACCCGATCCCGCGTCGCCTCAGACCATCGTGATTTCGGTCCCCGGATCAGGAACCTCGATGACGTTCACCGCGGCGGCCGGCTCCGCAGGTGCGCTGACCCAGAAGGCCACGGCAACTGTCGCGGTCGGTCAGGCCACGACGACCACCGTCGCGGGTAGCACGACCACTGGAGCCACCACGACCGCCGCCGCGACGACGACTGTCGCACCGCCGCCCACTGAGGCGCCGACCACGACGGTCGCTCCCACGACCACCGCGGCAGGAACGCTGCCGGCTACCGGTACCAACAGCAACGCGCCGCTCATGATCGCGATCGTCGCGATCGCTCTCGGCGCCGTGCTCCTCGGAGCCACCCGCCTGGTTCGCTCCCGCAGCTGACCTCGCGACATCACTGAGTCGAGAGCCCGGGTGCCAGGGGAGGGCGCCCGGGCTCTGACGCGTCCAGGCGTCGAAATGGGGAGTCGCTCCCGATGCCTCCGAACGGCGTGCGGCGCACCTTTGTGGGGACCCCTCCAGGGACGAAGGGACACCCATGAAGAGACACAACCGATTCCTCCGGCTGGTTGCCGGCCTCGCGGTGCTCACGGCCGGCACCGTCGCGCTCGCTCCGTCGGCCGGCGCCCGCTCGATGAGCGACATGCACGACTCGCGCGGGCCGATCATCGACCTCGTTCGGGCCGCGCTCGCAACCGCGCCCTTCCTCAGCCCCGACATCGCGAGCCGGGCCGGCTACTCGGCCGTGGTTGCAGACGTGAACAACATCACTTGCATCGCCGAGCCCGGGCAGGGCGCGATGGGCGAGCACCATCTCAACCCGAACCTCGTCGACCTGACCGGATCACCCGTGCAGGACACGGTCGAGGTGACCAAGCCCGAGCTGGTCGTGTACGAGCCCGACGGCTCGGGTCACCTCCGCCTGGTCGCGCTCGAATACCTCATCCTCAAGAGCGAGTGGGACGCGGCGCACTCCGGTCCGCCGAACCTGTTCGGCCAAGACTTCATGGAGACCGATGCCGGAAACCGCTTCGGCCTCCCGGCCTTCTACTCACTGCACGTGTGGCTGTGGAAGTTCAACCCGAGCGGGCTCTTCTCCATGTGGAACCCGAACGTGCACTGCCCGACCTGATCCTCAGCCCGCGGGGCCTCGCCGGATCGGCATGAACGTGACGGGAGGCCCCGCTCGCTGCAGGAACTCCAGGATGAGGGACGCGATCAGCGCCGGCTTCTCGATCGGCACGAGGTGCGAAGCGCCGGGCACGATCGCCAGCTCGCCCGAGGGGAGCGCCTCGAAAAGCGCACAGGTGTGATCGAGCCTGATCGCGTCATCGTCGGCCGCCATCACGAGCGTGGGACACGTGATTCGCTGGAGGTCGTCGACCGTCAACGTCGGCTCGGCAGCGAACATCGCGAGCGTCTTCTGAAGGACGACCTCGAAATGCTCACCCCCGTCGGGAGATCGCTCTGCGTACGAGGCAGTGAGCATCTGCACCTCGGGCGAGTCCGCCTCGAAGGGCAGCGGGAGGAGACCGCTGTAGTGGAAGTTCGCACCGATCGGCACCACCTTCCCGACGAGCTCGGGGTGATCGAGCGCGACGAGCAGCGCGATGTTGCCGCCGTCGCTGAACCCGACCAGATGGGCGGGACCGCCAACGACCGTGCGAAGGACACTGACGGTCTCGGTGGCCATGTCGGCGTAGTGAAACGGCGCATCGGTGTCGCCGGTGCGCCCGTGCCCGCGCCGATCGAACGCGACGATGCGGAACTGCTCGGCCAGAGTGGGACCGACCGTGCCCAGCAGGTCCTCACAGCTCGACAGACCGCCGTGCAGCAGCACGACCGTCTCGTCACCGCTGCCGGTCTGCTCGACCCACGTGCGATGCCCCGCGATGTCGATGTATTCGCCCATCGCGCGGAGCGTACTGAAGTGAACGACCCTGAAGATCTGCGTGCACCCCGTGAGCTCGAGAAGCCGCTGCGCGCAGTCGCTCGGATTGACGATCGTGAGCGCGCTGCCGCGTTGAAGCAACAGCCGGTGGCCGGTGATGAGCGCCTGAAGTCCGCTCGAGTCGTTGAACGTCACCGCGGCGAGGTCGACTTCGACGGGGCGTTCCCACAGGGCGACGAGTCTCGCCAGGAAGTCAACGAAGTCTCGACCGTTTCGCGAGATCAAGGTCACCGTCGATGCGAGCGACGACACGGTGGTCGCCGACCGGTTCGATCGTCCATCGATCCATGAACCCAACCCCCCACGAGTCTTCCGATCGTGAGCAGAGCAAATGTCCGGGCTCCGCTCGGGCCATCGGTACGGCCGGCGTCGGGGCCGGCGCGCGACCGTGACATAGCGGTGTGGGCGCTGAGGGATTCGAACCTTCAGATTTCGACGGGGAAGGTCAACACGACGATGGCCGCAGCCGCGAGGGCGACCGTGGCCAAGACAAACAGGAACGTGCGGGCCTTGACGGTGTCCATCTTCGTTCCGATCCCGACCAGCACGAGGACGAGCGCGAACATGATCGTCATCAGGACGTAGTTGTCGCCGCGCTGGTTGGCCTGCCGGGCCACACCTGACAGCTTCTCGGCCCGCGCTTCCAGCTCGGACGCCCGCTCGTCATCGGCAACCCGGTACTCGGGCATCGCGAACGGAGTCGGAGGCGCGGACGGGTTGGTCCTTGGGCTCGTCGCAAGCCAGGCGTCGAACGCGGTCAGGAATTCAGGGCGGAAGCGAGCGTAGAGAAACCCCGACTCGGTCCCCGGCTGCGGCGTGTAGCCGTCGTCGGCGAGCCCGCTCTCGATCCCGTCACGTCCCTCCGCCCCGACCGCGGCCACCCACGACGTGAACGAGTTGACGTCGATGACGCTGAGCTGCCCGGCGCGAGTCGACGCACGCACCGACTCGGTGCGTACTGCGCCAGCCCGGCTGTAGTTGTCGGCCTGGACGCCTCCCCACTTCGTGGCCTGGAAGGCAGACCAGGCCGTGAGGACCGCGGCGACAGCCAGCAGGATTGCCTCGAGCAGCTCAAACCGGCGGTCCAGCCTTGCAGCGGTGTCGTTCTTGGCAGCCGCGATGTCGTCGGGGTCCAGTCCCTCGTCCTTGGTGGAGCTCACACATCTCACCTATCTCCGGCGATCGTGACTTATTCGTCACGTGGGTCTTCAGTGTCTCGCGCGCTGACCCAGGCCATCGCGTCCAGGCACGCGCGTTCCATGGCGGCGCCTACTCGTTCGGTTGTCCGGTACAGGTTCTCAGACCCGATGAACTCGGTGAGGCCAGTAACTCGGAACTGATCTGCAAGTGGCT
Organism: uncultured Acidimicrobiales bacterium; assembly: GCA_963802505.1. Taxonomy (GTDB): domain Bacteria; phylum Actinomycetota; class Acidimicrobiia; order Acidimicrobiales; family DATKAS01; genus DATKAS01. The sequence goes on along the minus strand of CAWDJB010000006.1, from coordinate 15,417 downwards.
CATTGAGTGACACGATGACCAGCTTCGATTCGACGTTCGCCAGGCTTTCCGCGTACCGCCGAAGGACCTCGATGAAGGTGGAGCCAACGTCGCTGCGCTCGCGAAGACGCAGGATCACGACAGTGTTCCTCGACTCCGGCGTCACCACGGGAAGCGCGGCTTCGAAGATCGGGGCGGCGGCGAAGAAGAGGCTGCCGTACGGCTGAAGCACGACGACGTCGTTCGCGGGGAGTTCGGGGGGAGGATCGGTCTCGATGAGGTGACCGTCCTCGGTGAAGCTCCGTTGTTTGACACTGACGTGGTTCGACTGGCCGATGACAAAGAGCGCGAGCGAGAGTCCGACGCCGGCAACAACGGCGTACTGCAACGGGATGGCCATCGTGAGCGCGAACGTCGTCGCCAAGACGATCCGCTGGGCAACGCCGGTTCTCCAGACCGAGACGACGTCTCTCGGCGTGATCGTCCGGATGCCAACGAGCATCAACAAAGCCGCCAAGGCAGGCATCGCGATGTTCCCGATCACGTCGCCGAAGGCAAGCACGATGACCGCCATCACCGCCCCCGCGACCACCAGCGAGGCGCGCGTTCTCGCACCGGCAGCCTTGTTCAGTGACGAAGCGGACACGGACCCGCCGACTGGCATGCCCTCGAAGGCACCGGACGCGATGTTGGCGATGCCTTGGCCGACGAAGTCGCGGGACGGGTCGGGATAGCTGCCGTCTTCATTCGGGAAGTTCGCCGAGATGCCCGCACCCTGGACGAGACCCACGAGGGCGAGGGACACCGCGGGCACGATCAGCGGCGGCACGAGGCGCAAGTTCGGAAGTACGGCGTCCGGCAGCGTGCCCAGCGTCGCACCGAGGTCACCGACCGTCGCGACGTTCCAGTTGAGCGCATTTGCAGCCGCCGAGGTCACGACGATGCCCACGACGAGACCAAGCGAACCGAGACGGGTCCGTTCGAGTACGACGATGAGAAGGATCGTGGCGACACCGATCGCGACCGACTGACCGTCGAGGCGCCCCGGGTGCAAGACGGTATCGAGGGCGCGGGTGAGGCGCGAGTCGCGAGAGGAGCTGTACCCGGTGAAGTTGCCGAGCTGGCCGAGGACGATGTTCACGCCGACCGCGTTGATGAACCCAACCATCACTGCGTTCGACACGAACCGCAGCACGGACCCGAGCCTGAGCAAGCCCGCCGCCACCATGACGACGCCCGTCAGCATCGACAGCGTGAATAGTGCGCGCGAGGGATCGGTCGCATTGTGCACGGCGTCGACGTCGGCAACGAGGATCGCCATGGCGCCTGTTCCCTGCACGGCCATGAAGGCAGACGAGGTCGCGAACGCGCCGGCGACCGTGCCCACCATGTAGCCGTAGAGCCCGGCGAGCGGGTTGACCCCGGCGAGGAGCCCGGTCGCGAGGCCGTCGGGAACGCTCTCGACGCCGAGCACTGCGCCCGCCGGGATGTCCTGGCCGAGGTGCGACAACACCGCCAGCCTCTTGCGACCCATTGCTTCGCTCCCGAGCCGAGTACGACTCGTTACGAGCGGGCCGTCGCCACGGGCAGTCTCACCCCGACGGAGTGGTCCCGGCGAGGACGTTCGCTTTGAGGCTCTCGAACTCGGCATCGTCGATGACACCGCGAGCCTTGAGGTCCGCCAGACGGCTGAGCTCGTCGGCGGCACTCGGAGATGTGCTCACAACGTCCTGGATGTACGCACGCGCTGCGGCGTCCTGAGCACGCGCTTCCTCTTCGGCATGCTCGCTCATCTTGTGACCCCGTGCGATGAGATACACGAAGACGCCGAGATAGGGCGCCACGATGACAAACAGAACCCAGAGAAACTTCGCAAAGCCGCCGAGGTCGCGGCTGCGGAAGATGTCTCCGAACACGACGATCAGCAGCCAGATCCAGATGAAGAACAGCGTGAACCAGAGCATCGCCCAGACCGCTTCACCCACGTGCCACTCAGCCAGAATCATCTGTTCGCTCTCCTCACTCGTAGGCTTCGACGACGTCGCGTCCGTGCGCTGTCAGCGCCCAGATCACACTCACCGCGATCGCGACGATCGTCACGCCCCACACCGGGGCGTACGGCAACCACGCCGAACCCGATCACCGCGCTGACGAGTGCCATCACGACGCCGACCGTCCGGGCCAGCACTGAACCTCTGAGCACGTATCCGCCGGCGAGCGCGACCAGGACACCCCAGACGAGGTGGAACCAGCCCCACTGCGTGGCATCGAATTGGAACACGTACTTGCGGGTCGCGACGTAGAACTCGTCATCGACGATCCCGATCAGTCCCACGATCGCGTGAAACGTCCCGATCAAGATCATCATCGTCGCCGCGAAGTAGGTCCAGCCGATCGCCCAACCACTCGTCGCCTTCGCCGGCGATACCGTTTGGATGTTCATGGTCGTCGGAACCCCAATGTCAGCCATCATCGAACTCCTCGATCTCACATGCGGTCCTGGGTATCGGCAACCCGCCGGTCTCGTCGAGTGTCGAGCACGGGCCACGCCGCTGCTATCCCGAATCGGCACAACGCGACTGGTCGCGATCACACGTTCTCGACGGCGGCGAGTCGACCGGACTTGATCGCCTTGGCGAACGCTTGATAGTCCCGCTCGTTCTGGTCGGCGTAGCGATCCGAGAACTCAGTGATCGACTGGTCGAACCGATCCTTCTTGCCCATGTAGGCAGCGAGCGCCACCGGATCTCCCGACCGGGCGTGCACGCGTGCCAGGGTGCGACCGCAAATCTCCGCGTAGAACGTGAGCGCCGCCGGCACCATGGTCTCGACGAGAGCCGACATCTTCATGTCTCGCAGCTGGCGCCAGTAGAGGTAGCGGTCGGCCAGGTGGCCCTTCGTCCACCCGAGGAAGATGTCGCTCGCGGCCTGCATCATTCGTTGGCCCTGCACGACGCGCTCGCCTGGATGGTCGTAGCGGCTCTTCGGCAGGTGGTCTTCGAGCACCGACGCCGTCGCCTCCTTGACCTGCAGGAACAACGGGTCGTCTTGGTCGCGACCCTGGAGCAGCACAATGAATGCGCGCAGGCCGACGCTGCCGACGCCCACGATCTTGTGGGCCATGTCGACCACCTCGAACTTCTCGAGGAGGTAGCGGCGATCGTCCGGCAACGTCTCGCGGTACGCGCGGAACTGCTCGTGGATCACGTGTTCCAGCTCGTCGACGGACAGACCGACGCGCGGCGCCAGGTCTCGTAGGGGGATCACCACGGGTGGGTCACTGACGATCCGGTAGCGCCCATCGACCTGCTCGGCGAGCTTCGAGAGCGCCTGCAAGCTGTCGCGAGTGTGCGCCTTTCGTGCCTGCTTCTCCGCGGACTTCGCCGCAGCCTTCCCGACCTTCTCACTGCCCGCCCGATCCACGGCGCCGCGCGGCGTCCTTGACGCCGCTCATGAGCTCTTGTTCAGACAAGCGTGCGTACCAGAGGTCCATGGTGCGCATCTCGGCGAACTCGGCCATCTGTGTTCGATAGGCCGCGACCGACGCGCATGTCGCTGCTCGAGCATCGGATTCGTTGAACCCATTGTTCCGCGCCGCGATCGTGAAGCTCGCGGCCATCCGCTTCAGGTCGTACTCGAACGGCCCGGGCAGTGTTTCGTCGAAGTCGTTCAGGTCAAAGAGCAAGGTTCGCTCGGGCGATGCGTAGCCACCGAAGTTCGAGAGGTGCGCGTCGCCACAGAGCTGCACGTTCAGTCCCGCGGTTGGCGTGTCCCGGAGATCCGTCGCCATGATCTTCGCGGCGCCCCGATAGAACGTGAAGGGCGAGACCAACATCCGGCCGTGGCGGATGGGCACGAGGTCGGGCTCCCGCGTGGCGTCCTGCTCCTCGAGCAGTGAGACGGGGTCGAGACGATCGGACGCCGGCTTCCATCCGGCATGCGCCGCCGCCGGCACGTGCTCACGCGCGCCTTTCCCTGCGCGCTTCGTTCGTCGACGCTCGGATGCGCGATTGTCGTCATGAGGCACTCCTCTGGGGGTATGCGGTGTCTCTCATCGCCGAGTGCTCCTCGTTTCGTTCGTCGCGGAGCTGCACCGGCGCAGGTGTTCGCGGACACCCCGCTCCACAAGGATTGGGACGAACTGGGTCACGCGCGCCGACGAGTACACGGCAAACTCCCTTTCGACCTCCGCCGCGATGACGGCAGCGTCGATGCCTTCGCCGAGCTGCGCTTGCAGCGACCGTACGATCACGCCCATTCGCAGCGATGACGGCGCGAGGTAGTCGACGTCGCTCACAGGTCGGCCGACGAGGCGGGCGCGTTCGCCGCTGCAGCGGGCCCGAATGGTCCGACCAGGTCGAGGGCGTACTCGAGGGTGGCCGCGACATCGACGTAGTCGCCGTCATCGGTGATGAGCCGAGCGATGAGAGGAGATGAGCCGAGCCCTCGCAGCTTCCGACGGTCGGCGGGGGTTGGGAGAACTGTCAAGACATCACGGACGGGGACCAACGATTCCGTCCACGCCGCAGGGCTGCCTCGGAACGCGAACACCTCGTGCACCCACACCCCGTGACCGCGCCGTTCCACCGAGACTTGCCCGGTTGGCGACGTCGCACCTTCACGTCTCCGGCGCGGTGGCGGATTGCGTGATTGCGCATCACGAGAACGGATAGCCCGCCGGCGCACAACCAAAGCGGTACGCCGAGCAGTGCAAGAAGCGCCCAGATCATCGTGCCTCCCTCGCGCATGCATCCACCCCACGACCGAACCACCGACGGGCTCCTTGCGATATCCCGATTCGGCAGAGAGGCCGATCACGCCTGCCGAATGCGGATAGCACCCGACAAGCCGCGCGGATGACGATCGGGATCCTCCAACAGAGCAGGGAGCTGACCGGATGAGAAATGACACCCCCATCACATTGGCCGTCGCCAGCTACGGCAATCGCGGCGGGGCAGTCGGCGACTTCGATCGAGTCATGGCCGCGAAATCCGACGGCGCGTTCCGACCATGTCGCCGTTGCCGTGATCACGAAGGACCTCGACGGCGACGTACAGGTCGAGCGTCATGACAGCACAGCGAAGCATCTCGCCTGGGGCGGCGCGCTCGTCGGCGGGGCGTTGTTCGTAATCGCGCCGCCGCTCGCACCGACCACGCTCGGCCTCGGTGGTGGTGCGAGCGCAGCCGGCCTCGCGGGCGCCGGCGGCATCGCGGGACACTTCTGGCACAACGTCCCCAAGGACACCGTCCGCGAGATGTCCGCCGCTCTCGAGGCGGGCCACGGTGGCCTCGTCATCGTCGTGGTCAACCCGAAGGGCAACGACATCCTGCCCTTGCTGGCCGGCGCCGAGAGGGTCGTCGTCGACGCGACGACCAAAGGCGACCTCGAGGGCGCATACGAGGACGCCGTGACGAAGGCCGCCGCCCTGACCTGACCTCCCTGGCTCGGACCGAGGGTTGTGGGTTCCCCCCGCCAGGCCCTCGGTCCGAGCGGTCCCCAGGTGTACACGCACAGGAACGAGGACCGTCGAAGGTCATGACGCGATCACACGACACACGGTCGGGCGGCACAGTCACGCGGTTCGTTCCCATCCTGCACTGGCTGCCCCGCTATGAGCGGTCGTGGCTCTCCCGCGACACGATCGCCAGTGTCTCGGTCTGGGCGCTCCTCGTTCCGCAGGCCCTGGCGTACTCGTCGATCGCCGGCGTGCCTGTTCAGTTCGGGCTTTACACCGCGTTCGCAGCACTCTTGGGCTACGCGCTGTTCGGGACGTCGAAGCACATGGTCCAGGGACCGAGCGCGGCGGTGGCGGCGGTCGTGGCGGCGATCATCACGCCCCTTGTCGGTGCCGCTGCGCTGGGAACCGATGACGCGGCGAAGTTCGCGGCCGCGTTGGCGCTCGCGACCGGAGTCGTGTACCTGGCACTCGGCGTTGCCCGCATGGGATGGGTGTCGAACTTCCTGTCCAAGGCCGTGATGGGCGGGTTCGTCCTCGGCTTCTCGATCGGCATCATCATCGAGCAGTCCCGCAAGCTGCTCGGCGTGCCGAAGGTGGACGGCAGCTACATGCAGCAGCTGTGGGGCACCATCAAGGAGCTCCCCGACACGAGCCTGACGACCCTCGCGCTCGGAACGGCGTGTCTCGCAGCCTTGCTGCTGATGCGCTACCGGTTGCCCGCGCTGCCGAGGGCGCTGATCGTCGTCGTTCTCTCGATTCTCGCCGTCAAGCTGTTCGACCTGACGGAGCACGGAGTCGCGGTCACGGGTCCGGTGCCGAACGGACTGTTTTCGGTTGGACTCCCCGGCGTCGGCTGGGAGTACGCCGACTCGCTCCTGCTCGGTGCGTTGGCGGTGATCTTCGTCGGCTACTCGGAGTCGCTCGCCTCGGCACGAGCGATGGCGACGAAGCACGGCTACGCGATCGATCCGAATCAGGAGCTGATCGCGCAAGGCGTGGCAAGCACGGCTGCAGGCGTCGTAGGGGGATACTCGACGGACGGGAGCCTCTCGAAGACCTCGGTTGCCGACGCTGCCGGTCAGCGAACGCAGATGGCGTCCATCCTCAACGCGGCGCTCGTACTGCTGACGATGCTCTTCCTCGCCTCGTTGTTCGAGGATCTCGCCGCCGCAGCGCTCGGCGCGATCGTCATCGATGCGATGGTCGGCCTGATCGAGTTCGCCGAGATGCGCCGCTATTGGCGTGTGAGCCGCTCGGACTTCGTGTTTTTCACGAGCGCGATGGCCGGAATCCTCTTCGTCGACATCATCCACGGCATCCTCATCGGCGTCGTGCTGTCGCTCCTCATGCTGATCGCGCGGGCTTCGAAGCCGCCGATTCGTCGGCTGGCGCGCAACCCCGCCGACGACTCTTACGTCGATGCAGGCTTGCATGAACACCTCGACATCGACTCGAAAGTCCTCACGCTCCGGCTCGACGGCCCCCTCTTCTTCGCCGACGCCCAGCACTTCAAGGAAGCGGTCTACGACCTGATCGAGACGGCGCCCGACCGACCCGAAGCGATGGTCCTGGACGCGGACTCCATCTCGCTGACCGACACGGACGGGGCCGATGCCCTGATCGATCTCGCTACCGACCTCGAGGAAAAGCGAGGCCTCAGGTTCGCGCTCGCGCGCGTGCAACCGCCGGTGTGGGAGCTGTGGGAGCGAGCCGGGATCACATCCGTCGTGTTCGACGGCCGGTGCTTCGAGACTGTTCACGCGGCCGTCAACGCCGTCGCAGGTGACGCGGAGAAGACGTGATGAAGCGGCCGGAGCTCGGCCGCCTCGCATTGCGTGCCGAGTACCGCTTCGGACTGGTCCTCGTCCTGCTTCTCATCACCTTCACGTTCTTGGCCGCGGGACTCACCGGCGCGTGGACGGGTGTCGTGGCGGTGCTGTTGCAGGGCGCGACCCTCATCGCCGCGCTTTCAGCCGCCCAAGTCCCTCGTGGCCTTGTCCGCCTCGCAGCGGCAGTCTCGGTCGTTGCACTCGTCTTTGCGGCCACGGCCCCGACCAGCGGGACCGAGCCGAACGGCCTCGTAGCACTGCTCAGTGCGCTGCTCGTGGGACTGGCGCCGGTAGCGATCGGCTGGGCGATCGTGCGTCGACGACGCATCGACGTCCAGACGGTGCTCGGAGCGCTCTGCATCTACGTGCTGCTCGGAATGTTCTGGGCCTTCTCCTTCGCTGCAATCGGCGCGTTCGGCTCCGGCCCTTTCTTCGCGCAGGAAGCAAGTCCGACGAGCGCCTCCTACCTCTACTTCGCATACGTCACCATGACGACGGTCGGCTACGGCGATCTCACCGCGAGCGACAACCTCGGCCGCTCGGTTGCAGTCCTCGACGCGCTCCTCGGTCAGATCTACCTCGTGACAGTGGTCGCGTTGCTGGTGTCTCAGCTCCGAACCCGACTCACCGATGACATCGACGGATGAGCAGCTGGAGTGGAACGGATGTCTCCGAGCCCTCTCCCGCGGGCAAGCGTCTCGCTCGGTGATTCGCCGAACAACGCTCGGTACTGGCCAGCAAAGCGACTGAGGTGCCGGAAGCCGAAATCTGACGACGGCGCGAGTGACAGCGTCGCGTGCGGACGGACCCTCGAGAAGCTCGCGTCGCACCTCGAGCAGGGCCACGACACGGAGGTAGGCAGTCGGTGACATGCGGTAGCACTCGGTGAATGCATCACGAACTCGTCGCTCGGACACACCGGCCGCCGCGCAGAGATCGCTCAAGGTCACCCCGTGATAGCGCACGCTGGCCGCGTACCGCATGCACGCCCACACGATGTGCAAGCTGGACGCCCGTTTGCGCAGGGCGCTTTGCCCACCACGCCGGAGATCGATGCGAACGTGCTGCTCGCTCGCCCCTGTGTCGATTGCCAACATGCCACCTCCGCGTCGAGCGGGCCGCTAAGCGCATGATCGGCTCAGGTGGCGCGTCTGTCGTCCTGCGAGCTGGAGGGTTTCTCGGATTCGGGATCGCGCACTGTCATCCGATTCGGATGACGTTCCACGGCGCGGTTAGCTCTCGAGGGCGCCGTCGATGTCGTATCCGAGGGCGGACGCGATTGTCGGCGCCGCGAGGACGACCCGGGCATCGCCAATGATCGTCGCCACCGAAATCAAGGTCGCGACGATGTCTTCGTCGCAGGCGCCCGCTTCGAACGCGCGGAGGATCGCGCTCCGACAAAGTGCCGAGGGTGCACCGAGTGCCACGATCGCACTGATGCGCACGAGCGCGTCGGTGTTGGGCTCGAGCGCGGCGAATTCTTCGTCGCTGTCGGCGCCATCGACAATGAGGCTGTCATCGCCGGACGCGCATCTAGAGAGCAGGTGCCGTTTGCGTTCCAGATGAACCTCACAAACGACGGTAGAGGGTTTCCTGCCCCCACCCCAATGCATTGGAGGCGCGTCCGCAACATCCACATGGGATGAAGTTCGCGGCAGAAGCCCTACTTCTCGAGCAACCCGATCTCGTGCAACCGCTCGATCGCTTCGTTACACGACGAGACGCCGAGCTTCTGGTAGATGGAGATCGCGTGCGACTTCACCGTGTTGCGCGACACGTAGAGGCGCTCCCCGATCTGCGGGTAGCTGAGGTGGGTGGGTAGGAACGGGAGAAGACGAAGCTCCGCAGCGGTAAGCGACGATGCGCCAACGTTTCCCGTGCGCATCGTGTCGAGCCTCGACTCGAGTTCGTCGACCTGCTCGGGCAGCACGTCAACACCGGGTCGTTTTCGCAAGATGTCGCGCGCCTGACGCAGGACTTCGCGTCCGCCGGCGGTGTCCTCTAGAGCGACGTACGCGCGGGCCAGCTCGAGCAGCGTTCGCACCGAATAGGCCGGACGTCCGTAGGTCAGGAGCGGCCGAAGTCGCGCGGCCCGCGTGACCCCGTCGCGTGCCCGTTCGTCTTCTCCGCGATGAATCGCGGCTCGGGCGGCCAACGTGAATGCAAGCGCGCTCTCCGCGTAGTCGTCGAGCACGAACTCCTGTATGACCGAGGCCGCCTCTGCGGCGAAGCTCTCGACGGCGTGCCAGTCACCGCGGCCCATCGCGCAGAATCCACGCTCGGCAATTGCGCTCACGAGGGCGGGACCAGAGCGTGCACTCAGACCGACGTCGACCGCGCTGGCAAAATCAGGTCGGCGCGTTCCGCCTGCCCGAGCAGCAGGAGTGAGCGCGCCTCGGTGATGAGCGCCGCGGCTTGGAAGCCACTTGGTCCATGCAGCCCAGCCAAGGCCATCTCCGCATCGCGTCCCGCCGCGGAGATGCCGTCCCGACACTGGAAGCCGCGAAGCACGGCGCGCCCAGCTCGCCAACGTGCTCCCGTCGGGGAGAATCCGGTCAGGCGATCCGCGCTGCGCGCGCCAGTGGTTCCGTGGGACACAGGAGCCGAAGACGGATGGTCCGCGGCCACGGCCCAGCGCTCGGCTGAAGCCGCGTCGCCGACGTTGATGTAGAACATGGCACCGAGTACCGCGACGGCGGGGTATTCCGCGAGCAGGTTCTCGTCTTCGAACCACGCGAACCAACGCCGGACGGTCTGGCGGCGGCCGGCGGCGAACGCCCTCTGAGCATGCAGCAGGATGAGCCGATTCACCCGCTCGACGTCTCCGCCCGCCTGCGCATAGTCGATCGCCAGCTCGGGCATGCGGTTCGCCTCACACCACTCGGCGGCGCGGACATGAAGCACATTGACGAGCTCGGGCTCACGACGACGCAGCTCGGCTCGCAGCAAGTCGCGGAACAAGCGATGGTACCGGTACCACTGGCCCTGCCGATCGAGGGCGACGAGCAACAGATTCGAGCTCGAGCGACTCCAGCACCGCACCCGAATTCGCGGTGTCGAGCACCGCATCGCACAGCTGCCCGCTCATTCGATCCAGCACAGCCGTTCGAGTGAGGAAGGTGACCTCGGCAGCTGAGAGATGTGCGAGCAGCTCGGTGCGGAGATACTCCGCCATCAGCCGGTCGTCTCCTGAGAATGGAAGGCCGGCCTGCTCTCGCGCTCCGCCGGCTTTCAATGTGAGAGCTCCGAGGTACAGGCCTACGGGCCAGCCTTCTGCCCGGTCGAGCAGCTGGTCCATCTCCGCGTCGGTGAGCTCCACACCCGCCGCATCCAGCAGCGCTCGCCCCTCAAGCCCCGTCATCGCGAGCTCGTCGACACCGAGCTCGACGACGTCAGCCCCGGCGCGCAGTCGCGCCATGGGCAGGGGTGGCTCGGCGCGCGTCCAAGCGCGAGCCGAGCACCGGCCGGGAGGTGGAGGGCAAGCTCGGCGATGGTGTCGAGGCACTCGTCGTTCCGAAGCGCCTCGACGTGGTCAAGGACCAGGACGACGGGCTCCTTCATTCCCGACATCGCAGCCGCGAGTCGCACGCCGCGGTAGCGACCGAGTATCGGCCATCAGCTCGCCGCACTTCGGATGCGATGGGGTCGACCCGCTCGAGGGCCGCCGCGGTGTAGGACACAAGTCGGGCGAGATCGTTGTCGTGCCGGTCGATGGAGAGCCACGCGAACCTAGACGGGTGGCGCTGCGACCATTCTGCGAGAAGCGTTGTCTTGCCGTAGCCGGGCGGCGCGGCAACCACCGTGAGAGGCGCGTCTGACTCGTCGAGCCGGTCAACGAGCGATGTCCGCGACACCAGCGCCGCACGGGCCGGCGGCGGATGGAGCTTCGACGCGAACAGGTCGTGAGTCGCGCTCTCGTTGCGGCGGAGTCCGCCGTCTTGGTCTGAGCTCACTGTCGTCGCCCTTGGGTGTCACCCCTCCAGCCACACCTTATGCCGGGAGTTGACGATGCGAAGTCCGCACCTGGGTGGCCGTCGGGCCGTCACCTGTTGTTCATCTCTCAGGGCGTTGTTGGGGCCTGATCAGGGGAACCGAGCTCGTAGCCGAGAGCCGCCGCGATCAAGGGCGCGGCCGACGCGATACGCGCGAGGCCGACGATGGGCGCGACACTCACAAGGACAGCGGCAACCTCATCGTCGGTCGCCCCGGCCGCACGGGCAACGTTGACGGCCCATTGGTAGGAGGAGGCGGCGGACTCGGTAGCAATGAGCGCGGCGAGGCGAACCAAAGCATGCGTCTTGTCGTCGAGCTCGGAGCTCTCGCGGTCGTTGATCTGGCCGGAGAAGATCGACCCGATCGTGCAATCGTCGCTCACGGCCAAGCGCCGCAGCAGACCTGCGCATCTCGGCTCGTCCGTCACTCGTCAGTCCTCGGCGTGCGGAGCCGCGAAGTACGCGGATTGCCTCAATGCTGTTCCCGTCATTGTCTGACCACTATCCGGTTTCGGCACCGGCCGAGCGGATGCCCGCTGTTTGCCGATACCGGATAGCGCGGGTCGGGCGACGACGGTCGAATGGCATGTGTCGCTTCGAGAAGCGGGCGACGATCGCGCTGACGGCCCAGGAGGGACGTGACGGTGAGCGAAGTCGATCGCAGAAGCCTGCCCATCCGGAGAAAGACGTTCGACGGAGTCGTCGGTCGGACCCTCGACGGGTCGCAGCCCGACTGGAACCTCATCGGGCATCCGACCCCGCCGGAAGGCGCGCCCAATGTCCTCGTGGTCCTCATCGACGATGCCGGATTCGGGAACCCGAGCACCTTCGGCGGGCCGATCCAGACACCGAACTACACCCGCGTCGCCGAAGGCGGCCTGCGCTACAACCGGTTCCATGTCACCGCGCTGTGCTCCCCGACGTGCGTTCCTTCTTGACGGGACGGAACAACCACAGCGTCGGGTACGGGTCGATCGGCGAGCTCGCGGGCGGGTTCCCGGGTTACTGCGCGACCTTGCCACGGGACTGCGCACCGCTGCCTCGGATCCTCCGGGACAATGGCTACAGCACGGCCGCATTCGGGAAGTGGCATCTCACGCCCGATGCACAGCAGGGTCCCGCCGGTCCTTTCGATCGGTGGCCGAACGGCTGGGGCTTCGACTACTTCTACGGGATCCTCGGCGGCGGCTCGAGTCAATGGGACCCGGTTCTGGCGGAAAACCAAAAGATCATCGGCACCCCCGAGGAGTTCTACGACCGGGAGAACCCCTACTACTTCCCTGACGCGATGGCCGATCGCACGATCGAGTGGTTGCACGGCGTACGCGCAAGACGCCCACAAGCCCTTCTTCGTGTACTTCTCGACCGGATGCAGCCACGCTCCACACCACGTGGCGAAGGAGTGGGCCGACAAGTACAAGGGGAAGTTCGACCAAGGATGGGACAGACTCAGGGAGGAGACGTTCGCTCACCAGAAGGCGCTCGGGGTCGTTCCCGCCGACGCCGTGCTCACGCCGCGCAACGAGGCGTTTCCCGCGTGGGACGACGTCCCCGAGAAGCTGAAGGCGTTCTACGTGCGCCAGATGGAGGTGTACGCCGGGTACTCCGAGAACGCCGACTTCAACGTCGGTCGCGTCGTCGACGCGATCGAGGAACTGGGTGAGCTCGACAACACGCTGATCCTGTGGATCTGGGGCGACAACGGCGCCAGCATGGAAGGGACAATCACGGGCTCGTTCAACGAGCTCACGATGCAGAACGGCATCCCGCTGACCGACGAGATGCAGCTGCAGCTGTCCGAGCTCTACGGCGGGCTGGACAAGTGGGGCGCGGCAATCATGGATCCCCATTACGCCGCCGCGTGGGCGTGGGCGGGGAACACGCCGTTCCAGTGGGGAAAGCAGGTCGGCTCACACCTAGGCGGGACGCGCAATCCGTTGGCCGTGCACTGGCCCGCTCGCATCCGTGACCTCGGCGGGCTGCGTTCCCAGTTCACACACGTCATCGATGTGGCTCCGACGATCCTTGACGTCGCCGGGATCCCAGTGCCCGAAACCGTCGACGGCATCTCGCAGAGGCCGATGCACGGAGTCCCGTTTACCGCGTCGCTCACCGATGCTGGTACGCCGAACACCGAACCGAGCAGTACTTCGAAACGGTCGGCAACCGCGGCATGTACAGCGACGGTTGGTGGCTCGCGATGAAGACCGAACGCGTCCCCTGGGCAATGACACCCGAAGCGCTCGCTCCGTACGCGCCGGGCGTGTGGGATCCGGATGCCGGTCCCGCCGAGCTCTACTACCTCCCCGACGACTTCACGCAAGCGAAGGACCTCGCGGCCGAACACCCGGAAAAGGTCGAAGAACTCAAGGCGCTGTTCTGGGAGGCGGCGGAGCAATACGACGTGCTTCCGCTGCTCGGAGCGTTCTCGACGTTCTTCGGCATCCTGCCCCCGATCTCGGAACGGACCACATTCCAGTTCCACGGCGACGTCCAGAACGTGATGCCGGGGATGATCCCCCGGGTCTACAACCGCTCGTACGCGATCACCGCAGATCTTGTCGTGCCCGAGCATGGCGCCGAAGGTGTCATCGTCGCGAACGCAGACCACCTCGGCGGGTTCACGCTGTACGTGAGGGACCGGAAGCTCACCCACACGTATTCGATGATGGGCGTGTTGGTCTTCACTCAAGTCGCCGAGGAAGACCTACCGACGGGCAACGTAACGGTCCGCATGGAGTTCGCAGCTGACGGAGCAACGATGGCGACCGGCGGTGAAGTGACGCTGTTCATCGATGACCGACCCGTCGGAAAGGGACGCATGGACCACACCGTGCCCGTTCGCTTCAGCGGCTACGCCGCCATGGACATCGGTCGGGACAACGGGGGTGTCGTCGATCTCGTACGAGGACAAGAAGCCGTTCGCGTTTACGGGCACCGTGAAGACGGTGACCTTCGACCTCAAGCCTCACCTCTCCGACCAAGACGCCCTCGACCTTCACGTCGCGGCGAATCACGGAGAGGCCGGCGGACGCGCTCTCGGCATGAGCGCATCGTTCAAGGGGCGCCCTCGAGGTCCTTGCAGTACCACCGCGTGGTCGTGCCGGCCGGGCAGTCTTCGATGAACCCGATCGTCCGGTAGCCGAGCTGGTCGTAGAAGCCGGCGGTCAAGACGTCGTAGGTGAGGCCCATGATCAGCCGGCAGCCTCGCCTTCGGGCCTCGTCCTCAGCTGCCGCCATGATCGCCCGCCCCAGCCCACGCTCCCGCAGAGCCTCGTCGACCCACACCGCGTGCACCTGGCAGCACCCACCCCAGCTCGTCGCCATGGGCACCGGCGAGGAGCTGCCCGTCGTCGTCGCGAACGAAGATCCCGAAGTCCTGCTCCTCGCCGACGCCGACTGCAGCGACGGCAGCCGCGGCGAGGCGCTCCTCGAGCAACGCCAGATCGAGCGGGTCAGGTTCGTTCTCGACGACGAGAGAGTGCGAGCCGCACATCTGTTGGCTCGTTGGGGCTCTCAGACAGTGGTCACGAGCATCTGCTCGAGCAACGTGGCGTCGTCGAAGTAGAGCACGTGCCGACGGCCTTGATCTTGTCGCCCTGGAAGTCGGCGACTGCTGCGGCTCCGAGCAGGAGCTGGCGACCGTTGGGATCGATGACCACGTCGTCGTCGACCACGAACGGTCCCGAGAACGTGGCCCCGACGCAGAACTCGGCGAAGCCCTTGTTCCCGAGGATTCCGACCGAGGTGATCTGGATCTCGACGTCGGAGAACGCCATCTCCGCATGGCCAGGTTCTCGGCCAGCTCCGCGACGCCCACAGCAAGCAGGTTGGGTGACCACACCGTCACGTCCTGGGTGAACAGCGTGGCGAGCTCGGCGATGGCGTCGTCGTTGGGTCTGATGCAGACCTCGACAGCGCGACACAGTGTGGCCCCACGAGAGTTCCCGACCATGACTGCTCCTCGAATGCTCCTCGATGTTCCGACGGACGACGGCTAGATGCCGAGAAGGTTTTTCCTTTGCCGCGACGAACTCCTCCTCGGAGAGCGCGCCCGAGTCGGTGGAGCGCCGCCAAGCGCTCGAGCTCACTCGTGGCGTCGACCTCGGCCGGGGGGTGCCGGGGGCGGCGTGGGCGGCGGAGGCGCGGCGTAGGCCT
>CAWDJB010000005.1:0-24560 GCA_963802505.1 uncultured Acidimicrobiales bacterium | reverse complement strand
GTAGCGATCAGGCTTCGAGCCACGCGAGCACCGCGAGGACTCGGCGATGGTCATCAGGCGCCTGCACGAGGTCGAGCTTCGTGAGGACGTTTCGCGATGTGGCGCTCGACGGTCTTGTCGGTGAGCCCGAGCTGTCGGCCGATCGCAGCGTTCGAGCGGCCCTCGGCGATGAGGCTCAGCACCTCGCGCTCGCGGGCAGTGAGACGCTCGACGCGGTCCAGAGCATGACGCCGGTTCAAGAGGGCCGTGACGACATCAGGGTCCAGGACGGTGCCGCCGCTGGCGACCGACGTGAGCGCGTCGACCAGAGTGGCGACGTCGAGCACTCGGTCCTTGAGGAGGTATCCGAAACCGCGGGGGTTCGCCCGGGCCAGCGCCGCGGCGTACTGAACGTCCAACGTCTGCGAGAGGAGCACGGTGCCGAGAGTCGGCCACCGCTCCCGCATCGTCTTTGCTGCCTCCGCGCCTTCGTGCGTGAACGTCGGAGGCATGCGGACATCGACGAGCGCGACATCCGGGTTGTGTTGCTCCACGGCAATCAGCAGCGTCTCCGAGTCGCCCACTAGCGCGCAGACTTCGACACCTGCCTCAGTGAGCAGCCGAGCCAGGCCTTCCCGCCAGAGCACGGCGTCGTCCGCGACGACTACGCGCACGGCAGGACCGCCTCCACTCGTGTTCCCGCCGGCACCTCGGCCTCGACGATGAGCCGTCCGCCGGCGGCCTCGACACGATCCGCTAGGCCACGGAGACCCGAGCCGGTGGGATCGGCTCCTCCGCAGCCGTTGTCGACGATGACGACCCGCAGCTCGCCGTCGAGGTCGTCGAGTCGAACTTCGACCGTGCTCGGCGACGCGTGCTTCATCGAGTTCGCGACTGCCTCGCATGCGACGAACCACGCCGTCGACTCCACGAGTGGTGGGTACCTCCGCCCGGCATCACCGACGACGATCGAGACCGGAACGCGAGCTGACAGCTCCTCGAGCGCGGCGGTGAGCCCACCATCGGCGAGCAGGGAAGGGTGCAAGCCATTGGCCAGTGCCCGGAGCTCGACCACGGCATTGCGAGACTCGCGGACGCCGGACTCGAGGGCGGCTCGCAGCCGCTCGGGGCTGCCATTCAGCAACGCGGCTTGCATCTGCGCAGCGCTCCCGAGAAGTCGCTGTTGGGCGCCGTCATGGAGGTCGCGCTCGATACGTCGGCGTTCGTCGAGCTGGGCTTGCGCGATCCGCTCGCGCGACGCCCGCACCTCCTCGAGCTGGACCGCGATCGCCGCGCGCAGGCTTGCGCTCTCGAGCTCCGGCGCCGCCTCCTCGAGGACGGCTTTGACCGTCTCCTCGTCCTCGCCCCGTGTCGCAACCGCGGCCACCGTTCGACCGCCGCGCAGGACCAATCGCGCATTTGGGTCGGCCTTGACGATGTGACCCTCCTCGGTGACCCAGCTCGCCCG
This sequence comes from uncultured Acidimicrobiales bacterium, assembly GCA_963802505.1. Lineage (GTDB taxonomy): Bacteria > Actinomycetota > Acidimicrobiia > Acidimicrobiales > DATKAS01 > DATKAS01. The sequence goes on along the minus strand of CAWDJB010000005.1, from coordinate 23,113 downwards.
GTCGTCGTCCCAATACGCGACTTGGAGGTCGGGATCCTGCAAAGCCGACCGCAGCACCGACTCGACGTCGTGTCCGCTCGGGTCGGCGACGAACGCGTGGACTTGGCGAAGTGCGTCATACCGTCGTCGGAGGAAACGGCGGTCGACGGCGTCTCGCACCGCGATGTACACGGGTCGTGCTGCAGCGGCCGCGACGAGGTGCCGAGTGTCGTCGCCGTCGGAGACCGGTTCACGGCCTGACCGAATGCACGTGCGAGCACGACCACGACTGCTACGTAGGCGCCGATGAGCAGAGCCGACACGATCACATACGTGACCGCTCGCGAGAGGATGCGATCGACCTCGTAGAGGTGGTAGCGACTCACCGCGAGCCCGGCGCTCACAGGCAGGAGCACCACCATCCCGGCGGCCGCCAGGTTCGTGACCGCCTCGCTGTCCGTCATTGCTCCGATGAAGGACACGACGACAAGGGGAACGAACGCCACTGCGGCAACCATCATCCACATCAGCTGTCGGCGTACCTCGCCCCGGGCGCGTACATAGCGGACGACGAGCGAAGCAGCCGCGAGCAGTAGGCCGATGTTGAAGACCACCGACGAGGCGAGGCGAATCGCGTTCAGAGCCACCGAATCGACTGCCCGCGGGTTGTCGACAGCTTCGAAGGGAGGGTCGAGCGGCTGCGGAGAGACCATCCGCAGCGCGAACCACACAAAACCCGCGCCGACCATGACGCGAGCCGCGAGGCGCCAGCGGTTCGACAGGTACGCACCGTCGGGGGTGAGCGCGCAGATCCACCCGACGAGGACGAACCAGAGGATGAACACCGAGTTCGAGACGACGAGGGCGGCCTCAGCTCCGGGCGCTCCATCGGCTCGCACGAAGAGCCCGTACGCGCCGTACGCCCAAGTCGCCGCACCCATTGCGAAGGTCGTCGCCAGCGCCGCGAACAGCCAGCCGACGGGATGCAGGGGTCGTCGAACCAGCAGCGTGACCCCCACGACAGCGGAGATCACCGCAGTGGTGGCGAACACGATGCCGGGCCCCGCCGCCTGGCGGAGGTCGGGGTGGCCGGCGGCGCTGAGCTTCGCATCGGACACGATGACGACGATCAACGATGCGACGAGAAACGTGACCGTGGCCACGGCGGCGATGCGCGCTGCGACCACCCGCGAGCTGTCCGTCGTCGTCGCCACAGCCTGAGCATGACATCGGCAGCGCGTGCCGGCGTCAGGGCAGGCCCCCAGTCACCTGTGGGAGGTGACCCCGATGCGGTCGCGCGGGGTTCGGCGCAAGGTCGACGTGGGGCGCCGTCGGGGCGCCATCGACAGGAGATGTCAGATGACGACGATCGAAGCTCACCTTCCAACCGCTGGCACGGCAGCGCGCCTCACCCGAGGCGCTGTCGTCTTGTTGATCGGCGCGCCGCTTCTCATGGCCGTGGGGCGCGTCTTGCTTGTCCCCTTCGATGACCAGGACTGGGATGGGGTGCTCACGTCCATGGCCAATCATCAAGGGCGGTCCGACGCGGGATGGTTGATCGCGATGGCGGCGAGCGGTCTCCTCGCAGTCACGGCCGTGATCCTTGCCCGCCGCCTCGGGGACGCCGGCCGCACTCGCGCCGCGATGTTCGCGACGGTCACGACCGCGATCGGCTGGGCGGCCTGCGCGGCAATCTGCCTCGGTGGTCTCTACCTGTCGGTCGCTGCGACCGCGCCGGACCGTGACGTGCAAGTCCAGCTCCAGAAGGACTTCAATGCCGGCGCCAGCAGCGGGTTCGTCTTCCTGATGGCTCTGGTCGGCGTCATCGGCTACGCGGTGCTGGCCTTCGGCCTCGCCCGCGCGCGCGTCATCACCAAGGGTGCGGCCGTGCTCATCGGACTCGGCGGAGCAGGCACGATCGCCACCATGGCCGGACCGTTGACGCCGCTACTCGTCATCACTGCGCTGCTCTTGGCCGCCGGCCACGCGCTGACGGTGCGCTCCGATGCCGAAAGTGGATAGTGAACGGTGCACGAGTGCGTCTTGATTGGCGGTATGACCGAAACCATCGATGAGCTCGGGCCGGTCGACTACATCGTCGTCGAGTTTCCGGGCAACAAGTTCAACGGCGAGATCGCACCCGCGCTGGGCGACCTCGTCGACCGTGATCTCGTGAGAGTGCTCGATCTCGTCTTCATCACCAAGGACGAGGACGGCCGGATCGAGGGCTTCGAGCTCGGCGACCTCGACGAAGGCATCGCCGGCGAGATCGAGAAGCTCGAAATCGACATCGCGCACGTGTTGAGCGAGGACGACGTGGTCTCTCTCGCCGCGGCACTCGAACTTGGCAGCTCAGCAGCGGTTCTCGTTTGGGAGAACAAGTGGGCCGCACCGTTCGCGTCCGCGGTGCGTCACTGCGGCGGTCAGCTGGTCGCGAGCGGGCGGATTCCGATCCAAGCGCTGATCGGCGCCCTCGAGCACGAACTCGAAAGTGAAGGAGCCTGAAATGCCGCTAGCAGCCCGTCGTGTCGCAGGCCCCGGAGTCGTCGGGGCGCCCGTCGCTCGCACTGCCGCCGTCGTCGGCACCGCGGCCGTCGTGGCCCACGGTGTCGGTCGCCGTTCGGATCGCCGCGACGATCGTCGCGACGATCGTCAAGATCGCCGCGGCCGCGGCTGACTCAGCGCGCAACCCCAGGAGGACTCGATGAGCCAGAGTCATCTCGTGATCGACTTCCCGATCAAAGCTCCGGCCGACGCAAAGGCGCTGACTGAGGAGCTGTCCCCACTGATGCCCGACCTCGCGGGAGTGCAGGACGACCTCGGTACCGTCCACTTCTCCCGCTTCATGGTCGAGGGCGAGGAAAAGCTCCTGTTCCTCTCTGACATCGACGGCGAGATCGCGCCGCACGTCGAGCGGCTCGTGGAACGTGCTGGCCCGGTGTTCGACGCCATCTTCGAGCACGTGGACGACCCTCCGGCCAGGCCCGTGACTGGCGACCCTCAGCCGGTCATCAGATGGTTGAAGGCATCACGTCCGCGAGCCGCTCGACACGTACTTCGCGTACGAAGCCGCGTCGGTGCAGGACATCAAGGCGTGCGCGCGTGCGGCGGGCTTCACCGGCAACACCGCGCAGAGCCCGCTGCTGACGTACATGACCATCAAGTCAGGGCAAGAGCTCGTGTTGCTCGAGGCCGCAGAGTCCATTCGCGAAGACGCGTATGCAGGGTCGGATTCTCTCGGGACGCTGCACCTCGCTCATTGGGTGCCCTTCGAGGGCAACCACTTAGGCTTCTTCACCATCTTCGACGGTGACTTCGAGAAGTACATCCAGGACTTCGCCGAGAAGACTGCGATGCTCTTCGATGCAGTCTTCCCGCACTTCGAAGGAGCGCCGCCCACCCCCGTCGCGAAGAATGCCGACGCGTTCTATCAGTGGGCACTGGAGAACAACCATCCGCCCATCGGGTTCTACAGCGCCTATCCCGGCCTCTCGGTCCAAGACGTTCGAGCCCTGCTCGCCGATCGAGAGTCGCAAACGACGACCGCGTGATGGCACGGGGGGAGAAGACCGACCCGGCGCTCGACCTCGCGGACATCCAGGGGTTGATCCTCCGCGCCTACGCCATGCCGATGGTGCGGCACTTCTTGTTGACGGTCGGAGCGCCGGCCCAAGCCCGGACGACAGCTCGGACGGCTGGTCAGCGGCGACGAATCCGAGTTCCCGCAGATCACGACCGCCGAGGACTGGCACGTGGGGTTCGCACCCGGCCCGGGAGACAACCTCGCCGAGGTCCCGCGCTGCCAGCCCGACTACTGCCTCAACATCGGGATCACGTGGCCAGGGCTGGTGGCCCTCGAGATCGAACAGCGTGTTCCGGAGCTCTCGTTCAAGTCGTTCGGTGTGTTCGTCGAGGGCGCCGCGCAACGAGCGGAGCTAGTCGGCGACACCGGCGCGAGCTCGCCCGAACGTTGGGAGGGCGGCTTCGGAAGCGGGGACGATCACGTCCTCGTGACGCTGCACGCCATCAGCTCGGAGGCGATGACGCGCTACAGCGACAAGCTGTGCTGCGTGGTTCACCGACGGAGAGGCCTTTCGAGAGATCTGGCGCCAGGACGGCATGGCGTTGACGGAGCTGCAAGATGGCCAAGCCGTACCGACGTCCAAGGTGCACTTCGGATACACCGACGCCATCACGACGCCGACCATTCGCGGCGGCCCGGAGTGCTACCAACCCGATCATCAGGAACCGTGCGAGCCGTGGCTCTTCGTCCTCCGTGAGGACGCTGCCAACTACGAGGTACCCGAGCCGCGAGCGCTCGGCCTGAACGGCAGCTTCGCGGTCTTCAAGAAGGCCGAGACCGATGTCGTCGGCTTCGAAGACTTCCTGCAGTCGAACAAAGAAACGATCGATCCCGAGCTGCTGGCCGCGAAGATGTGCGGGCGGTGGCGCAACGGCGTGCCGCTCGCGATGTCCCCGGACACGGACAGCCCTGCGGGAGGGATCTCGCCCGAACAGCTCAACGACTTCGGCTATGTGAGTGCTGACGGTTCGGGAGATCCGAGAGGCATCCGCTGTCCCGTCGGGGCGCACATCCGCCGCGTCAATCCACGCGATTCACCGATCGTGGGCCAGGGGCGACCAGGTGGCAGCAACAATTCTCACCGCGTAGTTCGTCGCGGCCTGCCGTACGGGCCGACGTACGACCCCAGCAAGTTGTACGACGGGGTCGAGCGCGGGATCCTGTTTCTCTTCATCAACTCGAGCATCGAGAACCAATACGAGTTCGTGCTGCGGCGATGGGTGAACGACAGCGAGTTCGCAGGGGGCGTCAGGCTCGACCCGATGTCCAAGGATCCACTCGCCGGCAGCCAGGACCCGGCGGAGAGCATCTTCGTGATTCCCCAGGCAGATGGCAGTCCGCCGATCAAGGTCACCGGTCTCTCGAGCTTCGTGACGACGAAAGCCGCGGCCTACCTGTTCCTGCCGAGCATCACGGCCATCAAGTTCCTTGCCGACTTGGAGGAGACGTCGGCCTCTTGAGGAAACGCGAAAGCAGGACGACGGCCGCGGCGACGCCGGCCAGACCGGCGAGCATGGCAAGCCGCGAGCGTGAGGAACCTCCGTGATCGCGTGACCAACGGAGAGTCAGCAGTGCACCAGCGAGCCAAAACGTCGCGAGGAGATTCCCGACGACCGCATGCCGCGCTCCCGAAGCGACCAGCGCGACGCCCAGCGCGAGCACGACGACCGCGCGGAGGACGAACGCCCAGCGCACGAACGCCTGCCGTCGGGCGGGTGTACGGCCGGAGGCCGCAGCGGAGGCTGGGTGATCGGAAGAGGACACTGCAACCTCCCGCCTCCGAGAGTCAGGCCAACACGAGCAACCGCGCTATCCGGAATCGGCACCGTCTGCCGAAAGCGGATAGCCGAGCGGCAACGTGTCCGGTTTCATCGCGGCATCGACCTGACTCCGGACACGGTGCTCGAGCTCGCACCTGGGATCCGCACCCGGCGCGACGGCATCGGGTCACATCCTCGTCGATTCGACGGTGGGAACGATCATCGACATCGGGCCGAGGGGATTCGCCATCCTGTCGTTGTTCTCGCAGCCGCTGACGCTGGGAAGCGCGATCGAGCAGCTCGAGCGAGAGCGCGATGAGTCCACCGACTTCGCGCCGACGATGAGCGTCATCAACATGCTCGTCGAGGAGGGCGCCCTCGCCGTGCCGAACGGCGGGCCGGGCGCCCGCGAGCGGATGGGCCGACCCGGTCGAGCATGCCCGGATGCTCCACGACGAGCGCCGGACGGGCGACTACCTGAGAGCGTTGGCCGCGGCGGTGCGGCCCGACGACGTCGTGCTCGACATCGGGACGGGGAGCGGGGTCCTCGCCGTGGCTGCGGCTCGAGCGGGTGCTCGGCGCGTCTACGCCGTCGAGGCGAGTGACATCGCAGAGGTCGCGGCGCGGGTGTTCGAGGTCAACGGCGTGCAGGACCGGTGACGCTCATCCCTGGCTGGTCGAGGCAGATCGAGCTCCCGGAACCGGCCGACCTGCTTGGTCGCCGAGGTCATCGGCAACGAACCGCTCGAGGAAGAGATCCTCGAGACCACTCTCGACGCGCGTCAGCGACTGCTCAAGCCGGGAGCGCGCATGATCCCGCACACGCTCACGCTCTTCGCCCGTGCGGTCCTGCTCCCCGAGTCCGAGTGCAGGCAGCGCACGTTCGGACGCGCTGCGGTCGCGCGGTGGCGCGGCCTCTACGACATCGACTTCCAGCCGCTCCTCGACGTCGCGAGCCCGTCACCCGTGCACACGGTCACCGAGGGGGAGGTCGTCGCGACCTGGAAGCAAGCCGGGCGCGCCGGCCGTGCTCGCGTCGCTGGACCTCACCACGCTTCGAGGAGCTGAGCGTGCGCGCACGTGCCGACATCGAGGTCGACCCGCCGGGCGTCGTCAACGCGATTGCGATCACGTTCCGTGCCGACCTCCACGGTGGCATCTCGCACACCCTCGATCCCTGGTCGTCGCCGGCGTCGAGCTGGGCCACGTCGGTGTGGGTGCTTCCCGATCCGGTCGAAGTCGGGCCCGGCTGCTGTCTGCGTGTGGGCTACCACCGCCGCGATCCCGGGGTGCCGGACGGCGTGACCTGTGAGGTCGTGGACGTCGGTGCAGTCCACGCGTGCCGAATCGGGATAGCCCGCACCGGGACCCTCGTCCACAATCGAATCGTTCTCGCTCACCGAGACGGGAGGCGACCATGGGAGTGGTACGTCGACGCACGCGACGCCGGACGATGATGGTGGCCGGGGGCCTCGCCTACGAGCGCGGCAAGAACGCCGCGCCGGCCGAGGCACCCAGCAGCAGGCGTACGCCGAGCCGCCGCCTCCGCCGCCCGCTCCGCCGGCGCCCGCGCCGGCCGAGGTCGACGCCGCGAGCGAGATCGAGCGCTTGGCAGCGCTCCGCGACTCGGGCGCGCTCTCCGAGGAGGAGTTCGTCGCGGCAAAGAAGAACCTTCTCGGCATCTAGCCGTCGCCGTCGAACATCGAGACATCGAGGAGCATCCATGGTCGAGAACTCTCGTGGGGCCACACTGTGTCGCGCCGTCGAGGTCTGCATCAGACCCAACGACGACGCCATCGCCGAGCTCGCCACGCTGTTCACCGAGGACGTGACCGTGTGGTCACCCAACCTGCTTGCTGTCGGTGTCGCCGAGCTGGCCGAGAACCTGGCCATGCGTGAGATGGCGTTCTCCGACGTCGAGATCCAGATCACCTCGGTCGGCATCCTCGGGAACAAGGGCTTCGCCGAGTTCTGCGTCGGGGCCACGTTCTCGGGACCGTTCGTGGTCGACGACGACGTGGTCATCGATCCCAACGGTCGCCAGCTCCTGCTCGGAGCCGCAGCAGTCGCCGACTTCCAGGGCGACAAGATCAAGGCCGTCCGCGTCTACTTCGACGACGCCACGTTGCTCGAGCAGATGCTCGCGACCACTGTCTGAGAGCCCCAACGAGCCAACAGATGTGCGGCTCGCACTCTCTCGTCGTCGAGAACGAACCCGACCCGCTCGATCTGGCGTTGCTCGAGGAGCGTCTCGCCGCGGCTGCCGTCGCTGCAGTCGGCGTCGGCGAGGAGCAGGACTTCGGGATCTTCGTTCGCGACGACGACGGGCAGCTCCTCGCCGGTGCCCATGGCACGAGCTGGGGTGGGTGCTGTCAGGTGCACGCGCTGTGGGTCGACGACGCTGCTGCGGGAGCGTGGGCTGGGGCGGGCGATCATGGCGGCAGCTGAGGACGAGGCCCGAAGGCGAGGCTGCCGGCTGATCATGGGCCTCACCTACGACGTCTTGACCGCCGGCTTCTACGACCGGCTCGGCTACCGGACGATCGGGTTCATCGAAGACTGCCCGGCCGGCACGACCACCCGGTGGTACCGCAAGGACCTCGACGTCGCCCCTTGAACGATGCGCTCATGCCGAGAGTGCGTGCGCGGCCTCTCCGTGATTCGCGGCGGCGTGAAGGTCGAGGGCGTCTTGGTCGGAGAGGTGAGGCTTGAGGTCGAACGTCACCGTCTTCACGGTGCCCGTGAACGCGAACGGCTTCTTGTCCTCGTACGCGAGATCGACGACACCCCCGTTGTCGCGACCGATGTCCATGGCGGCGTAGCCGCTGAAGCGGACCGGCACGGTGTGGTCCATGCGTCCCTTTCCGACCGGTCGGTCATCGATGAACAGCGTCACCTCACCGCCGGTCGCCATCGTTGCTCCGTCAGCCGCGAACTCCATGCGGACCGTCACGTTGCCCGTCGGGAGGTCTTCCTCGGCGACTTGCGTGAAGACCAACACGCCCATCATCGAATAGGTGTGGGTGAGCTTCCCGTCCTTGACGTACAGCGTGAACCCGCCGAGGTGGTCGGCGTTCGCGACGATGACACCTTCGGCGCCGCCCTCGGGCACGACCAGATCTGCGGTGATCGTGTACGAGCGGTTGTAGACCCGGGGGATCATCCCCGGCATCACGTTCTGGACGTCGCCGTGGAACTGGAACGTGGTCCGTTCCGAGATCGGGGGCAGGATGCCGAAGAACGTCGAGAACGCGCCGAGCAGCGGGAGCACGTCGTACTGCTCCGCCGCTTCCCAGAACAGCGCCTTGAGCTCTTCGACCTTCTCCGGGTGTTCGGCCGCGAGGTCCTTCGCTTGCGTGAAGTCGTCGGGGAGGTAGTAGAGCTCGGCGGGACCCGCATCCGGATCCCACACGCCCGGCGCGTACGGAGCGAGCGCTTCGGGTGTCATTGCCCAAGGGATCGCGTTCGGTCTTCATCGCGAGCCACCAACCGTCCTTGTACATGCCGCGGTTGCCGACCGTTTCGAAGTACTGCTCGGTGCGGTGCTCGGGCGCACCGCCATCGGTGAGCGACGCGGTGAACGGGGCTCCGTGCATCGGCCGCTGCTCGATGCCGTCGACGGTCTCGGGCACCGGGATCCCGGCGAGGTCGAGGATCGTCGGCGCCACATCGATGACGTGTGTGAACTGGGAACGCAGCCCGCCGAGCTCACGGATGCGAGCGGGCCAGTGCACGGCCAACGGGTTGCGAGTCCCGCCGAGGTGTGAGCCGACCTGCTTTCCCCATTGGAAGGGCGTGTTCCCCGCCCACGCCCACGCGGCGGCGTAGTGGGGATCCATGATCGCCGCGCCCCACTTGTCCAGCCCGCCGTAGAGCTCAGACAGCTGCGAGCTGCATCTCGTCGGTCAGCGGGATGCCGTTCTGCATCGTGAGCTCGTTGAACGAGCCGGTGATCGTCCCTTCCATGCTGGCGCCGTTGTCACCCCAGATCCACAGGATCAGCGTGTTGTCGAGCTCGCCCAGCTCCTCGATCGCGTCGATGACGCGACCGACGTTGAAGTCGGCGTTCTCGGAGTACCCCGCGTACACCTCCATCTGGCGCACATAGAACGCCTTCAGCTTCTCGGGGACGTCGTCCCACGCGGGAAACGCCTCGTTGCGGGGCGTGAGCACGGCGTCGGCGGGAACGACTCCGAGCGTCCTTCTGGCGAGCGAACGTCTCCTCCCTGAGCCTGTCCCATCCTTGGTCGAACTTGCCCTTGTACTTGTCGGCCCACTCCTTCGCCACGTGGTGCGGTGCGTGGCTGCATCCGGTCGAGAAGTACACGAAGAACGGCTTGTGGGCGTCTTGCGCGCGCACGCCGTGCAACCACTCGATCGTGCGATCGGCCATCGCATCCGGGAAGTAGTACGGGTGCTCGTCGTCGTAGAACTCCTCGGGCGGTGCCGATGATCTTCTGGTTCTCCGCGAGGACCGGATCCCACTGACTCGAGCCGCCGCCGAGGATCCCGTAGAAGTAGTCGAAGCCCCAGCCGTTCGGCCACCGGTCGAAGGGGCCGGCGGGACCTTGCTGCCCATCGGGTGTGAGATGCCACTTCCCGAACGCGGCCGTGCTGTAGCCGTTGTCGCGCAGGATCCGCGGCAGCGGCGCGCAGTCCCGCGGCAACGTCGCGGAGTAACCCGGGAACCCGCCCGCGAACTCGCCGATCGATCCGTACCCGACCGTGTGGTTGTTCCGTCCGGTCAAGAGCGCCGCGCGTGTCGGGGAGCACAGCGCGGTGACATGGAACCGGTTGTAGCGGAGGCCGCCTTCGGCGACGCGGGTGTAGTTCGGTGTCTGGATCGGCCCGCCGAAGGTGCTCGGGTTCCCGAATCCGGCGTCGTCGATGAGGACCACGAGGACATTGGGCGCGCCTTCCGGCGGGGTCGGATGCCCGATGAGGTTCCAGTCGGGCTGCGACCCGTCGAGGGTCCGATCGACGACTCCGTCGAACGTCTTTCTCCGGATGGGGAGGCTGCTGCGATCGACTTCGCTCACCGTCACGTCCTTCCTCGGCCGTCAGCGCGATCGTCGCCCGCTTCTCGAAGCGACACGTGCCATTCGACCGTCGACGCGCGACCCGCGCTATCCGGTATCGGCAACACGGCATCCGCTCGGCCGTGCCGAAACCGGATAGTGGTCTGAGCGCTGCGCGAACACCATCGAACGACGGACGAGCCGAGATGTGCAGGTCTGCTGCGGCGCCTGGCCGTGAGCGACGATGGCACGATCGGGTCGATCTTCTCCGGCCAGATCACGGACCGCGAGAGCTCCGAGCTCGACGACAAGACGCATGCTTTGGTTCGACTCGCCGCGCTCATCGCTACCGAGTCCGCCGCCTCTTCCTACCAATGGGCCGTCAACGTTGCCCGTGCGGCCGGGGCGAGCGACGATGAGGTTGCCGCTGTCCTTGTGAGTCGTCGCGCCCATCGTCGGCCTCGCCCGCATCGCGTCGGCCGCGCCCTTGCTCGCGGCGGCTCTCGGCTACGAGCTCGATTCCCCTGATCAGGCCCGAACCACGCCGTGAGAGATGAACAGCAGGTGACGGCCCGATGACCGCCGGGTGCAGACTTCGCGTCGTCACCTCCCGGCATAAGGTGTGGCTGGAGGGCTGACACCCAAGGGCGACGACAGTGAGCTCAGACCAAGACAGCGGACTCCGCCGCAACGAGAGCGCGACTCAGGACCTGTTCGCGTCGAAGCTCCATCCGCCGCCGGCCCGTGCGGCGCTGGTGTCGCGGACCATCGCTCGTCGATCGGCTCGACGAGTCAGACGCGCCTCTCACGGTCGTTGCCGCGCCGCCCGGCTACGGCAAGACGACGCTGCTCGCCGAATGGTCGCAGCGCCACCCGTCTCGCTTCGCCTGGCTCTCGATCGACCGGCACGACAACGATCTCGCCCGACTGGTGTCGTACACGGCGGCGGCCCTCGAGCGGGTCGACCCCATCGGATCCGAAGTGCGGCGACCTGACGGCCGATATTCGGTCGCTACCGCGGCGTCACGACGTCGCGGCTGCGATGTCGGGAATGAAGGAGCCCGTCGTCCTCGTCCTCGACCACGTCGAGGCGCTCCAGAACGACGAGTGCCTCGACACCATCGCCGAGCTTGCCCTCCACCTCCCGGCCGGTGCTCGGCTCGCGCTCGGGACGCGCGCCGAGCCACCCCTGCCCATGGCGCGACTGCGCGCCGGGGCTGACGTCGTCGAGGTCGGTGTCGACGAGCTCGCGATGACGGGGCTCGAGGGGCGAGCGCTGCTGGATGCCGCTGGTGTGGAGCTCACCGACGCGGAGATGGACCAGCTGCTCGACCGGGCCGAAGGCTGGCCGGTAGGGCTGTACCTCGGAGCTCTCACATTGAAGGCCGGCGGAGCGCGAGAGCAGGCCGGCCTTCCATTCTCGGGCGACGACCGGCTGATGGCGGAGTATCTCCGCACTGAGCTGCTCGCACATCTCTCAGCTGCCGAGGTCACCTTCCTGACTCGAACGGCGGTGCTGGATCGAATGAGCGGGCGGCTCTGCGATGCGGTGCTCGACACCTCGGGGTCGGGTGCCGTGCTGGAGTCGCTCGCGCACTCGAATCTGTTGCTCGTTGCCCTCGACCGGCAGGGCGAGTGGTACCGGTATCACCGCCTGTTCCGCGACCTGCTGCGAGCCGAGCTCCGTCGTCGTGAGCCCGAGCTCGTCAACGTGCTTCATGTCCGCGCCGCCGAGTGGTGTGAGGCGAACCGCATGCCCGAGCTGGCGATCGACTACGCGCAGGCGGGCGGAGACGTCGAGCGGGTGAATCGGCTCATGCTGCTGAACGCCCAGAGGGCATTCGCCGCGGGACGCCGCGAGACCGTCCGGCGTTGGCTCGCGTGGTTCGAGGACGAGAACCTGCTCGCGGAATATCCCGCGGTCGCGGTGCTCGGTGCCCTGTTCTACATCAACGTCGGCGACGCGGCCGCGGCCGAGCGCTGGGCCGTGGCCGCGGAGCATCCGTCTTCGGCGCCTGTGTCCCACGGAACCACTCGCGCGCAGCTCGGATCGCCCGACCCGATCCTTCCCGACGGCAGCACGTTGGCGAGCTGGCGCGCCGTTCTTCGTGGCTTCCAGTGTCGGGACGGCATCGACGCGGCTGGACGCGATGTGGAGATGCGCCCTCGATGGGCTGATGTCCCGGAAGCGGCTGCGAGCCGCGGCGCTCGTCACCGAGGCGCGGATACTCCTTCTCTCGGGGTGAGGCGGACGAGCCGACTCGGACTTTGCCGAGGCGGTGGAAGTCGGTCTGAGCGCACGGCTCGTGGGCCGCCCTGGTGATCGCCCTTGCCGCAGCGTGGTTCCTGCGCGATCGGCCGCGGTGACTGGCACGCGGCCGAGAGCTTCTCCGACGAGGCGGCGGTCGGCCATGCAGCAGTTCGGCCTCGGCGACTACGCGGAGTGCGCGCTCGCGTACACCTTGGCGGCTCGCGTCGCGCTTCATCGCGGTGATGTCGAACGGGCACGCGACGGAGGTCACGCGGGCCGCGCGACTGCGGCCATTCCTGACCTACAGACGTCCGACCTATTCGGTGCACACCCTGCTCGAGCTCGCCCGGACCTATGTTGCCCTCGAGGACGCCGCTGGCGCCCGGGAGGTCCTGCGGCAGGCACGCGTCGATCTTGCAAAAGCGACCCGAGCTGGGCGTGCTTCCCGAGCAGGTCGACGAGCTCGAGGCGAAGCTGGACACGATGCGCACCGGAAACGTTGGCGCATCGTCGCTCACCGCCGCGGAGCTGCGGCTCGTGCCGTTTCTGCCCACGCACCTCACGCTACCCGCAGATCGGCGAGCGGCTCTACGTGTCGAGGAACACGGTGAAGTCGCACGCGATCTCCATCTACCAGAAGCTCGGCGTCTCGTCGCGCAACGAAGCGATTGACCGGTTGCACGAGATCGGGTTGCTCGAGACGTAGACGTTCGCCGCCGATTTCATGCCATCGGGATGATGCGAACACGCCTCTGGGCTGCGTTCCAATGGGCGGTAGGAAACCGCTCTCCGTCGTTTGTGAGGTTCACCTGGAACGCAAACGGCACCTACTCTCTCGATGCGCGGTCGGCGATGACAGCCTCATTGTCGATGGCGCCGACAGTGACGGAGAATTCGCCGCGCTCGACCCCAAGGCCGAGGCGCTCGTGCGCATCAGTGCGATCGTGGCACTCGGTGCACCCGCGGCACTGTGTCGGAGCGCGATCGCCAGCGCCTTCGAAGCGGGTGCCTGCGACGAAGACATCGTCGCGACGTTGATTGCGGTGGCGACGATCATTGGGGACGCCCGGGTCGTCTTCGCGGCGCCCGCAATCGCGTCCGCCCTCGGATACGACATCGACGGAGCCCTCGAGAGCTGACGCGCCGTGGAACGTCATCCCAATCGGATGACGACCTGCGCGACCACGAGGCCGCGAAACCCTCCAGTGCGCAGGACGACAGCAGCGCCGCATGGGCGGATCATCCCTTGGCAAGCCTGCGCGACGGGAGGTGGCATGTTGGCATCCGACACAGCGGGGAGCGAGCAGCCGGTTCGCATCGATCGCCGGCGGGCTGAGCCATTCGCCCTGCGCAACGCCCCTCTAGCGCGCACATCGTGTGGGCGTGCACCCGGTACGCGGCGAGCGTGCGCTACCAGGGGGTGACCTTGAGCGATCTCTGCGCGGCGGCCGGTGTGTCCGAGCGACGAGTCCGTGATGCATTCACCGAGTGCTACCGCATGTCACCGACCGCCTACCTCCGAGTCGTGGCCCTGCTCGAGGTGCGACGCGCGCTTCTCGAGGGTCCGTCCGCACGCGACGCCGTCACTCGTGCTGCCTCAGACTTCGGCTTCTGGCACCTCAGTCGCTTTGCCGGCCAATACCGAGCGCTGTTCGGCGAATCACCGAGCGAGACGCTCGCCCGCGCGAGAGGCGCTCGGAGACACGCGCTCCACTCACAGCTGGTCATCCGTCGATGTCGTCGGTGAGTCGAGTTCGGAGCTGAGACACCAGCAACGCGACGACCGTCACGAGATAGATCTGGCCGAGGAGCGCGTCGAGCACTGCAACTGAGCGGCCGAGGTTGCCGCTCGCGGTGAGATCGCCGTAGCCGACCGTCGTCATCGTGACGTAGGCGAAGTAGAGGTAGGAAGCGCTCGTCGGGCTTGCTTCCTGCGCGAAGAACGGTCCTGAGCCGAACGCGCCGATTGCGGCGAAGGAGAACGCCCAGAACATCCCGAGCAGCACGTAGATGCAGAGCGCTCCGAGCACCGTTTGGACGTCGATGCGTCGTCGACGCACGATCGACCACGCGATCGCGACCGGGGCCATTCCTACGAGGAGTGCGCCGAGGAGTGCCACAAGGCCGTTCGGCTCCTTCCCGCTCGTCGGGGCCGTCGCGGCAACGACGAGCGCGCCGGCCGAGACGAGCGCGGCGAGGCGAACGAGGCCACGAGGGACTTGGGCGGCCGATAGCGCGGCGAGGAGAGTCGCGCCCTGCAACAGCACCGCCACTACGCCCGTCCACGTGCCGGTGAGACCCGCGGCCAAGAACGTGAATGTGACGAGAAGCAAGAAGAGCACCAGCCCGAAGCGGTACTCGGCCCGCGACGCGAGGCGGCCGAGCTCCCGCCGCTTCATCACGTCGTGTCTCTCCGCGTCACCTTCTGCCACCGCATCGACCGCCGCGTGAACCGTCTCGAAGCACCTCCCGTCGAACAGGACGGTCGTGATCCCGGCCCGCTCCCAGAGCTCCCACACCGGCGGTTGCACGCGCGCGACAGCGACCTTGAGGCCTTGCTTTGTCGTGGAGGTCGGTGGCGAGGTCGATCAAGGCGTCCGCGCCGTCCGTGTCGGTCAGCGAGATCGAGTCCGCGTCGAGGACCATCGCTTCGGGTCGGTCGGGCGCCGTCTCGATCATGTCGTAGACCGCCTCCTTGAAGTGCTGTGCGTCGGCGAAGAAGAGCGGGCCGTCGAGCCGGACCGTGAGCACTCTCGAGTCGACGTCGAGGTGTTCATGCAAGCCTGCATCGACGTAAGAGTCGTCGGCGGGGTTGCGCGCCAGCCGGCGAATCGGCGGCTTCGAAGCCCGTGCGATCAGCATGAGGAGCGACAGCACGACGCCGATGAGGATGCCGTGGATGATGTCGACGAAGAGGATTCCGGCCATCGCGCTCGTGAAGAACACGAAGTCCGATCGGCTCACACGCCAATAGCGCCGCATCTCGGCGAAGTCGATCAGGCCGACCATCGCGTCGATGACGATCGCGCCGAGCGCCGCGGCGGCGAGATCCTCGAACAACGAGGCGAAGAACAGCATCGTCAGCAACACGAGCGCCGCGTTGAGGATGGACGCCATCTGCGTTCGCTGCCCGGCAGCGTCGGCAACCGAGGTCTTCGACAGGCTCCCGTCCGTCGAGTATCCGCCTACGACGCCTGCAGCCGTGCTTGCCACGCCTTGCGCGATCAGCTCCTGGTTCGGATCGATCGCGTAGCCGTGCTTCGTCGCCATCGCGCGTGCCGAGGCGAGCGACTCCGAGTAGCCGACGAAGATCACCGCCAATGCACCGAGCAGGAGCGACTCGGTGTACTCCCAGCCGACGCCGGGCAGTCCGACCGAAAACAGCCCGTTCGGCACCGGACCCGTGACCGCGACTCCGTGCTCCGTCAGGTCGAACAGCTTGACGGCGAGAATCGAGAGAACGACGACGATCAGCGCCCTTGGCAGCGCGGGGAACCGGTACCGCATCAGCAGCAAGGCTGCGAGACACGCCGTTCCGAGCGCGAGGGTCGTCAGGCTCGTGTCGGGGAGCTCCTTGAGGGTGCCCCACAGCTGCTGCATGTAGCTGCCGTCCACCTTCGGCACGCCGAGCAGCTTGTGGGACTGCTCGATGATGATGCCGATCGAGAAGCCGAGGACGAAGCCGCCCATCACCGCCTTGGACAGGAAGTTCGAGACCCACCCCATGCGCGGCAACGCCGAGCGCCAGGTACACGACTCCGGTCGCGAGCGCCAACGCGGCCGCGAACTTCGCGGCGTCATCGGTTCCCAGCGCAGCGGCACCGACAAGGGGCGTGATGACCGCCGCCACGACCGCCGCCACCGCCGCGCTCGGTCCCTGGACCATGTGCTTCGACGTTCCGAACAGCGCGTAGCCCAAGAGTGCTGCGAATGCGGTGTAGAGCCCGTACTGAACCGGTACGCCGGCGATCGACGAGTACGCCAGGGCCTGCGGGACGAGGAGCGCCCAGACCGAGACGCTCGCGATCGCGTCGCGGGAGAGCCACGACCGCTCATAGCGCGGCAGCCACTGCAGGATGGGAACGAACCGCGTGACTGCGCCGCCCGAGCGTGTGTCGTGTGATCGCGTCATGACCTTCGACGGTCCTCGTTCCTGTGCGTGCACGCCTGGGGAGCGCTCGGACCGAGGGCGCTGGCGGGGGGAACCAACAACCCTCGGCCCGAGCCCGGGGGGTCAGGTCAGGGCGGCGGCCTTCGTCACGGCGTCCTCGTATGCGCCCTCGAGGTCGCCTTTGGTCGTCGCGTCGACGACGACCCTCTGGGCGCCGGCCAGCAAGGGGAGGATGTCGTTGCCCTTCGGGTTGACCGCGACGATGACGAGGCCACTGTCGCCCGCCTCGAGTGCGGCGGACATCTCGCGGACGGTGTCCTTGGGGACGTTGTGCCAGAAGTGTCCCGCGATGCCGCCGGCGCCCGCGAGGCCGGCTGCGCTCGCTCCGCCACCGAGGCCGAGCGCGGTCGGTGCGAGCGGCGGCGCGATCACGAACAACGCCCCGCCGACGAGCGCGCCGCCCCAGGCGAGATGCTTGGCCGTGCTGTCATGACGCTCGACCTGCACGTCGCCGTCGAGATCCTTGGTGATCACGGCGACGGCGACATGGTCGAACGAGCCGTCGGACTTCGCGGCCATGACTCGATCGAAGTCGCCGACTGCCCCGCCGCGATTGCCGTAGGTGGCGACGGCCAATGTGATGGGGGTGTCATTTCTCATCCGGTCAGCTCCCTGCTCTGTTGGAGGATCCCGATCGTCATCCGCGCGGATTGTCGGGTGCTATCCGCATTCGGCAGGTGCGATCGGCCTCTCTGCCGAATCGGGATATCGCCAGGAGCTCGTCGGTGGTTCGGTCGTGAGGTGGATGTATGCGCGAGGGAGGCACGATGATCTGGGCGCTTCTTGCACTGGCTCGGTGTGCCGCTTTGGTTGTGCGCCGGCGGGCTATCCGTCCTCGTGATGCGCAATCGCGCACTCCGCCACCGCGTGGGAGACGTGAAGGTGCGACGTCGCCAGCCGGGCAAGTCTCGGTGGACGCGCGGTCACGGCGTGTGGGTGCACGACGTGTTCGCGTTCCGAGGCAGCCCCGCGGCGTGGACGGAATCGTTGGTCCCGGTCCGTGATGTCGTGACAGTTCTCCCGACCTTCGCCGACCGTCGGAAGCTGCGAGGGCTCGGATCATCTCCTCTCATCGCGCGGCTCATCACCGACGACGGCGACTACGTCGACTTCGCGACCACGCTCGAGCACGCCCTCGACCTGGTCGGACCATTCGGGCCTGCTGCAGCGGCGAACGCGCCCGCCTCGTCGGCCGACCTGTGAGCGACGTCGACTACCTCGTGCCGTCACCGCTGCGAATGGACGTGATCGTGCGATCGCTGCAAGCGCAGCTCGGCGAAGACATCGACGCTGCCGTCATCGCGGCGGAGGTCGAAAGGGAACTTGCCGCCTACTCGTCGGTGCGCGTGACCCAGTTCGTCCCAATCCTCGTGGAGAGGGGTGTCCGCGAACGCCTGCGCCGGCACAGCTCCGCCACCAACGAACGGGGAGCGCTCGGCGCAGACCCCCAGAGGAGGGCCTCATGACCGCAATCGTGCACCCGAGCGTCGACGAACGAAGCGCGCAGGGAAAGGCCGCGCGTGAGCACGTGCCGGCGGCGGCGCATGCCGGATGGAAGCCGGCGTCCAATCGTCCCGACCCCGTCTCACTGCTCGAGGAGCAGGACGCCACCCGGGAGCCCGACCTCGTGCCGATCCGCCACGGCCGGATGTTGGTCTCGCCGTTCACGTTCTATCGGGGCGCCGCGAAGATCATGGCGACGGATCTCAGGGACACGCCAACCGCAGGACTGAACGTCCAGCTGTGTGGCGATGCGCACCTCTCGAACTTCGGTGGCTACGCATCGCCCGAGCGGACCTTGCTCTTCGACCTGAACGACTTCGACGAAACGCTGCCCGGGCCGTTCGAGTACGACCTGAAGCGAATGGCCGCGAGCTTCACCGATCGCGGCGCGCAACAACGGGTTCAACGAATCCGATGCGCGTGCAGCGACGTGCGCGTCGGTCGCGGCCTATCGAACACAGATGGCCGAGTTCGCCGAGATGCGCACCATGGACGTCTGGTACGCACGCTTGTCCGAACAAGAGCTCATGAGCGGCGTCAAGGACGCCGCGCGCGCCGTCGATCGGGCGGGCAGCGAGAAGGTCGGGAAGGCTGCGGCGAAGTCCGCCGAGAAGCAGGCACGAAAGGCGCACACTCGCGACAGCCTGCAGGCGCTCTCGAAGCTGGCCGAGCAGGTCGATGGGCGCTACCGGATCGTCAGCGACCCACCCGTCGTGATCCCCCTACGAGACCTGGCGCCGCGCATCGGTCTTTCCGTCGACGAGCTGGAACACGTGATCCACGAGCAGTTCCGCGCCGTACCGCGAGACGTTGCCGGACGATCGCCGCTACCTCCTCGAGAAGTTCGAGGTCGTCGACATGGCGCACAAGATCGTGGGCGTCGGCAGTGTCGGCCTGCGGGCATTCATCGTGCTGCTCCAGGGTCGCGACCAAGACGACCCGTTGTTCCTGCAGGTCAAGGAGGCGACGGCGTCGGTGCTCGAAGACCACCTGCCGAAGAGCCGCTACGACCATCCCGGCGAGCGCGTCGTGCAGGGCCAACGAATGATGCAGGCCGCGAGCGACATCTTCCTCGGCTGGACGAAGGGCCACCTGGCCGACCGCTACCTCTACTGGCGTCAGCTGCGAGACATGAAGATGTCGGCTCTCGTCGAGACCATGGTGCCGGCGGCGCTCACGTTCTACGCGGAGATCTGCGGCCGCACCCTGGCACGCGCGCACGCCCGGTCGGGAGATCCGGTGGCGCTCGCCGCCTACATGGGCAAGAAGGATCGGTTCGACCAGTCGATCACCGAGTTCTCCGATCGCTACGCCGACCAGAACGAGCGGGACTATCAAGCGTTCGCCAAGGCGATCCGGTCCGGTCGGCTCGCCGCCGTCGAGAACGTGTGATCGCGACCAGTCGCGTTGTGCCGATTCGGGATAGCAGCGGCGTGGCCCGTGCTCGACACTCGACGAGATCGGCGCCCGTTGCCGATACCCAGGACCGCATGTGAGATCGAGGAGTTCGATGATGGCTGACATTGGGGTTCCGACGACCACGAACATCCAAACGGTTTCGCCGGCGAAGGCGACGAGTGGTTGGGCGATCGGCTGGACCTACTTCGCGGCGACGATGATGATCTTGATCGGGACGTTTCACGCGATCGTGGGACTGATCGGGATCGTCGACGACGAGTTCTACGTCGCGACCCGCAAGTACGTGTTCCAGTTCGATGCCACGCAGTGGGGCTGGTTCCACCTCGTCTGGGGTGTCCTGGTCGCGCTTGCCGGCGGATACGTGCTCAGAGGTTCAGTGCTGGCCCGGACGGTCGGCGTCGTGATGGCACTCGTCAGCGCGGTGATCGGGTTCGCGTGGTTGCCGTACGCCCCGGTGTGGGGCGTGACGATCATCGCGATCGCCGTGAGTGTGATCTGGGCGCTGACCGCGCACGGACGCGACGTCGTCGAAGCCTACGAATAACTACCGACGGGAGCAGACATGATTCTGGCTGAGTGGCATGTAGGTGAAGCGGTCTGGGCGATGCTCTGGTTCACGCTGTTCTTCATCTGGATCTGGCTGCTGATCGTCGTGTTCGGTGACATCTTCCGGAGCCGCGACCTCGGTGGCTTCGCGAAGTTCCTGTGGGTGTCTGTTTGTCATCGTGTTGCCGTATCTCGGCGTCTTCGTGTATCTGATCGCACGCGGTCACAAGATGAGCGAGCACGCCGAAGAGGAAGCGCGTGCACAGGACGCTGCAGCGCGTGCGTACATCCAGGATGTGGTGAGCACGTCTCCGAGTGCCGCCGACGAGCTCAGCCGTCTCGCCGACCTCAAGGCCCGCGGTGTCATCGACGATGCCGAGTTCGAGAGCCTCAAGGCGAACGTCCTCGCGGGGACCACTCCGTCGGGGTGAGACTGCCCGTGGCGACGGCCCGCTCGTAACGAGTCGTACTCGGCTCGGGAGCGAAGCAATGGGTCGCAAGAGGCTGGCGGTGTTGTCGCACCTCGGCCAGGACATCCCGGCGGGCGCAGTGCTCGGCGTCGAGAGCGTTCCCGACGGTCTCGCGACCGGGCTCCTCGCCGGGGTCAACCCGCTCGCCGGGCTCTACGGCTACATGGTGGGCACGGTCGCCGGCGCGTTCGCGACCTCGTCTGCCTTCATGGCCGTGCAGGGAACAGGCGCCATGGCGATCCTCGTTGCCGACGTCGACGCCGTGCACAATGCGACCGATCCCTCGCGGCGCACTATTCACGCTGTCGATGCTGACGGGCGTCGTCATGGTGGCGGCGGGCTTGCTCAGGCTCGGGTCCGTGCTGCGGTTCGTGTCGAACGCAGTCATGGTCGGGTTCATCAACGCGGTCGGCGTGAACATCGTCCTCGGCCAGCTCGGCAACTTCACCGGGTACAGCTCCTCTCGCGACTCGCGCCTCACCCGCGCCCTCGACACCGTCTTGCACCCGGGGCGCCTCGACGGTCAGTCGGTCGCGATCGGTGTCGCCACGATCCTTCTCATCGTCGTACTCGAACGGACCCGTCTCGGCTCGCTTGGTCTCGTCGTGGGCATCGTCGTGACCTCGGCGGCTGCAAATGCGCTCGACTGGAACGTCGCGACGGTCGGTGACCTCGGCGCGACGCTGGGCACGCTGCCGGACGCCGTACTTCCGAACTTGCGCCTCGTGCCGCCGCTGATCGTGCCCGCGGTGTCCCTCGCCCTCGTGGGTCTCGTCCAGGGTGCGGGCATCTCCGCGAACTTCCCGAACGAAGACGGCAGCTATCCCGACCCGTCCCGCGACTTCGTCGGCCAAGGCATCGCCAACATCGCGTCCGGCGCCCTCGAGGGCATGCCGGTCGGCGGGTCCGTGTCGGCTTCGTCACTGAACAAGGCTGCCGGTGCGAGAACGTGCGCCTCACTCGTGGTCGCGGGGGCGGTGATGGCCGTCATCGTGGTTGCCTTCGGCGACGTGATCGGGAACATCGCGATGCCTGCGTTGGCTGCCTTGTTGATGATCGTTGGCATCCGGACGATCACGCCGAGCGACGTCGTCTCGGTCTGGAGAACCGGCGTCTCCCAGCGGATCGTCTTGGCGACGACGTTCGCGCTCACGATGGCCATCCCGTTGCAGTACGCCGTCGTTGCCGGCGTCGGACTCTCGCTCGCCCTCTTTGTCATCGGCCAGTCGAACCACGTCACTGTCAAGCAGCGGAGCTTCACCGAGGACGGTCACCTCATCGAGACCGATCCGCCCCCCGAGCTCCCCGCCAACGACGTCGTCGTGCTTCAGCCGTACGGCAGCCTGTTCTTCGCCGCCGCCCCGATCTTCGAAGCCGCGCTTCCCGTCGTGACGCCGGAGTCGAGGAACACTGTCGTGATCCTGCGTCTTCGCGAGCGCAGCGACGTTGGCTCGACCTTCATCGAGGTCCTTCGGCGGTACGCGGAAAGCCTGGCGAACGTCGAATCGAAGCTCGTCATCGTGTCACTCAATGAGCCACTTGCAGAGCAGTTCCGAGTTACTGGCCTCACCGACTTCATCGGCTCTGAGAACCTGTACCGCACAACCGAACGAGTAGGCGCCGCCATGGAACGCGCGTACCTGGACGCGATGGCCTGGGTCAACGCGCGAGACACTGAAGACCCACGCGACGAATAAGTCACGATCGCCGGAGATAGGTGAGATGTGTGAGCTCCACCAAGGACCAGGGACTGGACCCCGACGACATCGCCGCTGCCAAGAACGAAACCGCTGCAAGGCTGGACCGTCGGTTTGAGCTGCTCGAGGCGATCCTGCTGGCTGTCGCCGCGGTCCTCACGGCCTGGTCTGCCTTCCAGGCCACGAAGTGGGGAGGCGTCCAGGCCGACAACTACAGCCGGGCTGGCGCAGTACGGACCGAGTCGGTGCGTGCGTCGACTCGCGCCGGGCAGCTCAGCGTCATCGACGTCAACTCGTTCACGTCGTGGGTGGCCGCGGTCGGGGCGGAGGGACGTGACGGGATCGAGAGCGGGCTCGCCGACGACGGCTACACGCCGCAGCCGGGGACCGAGTCGGGGTTTCTCTACGCTCGCTTCCGGCCTGAATTCCTGACCGCCTTCGACGCCTGGCTTGCGACGAGCCCAAGGACCAACCCGTCCGCGCCTCCGACTCCGTTCGCGATGCCCGAGTACCGGGTTGCCGATGACGAGCGGGCGTCCGAGCTGGAAGCGCGGGCCGAGAAGCTGTCAGGTGTGGCCCGGCAGGCCAACCAGCGCGGCGACAACTACGTCCTGATGACGATCATGTTCGCGCTCGTCCTCGTGCTGGTCGGGATCGGAACGAAGATGGACACCGTCAAGGCCCGCACGTTCCTGTTTGTCTTGGCCACGGTCGCC
>CAWDJB010000004.1:0-27926 GCA_963802505.1 uncultured Acidimicrobiales bacterium | reverse complement strand
GCGGTCAGCCAGCGACTTCGAGGATGCGGATGGGCAGCTCACGCGGTCCTCGGACCTGGCCCACGCTCCAGCGCACGTCGCCCGCCACCTCGAACCGCGGGAAGCGATCGACCCACTCCTCGATCGCGATCTTGAGCTCGAGCCGGGCGAGGTTCGAGCCGAGGCAACGGTGGATTCCGAGCCCGAAGGCCGCGTGGCGGTTCACGGCGCGGTCGATGATGAACGTGTCCGGGTCCTCGAACTGGTGCGGATCGCGGTTGGCTGCGGGGAACGGAAGCAGCACGTAGTCGTCCTTCTTCATCGGGTACCCGAAGAAGTCGATGTCCTTGGCGACCAAGCGAGCCATGGTGACCGGTGCGTAGGCGCGGAGGAACTCCTCGAGCGCGAAGGTCATGACCGCCGGATCGTCGACCAGGCGCTTCTGATCCTCCGGATGCTGCGCGAGGTGCCACAGCGACGACCCGATCGCCGACCACGTGGTGTCGACGCCGGCGACGAGCAGCAGGATCATCATCCCGCCGACGATGTCGTCGCTGATCGGCTGCCCGTCGAGCTCGACGGTGAGCAGGTAGCTGGTCAGGTCGTCGCGAGGGTTCGCGCGATGGTCTTCGACCTGGACGCGGAGGTAGTCGCCGAGGTCGTCCATGCCGTCGCTGGCAGTCGGGTCTTCCGCGATGCGCTCGAGGACGTCGTGAACGAACTTGCGGAAGAGATGCTCGTCCTCAGCCGGGAAGCCGAGCATGCGCCCGATGACATTGACGGGGATGTTTTGGGCGTATGCGACGGCTGCGTCGATCACGGTCTCGCCGGGCGTGACGTCGGTCAGCCGGTCGAGCAGCTCTCGACAGAGCCGGCGCACCTCCGGCTCCCACGGCTCGATCTGCTTCGGAGCGAACGCGGGGAGCAAGAGTCGACGAGCCATCCCGTGGAAAGGCGGGTCGCTCGTGATCGGCGGTGCGCCGCCGATGGGAGCCGGCATCGCGAGGTCGCCGGGGCGACCGACCGTCACCACCACAGCGCGACTGGTGAAGCTCTCGGTGTCGTACGCGATGGCGTTGACGGTGTCGTGCGTCAACGGCACCCACATGCCGCCGTAGCGATCGGAATGAGCGACGGGGCAGCCGCCGTCGCGGAGCTGCTTCCAGACCTCTGGCGCCTTGGGGTTGTACGCGGGATCGGCGTGGTCGAAGTCGGTCGCGAAGTCGTCGACAGGCCCGTAGTCATCGGGGTCGTACGGCACGCGCAGCCAGACGTCTGTGCCCTCTGGCCGGTCACCGACGACGGGCACGTACTGCTCGCTGCTGCGCGGGGTAGGGGTGGTAGCGACTTTGGTCGCATCGACGTGGTCGGTCATCTGTTACTCCGTGATCGTGATCGCGTACTCGGGGCAGTTCGATGCGGCGAGACGGGCCTTGGTCTGTAGGTCTTCGGGCAAGTCGTCTTCAACGAGGAGGACGGCCTGGCCGTAGTCGTCGACGTCGAACAGCTCGGGCGCGAGGGCGTAGCAGCGGTTGTGGCCCTGGCACTTCCCGGAGTCGAGGTGGACCCGCATGAGCCGACGATAGATCGTCTCCCGTTCGATAGTTTTCGCGTCGAGCAACGGGGGAATCAGATGCGCATCGTCGATGTCGACGCTCACCTGCACGAGCCGCTGGACTGGGTCGCTCGGACGAATCCGGCACTGGCTGCCGAGATGGGTGAGCCGGCGAGGTTCATGGAGATCGCCGGCGACATCTTCGGAGTCGCCGAGCGGGCGTTCGCACAACTGCCGGAGGCCCAGCAACCGCGTGACCGATGGGATCTGATCACACCGGGCTTCGTCCACCACCTCGAGATGACCGACGAGCGCCAGCCCGACGACCATGCCGACGAGACGGACCCCCGGTTCGGGGCCGCCGGGCGGCTGGCGTGGTGCGATGAGCGCGGGATCGACGTGCAGTTCCTCAACCCGACGTTCCTGGTCGGACCGATCATCCAGGTCGCGCGTCTCGGTCGCTTCGACCTGATCCACGAGGTGCAGTCGACCTGGAACCGCTGGGCGATGGACGTGGTCGACGGCCACGCCGACCGGCTCATCCCCGTCACCCAGATCGACCTCCACGACCTCGACTGGTCCTTGGGCGAGATGGAGCGGATGCGTGAAGCCGGGAGCCGGGCGTTCATGATCCCCGAGGCGCCCGTGCGCGGCCGAGGGAGCGCTGCTGATGGCAGCCGAGCCGTCGGCCGATCGATCAGCCATCCCGACTTCGATCCGATCTGGTCGGCGGCCGAGGATCTGGGCATGGCGGCATTCGCGCACGTCGGCTTCGGCCGGGAACGGATCAACGCTGGGTGGGCCAACAACGGCGCCGACGACCTGCTCACGTTCAACGCACTGAACATGCTGGTCGGATCCCAGATCGCGCCGCAGCTCCTCGTCGGGTCGTTCGTCTTGGACGGAGTGCTCGAGCGGCACCCTCGTCTCGTGGTCGTCGTGGAGGAGGTCGGCATCGACTGGCTCCCACACTTGGTCACCACCCTGGAGGTCATGGTGGGCCGGACGCCGGAGGTCCTCCACGACGGCGAGTACCGGCCGGGCAACCTCGAGCGCGGCGGGTACCAGCTCCCGCTCACGCCGACCGAGTACCTGCAACGACAGGTGCGTGTCTCACCGCTGCCGGCATCGCAACCGATCGCCGGAGTTCTCGAACAGGTACCGGACCTGCTCGCCTTCTGCAGCGACTATCCGCACGTGGAGGGCACGGCCGACGCGGTGGCGATCTGCGAACGCCAGCTCCGCGACGTGGATGCTCATGTGCGCAACTCGTTCTTCTCGGGCGTCGGCGACCTCATCGGCGTCTAGCCCGAGCACTCACTGCAACACCGTGTGGCTCTGCTCCGATGCATCCCGCTACTCGCGGTCGAGCGAGACCGCGATGTCGGGCAGCGAGACCCAGGGCTGGCGGTCGACGCACCACACCTCGACGCCCGGTAGGACAGCTGACTTGTCGTCGAGCGTGCCCGCCTTGACTGCGACCACGCCAGCGGTCTTCGCGAGCTCGGACACGATCGGCGACCCGCACGACGGGCAGAACCGACGGCGCACGTAGACGTCGTCGCCGTGCTCGCCGCGATCCTCGAACGTTGTCAGATCGCCATTGATGGAGAGCTGCGAGTCGACCGCGATCAGGTTCACGGAGAACGCCCCTCCGCTCTGTCGTTGGCAATGATCGCAGTGGCAGATCGCCGTCATGATCAGATCGCCGCTCAGCTCCCAGGTCACTGCACCGCACAGGCATCGTCCCGTTTGCATCGGCCCAACGTAGGTCAGACATCGAGTGTCGGGACCGTTCCTCGAGCTCCACTTGCCTGCGTAAGGTGCACCAGTGGGCGACCGCGACGGACTCGAGTCGTACCCCCTTCCCGAGAACGGCCCCCTGGCGGAGGTCGCCATCGCCCTGCGGGACACTGGCCACTGGGGCTGGGTCGTGGACGACCGGTGGCACCTCGTCTACGTGACCGACGAGCTGCGCCGCACCTTCGGGGCGGGCGAGCTGGCCGAGCACGCAATCGGCACGCACTTGTTCGGGCCGCAGGCGGTGGAGGCGAGTCGCAGGTGGCGCTTCGGACCGAACACCGATGACCACCAGCGCACGGTGTTCGCCGCGTGCGGGAACCTGGTCCTGGCCGACGCCGACGGCGACCGGGAGGCCGTTCGAGCCGCGATCGATCCGCTGTTCCACGATCTCGTCGATGCACTGGAGCCGACGGCGCAGATGAGCGTCGGAACAGTGATCGGGTCGACCAAGGACACCGGATCCATTGACGTGCGCCTGTTGGTCATGCGCGTCACCGATGCCGCGGGCCGTGTGGTGGGGTCCGCGATCATCACGAAGCCACCGATCGGGATGAGGACCATGTCCGCGATGCTCGACGGGCTCGACCCCGGCCACCTCGAGCGCATGCAAGACGTGGCTCGACCCGCTCGGCGGCCGGCCGCGATTCTGTTCGCCGACCTGGAAGGGTCGTCCCAGCTCGCTCGCCGCCTGGCGACGAACACGTACTTCGCACTCGGACGACGGCTGGTGCGAGCCGCCGACGGCTGCGTGATCGACGTGGGCGGCTTGGTGGGCCGCCATGTCGGCGACGGCGTCGTCGCGTTCTTCCTCGTCGAGAGCGCAGGATCGGAGTCGGCTGCCGCTCGCGCCTGCATCACCGCGGCCCGCACGCTACGAGCGGCCGTCGACGAGGTCGCGGTGCGGAGCGACGTGGCCGCGGGCGACGTGGTGCTGCGCTTTGGGCTCCATTGGGGTTCCACGCTCTACGTGGGCAACATCAGCACACGCGGACGCAGTGAAGTCACTGCGCTGGGCGACGAGGTCAACGAGGCAGCGCGCATCGAGGCGTGTGCGACCGGTGGTCGGGCCTTGGCCTCGAAGGACCTCATCGAGCGACTCGATCCCGACGATGCGACTGCCCTCGGCCTCGATCCCCTGCACCTCGCGTACACGGCGCTACGCGACCTGGACACCGCCACCGAAAAGGCGCGTCGGGACGCGCCAGCGATCCCGGTCTGCGACATCTAGCACTGCGAACCAAAGGTCGCTCAGCGGTAGGGCGTCAGATCGGCCTTCGGATAGCGCGTTTGGGTGTCGGCCAACGTCTGCTCGTCCCAGTACGGGTCGCCCGGAGCGGGGAAGCCGAACACCGACCGTTCCCGGGGAGACGCCCGCTCGATGATCTCGAACCAGTCTGGCTGCGTCGCGCGCTCGGCCCAGGCGACTCTGCCGGTCCAGCGCGGTGCCCACACGTCGTAGTCGGCGAGGAGCGCAAACCGGGTTGATCGTTCGCCGGTCATGAGCGACCCACGGTGCAGCACGTCGGTCCGGAACGCGAACAGGGTTCCTGCGGGACCGGTCATCGAGACCTCCTCGTCGGCGAACATTCCCGCGGGGAGGTAGTTCGTGATGTCGTGATCCCCAGGGACCGGCCAGTACGGGACGCCCTGCCCGACAGACAGCGGAACGATCTTGGTAGGGCCGTCCTCGTCGCCTACGTCTGACAGGAGGATCCACGTCGCCATCTGCGTGGCCGGCTGGGAGCGCTTGGGCACGACGAGGCTGTGGTTGACGAAGTCGCGGTGGTGGCGCTGGTCGTAGTCGACGGCCCCGGCGTACTTGGCCCACAGCTCCGCCTCATAGAGCCGCAGGTCGGCCGAACCAAGGAAGCGCTCCGCCACGTCGAGCAGGTCGGGGTGGAAGGCCAGTCGGTTCAAGCTCCACGATCGCCACGGTCCGCGGACGATGCCGGCCCACTGGTCGGTTGCGAGCCAGGCATGCGCGTCCGGGTCGGCGAAGTAGTCCTCGGGTCGCGGGTAGTGCAGCCACAACGCTTCCTGGGCCGCCGCCAGCTCGTCGGCGTCGAGGAAGCCTTCGAACACCATGTACCCCTGGTCCCGCAGATCCGCCACACAACGATCGGGCACCCTCATCGCGGCCGCAACCTAACCGCCTCGAACTGCCAGGCTGGCCCTGATGGGTCAGCCAACGCTGTTCTTGACTGTCGGATTGCCAGGTACGGGGAAGACCACGGCCGCCCGACGCATCGAGGCCGAGCGCGGAGCCCTCCGTCTCACCAAGGACGAATGGATGAAGGCCCTGTACGCCCACGACAACCCGCGCCTCGGCGTCGGATGTGATCGAGGGCCGGCTGATCCAGATCGGGATGCGCGCGCTTCGAGCTCGGCATCAGTGTCGTCATCGATTTCGGCTTGTGGAGCCGAGACGAACGTTCTGCTCTACGGCAGGCAGCAGCAGACGTCGGTGCGGCGGTCGTGATCTGTTACTTCGAGCTCACGCCGACCGAGCAACGAAAGCGCCTCGACCAGCGGCTGGCAGAAGCCCCACACGAGACCTGGCCGATCTCTGATCAGGAGCTCACCGAGTGGGCTTCCAAGTTCGACATCCCGACGTCGGCTGAACTCGACGGGAGCGAGCCCGTCGGCGACCCGCCCGGCGCCTTCGCGACTTGGCGCGAATGGGCCGAACATCGCTGGCCACCGTCCGTGTTCTGATTCGCTCACGGCGGCTATCGAGCCGCTCCGTCGAGAAGAGACCTAGTTGTCGGGATCAAAACATGACGATCCTGTCGACGATCGGTGACCGGCGTGATCGCTCGATGCACCGCCGACGAATCGTCGCTCTCGGTCGCACCGATCCATACGATCGCTCGGTCGGTCCGTACGGGAAGTCGGGCGAACGTGTTGGGCGCTGCTTCGGTTGCATACACCCCGAGGGTGCGACAGCCGGATTGCTGAAGGACCGGGATCACGTCGGACTTGAAGTCTCCGATGGTTGCGTCGTTGATGTGCTGGACGTGTTCGGCGACGACCACGACGAGGCCCGTTGGCGTCCGCATGTCGCGCTCATTCGGTCGGCGTGGCCGGGAGCGCGTCGTCCCTCGTGACCGCACGGAGCAGCATGACGTTGTCGGAGTCGACCATCGTGGCGTTGGCTACCTCTCGGTGCCTGGCCCAGACCGGGCCCTCGTAGAACGCGGTGAGCGACTCATGTCTGGCGGTCATGTCGGGGAAGCCTCGGATCCACACGAAGTAGTCGGGTCGCTGCGGGTCGCGAAACTGCCCGAGCACATCCATTCCGACCGCTTCTTGAGCTTCGACGAACTCACGGTCGAACAGGTCGATCAACGTGTCGCGTTGACCAGCGTGAAGCAGGTATTGACGGAGTTCGATCAGATTGGTGCTGGTGTGCTGAGTGATGGTCATCGGCGTCACGCGTCTTCGAGTGCGGTGACGACGGCACGGGAGATTCCGAGTAGGTCGTCCGCGAGTGCGTGGCCCAGGGCCTCGCGCGATCTGCTGTTGCGCGCGCCGCCAGGCGGGGCCCGCCGAGCGGAGCCGAGCTCGACCGACCTTGGTGAGCGCGACGTTGCGGACGCGGCGATCCTTCGGATCGATTGCGACGCTGAGCAGTCCGTCGCGTTCCAAGACAGCAACGTCTCGCGCAATGACGGAGCGTTCGCTCGAGAGCTCAGCGGCGAGTTCGCTGATCGACAACACGTCGTGGCGTCTCACCTGGGCAAGGATCGCGACTTGCGTGATCCGCAGTCCACTCTCTCGAAGCTCTGCGTCATAGCGCCGGGTGGCGAGCCGTGAAGCAGCACGGAGGTTCCCCGCGAGACACCCGGCGAAGTCCTCGCTCTCGACCCGATCCACAAATACGAGTATATACACGTATTTGGCACGCCTCGATACTTGCCCATGGGTCCTAGCGCAAACCGGCTAAGAGGTCGGTCTCCGGAAGCGGCGCGCCCGTGGTGTCCTCCGCTCTGATGAAGGCCTCCTCACCAAAGAGCACACCGAACGCCTCGCTCGGCAAGCGGCCCCAGAACGACTCCTGGAGCTGGCTCGTGTGCGTCGCGAGCGTGGCGCTCTTTCGTTCCACGACCCGACTGACGTCGACGACGGTCGTGATACGCGCTTCGACCGCGTCCATCATGCGCACCCGCTCGGGATCGGGCTGTGGGAACTGCGAGAGGTCGACTCCTTGCTCCTCGAGGACGGCTCGGAACTTCGCGAACGCGCTGCGCCGGAACGCGGTGAAGTAAGCCTTCCGCGGAATTCCCGTTTGTGCGACGGCCGCCATCGTGACGCGGCTGGCGTGGACGTGATCGGGGTGGTCGTAGCCGCCGAGCTCGTCGTAGGTCACGATGACGTCGGGTTCGTATTTCTCGAACAGGCGCGAGAGGCGCTCGGCGGCAACGTCGACGGCGACATTGCAGAAGACGTCGGGCCGGTCCTTGTACTCCCAGTCGACCATGCCCGAGTCGTGATACCCGAGCATCTCGAGGTGCGCGACGCCGAGCGTCTCGCACGCCCGTTCGAGCTCGCCGCGGCGGATGCGCGCGACCTCGGCCTCGTCGTGACCCTCCTCTCCCGGCTTGATCCCGCCCGGTGCGTCGCCGAGCTCGCCGTTCGTGCACGTGACGACCACGGTTTGCAGACCTTCGTCCGAGTACCGGGCCAGGATGCCGCCCGTGCTCGACGACTCGTCGTCGGGGTGCGCGTGCACGGCCATCAGCGTCAGCGGCGCGCTCATCCGGCCAGCCTGTCACGACGCCAGGCAACTCCGGCCGTGTCCACCCGGTCAGGCCGAAGCTGGCGGACCGTCCGGGGTGCGGATCGCTGCCAGCGCAACGAGAAAAGCGGCGAATGCCAGGCCCGAGGCGACCACGAACGCGACGCTGTCTCCGTGCACGGTCGCGGTGAGCGCCGAGTCTGCTCCTTCGGACCCGACAACGGAGCGCGTCGCGGCGGCAGCCACGGTGACAAGCACGGCCAGTCCGCGACGCCGTCGGCGGGCGTTCCCAGGCTGCCCACCGGACGAGCATCGAGCGGCTCGCGCACGCAGGGGCGGTGCCGACCACCGCGCTCGCGGTCGTCACCGAGCTCTTCCGCGGTTGGGCCGGTCCGCTCCACGAACCAGCCCTCGACGACGTCGACTGGTACTTCACCGAGGTCCCGGAACACACCGATCAAGTGGGCCTGACACGTCCGCACGCATGTAGGTGGCTCGCCGCAGCGGACCTATTGGGTGTCGGCGCTGCGAACGCTCGGCCCGCTGGAGCGGCCGCGCTCATCGCCGCGGCGAGGTTGGCGGCCTCGTCCGTCACGGCGTGCGAGGTGTCGCCCGTCCCGCGGCGAGCAGCGCAACTGTGGGCGCGGGCAACCTCCGCTTGGTCATCTGTAGAGTGGTACAGATATGGCTTCTGAGTCCACCGTCGCCTCCTCGTCGTCTGGCGCCGGGCCCAGTCTTGATCGCTGTTCGGTTCGGATGATCGACGTCGATCTGGTCGGCTCGACCCGTGAGCGGGTGCTTGCCCGGCCGTACGCGGAGGATGTCGCCGAACTGTTCCGGCTCTTGGGCGATCCCGGCCGCCTGCAGATGCTCAGTGCGCTGTTGGAGGCTGGCGAGCTGTGCGTGTGTGATCTGGCTGCGGTGGTCGGCATGGCGGAGTCGTCGGTGTCGCACTCGTTGCGGCTGTTGCGCACGGCGGGGGTCGTTCGTCAGCGGCGCTCGGGGCGGCAGGTGTTCTACTCGCTCGACGACGCTCATGTCCGGCTGCTGCTCGACCTCAGCATCGAGCATGTCGGACACGGGAACCGTCATGAGTGACAAGGTGGTGCTCGACCTGTCGCTGTTGCTGCCGGACGCCCTCGATGGGCGTGACGGGTGCGTGGATCGGCTGACCGAGACGGTGACGGGCGCGCCTGGACTCGAACAGGTGCATGTCGTCGACGCGGCTGACGGTGCGCCGGCACGGTTGTGCATGCACTACGACCCGGCGACGACCAGCGTGGCGCGAATCCGGAGCCTGGCTCAGGCTGCCGGAGCCAAGCTGACCGATCAGTACGGGCACGTGCTGTGGCCGGTGACTGGGATCGGTCATGTCCGCAAGGCCCGCACCGTCGCCGAAGCGCTTCGACGCGTCGACGGGGTCATGGAATCCGAAGTCACCCCTGGGTTGGTGCGGATCGAGTTCGACCGCACCGAAGTCGACGAGGACCGGCTGCGGGCGGTCCTCGGTCAGCACGGGGTCGGTGTCCCGGCGGCCGGCGATGAGCACGAAGGACACGATCACGCCGAGGGCGAGCACGCGCACGGTGGTCCGTTCGGTGCGCGCGAGCGAGTTGATCTTCGCGTTCACCTCGGCGGCGTTCTGGCTGGTCGGGTTCGTGTTGGGGCTCATCACGGACACCCCTGACGGCGTCCTGACCGGCATCTTCATCGTGGCGGCATTGTTCGGGGGCTACTTCACGGCGCAGGAGGCGATCGAGAGCGTCCGGAACCGGCGGTTCGAAATCGACTTCTTGATGCTGGTCGCTGCCGCCGGCGCGGCTGTGCTCGGCAAGTGGGAAGAGGGTGCGCTGCTGCTGGCGCTGTTCAGCGTCGGTCACGCCCTCGAGGGATACGCGATGGGGCGCGCCCGCCGCGCGATCGAGGCCCTCGCCGAACTCGCACCAGCCACCGCGCTCGTCCGCGACGGCAGCGGCGAGCGCGAGGTGCCAGTCGAACAGCTGGAGATCGCCGACATCGTGATCGTCAAGCCCAACGAACGGATCCCCGCAGACGGATTCGTCATCGCCGGTACGAGCAGCGTGAACCAGGCGTCCTTGACCGGGGAGAGCATTCCGGTCGACAAGCTCCCCGTCGGTGATGTGACAGCTGCCGCCTCCGATCCCGAACGGGTGCCTGCATCGTCACGTCTGTTCTCGGGCACGATCAACGGCGCCGGCCAGCTCGATCTGCAGGTCACCAGGCTCGCCGCCGATACCACGCTTTCGAAGCTGGCCACGATGGTCCGCGAGGCCGAGACTCAGGCGTCGCCGACGCAACGTTTCACGGATCGGTTCGAGCGGATCTTCGTGCCCGCGGTGCTCGGACTCGTCATCGTGGTGCTCTTTGTCGGTCCGCCGCTCGGGTCCTCGTGGTCCGACGCCTTTTATCGGGCGATGGCCGTGCTCGTCGCTGCGAGTCCATGCGCGCTGGCGATCGCCACCCCGAGCGCGGTGCTCGCCGCCGTCGCCCGCGCAGGGCAGCTCGGCGTCCTCGTAAAGGGCGGTGGACCCCTCGAGAACCTCGGCACGCTTCGAGCGATCGCGTTCGACAAGACCGGCACGCTCACAGAGGGGCGCCCGCGTCTCACCGATGTCGCGCCCGCTGATGGCGTTGCTGAGTCGGAGCTGCTGTCGATCGCAGTGGCGGTCGAGTCCCGGAGCGATCATCCGCTCGCAACCGCGATCGTCCGCGACGGCGCCGAACGCCTCGATGGCCGCACACCGCCTCCCGCCGAGGGCGTGAGCGCGATCACCGGTCGGGGCATACGCGCGACCGTCGCCGGCGCCGATGTGCTGATCGGCAACGTCGCTCTGTTCGACGACAACGGCGGGATCCCGCCCGACGTCGTGGCCACCGTCGAGGCGCTGCAGGCCGCGGGCCGCACGATCATGATCGTCAAGCGCGACACCCGGTTCCTCGGCACTCTCGGGCTCATGGACACCCCGCGCCCCGCCGCACGAGCGGCGATCGCCGAGATCCAGGAGGTCGGGATCCGCCGAGCGATCATGCTGTCGGGCGATCACCAACTGGTCGCCGAATCGATCGCCCGCGACGTCGGCCTCACCGAGGCATGGGGCGATCTGATGCCCGAGGACAAGGTCGCCGCGATCGAACGACTCCGTCAGGAGGAAGGCAAAGTCGCCATGATCGGCGACGGCGTCAACGACGCCCCGGCGCTCGCGCATGCCACCGTCGGCATCGCGATGGGCGCTGCCGGTTCCGACGTCGCCCTCGAGACCGCCGACATCGCGCTGATGGGCGACGACCTCGCCAAGCTGCCGGTCGTGATAGGGCTCAGTCGCAAGGCGAGCCGGATCATCCGCCAGAACCTGTACCTCAGCCTTGGCATGGTCGCATTCTTGATACCGGCAACCATCGTCGGGTTCGTCGGCATCGGCCTCGCGGTCCTGTTCCACGAGGGCTCCACCCTGGTTGTCGTCGCGAACGCCCTACGGCTTCTCGGCCACCAGCCCCGCAGGAACTCCGCCTCGCCCATCGTCACCAGCACCGATCCCAGGGAGACCGTTCCATGACCGACACCCCCACCACGCTCGTCTGCCCGAAGTGCCAGGGCACGATGCGCACCTACGAACGCAACAGCGTCACTGTCGACCAGTGCACCGACTGTCGCGGCGTGTTCCTCGACCGCGGCGAACTCGAGCGGCTCATCGACGCCGAGGAACAGCGCTACGGGACCGCCCCTCCCGCTTCCACTTTCCCGCCGCCACCGAACCCAGACTCGAGCCGCGATGACGACCCCCGCTACGACCCCCACGGTGAAACCCGACAGGGCAGCGGTCATCACGGCGACTCGAAGAGCGGCAAGCGCCGCCGCGGCGGATTCCTCGGCGAGTTGTTCGACTGAGCCCAGAAAAGCGAACCATGAGTAAGAACTTGAAAATCTCTGTCGCGCTCGTCGCCGTAGCCTTGATCGCCGTCATTGCGATCGCCAAAGCGGGCGGCGACGACTCGACTGCCGACCCCGCGGCCAGCCCATCCGATCGGCTCGTCCGCCCCGACAGCCAACGCCTCTCGACCGCCGAGGACGGCAAGGCTACGTTCGTGGAGTTCCTCGACTTCGAGTGCGAGGCCTGCGGCGCCGCGTACCCGGCGATTGAACAGCTTCGCGCCGACTACGACGGCAAGGTCACGTTCGTCGTGCGGAACTTCCCGCTTCACAACAACTCCGAAGCAGCCGCCCGCGCTGCCGAAGCAGCCGCCGCGCAGGGCCGGTTCGAAGAGATGTACGACATGTTGTTCCAGACCCAGTCCGAATGGGGTGAGAAGGACACGTCCCAACAGGACGTGTTCTTCGGCTACGCCGAGCAACTCGGCCTCGACATGGCGCAGTTCCGTGCCGTCTACGACGACCCCGCGACGGTCGCCAAGATCCAACGCGACAAAGCTGACGGAGTCGAGCTCGGCGTCGAAGGCACCCCCACGTTCTTTCTCAACGGTGACAGGGTCGAGGTTTCAAGTCTCGCCGAGCTGATCGAGCTGATCGATGCAGCCCTCCTCGCCTGAGCTGGCCGACACCCCAGCAGTGCGTGTGGCCATCGATGGTCGGCCGACCGATCAGGCGACCGCACCGCTCGGTGGGATGGAACCATCTGCGCCGCGACCGCCTCCCCCGAACTCTGGCGTGGCTGTACACGATCGCGGGGACCGTCGGGTTCGCCGCCGCGTTCACTCTGCTCGTCGAGAAGATCGAGCTGCTCAAAGATCCGACGTACGTGCCCAGTTGCAGCATCAACCCGATACTCAGCTGCGGATCGGTGATGCAAACCGACCAAGCCGAAGCGTTCGGGTTCCCGAACCCGATCCTCGGCGTCGCCGGCTTCGCGGTCATCATCACCGTTGGCATGGCCTTGCTATCCGGCGCAAAGTTCCGCCGGTGGTTCTGGTGGGGTCTCCAAGCCGGCGTCACCTTCGCGGTGGTGTTCGTCCACTGGCTGATCTTCCAGTCGCTCTATCGCATCGACGCCCTCTGCCCATACTGCATGGTCGTCTGGGTCGTCACGATCCCCTTGTTCTGGTACACGACCCTCTACAACCTTCCCGTCCCAGGTGGCGATCGGGACGGACCGAGTCGTGTCGTCACGAGAACCGTCACCGAGTACCACGGCGTGATCCTCACCGTGTGGTATCTCGCCATCGCCGCACTCATCGCACAACGCTTCTGGGACTACTGGTCCACCCTGCTCACCTGACCCCACCACGGCCAACGAGCACGCATTGAACGGTCGCCGCACCCGCCGCAGTCGAGCACGCAGCGCGGCGTCATGCCCCGGACTTGGGCAGCGGTGCGTCCGCGGACAATGAGCTTGTGCTGGCGCGTGCGATCAGTGCGATCCCGGTGAGAAGCATCACGTCGGCGAGGTTGAAGACGGGCCACCGACCAATGTCGATGAAGTCGACCACGCTCCCCCCGGTGAGCCTGTCGGCAACGTTCGCGACCGCTCCACCCAGGATCAAGCCTGCGCCGACCGGCGGGTCGAGGCGGCCGCTCCATCCGACGATCGCGACCACGATCGCGATCGCAGCGGTGACGACGACGATCGTGGTGGCGGAGAGAAACCCGCCGACACCGAACGCGATGCCACGATTGTGAACCAGCCGCAACGCGAGCGGACCGAGCGAGATCGGATCCCCCGGCAACTGGGCGGACGCCCATACTTTCGACGCTGAGTCGATCGCGATGGCTGCGGCGGCTACACCGACCATGGCCAGGCGATTGCGGGTAGCGACGCGACGTCGGTGATCCGTGGCGGTAGCGGTCTCGGCTGTGCCGGTCGACCCCTCCGTGCATTCGTTCGTCGCTGACTCACACGAACCGACCATTTGGTTCAGCGTAGGACGTCACGCCGCGATCCGAACCGCGCTTCGTTTGGCAATCTGCCGATGGCTTCGCGGCCGGCGGCCCGACCGGCACTTGCTCCGAGAGTCCCTTTTGCCCCGGCATCGACGCTCGTCGGGTGCGGGCGCAGGAGGAGGATTCGCCCGAGGCCGAACACGGAGCCGAAGGGAAGGGCGAACCCGGTCCAGTAGGCGAGTTCGAACGGCAGCAGGGAGTTGCTCGCCTTCGCGGCCCAGGGCGACTGCCGGACGATTGCGACGGCGAGTCCGACCTCGGCCACGCACACTGCGAGAACCCCACCAGCAGCGGGACGGATGTGGGGACACCGAGGCCGTCAAACGGGCCGTCTCCGTAGGTCGGGAGACCGAGGAACTGCCAGACCTCGGTGACCTGCCCTGGTCATTGCTGCTCGGTCACCGGTTGGTGGTCGAGCAGCGCGGCGCCGAATGCGACGACCAGAGCGGCGTAACCGCCGACTGCGACCGCAAGTGCGGAGGTCATTTGAAGTGGGATCATCAGCACCATCCAGATGCCGAGCGCGAGTGGCGCCCACCGGGCCCAGGTCGACCGGTTCGGGTTCCGGAGCCGTGCGCTGCCGGCGAGCAGCAGCCCGACCGCGAGGGCGATGGTGCCGATGCCGAACAGCGACATCGCCACGATCGCGCCGGCGTCGCCGGTCGACGCGTCGTAGGCCAACGCGGAGACGAGATGAGCGAGGGTGAACGCGACGCCACCACCAATCGCGAGTCGTGCGCCGATCCGGCTGCTCCTCCCGGCCGGTCCGTCGTTGCGGGCGAACGCGACGAGGCCGACCACCATGAGCGCCTGGGCGAGACCCCACAGCAGTGAGGTCGCGACCGCGGTGGAGCCCTGCCAGGGGAAGGCGAACGCGTCCTCGGACACGGGCGACGAGCTGCGGTACGCCGCGGTGAGCACGGCGCCGTCGAGGAAGATGGCGCCAGCGGCCACGGTCAGGACGGCTGGCCATGGCACTGCCGCATCCTTTGGAGCGGGCGTCGTCGTCGGTGTGGCCGTGTGGTCGATGGAGGCGGTCATGGATCGTGTGCTCCTCAGTCCGCGGTGGTTGTGGTGATTTCGAGGAGCACACGGCCGGTCGAGGGGTCGACGGTGACGAGCGCGCCGTCAGGGATGTGGGTGGTGGCGCCGGCGACCCGGACCACCGCGGGGATGCCGTACTCGCGGCAGCAGATGGCGGTGTGGCTCATGAGGCCGCCGACCTCGGTGACCACCGCCGAGGCGACCGGCATGACCGCTTCGAACGCAGGGGTCGTCAGTGTGGTGACGAGCACGTCGCCCGTCTGCAGCCGGGCCAGCGCGTCCTCGGCTTCGGCGGCGACGCACGCTCGACCCGTATACGCCTCGGTGCCGATCCCGATGCCGTCGCCGGACCAGTCGGCCTCAGCGGCGCGCTCGCCCTGTAGGGCGGCTTCTAGCTCGAACTCGAGGAGGATCGCTCCGAGTAACTCGGCCACGGCCGCCGGGAACAGCCCGGGGTCGGGTGGTGGGCCCTCGTCGTCTCCGAGGTGCAGGGGTGGGCCGTTGGCGTCGGCCGCGTCGAGGAGTGCGGTCCGGGCTGCGGCGACGTCGGCCAGGGCGGTATCGCCGGCCAACGCAGCGGCGATCTCGTCCTCGCCGAGCGCGAACACGTGGGCCTCGTCGGCGAGCAGGGCGCGCGCGGCGAGCCGGCGTCCGCACTCGAGCAGGGCTCGGCGGACCAGCCCCGCCGGCCACATGAACGTCAGCGCCACGTTGTCGTCTCTGATGCCGTAGCACCGGCGGGCATCATCGAGGAGATCGTCAAAGCGAGGACGGTCCTCGACCGGGACCCGGTTGCGCACGGCATCCACGTCGGGGATCGGCACCGACATCGGAACGCTCGCCGCCGCCCTGATTGCCTGGACGAGCAGATACGGCTGCTCGATCAGGGTCAGACCTCTCGGCGAATACTGCGTGACCGCACGCCACCCGTGGTCGGCCAGATAGGCATCGAGGGCCTGACCGGCGTGGGGCCCGGCGAGCGCGCACGTCGTCGAGGGAGGTCGGCACGACACCGGCTGCCGCACACGCGGCGGCGATGGCCGCCAAGCCCGCGGCCGAGGCGGTGGATGCGGGCGAGTTCCCGCCGAGCAGCGCGAAGGTCTCGGCGTCGTCGATCCCCCACGACCGGCAGGCCTGCACCAGGCGCCCGACGGGCAGGTTGTGCACCGGAGTCAGCCCAAGGTGGATGGCGATCCCCCGCCCGAAGTGGCCGGCAGAGCGTCGGAGGTAGTTGACCAGCCCATCGTCGTCGAGCAGCTCGAGCGGCTCGGCCTGCAGGGCCCGGTTCGTGGCGAGCATCTCGGCTCGGTCGTGATCCTCCCACCGCTGGCGGTCCTCGTTCCACAGCCTCTGCTCGATGGCCCGGCGAGCGGCCTTGTTCCGTCGACGCAACTCCGGGTGCAAACGGGCGAGCAGCTTCAGAACGAGGTCCGGCGGCGGGCCGGTTGGCTTCCCCGGCTTCGGCTCGGGTGCGCCGACGGGCCGCATGCGGGCATAGCAGTGGTCGTTGACGAAGCGCACGTCGAGGTGATCGATGGGCAGTCCGTACCGGGCCGCGGCGCCGGCGAAGCCCTCGCGGAACGCCCGAGGCGCCCGGTCCTGGAAGATGCGGGGCTGGCCGCCCCGCACGTGCAACGTCTCGAGCTCCCAGAACCCCCCGGCCGGCGCGGCCCACTCAATGGTCATCGCGCTTCCCTCCGCGCAGCGTCTGCGAGGGCCGCGATCGCCCATCCGATCGCCTCGCTCGCGTCGTCAATGTCGAGTTCGGCGTAGTCCTTGAGCCACAGCACGCTGCGGGCCGAGGTGACCAGGTGCAGCACCGAGACGATCAGGCGAACCCGGTCCTCGGGGAGCCCGGCGAGATCGTTGGCGAAGGTGGTCTCGAACGCCTTGCGACGCGTTCCCGCGCCGCTCTGGTGCATCGTGCGCCCCGCGATGGTCGCGAAGAGCGCCCGGTAGAACGGCTCGAGTTCGAACACGGCCTGCACTGCGCCGGTCACCGAGGCGTCGAACTCCTCGCGTGTCGTCGGCGGCGCACCGGCGATCTCGT
Organism: uncultured Acidimicrobiales bacterium; assembly: GCA_963802505.1. Lineage (GTDB taxonomy): Bacteria > Actinomycetota > Acidimicrobiia > Acidimicrobiales > DATKAS01 > DATKAS01. The sequence goes on along the minus strand of CAWDJB010000004.1, from coordinate 10,843 downwards.
CGAAGCGCTCGTTGATCGCGCCGAGGACGCCCCCGAGCAGGTGGTCCTTGGTGGGGAAGACCCGGTAGACGGTACGCAGCGAGACGCCGGCCCGATCGGCAACGTCCTGCATGCCGAACACTCCAGGGTCGGCTTCCTGCAGCAGATCGATCGCGGCGTCAACCACTCGGTCGTGGGTGGCCGCAGCCTGCTCGGCTCGCAACGGGCTCGTGTAGCCTCGGGAGCCAGTCATGGCACGTAATCTGCCATTAATACACTTGACGTGTCAAGCGTGATCGTCCACTGGACTGGTCGAGCAAGCCGCCGCCAAGACGGGAGGTTCGGGAGTTTGGATCAAGCCCTACTCGAGGAGAAATCTCCATGTACCAACCAGGTATCAACACCACGGTGAACATCGGGCAGCAACGGTGAGTCACGGTCACTCGGAAACCGGTCGTGACCGGCCGGAATGCAGCTTTACCAGGTGCGGTCGAAGTCTTCGGTCCTGGCCTCATAACGGTCGCGGCTTCCAACCCACGGCCGAACCTCTGGCCGAGCTGTTCGCGCGCGAGTCCGAGGACGTGCACATGCACAAGGTGCTTTGATGACGGCATGAAGGCTGCACGTGTGCTCAACGGTGAGCTCGGGATCCACGACGTCGATGCCCCGATACCGGGTGTCGATCAGGCGCTGCTGCGCATCACCGCCTCCGGTGTCTGCCACTCCGACCTGCACCTCGCCCGCGGGGACTGGTACGGCATGCAGCCGCCGAGCCTCGGGCACGAGGCGATCGGCATCGTCGAGGACCTGGGTCCAGGCGCCGATCGGTTCGTGAGCGTCGGCGATCGCGTGATCGTCGGTCTCGGTGGGAGCGGCGGAGGGTTCTGGTGCGGCGCGTGCGAGTTCTGCCTCCGCGGCCGGCCTCGGCTCTGCGCGCAGACCCAGAACGTGATGGGCACGTTCGCCGAGCAGTTCGTCGTGTACGCGCCGGGCCTCGTGATCCTGCCCGACAGCATCCCCGACACCGAGGCGCCGCTCGCCTGCGGCGGCCTCACCGCGTACGGCGCGGTGAAGAAGGTGCTGAAGCACGGCGTGCTGCCGGGGCGAACGGTCGCCGTCATCGGCGCGGCCGGCGGCCTCGGCCACTACGCCGTGCAGCTGCTGACCGGTTTTGGATACCGCGTCGTCGGGGTCGACATCGGCGAGGCACGTCTCGACTTCGTGCGCTCGCTCGGCGCCGAGCTCGCCTTAGAACCCGACAACGCCGTCGAAGTGGTGCAGCGCGAGCTGGGGGGTGTCGACGCCGCGCTCGTCTTCTCGGCGCGGATCGCCGGCTACGACCTCGGTCTGCAACTTCTGCGCAAAGCCGGCCTGTTCGTCGGCGTCGGGCTGCCGCCGACGAGCGAGGGTGGCTTCTCGATCGACGTGTTCCGCCTGTTCGCGATCGAGCCGACGATCATCTTCTCCGCGGTCGGGAACGTGCAGGACATGCGCGAGCTCGTCGATCTCGCGGCCCGCGGCAAGATTCGGACACACGTCGACCGCACCGGCCCGCTGTCCGATCTCGACGCGATCTTCGAGGAGCTCGAGACCGGCAAGTTCCTCGGACACGCGGTGATCACCGACCTCGCTCACTAGGCGGTGGAACCGCCGTCGAGCTGCCGTCAGTGGTCCGGCTGCCGGATGGCTTCGATGTCGATCTCGATGCGCACGCCCTTGCCGACGAGATAGCCGCCCGCTTCGAGCGCCTGGTTCCAGGTGATGTCGAAGTCGTCGCGGTCGATCTCCGTGGTGGCGAGGAATCCGGCACGCAGGTTGCCCCACGGATCCTCCATCGTCCCGCAGTACTCGACCGAGAGCGTGATCTGACGAGTGACGTCGCGCACGGTCAGATCGCCGATCACCTGCCAGCGATTCTTCTCGTCCGGGTGCACCGAGGAGCTCGTGAAGCGCAGCTCCTTATAGCGCTCGACGTCGAGGAATTCCGCGGATCGGAGGTGCTCATCCCTCGTCCGATCCCCCGTGTCGATGCTCGCGGCCTCGATCACGACCTCGACACTGGAGTCCTCCGGGCGTTCGCCGATGTAGATGGTCCCCTCGAACTCGCGGAACCGGCCATGCACCTTCGAGATCATCATGTGCCGCACGACGAACCGGACCTCGGAATGGCTCGGGTCGATCTTCCATCGTCCGGGAGCGGGCAGCTCCCGACCGTCGACGGTGCGTGTTGTCGCAGTCGTTACCTCCATGGTTCCTGCCTTTCTGTTCGTTCCTTGATTTCCACGCCGATCAGCCGGCCGTCGACATGCGTGATCGGCTCGTCTTCGTGAGCGCCTCGTCGAGCCACGCGCGCAGCACGTGCTCTGGCGCGGCGCCGGTCTGGCGCGCGACCACCTCGCCCCGGTCGACGACGAGCAGCGTCGGGATTCCCTGAACGCCATGACGGCCGGCGACCTGTGGCGACTCGTCGACGTTCACCTTGACCAGCTTCACCTTGCCCGCACGGGACCTCGCCAGCTCCTCGAGCGCCGGGCTGATCACGCGGCATGGCCCGCACCACGGTGCCCACAGGTCGACGAGCACCGGGAGCGCGGCCTCCTCGACCACGGCACGGTAGGAGCCATCGTCGGCCGTCGTGGTCCAGGGCAACGCCGAGTGGCACTGACCGCAACGGGGGATCCCGCTCGCGACCGCTGGTACCCGGTTCTTGCGCCCGCAGGTGGGGCACACCACGACTTCCGTCGAGTCCGCGCTCACGCTGCTTGCTCCCCGGAGGCCGGGTTCTCGTAGGTCACGGCCAGCTCGCCGTCGACGAGATCGACGCGGATCTGCCGCGCCGTCGAGGATCTCGCCGCTCAGCAACGCCCGGCCGATTCGAGTCTCGACCTCGTGGGCGATGAACCGGCGCAGCGGGCGGGCACCGTACACCGGGTCGAAGCCCTGCTCAGCGATGTAGCGCCGGGCATGGTCGCTGACGGTCAGGGTCATGCGCCGCTCCGCGAGCCGGTTCCGCAGGTCGTCGAACATCAACTCGACGATGCGCTCGATCTCCGGCTCGGTCAGCGGCTTGAACAACACGATGTCGTCGACCCGGTTGAGGAACTCGGGCCGGAAGTGGCGGCGCAGCTCGGAGCATCACGCGTCGCGGGCCTCGGGCTTGAGCTCGCCGTCGCGCGGTGACGCCTTCCAGCAGGTACGTCGGACCCGATGTTCGACGTCATGATCACGACGGTGTTCCGGAAGTCGACCGTGCGACCCTGCGCGTCGGTGAGGCGACCGTCGTCGAGCACCTGGAGCAGCGTGTTGAAGACGTCGGCGTGGGCCTTCTCGATCTCGTCGAACAGCACCACGGCAGTAGGGCTTGCGCCGCACCGCCTCGGTGAGCTGGCCGCCTTCCTCGTAGCCGACGTAGCCGGGGGGCGCGCCGACGAGGCGGCTGACGGTGTGGCGCTCCTGGTACTCGCTCATGTCGATGCGGACCATGTTCTCCTCGGTGTCGAACAGCGCCGCGGCGAGCGCCTTGGCCAGCTCGGTCTTGCCGACACCGGTAGGCCCGAGGAAGATGAACGACCCGATCGGCCGGCGCGGGTCCTTGATGCCCGAGCGGGCGCGGATGATCGCGTCGGCCACGAGCTCGCACCGCCTCGTCCTGGCCGATGACCCGCTCGTGCAGGATCTCGTCGAGCCGCAGCAGCTTCTCCCGCTCGCTCTCCTTCGAGCCGGCTGACCGGGATGCCCGTCCAGCGCGACACGATGGCGGCGATCTCCTCTTCGGTCACCACCTCGCGCAGCAGTCGGCTCCTGCCCTGCTTCGACAGCCAGCTGCTCCTCCTCGGCGGCCAGCCGCCGTTCCAGCTCGGGCAGCTCGCCGTGGCGGAGCTCGGCGGCACGGTTCGAGGTCGTAGCGCCGCTCGGCCTCCTCGGCCTCGAGTCGCACCCGCTCGATCTCCTCGCGCAGCGCCTGCACCTTCTTCAGCGCCTGGCGCTCCGCCTCCCACTGGGCCCGCATGGCGTCGGCCTGGCCGCGCAGATCGGCCAGCTCCTTGCGCAGCTCCTCGAGCCGCGCCCTGCTCGCCGGGATCCTTCTCCTTGGCGAGCGCCGCTTCCTCGATCTCCAGCCGCATGACCCGTCGCGTGAGCTCGTCGAGCTCGGCGGGCATCGAGTCGATCTCGGTGCGCAGCATCGCGCAGGCCTCGTCGACGAGGTCGATGGCCTTGTCGGGCAGGAACCGATCCGTGATGTAGCGGTGGCTGAGCACGACGGCCGCGACGAGGGCGCTGTCCTGGATCTTCACGCCGTGGAACACCTCGAGTCGTTCGCGCAGCCCGCGCAGGATCGAGATGGCGTCTTCGACCGACGGCTCGTCGACCAGTCACCGGCTGGAAGCGCCGCTCGAGCGCGGCGTCCTTCTCGATGTGCTTGCGGTACTCGTCGAGCGTGGTGGCACCGATCATGTGGAGCTCGCCGCGGGCGAGCATCGGCTTGAGCATGTTGCCGGCGTCCATCGCGCCTTCGGCCGCGCCAGCGCCGACCACCGTGTGCAGCTCGTCGACGAACAGCAGGATCCGGCCCTCGGCCGCTTTCACCTCGTTGAGCACCGCCTTGAGCCGCTCCTCGAACTCGCCGCGGTACTTGGCCCCGGCGACCAGCGAGCCCATGTCGAGGGCGAAGACCGTCTTGTCCCTCAGACCCTCGGGCACGTCGCCGCGCATGATGCGCTGCGCGAGTCCCTCGACGATCGCGGTCTTGCCGACGCCGGGGTCGCCGATGAGCACCGGGTTGTTCTTGGTCTTGCGCGACAGGATCTGGATGACCCGGCGGATCTCCTCGTCGCGGCCGATCACCGGATCGAGCTTGCCGGCCCGCGCGTCAGCGACGAGATCGCGGCCGTACTTCTCGAGCGCTTCGTAGGTGACCTCGGGCATCGCCGACGTCACCCGCTGGTTGCCGCGGATCGCGGTCAGCGCCTTGAGGAACTTGTCGCGAGTGAGGCCTTGCTCGTGCAACCGGCGGCCGGCCGAGGTGCCCGTGCCCTCGTCGATCAGCGCGATGATGAGGTGCTCGACCGAGACGTAGTCGTCCTTCAGCCGCTTGGCCTCGCGCTCGGCGGCGTCGAGCAGGCGGGCGACGCGCTGGGTGAGCATCACCTGTCCGGGTGCAGCGCCGGGGCCGCTGACCCGCGGCCGTCGAGACAGATCGCTTTCGACCTCGGCTCGCACCCGGTCAGGATCGGCGCCGGCCTGGGTCAGCAGGCGCGGCGCCAGCCCGTCGGGCTGATCGAGCAGCGCCAGCAGCAGGTGCTCGCCGTCGACCTCGCTGTGCCCGAACCGCAGTGCCTTCGTCTGGGCGTCCTGCAGCGCCTCCTGGGACTTGTGGGTCAGTCGTTCAGCGTCCATTATCGGCGACCTCCATACGGTCGGGGACGGGTCGCGCAGCGCGGTCTCGAGCACGGCGATGCGGTCGAGCAGGTCACTCACGAGCGCCGAGCGCGGCGTAGTTGAGGCCGAGCCCCGCCCGCAGCCGCTGCAGGCGAGCCGCGGCGGCGACCTGCGCGGGGCGGAACCACAGGTTGCCGGCCGCGTCTCGCTCGGGCTCGAGCAGGCCGAGGGCCACGAATCGGCGCACGAGGTCGGGGTGCACGCCGGCGCGCCGGGCGACGTCGTCCACGCTGAGCCGGGCCGCTAGGGCCAGTGCGTACGTCAACGTCGCCTCCTCGGGTCGAAGTCGGACACCTTCGCCAGCTGTTCGAAGAGGCTCCGCTCCTCGTCGTCGAGGGTCGGCGGCACCATGATCCGGACTTCGGCGAGCAGGTCACCCGCAGCGCCCTTCGGGTTGGGGAGTCCGCGGCCCTTCAGCCGCAGCTTCTTGCCGCTCGACGTGCCGGGCCGGACTTTGACCGTGGCGTCGCCGCCGAGCGTTTCGACGGTGACGGAGGCTCCCAACGCGGCTTCCCACGGAGCGAGGGCAAGGTCCACGGTGATGTTGCGCCCGTCGAGGCGGTATCGGGAATGGGGCTGGATGCGGACGACGAGGTACAGGTCGCCGGCGGCCGCGCCCGTGGATCCCTGTCCGCCTTGCCCGGCCAGCCGGATGCGCTGGCCATCGGTGACGCCCGCGGGGATGTTGACGTCGAGCCGCCGTTCGCCCTGGGGGCCCGACAGCGTGATCGAGCGACGGCCGCCCCGGAACGCTTCCTCGAGGGTGAGGCTGATCTCAACCTCCTGATCGGCGCCGGGTACCGGGCCCCATCCACGGCGGGTACGCCCGCCGCCGAACATGCTGCTGAGGAGATCGTCGATGTCGCCTTCGCCGAATCCCTGGCTGAAGAAGACGCCCTCGTCGGGGGCGCCACGTGCCCGTGCCCGCGGTCCGGCACCGGCGCGCGCTCGAGCCCACGTGTCGGCGTCGACGCCTTCCGGCACCTGCCGGTAGTCAGGTCCGAAGGAGTCGTAGCGCTTCCGCGTGTCCGGGTCCGACAGCACGTCGTAGGCCTCGGAGATCTCCTTGAAACGCTCCTCCGCGCCGGGCTCCTTGTTGACGTCGGGGTGAAACTTCCGCGCGAGCTTGCGGTACTCGCGCTGGATCTCCTCGGCCGTGGCGTCGCGGCTGACCCCGAGCAGCTCGTAGAAGTCCCGGGGTCCAGCCATCAACCCGCCCGGGTTCGGGCGACCATGACGCCGGCCGGTCGCAGGATGTCGCCGTCCTTGCCGTAGCCCGGTCGCACCGTGGCGACCACGGTCCCGGCGGGCGCGTCGGCGTCGACCGCGCCCACCGCCTCATCGCGCTGCGGGTCGAATACCTCGCCCAGGTCTTCGTACCTCGGATAGCCGAGGCGCGCGAGGACGAGGTACGCCTCGTCGAGAACGACCGCCAGGCCCCGGACGATCTCGCTGTCGTCGTCGGCATGCGCGAGCGCGCGCTCGAGGTCATCGATGACGGGTAGCAAAGGCGGCGGCGACCCGCCCGCGCTCGGCTCGACGAACCTGGGCCGCTTCGCGTTCGTGCCGCTTGCGAAGGTTGTCGTAGTCAGCGAGTGCACGCCGGAGGCGATCCTCGACCTCCGCACAGGGATCGGGGGCGGAAGCTGCTTCCGGCTCCGCGCGCGTGTCGTCCGCGGCCACTGGGGCACTGTCGCCCATCGTGCTACCCGACGGTGAAGTCGGCGTCGATGACGTCGTCCTCGCCGGAGGACGGCGGCGGCGCCGAGGGGCCAGCGTCGCCGCTCGGCCGTCCCGCGCCCATGCCGTGGTACAGCTGTTGGAGCTCCGCCGTGAGGGACCGCAGCCGATCGAGCGGCGCTTCCTCTTTGATGGCCTGGCGGGCGTCGGCGACCAGCTGCTCGGCCCGGGCCTTCTCGTGCAGCGGCACCTGGTCGCCGAGCTCAGCCACTCGCCGCTCGACCTGGTAGGCCACGGCGTCGAGCTCGTTGCGAGCGTCGACCGCCTGGCGCAGGCGCGCGTCTTCATCGCGGTAGCGCTCGGCATCCGCGACCATCCGCTCCACTTCGGCCTTGTCGAGGTTGGTGGTGTCGCTGATGGTGATGCTCTGCTCGGCGCCGGTGTCGCGGTCCTTGGCGGAGACGTGAAGGATTCCGTTCGCGTCGATCTCGAAGGTGACCTCGACCTGCGGTACGCCTCTGGGCGCGGGTCGGATCCCGTCGAGTCGGAACCGGCCCAGCACTCGGTTGTCGGCCGCCCGTTCCCGTTCGCCTTGGAGCACCACGATGTCCACCGCCGTCTGGTTGTCGTCAGCGGTGGAGAACACCTCGACTCGGCGGGCGGGGATGGTGGTGTTGCGCTCGATGATCTTGGTCATGAGCCCGCCCATCGTCTCCACGCCGAGAGACAGCGGGGTCACGTCCAGCAGCAGGACGTCCTTGACCTCGCCCTTGATGATGGCGGCTTGGATGGCCGCTCCGATGGCCACCACCTCGTCGGGGTTGACCGTCATGTTGGGGTCCTTGCCACCGGTGAGCCGGCGCACCAGGGCCTGCACCGCAGGGATGCGGGTCGAGCCGCCGACCAGGATCACCTCGTCGATGTCGTTGGCGGTCGCTTTCGCGTCCGCCATCGCCTGCTCGACCGGACCGAGACAGCGCTGCACCAGATCGGCGGTGATGTCGTCGAACTTGGCGCGGGTGACGGTAGTGACCAGATGCTTCGGGCCGTTGGCGTCGGCCGTGATGAACGGCAGGTTGACCTGCGTCTGGGTCACCTGCGACAGCTCCACCTTCGCCTTCTCGGCCGCCTCAAACAGCCGCTGCAACGCCTGCGGGTCCCGGCGCAGGTCGATTGCCTGCTCGTTCTGGAACTCGTCGGCCAGCAGGTCGACCAGACGACGGTCGAAGTCGTCACCTCCCAGGTGGGTGTCGCCTGAGGTGGCGCGCACCTCGACCACTCCCTCGCCCACGTCCAGGATGCTGACGTCGAAGGTGCCGCCGCCGAGATCGAACACCAGCACGGTCTCGTTGGCCTGCTTGTCCAATCCGTAGGCCAGCGCGGCGGCGGTGGGCTCGTTGATGATGCGCAGGACCTCCAGCCCCGCGATCCGCCCGGCGTCTTTGGTCGCCTGGCGCTGCGCGTCGTTGAAGTAGGCCGGAACGGTGATGACTGCCTCGGTCACCTTCTCACCCAAGAACTTCGAAGCGTCCTCCGTGAGCTTGCGCAGCACGAGCGCGGAGATCTCTTCGGGGGCGTACGGCTTGCCGCGCACGTCGAACCGCACCGCGCCATCCGGGCCGGCGACCACATCGAACGACACCGCGTTGAGCTCGCTCTGGACCTCGTCGTAGTGCCGGCCGATGAACCGCTTGGCCGAGTAGATCGTCCCCTTTGGATTGAGGATGGCCTGGCGTCGGGCAACCTGCCCCACGAGCCGGTCACCTTGTTCGGTGAACGCCACCACCGAAGGGGTGGTGCGGGAGCCCTCCGCGTTGGGGATCACCTCCGGGCGTCCACCTTCCATGGTGGCGATCACAGAATTTGTCGTTCCGAGATCGATTCCGACTGCCTTTGCCATCTCGGTACCTCCCCATGCGAGGGCGACCGGTCAGGCCCGCGGCGAACACACGCGAGTCGGCCGCCTACCCCATGCCCCGAACTAGTGAGGTGTAAACGTCACGCACTGAGGTTTTGGGTGCCGTTCATGTCGCGCCGCCGTCAGTACGCGCGGGCGAGGTGCTCGTGCACCATCTGTACGGCCATCGCGCCCTCTCCCACGGCTGAGGCCACCCGCTTCACCGACCCGCTTCGTACGTCGCCCGCGGCGAAGACCCCCGGCCAGCTCGTCTGGAGCGGCAGGCGCGTCGACACTCCAGGCCTCGTGAGCACAAAGCCTCGATCGTCGAGCATCACGTCGTCGCCGAGCCAGCTCGTCCACGGCTCGCCGCCGATGAACACGAACAGGTAGCGCACGTCGAGCGTGCGCCGATCTCTCGTGTGGACATCTTCGACGACGATCGCTTCGAGCGAGTCCGTTCCGGCCAGCTCGCGCACTTCAGTGTGCAGGAGCACCTCGATCAAGGGGTGCCGCTCGATGCGACTGGCGAGGTAGCGGGACATGTTCTCGGCCAGCCGGTCGCCGCGCACGACGAGCGAGACGCGGTTGCCCCGCTCACCGAGGAAGACGGCGGCCTGGCCCGCGGAGTTGCCGCCGCCCACGATCGCGACCGGTGACCCGTGACAGAGCTGGGCCTCCACGAGCGTGGCCGCGTAGTAGATGCTCGTCGGCTCGAGCTCCGCGACCCCGGGAACGTCGAGCTTCCGATAGCGCATGCCCGTGGCGATGAGCACCGCGCGGGCCGACACCGTTACATTGGTGAACCGCACGACGTAGTGCCCGTTATGGCGTTCGATGGACTGCGCCTCCGCCGGCACGCCGAACATCGCGCCGAACTTCTCCGCTTGGATCTCCGCCCGCTCCGCGAGCTCGGCGCCGGAGATGCCGGACGGGAAGCCGAGGTAGTTCTCGATTCGTGACGAGGTGCTGGCCTGGCCGCCGGTGGCGACGGCGTCGCATGCAAAGGTCGCCAGCCCTTCGGACGCGCCGTACGCCGCCGCCGCCAAGCCGGCAGGACCCGCGCCGACCACGAGAAGGTCGCAAACCGAATCCGGGGGAGGACGGGCCGGCAGCCCGATCACCCGCGCCAGCTCCGCGATCGTCGGGTTTCGCAGCACCTCGTGGCCGGGACAGATCACGATCGGCGTGTCTTCGGGGGGAACACCCAACTGGCGTACGAGCTGCTCCGCGGATGGGTCCTCCTCGAGGTCGATAAACCTGTGCGGCACCCGGTTCCGGGCGACGAGCTCGCGCAGTCGTCGGGTGTCCTCGGAGTAACGCGACCCGATGATCTTCAGGCCCGCTCCGAGCTCGAGCAGGATCGACCGCCGAAGCAGATATCGCGCGCAGGATGATGTCGCCGAGGGCATTGTCGCCGGCAACGAGCTCTCGGAGACTGGCAACGGGAACCACGAGGACCGCCCCCGGCTCGGTGACCACGGCGGTCACGAACACCACCTCACCCGTGAGCAGACCGAGCTCGCCGAGGAACCGGCCTGGGCCATGCTCGGCGAGCACCTGCTCGTCCGGGCCCGCCGTGATCGGTGACGATGGCGACGCTCCCGTCGAGGATGACGTAGAAGTCGCACTCGTGGTCGCCCTCGCGGTACAGCACATCACCGGCTCGGGTGGCACGCCGGTGGCCGTGAGTGGCGAGCCGCTCGATCTGGGCGCCGCTCAGCCGCGGGTAGGCGCCATGGAGATCCGGTTCCTCCATGGACACGGCTTACGGCGCGGGGGCCACGCGTGCAACCCCGTCGGTCGACTGACGGGACCCGGTCGGGCGATCTCGGTGATCGACGACAC